>NZ_LT599032.1:0-1300239 GCF_900079725.1 uncultured Dysgonomonas sp.
AAGATGGAATGTAAGATTCTTATTTATACCACACAAGTCGCCTATTTCTTTGAGATAAGCATTTACCTTTTGATTACTCAATACGGGCAGAAGCATCCCGTTAGGCAGCTTGCCTTTATACTTCTCCAAAATCATCTGTGGAATCTTCATCAAGGGAACATTCACGGCTATATCCGTCTTTTGCCGTTTTGTCATTATCGATAAGTTCCCATCAAATGAAGTACGGATATTGTCTTGAGTAAGGTTCTTTACATCTATGTACGCAAGACCACTGAAACATGAAAACACAAAAATATCCCTTACGTGTTCAAGCCGTTCTGTGCTGAATTTCTTTTTCAGGAGTTTGTCGATTTCCTCTTCGGTCAGATAACCCCGGTCTACTTTCTTGATTTGGATTTTATAGCTTGCAAACGGGTCGCCCTGTATCAATCCGTTATTTCGGGCAATAAGAATTATGCGTTTGAAAAACTGCATGAACTTCGCCATCGTGTTATGGCTGCATTTTGCAGTACTCAACAAATACACCTCGAAGTCGTTAATAAACATATTATTAATGGACTTCAAAGCAATATCCGAAAGCCTATACTTGGATTGGATGAAATTAGCAAGATGCTTCCGGGTGACTTCGTATTTCTGATAAGTGGCAGCCGATTTGGAGATACCGACCAAAGCCTTTACATCATTATTATGCCTGTCGAATAAATCGAGCAGCATATCGTGACTTTCATTAAAGCCTAAAAATTCATTCTTAATTTTCTCGGAAGTAACGACATCGAACCGTTGCATATCATGGTATATTCGATGTAGAGAAGCCTTAACATCGTCCAGTAAACTGTTCTGCCGTCTGCTCTCAACGGTGCTTCCTACTACCTTATTTGCCTTTACATCCCAATGGTCGGGATGTAGATAGATTTTCGTATTAAACCGGGATTCATCACCATTGACAGTAATTCTACACATGACGGGGCAATTCCCATCCGCTTTTTTCTTGTCCCTTTTTAGGAAAAGAGTACTCGGAATGTACTTTTCATAAACTCAATTTTTAAATTACAAACGTATTTTAATTATCTCAAATTGAGTTCAATACAGACCGGACAAATCAGGACAGCCATCAGCCATTTTCCGACAAATCGTACCCCCTATGGGGAAATTCGCTTTGGGGGTACGAAAAGTGTCTTTTCGGGGCTATTTTTTACTTTTACACCCAGACAAAAAGAAATAAAAAACCGCTCAAATCTTTGAATTTGAACGGTTTGTCTGTTTTTTGTCGCCTTTTGTCTTAGGCTTTCAGCGGAGAGAGAGGTTGGTGAACCTTTCTTTCTATGTCTTACTATACAGTGTTTTATAATTTCAAAGAAGCTGTCGGTTACGAATTAGCAACGCTTTTTTTACAGCATTTTAAGCAGCTATTGTCTATGAATTGTCTGCTTCATCTCTAGATTCAAAGATAGCAAAAAAAGTAATATTTATCCACTTCTATTTCAATCTTTATTTAGCACCTTTTCACCTCAAAAATATTAATTAGAGCATATACTATCTATTACTATCAAGAATTTTAAGACAATATTTTAAACCTTTCAGCTCTCCTCTTAATTCATTTCGGTTTTCTAATGTATCATCAAAATTAATCATCCTATTTTCAATAGATTCTATTCTATCAATAATCTGTATTCGTACTTCATTAAACGCAATATCAGCATTTAGAATAAGACCTTTAATAGGTTCTCTATTTTCTATTAACAAACTTAATTGCTTGTAATATTCGTCTTTCAAATTCTTGAGATTTTGCGGATCATGCAATAATTCTATTGTTAAATTGAAGAGTTGCCTCATCACCTCTTCCGGCAAAGTATCTAATTCTTTCCTTGCTGTATTTCGTCCTCGAATTCCACTATATCGGGAAAAATTACAATAAAAATTATCTATATCATTGTTAATATCTATAGTTACGTGCTTAGAATCTGTAAAAAGATATAATTTACAGGCTTTTATGCTGTATTTAAAGTAATACTCTCCATTTTCTGAAAAAGATTCACTCAATTTACGAATTGTACTTGTATAGTATGAATCGAATATTTCGGGAATGATACGTTTCACCTTCACATATTCACTAGCTAAAGTTACTTCTGATTTATATTCCTCACTATAACTAAGTTCAATATTGGGAGCGTATTCCCAATCCTCATTTATAGATACATAGAGGTACTTATTGACAAGTTCTAATGTATCCCCTCTTCTGATATAGGGAGAGATGCTTTTTATAAGGTAACATTTATCTTTCATAGCACACTGCAATATTTTAATCTTTAAGAGTACAAAGAATTGAAAAAAAGATGATTGAATATTTATTCAGTATAACTTATTTTAGTGGCTTTGACCGTGTTTACATAATTGACAAATAATTTTATTATTATCAGCCGTAGCCAATTATTCATTCGTGATTATAGAAAATTCGTTTCCCGTTCTCTTTAAAAGTAAATCGGTTGCACCAAGTAATGATAGTAACTCCGAACTATTAGCCAATTTATTCTTCTCTATCCCTGGCTGAACAACATATATATGAAACTCAATATCGCAATAATTAGAAAGCAACATATTTTGGATTATAAGTAATTCATCGTCTCCACCTTTCTCGTATCTTGATGGATTTCCTTGTGCTATCCGGTTGCTATTCCTGCGGTTCATGTGGTTCAACAAATCCATTCATCGAACGAAACTCATAGCCTAGAAAGTCTTCGCCTATATACTTTTTAAGGATGCCTTTTTCTTTACCGATATAGTAGCTCTTTTTGTTTTTTCCGACTGGAATAGAAATCTTGACGGAAAAATCAATATATACGTGTTCGTCTGGGAATAAACTATACATAATTAGATTTTAGATTGTTACACCATAAAAATAATCAAAACTATTATAAATATAGAGATTTACAAACGGAATTATCAACATGTTAATAGAGTTTCTGTAGACTTTTCTAATTAAAAAACGAATGAGATTTGACCATCTTAGAAGAAAATTATATCTAAAATAAGACGAATAGAAATTGTACACGTTCGTTCAGCAATTTCCAATTGGTAAGAAACATCCATTTTTAATTATATTTGAGGTCTATATATTGAGAGTGAATAGAACTGTATGATAATTTAAAAAATTATCTGTTATTATTACTAAAAATATTCTCCCAATGTAAAATATGGACCACAATAATCACGGCTTACGGCGTAGTCTAAAGAAATATTAGTTCCGGACTCTCTATCAACCTTAATTCGAAGCCCCCCTCCTGCTCCAAGGTTCCAATTGGAAAATAGTTTACTTTTTGGGCCATTCAAACTATTGATGTTAACAAATAAAACAAATCCGAGAAGTCCATCTCTAGTAATATCCCTCCTATACTCCGCTTCTGAATAAAATAAAGACTTTGATCGGAATCTCCCTTGCTGAAACCCTCGACCTGAACTATTGAAACTATCCCATCCGATGGATGGCAGATCAAAATAAGGAGGGCTGGAATTAAATGTCGTCCAAAAATAACTCCATAATGCAATTAGATTTTGATTTCTCGAAGAATTACGTAATCTGTAATATTTCCGCACATCAAAATATAAAGAATGCCACCAACGGTCACTACCCAAGAATTTTAAATTATTTCTATACTCTAAATTTATATAATCACCTTTCGACGGATTAATAGAATTTCCTCGCGTATCATATAGAAGGTTAAAGTTTATGCCGGAAGAAATACTTCGTACATAGTTTTCAGTCCCATAATGATAGTTTGTGTATTCTGCGAGCGTCTTATCTGAAGAATCCGTATGAACATTTGAGTGTACATCTAAATTATAACCTAAGCCAACGAGTAAGCCGGGAGAAACCCGCCGTAAAAAATGTTGATAAATACGCAGATAAGACCTATCTACGAGTAATTTATTCTCATAAGAATTTGATTTTCCTAGTCCCCAGGTATACTCCGGGTAGTTATAGATCCTCATATCGCCACGTAGAGCCCACGTATTTTGTTTTAACCAGATATAAGAACGAACTGAAATGCCATATCTATTTTCAAAATCGATATATGGTTCAAGCCAAACTTCAGATTGGTTGGTATTCTTTCGATTTCCTAAATAAAAACTTGCGGATAGTGATGTTACTAGGATATTTCCACCACCAGGGACTTCAGTTGTAAATGGCAAAACAGAAAAATTAAATTTCCTGTCCGTTGTATCCTTAGCCTCCTGCTTTTTTATATCAAATAAGCCCTCGATGACATCAAAAACATCTTTCTTTCTGAGTGTATCTAACTTATTGTCAACAGCTGTTGAATCCACAGGAATCTGTGCCTGTAAATCGAAAGAGAAAATCCCGGAATATACCAAGATGGTACTTATTATTTTAATATATTGAGATCTCATTTGAAATAGGTTACATTATACGTAATATGATTTTAAACAAAAAGTTAATCATTTAATTATAGTTTACTAAATATATAAACTCTGCGGGCTGTGCCATATTATCATTCGTCGTCGTCACTAAATACTCTTAAGAAAACTAACAGAATAATTAGCCAGGCAATTAATAGCAATATTATTGCTATTAATGGTATTAAAAAAAAGTACATCATCTTTTTATTTTTTCCATCGTTTATGTGTCCATAACCAGCCGTATGGCTCTTGATTGATATTTTCAGCTAGTAAGTTTATGTATCTTAGAGATATTTCCCCTTCATTCATAGACTCCGTTTCAGAACATATAGGCATACATCTTACTTTATAATTTCCTTTCGATAGTTGTTGGATATGTAAATAAATTACAGATGATCGACTAATTCGTGACAGCTTTTCCATACCTGAAAAAACATATGTCTCCTGGTTCAGGAAATCGAATTTGTATTTGTCATCTTTTATTCGGGGACATTGGTCTGCCAGAAAAAAGTAAACGGCAGGTGATGACTTTTGAGTCAGGATGTGGCGCACAATTGATTTATGAGATATCAGTTTTACGCCAAAACGGGATCGAATTTTGATCATCAGCCTGTTTATTATTATTGACCGTAGAGGCTTATATACTGCATACATATTGTAGGGAAGTTTGCAGGCTATAAAATTAGGCATCTCCCAATTAGCACAATGCCCCAGACAGACAATAACGTTTCGTCCTGTATTTATATACCTGTCTATAAGTTCCAGGTTTTCAAAAATTATTTTCTTATCAAGTTCTTTTGCAGGGATGGATATGCTTTTTATGATTTCAGCAAAATAGGCAGTAAAACACGTATAAAATTTTTTCATTATACAGTGAATCTCCCCATACGATTTATCGGGAAAGGAGCGTGCCATGTTTTGGATTACCACAGCCTTCCTGTAACCAATAATATTGTAAATAACAAAAAAAGCGACGGAAGCCATTGCATACAGGAATACCATAGGTATTAGGCTCACGGTATAAGCAATAACATAAATACCTTTATAGATAATCATTTGCAATATTTGTTTCATTTTTTAATCAGTAATGGGATTTAGTAATCCAAAATCGCTAAGCTATATAGCGGATGGATTGATAATAATTGATTTTAAATAATACAACCTCTTATTTTCTCAGCTAATATTTTCTGAAAGAATGAGTTTAAATTGACAGGAGCTCATCGTAAATTTATTTTAAGCTTCATAATAAAGCGGATTGTTTGCTTTAAGCAGAGTTTCTACTTGTTAATCGTATATCCTAATGACCATTCTATAAAATCAGCTTTGCCCATATGGGCTTTGATTGAAAGGCCGGTATTCAGATTCTTATACACATAATACCTGATCCCCGCGCGCAGGAAGAATCTGTTTATCTCTCCATTGAAGTTCTGTTTGTGAATATAACAGCCGATGTTACCATTCAGAATCAGGCGTTCATTCAATATATGGACAAGATAAAAAGAGGGGCCACCGGAAAATATGGAACTTATTCTTCCTGCTTTATCGTCAGCAATCTCTTTTTTATTGCCGGATGCAGCATAAAAAATATCCAAGCCTCCACCGATTCTCCATTTATGAGATATGTGCCTGCTTGCATAAAAACCAAGAGAAATTTTAAGATATCGCTTGCTTAGGTCTTCGTGAAGTTGCTTAAATCCCATTCCATAATTAAAATGATACATCCACTTTCTGCTATAGGATTTTATAGGAAGATTTTTGTGAACCGGTATATCTTTCTGAGGCTGGTAACTCAGCGATAAGGATAAGGGCATGAGGTTTATTCCTTTATTCGGTAATGCCAGCGCACCATTTGAAAAATGATGGAATGACAACCCCATTCCCATTTTCCAGTTGGGATGCAGTTTATATTGTACCCTGAACCCGAAGCCAATGTAAACATTATCTTCAGAGCCGATAACCTTATTGGTGGGATTCTTTACTTTATCAAACGGATTAAAATCTCCGGATAAACCCAAGGCTATACGGTAATCGTATGACCATTTACTATTCAGCTCATGCTTTAGGGGTACTTGTACAAACCCGTATAGAGTATATGGATTGCCGATTGATGATTTATTCAATGTCGCCAAATACAAACCTATTCCATAGACTGGATTGTTATAAAGCTGGTTGTATTTATCATTCGTACCTAATTGTTTCCAACCGATTCTTAGATGAATACCCTGGTAATAAGCATTTTTATAAGCAATGCTTCCCACACCCTTTTGTTTCACGATTCCTCCATTGTCTAACTCCATCTCATAAATAACAGGATTTTTAACCTGTTTGCTTTTGATAGAGTCAGCCTGCGCAAAACAATCAGCGGATAGTACCGCTGTAAAAAGGCACAAAAGATTAATATACATTCGATTTTTCGAATGAAAACAAAATGGATTCATAAATGATATTTAGATTATCTAAACAGAGATAAAGGGTATATAAATAGCATTTTAGCTATCTAACCATATTTTTATTTCCGACACCCGCTCCCTGCTTACAATCACCTCCTCTTCCGGAGCCGGGAACAAATAAAGCTTCAGACGATTTCCAAAGTACACGTGTATATTTTTTATACATTTTCGGGAAATAATAAGTTGGCGGTTAATCCGAATAAAGAGGTGAGGATTGATTTCTTTTTCCAGATAATCCAGAGTAGATGAGATAACGAACTTTTTATCTGCCGTAACAAGGTATGTTATTTTGTTTGACAAGTGGAAATAGGCTATATCTGTTTCAGGAACAGATAATAACTGGTCACGCCATTCTACCAGAAAATTAGCCTTATACACAGGTTGCTTTTGGGATACTTTCCGGAGGATATCCTCTATGTCAGGGACTGGAGAAACAGGGTGATATTGTCTATACCTGGCCAGACTTTTTTCAATATCATCAAGGGCAATCGGTTTGAGTAAATAATCAATGCCATTGGCTTTAAAAGCTTTTATGGCATATTCATCATAAGCTGTCGTAAATATTACGGGCTTTGTGATTTTGAATGCCGAAAATATATCAAAACTCAGACCGTCAGATAACTGAATATCCATAAAATACAGATCAGGCTCATCATTAGAGGTTAACCATTCCAGCGTTTCTTTAACTGTTTGTAAAAGAGCCACTATTTCTATATCTTCCCGCACTTTCCCTATCAGCCTTTTCAGGCGATTGGCTGTTAACGGTTCATCTTCTATAATTACTGCTTTTATCATGTTAATCAATCTAATAATGGAACTTTAACAAGGAAAGTATGCTCACTGTGTTCTATCTTTATAGATTTCTTACTTAGAAGATTATATCTATAGGATATATTGCGAAGACCGATTCCGGTACTATCCACAGGATTAATAATGGGATTGACATTATTTCTTATAACGATAAAATTATCTTCGGTGAAAATCTCTATCTTTAATGGATTTTGCCTGCTTATCGAATTGTGCTTAATGGCATTCTCTACTAATAATTGCATCGTGGCCGTAGCTATTCCTTTTTGCATGAGGTCCTCGGGGATATCAACCGTTACGATGAGGCTTTCCTGATATCTCATCTTATAAAGGAAGAGATAGGAGTTGATAAAATCCAATTCATCATGTAATGGAACAATATGCAACTCTTCATCTTTTAGTACATGGCGGTAAATAATAGACAGCCGTTGTACATATTCGACTGCCAACTGTGGATCTTCTTCAATCAGGGAAGCCAATGTACTGAAATTATTAAATAGGAAATGCGGATTTATTTGCCTTTTCAAATGTTCAAGTTCTGCCTGGGCAACCTTTTTTTCATATTTTGCAGCCCTGATTGTAGCTTCATTCCATTGTATAAAAAATGATCCGGCTGTAAATATTGTCGATAATAGCAGGGATAAAATAACTCCTGTTGCAAAAGATTGCCTGAATGCGGTCGTATCTGTAAACAGATAGGGCATTAACAATTTCAAGATAAAGAATATAAGGCTTACCAAAACGATTTGAACAGAGAGCTGGACTAAAATTCGCTTTACTATCGAAGAGCGCCATGGGAAATATTCATCCAGTTTTTTTGTAATAATAAATCCCGACTCCATGATCAGTATCACCCCTAGCCAGGTAACGAATAATTCTCCTGACATTTCGATAAATAAGCTGGGAGTCAATTCATAATCCCATGGATTGATGAAAAGCAGAATCAGATAAAATACTATTCCAATGATAAAATATCCGATAAACTTAAATCCTATATTTTTTAATATCATAACAGTTACGAATGTAGAAATTATTATTGACCCGGACGTGATAAGGCGGTGACAATTACATCATCCATCTGTTTTTCGGGTCCACGTCTGGGTCTGGTAGAACATCCCGATATACCCCCGGACTTTCAGTTTGCCTTTTTCCAGCCAGATACTGCATTTATAGGTTTTCCCTTCCGATGGATCATAAATTTTACCACCTTCCCATTTCGCATTGTTCTGTTTAAAATCCATTAACATAAGCAGGCCGATAAGTGTTCTGGTGCGTTTGGATTTATCGGGATTCTCATGGTCTATAAGCGGTTTTCCATTCGTATCATTGGCATTCTTCAACCAGACAATCTTTCCATTGAGCTTATCTCCCGACTGGTAAATCTCTACAACGGCCTCGCCGTCCTCTGTCATCCATTTACCTGTTATGTCTTGGGCATAAGCCAAGGATGATATAAACAAAAGCACCAGGCTTAAAAATAAATTTTTCATGTTATATTGTTTTTGTAAATTATTGTAACTGTTTTATTTCATTTAACCTGATATTACCTTTTTCTGATTTGTCAATAATAACAGCAAAATTGGGTCTTATGGTATAGGTTTGTTTTTGGCCAACCTTTACTTCATAAGTCAATAGAATTTCACCCTTTTCGTCTTTCTGTAAACTTACAGGATAAATTTCTGTCTGCCTGTCTGTTTCCGGTAGCACAACAGCCAATACATTTTGCTTGGAAAAATCAATAACGGTAGGCTTTCCATCATTTCCCATGTGTGCTGCCGTTCCAAAAATTTCATCAAACTGTTCCTGTGTTTCTATTTTAGGATTCTCCAATTTTGTTACAGTGTTATTTACGAAGTAATTTTTAGCTAAAGTAAAATCCACATCTTTGGCATTTAACACAGATCCTGTTGGTTTTACAGCCTGTTTCAAGGTGTTCTCCTTTTCTGGTTTTTGGGTATTTTGACACGCTATAAAAGAAAATCCTGCAATTGTTAATAGTATTACGTTTCTTTTTGTCATTTTTTTATTATTATGGTAGTTATTGAATGAATGATTCCGGTTTATCGTATAATGCCAAGTGCCTTTTTCTTAGCAGCTAATGCGATATAAGCATCATAAACAGCTTTATTATACGCATTATTGGCTTGTATAAGGTTAAACTGTCCGTCTAGTACATCCTGATAACGACCGATTCCTTTTTTATAACGTTCATTGACCAACTCCAAGCTTTTTTCTGCTGCTTGAACGATATCCTTGTTTATACGTATTTTGGAAAAGGATGCCATAAAATCTCCGTCTGCATTTTTATATTCCAGCAAAGCCCTGCTGGCTAGTTGTTCCTCTGCAATTTTTAATTCCTGTAATGCAATAAACGACTGTTTGGCTCTACGGTCATGCTTAAATCCATTGAAAATAGGAATATTCAGTTGTATGCCGACAAAAAAGCTTTGGGGCCAATCGTATTGACGGAACTTAAAGTTATCCGATTGAGCCTGTATCTGATATTGACTGATAAAATCCAGAGAAGGCAGCCTTCTGCTTTTGTCCAGATCAATCTGTTTTTTTGCAAGGCTCTGATGGGATATATTCTGCCTGATATCCGGACGGTCTGAAAAGGAAGGAATGGATTGTCCCGCCAATATTTGTCCCGATAGGTAGTCTTCATCAATGGCATCAATTAAGATCAATTCACTAGCCAGGGAAATCCCCATTAAGTCTTTCAGGTAATTCATCGCCTGTATAATCTGGTTATCCACCATAAATAAGTTGGATTTTTGGCCTTGTACGTTGATATAAACATTCAGTGTATCGGAGACTAATACGACTCCATTTTTATATAGAACCCGGGTGTCGTTCAAGGTTTGTTCCGCTCTTGAAATGGCTCTCTCAACCAGTTCTTTATTGAGTTCAGCCAACAGTACATTATAATATGCTTTGCGTATTTCATCAGCCAGTTCCCATTTTGCAACTTCCCTATTGGCTTTTGACAGTTCCGTATTGAGTTTGGAGAGTTTTATGCCTTCATTCAATTCGGGATTGAATAGGGGAAGATGAAGGTCGATAATACCATTAAAGTGGTTTTTCGATGATGCGTTGACGCTCATCATCTCGTTGTTGTTAACGGCCAGTTCTCCCGTAGGCGAAATCCCTACTTTTGGAAAATAAAAAACAGTCGGTTTGATATTGCGGACATAAGAGGTTGTCGCATTAACCTGGGGATAACGGTCTGCCTGGATTTCCTTCGTTGCATATTGTGATTTCAATGTCGATAGCTCCGTGGCTTTGATCGTCCTGTTTTGGGATAAGCCTAAATCGACAGCCTGTTCTATAGATAAGGGGATGACTAAATCTTCCTTCGCCGCATTCATTTGGGCTTTTAGCTGTATACTGCCAAACAGGAGTATAAGAATGATAAATATTGCTTTATTCCGTCTCATTTCCTTTTCTTTTTCTTGTTTTTTGTATCAATTTTGTAATGCCATAGTGAACTACCGGAACCAGTACCAATGTAAGGAACATGGAACTCGTAAGCCCTCCGATAAGTACCCATGCCAGACTGCTGATCATCTCAGCTGAGGCTCCCTTTGACAGGGCGAGTGGCAACATCCCGATCACCATCGCGAGTGTGGTCATCAGAATCGGTCTTAACCGGGTTTTTCCCGCATCGATCAATGCTTCATGCAAAGGTTCACCTTCGGCTAACCTGTCATTGGCCCTATCGACTAAAAGGATTGCATTCTTTGCAACAAGCCCCATCATCATGATCAATCCGAATATGGAAAAAATATTCATGGATCTCCCTGCCAGTGCTAAAGCGAGAATGGAACCTCCCGCTCCCACAGGTATGGAAAACAGTACCACAAAGGGGTAAGCCCAATTGTTATACAGGGCAACCATGATCAAATAAATCAGGATCAATGACATGATCAAAGCAACAGCAAGGCTTCCAAAAGCATCATCCTGCATATCCAGGTCTCCTTCGTACGAAAGAAACACCGAAGATGGCAAAGGATTACTTTTTACCATGGCTTTGATGTCTTCCCCGACATCGCCTGTCGGCCTGCCGGCAACTTTAGCCATCAGCATAACGGAAGATTGCTTATTACGTCTTTCCAACACGGAAGGTGCTGTGGAGAGTTTCACTTCTGCAAATTGCTTTAAATATACGGATTGTCCCGAGCTGTTGACAAACGGGAAATTTTCCAGATCGGAGATGTTAGCCCTGTCCTTCTCCCGTAATGAGATTTGCATATCTATATCTGTGCCATCCTTACTGAATTTCATATCATCGGAACCATTTATCGCAATACGCAAAGCACTGCTGATTCCTTCAACCGTCAGGCCCAAGTCTCCTAGTTTCTTTCTGTCTATGTTTACCTGAAGTGACGGTTTTGATTCTTCCACGGACAGCTTTGGGGTCACAATTCCATCGATCTTCCTTACATCGTCCAATAACCGACGTGCCGTAGAAATAACGGAGTCTCTGTTCTGTCCATATAACAAAAGCTGTATCGGTGCGGCATTGGTCCCGAATAATCCGACTGTGGACACATCGACTTTTACCCCGGACTCTAATAAAGCAATCCGCTTTAATTCCCTGCTGATTTGAGAAAGGCTTTTTTTCCGGTCTTTTGCCTCTACTAAGGAAATATTTATGCTGGCAACATTACCGCCCTTGTTTTCGTTAAATCCGTCGCTCTGATAACCGACCAAAGTGAACTGCTTTGTTACCTCAGGAACTTTTTTAATCCGTTTTTCTATAGATTCAACTATTCTGTCCATCTCATTGAGCCGTGTTCCGGGAGGTGCGGTTATCAATAAGGAAAGCTCTCCTTTGTCGGCAGTCGGCACAAACTCACTACCGACATATCCGGTAAACATCAAACTGAGAGATGCTATAAGAAAAGCACCGCAAATACCAATCGTTTTCCATTTGTTTTTTAAAGCCCAATCTAAAACCCGTTCATATAACCTTGTCAAAGAATCAATTTGTTTTTCAAAGAAAAGAGCAAATCTGGAAAAGATGCTTTTTCCATCCAGGTGCGTCAGTTTTGAAAAACGGGAAGAGATCATTGGGGTAAGCGTGAAAGAAACCATTAAACTGGACAATGTGGAAATAACGATTACCAATGAGAACTCCTTCACCAGGCTACCTACCAGCCCCGGTACAAAAGCGAGTGGGAGAAAGACAACCACATCCACCAGGGTAATAGACATGGCGGCAAAACCAATCTCGGTACGTCCGTCCAGTGAGGCTTTCATCCTGTCGGAGCCCATTTCCAAATGGCGATAGATATTTTCCAATACCACGATTGAATCATCCACAAGGATTCCTATCACCAGTGACATGGCCAGTAAAGTCATCAGATTCAATGAGTAATCCAGGGTAAACATCATGATAAAGGCGACAAGTAAAGACGTGGGTATCGCAATTAGTACTGTTACGGCATTGCGCAAACTATGCAGGAAGACGAGCATGACTAAAGCCACCAGAGCAACCGCTACAAAGAAGTCGAAATATACCGAATGAGCAGCTTTGAGTGTAAACTCCGAAGAATCCTGAATAACTGAAAACTTTAAGCCGACATCGCTGTATAGTGATTCCAGCTTGGTAAGATGTTCTCTTACCAGTTCCGAGGCTTCTACGGCATTAGCTCCGGTTTGTTTATCCACAAGCAGACCTATCGAATTCTCTCCGTTTATGCGGTTCACGACTGACAAATCTTTCTTGCCTTCTTTTATGTCGGCAACATCTTTTACATAAATTACACTTCCGTCAGATAGTATCCTGACAGGCTGCATCCTTAACTGGTCAAAATCCCTTACTTTGCCGGTTGTACGTACATCAAATTCCCCGTCAGCAGATTTAACTGCTCCGATAGGTATTTCCACATTACTACGCCCAATGGCTTCGGTCAGTTCATCGATGCCGATACCATATGCTTTCAGTTTCTCCAGGTTTACCGATACTTTTACTTCCCGGGGAGATCCACCCAAAAGAGTAACCCGTCCCACATTCCTGATTTGTGAAATCCCCTGCCTGATCTGTTTATCCAGCAATTCATATAATTGCTCTTCCGGGATATTGGCCGTAGTGCCGATCCTTAGTACAGGTTCTGCATTTATACTGTAACTTTCCAATGTCGGAGATTTTACTGCCGCAGGAAGCTCTGGGAGTATTTTGTTGACAGCCCGCTGAACATCCTGCATTGCTTTTTCAGGATCTGCATCGGCTATGAATTCAATCGAAATAACTGAAGAGTTTTCCGCTGAATAGGTACTTACCTTTTTTATTTTATTGACTCCGGAAATCGCATCTTCCAGTTTTTTTGATACCGTATTTTCTATTTCCGAAGGTGATCCTCCGGGATAGACGGCAGTAATCGTAATCACAGGGGTGGCCAATTCAGGAAGTAACTCATAACGCAGCTTGCTGTATCCTAAGATACCCAAACCGGCAATGATAAGATAAAATACGATAAATAATATGGGGCGTTTAATTGCCAATTCTGTAATTTTCATTTTGATCCCGTTTGGTTTTGTGTATCCGATTTATAATCTACGATCTTTAAGTTTTCTAAAACAAGGCCTTCGTTTATATTGGATTGTCCTTTAAACACGACAGTATCTCCGGCTGCTAATCCTGATAGGATTTCAACCTGATCTTCAAATTCTCGCCCTGTTTTGATAGTGCGGCGGATAGTCCTACCTGCCTCTTGTACCAACCAGACGTAATTGTCGCGGATAGCGGTTCGGGGAATAATAAGCGTAGAAACTGCCTGAGTATCTTCTGTCTTAATATTAGCTGTCATTCCGCCCATCAGAGTAATACCATGCTGGTCATTCTTCACTTTGATTAATATAGGAAAGGACTTAGCCTGATTAGCTGTGGGAATAATTGCGGAGACAATCCCTACGAAAATATGTTGAGGATATGCGTCTATTGTAAAATTCACCTGCTGTCCTTTATGTATCCGGGGTATTTCCTTTTCCGGAACATTAAAGCGGATTTCAAGTTCATTCAGGGGAACAATTACTGCAATCGGACTACCCGGAGATAAAATATCTCCCGCATTCACAGATTTTCCGGCTATAATTCCACCGACCGGTGCATGTATTACACTCCGGTCCAATTCCGACTGTGATATTCGTAATTGCTTTTCAGCGGTTTCCAGTGCATGCCGGGCGGTTTCCAGCTCTACGCCTGTTGCATTATTTTTTTTATGTAGCTCCAGATAGCGTTGATAATCCTCCTTTGCTTTTTTATAATCAATCTGATGAATCTGATGAGAGGATTTTTTCATGTCATTATTAAGGATGGCGATCACCTGGCCTTTCTTGACTGTACTGCCATTTTGGATATTCAGTTTTACGACTCTTCCATCGGTCTCTGAAACAACATTGACCATACCCGACACTTCTACAGTTCCGGGATATGAAACTGTATTTGTAAAATCAGACTTTTTGACTACAATGGCTTCTACTGCAAAAGGAATCGATTCTTTTTCGGCCTGTATTTCTTTTTCAGCGTTTTCTTTATTACTGAAAAGCTTAAATAAGATCAAACCGACTAATAACAAGACTCCAAGTATCAAATAAAGTTTTTTTCGCATAATCGTTTTGTTTTTTTCGCCTCAAAATTAAGGCATCCTATCATGGGGTTAATAGGAAAAAAAAACGAATCGTAATTATTCAGGGTTGAACCGTTATATAGTGATCTGAACTGATTTTTGAATCGAATTTCTATGGAATACTGAAAAAACATAGCTGTCACACATCAAAAAAAACAGCTTAAATGACTCTAACACACTTTAGATGCGCTTTTTGTCAGTTCAGACAAATAAGATGGAATGCAGTTAATATATATAGTAAATTTACCAGTAAAGGAGGCGGAAGAAGGCCGTAGAATCAATAATTAGATGGTATAAATTAATAAAATGAATAATTATGAACATTGTAATCAAGCAACTCAGGAAACAGGATTTTAACAGAGCCCGGGAATTTGCCATTGAAGGCATGCATTTATCCTGGTATGCCACAAATGGAATTGAGCTTTATTTGTATAGTAAGTATTTTTGGTATTTAGAAATAACGAAGGCTACCAAAGCTATTGGAGCCTATATGGATGACCGGTTAGTCGGTGTTTTACTGGCTGACATGAAAGATGAACCTAAAATTTTCACATCCGCCTTTTATAATGCTTTTATAAAAGTAGTTATCTTCTTTATAAACCTATTCTACAAAAATGCATCCAGTGTTTACGATAAGGCTAACATACAAATGCTTAAAGAATTTAAAGAAAGTAATAACCCTGATGGAGAGATTAATTATTTCGCCGTTGATCCCGATATTAAAGGAAAAGGAATAGGCACATTATTATTAAACGAATTGGAAAAATATGCGAAAGGAAAACTAATTTATCTGTATACAGATTCAGGCTCGACTTACCAATTCTATCAACATCGTGGATTTAAAGAAGCTGTAACACGGAGTATAATATTAGAAATACATAAAAGAGAGATTCCTTTAAACTGTTTCTTATTCTGTAAATTGTTCTAATTGTTGTGAATCCTAAATAACGATATCATCTTATGTATGTGATATACCACTTTAGTCTATTTCTTGTTTAAAGATAGAGGGGCTGTAAAATAAATAGAATTAATACGTCTTAGTAAAAGATAAGATGATTTAAGAATCTAATAAAGTGGGTATATTTTTAGACCTAAAAAAAATAATTCTGCGAAAAAATATATTAGGGTATATCCTTTCTTTATGATCAAAGGTATATAAATTATTCAACATTGAATAAAATACTATGGAACAATTTATTCGTAATATCAAAGAGAATATCAACAAAGAAATTCAGCTTATAGAACGAGAAGAAAGTAATATCTTTCAAAAATCTATCAGTATTATTTCTCTTTTAGAGTCTACATTTGATAAATTAAAAGATTTCGTATCAAATTACTCTTTCGAATCTCAATCTGAAGAAATTACCTTTTTCAAAGAGACAAAACCTCAACTATTTAGTATATTAATTTATCATCGGAAGATATATAATCTCGAAATGAGAATGCCTACAGGTAGTCATATAGATAAAAAAAATTATCTGGAAGGGATGCTTGCACGAATTAAATACTTCTTCGATACAAATGCAGACTTTTACCAATATTATCGCTCAGGGAGTACACACCTTGATCGGTATTATTTTTTAAGGGGGAAACCTGATATTCAGCTAATCTTAGATTGTTTCTACTTTGAAAGAGATAGTCGATTCTCTACAAGTTTTGATTTCAAAGTGGCAAAAATGATTGCTAATGAAAGGCTGACTGTTTACATCAACAACAAATTAATTAATATCAAACAACTAGAGAACAATATCCCTGAATTATTAAACTTACCTAAATCGAAACTTACCTGGACAGCTAAAAAAGCAGAACTTGTTGAACAAATTTATGCTTGGGATAGTACAGGATGTTTTAATAACGGCAACACAAATATAAAAGAACTGGCAGAATATATAGAAACGGTATTCAATATCAACTTAGGCGATTTCTATCACACTTTTCTTGAAATTCGGGAACGAAAAGGGAGCCGCACTTTGTTTTTAGATAAATTGATTAAGTATTTAGACGAAAGAATGGATGGGTTGGACAATAAATGAATCGAAAGAATGGCTTATATTTGTATTAGTAAAAAGAAAAACAGAAGTATTCTGAATACTTCTTGACATATATAACATAACGTTCACGTAAACGTCTCGCTGTGGAAACTGGTAATTTTTGGAAGGACGAGACGAAATGTGCAATGTTCATGCTATGCGAAAGTATAGTGTGGACTTGCTTGTTTCGTCCTTCGGGTATACCAGTACCTCATAGCGGAACAATGCAAGCTCCACACTTCTTTTTTGTATATTGCACATCTTAAAATATTTTGACTATGAGAAAAATAAGATTATATATTGCAGCATCCATTGATGGATATATTGCTGGTCCAGATGGGGAATTAGATTGGCTCACTGATTATCCAATTACTCCGGAACTAAATTACGGTTACGAAGATTTTTTCGAATCTATTGATACGGTAATTATGGGTGGACGTACATATCGAGATATCCTTAATATGGATGTAGTATATCCCTATAAGGATAAAAATTCCTATATAATTACACGAAATGCCATAAATACTCCTAAAGAAGATATCATTTATATAACCAATAATATCGAAGATAATATATCTGAATTAAAGAAAAGAGAAGGAAAAGATATTTGGCTTGTTGGTGGTGGAGAAATCGTTTCTCTATTCTTAAATCAGAATTGGATTGACGAAATGATAATTACCTATATTCCTATTTTATTGGGAGAAGGAATTCGTCTTTTTCCGAATAAAACGAAAGAATCTAAGTGGTCCTTAATTCAATCTCAGGCATTCAAAAATGGTGTAGTACAAACTAGATACCAAGTTCAGAAATAATAAGGCATGTAAAAATACAGCTAAATAGATAAAATAATACCCAAGCTAAACCCTAGTTTGGGTATTATTTTTCACCTATATTGGGCATTAAAAGTTATATTTTAGCCTATAAAAAATGGTCTTTACATATTATAAATCTGACTCCCAAGATTGAATTAAGGGACTCTATTGTATTAATCAGAAAAACACATCTAACACTCAATTCATTATAACTATTTTCAGAAATAGTTGTCCCATCTTGGGATAATTACATATCCGAATATCAGACTTTTGTATCAAACAACAAGTGAAAATATGGAAGTTATAACATTTGATTCGGATGCATATAAAGAGTTGATCAATAAACTTGATGCTATTGCAAGATATATTAAAGAACGGGATGTTCCTAATCAATCAAAAGAGCTGGATGAGGTTTGGGTGGATAGCTACGAGGTCTGTACATTCCTTCGAATCAGCGAACGCACTTTACAACGTTTACGATCCAACAGCCTGATATCATATTCCGTATTATCAGGAAAAACTTACTACACCATTGGCGAGATAAAACGCATACTTCAGGAACGCTTGATCAAATCAGGAGAA
Source organism: uncultured Dysgonomonas sp. (assembly GCF_900079725.1). Classification (NCBI taxonomy): domain Bacteria; kingdom Pseudomonadati; phylum Bacteroidota; class Bacteroidia; order Bacteroidales; family Dysgonomonadaceae; genus Dysgonomonas; species uncultured Dysgonomonas sp. Next base: position 18,729 of record NZ_LT599032.1, read on the forward strand.
GAAGCTTTAAACGATCTGATCAATAGCCACAAACAATATCTCGAACGCAGAAAAAGAAATAAACCTAAAAAGTAAGGTTATGATGATAGATGACGAAATATTCGAATCAAATATCAAAGGCTTAGCCAGACTCCTCAAGCGTATCGATGAGAAGGTTGATAAGCTATTGGTTACAGAGAACAATAATGCTCTGGAAGAGCGACTATTCGATAATCAGGATTTGTGCCTCTTTCTCAAGGTTACTCCCCGGACATTACAGCGATATCGCAATCTAGGATTACTACCTTTTAAAACAATTTGTAAGCGAAACTATTACCGGGAATCAGATGTGAAAATATTTGTCAATCAGTATTTCGGAGGAAAAGATAAGCTTACTGATAAAGATAAATGGCAAAAAAAAGACTCTTCAATGAATGATAAACAGCTAGGTTCTATAGATTAATATTAATAATATTTCAGATGCTTTTTATTATCTTTAGGGAAAAGATAAAGTACTAGTTATTTATATAAATTGATATGGAATATATAGTATACCCAATAGAATTTCATCATATTTTTGATGAGGAACCACTATCCACTGAAGAGTATTTAAAGGGATTAGATAAAGTAGATTTGATTTTAATGACACTTCACCTGATTGGAATAGATAATAAAGACTCCTATTCTTTAGAGTATACTAACTTCCTTAAAATGTTTTTCCAAGATTTTCCTGATAGTAAGCAACTTCAGGACATAGACAAAAGAATAAAAAAGCTAAAGCAAACTAGTAATTTACAAAATAATCCAGACATAATCTTTACTCTGATAGAACCGAGAGCAGCTCTATTATTCCTAAAAGATATAATTCTTCTGCCAACAGGGAAAAAAGAAGTAAAAACAGAAAATGATCATATAAACTTTTTGAAAGCATATTTATCTCAAGTAGAACAGGTCCAAAAATATAAAAACAATCTGCTTAAGAGTATTCCTGAATTTGAAAATCCATTGTGTAAAGATGCAAGAATTCGTTTTGCTGGTGATTTATTACAAATGGGATTGTCTGATTATAATTTTTATGACATCTTAATGACGCAACAGATGAAAGTTTTAATGCTAGATGATTTCATCAAAGAAAAGCCACAATTAAGTAATATAATTAAGCTTTTCTATGCATCAAAAAATATAGAATCTATTTTTGATCATCTCTTGAATCTTAGGATTGTAAGAGTGTATGAAGAGAATAAATTTAAAGAAGGACAAATAAGTCTTTACAAAAGGGATTATGTCAATCATGATAATCTATTTAATCGTATATCTACATATTTCGATAGTATATGTATTGATGTAAACAATCCATCTGAAGCAGAAAAAAAACTTGAAGATTTAAATGATTTCACATGCTACAAACAATATCCTGTACTAAAATTAAATAACGATCATTACTCAATTATATCTCGATACTTTTTTACTCTTAATATATATGATGGATTATTTATAAGCTTACTACAAATAAGCCAGAAGACTGGAGAAAAAGATATACAGAGATTAATTAAGAGTGAATTTTCTGAAGAATATATGTTCTATAAAGTTATGAATAGGCTACTATTTAATGCAAAAAATATAAACATAAGTGGTAGAACTTTTTATGATTTAAATGACAATGGACGACCTGATTATTATGTTAGGAATAAAAAAAGAGCACTCTTATTTGAATACAAAGATATATTAATGAATAAATCAACTCGAAATTCTCAAAGTTTTTCTGATATAGAAAATTTCTTTAAAACTAGGCTAAATGAAACAAAGGGTATTCCTCAAATAATTAAAAATGTAAAAGATATTCTACTCCAAGATTTTAAACTTGACAAAGGATATAATGAAAAAAACATTGAAATTTATCCTTTCTTAATTACTCAAGATAGACTTTATTCAGTACATGGAACAAATTATATTTTAAATGACTTCTTTCAACAAAGAATAGATAATGACAATTTCTTAGCACTGAAAAAATCTCATATAAGGCCTTTAACCGTTATTGATATTGACTTTCTCCTAATATTATCATTAGAACTGAAACATAATTTAAAAAGATTTCTCGATTTAATTCATTCATATCACATATATTGTTCTAATAAAGACAGATTTATCTCTTTTCGAAATTATATTTTAAATAGTAGAAAAATAACTCTTAATCGGATTGATGAAAAAGATTTGATTAGACATTATTTTAATAGATAGATAGAGAATATACTATATTTTCTATCTATCCAAACAATATCTTATCTTCTCATTTTGGGATAGATGGTATCCTCTACTTGTTGAGAACTAATCAATATCCGATCTCGATTTGCATCAATGATCTCCTTAATACTCATGGGCTGTCCCGAACGAACATCATTTATAGATTCTTTCGGTGTGGATGGTATAGATGATAATTGATTACTTTCTTTAGGCTCATCCTTTGTTGTCAAAGTCAATTGAATCTGTCGATCCAAGGCTGTCAATTGAGTCTTGAGGTCTTTTAATTCCGGCTCTTTCTTATAAGTGGAATCAATCACCTGTTTGAGGATAGGAAGATCTTTAGACAGTCTCTCATTATCAGCTTGATACTTCTCTATCAATTTAGGAACACGTTCCAAAGCATTTAGAAAATTCATAGCCGCCAGTTTCGGATCAGTAGCTATATGTCCATTGTTGTAGTTGTATTTTATACCACCCTCCCCTTCTATAAAGAATCGGTTATCTTTAAAGATAGAACCTTCTTTCTGGCTATCTTCTGTTTTCACAAGCAATTTGAAATCATAAAGTGTTCCGATCGTAAAATACTCATTATTGGTGCGGGCATTATCTGATAACTGGTTTAGCTTTTCTCCGACAATTTTAGGATCGGAAGAATTTATCCCTTCCAGCTTTACGGGATTTAATTTGTTCCCCTCCTTATCTGTCTGAACACGACTATTAAAAGAATCCCAATCCTTTGTCATGCGGTTTATCATTTGTGTGTTTCCTTCAATTGTTCTTGTACTATCCTCGAATTTGAAAGTAGCCGATGATTTACTCTTGACAAATGCTTTCTTCTCACTCTCCATTGCATTGATCTTCTTTTCTAGTTTGGCTTTTTCCAATAAATCGGTATTACCGGAAAGAATAGCTACATACTCAGAGAAATTCATTCCCGAACTTTCGTCCATACTACCTTCGTCAATGGTCCGGCTACCCAAACTATTATTCTTTAGCTGATTGATAAATGTCTGTTTATTCTGCAAAAGATTGAATTTATAAGAATCAAGACTTTTCTCAACTGCATAGATCAGTACATCCACCTTATTATCAGCATAAAGCTTGGCAATCTCATTTCCTTTACGGATTGCACGCCCATCCCGCTGTTGCAGGTCTGATGGTCTCCAAGGTGTATCCAAATGATGAATAGCAACAGCTCTTTGTTGAGCATTGACTCCTGTTCCCAACATGGAAGTAGAACCAAACAATACACGGATACGCCCTTCATTCATTCCTTCAATCATAGCTTTACGGGCATTGTCTGTTTTGGCTTCCTGAATAAAGCGTATTTCATGGGCAGGAATACCATGATCTTCTACAAGCTTGCGTTTAATTTCCGAATAAGGATTCCACTCATTGGGTTTGTATGTGCCTAAATCAGAGAAAACAAATTGCGTTCCTTTATTGGATGCGTACTTGTTGTAGTACTCGGCTATCTTAGCTGCACAATGAGATGCTTTGTTATCAACATGATCTCCATAAGCCTGATTGATCATCCGCATATCCAGAGACATCTTACGGGCATAATCTGTTGCTATCAGCATTTTTGCTTTCTCTTCTTTCTCTGTCAATGGTGCACGACCCAGTAATGTGGCATCGCCCGTCTTGGCAAACTCCATCAGCTTTTGAATAAATATCCCCTGTTGTGGTGTCGGTGGAATATTATACAGGATCTCATTCTTCTCGGGTCGGTCTATTCCGATATCCCGTGCAGTTCTGAAATCTGTTATCTCGGCATAGAAGTTTGCTAATTCAGGAACTTTGATGAAATAGCGGAAACGTTCTTTCTGTACGATCTGGTTGGTAACCGAAAATTCATAGTCTGTTGTTTTCTTGGCATAGATGGCTGCCCATGCATCAAAGGAATTGATACCCTGTGTCTCCAATTCTTTGGGTCGAAGATATTTGAACAACAGGTATAACTCTGTCAGGGAATTAGAGATCGTTGTACCCGATAGAAATGTTGCTCCTAAATCTTTACCTGTACGCTCTTGTATAGTGCGTACAGCAAATAGCATATTCAAAGCCCGTTGGCTGCCTTCAGGATTACCCAATCCGGCAACACGGTCATGCCGGGTTGTAAAAGTCAGGTTCTTAAACTGGTGGCTCTCATCTACGAATAAATGATCAATTCCCATCATTTTAAAATCTACAACATCATCTGTACGGTTCTTTATCGTATCAGCGAGTACACTGAGCTTTACTTCCAGATTTTGTTTCCTCACTTCCAATCCGCGTAACATGCGTTTGGATGCTGATTTACCTTCTATTTGTTCTATAACCCGAAGATTCTCTTCTACTGAATCGAGTTCCGTGCGGAATATCTTCTGCTGCATTTCCGAAGATTGTGGAAGTTTTCCGAATTGGTCGTGCGTAAGGATAATAGCATCCCAGTTATTGTTTTTTATATCATTGAAAATCTTCACACGCTTACTCGGTGTAAAGTCTTCCTTGCCGGGATAGAGTATCTTCGCACTCGGATATGCTGTTCTGAAGGTATGGGCTATTTCATGTACATTAGCTTTCAATCCTAGTATCATCGGCTTATTCGCTAATCCTAATCGTTTCATTTCATAAGCTGCAATACACATAATTAGGGTCTTTCCACCGCCGACTTCGTGATCGGCTATACCTCCACCTATCAATTTCTGCATCCAGATACAGTCTTTTTGGCTTGGGTACAGATCAACGATACCCAATGCTTTCAGGTCAAGGTCTGGGAATGTCTGGTGCGATCCATCGTATTCGGGACGTACATAACAATTGAATTTCTTATTATACAGATCAGCCAGCTTGTTCTGAAATTCAGGCGACTGTTCATTGAGCCAGTCGGTAAAACCGTTTCGTATCTCATCTATCTTGGAGTTGGCTAATTGTATTGCTTCGGGATCAGCAACTTTTACACTTTTACGCTCTCCGTTCTCATCCAATACTTCGATTGTTTTGGTAATATTCGGAGTTGTATTCAGTAACCCATGTTTCATCAGATGAATACCTGTAAAAAGCTGTTTCTCACTCTGCACGGCAAACTTTTCATTGATGATCAGGTTACTGCGTTCCGCACTGACAGTAAAATCATCACGGGAGGCATAATACTCTATATTTACATTGGTTTCAAAGAGTGTGCCGGCATAATCGCGGTAGATCTGCATCGGTATCCATCGTTCTCCGAAATTAAAGTCGAGTTCTACATAACGTATCGGTTCCGGCGTAGCTTCTTCTAAGGTCTTAAGGGATACCTGTGATACCTGATCAAGCGGATGGTTTATAAGATAATCTCTGACCTGTTCCGCTTTTTCAATTACATTTCCTGCAATAAACTTATCCCGGATCTCATAGTTCTGTAGCATCGGATTGAAATAGATTTGTCCTTCCAGCTCCTTTAATACATCGTCTTTAGCTTTGTTATCAAGTATAGAGAGCATATAGTCCAGATTGATCTTTCCATATTTATTCAGGGATGCAACTAAGGCTTCACGGGAAGTCTCAGCATGTTTGATCTCATCCGGGTTAAATGTTACAGGCCTGTCGAATATATCCGCTTTTTGAAGTTTCCCGTCTATTCTGCGTTCCAAAGCAAGGATAGCAGTTCCAGATGCATCCATTTTGATAATATCCAGATTCTTCTTATCATTCAGATTACCATACAATCTAAAAAAGGAATCATAAGAGGTATTCAGGCTTTTACGTAAAGCAGTCTCTTCTTCCAGATTCTTTGCTTCATAATCATATAGCTTATGATAAGTATCCCTTAATTGAACATACATTCCAACTTTGGATTGTTGTATTGTCGGAAGGTCTAACGGTTGAAACATGGCATCGTTTCGATAGCGTTCTTTCAGATAACCGATCTGCCCGTTATCTTTTACCAGTGAATTTTGTTTGTGGTATTCTTCGAGTGCACCTGAAAAGGGGCGAAGGTCCATCGATAACTTTGGTTTCTCCTCTTTGGATACTTTTTCTGTATGCTCTCGTGCTTGCGGCTTCAGTTCTTTGTTATTGGAGAACAGGCTAAGTTGTACAGGTTTTTGATTAGGTGGAGGAGTGCGTTTCTTTCGGCTGGGTTTAATTTGTGTTCGTTCTTCTTCACTTAATCCGAATAAATCATACAAGGACATTACGGGTTGAGAAGTATTAAGCTCAATTACTTTGGGCTTTTCTTCTGCTTTTTGATTGATAGCGGATGTAGGTGTATTGTTTCCTGATCTTTGACCTTGTCCTGAATGTTGGAGGTATAAGTCCAAATTAAGATGCGTAGAGAAATCAGATTTTAGCATTTTCTTTAAATCCGAAGAGATTCCCTCCATTCCTCCCTCATGCAGAAATACCTGTGCCGGTTTTCCATAAGGATCGGTATCGTTATATCCTTTGGTATGAATAATACGGTGTAAGTTCTCAAAACTGCTGTTGATGGTTATTCCCGTTGAAAGGTTATACGTTGTCAGAAATTTCTTTTCTCTGAGAGTTGGTTCCTGTTTCTGTGTATTCTTTTGCAGGATGATTAAATCACTGCCGACTTCTGTTCCTGCATTTTCAACAAATAGATTATTCGGAAGACGAATGGCGGAGATGAGATTGGTATTGTCCATTAGCCATTGCCGTACTTCCTTGTTATTGGCAGAGTTCAATACTCCCTGAGAGGTAACAAATGCCAGAATCCCACCTTCACGCAATGTTTCAACTCCTTTAATGAAGAAATAGTTATGGATAGCCCGTGTAGAATCCCTATGCAACCTGTCTGTCTTCATAAATGCAGCATCAAATACACTCATCTCCCCGAAAGGGATATTGGAGCTAACAACATCAAAGTAGTTATTATAACGGCTCTCAATTGTCTCAAAACCTTCGATGTGGATATGTTCATTATCTCTGTCATTAACATATGAGAGAACCTTTCCTGTAATCAGATCTTTTTCAAAATTGATCTTTTCACTATCTCTAGGCAGATCAAAGGCATTTGAAAACTCACCCATGCCTGCTGACGGATCTAAGAGGCGGGTTATAGGAATCTCGTTTCCTTTGAAAATATCCGATATGGTTTGTACAACTTCAGAAGGCGTATAAAATGCGGTCAGTATCGAATTCTTGATACTACAGATATAACCTTTGTATTCCTGTTCTGTTGCTGTATTTTCCCGAATAGTTCGATGTAATTCGGCAACCAGAGGGAATAGGTCTAATTCTGATTTAGGCCAGGATACGGTATCCATCAGGCTATTGGCAGGATTAAGCACGCACTTGAGTCCTCCGAATCCTGAATATTGCCGAAGAATTTCTTTTTGATCTTCACTGGCCGATAGATTCTCTTTTTCGAGTTTAAAGACCAGCTTAATAGCTTCGATATTGGCTCTTAGATGAGCTTTCTTATTATAGCTCATGTTCGTCCTCCCACATATCGATTAGTCCAACCAGGTCCGTATAAAGCCTGTTGTATTCCGCTGAATAGGCAAACTCATCATGTAATGCATATTCTGTAAAGACTTCTTCACAGTATGGGAGCAATGACATGGTCTTTTGGAAAACCTCGCTTTCGGGGATATAGGAGAATTCTTCAAAGAGGATATTGCGGATTGTATCGAATTTAGAGAACAGCAATTCTGAATACAGAGCTTTACAAGCCATTTCTTCGGCTCTGTCATGTGAAGAACCTTCTTTTATGGCATTGGAATAGGTTTCGGCTGCCATATCAGCTCTGTTTTTAATTAACTGTGGGTCATTTGTTTTATCAGGATGGCTTTCCTGAAGGTATGAAAGGAGCAGCAGCCCGTAATAGGACAGCTCCTGCCTGTTATGTTTTGATTTCATAATTGGAAAAATTAGTGGAGGTAGATCGACCTTTTAAAATGGTAGGTAAATGGAATCCGGCTTATAAAAGCAGAACGGCTCCCGGGTTTTCCGTCCCGAGAGCCTCCACTAATTTCTCAATGTTACAAGCCAACCGGAGTATCTCCCGATACAAAGGCTGCTTATGAATGTAAAATTGTAGAAATGAGTGGTAAATATACTCAATTATATGAATGGGACTATTCTGCTTTATTAAAAGAGATGGTATGTTCTAATTTAGATTACATCCGTCTTCCTCTTGTCTGTTGTTGGGATTCTTCCTGTTCCTGTTTATTCTCTTCTTTCTCTTTCTGCTTCTCGCTTGGAGCCGTCTGACCTTGTTCCAGTGTTTTTTTTACCTTTCTGGTGGCCTCATTGGTCTTCCCTTCGGAATTAACGGCAACCTGTACTTTATGTCTGTCATCTGGTTTGACCAAGCCCTGTTCCAGAGCTTTCTTATAATCTGTCGCAAACATAAAATTGGTTTTACCGTCTTCGGGCTTCCATGTAATATAACCGTTATAGTTTTTACCGTTGCGATCAGTCAGACCGCTTACATAAACGGTTTTTCCTTCATTCAGGCTCGCCTGCTGATCTTCGGTCAGTTCTTTCTTGCGGAAAGTCTTTGGAGCTTCATTCTGGCTTTCTGATTGGTGTTGGGACTGGCTTTGCCTGGGATTATTACCAAAATGTATTTCAAGGCTTCTTCTGTCGGCATTAACCTGAACTGTACCACTGAACAGGGTATCTTTCTTAGATTTCATATTTTCTAAGTATATACCTTTTCCTTCTGCTAAATCTTTCTGCTGTTCTTCACTGAGTTTTACTCCTTTGAATTCATCCGGTATCTTTACCCTGTCGGCACGAAGGGCAACCAGCTCATTGGTCAGCTTATCAATAGAGACAAAAGCTTGCATTTTCATGCCTTCCTTGGGTTCGATCTCAATCAGTCGTCCGGCATTACCTGTCTGGCGAAGGTTGTCTTTATCTTCTTTGGTGAATGTTGCTCCCATAAAGGGAAAGTTTAGTTCAGGAGCATTACGCATATTATGAATTCGTAGTTTGAGGTTACCGTCAGCATCTTCTCTAAATGACAGACGGGCATCACTATACACGGATTCGCCTAGTGCTTCTGTTTTGATGGTTACAAGAACCGGTGACTTTTGCCAGTTAAGCATTGGCTCAAGGCTTCCAGATTTCTCCAATTTTTCCTTGGTGATACCGAGCTGAGCCAATTGATCCCAGTTGATACGGGATTCGTCTAATGCCTGATATTCTTTCGGAGCAAATGCTTCGGGTAATACTTTGTATGCGTCTAATGCTTCTTTATTGGATGGATTATTCGGATCTTTCAGCATCTCTTTGAGAACAGGTGTAATACTCTCAAACAACTCCATCGGAATTTTAAAGAAATGGAAATGTGTAGGATCTTTGCTCTGGCTCAGGAAGTTTTTGAAGAAGTTCTCTAATACATCGGCATTCTTGTCGATCTTAAGGAAGGCTGGTTCATTCTCTTTGCTTGGTTTAACGGATTTAGGTGTTCCGTCTTCATTGATACCGCTGACTACATTCAGGTTATTTGTGTCTTTTTCTGTGACCAGCAGAATTTCTTGGTCGTTTACTTGTTCATTCATACAATCAAAATTAGTGGTGCATCAATAGTAATGCTTCACTAATTTAGATTGAATAGATCTGTATATAATTGATTATAAAAGAACTGTCATCTAATGACATCTGGTGTCATCGTTTGTCAGACAAAATATTTGAAAAATGGTTTTTATGTTTTATTCAAAATTACAGACAATATTAATTTGAAAGTTATATCTTTATAACAGAATCATTTGTATTATATATTGAAGAATACATGACTTTAAAAAATCTATTAATATCAAATACACCTAGAGAAGAATCTGGAAGTGACACTGCAAGAAAATATTCCTTCCAAAATGATGTTTCTTTATTCCTTTTAATAAGCAGGTTTCATTTAGATGAAAATAATTATGTATTCTTGTTCGATTTTCACGATGACTTAGCTGTTTTGGATAATAATGAGAATCCATCTGAAATTGATTTTTTTCAAATTAAGAGTAAGGATAGGGGAAATTGGACTACAGCTAATTTAATAAAGAAAGAGAAAAAAGATAATTTATCTTTAGTAGGTAAATTATATTCTAATAAAATTAAATTCAGAGAATATGTTCGTTCTTTGAATATTATATCAAATGCAACTTTTAATGTAAAATTAGCTGAACCGAAAAAAAACTCTATTCTATTGGAGAAAATTCGATTATTTAACCTATCAAAAAGCGAAATAACTAAAATTGAAAAGGTTTTAAAAGAAGAATTTAAAATAGAGAATGTTTCTGACTTTAAGGATTTAACAATATTAGAGGTTACTAAGGTTAGTAATAAAGATAGTATGTCTCATTTAGTTGGTTATTTAGGAGAATTAATTCACTCTATAAACCCTAATAGTAATGTAAATTCAGCTTTGGCATATAGACAAATTTCGAATGAGATTAAAAGAAAGGCAGAACAAAAAACATCTAATAAGTCTATTTCTACATTTGAAGACATAATAGGGATTAAAGGTATCTCAAAATTAGATTTTTTAACCCTACTCAAAAATGCAGGTTTATATAAGAGTACAGAGACTGAGTGGGCTGAAATTGTTCAACTAATAGCTCCTTATTTTAATTTTCAAGAAATAAAGAAACTGAAGTTGGAATGGAATAATTTAGCAGCTAAAGAAATCACATTATCCAATAATTTAGCCTTTCTACAACTTAATAAAAAAATTAGTGAAAAAATAGAGAATATTGAAATGGGTGATTTAAATCTAAAACAAATAGTAGATAAAATATATGCAGAAATAATAAATACAGATCTTTTTGAGGAGTTTTTTGTGAAAGCAATCATTATAAAAAAACTATATGAATAAGAAGAGTAATTATAAGCAGCTAATTAGAAACTTAAGAGAACGAAAAGATGACAGAGTCGAAAAAATTATATATATCGGAAATAATCCTCATCTCAAGAAAAAAGGAAACAGCACGAAGAATTAAATTTGATCCAGAAAGAACAATAATTACAGGTACAAATCACACAGGGAAATCCTCTCTTCTAAAATCTATATACTGGACATTTGGGGCTGAACCAATATTTAATAAACGTTTTAAAGAAGATAATATTTTATCTCTTGTTAAATTTGAATTAAATAATGTTCCCTATGAAATTATAAGAGATGGAAGGCAGATCGCTGTTTTTGATTATAACGGAAATTTAATTCATAAAAGTCAATCAATTACTAATGATTTAGCTCCATTTCTTTCAAAGTTATTTAATTTTTATCCTCTTTTTCCTAAGCAGGACGGAACATTTATTATTCCTCCTCCTGCATATTTATTTCTTCCATTCTATATTGATCAAGATAAAAGTTGGTCTAACACATGGGTATCTTTCAATAATCTAAATTTAATTAAAGGATATAAAAAATTAGTAATTAATTATCATTCTGGATTTTTACCCAATGAATATTATAATTTAAATAAAGAAAAAGAAATCTTTTTACAAAAGCAGAGTGAACTAGAGAAAGAATATAATATGACATCTAAGATATTAACTGATATTTCAGAAAAACTATCAGATGCAACATTCAATATTGATATTAATACATTCAAAGATGAAATAAAAAAGTTATTAGTTGAGTATGAAATATTAAAAACAAAAGAGGATAAATTAAAGAATGTATTGTTAGATCTACACCATTTAAAAATGATGTATGAGGTTCAAATAGATCTAATCACTAACGCCATATTAGAATCAAATAAAGACCTATCTTTTGCTACTAATGTTTTAGAAGAACATATTGACTGTCCAATGTGCGGAACACATTTTGAGAATTCTTTTTTAGAAAGATTTGAGATTGCACAAGATGAAGAAAAGAGTAGAGATTTATTATTAGATATGAAATCTGAGTTAAAGGATATTGAGTCTCGAATATCTAAAGAAGCAGACAAGCTTAATTCAAATACAGTTGAATTATCTAAAATTAATGAATTATTAGAATCTAAACAAGGAAATATAAAACTCAAAGATGTTATAGAAAGTAATGGCAGAAATCAGGTAAAGCAAATCTTTGATGAGAGAAAAAGTGACTTAATATATGAAATTACTGTCATAAAAGAAGAACTAGTTGAATTAGAAAAAAATATAAAGAAATTTAAAGATCGAAAACGAAAACAGGAATTAGATTCGTTTTACAGTTCGAAGATGTCATCTTTCATCAGAAAGCTTGATATTTATACACTTTCTGATGATTCTTACTCTACATTTAATAAACAAATAGATAATTTAGAAACAGGAAGTTCAAAACCAAGAGTATTGATGGCATATTATTTTGCTTTTTTACACCTAATACAGGAATATTCAACAACCTGTTTCTGTCCAATCATAATAGATTCTCCTAATCAACAAGATCAAGACGAATTCCATTTAGATAAAATTTATTCATTTATTAATGCAAATCAACCTACTAATTCCCAAATGATTATAGGCGCAGCAGAAGTCTTTGAGAATGAATTAGAAGGACACAAAATTATATTAACAGAAAAATTTGCTCTTTTAAATGAACAAGAATATCCAGCAGCAATTGCAGAAGTTAGCAATAAATTATTCCTTCTTTATGATTAAAGAAATTATTATTCACTTCTTTAACAATTTGCTCAACTCAGGATCTTTTATAATCCGTTCCATTTCCACCTCGACAATATTAGCTATATCTTTTTTGATGTCGTAATAATTATTTTCGATGACCTCTTTCATAGGTTTATTATAAACCTCTTGAAAATCCCAAATAACAGGTATCTGTTCGAATTTCTTAGTTTCAGCAGATACTTTTTCGGTATCCACAACAATCTGAGCATGAAACATTTTTTGCTCGATTCGTTCTTCAAAATTATCAGAAACAGAGCCGACAAACATCCCTTGTGTGAGAGTTGAGATTTTAGATGCCGGAATTAAAGCATCTAATTGTGTATTGATCGTAGTTGATTTATCTTGCTTGTTGATGGTCATAGACTGTCGTTTCTGTAATACCTTTCCAAAACGATCCGACAGATTCTTAGCAGTGTCACCAACAACCTGTCCAGAAAAGATATTTCCAACTGTATTCATTACAACATCCGCTTCTTCACGTCCATAATCACGAGTTAATTGTGATATATCCTGAAACCCAAGACAGACAGCGACTTTGTTACTTCGAGCAGTTGCAATCAGATTATCCAATCCACGAAAATATATTGTCGGTAACTCATCAATAATAACAGATGATTTAAGTAAGCCTTTCTTATTGATTAACTTCACAATACGAGAATTATACAAGCCCAAAGCTGCACCATAAATATTTTGCCTGTCGGGATTATTCCCTACACATAGTATTTTAGGTGCATCGGGATTATTGATATCCAATGTAAAATCATTACCCGACATTACCCAATACAGCTGTGGGGAAATCATTCTTGATAATGGTATTTTAGCACTAGCAATCTGCCCCTGCAACTGTTCTTGGGCATTGCCATGCCACGCATCCATAAAGGGGGAAAGGTAATTTTCCAACTGTGAATAGGATGTGAGAATAGGAAATATTTCTTTGTACGGTTTATTCAGAAACTCAATAGCATGAGGAAAAGTACAATATTTACCATTGTCATATAACTTTAGATACCAAATAATTGCTGCAAGTAAAATAATTGGCGACTCTACAAAGAAATCACCCTGTTTCTGAATCCATGTTTTATTGAGGTTCAACATAATTGTATAGGCTGATTCATAAGCATCTGATATGTCGGTCATAAATGTGGGAGCAATAGGATTGCAACGGTGACTGCGCTCGGGGTTATCGAAATTGATAACGTAAAACTGAGGATCAACACTGTATCGGTCTGCATACTGCAGCATCTTATTGTAAGCAATAGTAGACAAATCGGGGTATTTGAAATCATAACAATATAAAGCAAAACCCTTGCTAATCTGTTGGTCTATATAATTATTGACTACAGCAAAAGATTTTCCGCTACCGGGAGTTCCCAATACAATAGTTGCCCGAAACGGATTGACCACATTAATCCAACCTTTGTGTTGTTTCTTTTGATACTGAAATAAGGTAGGCAGATTAACCGAATATTCATTTTCCATAAGCTTTGTTTCCTGCATAAAACTTTCGTTCTCCATATTGAAAACATCATCCATTAGATTCGTTTTCAATAATCGACTCATCCATAAACCTCCCATTAACAAGAGGATATAGCCGATTGTCAATGTAAATATATACAAAGCGGTATTGGCAGCTAATGGAAGGGGCAAAATTAATACCCACCAATTGAGAAAAAAGAAGATAAATCCAAAGAACAAGAATACATATATTTTATACCATGTTATTTTTTCCTCTTTCACTCCCTTTGTTCCTAAACAAGATAGAGCTAAGAACACAACAGCAAACAACTTTGTCCAAAGAATATGGGAGAACAACCCTGCTCTATTCTGAAAGTTGAGTAGTATTCTGTCTACTACTCCAATATTAATTCCACCATCCGATATCGCTTGGTAACAAAACCAGTAAATATGGATAACCACAAATAAAATACTAATGGCTCGCATAAATTCCATTACTTTGGCGAGTCCCCTCAAATCATCTTCGTTCTGCATAATCTCTATTTTTGAATTTTGATTTCAAAAATATGACCATTGACAATTGAGTGAGTAGACATTCCGCTGCCAATATCGGACAATCACTTTTGATATACTGAATATTTATCAAATATTCTATTCTACCCGAATAAAGAAGTTGTATTTTTGTATTCTCAATTATGAACTATTCTAATACATGATGGAAAAAATATTCAATAGATATCTTCGACTCCATAAGATTGCCTTTCTTCGAAAATGGTTTCTTGATAAAAATAAGAGAACAGAATACTCCAAAAATAGAAGTTTTGTTTACGAAGCGAATTTCATCCAATATATAGAGCATATCCAAACTAACTCATGATAAATTCCTATTGCAAGAATTTACATTCGATAAACAAGCTTAACTCGACCAGAAAAATAAAATCTAAATAGTATCTTAATTATGAAAAATATACTACTACTATCCGTACTATTCATGTTCTCCTTTGTTGCTTGTGATGATAAAAATGATGATGGAGATTTCTATAT
This sequence comes from uncultured Dysgonomonas sp., assembly GCF_900079725.1. Taxonomy (NCBI): domain Bacteria; kingdom Pseudomonadati; phylum Bacteroidota; class Bacteroidia; order Bacteroidales; family Dysgonomonadaceae; genus Dysgonomonas; species uncultured Dysgonomonas sp. Next base: position 34,026 of record NZ_LT599032.1, read on the forward strand.
TAAATTTGATAAGAAGGAAGTAAAGTTAAACGCAATAGAAGGTACATCTGAAATAATCGAAATTTCTTCCAGTTCTACCTGGAGTCTGGATACAGAACTTCCTGACTGGATTGGTCTCAGTGATTTTGTGGGAGATGAATCGCCGATGAGTATTACTATTACCGCAAACAGAAACGATAATATGGAAAAGAGAGAAGCTACTCTGATTTTTCATAATAGCGATGATATTAAGCAGTCAATAAAAATCATTCAACTAGGTTTAGCTGATTCTGATCCCTTTATAGAACTAAGCGAAAAAAGTATGGATCTACCTATTGACGGAGCTGCTAAATCTATCGATCTTACCACGAATGTGTCTTGGGAAATAACCTCTGTTCCAACATGGTTGGTGATATCCTCTAAATCAGGAGATAAATCAACCCGAATCACTATCGGTGCAGAAGAAAATGACCAAATAAAAGCAAGAGAAGCGACACTCACTTTTAGCTCTAAAGATGGGAAAGTAAAAGGTCAGTTAAGTATTTATCAGACTGGACGGGAAGATATTATACAGAGTCCCTTTCTTCCTATTTTTCACTATTCCATATTTTCTAACACCAACAATGGGCATTATAATGTAACTACAGAAAATCTTTTCGTTAACGCAACTCTTCGAGATAAAATATATCTCGGAAATCTGATGGAAAACAAAACTGAAATTTATCCGAGTTTTCCTATACCTACCGGGTATACATTCAATCCTATTAGTGCTATTACAACTCAGGTAGTTAATCCTACAAGTAGAACTTTTGTTCCATCATTTCAAGAACAAGAAGCCTTTGGTCAAGAGGCTACCGCAAATCCTCCTCGTGAAAATGCAAGCCTTACACATGACTACTTTAATCCGACCAGCTATCCTACTCACCGTGTACTTTACTCCATCGGATGGGCCAATATGGGAATTGCTTTGGATAAGATTGTATCGGGGGTATCATATAAAGAACAAGAGATGACTAAGAAAAATGGAATGATCTTCTCTTTCAAACATACACTATTTACGTTTGTAATGGATTATCCTCAAAAATTAATCAAAGAAGAACTAAGGGATGCAGATAAAGGAAAAAATCTGTCATATATTAATTATATGGAATATGGCAAAGTGGGATTACTAATAGTCGAATCGGATGCCAAATATGACCGTATGAGAGATGCAGTACGAAGTGTATTGATAGGAGAAGAGAATAGCATACATCAAGCAGAATTTGATGCTTTGATAGAGGCTGCTGACATCAGCTATGTTTATTTCAATAATAAGAATGAAGTGCAGCTCAACAAAAATAAAAAGGATGCAATCAAAGCTTATAAAACTGCCCTTTCCAACAAAAAAGACAAGGAAAATATTTATCCGATTGGTTTTACATTGCAAAATTTCGGAAATCACACAGCTGATAAAATAATATATTCATTCGATGCCCTGAAATAAATAAATTTTACAATAAAAGAAATCCCTGACTAAAACTCAGGGATTTTCTATAATCCTCGTTTGCGTCTTTTTTCTTCTATCTTCATTCTACGAGTAAAAGCCTCTTCAGCATAGTCTGTCCCATGCTGTTCCAATAAAGAAAGATCTATTGTCGAATCTTCCTGTCTATTATTGTATTCGGTGTTTTCGGTAAAGCTGTCTATTAGATTATCAGCATTAGATCCTTTCGTTGTATTGTCTGTTGGATTTATGATAAGCGGAGGTGTATTTGTAGTATCACTCTTAAATAATTCATTAAAAATGTTAGCAGAAAACTCTTTCCCCATTTTAGAGCCATTGAATACACATCTGCTCTGATGATCTATAAAAGTTGCACCATAAATACGACCTTCTGTATTTTCCCGAAATACCACATTGATATTATTTTTAGCCAAGTCATTCACAAAAGTCTGCTTATCGGTATAGTTACCTATTGCCGAACCAACAATCAATTTCGGGGATTCAAATACCTTGTGTTCTTTCATATACTTAGTTGAATACTCCAATCGGCTTTGTAATGCATCATATCCTACACTTTTGCCGATAACAGACGCTTTGATAGGATTCCCAACCTTTTCATTTTTCTTATCTATAGCTGAATATACCAATCCTGAATAATTCTTACCCTTTGCCTCTCCCTTGACTTCCTCTACTGTTACTCCATAAAGGGATAATAAAGCACGGAATTCATTTACCGATTGGAAACGATAATTTTTAATGAGAGATTTTGAGATGCTAGAGATTTGTTTCTTTATATCTCCCGATTGATAATCTACCCGCTTTAGTGTTGGTAGCTCTTCGGATTGTTTTTTCTTCTTCTCTGCAGGATGCAGATTATAAAATTTTTCCAATTCACGGGTAATATCTTTAGAGCGTCTCTTTTCAAAAGAGTCATCGACCTTTTTACCATTTTCGTCTATATTGATTGTCACGATATGAATATGTTTTCGGTCTAAATCTTCGTGCTTATAAACGATATAGGGTTGATTTCCATAACCTAACTTTTGCATATAGGTTTGAGCAATTTCACGATACATCTCATCACAGACAACGTCATCGGGATGTGGATTGATTGATATATGTGAAACTGTTTTCTCTGTATTCTGGTTGGCATTCAGGTATGGGGCAAATGATTGGTTTGCCAGATACATACTCAGTGATCCATCTTTATTCAATATGATCCTATTGCTAAAAAGGACCTCCGCCTGTTGCTCTTTTACCTTCTCCTGATTATATAATAAAGCCCCTTGCAATGAACTTCCCTTACTTATTTTTGCAACCATAGATGGCTATATCTCTGTTCAAATTCATCTGTCAGGTCCATCATCTGTTTTTGTAAAGTGACCAATTCAAGTGTTACTTTTTCCAGTTTATAGAGAAAAGCCAACGCCTTTTTCTCCGCAAAATTCGATTTTAAAGCTTTCACTATTTGATTATAATTTGTCCCGATAGCACGATACTGTCCAAAAAAAGTTGTCAAACGCATATAATAATCCTGTACTCCTTTGTCAATCTTGACCACCTTAATCGGTCTATTAAAGATGCATGAGGTTATAAAATGCGCTTTTACACTTTCTCCCGATTGCTCAAACATGGATAAAAAACGGTTATTATCGACATTATTCAAATAGATAACATATCTATTTTTTGCAGGATCATTTTTAGGATTCCGTCCTCCTTTTCGCTTGTTTAATTGATTATCTGGTACCATAATTATATAAAGATTTAATAAATAAAAATCATGACTTCGGAGTGATTTTCTCCCCTGGAAGGGGCAAGGGTTTTGAGGCACGGAAATTTATTTCGAGTGCTTCAAAACACACCTTGCTGTATTCTGACGAATACCAAAATCCATCCTCCGATGGATTGCATAAAAAGCTAATTTCGGAAACGGGATTAGCCTGATTCAAAACAGGAAGATTATCATTACGCTACAAAGGTAGAGTCCATTAATCGAAAGGTTATCATTTGTTTATCGGACAAAAGATGACAGCAGATGTCATTAGATGACAGTTCCTTTCAAACCTTATCAATCTGCCTGTTTTCAGTGTTCTTTTGTGTGAATCAATTATTGAATTAGTGAGTTCGGGTATTCAGAAATTCTTTCAGAAAAGAAATACTGAGTTGATTTTATACTGAATGGTAGAAGGAGATCACTAAGTTCTGAATGATGTCAATCATCATTGACTTGATGATTGAGAGGATGGCTTCTTTAACACATGAGTTACTGAACTCATGACTTTATAGAGTCAATCCCTATAGAAGGAATTACTGAACTCCTCAATCAGAGCATTACTTACAGAACAGCATAATGAGTGAATAGCTGAATGAACTCTCTGATTCCTGATTGACAGAATAAATTATAGAATTACTTATTTTAAACAGTATCATATGAAAGGAAAAACATTATTTATTGCTATCTCCACTCAGAAGGGAGGAGCAGGAAAAACTGCATTGACTGTATTACTATCCAGTTATCTGCATTATTCACGAGGTTACAATGTTGCTGTTGTAGATTGTGATTATCCGCAATACAGCATCAATGGAATGAGATTGAGGGATAAGCAGTCTGTAACGGAAGATCCGTATTACAAATCTCTCTTTTACAAACAATGCAAAAGCCTGAATAAAAAGGCTTATCCGATTGAAGTTAGCAGAACACCTGAAGCCCTTGAAACAGCAGAGCGGATTATCAAGGATTCGGAAGTTCCGTTGGATTTTATCTTCTTCGATCTGCCCGGAACAATGAATGCCAAAGGGGTATTAAGTACCCTTGCTCAAATGGATCATATATTTACTCCGATAACAGCGGATCGTATGGTTCTGGAAAGTTCACTGGAATATGCCGGACTGATCAATGAGCAGATCATAACCACAGGTAAAGGAAATATCAAAAACCTATATCTCTTATGGAATATAGTCGATGGACGGGAAAGTAATCATCTGTATAGTGTCTATGAGCAGGTCATAGCAGAACTGGGACTACAGGTTATGAAATCTTTTGTTCCCGATGCCAAACGCTTCCGTCATGAGATAACAACAGAGCATAAACCAATCTTTCGTTCAACGTTACTCCCTGTAGACAAAAGACTGATTAAGGGAAGTAATCTGGATCAGGTAGCCGATGAGTTCCTGTCTATCGTGAAGGGAGGTGCTAATGGCTAACAAAGAGAAAGAATATGAAATTGATGAAGATTTCCTGCTGGCATCTATCGGAGATCACAAAGAAGGGAAACCACCTCTAAAAAAAGAAGAAGCTATAGCTGATGACGAACCTGTGAAACCCAAAGACAGCAGTGCGAACAGCAAACGGAATAAACGAAATAGTAATACGGAAGATTATGAAGAGCTCTTTTTATGCCGCAATGAGATACGCCAGCGACAAGGGGTATATATCAGTCAATCGGTACACCAGACTATTATGCAGATTGTAAAACAGATTGCAGGAAATGATGTGTCCGTTGGCGGATACATAGACAATGTATTGAAACATCATCTTGGAAAATACAAGGATGAGATAAACTTTCTGTATAAACAAGACCGAACCAATTTAATAGATTAAGCAATGGTCGAATTACTAATTATTCTCTGTATTGCGGGGATTATCCTGATTAAATTATCGGATTATAAAATAACCATAAAAAAGAATTCTTCCGACTCAGAATCAGTAGATAAAGAACCTCAAAAGAAAGGGAAAAGAGTCGGACGGGTTGGTAAAAGCATGCCCGATCTCAGACAAATGATGACATTGAATGACAGTTCCTTAGAATCAGATAATTCAGTAAAAAAAGAACATATATTTGATCTGTCAAAGGATGAAAGCGAGCCTGATCCGAAGGACTTAGTCATAGATGCCGACCCGACAGAAACAGTAGTTGATGATGAAGAGGAAGATGAAATTGCTGCTTATACAGGTGGAGAAGTCTATACAGCCGGAGGGATGGATTATGAGGTAATGATGAATACTGTAGGAGTTATCAACAGTAAAGCCGCCACCAAAGAAGAGGAACAAGAGGCTGGTCAGGTTTTATATGATAACCGGGATACAGAACTGGTCGATAAGATGGTTTCTGCAAAGAAAGAATTGTCTGTCAGAATAACATCGCTCATCGGACTCCGTCTTCAACAACATGCCGAAGAAAATCCGGAGTATGTTGAATCAGGTCTTGCTTCTCATCTGAATGAATCGGATGAATACAGGAATTTTAAAGCAGACGATTATTTCTAAGTTCAGATAATAACTATTTTACGAAAGGAGGTTGCTCATGAAGTAATATATTGTAGAATATCTTTAAGAAAACGGTCTGTGACCGCCACTAATTTCCAACGTTACAAGTTTAACCCGCTATGGGGACTATCCACTCCCCATAGCTTAACATCAATTTTATGTACAAAAAAGTTTCATTTTTTGTAGCCATGCTAATGGCTGCATCAGCCTCTGTATTTGCCCAAGGGAACGGTATGCAGGGTATCACCGATGCGACAAATATGGTGACATCTTACTTTGATCCGGCTACTAAACTGATCTATGCTATCGGTGCTGTTGTGGGACTCATCGGAGGAGTAAAGGTGTACTCCAAATTCAGCTCCGGTGATCCCGATACGTCTAAGACTGCCGCTTCCTGGTTCGGGGCATGTATCTTCCTGATCGTTGCTGCAACTATCCTCCGCTCATTCTTTTTGTAGGGGGCACAGACCTCTTATTAATCTATTAATAACGAGAAAGAATGGCAGAATATTCAATTAACAAAGGAATCGGTAAACCGGCTGAATTTCGAGGACTCAAAAGTCAGTACCTCTTCATTTTCGCTGGTGGACTGACTCTTAGGTGTATTTATTGTCTTTGTGATCATGTATATGATCGGTATTAGTCAGGTTATCTGTATCGGTTTTGGTGTTATCACTGCCGGAACATTGGTCTGGGCTACATTTCATCTGAATGATAAATACGGAGAACACGGGCTTATGAAATTGCAGGCCATCCGTAATCATCCCAGATATATTATCAACCGCAGACGGATAATCCAACTGATTGCCCGAGTAAAAAGAAAGGAGGCTGTATGAGAAATACACTAAAAGCGACAACACTCGAAAGCAAGTTCCCCATACTGGCAGTAGAACACGACTGTATCCTGAGTAAAGATGCGGACATTACGGTCGCCTACAAGGTTGAACTTCCTGAACTGTTTACCGTAACAAGTGCAGAATATGAATCGATCCATGCAGCCTGGGCAAAAGCCATTAAGGTATTGCCTAACTACTCAGTGATTCATAAACAGGACTGGTTTATTGAAGAGGACTATACGCCCGAACTGAATAAGGAAGACATCAGTTTTCTGTCCCGCAGTTTTGAACGTCATTTTAATGAACGTCCATTTCTGAATCATACATCCTACCTGTTTCTGACCAAGACGACCAAAGAACGTGCACGCCAGCAAAGCAATTTCAATGCTTTAACCCGTGGCTTTATCGTTCCTAAAGAAATGCAGGATCGGGAAACAGCTCAGAAGTTTCTGGAATCGGTCGAACAGTTTGAACGGATCATTAATGACAGTGGATTTATCAGGCTGGTACGATTAACTACCGATCAGATTGTAGGAACAGCAGATCAGGCAGGCATTATCGAAAAGTATTTCTCCTTATCTCAGGAAGATACCACCTGCCTGAAAGATATGGATCTGGCAGCAGGTGAAATGAAGATCGGAGATAAACGCTTATGTCTGCACACACTATCCGATGCGGAAGATCTACCCGGTAAAGTGGAAACGGATAGCCGCCATGAAAGGCTGTCTACCGACCGAAGCGACTGCCGCCTATCTTTTGCTGCTCCCATCGGAGTATTACTGACCTGTAACCACATTGTCAATCAGTATATCTTTATTGATGACCATGGGGCAAACTTAAAGCAGTTTGAAAAGCAAGCCCGTAATATGCACTCCCTATCCCGATACAGTCGTTCCAATCAAATTAATAAGCAGTGGATCGAAGAATACCTCAATGATGCTCACAGCTTTGGCTTGATTTCTGTTCGTTGTCATGTCAATGTGATGGCATGGAGTGAGGACAAAGAAGACCTTTCCCGAATCAAAAACGATGTAGGCAGTCAGTTAGCTCTTATGGAGTGTAAACCACGGCATAATACTGTTGATACACCGACTTTGTTCTGGGCAGGGATTCCGGGTAATCAGGGTGATTTTCCTTTTGAAGAAAGCTTTTACTCTTTTATCGAACAGGCTTTGTGCTTCTTTGTGGAAGAAACAAACTACAAGAGTTCACCTTCGCCTTTCGGTATTAAGATGGTAGACAGGGTAACAGGTAAGCCGCTTCATGTGGATATATCCGACCTGCCCATGAAAAAAGGTATCATCACGAATCGTAATAAGTTTGTGTTAGGTCCATCCGGTAGTGGAAAGTCTTTCTTTATGAACCACCTTGTCAGACAATACTGGGAACAGGGTGTGCGACGAGAAGTTGCATAAGTAATTGTTTAACAACAAGATTAAACCTATTGTTTCGTCAATAGTAGCCTAAGGATACGTGCATTATGAGTAATTGTTTTGTACGAAGCTATCCTGAGAAAGTAACCCTTCCGAAAGGAGGAGTCGGAACCGTGAGGGAAAGACAACGAGCGTAAGCATTATATGCTCTGGGGGCGAGGCTGAATGGTATGGCTAACAAATGTGAACTGTCAATAAACATCGTTACGAAAAGAACAAGCTAAAGAATGCTGATAAGCTTGAACCAAAAGGTACGCAGCCAGGATAATCCTCTCCCTTGTGGGATTACACGAATATGAGAGCTGCCGGTGGATAGACAGAGCCTAACCCGTTCGTGTTACTTATGCAGAACTCGGAAAACCCGTACTTCTCCTATTTACTTAGGAAAGTGAGCCGTAAGGCAAGCTGATAGAGGTGCGGATATGGGATAGTAGAAAAAGCGAATGCCACTTTGTAATGAAGTGGATAGAGGTTTAAACGTTACCTCACACGAAAGTGGGCAGACTTCTACATAAGGTAATTCTTTACAAGAAACTTTTAGAACTTTTTAAAGTAGAAAAGCAAATGAACGAAAGTAAAACATCGTGTGCATCAACTGACCGAACAAAATCAATCGCATGGGAATCCATTGAATGGAATAAGTGTGAACGTGAGGTTAAGAAGCTACAAGCACGTATTGTAAAGGCTCAAAAGGAAAGTAAACACAATAAGGTGAAAGCCTTACAGTGGGTGCTTACTCACTCTTTTTATGCTAAAGCATTGGCTGTAAAAAGAGTGTCTTCTAATAAAGGAAAAGCTACGGCTGGGGTAGATGGTAAAATTTTGAATACCCCAATAGCCAAGGCAAATGCGATTACTGAATTGAAAAGACGGGGATATTCTCCGCAACCATTAAGAAGAGTACATATTAAAAAGAGTAATGGAAAACTACGCCCGTTAGGAATTCCAACAATGAAAGACAGAGCAATGCAAGCATTATATCTCATGGCATTAGACCCTGTGGCTGAAACAACTGCTGATAACCATTCGTATGGTTTCCGCAAAGGAAGAAGCACGCAGGATGCTATGAAACAATGTTTTATTGATTTGGCAAAAGATTATTGTCCTAAGTGGATATTGGAAGGAGATATAAAAGGTTGTTTTGACCATATCAGCCATGAATGGCTTCTGGAAAATATCCCAATGGATAAGGTTATGCTAAAGAAATGGTTAAAAGCAGGATTTGTCTTTAATAAAATGTTGTTCCCGACAGACGAGGGTACGCCACAAGGTGGTATCATATCTCCAACACTTGCTAATATGACCTTAGATGGTCTACAAGAACTACTTGCACAGAAGTATAAAGCAAGAAGAATCAAAGGTGAAAGGAATAAAAAATATCACCCAAAGGTCAATCTTGTTCGATATGCTGATGACTTCATCATAACAAGCGAAGACAGAAGTGTATTGGAATCTGAAATCATGCCATTATTAAAAGAGTTTCTCGCAGTAAGGGGACTTACCCTATCTGAAGAGAAAACGAAGATTACTCATATTGATGATGGTTTTGATTTTCTTGGATTCAACTTCAGAAAGTATAACGGAACAATGCTTGTGAGACCATCAAAAGAAAAGGTAAAAGTCTTTTTGGATAAGGTTCGACATATTATTGAAACAAATAAAATGGCGAAACAAGAGACAATTATAAGACTTTTAAACCCGATGCTTATAGGTTGGGCTAACTATTATAAATATAGTATAGCATCAGAAATATTCGGTAGAGCAGATTTTGAAATTTTCAGAAAACTATGGAGGTGGTCGAAAAGACGACATAATGCTAAAGGAAAATATTGGGTTGCCAATAAATACTATCATAGGGTAAATGGTAGAAGCTGGACTTTTTCAGTAAGTGATAGTCGTAAAAAGAATGGTGAGTACTTCTCGTTAAAGCGACTAACCAATACAAAAACAGAATCCTATGTGAAGATTAGATCAGAGGCTAATCCATATGACTCAGAGTGGGCTGAATATTTTGATAAAAGAGAAACTTATCAGATGCTCAACACCCTTAAAGGCAGAAGGTCACTCCTATATATCTGGGAAAAACAAAACCGTATTTGTCCAATTTGCGAGAATTTAATAAACAGAGAGAAAGAATGGAGTATCATGGAACAAACCATAGAAAACCATATCAAAAGAACTCTAGTACATGATAGTTGTCGCAGAAGTGTATTACTTAAAAATAGAAGAAATGAGCCGGTTTCATAATAGAAATTTTGAATTGCTTGAGCCGTATGAGGGGAAACTCTCACGTACGGTTCTTAGAGGGGAAAGGGGCAGTAATGCCCCCGACCTACTCGACACGCACATCGTGCTTGTGGATACGGGGAACTCCTATCAGGGACTTTGCAATTTCATCAACCGTCGTACCAATGGAGAAGATGGAGTGTATTTTACATATACGGAAAAAAATCCCATCTCATTTAATCCATTTTATACCGACGATGGGGTCTTTGATATCGAGAAAAGAGAAAGCATCAAAACCCTGATAATGACTTTATGGAAGCGGGATAATGAACCTCCCACACGTTCGGAAGAGGTAGCTCTTTCCAATGCCGTGAGCTTGTATATAGAACGTATCAAAATAGACGAATCTGTTCTGCCGTCGTTCAATACCTTCTACGAGTTTGTCAAATTGGACTATGCTGCTATCCTCGATGCCAAACGGGTACGGGAGAAAGATTTTGACTTAGCCAACTTCCTCAATGTGCTTGAACCCTATTATAAGGGTGGTGAATATGATTTCCTGTTGAACTCTGAAAAACAACTCGATTTACTATCTAAACGATTCATTGTCTTTGAAATAGATGCGATTAAGGATCACAAAATATTGTTTCCTATCGTAACGATTATCATTATGGAAGTTTTCATCAATAAAATGCGTCGCTTACAGGGAATCAGAAAGATGATATTGATTGAAGAAGCATGGCTGTGACATGTAAGTCTTGTGAGTGATTGTTCAACAGCTATTACTAGCGAGTAATAATCTGATTGAACCTGTTGTTTCGTCAACAGTAGCCTAGGGCACGTGCGATAGTAAGTAATGAATTCGTATGAGAGCTGTCCTGACAATGAAGCCCTTCCGAAAGGAGGAGTCTGAACCGTGAGGGGATGACAACGAGTGTAAGCATTATACGCTCTGGGAGCTAGGCTGAATGGTATGAATAATGTAATGTGAACCGTTGATAAACGTCGTAACTTCGAATGAGCCGCTAATGATGCTGGGCTCTAACCCAAAAGGGATGCAGTCGGCTAACCTTCTCCACGCTAAGGTTACACGAACATAAGCACTGCCGGCGGATAGACGGATTCTAACCCATTCATTTGTCACTTATAGGGAACATGGTAAGCCCGTATTTCTCCTACCATTGGTAGGTAAGCCGACCGTAAGGAACGCCGAATGGGATGCGGGTATAGGAATGTGGAAAAAGCGAATGCCATTCTGTAATGGGATGGATAGAGGTTGAAACATCGCCTCACACGAAAGTGGGCAGACTTCCGCAAGGTGACTTTTTTACAAGAAACTTTTAGAACTTATTTAAAGAAGAAAAGCAAATGAACGACATTAAAACATCGTGTGCATCTACTGACCAACAGTGGAACACTTGGCTCGATATTGATTGGGACAAGTGCCAAATTGCGGTTGATAAGCTACAGGCGCGTATTGTAAAAGCTCAGAAAGAAGGCAGATACGGCAGAGTGAAAGCTTTGCAGTGGACGCTGACGCATTCGTTTTATGCCAAAGCATTGGCTGTAAAACGTGTTACATCTAATAAAGGCAGTCGAACTGCGGGAGTAGATCGTGCAACATGGTCAACTCCAAATGCTAAATTTCAGGCAATCAGTGATCTGAAAAGACGAGGGTACACTCCCCAACCGCTAAGACGGATACATATTAAAAAGAGTAATGGAAAATTAAGACCTCTTGGTATTCCTACAATGAAGGACAGAGCAATGCAAGCATTATATCTGCTGGCATTAGAGCCTGTTGCTGAAACCACGGCAGACAGTAATTCTTACGGATTCCGTAAAGGAAGAAGTACTGCTGATGCAAGAGAACAATGTTTCTGTGTATTGGCAAAGAGAACCTCTCCCGAATGGATTATGGAAGGAGATATTAAAGGATGCTTTGACCATATCAGCCATGACTGGCTCATCAACAATATTCCAATGGATAAGCTGATGTTAAAGAAATGGCTTAAATGTGGCTTTGTGTTCAATAAAGAACTGTTTCCGACAAACGAAGGAACACCTCAAGGGGGGATTATTTCTCCAACTCTGGCTAATATGACTTTGGATGGATTGCAAGTTATGCTTGCAAAGAAGTATCATAAAAAGTTCGTAAACAGAACAACAACCTATTATCCAAAAGTTCATTTGGTACGTTATGCAGACGATTTTATCATCACAGGCAGAACCAAAGAAGCTTTGGAAGAAATCAAACCATTGGTAGTAGAGTTTCTTCAAGAAAGAGGGCTTACCCTCTCAGAAGAAAAGACGAAGATGACTCACATAAGCGAAGGCTTTGATTTTCTTGGGTATAACATCCGTAAATACGATAATGGTAAACTTCTGATCAAACCATCTAAGGAAGGTCTAAAGAAATTCATGAAGAAAATCCGAGGAATTATTGATTCCAACAAGGGCAGTAAACAAGAATCTCTTATACGGCTAATGAATCCTGTAATCGTAGGTTGGGTAAATTACTACAAAAACTGTGTAGCATCGGACACCTTCAGAAAAGCTGATTACTTGATATACGAAAAGTTGCAGCAATGGGCAAGAAGAAGGCATCCCAAGAAAGGAAGAACTTGGGTTTCGGACAGGTATTTTACAAGAATCAAAAACAGAAACTGGTGCTTTGTAGCGAATTTCAAGAAGAAAGGAAAAGATGACAGGATCGTCCTTAAACGCTTGTATGATACAAAGATCACTCGCTATGTGAAAGTGAAAGCCGAATCGAATCCATTTGACCCTGAATGGGATACTTACTTCAAAAAGAGAAAAGAGTACAAAATGCTCAAAAATCTCAATGATACAAAGCCCTTGCTGTATCTATGGAAAAAGCAAAAAGGAATATGTCCTTTATGTGGAGAGCCAATTGACATAGATGATTCTTGGGGTACTACTGAAAAGAAAACCACCCCGGAAAAGCAGAATTATTTAGTGCATGATAGCTGTCGCAGAAAGAATGACCAATTAAAAAGATGTAACAATGAGCTGGTTTCTAGTAAATAGAAATTTTAAGTTGCTTGAGCCGTATGAAGGGAAACTTTCACGTACGGTTCTTAGAGGGGAAAGCTCCCGAAAGGGAGCTGACCTACTCGGCAAAGCTTTGTCTTCCCCGAATATGGCTGAGTACTTAAAGTATTTGTATAAAACGGTTCGTAAATTCTTCGGTGAAGCGATTGTTGTGACACAGGAAGTAGACGATATTATTTCATCCCCGATTGTAAAAGAAGCTATCATCAATAACTCCGATTGTAAAATACTGCTCGACCAGCGAAAATATATGAACAAGTTCGATTCGATACAGGCGTTACTAGGTTTGACCGAGAAAGAAAAAGCTCAGATACTCTCCATCAATATGTCTAACAATCCGAGTCGGATTTACAAGGAAGTATGGATCGGACTGGGTGGTATGCAATCGGCAGTCTATGCCACAGAAGTTAGCCCGTCCGAGTATTACACCTATACCACTGAAGAAACAGAGAAGCTACAGGTACAGAGGCTATCGGAAAAGCTAGGCGGAGATATCGAGCAGGCTATTAAGCTAATCACTTCTGATAAGTAGATCCAGCAGTCTGGCTTATCAATCATTTTTTAATTAATCTCAAACATAAAAATTAAATTATATGAAAAAGTTCTTTTTTCTGACAGCCATTACTGTCTCTCTATTCAGTTTCAACAGTTGCAGTAACGATGATGATCCGGTAGCTCCAACAGGTGGAGATGCCGTCCTAAAGATTCAGGCAGGCATCTCGGCAATAGATGTTATCAGTACAAAGGCATCCGTTGTATCCGCATTTCCTGAAGGAACCAATATCGGTTTGTTTGTTACATCGGGTAGCCTTGGGGATAACAATAATTCGTACAAAGAAAATGACAATGCGGTCTCTGTTTTCAGACAGGGAATCTGGTATCAAACACCCGAGATCAGGCTAACAGGAGATAATGCCACTGTCTATGCTTATTATCCATACAGTAGTAACAATACCGATGGCAGATCTATTTTTGTGGATCACGCTACCCAACAGGATTATATGTATGGAACACATACTCCGGGACAAGCTGCCATCAACAAGGATAATCCGGACGTAGCACTAACGATGAAGCATGCAATGGCTTTGATCCAGTTTAATATCAGTAAGTTCAATTATCCATGGTCTGGAAAACTTACCCGTATTGAAATAGCCAATGCCGATAAGAAAACGATAATATACAACGAAGGGACAATGGATATCTCAACCGGTATTATCAAGAATACGGAAGGAAAGAATAGACCTGCTACTATGCAAACTTATTCGGATGTTCATCCGCTTTTGACTATTCCTGAAAAACCATTTCAATCGGAAGCTGACTTTCTGAAAGTCTTTGTTCTACCTGTAAGTTCAACAGGTACTGAAGGAGATGTTGTTTTTAAGTTTACGATCGATGAACGGATCTATACATGGAAAGTTCCTGCAAAAACGGCTTGGAAAGGTGGAACTAAAAACACCTATACGGTAACAATAAGCGGTTCGAGCCTGAAGATCGGGAATGTAAATATTTCGGATTGGACAGGCGGTATTTCGGCAAACCTAATCATTACCGACTAATCTCATACAAAGAGTAAGGGCACAGACTCTTGTACTCTTACTCTATCTCTTCTCTCCTATTTATACAATTTACATCATTAAAACTTATTCGATATGAAATCAAAAATCTTCATGTTGTGTATAAGCCTTGTGCTTTTCACTTCAAATATATCCGCTCAATGGACTGTCTGGGATCCGAGCAATTTTACTCAGAGCATTGTCAATACCAGTAAGCAGATCGTGCAGACCTCTTCGACTGCCAGTAATATGGTCAAAAATTTTCAGGAAGTTCAAAAGGTGTACAATCAGGGTAAACAGTACTACGATGCACTCAAAGCCGTAAACGGATTAGTAAAAGATGCCAAGAAGGTACAAAGAACCATACTGATGGTCGGTGAAATATCCGACATCTATGTACACAGCTTTCAAAAGATGCTTTCTGATCCCAATTACTCTATTGAAGAGCTTAATGCGATAGCCAATGGCTATACCCGTTTGTTAGAGCAAAGCAATGACGTACTGACCGAATTAAAAGGAGTGGTTAATATCAGTACCCTCTCTCTTTCCGATAAAGACCGAATCGATGTGGTGAATTCCTGTTATGATGCAATGACTGATTACCGGAATCTGGTTCGATATTATACAAACAAGAATATCGGAGTTTCTTACTTGCGTGCCAAGAAGAAAGGAGAAACAGCTCGGGTAAATGCTTTATACGGTAATCCATCAGATCGTTATTGGTAAAATCCTAAATAAGAAGAAATATGGATTTTGATCAATTTCATCAAACCCTGCGAACGCTGTATGATCAGATGATGCCCTTATGTGGTAATATGATCGGTATCGCCAAAGGAATAGCAGGACTGGGAGCTTTGTTCTATGTGGCATACCGTGTATGGCAATCCCTGTCACGGGCTGAACCTATCGATGTTTATCCTCTTCTTCGTCCTTTTGCAATCGGTCTGTGTATCATGTTCTTTCCATCTGTGGTACTTGGAACAATCAACAGTATTATGAGTCCTGTGGTACAGGGGACAAACGGAATGCTTCAATCCGAAACACTGGATATGCAAAAATATGCGGAGATAAAAGACAAGCTGGAATACGAAGCCATGAGGCGTAATCCGGAAACTGCTTACTTGGTAGATAACGGGATCTTTGAAGAGAAGCTGGACCAGTTAGGTATTACCGATGTAGGTGAGATAGCAGGGATGTATATTGAACGGGGACTATATCAGACCAAGAAGTGGATACGTGAAGCTTTTCGGGAGATACTTGAAATTGTCTTTAAAGCAGCAGCATTGATTATTGATGTGATACGCACATTCTTTCTGATTGTCCTTTCTATTCTCGGTCCACTGGCTTTTGCTATTTCTGTCTGGGATGGTTTTCAATCGACACTCACACAATGGATCACACGGTATATTTCGGTTTACTTGTGGCTGCCTGTTTCCGATCTGTTCAGTACGATACTGGCAAGGCTTCAGTCCTTAATGCTCCAATCTGATATAGAACGTATGCAGACCGATCCGAATTTTTCTCTGGATAGTTCGGATGCCATTTACATAGTCTTCCTCATTATCGGGATTGTCGGATACTTCACGATACCGACTGTTGCCGGATGGATTATTTCGGCAGGTGGTATGGGCAATTTCGGGAAGAATGTAAACAATACAGCTACCAAAGCAGGAGCAATGGTGGGTGGTGTCGGAGGTGCTGCCGCCGGAAATATTACAGGTAGACTGAAAGGGCGGTAGTTATTATTTCCAATTATTAAATCAAAAAATCAATGGAATTTAAATCATTAAAAAATATCGAATCGAGCTTTAAGCAGCTCCGCATCTTCGGCATTATCTTTCTCTGTTTGTGTGCTGCTGTTACAGCTTATTCCGTTTGGAGTGCCTATAATTTTGCAGAAGCACAACGCCAGAAAATATATGTGTTGGATAACGGAAAATCTTTGATGCTAGCTCTTTCACAGGATTTGTCACAAAACCGTCCTGTGGAGGCACGTGAGCATGTCAGGCGTTTTCATGAACTGTTCTTTACCCTGTCTCCCGATAAGTCGGCTATTGAAAGTAATATCGCGAGAGCCTTACAGCTTTCGGATAAATCGGCTTTCAACTACTACAAAGACTTATCGGAAAAAGGATATTACAATCGAATCATCTCGGGAAATATAAACCAGACCATCCAGATAGACAGTGTCAACTGTAACCTCGATGTCTATCCGTATCAGGTAGCAACCTATGCCCGTCAGATGATAATCAGAGAAAGTAATATCACGGAACGAAGCCTTGTGACGACCTGTAAACTACTGAACTCTGTCCGATCGGAGAATAATCCTCATGGTTTTACGATTGAGGCTTTTGAGATCAGGGAGAATAAAGATTTAAGGGTTCTTGACCGATAACACACCAGGCTTTATGAAAGAGAGAATAAAAGAACTGGGTTACTGGCTGGAAGACAAGCTAAAGGACCTCTGTGGAGAGATCACTCCCGATAAGCGACTGACTGTAATTATTATCATGCTTTTACTCTTTACTATCCTGAATCTGTATTTCACATTTACTGCCATCAGCAATTGGGGAAAGCAGCAGGAACGAAAGGAACAATTGAAGATTGAGCATATCAAGCAGTTGGAGCTGGAAAAATCAAAGTTTCGGGAATGGGATTTTGATTATCAGGAAACTGAACCGGAAATACCGGATAGTACTAACAATAGAATAAACAAATCATATGGCGGATAAACCAAAACTAAGTGAAGAGCAAAAACAAAAGCTAAAGAAATATGCGATTTACGCATTGATGGCGATTGTTTGTGCAGGATGTATTTGGCTGATTATCTCTCCATCGGAGAAAGAAAAAGCCAAAGAGCAGATAGGTATGGGCTTCAATGCCGATATACCTGATCCAAAGAAGGATGGGATTATTGGAGACAAGAAAGATGCCTACGAACAGGAACAGATGCAGGAACGGCAAAAAGAAAGGATGCAATCCTTACAGGGCTATGCTGATATACTGGAGAATTCAAAAAGTGAACGGGTGACTATCAATCTGGATGATGAACCTCAACAAGCAGTAAAGAAAGAAAAAGTACCAATCAATAATTCGGTATCTGCCTACAGGGATATCAATCGTACACTGGGTAATTTCTATGAAAAGCCAAAGAACGATCCAGAGAAGGAAGAGATGAAAAAGAAACTGATGGAACTGGAAGCCAAAATGCTGGAAAAGGAAAATACCAAAAGTACAATTGAAGAACAATTGGAATTAATGGAAAAATCCTATGAAATGGCGGCCAAGTATATGCCACAGGCACAATCCGATCCTTCTTCAAACAATTCGAATTCTTTGAAAAGTAAGATTGATAATTATGGGAAAGACGGTTCATCTAAAAATGGAAAGTCAACAGTCAGTCCTATCCATCAGATACAAAAGAATACGGTTTCATCACTGGCTCAGAAGACAAGTAATGAAGAGCTGTTCCAAATGTATGACCAACCCCGAAACGCAGGGTTTAATACAATGGGTGGTGAGGCTGGTATTTCGATAAAGAATACCATCTCTGCGGTTATCCATGATGACCAGACAGTTGTTGACGGTCAAACAACCCGTTTGCGATTGACTGAACCATTGATGGCAGGAACAATCCTTATTCCTGAAAATACAATCCTGACAGGAGTAGCTAAGATACAGGGTGAACGGTTGGATATACAAATATCCTCGATAGAATATCAGGAGACAATTATCCCTGTAGAGATGGTAACCTACGATAGTGACGGACAAAAAGGTATTCATATACCGGGATCATTGGAAATGAATGCTGCTAAAGAGATTATAGCCAATATGGGAAATAGTGTGGGAACAAGCTTTACCATGACACAGAGTGCAGGGGCACAGCTGAGTTCCGATTTGAGCAAAGGTGCTATACAGGGTTTGTCAGCTTATATGCAGAAGAAAATCAGACAGGTTAAAGTAACTCTCAAATCAGGCTATCGAGTAATGCTGATGCCTAAACAATGAAAAGTTAGAACTGAATAAAAACAAGTATTTATTAATCAAAGAAATAGAACAATGAAGAAATATATTATTGCATTTGTATGGATGCTTACCGTCATCACAGTCAATGCACAAACAGTAGAAACGACCAAAGAGATGCAGGAAGATCTGCAACAGATACTAAAACCAACTTATGGGGATTATTACGAAGGACTGAGTAAGAAAATTACTTTTGATAGGATGATCCCTCCTTATGGCTTGGAAGTGACTTTCGAGAAAACCGTGCATATTATCTTTCCTGCATCGATTCGCTATGTGGACTTAGGTTCGAGTAATATCATTGCAGGAAAAGCGGGAAGTTCAGAAAATATCTTACGGGTTAAAGCCGCAATCCGTCAGTTTGAGTCAGAGACCAATATGGCTGTGATAACAGAAGAAGGTAGTTATTATACCTTCAATATTAAATATGCTGATGAGCCTGAAAAGCTAAACATTGAGATGAAAGACTTTATGCACGATGGTATAACAACCAATCGTCCAAATAACAGCATGGAGATCTATCTCAAAGAGTTGGGCAGTGAGTCTCCCCGTTTGGTATATTTAATCAACCGAGCTATTTACAACAGTGATAAACGATTGGTTAAGCATATCGGCAGTAAACGTTTCGGAGTTCAGTATTTATTGAAAGGGATTTACTCACATAACAACCAACTATACCTGCATACCTCTATCAAAAACTCCTCCAATGTAACCTTTGATATTGATTTTGTGCGGATGAAAATTGTAGATCGCAAAGTTGCCAAACAGACAGCTATTCAGGAAACGGTTATTTATCCGCTTCGGGCTTACAATTTTATTTCTTCTGTAGGAGGAAACAGCACGGAACGAACTGTTTTTACCATTGATAAGGTAACGATTCCCAATGATAAGCAACTGGTAATCGAATTATTTGAAAAGAACGGCGGACGTAACCAGTCATTTGTCATTGAAAATGAAGACTTGCTAAGAGCGGAAGAGATTAACGAGCTAAAAATTAAGTAAAATGAAACGGATACTTCTATTATTAACCCTGAGCCTTGTCCTGATCGGGCAAGCTCAGGCTCAACGTTACTTACCGGGACAGAAAGGTGTTCAGGTAACAGGAGGTTTTGTGGATGGCTTTAACTTGAAGAATCAAGATGGTCAGGCTTTCTTCGGTGGTATTGCCTTCTCTACTTATACGAAAAATGGCAATCGCTGGGTATTTGGTGCTGAGTATCTACAGAAGAGACATGAATACAAGAACATTTTAATTCCGGGATCACAGATAACTGCTGAAGGTGGGTATTATTACAAGTTCTTATCTGATCCGTCCAAGACTATATTCTTTTCTGTCGGAGCTTCTGCTATGGCAGGCTACGAAACAATTAATTGGGGAAAGGAACTGCTTTTTGATGGAGCAACTATCACTACAGAAGATAATTTCTTATACGGTGGAGCAGTTAGTTTTGAGATAGAAACTTACCTGACAGATAAGCTTGTATTACTTCTCAATGCCCGGGAACGGATATTGCTCGGTTCGGATATCAACAAGTGCCATACGCAAGTAGGTGTAGGAATTAAGTTTATTATCAATTAGAGAAATCGGTCAAAACCGTCAGCGTATTTGGTCGGAAGAAATTCGATAATATCATATGTGGCTACTTTATTGATATAAAAAGGATCGGACTTCATAATCTCTAAAGCAAGTTCTTTGGTTGCTGCTCTGCATAGGATAACACCTCCGGTACGGGGTTCTTGTCTTCCTGAAGCAATGAAATGACCTTCTTTATAATTTATATCCAGGTAAGTGCGGTGCATACCCAGGTATTTTTCAACCTCGCTGAGTGGTTTCTGATAGGTTAGAACGAAAATAAACATAACATTCAAATTTGAAACAAAAGTAAAAAATAGAAATCAATATGAGAAAAATAGCATCATATATAATATACACGATACTGATTGCATGTATCGCATGTGCCTGTAGCGACGATATTGATATTCGCCAAAACTATGAATTCAAGGTTACTCACTTGCCTGTTCCGAAAAAACTAAAGGTTGGAGAGACAGCTGAAATCCGCTGCCAGTTGGAACGATCCGGCAGATACGACAATGCGAAGTATTATCTACGGTATTTTCAACCGGATGGGAAGGGTGAGCTAAGAATGGATGATGGAACGGTATTTCTACCGAATGATAGTTATGCGCTGACTAAGGAAACGTTTCGGTTGTACTATACTTCTAAATCGGAGGATCAGGCAGTAATAGATATTTATTTCTGGGATTCTTTTGGTAATAGTCAGGTTCTTAGCTTTTCTTTTAACAATGACAATTCGGAGGAATAGTTATGATGACAATGATGGTTATTTCATATGTGTTCAGCTGGATAAGTATTATTTATTCGTTGGTGACGGCTCCGAGTGATATAGAGTTGTGGGGCAAAGAAATGGAATAGTTGCTGTATCTAAAAAATAAAGAAAGCTGGAGAATCTAAATTCTCTGGCTTTTTTTGTATTTTTATTACAAATAACAATTAGATGAGTTCAAGATGAATTGGATAAATGTCTTTGAAAATATAGGCTTCTTTACAGTTGGTGCCACAGGTATTTCTGGAATTATTATTTATCTGTTTAAAAAGATATTTGAGCAACAGATATCCTTATATAAAGAAAAAAGTATTTACCGCTTTTCTAAAGTATATACAGATAGGCTTGATATCATACGTGAAGTATATCGGAGATTAGTAAAAGCGGAATACTCCATTGAAATTCTCATGAGGCCTATTACTATTGGAGAAAGAAAATCAGAAGAAGAGTTGGAAAATGAAGCTTATCGTGACTACACTTCTTTATTTCAATATTACCAAGAAAATGAAATAATTTTTGAAGATGATACTATTACCCTTATAAATGATATTAAAAATCGGTTTGATAAGGTTTGGAAATCCTATAATTCCATGAAATTTATGGAAACAGCAAGAGGCAGTGAGCCTTGGGCCAAATCAATAGAAAACTCGATCTCTGTATATGAAGAGGAAATAATCAATGAAATTCCAAAATTAAAAAAGCTCCTGAAAAAGCAATTCCAGAAAGAGTTTGATTTATTACAGGCGTAATTGAATATTTATGAGTATGCTAAGCAAGGGAGGAAAAGGATATTGCATAATGTGTGCAGAAATCATCCCTCAGAATATAGATGATGTTTTTTGTGATAATTGTAGAAGTCAATATCATTACCCTATAAATAAAGGCTGCTATTGTCATATCTGTGGACAAAAAGGGTTGTTTAGTCACTTTTACCCCATCTGTATGGAATGTAAAGGACTCGACAGAGAAGGGTTGGATGCAAAGAGTGATATTTACAGGAAATGGCTAGCGAAATATAGTCTAGCTCCTATTGATAACTTAAAGCCATTATGGA
Organism: uncultured Dysgonomonas sp.; assembly: GCF_900079725.1. NCBI lineage: Bacteria > Pseudomonadati > Bacteroidota > Bacteroidia > Bacteroidales > Dysgonomonadaceae > Dysgonomonas > uncultured Dysgonomonas sp. The sequence goes on from NZ_LT599032.1 coordinate 56,300, forward strand.
CCTGTATACCTGAGAAAAACGATACTGTATATAATGCAGATATAATAAAACTAATAGAAGTAACCAATTTAGGAAAAAGCTTTGATTTGAATAATATTTTCAAGGATGATGTCCGAAGTAATAGCCGAATTCTGAATATCTTGGAAAGATGGAATAGAAAGTTATATGTTGATCCTCCCACAATAATAAGAAATAACGACTCTTATATATTTAAGGATGGTCGCCACCGAACCATTGCAGCTTATCACTTACAAATTAAAACAATACCAGTGTTCTTAAAAAAGTAATTGCATTTTACCTTTTATATTTAAAATTTAAGCATGAATAGAATTATAATTATTGGTAATGGTTTTGACAAGGCTCATAATCTTAGAACTGGATACATTGATTTTATAGACGATTATTGGAGTAATTTTACCAATGAAATACGGGATATAATTGGGGAACAATATGGTATGGATACAATGATTAGACCTTACTCTGATAGTTGTGTCAGTCTTGAAAAAAAGACCAAGAGTGATGTAATGCAGAATAAGTCTCTTTTTTATTGTGAAAAAGAAAATCCGTACAACGAATTACTTAGTCATATTGAAGAGTATAATAAAGTATTTTCCCAAAAGCATGTTTCACTAAATTTTAAAAATAAATTCTTTGAATATATATCCAATCAATGTTCATTAACAAGCTGGTTGGATATCGAAAACGAATATTATGATGCATTAAAAAGACTTCTTCTGGAAGAAAGTTCTATAAAGCGAAACGAAAAGATTATTGAGTTAAACAAAGAATTTGAGTCCATTCAAGACCTTTTGGAAAAACACCTAGTGAATGTAACTGAGAATGTAGAAATAGAGAAACATCAATCTATACAAGAAGCCTTCTCAAGTGTTATAGAATTTGATGACATTGCTACTTGTAAACAGACTGAGTTTGTCGATTCGATATTCTCCGATATGTATCGTTTCGATAATTTAATGAATTTTGAACAAGATAAAGAAACAGATCCTCAATACAATATATGCAGTACTGTAGATGAAGAACGAATGTACTTTGTTGAAAAAAAATTAAAAAATCAGAACTTTAAAGAAGAATATTGTATGCCTTATACATTAATTCTAAACTTCAACTATACAAAAACAGCTGAAAGACTATATACAAACGAAGAAATGAATTACAAGGTCATCAATATCCATGGAGAACTTCAAAATCAAAATAATCAAATTATCTTTGGATATGGTGATGAGTTAGATGACGATTATCAGAAAATAGAAAAATTGCAGGATAATGATTTTTTAGAGAATATCAAATCTATAAAATACCATAAAACAAGAAATTACAGAGATTTATTGGAATTTATAAAATCTGGAATTTATCAAGTATTTGTCATGGGACACTCTTGTGGGAATTCGGATCGGACCCTACTTAATACTCTGTTTGAACACAATAATTGCGCTTCAGTAAAAGTATACTATAGACAATATCCAGATGGTTCTGACGACTATAGTAATTTGATAAGGAATATTTCACGGAATTTCAATAATAAACCTCAAATGCGAGACATAGTTGTAAATTGGGAGAATTGCTCACCACTGGTTCCGTACAAAAAGTATAATTAGATTATTATATTTTAATACTTTAGTTCATTAAGGGCTTTTATAACTGTCCCTCTCTTATAAAAACTTTCTAGATAAAAATCATTCGTAATTTTGCGAATAAAATAATGTTCGTATATTTGCGAACAATAAATATAAATAGCTATGTCAAAGAAAGAATTAACAGCCGATCAGGAACAATTAGCACGCTTTGCTAAAGCACTGGGACATCCTATTCGTATTGCCATACTTGAAATGCTTGCCAATCAATCATGTTGCTATCATGGCGACATGTCAGAGATATTACCAATAGCCAAAAGTACGCTGTCACAGCATTTGAATGAGTTAAAAGACGCAGGATTAATCCAAGGGACAATTACATTGCCTACTGTAAAATATTGTATCAACAACGAGAACTGGAATAAAGCCAAAGAATTGTTTGGTGGCTTTTTTACTCAGTTACAGAATACAGACGAAAATTGCTGATATAATTATGGACATCAGGTTTGCGACTAAAAAAGATATCCCCGCTATTAAAGAACTGTTCCGTTCAACTATCCTTTCAGTCAATTTGAAAGATTATACTTCCGAACAGGTCGAATGTTGGGCTGCAAGAGGAAAGGATGCGAGTATATGGGAAGAGTGGATAAATGAGCAATATTTTATACTTGCTGAGAAGAATAATATAATATTAGGATTTGCTGCCCTAAAATTATCAGGGTATTTAAACTCCATGTTTGTTCATAAAGACTATCAGGGAAAGGGCATTGCAACATTCTTACTTAAAAAGATTGAAGAATATGCACGGTTGAAAGATATTTCAGAAATAACTGCTGATGTCAGTATTACAGCCGAACCTTTCTTCTCAAAAAAAGGCTATGTTATTTTGGAACAACAGACCGTTTGCATTGGTATTTCCATGACAAACTATAAAATGTCAAAAATTTTATCCTGATATTTTTTTAAGATATACATTCGTTATTCTACGAAATAGGAACTGTTAGTATAAATACGAAATTATAAACAATATGAGAATTTTAATTCTGTGTACAGGAAATAGTTGCCGCAGCCAGATGGCACATGGATTTTTACAATCATTCGATCCTTCATTGTCTGTTTATTCCGCAGGGACAAAAGCAAGCGGAAAGGTAAACCCAAAGGCAATAGAAGTCATGCAGGATGCAGGTGTAGATATTTCACACCATACATCCGATAGTGTGGAGCAATATATGAATGATAAATGGGATTATGTGATAACCGTTTGCGGTGGTGCAAATGAAAGCTGTCCTGCATTCTCGGGAAAAGTAAAGAACCGTCTGCATATCGGTTTTGATGATCCGTCCGAAGCTACGGGAACACCCGAATTTATTCAATCCGAGTATATTAGGGTAAGGGATGAAATCAAAATAGCATTTTATGAATTATACACCGATAAGATAAAAGGTCATGAGTAAAAAGAAAATGAGTTTCTTAGATAAGAACTTAACACTTTGGATATTCCTTGCGATGGCTATCGGTGTAGGATTGGGGTATTTTATCCCGTCTTTCAGCAGCTACATAGATTCCATGTCGAGCGGAACAACAAACATTCCTCTGGCAATCGGTCTAATCCTGATGATGTACCCGCCATTGGCAAAAGTAGATTACAAACAACTGCCGAAAGTTTTCAAGAATGTCAGAATACTGACTGTCTCGTTAGTCCTGAATTGGATTATCGGACCTGCCCTAATGTTCTTACTTGCCATTCTCTTTTTACACGATTATCCCGAATACATGGTGGGGGTTATCCTGATAGGTCTTGCACGGTGTATTGCAATGGTGCTTGTATGGAATGATCTGGCAGAAGGTAATACAGAATACGGTGCGGGACTTGTCGCCCTGAATAGTATTTTTCAGGTATTTTTTTACAGTTTTTATGCGTGGATATTTGTAACAAAACTTCCTCCCTTGTTCGGTTTTGAGGGTACAATCGTGGATATATCCATAGGTACAATAGCCGAAACAGTAGCTATCTATTTGGGTATTCCTTTCCTGATAGGTATTCTAAGCCGATTGATATTAGTTAAAATAAAAGGGGAACAATGGTATAAAGAAAAATTTATTCCTACAATCTCTCCAATTACTTTAATCGCCTTACTATTTACCATAGTATTAATGTTTAGTCTCAAAGGAGGACTGATCGTACAAATACCATTAGATGTAGTGCGTATAGCAATACCATTATTAATCTATTTTGTAGTGATGTTCTTCCTCAGCTTCTTTGCAGGAAAATTAATGGGGGCGTCTTACGATAAAAATGCTTCGATAGCTTTTACAGCCACAGGTAACAACTTTGAACTGGCTATTGCTGTTGCTATTGGTGTCTTCGGCTTGCATAGCGGACAGGCTTTTGCAGGCGTAGTAGGCCCATTGGTGGAAGTTCCTGTACTTATCCTGTTGGTAAACATTGCCTTTTGGCTAAAAAAGAAATATTATAAATAAAATAACTACAATACTTTTAATATGAACACGAACGAAGAAAAGAAAGCTTTGGTAAAACAAAGATATAGTGAATTGGCTTTGAATAGTGATGCTTTAAAATCCGGTTGCTGTTGTGGAACGAACCCTGCAACTCCTTCAAAAAAAGTCTTTACAATTATGAGCGAAGACTACAGCGGGCTTAAAGGATATGAAGCCGATGCGGATTTGGGTGTAGGCTGTGGATTACCTACTGAGTATGCAGGTATTAAAGAGGGTAATACCGTTTTGGATTTGGGCTCAGGTGCGGGCAACGACTGTTTTATAGCCCGAGCAGAAGTCGGAGAAACAGGGAGAGTAATCGGTATTGACTTTTCTCCACAAATGATAGACAGAGCACGTAAGAACGCCACAAAGCGGGGCTATACTAATGTGGAATTTATTGAAGGTGATATTGAGAATATGCTTTTACCTAACAATTTCATTGATGTAGTAGTCAGTAATTGTGTTTTGAATCTTTTGCCTGAAAAGGATAGGATATTTAAAGAAATACACCGGGTATTGAAAAAAGGAGGTCATTTTTGTATCTCTGATGTTGNCAGTTGTCATTCCTGATGATGTTTTACAGGAACATCTGGATGAGTCGACGATAGCCGAATACAAAGGGGGCAATGTTGGCATTTATTCGATTACCGTTACAGGAGTAAAATCATAGAGTTGTTTAATGAAAATGATACGCCGCCTAAAAGGCGGCTTTTTTTGTCAAAAACCTGATTGCAGATAATTATCGGAATACATACCATGCATCCCGATAATTATCTCCGATCAGATTAAATACTCCACTCAATCTGCTTTTTCCTGCAAATTGTTTAGCTTCACGAATACTATGAAATTCGCCTAAAAGTCTGAATCCAATATATAGTCTGTACATTGTTGTTGATTTTTAGATTAATAAATTAGGCAGCCAATCGTTCCTCGATTTGCGAGATATTATTCTCCACAAGGCTGATAATCTGATTGTGATACTTGGTATTCTTATTACAAATACCTCTTGATTGAATAACCTTTAGTTGAGAAATTGAGACTTCTATTGTTTCAATCCGCTTACCATCTATACAAGCCGAAAGAATCAACGAATCTTTTTTTGAGTGATAACCGCCTACACAATGGTGCATGGCTTTACCCTCAGTTATTATCTCTGCAACACTTTCCAATACCCGTACACTGATTAACCCATCTGAAAATATGAGTCCGAAAAACTTAGCTTTAGCTTCTCTGAATGAATCTTCTTTTGCGAGTTGCTTTTCTATTTCCAATTGGGCATCTACTTTTGCTTTTTTTGCTACATATCGGTCGTGCTCTACTTTCAGATTATTGGGGCAAACGTATTTAGGATTAAGCAGGTCTTTACTAAAAAATCGAAGCAAGTCAATATAATCACACCAAAGAGTAGCATCTTTGATTTTGTAGTTATTGCGAATACAGATTCTAATCGATTGCCAATAGTTATCAATATTCTTCCATCCGCTATCCAGAATACGCTTTAATAGCTTGGCTTGTTTAGTTTTTATCAGCGTTTCGGCTTTACTATCTGTTAGTAGGATACGGAATAAATCCAACGGTTTCTGATTGTATAAAGCTTTCTTGTAGCCTGTACGCTTTAGTTCGGGTATCAGTTTTTGTTTTGGATATATTGCACCTGTATAGATACGATTATAAACATCAATCTCTTGTCTTAATTCCAATGGAGTATGAAATATCCATGAATCGTAATACATTGTACCCATTGTCTGCCTGAGTTTAGCAAATGTACAGTACTTCCCATCGGGAGCAATCCAACGTTGCATTACTTCAGATGCGCTGTATTTGGGTAGTTCCCCGATTTTACTTGTATAGCCTAACATAATTGTGCGTAGTACCTGATAGCCTTTGTGGGTATCAATAACTGTCATGTAATAGCTGTCATTGAATGTCCGTTTAGCAGTAGCTTTTACAGTCAGATTTGATTTACAGTTCGGACAATCACATCCTAAAAGAGTCGTAATCAGTTCGCCTTCTCCTTTCCATGAATGTCCACACTTGGAACAGGTCATAATGCCTTTCTTTGATCGATAACCGAGATATACAATTGCATTATCATATCCCCATTGTATCTGTTCTTTAGTTATTGCAGGTAATGTCTTACTTGCTTCTACAACTTGTTCTTGAAATTTATTCTTTGGTTTCATAGGTCAAAAAGGCTTAGTTGGTTTGTATTGGCTATTTGTTTAAATGTTGTCTTCTTCTTGGATTGCATCATCTTGTTATAGGCATCATTCTGTGCTTTTTGAATAGCATCCTGCCGTGCCTGTTGTTTTTCGTCCTCTGTTAGTTCTACTACATGGTTTACTGCAATTCTGGCATCGATCGGTTTGCCTACTTCTATGTTTTCTTCATCGTAATAATGTACTGCCATTGAGTAGACTTCATCATCCGTGAAACCATTACAACCGCTTTTCTGTACTTGATTCAGGATGTAAGTACAGCAATCATTAATATTCTTATCAAGGTTGGCAAACAATTGGGCGAACAAAGGGTCTATAGATGCCCTTTGTTCTAAGTGTGTCAATATGGTTCGTGTAAAATATGCTGTTGATTTCATAACTTTTATTTGTTTAGATTCAATACTTTTTGTAATTCTTCTCTCTTTGCTTTGGAAAATATCCATCCTGCTTGCTTTTCATTGTTGTGTGCCAGTCTCGGATTGAATTTTCCTCCCATTGCTTTGAGTAAATCTTTTATTTCTTTGGTATCTCCGAACAGGGCGATAGCTTTTTCTGAATAATCAACTATCTCAAAGGAGAGGTTATCGGATTCAAATTGGAGGGTTGGTTCTTTCTCGTTTTCAATAGAAGTATTATTCTCATTGCTGTTTTTGATATAAATACCATCGGGACATCCTGCGACATAGGCAAATTCATCAATCTTGTTCTTTCTGTCGTATATAGGGGATTTTTCAATAATCCATCCGCTGTATTTGCTTTCTCCTAAATAATAGCCTGCACCCATCGAATACTTTTCCCTGTGTTCATACTGTTCGTTATAGGTTGCCAGATGTGCTGTTTCTTCAAAGTTTGGAGCATACTTCCGCATCTCGGAAAAAACATCTCGCTTGTGTTTGGAGAAACCTAAGATTACTGTGCGTGCTACTCTTGAGGCATAATAGTCCGTTTGCGAGTCGGATTCATCAGCTTTCAAACGAGCCACAATAATTGCTTTGGCATCTTCGGGTAGGTTTTCATTCAGCCATTTGCGACCGATCTCCCTTACAGCCTTTCTTCGTTCATTTTCTTGTCGCTCTTTTTCCTGTTCTGCATCCTCTTTAGCCTTTGCTTTGACATAGAGTTCAGCGACTTCTTTTTCGGGCATGAATTCGATATTGTTTTCATCGTAATACATACCGATTCCAAACTTTTGGCTCAGCGGTTTAATGATTTCGGATTGTTGCATATCAAGTGTACGGAGGTTAATCAGATGATAGTGATAGCCGTACTTGTCATGTGTAATTTGGTGGACTACATAACGGTCATAGGAGTATCCTTCCATTTGAATAATTTGATTTTTTGCTGCTGCTTTCACTTCTGTATCGGTTGTTGTTCCTGCGAACAATGAATATAATTTTGTCATGGCTGTATGGATTAAAAGATTAGGAATAAGAAAATGGAGATAAGGATGATAAAAGCTATAATGGATAATATCATCTTGATAAATAGCTTTACTATTTTAAATACAAGACAGATAATCAGATAGCCACCGATAAGTCCTGTAATAACAGAAGTGTTTATACTCATTTGTGTAACTATCCATGCACACAGAGCCACTATTGCTACCCCTAAACCCAATTTTATGATGATTCCAGAGGGGAGGGAGTTTTGTTTCATTATTTTTCTTTCGTTTCTCATAACTGCGACTTTTTTTTTCATGCGTCATCCGTCAGGTCGGTCGTTTTTTGTTTCAAGGGCAACAAGCAGGTATAGGCTTTTAGACAGGCATATTTTTTCGTCAGTAAATACGCTCGCCTGAAAGGAAAGAGGAAGATTTCTGCGAAAACCGTTAGGCAATGAATATGCAGGACTAAAAGCCGTTCATACCTTTGCCCGATGAACAGAAAGACCGATCAAGAGATGGCTCCACTGGAAGAGGAGCGGTTATAAAAAGAGAAACGCAAAAGGGAAATTCTATAATATGGATGTATTAATTAAGATTCTTAATTCACGTTATCTCTATTGCTTTATGTACTTTTGTTTTGATGGAAAAGAAAGCTCTTGAAATATTTCGTGCAGAAGTAGATACTGAATTATCACTTCCTATAGCTGACGGAGGGATCAAAGCAGGATTCCCCAGTCCGGCACAGGATTTTATGGATTTGGCTATCGACTTGAATAAAGAGCTGGTTCGCCACCCGGCCAGCACATTCTATGGTCGTGTCCGTGGAGACAGTATGCAAGATGCAGGTGTTTATGATGGAGACATATTGATTATTGATAAATCTCTGGAGCCTCGAAACGGAGATATGGCAGTCTGCTTTGTCGATGGAGAATTCACTATTAAGTATATCAAAATAGAAAAAGAGATAGTGTGGCTGATACCTGCCAATGATAAATATAAGCCCGTTAAAGTGACAGAAGATAATGATTTTCTTATCTGGGGGATTGTTACTTATTCAATAAAAAAACAGAGATAATTTGCTTAATATGGATATAAAAACTTTAATAAATCGTCTACGTGTTAGGATAGAGGATGATTATTCTGAATATAGTGAGACATATTCAGAAAATATATTCGAAATAATTGACAACTATATAAATAACGATAAATATTCTGATTTAGAAAAAGCATTTTATCTGATATTGAATCAATATCCTAGTGATATGAAGAATTATTTTGTAAAGCCTAATGAAATGGTTCTTATACCAGATGTATATGATATGGGAAATCCAGGAATAGAATATGAAGTAGATTTTGCTATTTATGGAGGAGTATTGAATAATCCTGTTAAAATAGCAATTGAATGTGATGGAATTCGTTCTCATAGACAAAAACATAGTAATAAAGACAGAAGAAAGGACGTAAACTTTCAGGTGGCAGGTTGGATTGTTATTAGATTCGGTTCAAATGAAATTCATGAAGAATTGGCTAAGTATGAAAATCAAGAAAATTACACATCCGATTTTTTACAGTATATAGAAAATGTAATAAATGAAACTTCGCAGATAATCACATGGAGGTCATATGCGAAAGCTGACTTTAGAAGTAGATTAACTGGATATAAGTGGGGATACGTACTTTGCCCACTATGTGGAAAAAGCCAAATGGGAGAATTGAATCATATAAAACATGTCTGTAGGCATTGTGGTGAAAAATTCAAAAGAGAGGTCTTTTCAAGTGAAAATGTAAAATATGAACATAACGGAATATTGTATTTTGATTAATGTACGCCCTAATCGACTGTAATAACTTCTTTGTTTCGTGTGAACGGGTTTTTAATCCGTCATTAAACAATCGTCCTGTTGTTGTACTCAGCAATAACGATGGTTGTGTTATATCCCGAAGCAATGAGGCCAAAGCGTTAGGTATAAAAATGGGAGTACCATTCTTTCAAATAAAAGAGCTCGTTAAACAATATAATGTTGGGGTTTACTCTACTAATTTCACACTATATGGAGATATGTCGGACAGGGTAATGAATACGTTATCAAATCTTGTTCCCGATATGGAGATATATTCTGTGGATGAAGCTTTTCTTCATCTGCACGGAATAGAGGATATTGTAAGCTATAGCAAACATATCATCCATACAGTAACTAAAAATACAGGGATTTCTGTATCGATAGGCGTAGCACCTACTAAGACATTAGGTAAGATAGCCAATCACTTTGCTAAGAAGTACAAGGCATATAACAATGTTTGCATTATTGATAACGAGGAGAAGCGTATTAAAGCATTACAAAAGACACCTATAGGTGATGTTTGGGGAATCGGGCGTCGGCATACAAAGATGCTTGAATATCACGGGGTAAAAACAGCGTATGATTTAACCCAAAAGACTCGATCATGGGTCAGAGGCAAGATGACTGTAATCGGGGAACGTACCTGGCTGGAATTACAAGGCATCCCCTGTATTGAAAAAGACGAACTGTCGGCGAAGAAACAACAGATATGCACATCCAGAAGTTTTGGACAGCCAATTACAGAATACAACAATTTATTAGAATCTATTGCTTCTTTAGCTTCATTGAGTGTCGCTAAACTGAGGAAACAGAAAACCGTTACCAAAGCTATTTATATTTTCGTCCAAACTGATAGATTTGATGAAGATGTGTATAAACCGTCAAAGGTTGTTCCTTTGTCATTCTATACTTCAGATACAGCTGAGATAATCGGGTACTGTCGTCAGGCTTTGGATTCGATATATTTGCCGAATCTTGAATATAAAAGAGCCGGAGTGGTATTGATCGATATTATTCCCGAAGAATATGCACTACGGGACTTCTTTGATGAAAAAGACCGTGATAAGCAGCAGCGATTAAATCAAACGTTGGATGAGATAAATAAAAAGAATGGACGTGACACCATAAAACTTGCTATTGAAGGAAACGGCTATAGTAAGAATATTCGTCAGGAGCATCTTTCACAACGCTATACAACCAATTTTAATGATATTATTGAGATTAGAATTTAATCGTATTATTATAATTGAAACGTAATTTATAATCCACGAAAAAGGTTTAACTATTACTCATAATTAAATATCTTTCTTAGGGCAACAAGTATTCTATTCTGTTTGATTAAAATCAAACAGAATACTCTCATGATAAATATATTTTATTAATTTGATCGTTCTAACTTTTCCAGATCAAGTACTATTTGTTTATTGAGTTTTGCAATATTACAAAAATGCTGACTGACTATTAATGGATCTCCGTAAGAGTTTTCATTTGAATTCCTGACCATACACATGGTGCAATATTCCCTATCTATACATTGAATACATTTAGGGAAATCTTTGTTCCGCAAACCTCTTAAATATTGTACTTTTTCGGAATTCTCCCAAATATCTTTGAGGAGAGTATTTTTTACATTACCAACAATATAATCCTGCCAGCCTGCACATGGGTATACATCTCCATTTTCTGTTATACATATAGAGAAACGGCAAACACTACAAACAAAATCATTCGATGTCGCATCTTTTTTCTCTTTAGCAGCCATTTGCATCTGTTCTAAATATTTTGTATCAGTTGCGACTTTATCGTATATGATTCCTCTGATTTCATTAATCGGTAAGCGACAATTCAAATTTTGCGTTGTATGATCATATTCTGCAATAAGGTTATAATCAGTTCCGACATGAACTTTTTGTTTATTAGCCCATTCTATAACATCATTATAAGTACTCTTATTTTGTTTCATTATTGGACAGCTTATTTGCAAAGGGATATCGTTCTCAATCAGTTTTAAAATTGCATTTTTCGTTTTCTCAAAACTTCCTTTCATTTGAGTTATCTCATCGTGGATAGCTGGAGTCATTGAGTATAATGAGACTTGAACACCTAAAAGAGGATTCGCCTTCATTTCTTCAATTATTCTATCATTTAGTAATGTTAAATTACTAAGTACATTTACAGAAAAATTATATTCTCTGCATTTTTTTAAAAAGTCACAGAACTCCTTGTGCAACATTGGTTCTCCACCACTTAAGGTCAAATGCAGTAGTTTTAGATCTTTACATTGTTCTAAAATAGCATAGAACAAGTTTGGAGAAATACTACTTATTTTATTTTCGTGAGGTATATAGCAGTGTAGACATCTTTCGTTACATTTACTGGTAAGTTCTATGTGTAAATTTGTAAGCTGTGGCTTGCCATTAAAGTATTCTTCAAAGAAATCTTGTGTATCTTTTTCTGAATACTTACTTATTGAAAGAGAATCCTCATTTATAGTTTCATCATCTAACATCTTGTATGAAAATTGTGTATCTTTTTCTTCACATTCCTCAAATGTTTTGCCAGACACAACAAATCCATCTTGTTCAAGCATGCAATAAAATTCAGAAGCATCACTTTTTATTGTTTGTATATCAACATCAGGGAATTGCTTATTTATTTTATTTGAAAGTTCATTAATGTTTTGAGGTTTTCTATCTAATACCGAGAAAAATACATTTCCACTTTCTGATAGAATTTTGTCGCCGATGTAATTTTCATTACTATTAATTAGTTTATATCCAAAATTTCGATTATCGGTAATATATCCAAAAGACTCATAACTTCTGAATATGATATTAGATTTTTGCTTGAAAAACATAAGAATACTTCTTTAGTAAAATCAGGAAATGCATTTAATTATAAAACAGCATCTCCTGATTAATTTGTTCATTAACGTCCTCCAGGTCCTGGTTTATTACAAGGCCTTCCACTTGGCTTACTATTAGGACGGCATTCTGCCATCTGAGTAGTACTTTTTGCCAATACTTTAGGTTTCGTATAGGTCATAAGTTACCTCCTTTTTAATAGTTAATATTTTAGTTGTTAATCACACTTAAAAATATAAAACAACTATCATTCTACAAAGCATTTATCATTTTTATTTTAACATTTTCATGTAAATATTTTCAATAGATAGAGATGTTTTGATTAATATTGGGATACCTTTCCTACATATTATTGTTATTTACTGCGGAAGACTGCAGGATGAGGAGCTAGAAAAGTGTCTTAGAAACAAAGAAGAGGAGCTATCACCCCTCTTCTTCATTTTGTATATATCCTACACGCTTTCGAGATTTACTGTTCTGCTCTCTTGTACTGGCTAATTCAGTCAAAGCCTGATATATCTGATTAAACTGTATATTAGTTTCGATCATAAATGTTTCTAGCTTTTGATTTAGTTCTGCATAGTCTAAAGTATACTGTCGTAAAGCGACAAAAGCTCTCATGATTGAGATATTGATTTCAATGGCTATCTTACTTCGGAGAACGGATGAAAGCATAGACACTCCCTGTTCTGTGAATGCAAATATTTTAGATATACCCACATTATAGCCTGAGGGTATCACAGATTGTGATACCCCTATATTTATCAATTCTAAAGCTTCTTCGTTTGTCAATTCAAACATAAAGTCGTTTGGGAAACGCTCGATATTTCTTCTTACAGCTTGTTTTAATGCTCTGGTTTCTACCTGATACAACTCTGCTAAATGAAAATCAATCATCACCCGTAATCCACGAACTTCAAAAATCTTATTTTGTATTATCTGTAATTCCATATTAATTCGAAGTATTAAGTGAATATTTTTTCATATTAGAATTAAATAGTATAATCATTTCTGATTTAGCTTCTACTTTTCCGTATTCACAGAAAGCATTCAATACCCATTCCCGAAAAGCTTTGGTATATAAGGATTGAATACGAAAACTCAAGAAGATAACAACCTCTAAATTATAATAAGTACGAATATATTCTTCTGTCTCATTCCGAGTATATCTGTATTCTTCTGTCACATCCGGTTCTTTCAATAAACCTTCTTTAAACATAGCTTTGAGGTGTTTATTGATTGTAGGAATATATGTACCAAACAAATCAGCAATTTCATTTACTGTCATCCAAATCGTACTATTTACTATTTTTACTTCAATAATGGGACTATCAGTCTCTACATCTATAAACTTTATATATCCTGTTTCCATAATTTAGATTTTATTGATTTACTGCAAATTTATCACTCAGACCTTTTACTTTTGAAGCAAAATCATCCATGTCGTTACTTATCTTAGAATCAGTGATACGGGCATATATTTGAGTTGTTCGAATATTAGTATGCCCCAGCATCTTACTTACACTCTCAATCGATACTCCCTTAGAAAGAGTCAGAGTCGCAAATGTGTGCCGGGCTAGGTGGAAGCTCAATTCCTTATCAATTCCACATAAAGAACCGATTTCTTTCAAATATGCATTTACCTTTTGGTTGCTTGGAACCGGAAGTACACGATCATCTGATAATGCTCCTTCATATTTATCCAATATCTTTTGAGGAATATCAAGCAAAGGAATGGTAAAAGACACTCCTGTTTTCTCTCTTTTACCTATTAACCAGAGTTTGTTATCAAATGATATACGAATATTTTCTTTTCGCAGATTTTTCACATCGATGTAAGCCAATCCGCAAAAACAGGAGAAAATAAAAATGTCCCGAATCTGATCCAGGCGCTTTATCGTTATCTTCTTGTTAATGATAGATTCTATTTCGTTCTGTGTTAAATAACCTCGATCGACTTTCTTAATCCGGATCTTATAATTTATAAATGGATCACTCTTTAACCAGCCATTATTCTTGGCTATAAGAACAATTCGCTTAAAAAACTGCATAAATTTGGCTGTTGTATTCAGATTACAACCTGCTTTGGTCAAGAGATAAACCTCAAAATCAGTTATAAAAATAAAGTCGATTTCTTTTAAGGCAACATCTGAACGATTGTATTTTTCTTTGATGAAAGAAGTCAGATGCTTTCTGGTTACTTCGTACTTTTGGTAAGTAGCCTTACTTTTATTTATGCCGATCAGTTTCTCAACATCTTCATTATGCTTTCTGAAAAGATCAAGCAGCATCTGCTGTTGGATCTCAACACCAAAGAAGATATTCTTAATACGTTCAGGGGTAACAGAAACTTCTCTTTCCAGTAGTTCTCTGTAAATCTTAGTCATCGTTGCTTTGATACCATCAAGCACTGAGTTCGTGTTAATGACTTCCTGTGTTTTTCCAACAAGCTTACCTGCCGTTACATTCCATAATTTAGGATCAACATCAACCTTTGTTCCAAACTGGATCGATTTTCCATTAATGGTAATTCGTCCCATAACCGGCATCTTGCCGTTTGCTTTTAATCCATTCTTTTTTCCATAAAAAAGGATACTGAATGTCGTCTTTTTCATAACTCAAAATTTAATTTCAAAAATACATTCAACAATCAAATAATGAGATAAATACAGACTTCCAAAAATGGACTATAAACTGCCTAAATCAGACAAATCGTAACCTATTTTGATTTTCTGACAATAGGTTACGAATAGGTTACGCAGCTATGTCAAAAAATGGCTTTTTTATGGCTTCTATATGAAATGGGGATAAACGAAAAAGTCCCACAAATCACTGATTTGTAGGACTTTTCTTGTTTTTGGCTTATTTTGTCTTAGCCTTTTGGCGGAGAGAGAGGGATTCGAACCCCCGGAACCTCGCAGTTCAACGGTTTTCAAGACCGCCGCAATCGACCACTCTGCCATCTCTCCAATGCTTGTTCAGCATTGTGCTTTCCTTCAAAAGCGATGCAAAGATATGTACTTTTTTCTAATTCCAAAATAAATATCAGCCTTTTTTGAGATAAATCTGCATCATCAGAAGAAATGCTTGTTGAGGAAGTCCATAAATCTCACCTTATATGATTCTGACACAGGAATATATTCCTTTCCGAATACGATACAGTTTCTTTCTATTGTTTTTATCTTATCCAGATTAACGATAAAAGAACGATGTACACGCATAAACTGCTTTTCGGGAAGTTTCTCCTCCAACGATTGCATACTCATCAGCGAACTTACCGGCTCCTTTTGTGTTTCCAGATGGAATTTTACATAATCCTTTTGGTTCTCTATATAAAGAATATCGTCAAACTCTATTTTTTCCATTCTATAACCCGATTTCACGAATATACTCGAAGCGGAGGATGCTGCATTATCATTTGATGAAGCGGCTGTCAACTTAAACCATTCCAATGCTTTATTTGCAGCCTGCAAAAACTCGGTATAATTAATTGGCTTTAGCAGATAGTCCAGGGCATTTAACCGGAAACCATCTACGGCATACTGATCATAAGCCGTCGTAAATATAATCTTTGTAGTAGGAGGGAGGGTCTTGGAAAATTCCAGGCCTGTTATCTGAGGCATATTTATATCCAGAAACAATACATCTATTTTATCGTTGCTTATCGTATCCATAGCAGACAAAGCATTATTGAAAGTCCCTATCAATTCTAAAAAAGGAGTTTTTGCAACATATGTCTTCAACAAATCTATTGCTAGAGGTTCATCATCTATTATTACACATTTCAGTTTCATAATATATTTTTTTCTTTCCCAAAATCGATTCTTAATAATGTAAAGAAACTGTTTGTCCGTTTCTCTGCGATAAATTCATGCCTGTTAGGATATAGGAGATCAAGCCTTTTAGAGAGGTTGGTTAAACCAATGCCGGAATTATGCTCTTCCATATTCATATTTTCTTCTCTTTTCACAAGGCTGTTCTCCACAGTGCAAAGTACCCCTTTTCCCGGATCTACCAAAATACTAACATCAATAAAACTTTCTTCACCATTATTTATTCCATGTTTAAAAGCATTCTCTATCAGGGTTATAAACATTAATGATGCGATCATATCATGGCTACTTTTGCCGTCTATCAGCACATTTAGTTTCACGTTAGCGCTTAGACGGAGTTTCATTAAATCAATATAGTTTTGAGTAAACGTTAATTCCTTATCCAAAGGAACAAATTTCTCATCATTATCGTACATTACATAGCGTAAAAGATTACTGAGCCTGTGTACCGCATCCTGTGCCCTGTTCTGATCGATAGCAATCAGTGAATATATATTATTCAGCGTATTAAAGAGAAAGTGAGGATTAAGCTGGCTTCTCAAATTACGCAAATCGGCCTCTAATTGAACGCTTTTCGCCTTTTCAAAATTAATAGAATCACGATACCAGCGAATTGTTGTTTTTATTGCCACAGCGAGCCCTATCACAAAAATAATCGATACATAATCGAATACGAAACGCATCAGAAGAGGAGGCCCGCCATGCTTGCCTTCCGGGAATCGACCCATATGTGGAGGCTTCTTCTGTATACCTTCCTCTATAGTCTGTATCACCTGTGGATCAGGGCGCATAGATTCTGATACAAAAGTCTGAAGGATTACCAGAACAACTATAAGCGCTATATTTGTAATAACATAAAGAGCAAACTTCCTATTGAACAAATATTTCTCTATCAAATAAGAATAGTTTGCATAAAACAATATGGCAAATATCCCCATGCGGATAACATAATTATAATAAGGTTTATAATCGAATGTTCCTTCACGCGAGATCAAATATATCGGAACCACCAATGCAATCGTCCATATAATGATGTGTGGAAATATTTTTATAAAGTTCTTCATGCTTATATCATTTTAAAATACAGAAAGTTAACATTAGATACTTCAAGTAATAATTTACATTCATTAACTACATTTCGTTAAAAAGTAACAAACGTAACACAAAAAGTAATTAAATAATTAAGAATGAAAAATTAATAATTAGTTCTTATCATTATGACTTATGTCTCAAAATTCATTGTTTGTTAAAAAGTAACAAAGGTAACACATTATTCATATTTTATTACTGTTACTTTTTCCGAAAACCAATAATGAAATCAAATATCTCTGTATCTATAGCACAACCCTATAGATAAACAAATCTAGGGATAATTCAACCTTATTCATATCTCAGAGCTTCGATCGGATCAAGGTATGATGCTTTTTTTGCAGGATACCAGCCGAAGAAAATTCCCGTTGCAGTACACACAATGAAAGACAATACAATAGTATATACCTGGATGCTGATAGGCCATGCCAGCAGATAATTTACCATAAAAGCACTGCTGACACCAAGTATCACGCCGATAATCCCACCTGTTACGCTCAGAAGAATGGCTTCGATTAGGAACTGCATTAATATATCCACACCTTTGGCACCGATAGACATACGCAGCCCGATTTCGCGGGTACGCTCTGTTACTGATACATACATGATATTCATAATGCCTATACCACCTACCAACAAAGATATTCCGGCTATACAAGCCAGTAGGACAGTCATCATATCGGTAGTGGAACTCATCATGGAGATCAGCTCTTTCTGTGAACGTACATTAAAATCATCTTCATCATTCGCACCTATTTTATGACGCTGTCTCAAGATGTTTTCTATACTTGTTATAGCATCCTCTGTAGCGTCCTCTGTTACGGCAGAGGCCGATATGGACTGAATGTAAGTAATGGCCAAAATGCGCTTCTGAACTGTCGTATAAGGAGCGATAATCAGGTCGTCCTGATCCATTCCCATTGTATTGTCACCTTTCGAGGTAAGTACACCTATTACTTTGAAAGGTATTTTGTTAAAACGAATTGTCTGTCCAACAGGGTCTTCACCATTTGTAAACAAATTATCTACAACAGTCTGTCCTATTACACAAACTTTTGCAGAAGTCTTAACATCTCCTTCACTAAACATTTCGCCCTGAGCAATAGTATATTTGCGAATATCAAGATAGGAGGGATTCACACCATATATGGAAGTAGGAGAGTTGTTCGCTCCAAAAATCACTTGTCCCGATGACTGCACTTCGGGTGATGTTGCCGAGATATATTCGGCCTGTTCTGCAATAGCCTCATAATCTTCGAGTTTGAGCGTCTGCATACTCGATGCACTCTGACGTACTCCGCCAAACTGGCCTGTCCCGGGTCGAATATTTATCATATTCGACCCCATTGTGGATATCTGGTCCTGTATACTCTTCTTCGAGCCTTGTCCTATTGCAAGCATGGTAATAACGGCCGCTACACCGATTATAATACCTAGCATGGTAAGAAATCCCCTGAACTTATTACCGCTCAATGCCCGAAGAGCTATTTTGAATAGATTTACTAGATTCATAATTCTAATTTTTTGATGTGCCAATGAAATAATGTGCCGATATGCCAATTTTTTTAATATGATATATCTTATTTGTAAATTAAATAACTTTCAATTACGTTATTGGCACATTAATTATCCTCTTTCGGCAGTTTCGCTATAAATTCTTTTGCCGACTGGATACTATCATTATATTTATCTTCCTTGATACTACCGTCGCGAATAACAATATTACGGCTGCTGAATGCTGCTATTTCCGGGTTATGCGTAACAAAAATAATTGTACGCCCTTCTTCATCATGCATGCGTTGCAGTACGGAAAGAATTTCGAAAGAAGTACGGGTATCTAGGTTTCCGGT
This sequence comes from uncultured Dysgonomonas sp., assembly GCF_900079725.1. Lineage (NCBI taxonomy): Bacteria > Pseudomonadati > Bacteroidota > Bacteroidia > Bacteroidales > Dysgonomonadaceae > Dysgonomonas > uncultured Dysgonomonas sp. The sequence continues at coordinate 75,474 of NZ_LT599032.1, forward strand.
AGCTTCGTCAGCCAGTATTATCACAGGTTCATTTACCAGTGCACGGGCAATAGCCACACGTTGCATCTGACCTCCCGACATCTGATTGGACTTATGGTTCAGCCGATCGCCCAATCCTACTTCTTCCAGGGCCTTAATCGCGCGTTGATGGCGTTCCTTTGCCGAAACATCAGGGTTATACATAAGGGGTAATTCTACATTTTCCACAGCTGTAGTCTTCGCCAGCAGATTATAAGACTGGAATATAAATCCGATCTTACGGTTGCGTAGTGTAGCCCTGTCATTCTTACCCATTTTGCGGACAGAAATACCGTCCAGATAATATTCTCCTTCTGTAGGAGTATCCAGGCACCCCAGTATATTCAGTAAAGTAGACTTCCCGGAACCGCTCGTACCCATAATGGTCACAAACTCGCCCTCCTGTATACTGAAATTGACTCCACGCAAGGCATGAACCGTTTCATCACCTACGATATAGTCGCGTTTCAGGTTTTCTACTCTTATAATTTCTTTATTCTGATTCATTACATTATGCTATTTTATATGAAGGAAATGCCGGACTGGTATTACAATCACATAGGAGACATCCGGCATTCCCCGCATAAACACAGTGCTCGTATTATTTCTTCTTATTACCACCGGGACGCTGAGGCATAAACGGACTCGATTCGCCGTTTGCTTTTTCAGGCTCAGGCATATTGCCGTTTGTCTTCTGCGAAATACCTGTAGCAACTTCTTCCCCCAGATTAAGACCCTCCTTTACAGACACATGTACGCCATCAGTGGTTCCTACAGTAATCTGTTTAGGCGAAAGTGTATTTCCTGATTTTACCCAAACTACTTTCTTGGTTTTATCTTTCGGATCAAACTGTAGGGGCTGTCCTAATGTCAGGTCTTTAAAATTTTTCATTATATCGGGATCAGGATTGAAACGCAATGCCTTGGATGGTACTACCAGCACATCTTGTTCTTCCTGTGTATAGATATTGACACTGGCTGTAAGTCCCGGTTTCAGTTTCAATTCGGGATTCGGAGCATCTATAACAACTTCGTATGTAACAACATTAGATGTTGTGGTTGCTTCGAGCCTTACCTGTACTACTTTCCCTTCAAATTCATCCTCAGGAAAGGCATCCACTGTAAATGTTACACGCTGTCCTTCTTTCACTCCACCTATATCCGCCTCGTCTACATTGGCGATCACACGCATCTTGGTCAGGTCGTTAGCTATAGTAAACAGGGTAGGGGTGCTGAACGATGCTGCCACCGTTTGCCCTTCTTCCACTGCACGTGATATAACCACGCCGTCGATAGTAGATGTGATGGTTGCATATCCCAGGTTGGTCTGAGCTTTCAGTACAGCAGCTTTCGACGAAGTTACAGCCAACTGTGCCGTCTGGTAGGTAGATTCAGCGTTTTCCCAGTCTACTTTACTGATCGCCTGCTTTTCCCACAGGCCTTTCTGACGGTCGTAATTTTGCTTTTGTAATGTAAGCTCAACCTGCCTTGTCTGTAGATTGGCGTTCGCATTTTCCAGTTCCGATACAAGCAGCCTTTTATCCAGTTCGGCCAATACTTGACCGGCTTTCACTTCCGAATTAAAGTCCACATATATTTTGGATATAACACCCGATACCTGTGTACCTACCTCTACTAGTGTTATTGGCTCTATAGTACCTGTTGCTGTAACAGCAATAGAGATATTTCCTTTTTCTGCCTTCGCTGTATCCAGCATAATGGCAGAACCTTTTGCTGACGGAAGTAGGAAGAATATCCCTGCAACTACAATTGCGACTACGGCTGCAATAATCAGGTATTTTTTTAGTTTCTTATTCATAATTAGTTTCGAGTTACGAGTAAACGAGTTACAAGTTGTTTATAATCTGTAAAGAGTTAATTATTAATTATAATGCAATTTCCTGCCCCTGATAAAAATTAAGTAATTTGAGGCTAACCAACGCTGTATATTTGGCTTGCAGCAAATCCTGCAAAGCATTGGCATAATTATTTTTTTCGGTTGTTAGTTCAACTGTATTGCGCATGCCTAGTGCATATTGTTCCTGCACCAGTTCATAGCTCAATTGGGCCGAATTAAGTTTGTCTTTTGCCGCATTATATTTACTTTGCCCCGATACAGCATCCTGATACAGGTTTTCTATTGTCGAGAGCAATGTCTTCTGTGTATCTACAAGATCTAGTTCTGCCAATTGAATATTCAAATCGGCTTTTTTTACATTCGACCGGTTCTGTTTATTATCAAATATGGGTATACTGACTGTCAGTCCCACACTCTGATTGAAATTACGTCCTATCTGTGTTGCAAATGACGGGCTGCTGTTAAATATATTTCCTGTACCGATACTTCCCGATACGGATACAGTTGGTAAATAACCTGCCTTTGCCGAGGATTTATTAAGCTCTGCCAGTTTAATATTCGTCTTACTGCTGGCAATTTCCGGCATAATACTCAACGCTCTCTGATATACTTCATACTTCGAAGGGATAAAAGATAATATATCCTGATCGTCAATCCGTGGAAAATCAATATTCATTTCTTCGTCATAATCAAGCTCCAGCAACTGTTTTAGTTGTAGCTTATAAATCTCAAATGAATTCTGAGCCTGCACCAGATTATATTTATCGGCACTGTATTGCGCTTCCACCTGAGCATACTCGCTGCGTGTAATACTTCCTGCATCGAGAAAAATCTGAGTTTGTGCAAGTTGGGCTGAATCGGAGGCCACTATATTTTCATTATTTTTTATCGATTCCCTGCTGTATAGTATTTGCAGGTAGGCCTGAGTTATAGCTATTTCAATATTGTTCTGGGTATTCTTGGTATTCAGGTTCTGCATTTCTTTCTGCAATTGGGCCTGCTTTATATCATTCCTGTTTTTCCCTCCGTTGTACACAGTCCAGTTCGCATTCAGGGTATATTGCCCGTTGAATAAACCTTCGTACCGGTAATCCCCGTTTCCGTCCGGCGACTGGGAATTGGTATATCGCTGAGAGACACTTCCGCTGAGAGAAGGGAACAATGCGGCCTTGGATTGAGAAATATCCACATCGTAAGTTTCTGTTGTAATATCCGATTTTTTCACCTGAATGTTTTCCTGACGTGCATAATCTATGCAATCTCGCAAGGTCCATTTCTTTTGTGAAAAAGCAATGGTTGGTATCAGAACACCAACCATTACCAATCTAAACAATCTATTTATATTATAAGTGTTCATATAAATTTTAATTCTTGAAATTATCAAAACATATCGTCATCCGGCATATCCGGACGGCCTCCGCCATCATCGGGTCTTTGCACAGGTGGTTGTTGCCTGTTGCCCCTATTGGGCATGCCTTGACCTCTGAACTCTATATTCTTCTTATTTGCCGAGAATATATTATATTGTTCTTCGGATAGGATAGAGCGATACTTCTTGTCATATTTTTCTTCTTTCTTTTTTATTTTTTCATCTATTTTGGTCATCTTTCCGAAAAGTTTCTGCCTATCTTTTTCTGCCATTCCCGGATTTTCGGAATCTATTTTCAATTCCTGCTTTTCCTGCATCAACTTCGAAATATCCTTACGTTCACTGGTTATTTCTTTTCCCAGTTTTTCGCGCTGCTCCAGCGTTAAATCAGGTATTTCGGGCATACCCATTATCATAAAACTATCCTGGTTTTGTCCCTGCTTGTTCATCATAGGCGGACGGCCTCCACCCATTGGTGGCTGGGCTGCCAGACCGGAGCATATAAGGATAAATGTTACTGCCAAAATTGACTTTTTCATATTTCATATTTTTATTTCTATCTCAAAATTATGAGGAGGAAGGATGGAAAACAACACTAATCGACAGACAGGCTTTTTTTATCGAAGTATAGGTATTTTGACATGACAAAAAGAACGTTATCACTGTTAATGCTGTTACAAAACGCTTAACAGGAAAGAGATAATTTCTTTGTTCAACCTTATTTTTTATGTAGCGTTTCTGTAACAAAAATACAAGTGCTTTGTATCGTAAAATTCAAAGAAAATATGTACAAGGAAATTAGGAATATGTTTAAGAAACGTAACTACTTATTAAAAGCTTTTTTTGCGGTATTTATATTACTATCAGCAAATACCCTGTCGGCGCAGACAATAATAAAGGGATCTGTAAAAGATGTAAAAACACAGGAAACACTTCCCGGTGTTGCCATATCGGTAAAAAACACCACTATAGGGGTCATAACAAATGAAAACGGTGACTACGAACTCAATGTTGCCCCCGGAAAATATACCATCGTTACATCTTATTTGTCCTATCAGCCGATGGAGATTACAGATGTAGAAGTTAAGAAAGGTGAGCCTACCATAGTAGATATCCCTATGAAAGAATCGGAACATGCCTTAGGTGAAGTATATGTGGTTGCGATAGGCCGCATAAACTCGGAAGTATCTCTCCTGAATTCGATAAAGAAATCCAATGCGGTTGTGAGTGGGGTTTCTGCTCAACAAATATCGAAAAGTCAGGATAGGGATGCATCGGAAGTAATAAAACGAGTACCGGGAATCTCCATCGTGGATGATAAATTTGTAGTAGCCAGAGGATTATCGCAAAGGTATAATAATGTATGGGTAAACAACAGTACAATACCCAGTTCGGAAGCGGATACCCGTGCTTTTTCATTCGATATCATTCCCAGTTCACAAATAGAAAATATAATGATTGTAAAATCACCACAACCGGAACTGCCCGCGGATTTCTCCGGAGGTTTTATCAAAGTGGAGACAAAAGGTATTCCCAACGAAAATTCAATCCAAATAAATTATGGTGTCGGTATCAATACCCAGACTCAGTTTAAGGATTTCAAATATAGCAAGGGTAGCGGGACCGATTTTCTTGGGTTCGACAATGGAATGAGAAGCCTGTCAAGTGCCTTTACTTCGGGCCGAATAGACAATGATAATGCAGAACAGGTGGATAACCTGACAAGAAACGGCTTTAACAACGATTGGTCTGTAAAGACTAAGAATCCGTTGCCGGATCAACGTTTAGGCTTCGTTATCAACCGTAAATATACAGGAGAAGATAACAGTATGTGGGGACTTATAGCTGCCTTGAACTACAGTAATACCAGTAAAACATATACCGATATGGAAAATTCCAGATATGGCGTATATGATTCTGACAATGACAAACCGTATTTTACATTTAAATACACTGATAATCAATACAACAGCGATGCTAGGGTAGGAGCTTTGGCCAATCTGATATATATGCCGAATGACAAGCATCGTTTCGAGTTCAGAAACATTGTGAATCAGGTAGGAAAAAACAGATATACTGACCGTGAAGGCTATCAGAATACAAGTGGATTTTACGGACAGCGTAAAGCCGAATATATATATAGTAGCCGCTTGGCTTATTCAGGACAACTTGCAGGGAAACATACCCTGACCGATAAAGATAATCTGGATTGGGTGACGGGCTTTTCCTATAGTAACAAGAATCAGCCGGACAGACGTATTATCAATTGGGAAGAAAACGGATATCCGGGAGATGCCCATTACAAAGAGTATCAGGTAGACCTGAACGATATTACACGGGATTATAATAAACTGAATGAGTATAGTTATACTTTATCGACAAATTATACACATGATTTTTCATTCGATAATGGCTTCAAACCGTCAATAAAAGCAGGATTGTACGGGGAATACAGAGACAGGAATTACAATACACGATTTTTTAAATATCGCTGGATATCTGAAAATCTGCCGAATGATTTTGGTTACAGAGATGTTATTTCTGAAATATTAATTCCGGAAAATTATGGTGCCGATAAGCTATTTGCATACGACGATACTGAGAGATACAATGATTATTCGGGTACAAATACACAGGCTGCCGGATATATAGGATTCAACATACCATTAAGTAAGTTTAATATTTATACAGGAGCACGTCTGGAACATAACAAGATGTCTCTGAAAAGTTATACAACTATATCAGGTGACAAATCGAAGACAACAGATTATTCATATACAGATATATTTCCTTCGTTGAATGCCACGTATAATCTCACAGAGAAAAATCTGGTCAGGGTAGCTTACGGACGATCTACCAATAGACAGGAATTCAGAGAGATATCTTCTTCTTCGTACTACGACTTCGACTTATTCAGCTTCGTATCGGGTAATCCCGACCTGAAACCAGCTTATATCGACAACTTTGATCTCAGATATGAATTCTACCCTTCCAATTCCGAGATATTCTCCGTAGCCCTATTCTACAAACGTTTCAAAGACCCTATCGAATGGACTTACCTTGACGGAGGAGGAACCTATATCTATACTTTCAAGAATGCTGATAAAGCCGATAATTACGGATTGGAAGTAGATATTAAAAAGAATTTGGACTTTATGGGATTGAAAGACTTCTCCCTGACATTCAATGGATCTTTGATCAAAAGTAAAGTGAAGTTTAACGAAAATTCAGGAGCCAATTATGACCGTCCGATGCAGGGACAGTCTCCATATCTGATAAATGCAGGTATATTTTATCAGAATGAACCCCTTGGCTTAAATGCAACATTACTTTATAATATCATAGGGAAGCGCATTGTAGGTATAGGACGAGTGTCCACTTCTTCGGGCTCCACTATCAATAATGATATACCCGATATGTACGAAATGCCGCGCAATGTACTTGATCTGACAATAACCAAAAAGTTGGGGAAACATATTGAACTAAACGCGGGAATAAAAGATATACTGGCAACAAAAGCAAAATATGCCCAATTCCCGAAATTTACTGACAGCGACGGCAATACACATGAAAGGGAACAGATAACAAAGGAATATAAAACAGGACAGAATATTTCATTAACAGCAAGATATACATTCTAAAAGAGTATAAAATTGTAAAACATTTTTTAATAATACTGATTATGAAAACTTTAAGTTTATTTAAAAGCGCATTTTTTATTGCATGTATCGCTGTATTTTCAGCGTGCTCCGATAGTAACGATGATACAGGCGGAGGTAACGATGGTGGCGAAACAGAACAAATTCTATTCAATAATGGAACTGAAATTGGTAATGGGGAACGGGAGTTTTATGTGAAAGAAAGCCATACAATCAAAAAAGGAACTTATGTACTCAAAGGTTGGGTATATATCGAAGATGGTGCTACTCTGACAATAGAACCGGGAACAATCATAAAAGGAGATAAAACTACCAAGGCTACCTTGATAGCAAGAAGAGGAGGTAAACTGATAGCTAAAGGAACTGCTTCCGAGCCTATTATATTTACATCAAATCAGGCAAAAGGAAGCCGTAAACCGGGTGACTGGGGTGGTATAATTCTTTCCGGACGGGCACACAACAACAATGACATTGTAGTTGGTATGCCAATAGAAGGAGGTCCTATTGCACCTCATGGTGGTACCAATGATGATGATAACTCCGGGGTATTAAGTTATGTAAGAGTTGAATTTGCCGGAATTCCGTTTGAAACCGATCAGGAAATCAATGGTGTGACTTTTGGTTCAGTAGGTAGAGGAACACAAGTAGACCACGTGCAGGTTTCATACAGTGGCGACGACTCTTTCGAGTGGTTTGGTGGTACTGTAAATGCAAAATATCTAGTAGCATATCACGGATGGGACGATGATTTTGATACAGATTATGGTTATTCAGGTAAACTACAATTCCTCTTGGGTATAAGAAGCCCATACATAGCAGACCAATCATTATCTAATGGTTTCGAATCGGATAATAATGCAAATGGTACAACTGACGAACCTTATACTAAAGCAGTATTCAGCAATGTTACATTGATAGGCCCAATGGGACAAGCTACAGACTTCGCTAATACAACTCAGTATATAACAGGAGAAGGTTTGACTTCACCTGATGGAGGACGATTAGGCGTGTTTCAGGCTGCTATACAGATTCGCCGCAATTCACGTCTGAATCTATTCAACTCGATAGCCACAGGATATCCTGTAGGTCTATTGCTTGACAATCAGAAAGGTACTACACAGAAATGGGCTACTGATGGCATTATCAAGATACAAAATAATGTGTTTGCGGGTATGGGTGTTCTAGGTTCTGATATCAACAAACAGTCTCCTGCATGGACAGACCAGCTATCCACAAACGGAACAGCTGTAACTGATCCTACGAAAGCTTCATTCTCCAGCACTTTCTTTAACCTGACAGCTAATAACAATACAGCTCTGACAAGTATATCAGATCTCAAATTGAAACAGCCTAACAGCAAAGAAGCTAATCCTAATTATGGACCTGTTTCAGGAAGTCCTGTTCTCGGCTTAGGTGCATTTACCGATGCTTTGCTAAACGATTCGTTCTTCACCAAAGTAAATTATTCGGGAGCCTTTGCCAGTGACTCTGATAGTGACAACTGGATGAAAGGATGGACAAATTTTGATCCTCAGAACACTACTTATTAATATTATTTCAATTTTTCATAAAAGGGACGGTTTATTCAAATCGTCCTTTTTGTCTAAAATATTGAATGGGACAGACTCCATTCCTAATAAAAGAAAGAGAGAAGCTGAGTATATTTTATATCCGCTTCTTTTTTTGCATTATATTTGTGACTTATATATTTACTATAACAAACAAAAGTCTACAGAAAATTCATTACTAAAAATAGACTTGCAACTCGTAACCAATAACTGTAATTGCTTTCTATGAAACGAATACCAGATATCAAAGATTTCCGTATCAAAGACACTTCGTTCGCTAACCTGATGAATAAGCGAATCTATAATGTTTTGCTGATAGCAACCAAATATGATTCATTTATCCTCGAAGACGACGGACGTATCGATGAACAGATTTTCAATGAATATACATCCCTTAACCTGAACTATCCGCCCCGTTTTACACAGGTAGTTACTGAAGAAGAAGCTCTGACCGAACTTAGTGAGAATCATTACGAACTCATAATACAGATGCCGAATATGGATGAAACGGATATGTTTTCCACGGCAAAACATATAAAGGAACATTTCAATGATATTCCATTCGTCGTCCTTACTCCGTTTTCGAGAGAAGTAACGAAAAGATTATCACAGGAAGACCTGTCGGGTGTAGATTATGTTTTTAGCTGGCTTGGCAATCCCGATTTACTATTAGCAATCATAAAGCTGATAGAAGATGCTATGAATGCCGAACATGACACCGAGAGCGTAGGTGTACAGATCATTCTTCTTATCGAAGACTCGGTGCGGTTTTACTCATCGGCCCTGCCAACCTTGTTCAAGATAGTTATGGAAGAGTCGAAAGAGTTTTCGAAAGAAGCCCTGAACGAACACCAGCAGATGTTGCGTATGCGCGGCCGCCCCAAAATCATGCTTGCCCGTACCTACGAAGAAGCTGTCGGGATATATACCGAATATAAAGATAATATACTGGGTATAGTAACCGATATGAGTTATATGCATGGAGGAACGAAAGACAAACTGGCTGGCTATAATTTTGCCAAATGGGTAAAGGAAAAGGATCGTTTCAAGCCGATTGTATTCACTTCTTCCGAAATAACGAACAAAGTATATGCAGACGAATTGGAGTGCAGTTTTATCGATAAAAATTCGAAGAGTTTTCCTCGCGATTTAAGAAAACAGGTTGTAAATAATTTCGGTTTCGGCGACTTTGTTATTATCAATCCCGATACTCAGGAAGAGATATTCCGTATTCGCAACTTAAAAGATTTACAGAAAAATATATTTAATATACCAACCGACTCGCTGGTATATCATATGTCTCACAACCATTTCTCCCGTTTTTTCTATTCCCGTGCGCTGTTCCCGCTGGCAGAAGGGTTGAAAAAAATAGACATTTCGGACTTCGACAATGTGGAAGACGCCCGTCAGATCATTTATGATATGATAATAAAATACCGGCGTATCAAGAATTCGGGAATTGTAGCCGTTTTCGATAAAGACAGGTTCGACGAATTCTCTAATTTTGTGCGAATGGGAGATGGATCCATAGGCGGAAAGGGACGTAGCATCGCTTTTATGGACAATATTGTTAAAGAACATGCCGAACTAAACAATGATGAAAATATTGTAGTAAGGATCCCACGTACAGTAGTTATGTCCACCGATCTCTTTGATGAGTTCATGGAAATAAACGACCTGTACCCCATCGCTTTATCCGACAGGCCCGATGAGGAAATCCTCCGCTATTTTCTCAAAGCCGGATTACCCGACCGCCTGATTGAAGACTTTATGGCTTTTCTGGATGTAGTAAAAGCACCCGTAGCCGTACGTTCATCAAGCTTATTGGAAGATTCACATTACCAACCGTTTGCCGGTGTGTATTCCACCTATATGATACCATTGCTACCCGACAAATATGAAATGTTGGGGCTTTTAGGAAAAGCGATCAAAGCCGTTTACGCATCTGTATTTTATAGAGATAGCAAGACATATATGGTGGCAACACAAAACCTGATTGATCAGGAAAAAATGGCTATTGTATTACAGGAAGCTGTAGGAAGCCGTTATGGAGATCATTTCTACCCTACATTATCGGGAGTTGCGCGTTCTCTCAATTTCTATCCTGTAGGCAATGAGAAACCGGAAGAAGGTATTGCAAATATTGTACTGGGACTGGGGAAATATATTGTCGAAGGCGGAGCCAGCCTGCGCTTTTCGCCTGCTCATCCGCATAATATAGTACAATTAAGTTCTGTTGATTTTGCATTAAGGGATACACAACGCTTCTTCTATGCGCTGGATATGAAAGACACAGATAAGGAATTTTCTACAAATGACGGATTTAACCTATTGAAACTGAATCTGAAAGATGCAGAAAAAGACGGCTCTATAAAATATATATCATCTACCTACGATCCGGTGGACCAGGTGATTTATGACGGTTACTATGAAGGAGGGCGAAAAATCTTATCGTTTGTAAATATATTGCAACACAATGTTTTCCCTTTGGCCGAAATATTGAAACAAACACTCAGGATAGGGCAGGAAGAAATGGGACGGGCAGTGGAAATAGAGTTTGCAGCCGACCTGAAAGACAAAGGAGAAGGTACTTTCTATCTTTTGCAGATACGCCCTATTGTACAAAACCGAGAATTGCAAAGTGAAGACCTGTCGCAGATAAAATCGGAACAAGAAATATTGCATTCTACAAGTGCACTCGGACATGGGGTAACCAGTGATGTGTATGATATAGTCTATGTGAAGACCAAGAGTTTCAGTGCAGCAAATAATCAATCGATTGTTGCAGAGATAGATGGCGTAAATAGAGAATTTCTGGATAACGATAAGAATTATATACTTGTAGGTCCGGGAAGATGGGGGAGTAGCGATCCCTGGTTGGGAATACCGGTACGCTGGCCACAGATAAGTAATGCGCGGGTACTGGTAGAAATTGCGTTGGATAACTATAAGATAGAGCCAAGTCAGGGCACGCACTTCTTTCAAAACCTGACTTCCTTTGGAGTCGGCTATTTCTCTATCAATCCGTTTTTACAAAACGACGGATTATTCGATGAAGAATACCTGGACAGTCAGCCGGCTATTTATGAAACAGAATATCTGCGTCATGTCCGTTTCCCGAATCCGGTTATAATAAAAATAAATGGAAAGAAAAAGATTGGAGTTGTGTTGAAACCTGAATAATAAAGTAATTATTATCTTATGAAAAAAGCGGTATTTATATTCCTATTGTGCATCTTAGCCGTGATGGTTAATGCTCAGCATACCGGAAAGGCAACATTCTATGGGACGAAATTCAATAACAGAAAAACTGCCAGCGGAGAGATATACAGAAAAGACAGTATGGTATGTGCCCATAAGACATATCCTTTTGGGACACTACTAAAAGTGAAAAACCTGCATAATGATAAGGAAGTTGTTGTACGGGTAATAGACAGAGGCCCCTTTAGAAAGAGATATATCATAGATTTGTCTTATGCAGCCGCCAAAAAGATAGATATGCTAAGCCGTGGTGTTGCCGATGTCATAGTATCAGAACATAAATATAATTTGCCCGTGCCCTTTACAATTTATATGTTTGATACGCTAAAACTTCCAAAATAAGAAGGGCAACTGAATTTTTCATTTTAATATTGAAATTAACAGATAAATTGTTGTGAATATAAGAATCAAACCAGCATTTACGTATAATCCTAAACAATAGGCAAATACAGGATTTGATAATGATCAGGGATCTTTCAAAATCTATACTATCATTCGAAAGAGCCTTAGTTTCGGGCTGAAAAAAAATATAAAAACTTGTCTGTTGAATAAATTGTTATATCTTTGCATTCGCTAACCAAAAATGGTTCCTTGGCCGAGTGGTTAGGCACCGGTCTGCAAAACCGTTGACGGCGGTTCGAATCCGCCAGGAACCTCAATAAAAGCTCCGAAACGACTGATAATAAACGGTTTCGGAGCTTCTTTATTTTTAGGGGGCGCAAATAGGGGCGGCAAGTGCTTATTTTATAAGTGGCATATATACTGACGTTTGTCTATTTCACTAAAATAAAAGACATAAAATCTTTCCCTTTAGATGTTAGTTTATCGTCCAGAACATGAATAGGATTACCATTCGTTTGTAACCTAGATTCGCTAGCATTTTCTCTTACCAATCTATTTGATTCAAGAAAATATATTGCCTCAGAAATATCATCCTGAGAAGCCTTCGTTAAATCACTCATGATTTTCTTAAATTCACTAACCAAAGTATAATGAATTCGAAGAACTGCATTAGACTGACCCCCATTTGGATCTTTTATTACATTTCCTTGCTGGTCATTGTAAACCTTCGGATTTCTTAGAATCTTTAAGAGGAGAAGTTCAAAACTATTCATTTGTTCTAAAACTCTTAGATATTTTTCCGTTTTATCGTAACTACAATCTTTCATTGTAATACTATTAGCCAGAATATTTCTAAACAAGATTCTCTTTTCTTCATTTCGTTCATTGACTATGTATTTAGCCGTTAATTCAAAAATATCAAGAAAATCAGGTTGGTTTATATATGATGTATTAATCCGATCCTTTATTCTCTCCACCTCTTCTTTAAGAGCGATATAAAACTCCTCAAGGCGTTCATGTTTTCTTTTCGCTTGTATAGCCTCTATATCAGACCAAACAGAAGTAATAGTCCCACCTAATACAGGTATCATGGTTACAATACCCTTGGCTGCAATCAGCCCTTTTTCTATAATATTTTCTTTATTCATATCAACTTGTATATTACCCCAATTTACATCTTTACTTTCGATTTACAGCATTTATCTATCGAAAACGATAACGACCGCAAAGGAAAGATAGCTTAAATTTCGCCTTGAAAACGCGAGCGAAAAAATTCAATCTATACTTCGTATTAATTACCCATTTAAGGTTTCATTTCATTCTCTCTTAGAAATATACTAAATCATCCAATAAATAACATCAGTACTCATTATCATATATATATAAATAAATATTGGCTCAATATTTGTTATTACTAAAATAAAAAAACAAATGGCTCTTAGTAATGCTTTTGCTTTTATAAAGTATATTCAATCAAGTAATGATTTTAGAAAATCTTGTTACAGTTGCAAATCAAAGACTGATTTGATAACTATACTAGCATGTTATGAGATTGCATTTACAGATGAAGAGTTTCGTGAAGCAATTAGTGCATCATTATTTAAATGCCAAACGGAGAATGAAGCCTTAGAAATTAAGCAAATAGAATGGCTATATAATTTATATTCCGAAAAATGACTTCTTATGGATACAACAGAAAACAAAAACATTATCATTCCCAATATAGAAAAGATTCGTTTTATAATAAAAGATGCAACTGGCTTAGACGTTATGTATGCCTATGAAGATTTGTTCTTTGCAGAACACGGTGTTTTTCTAATCAAAGTTTATGACAATAATCAAAACCTCTTAGAATGCTTCTTTAATGTAGATTGTGATATAGATAACAGTTTAATAATACTCGAGAAGTTAATGATTTCGGCACAACTTAATGGAATGACCCTTCTTAATAAGGGGAAATTCGATATGAAACAAAATAAGGGAGAAGAAACCTTCTCCCTCACATTTTATTAATTTCAATAGATATCTTATTATAAAAGTAGATACCCTTTCACTCCAATAATTTTAATCGTATGTAAATCTGAGTGGCAGACTACTGAATGCATTATCTCAACCGGTACATCATGTGACCCAACATCTCCTCTTTCAAAACTCCACAGAGCTAATCTGTCATTGATACGTTGTGCCGCATATCCTTTTGCTTTTATCATTTTATTATCTGTTTTTTATTTTGTAAAAATAATAAGGATAAGCTTCCCCAAAGTATCCCAATATCTGAAAAGTGTATCCAGATGATGTAACTTATGAAAATCAAAATATTCAAGTCACAGTCTCTCTTTTCTTATGTCTATTTTTTATATAAATCAAACCTCTTGTATAACTAAACTAATGATGCTAAATTTGTTATTCAAACGCTAAAAGTGACATAACAATGAGTAATACTATATTATCTGTACTTGATCTTGCCTTGATTAACCAAGGGGAGACTACACAGCAGGCTTTAGAGTCTGCTGCAGATTTGGCTGTGTATTTAGAACAATTAAATTATAAACGTATTTGGTTTGCCGAACATCATAACTCAATTTCGATAGCCAGTTCTGCTACGGCGTTAGTTATTGGTTATGTAGCAGGCAAAACCACTTCGATAAGAGTGGGTGCAGGTGGTATTATGTTACCTAATCATTCACCATTAGTTGTAGCTGAACAATTTGGTACTCTGGGCACAATATATCCGAATCGAATTGATCTGGGATTAGGTCGAGCTCCCGGTACAGACCAGGCGACTGCTTTTGCTCTTCGCAGACAGAACATGAATGCACATTTTAATTTCAAAAGTGAAATTAAAGAGCTACAAAGATATTTCAGCAGAGATAATAGTTCGGCTAAAGTAAGAGCTATTCCGGCGGAAGGAGTAGATGTGCCAATTTGGATATTGGGATCAAGTACTGACAGTGCCTATCTAGCGGCTGAACTCGGTCTTCCCTATGCCTTTGCCGCTCACTTTGCACCGGCACAATTGTACAATGCCACAGAAATTTATAAAAGAGAGTTTAAGCCTTCCGATGTATTGGCTAAACCTTATGTAATAGTAGCTGTAAATGTGATAGCTGCTGATACTCAAGATGACGCAACTGAATTGGCAAAGAGCCAACAGATGATGTTCTTTAATGTAGTTACTGGTCAACAAAAATTATTACAGCCACCAACCGAACTTCCCGAAACCTATTATCGTCCGGATGTAAATCGGGTTGTAGAAAATATGTTGGCTTGTACTTTCAAAGGAACAAAGGAAACTTTAAAGCCTAAATTAAGCAATTTTATAGAGGAATTGGGGGTTAATGAACTTATCGTAGTCACTGCTATTTATGATAAACAGGCTAAGAAAAAATCGTTTTCTATTCTTAAAGAAATAATAGATTCGCTGTAAAATATGGAGAGCAGGCTATGAAATAGGTCACTCCTAATGAAGTTGTAGATTTTGACTACGGGACACAGATAATACCCCTTTATTTTTCAAAATGTTTGATTGCTTTGTTTATATCCTATTCTTTAGTAACTGAAGTCTGTCTAAGTCTAAGATTAGCTTATATTCAAATTTTACAAACTTTCTATATCTAAGTAAATTTACTAATTTCAAGTCTGTTACCTATTGAAGTGTTCCGATTTGCATATATGCCTTTTCTTGTGTTTTTTTTCATCAAGGCCGGCACAGTTTCGGAATCCCATTGCTTTCGGCAGGTATCTCTATCGAGAGTATTACCAAAATGATGGGACATGCAAATATTTCCACCATACAAGGATATGTACAAGTCACTAAGCAGAAAATAGCAAAAGATATGGATCAACTAATGGAGCGAAGAAGAATAACACACTAAAAACGGAATTTAATAACAATCACAGATAATGGAACAATTACTATTCCAAACAACTTAAGAATGAGTATTACTGAAATTGCGGACCTCTTTGATATTTATTATAAAAGAGTAAAGAAACACATTCGGATTATTGAGAAATTGGGTATTGCCACTAGAGATTATATCATGAATGATAGCTTTGAATATAAAATTATTATTGGATAAATTTGAACAGGCTCTAATATATTTCCGATTTTTATTCTTATTTTTATTTTGTCTATCGGAATTAAACTCTCCGGTATTACTTCCAAGCTAAGTCTCATACATGTTTATAAAATGAAGGAAGAACCTGTTTTTGATGTAAATATATTTCGAAATATATTTAATGATAATTATAGATATCTGTGCTATTTTGCAAAAGGTTATGTCAGCAATGATTATATAATTGAGGAGATAGTAAGCGAATCCTTTGTTAAGCTGTGGAATAACAGAGATAATCTGAAAAATCGGGACTCTGTGAAAGGCTATCTTTACCAAAGCGTAAGAAATGCATGCATCGATTATTACAGAAAGGAGAATAAGCAAATCAATAATACTACGAATATTGACGACAATCCGGTTGTATGTACCACTTTAGCCGATTTGGGAGAAGATCCGCTCAATTATCTTATTTCGAAAGAAAATGAAACTAAAATACTGAATGCTATAGAGAACCTGCCCGACAGATACAGACAAACCCTTAAACTTAGCCGCTTCGATAAGCATAGCTATGAAGAGATAGCCCGGATAATGGATATATCGACCAATACGGTAAAATCTAACTTAAGGGAGGCTATTTCGAAATTGAGAAAAGAATTAGGAGATACACTAATGCTTTTATTCTTAATAGTTTAATTCAGAAAAGAGAAAATGATCTTTTTTCTTGAAATAAACTTGAAAAGCCACCCACCTTTTTACTTTTAATTATCGTCTTATATAATATGAAGCAATTGGAAGAGTCAAGAATATATTATTTAATATCAACCTTTCTGACAAAAGGGTTGACAAAGGAGGAAGAGTCGGAACTGAAAGTATTGCTTCAGGAATCATCCAATAAAGAATATTTCCAACAATTGTATTCAATCGATCTGATAGCCCGGAATACAAAACGGTATCGTGATTTAGACCCGGTTTTTGAAGGAATAATAGCCCGTATTAATGAAGATAGTGAGACGGATGTTGAGCCGAAGACACGGAGAATAAAACACAATTTTACATGGAGAAGTATTGCCGCTTCTGTCATCTTTATTATAGCATTTGGCATCGGCATGTATTATTTAGGTGAGAAGAACATAAATGATACGATCATGGCTGATAATAATGCTAATACGATACAAGTACCATTGGGTTCCCAGTCTACTATCAGCCTGCCGGATGGATCTATAGTAACACTCAATTCGGGAAGTACAATCAGATATTCGAACTCGTTCGGGAAGAAAGACCGGGAGTTGCAACTTGAAGGTGAAGCCTTTTTCGAAGTTTTCAGAAATGAAGAAAAGCCATTTATCGTATATGCCAAAAAATCGGCGATTGAAGTATTGGGAACCACGTTCAATGTGAAGGCTTATGGGGACGAAGATTTTCTGGAAACTACGTTAGTGGAAGGTTCGGTAAGTGTAACACCGGATATAAACGATATATCACGCAAAAAAATCGTACTAAGCCCCAATCAGGCTATACTGATAGACCTGAAAAATAACGGATTGCAAATATCATTGCGTCAGAATATAAATACATTGCTTTATACGTCGTGGAAAGATCCCAGATGGATCATACAGGGGGAACAGATGGAGAGTCTTGCCCGGAAACTCGAACGCCGATACAGTGTAAGCATCAAGGTGGATGATGAACTAAGAAAGTATAAGTTTAGTGGTACGCTTGTGGATGAAACACTTCAGCAAACATTGGACATAATGAAGTCCATAGCGCCGATAACATATACATTGAATAAGAAGACTGTATTTATCTCTGTAGACTCAAAAAGAAGAAGTGCCTTTGAACAATCTATAACCAAAAATGAAAAATAATGTCTAACACTTAATACCGGAACAGCCTATGATATGAAAAACACAAAATAGTCGAAGGAAGATTGCAGCTTCCCTCGACCGGAGATTGAAATGTCTCAATTATAAGAAATTAAAACCATTTGTCTAACAAAGATATTAAAAAATCAATGAAACTTATGAAAAAAAAATGCAGATATAATATTTTGTTTGTTATACTGCTTTGTTTATTCAGTTTGCCTACGCAAGCGGTTTATGGCCAGCAGGCAAAATTGATAAATATAGATAAAGCGAATATTGAGATAAAAGAAGCCTTTAAGCTGATTGAGCGACAAACAGACTATCGCTTCTTCTATACAGATATTCTAAACGACCTGAATAAGAAAATTACAATTAAATATAGCGGGGAAAAGATAGAACCCTTACTCAACAAGGTACTGGAAAATACAGACCTGACCTATAAGCTGAACAATGATACCAAAGTGATTACAATCGCCCCCCTGAAAACAAGCAGGGCTGACAGTCAGAAGAGAACACCTGTATCGGGAAAAATTGTGGATGAAAAAGAGGAGGCCATCATCGGGGCTTCTGTAAAAGTAAAAGGTACAAATATAGGTACAATCACGGATACGGACGGAAGTTTCAGCCTGGATGTCCCTGACGGAGCTACACTAACGGTTACTTATATAGGCTTTAATCCTCAGGATATAAAAGTGGAGGGAAGAACAAATTTTCGGATTACACTTTCCGAAGACGCCAAACTGCTGGACGAAGTGGTAGTTGTAGGATACGGTACGATGAAAAAGAGCGACCTCACAGGCTCTATTACCAGCCTCAAAGCTGAAGATATCATTGAATCGCGCTCATTATCCTTTGTCAACGCCATGCAGGGGAAGATGGCCGGTGTACAGATATCATCGGCATCGGGAGAACTGGGTGCAAGCTCGCGTATATCGATACGTGGTGCAAATTCGGTATATGGTTCTTCATTACCTTTATACGTTATAGACGGGGTACAGATGGATGTGAATACAGATGAGGTCGCCTCCGCTAAGATGGGTAACGGCTCTACGCTCGACCCTTTGTCCAGCATCAACCCTTCGGATATAGAATCTATTGAAGTATTGAAAGATGCATCGGCAACAGCGATCTATGGTTCGCGGGGAGCAAATGGCGTTATCATAGTTACCACACGTAGTGGAAAAGTGGGTAAGACCCGTATCAATTACGACGGTAATGTCAGTTTTGGTACAGTCACAAAAAAAATAGATGTACTGGGAGCTTCCGACTTTATTGACTATCGCCGCGAAATAGATGAAAATACTCCACTTTTCTACGAAGATTCTAACAATGACGGGGCTTTTAACGAACTGGATAAACCGAGAGACCCTTATTCAAATCCGAGCCACGACTGGCAAAGCGAGATGTTGCGTACTGCCATATCTACCAATCACAATATTTCGGCCGACGGAGGTTCTGACAAACTCAGGTATTCGACCAGTCTGGGTTATACCAACAATGAAGGTATCATTATTAATAACAATTACAATCGTATAACCTCCCGCACCAAGCTGGATATTCAGGCTACAAAACGCCTCAAATTCGGCTCAAACATAAGTATATCACATTCCAAGTTTAAAGGCGTGAGCCAGAGCGGGGGAGAAGGTAATGCCTACAATGGTGTTGTGCAAAGTCTGGTTACAGCACGTCCCGTAGAAGTATATATCCCGTCGTGGGACAATACAGGTACATATGTTTCACCTATTGCCATGCTCAAAGAAGCTTACAAGAGCACATCATTGTTGAGGGGAGATGCCAATGTATACGGAGATTATCTCATTATGGAGGGTTTGTCGCTGAATATCTCGGCGGGAGGATTCTATTCCAGTTCGAAAGGAAATGAGTTTTACGGCAAAAACACGGAGTGGGGTGCCGGAGATATAGGGCGTGCCATCATATCCGAAAACCGCGCTTATTATTTATCGAATACAAATCAGATTTCGTATAAAAAAGACTTCGGGTGGAGCAATCTGGATGCTATGGCTGCTTTTGAAATCAATCATTACAATTATGAATCGTTCGGTGTAGATAACAGCAATTTTCTGGACGAATCAACAGGTGTATATTCCATAGCAAAAGGTAGCGTACTGAAAAGCCTGTATTCATATAGGGGTATCAACAACCGCTTGTCTTATCTGGCACGTGTGTATTACGATTTATACAAGCGTTATCTGATTACAGTAAGTATACGTGCCGATGGGTCGGATAAATTCGGGAAAAACAATAAATACGGATATTTCCCATCGGCAGCAGTAGCATGGCGATTGAGTGAGGAAAAATTCCTGAAAGACAAGAATATATTCGATAACCTGAAACTGAGGCTGAGTTATGGCCGCACAGGAAATGAACGGATACCGCCATATCAATATATGGCCAATATGGAGAATAGTTACTACAACGGTATATTGGGGTTAAGTCCTTCTACTGCTGCCAACGAAGATCTGAAATGGGAGTCTACCGCACAGTATAATGCAGGAGTGGATGTCGCATTTTTGAAAAATCGCATACAGCTTACTTTTGATGCTTATAAAAAGGTGACTGACAACATGTTGATGCCGACACCCATACCTTCCCAATCCGGTTTTTCTACGCAATGGCAAAATATAGGAAGGGTAGACAATAGTGGTATCGAAGTGCAGCTGACTACCCACAACATTGCAACTAAAGACTTTGAATGGACTACTAATTTCAATATAAGCCGCAATAAGAATAAAGTGAAAAGCCTTGGAGGGGTCGATTTCATCCCTGTAAGCATCGGTGGCGGCTGGATCACGAATGTCGGGCGTGTCATTGTTGGTGAAGAGATAGGCACAGCTTACGGATATGTATTTGATGGAATATATCAACTTGATGATTTTACATGGCAGAACAACAGCGATCCGAATATAGAATACGAAGATCGTGAATTCAGGCTCAAAGATGGCGTTGTACGTGTTGCCGGAAAGAATGTAAAACCCGGTTCTTTCAAATTCAAAAACCTGAACGGGAGCGAAGATAATCTGGTAGATGAAAATGACCAGAGTGTTATTAGTCGCAGTAGTCCTAAATTCTTCGGAGGTATTACCAATTCATTTCGTTACAAGAATTTCGAATTGTCTGTATTTTTGTCGGGGGCGTATGGCAATGAAGTTTTCAACGAATCGCGTTTCCGCCTCGAAGGAGGAACTCCTCTTACATGGCTCAACCTGTCGAAAGATTTCTGGGACAACCGATGGACTACCGAAAATCCGACGAATAAATACGGAACATTCAGTGTAGATACCAAGAACGTGACATCTATGATGACATCGAGCTACTATGTGGAAGATGCGTCATATCTCCGTCTCAAAACATTGTCCATAGCCTATAATGTGCCGCACAGTTTCCTGAAAAGTATGAAATGGAGTGAGAATATATCGAACCTGAAAGTGTATGTCACAGGAGACAACCTTTATACGTGGACTAAATACACAGGATTCGATCCTGAAATAGATTCCAATAATGCATTATTGACAGGTTTCGACCGTATTTCTTATCCTCGTACAAGGACATTGGTCTTTGGGGTTAATGTTACTTTCTAATAAATATATAATGTAAATATTTACTTACTAATTTTAATAAGAATATGACAACTAAATATATATATGGCATCATTGCAATATTTATGCTATTTGCTACTGGTTGCGACGGCTTTCTCGACACCAAGCCGTATTCCAATACAGTAGCCGATAATATGTACAAGACGGCTAATGATGCAGAGCTGGCAATCACAGGTTGCTATCAGATTATCATGGCTTCATCGGCACAGGGCGAATGGGGACGTGCATCGTTCAATTCGGGGACACAGGCAATGCTCGACGGAGGTACAGACGAATGTATCATGCGCGACGGGCTGTCTGATCCTGAATTCGGATTTATACCGGTAGGCTCTTATTCGGCACAGAACGATATGTTCAAATATAGCTGGAGTTATCTGTTCAAAGGTATAAACAGGACTAATTATCTGTTGGAAAACCTTGACAATATAGATATGGATGCAAAGCGCAAAGATGAAATCAGAGCCGAGGCGCAATTCCTGAGGGGTTTTTTCTATTATCATCTAGCGATTTTCTACGGAGGCGCTCCCATATATACTACAGCCACACAAGACCCGTATGCAGCACGCAATACATTGCAGGAAGTTTTCGGGCGTGTTATCGAAGATATCACTTATGCTTATAATACACTTCAGGACAGGTCGGGGATTAAAGGCCGTGCCAACAAATGGTCCGCAGCCGGATATCTGGTAAAAGCATATACTTATCTGGCCAGTTGTAAGGTCAATAATGTAGGGGCTGGTCTTAATTTTGATCTGAATAGCTTCGATTGGGTAAATTCATCCGATTATTATCAAAAGGCCAAAACTATATCGCAGGATATAATAGATAACAGCGGATACATACTCACGAAGCACTATGATTATTTATTCAGAGAAACTACCGAAGACGCTCAATATGAAGAATGCTTATTTACAGGAGAATCCACTCCATTGCAAGCTGTAGGGAACGATAACGGGGCATGGCTATTCTATCTCATTCCGGTAGGTTCTACCAATACTAACGGAGGAGGTTACGGTTGGTATCGTCCGACAGGTGAGATGTATTATAAATTGTACAATCCAGAAGATCCACGCCGTGCCCATAATATTGGAGGTACATTAGTCGATAACGAGAAAGAAACGGAATATATCAACAATGTAAGGTATTATGTTCCGCAACCGTCCAATCCGTCGCTAGAGACCTATTGCATTACAAAGTTCCGTTACATGGACCCCAAAATGAAGCAGACGGCACTAGCCCTTTCGCAGGGAAATTATCCGATACTTCGTTTTGCCGATATATTGTTGTTGAATGCCGAAGCCGAATATTATACAGGAGATGAGACTGCTGCACGCAAGCGGTTGACAGAGGTCAGAACCCGCGTATCGGCCGACAATATGGGCAGTTCTGCTCCTTCTATTGCGTACCTCAATAATGTATATAAACGGACTGATTTCCTTACGGAGTTATTAGAAGAACGTTCTCGCGAACTTTGTTTCGAAGCGCAAAGACGTACCGATCTTATCCGTTTCGGAAAAATACAATCGGCTATTGCCGGTTTAAGCGATGGAACAAAAACGGGACTTTTAGCAAAATGGAATGTAGTAGTTCCTATTTTGCAGGAAAACTGGGCAAATTCCCCATACAGGATATGGTATCCATTGCCGATAAATGATGTATTGCTGAATAGTAATCTGGAACAAAATCCCGGGTACGAGTCACGCTAAAGTATCGATTTATTAATGATAAAATAAATACAATGAAAAATTTATATATAATATTGACAGTATTTGCTTTTCTCTCTTTCTGTTCTTGCGATGATGAGATAAAAGAAGAGAAACGTGGCACTACCATCACTTCTATCTCTCCGCTCGAAGCTAAATCAGGCGAAGAGATAACGATAACCGGTACTAACTTTAAGAACGTGAACACGAATGTTGTCATTTTTTCGGGCGGCATAGTAGCTCAGGTAATAGAGTTTTCATCCAACGAACTGATTGCTATTGTTCCCGACAGCGGAGTGGTAAGCGGGCCTATAAGTGTGCGGGTAGGTGTGTATGAAATCTGTGAATCGGGACAAAGTTTCACTATAGACAAATCTGAACCGATAGTGCGTACAACATCTCCGGCATCGGGGCTGCACGGGGTGGAGGTGACAATCATAGGAACCAATTTTGCCCAATCGGGAAATAAAGTATTCTTTGATAACATCAGTGCCGAAGTTGTAAAGGAAAGCGAATACCGCATCACGGTAAAAGTTCCTGAGGGCTTGCCCACGGGTAAAGTGAATATTACAGTAAAATCAAATAACGTGACATCCAATGCCATATCTTTCGATCACGGACTGGTATATAGCGATACATTCAACCGTACGGAAACCGATTGGGGCGACAAAGATGCTATGCCTAATCCGGTAGGTTCGCCATGGACCATTACTAAAGGAAAATTCAGAATACAGAACCAGTATCTATATACCAATAATGGGGGTATCTTGTACGAAAATTCCAATGCCCTGGCAAAGAATGATGACGGACGCAGCTTTAAAGTGGCAGCCGACTTCCGTATCGATGTTGCTGCGGGTACATGTTGGGCCGGATTCATACTCAATGCGCAGAATACCGACCAGTTCTATCTGATGCGTATATCGGGCGACAGCCAGGTACAATTATTGAGGACGAGCAATGGCGGTGCAGGTTGGGATGCCGTGATCTACAATCAGGTGCATAATACCATACAAGGCGGAGATATATTCTATCATGCCGAGATAAGCTCTGCCGCTCCGGGTGTATTCGATATAGTGATAAGCAAACAGAATGGGGATATCCTGTTCAACCAAACGCTGTCTGATCCAAGTCCTGTCTATACAGGTG
The DNA here is from genome assembly GCF_900079725.1 of uncultured Dysgonomonas sp. NCBI lineage: Bacteria > Pseudomonadati > Bacteroidota > Bacteroidia > Bacteroidales > Dysgonomonadaceae > Dysgonomonas > uncultured Dysgonomonas sp. The sequence continues at coordinate 99,932 of NZ_LT599032.1, forward strand.
GCTATGTCGGCTTCATGACGGAAGAGGAGCATTCTCAATTCGATAATTTCGAAATAGCTATAAAATAAGACAGTAAATGCCCTGTTTCACCGGACTGCTTTTGTTTGATAAAAAACAGGGGTGGTCTGGTAATAAACACATCAAATAAAATATCTCATGAAAAAACTTAATTATATGCATACAGTCTTTTTCCTATTCATTTCAATGATATGTTGGTCTTGCGGAGGCAGTGACAATACAGATATAGATGGCGGCAAAACCGATCCGGACCCCGAACCTCCCGTAACTTATGTGTACACTAACCTTTTTTCCGATTCTGAATACAAAAAAGGTTTTAATGTAAGTTCCACACAGGAAGGCAATGCCGAAGTACATGGCATACTCGATTATGGCGACATTACTACATCAGCTCCGGTATGGCGTATCGCTCAATGGAACTGCATCAACAATGATATATTTGCAGGAACTTATTCTCTCAATGGCTCTGTGCATACATATAAAACGGCAAAAGGGAATGTTGTGGCAGCCGATGTAGAGAAAGGTAGCCTTGTGTTGGGTATAAACACATCTTCGGAATACGGACAGAATGGAATAACCAGCAATCCGAGAAAAAGTGGAGAGTCGTGGCCCCATTTATTAATAGAATACGTGTTGGCCGATAAAGATATTCTGAAAGTAGACGGCAAAGAAGAAATCCGCATGGATATCGCCTATAATGTGACGCAACTGGACGATAAGATGCCTGCAGGAACTACCAACGCAGACTTACATACAGCCCAGTTTCAGTGGTATGTGACAGTGCAGAACCGTACTCAGGGTTCGGAAGATTATGGGCGTTACATCTGGTTCGGGCTTAATTTCTTCGACAAGCGATATGAGTTTCCTCCGGCTTATGCTGCACAAGACGGAGGAAAGGAACACAATACAGGCGCATTCATATATGTTCCTGAAATGTCGCAAATAATGGGCTCGCAAGGAAAAACAGCTATTGGCAAAGATATGCATGTGGATGTAGATGTATTGCCTATCATAAAGTCGGCATTTAAGCTGGCTCAGGAACGCAAGTATCTGTTGAATACCACTTGGGAAGATTTGTATATAACCACTTCTAATATTGGTTGGGAAGTACCCGGCACATACGATGTTACAGTAAGGATAGATTCTGTAAATATTAAGTATAGATAAGAATAAGTATTTATAACGTAGGGGCACTTTATTGTAGTCCATATGCGAAACAAATAGGCAGGGGCAAATCATTACCCCTACATGCCATTTCCGGTAAAATGTTGTAATAATAATTATTGACAACATACAAACTTAAAATATAACAACATGCATAATAAAAAAATATGGTTTGCTTGTATTACATTCCTCTTTTGCTGCATTCCTCCTACATATGCTCAAAAAGTAATTCAGCTCGAACCGTCTGCACGATGGATAGAAAAGCAATGGAATGCTAAATGGATAACAAACCGCGACGGATCTAAGGTCGATTACGGAGTACACCGGTTTCGTAAAGCATTCAATATCGAACAAGTACCCGATTCATTTATAATAAATGTATCTGCCGATCAGCGTTACGAGCTGTTTGTCAATGGCGTTCGTGTATGCAGAGGTTCGGCCAGAGGCGATTTGTATAAATGGTACTACGAAACTTTTGATATTGCACCTTTCCTCAAACAAGGAGCTAATATATTGAGTGCTACGGTGTGGAATTATGGAGAATGGACTCCCGGAGCGCAAGTGTCGCATTCCACAGGCCTCATAGTACAAGGAAATACCCCACATGAAGAAATTGTAAATACGGATTCTTCTTGGAAAACATTGAACGATAAGTCCATTGAGCCATCATTGGTATATATACAGGATGTTGGCCCGGGAGATATCATCTATGGAGACAAGTATCCGTGGGGATGGACTGCTGTCGGTTTCGATGATTCGCTTTGGAGTATGGTCATTGAAAAAGAGCCCGGACAACCATTTGGTACAGGTATCCAATACATACGGGCATTGGTTCCACGGACAATCCCGATGATGGAAGAAAAAGATGAACCGGCTCTTGGCATTCGCAGGGCAACAGGAGTGAAGGTTGAGGATAATTTCAGAAAGAATAAACCGTTGGCCATTCCTGCCAATACCAAAGCTACCGTCTTACTCGATCAGGGTTATCTTACCAATGCTTATCTAACCCTGTCGGTGAGTAAGGGCAGGGATTCTAGAATATCGCTGACATATGCCGAAGGCTTATATATAGGGCCGGATGATAAAGGCAACAGGAACGAAATAGAGGGAAAATATATGTTTGGATATGTGGATACATTCTATCCCGAAGGAAGCGAAAACAGGATTTACAGTCCTCTTTGGCTTCGTACATACAGATATATACAACTCGAAGTGGAAACCAAAGAACAGGAACTGGTCATTAATTCGCTCAACGGAGAGTTTACAGGTTATCCATTTGAGGAAAATGGCAGCTTCAAATCGGATGACAAGCGTCTTACCGATATCTGGAATGTAGGCTGGCGCACAGCCCGCTTATGCGCAGGAGAGACCTATTATGATTGCCCGTATTACGAGCAACTTCAATATACGGGTGATACCCGCATTCAGTCTTTAATCTCGTTATATGTAAGTGGCGACGACAGGCTGATGCGCAAAGCAATAGATGATATTGCCCTCTCCATAACTCCTGACGGCATCTTGCGAAGCCGCTATCCGGCACGCAATAGCCAGATCATCCCACCATTCTCGCTTTACTGGATCAATATGCTTCACGATTATTGGATGCACCGCGAAGATGATGCGTATGTAGAAAGCCATGCTTCAGTATTGAGAAATATATTGGATTGGTACGAAAGCAAAATAGATACTCAGACAGGGATGCTGGCTGCTATGCCGCATTGGAATTTTACGGATTGGACAGCAGAGTGGCCTACAAGCTGGGTAATTCCCACAGGTGGAGTGCCCCCGGGGGGGATTGATGGCGGGTCTGCCATACTTACATTGCAGTTTGCCTATGCCCTTAACGATGCGATAGAATTGCTCAGTTATTGGGGCGATGAGGTTGCATCCTTGAAATACGGAAAACTGAAACAATCGCTTTGTAAAGCCACGATAGCGAAATGTTATGATAAGGAAAAAGGGTTGTTGTCAGACGATATAAAACGTAGCAGTTATAGCCAGCATGTGTCTATTATGGGTATTTTGTCTGGCGCTATAGACGAAAGCAAGTATAAAGATGTATTTAATAAGCTGAATACGGATAAATCGCTCATTCAGACCACGGTTTATTACCGCTTCTATCTATTTAGAGCAATGCTGAAAGCGGGATTGGCCGATCAGTATGTGAGCAGTCTCGATATCTGGCACAATATGTTGGCCAGCGGGTTGACTACTTTTGCAGAACGACCAGAACCATCACGTTCGGACTGTCATGCGTGGAGTGCCAGTACCAACTATTACTTCCTGTCTCTCGTATGCGGTATAATGCCTCAATCACCGGGATTTAAGACTGTAGCTATCGAACCTCATTTGGGCTATCTGAATAAAGTAGAAGGCAGTATGCCTCACCCGTTGGGGAAAATAGAAGTTTCGTTTGTAAAAGAAAAAGGAAAATTAAGTGGGTATGTTATTCTTCCTTCGGGGCTTACCGGAGTGTATAAGTATGGTAATGAGAACCTGCAATTAATTTCCGGAAAAAATATTATAAAATAAGAATCATGAATAAAAATAAAATCATAGGGTTGTTTTATGTCATATTTATCCTATCGGTGTTTTCTTTCTGTAAAACACCCGATAATAAATTACAGTATGTGAAGCCAATGATGGGAACAGGAGCCGATGGTCGTATTGTTCCCGTAGCAATACGTCCTTTCGGTATGGTGCAACTGGCTCCCGATACACGCCTGAATGCTTCGGGATATCATTATTCCGATGACAGGATTATCGGTTTCAGCCATATTCATAAGTCGGGTGGGGGATGTACCGATTTTCTGGATATAATGTTCTTTCCAATTAACGATGAGGCGTTGAAAAATGCAGATAAGTTTCCGCTGAATATATCGAGTAAGTTTTCTCACAATAATGAGACTGCTCAACCCGGTTATTATAAAGTCAGGCTGGATGACTCTGGCATCGATGTGGAACTGACTGCTACCGAAAGGTGCGGCATGCATAGATATAAATATCCTCAGTCGACTATTCAACAGGTAATTATTGACCTGAAGCATGGGAGTAACGAATGTTGTACGATACATCCCGAAGATAATTTCGATACGGTAAAAGTCGCTTATCTGAAAGTGATTAACGATAGAACAATCGAGGGATACAGAATATCGAACGGCTGGGTAAAAACACAACATGTTTATTTTTATGCCGAGTTCTCAAAACCGTTTACCACTACACAATTGTATGATAACAGAAATTTGCAAAAGGATGTTGTTGAAGTGAAAGCTACTGATATCAGGGCAATTTTAAGTTTTGATACAGAAGATGATGATGTTATTGCCCGCGTAGGAATTTCACCTGTCAGTGTGGAGGGGGCAAGGAAAAATCTGGAAAAAGAAATTACAGAATGGGATTTTGATAAGATAAAGGGCGATACTCAGAATATATGGAATGAATCTCTCACCGCTATTCAGATACATGATGAAGACAGTCCGCAGAAAGAGGTATTTTACACATGTCTTTACAATGCCTTATTTTATCCTATGTTATATTCTGATGTGACAGGCGAATATAGAGGACCTGATGTAGAGATCCATACCAGCGATTTCAGATACTTCAACGGGGTTACAGGCTTGTGGGACACATTTCGTGCCCAAAATCCATTAATAGCTATCCTGAGACCCGATGTGACAAATGATTTTATAAAGACATTTTATGCCCATTATCAGCACTACGGGCAATTGCCTATTTGGACATTAGCTGGGCAGGAAACTTTTTGTATGATAGGGTATCACTCTATGCCTGTTATTGCCGATGCTTATAGAAAAGGAATCAGAGATTATGATGTAGATGCTATTTATGAGGCGATGAAATACTCGGCAAATATAGATACTTTCGGGTATTTTCTTCACGACATGAGAGGTACGGTTAATTATAAGAAATACGGATATGTACCCTGTGACCTCGAGATAACATCCGCGTCCAAAACATTAGAGTATGCCTATGACGATTGGTGTATCGCCCAAATGGCTAAGATGCTGGGTAAGGAGGATGATTATAACTATTATATCGAACGTGCAGGTTATTATAAAAACCTGTTCGACAAAGATGTAAATTTTATGAAAGGACGCAATGCAGACGGCTCGTGGAGATCGCCTTTCAATCCGTTCCTGAGCAACCATTATCGCCCCGGAGACGACTTTTGTGAAGGAACGTCGTGGCAATGGAGTTTCTTTGCGCCCCATGACGGAAAAGGACTTATGGAGCTTTACGGAGGTAGGGATAAGTTTGTGTCTAAACTTGATTCATTGTTTATCGTCAGTTCACGGATAGATGGTGACACTCCCGCACCCGATATTACAGGCCTTATAGGGCAGTATGCACATGGCAATGAACCTAGTCATAGTACCATTTACATGTACAATTATGCCGGACAACCATGGAAGACTCAGAAATGGATAAACGAAGTTATATACAATTTTTATAATACATCGCCTGAAGGAATTTGCGGAAATGACGATACAGGACAGATGTCGGCATGGTATGTATTCAGTGCAATGGGATTTTACCCTGTGACACATGGCTCCGGTATATACTTCATAGGTGCACCTATCTTCAAAGATGTATCTCTAAAACATATTAAGGGTACTCTTCGAATAAAAGCAGCTAATGTATCGAAAGATAATAAATATATTAAATCGTTGACTGTGAATGGTACACCTTACACTAAATCGTGGATAAGCAATGATCTGTTGTTCGGCGGTAATACAGAACTTAGATTTGAAATGGACAATACTCCTAATAAAGAGTGGGGGAGCCATGATGCTGATTTACCTTTGTCTATGATGGATGAGAAATTCTGATTAATATTTTTTCTTTTCAAAGAGGCAAGCTGAATATCATCTCGCTCATAGCGATTTTCAATTAGTTTGTTACGTAAACAACATGAATACTCAATATGAGGGCTTACACGAGTGAGGATATTACCAACGGCTACCGATAACGAAGTGAACTAGGTAGCCGTTATTTTCTTTGTCAGGGCAGGCATATCAAGTCCGATTGCCTTAGCTCCTTTTTCTAAGATAAAATCAACTTAATAATTTCCATCTCGCCAATAGTAAAGATTATATCTTTCGGAAATAGAATGATTAATCAAGTGTATACTGACTGAAGACTCTGCAAGTTGTCCCCACAATTCAGTATGGATGAATGTTTTTTCATAAGTCTTATTACTCTGGGTTGTTTCTGAAACTTTGGACTTGAACCTCGCTTAGGAATTGTATCCCCAGCATACTTATCAAAACCTTTTAGTAATCCGCAATCGAATAGCAACTTTAGGTAGTTCGCTAATGTTGCCTGTATTACCGGCATCTTGAAGCTGTCCTATCATTTTTGTGTAAGAAAGATTCTGACAGGAATACCGACACCCAGTTTAAACAATCCTTTCAATAACGCAGGCTTATCGACACGTGTAAGCATCAAAAAATCTTTGGAAATACTCGTCTCTATAAGTGTGTCTTTTATGTAGTTCTTCCATCGTTCTTAATCACGAATCAATGTTACCGACCCCGGATAGCCGCCAAAGTAGATTTACTGTTCTACACTCCATCCAAATGCTTCTTGTATTTCAGGATAAGAGCAGTGGTTAGTTGGCTACAGCCCAGGATAGCAACAAAAACTTCAACCTCTGTCTTGGTGCCGTCGCCATTATCCAGTTGTAGTTTTTGACCTGTAAAGTCTATACATCTTATCCACGGCTTTATGTATCGTTAGATCATAAAAAAATTTATGCGGCACTATTTGTTAATGACACATTGGGCTTACTATTAAACCGAATAACAATTTATAATCACGATATTTATAACTGTTTATGTGATTTAGTTGTAGATAATTTTGATCCGAATTTTTATGGGTATAGAGAGTTATCTGATGTCGAAAGACGGAGACTTAAAGTAGCTAGTTTTATAAAATTTAGAAATGATAGGGAAAGAAAAATAAGCTTGTTAATTACTGAATTCAAAAAACAACTTGAATTATCTTTATAATATTATTTTCTTTATATCGTCTATATTTTCAATATCTTTAGTTGGTATTATAGCTGTTTTTATTTTAAATAGGATACAACAAAGATAGATATTTATTCCTAGTACCACTTCAATATATCAATAGCCTCTTTAGAGTATGGGGATTTATATTCTGTTAAGGGTAGGTGCAGATTTTTTATAATGTCTTTTTATGGGAGTTTTATGTTTTAAAACCTGCTATCAGGCATTAAATATTAATTAAATTATGTTATTTTTATGTTTTGTTCATGAAATCTGAAGGAGACATTTATCTATATGATAAAAAGAGAAACATTCTTCTTTATATAAATGGCCTGAAATCGTAATTCAAAGACTAATAATAAATATCTTAACTATGAAGCCTGCCCAAATTCTCTTCCTGCTATCCCTGTGGGTAGCATTACCCGGTTTTAGCCAATTGAACAATTCTCACAATCATCTTCGCCCCGGCGATGTGTTAATCAAACAACAGGTAGAATATAGAGATCCAGGAAATGCGGGAAAAGACCGGCTTTGGGATTTCAGTAATCTCAAGACACTGAATAACGCCTATACCCTGACATATTCATTACCGCCATTGGAAGGGGATAGTGTCTATATACTGGGATAATGTGTCTTTCGAGCTATACTCGATCGAAGGACTGCCTGTAAAGAAGATAAAGACACAAAAGAAGACAGTAGGCAGTTATTATGAAACGATTGATTGTTCGGGTTTGTTTCCGAAGAATTATGTGTTGAGGATTACTGCTAATGGATTGATTTTGAATGAAGTGGTGATTAAAAAATGAAAAAACGTAAGACTATGAAAAAATATATAATAGTTATAGTGTTATTAATCATTGCATTGAATGGCTACTCTCAATTATCGAATGATGGAGTTGATTATCAGATATCATCCAGACATTTATCTCCGGAAGCTTCTCAATTTATGAGGTATGGTAATACTCCCACCCGGAATTTTTATGGAGAACTCGATTTATCAATACCCTTGTATGTATATAGAGACCGTGACTTTGAAATACCTATCAGCCTGGTATATAACAATGATGGCTTTAAGCCAAATGAGCATGAAGGGATGATTGGCCTTGGCTGGAATCTAAATATAGGAGGAGCTATAACTCGAAAAGTAGAAGGCGGCTTGCAGGACGAGGGCAGTGATGCTTTAACCCAAGGTGTTTTAAGTGCGGCAAAAAGTAATTTTTATAAATATGATATTCCTTTTAATGAAAAGATAAGACAAGGAATAATATGTTCAAGAGAAAACAATAGTAACAATATTGTAAATGCTCCGGGAAATGTATCTTCTCATAAACATCCAAGCTACAGTAATTACGGGGAACTCGGTCCTGACTTATTTAATTTTAATATGCCCGGGCACTCTGGTCGGTTCAACTTTACTTGGGATGGAAGTATTCAAATAAAGGGAAATCAACCATACAAGGTTATATTAGATAACTATTTCTCAAGCGACACAAATTCTAAAGTCACTATTATATCTCCTGACGGCTATCAATATGTTTTTGGAGGTAATTCAAATTCATTGGAAACAACAAGTGTTTTAACACCTCAAACACCATTCAATCCGGTAAAGACCATTGTATCGTCGTGGTTCTTATCTAAAATAATCGCACCAAATAAAAGAACAATTGAGTTTATATATAAAGAAAAAGAATCAAAACATAACATTATACGTAAAAATGTTGCGCAAAGGAAGTCAATAGATGTGAATCAGAAAAATATTACCCAAATATCTGAACAAGGAAGAATCCCAAAGGAAGATGGATATACATTCGAGCTTATAAGCCAGACTTATTTATCGAAAATCATTATTGATGGGGATGTTACTATTGATTTTCTGTATAAGGAAAAAACTAAAAAATTCTATGAAGATGCTGATATTGACAATCTGTACCGTTCTTATAATACAATGAATCTGGCATTAGACCAGATTAGTATATCGTATGGTATAAAACCTATAAAAAAGATAAACTTCCATCAAGATTTTTTAGGAGGAAACTATACCCGGTTCTTTCTTTCGAAAGTATCTGCCGGTAATGAAGACTATACTTTTAGTTATTATAATACGGACAAGATACCGATACCGGACCAGTCTTGTATTGACCATTGGGGATATTATAATGGGAATAATAATACAAACAATAATGGACAAAATCTCTTAATGCCACGAATGGATATAGCCTACGGAAATTTCAATATTTTTCCATATCCTTATTTTGAAGAATATATGGTACGTAAAGCTGATGAAGAATCAAGCAAAGTAGGCATGATAAAATTTATGACTTATCCTACCGGAGGAATTAGTAACTTTTACTTTGAAACACATAAAGGTCTGGATTATGAGGTGCGTAAAATTCAGGGTCAGGAAGAAACTTTTGTAACCAGAAACGAAGCCGGAGGTCCTCCTCCATTAGGTATTGCTGGAGGAGTCCGGATAAAGGCAATTCAAGACATCGATGAAGATGGTAATATATATAATAGACGTGATTTTTTATATCCTAAAGGAATACTTACTCATTATCCTCACTATCTTAAAGAAAAAGCTTCATTAAGTGGATGGGCATACATAGAATGTTATATACTACCTACATCCAGAGGGAACTATCCTACAGACAGGCATGTGCAGTATGCCGAAGTTGTGGAAAAAACAAATGCAGGCTCTTATATTTATAAATATTCATCCTATTTGGATAAAGAGAATAGGGATTTATACGACAGCACTATACCCCATTATGTTTATAATCCACAGGTTTCATGGTATCCTTTCGCCGAGATAATGGATATAAGGGGTACCGACAAATCTTATCGTAGAGGACTATTAAGAGAGAAGGTAATATTAAATAATGAAAATGATACAGTATATAAAGAAGTTATCAAACATAATATACTGCAGCCATCATTATCAAATTATACAAATGCCATATACCATGGAGAGACTATGACAAATAAGTATACTATTGAAAATTTTGCATATCTCCCGACAGAAAAAAAACAGTCAACATATTTCCAAAACAATCTTGTAACGAGAACAACTCAGTATGAATATAATAATAAAGGAGTTGTTTCGAAAGAAACAGATGTGGATAATAGTATAGTTATAAAATATGTATATCCTTATGACAAATCGGTATCTCCATATACAGATATGGTTTCTCAAAATATTCTGAGTCCGGTTATTGAACAAGAAACCAGTAGGAATAGCAAACGATTATCACAAAAGATCAGGGAGTATTCAGGATTTCATAATAATAAGCTTTATCTACCATCTAAGATATATTCGGTTATAGGTAGTAGTGAAAAGGTTTTGGATGCCGAATTAAAGAAATATGACGAATATGGCAACTTGGTACAGTTGACAACCAAAGATAATATAAGCAATGTATATTTATGGGGATACAAAGGTAAATACTTATTGGCCGAAGTAAATAATACAAGCTATGATGATGTGAAAAATGCATTAGGAGGTAAAATTCCGGAAAGCCTATCATTAGAAGCAGGCTCAGATACAACTTTAATTCAGAGTTTGCATCGGAGTCAATATTTAAAAGATGCACAAATTAGCACTGTCTATCATAAACCGTTAATAGGCGCGACTAAAATGATTGATCCGCAAATAATAAGTGTCAATTATGAATATGATATCAATAACAGGTTGGCTAAAATAAAAGATAATGATATGAAGACTCTTACTTCATATGAATACAATCTATTCCCATATCCACCTATTTTTATTGGTTTTGATGTAAAAGATAAATATTATGTAAATGATGTATCTCCATTTAGTGTTACTAAAAGTGGTGGAACTGAGCAGTTTGCTTGTAAGTGGTTGATAAAGAAAGGAAATGGAGAAGTTTTGTTCCAGAATGATTATTCAAGTTCTTTTTATATTAACCATAATTTCCGTCATACAGATACTGGTTCTGCACAGATTACATGTTTTGTAAAAGATGCTAATACAGGAAAAATTCAGACAGAAACCCGGGATTTTGTAATAGAACTTGAGCCTTTCAAATATACAATAGAAGTGTTGGATGAATATATTTTTAATAGTTCTAAGGCGTTTGAGGCAGTAGTAAAGAGAGGCAGTGGAGATTTTTCTTACGATTGGTCGCTGAAAGATATTTCAAATAGCTCCAACGTTGTTACTATTCTCGATAAGCCAAACTCGGGTAGTAAATTTCAAGCCACGTTCTCCCGATCAGGTACAATACAGCTAAAATGTGTAATAAAAGATAAAGTGACTGGAAAAACTGATACAATGGTAAAAGATATTATGGTCAAGGCCTTTATCCCAGACATATATATATCTGGACCTTGTGCTGTAGGTCAACTCAATATTTTTTATGCTAGTGTACAGGGGGGATCTGGCAATTATACATATTCTTGGCTTGTGAAAAATGCAGATACAAATGAAGTTATATACCGCTCATCGGTTCCGTCTTCATCAAATTCATATACTCTGACTTATGCTCAGCCGGGGAAGATAGAAGTTTCATGTACCATCACAGATACTTCTAGTGGGAAAACTGAAGAGAGAACTGAATTGTTCGATTTAATTCCTCCTCTTATAGAATTTAAAAATAGTACAACAGTGAGAGACCCCCAAACGAGAGAAACGACCACTACAGCTGTCTTGGACTGTTTTGAAGAAGTTACCTTGGAGGTGGAAATATTGGGGATCTTCAGCTCCATATATGGCAAAGCTACTTTTACTGTGATTAAAGGCAACAATACAATCTATAATAAGGTTCTTACTCGAACTGTAGATGATAACACTTATCTATCGGAGAAGGTTCTCATAACAATTCCAGCAGGAATTTCAACTATGAAAATTCAATTAAGTAATTATGGAGGAGCGAGCCTTCAGGCAGGCATGATATTACATCAAGTAATGAGTGATACAAAAATGAAAATAGGTTCAGAAAGAAGACTTATGAGTGGCTTTTAATGATACATACTAAATAAATAATAATTATGAAAAAAATATACCTGCATATTCTACTATTTTTATTCAGCCTGAGCCTGTACCCTCAGTCTAACCTGACCCTGAATACTGTCCGTACCTCCGGCGGTAGCGAGACCGCCTGCCAAAGCATCGTGCTACAGCCCGGTTTCAGTTTTGTATCGGCTACAGGAAAGAGCCTGACCCTGAGTGTCAATCCCTCCACCTGTGACCCTTACGCCGGGGCTGCCTCCAGTCTGAGCAACGACCATAACTATATACAGACCAAGACCTATACCACCGCCGACGGCAGCCGTTACATGGAAGCCATCCAGTATTTCGATGGCCTGGGACGGCCCGTACAAACCGTACAGCGAGGCATCACCCCCAATGCCGCCGACCTGGTCGCCCTTCAGGAATACGATGCCTTCGGGCGTGAGAGCAACAGCTGGCTGCCCGCCGTACTTACAGGCAACAACGGGGCCTATGCAGACCCTGCATCGGTAATGGCCAAGGCCAAAGCAGCAGCAGCCAATGGGGGAGTAGCCGACACCAACCCATTTTCCAAACCCATTTACGAAGCATCACCCCTGAACCGTATAATCAGCCAGTACGGGCCGGGAGCCGACTGGCATAAGGATTACGGGACAACCAGCAAGGCTGTCGCTACCGAATACCTGACCAACAGCCAGGCCACAGAGCTGATCTGTAACCTGTACCGGGTTACAGGATCCGGTACGTCCACCGGATTGACCGAATCGGGCACTTATGCCAACGGTGAACTCTATGTGACCAAGGTAACGGACGAAGACAGCAACGTATCCTATGAGTTCAAGGACAAGCTGGGACAGGTAGTCCTTACCCGACAGATGAGCAAGGTAGGCACTTCCGATAAGGCTCACGATACCTATTATGTCTATGATGACTTCGGCAACCTGTCTTATGTACTGCCGCCGATGGCTGTCGATACCATTAGCAAAGCAGGTGTCAAAGGAGAGCTTATCGAACTGTGGGGTTACCTCTATAAATATGACAACCGCAACCGCTGCGTGATCAAGAAGCTGCCGGGAACAGACCGCATATACTATGTCTATGACAAAGCCGACCGTCTGATATTCACTCAGGACGGAGAGCAGCGCAAGAAGAATGAATGGACCTTTACCATCCCCGACGATTTCGGCAGGGTGGTACTGACAGGAACATGTACCACGGTAAATAGCGCAGCTATCAGGTCGGGGCGGTTCGATGATTACCTGATAAAGGCAGAATTCAGCACGACGGGTACTTATCACGGATATAATGTCAAAGTAGGTCAAAGCACATTCAATGAACTTACCATCCAGAACCCGGTGGTACATACAGCCAGTTACTACGACAGTTATAAATTCCGCGCCTTATCCGGTTTTTCCGCTGACAATATAAATTACAAGACCTCCGGCGAGCCTGCCATCTATCATACACGCTACGGGACGGATGCAAGCACTTATGAACATAAAGGCTTACTGACCGGTACTGCTACCCTGCTGCTGGATGGAAGTACTGCCACGAAGTACCTTTATACAGGTATGTATTACGACAACAAGAAACAACTTATACAGTCGCACAGCACTCACCATCTGGGAGGTGTTGACAGTGAATTTACAGCCTATAACTTCACAGGGCAGCCGGTCAACCGTAAGACCCGGCATACCATGGGCACAGCCACCCAGATAGAGCATTACACCTACCTCTACGACCATGCCGGGCGTCTGGTGGAGACAAAACATAAGTTGAATTCAGGAGCCGAAGTCGTCCTGGCCCGCAACGAGTACGACGAACTGGGCAGGCTCAAGGCAACCACAAAGAGCGGCAAGGCAAACCTGAAAACCACATATGCCTACAATATACGCTCGTGGACAAAGTCGATATCAGGGCCTTTGTTCAGCCAGACATTGTACTACAATGATAAAGTAACAGCGCATAACTATAGTGATTATACCCCTGCCTACAACGGCAACATATCGGGCATGGAATGGAAGGCAGAGACCGAAGCCATGAGGAGCTACCGTTTCAAATATGACAAACTCTCCCGGCTGAGCCATGCAGCATACAACGGAGTAGTCTCGGGAGGCTATTACAATGTTTCCTACAGTTACGACAAGCATGGCAATATGCAGACCCTGCACAGACGGGGCAAGATGACTGCGGGTAATAATGCGGAAGATTATAATTCGGTGGACAACCTGACCATGACCTATACAGGCAACCAGCTGGTCAATGTAAGGGACAGGGGAGTAAATGTCAGTCTGGCCGGATCGGCTGACTTCAAGGATCATTCGGGGGCGCAGGGTGTATACACCTATAATGCCAACGGCGCCATGAATAAAGATACCCATAAAGGAATAACCGGGATTCAATATAATTCACTAAATTTACCACAGTCTATAGAGATAGATAACCCAAATGTAAAGGGCAGGACAAAATATATGTATACAGCCACAGGTGTGAAGCTACAGGTTATCCATGAGACGGATATGAACCTTCAGGCGGCTACCGTTATGGCTACAGCCCCTTTCAGTACGCAGGCAACCGATACCAAGACCACCGACTACGTGGGTAATAAGGTCTATGAGAACGGCACACTCAAGCGCACCTTGATAGATGGGGGATATATTGAAGGTACAACTTATTATTTCTTCCTGACCGACCACTTAGGCAATAATCGTGTAGTAGCTAATGCAAGCGGCACAGTCATACAGAAGAATCATTACTATCCCTTCGGGATGGCTTTTGCAGAGAATACAACGGCTGGGCAGGGGGTACAGCCATACAAGTATAATGGTAAGGAGTTGGATGGAATGCATGGGTTGAATATGTATGATTATAGTGCGAGGTATTATGAGCCTAGTATTGGGAGGTTTAGTACGGTGGACCCATTAGCGGAGAAGTATTATAGTATTAGTCCGTATGCGTATTGTGCAAATAATCCGATTAAGTATATAGATTTAAAGGGCGATAGTTTAACCCATCATGGAGAAAGTGCCCTTTATGAAAGAGTAGATAGAGTTCATAATAACTACCTAGATGGATATTATACATTTACAACTACTTCGAATGGTGTAACATCTCTTGTCGCCACAGGTAAGGATAGGACACAAGATCCTGCAGCATTTGCAAAAGCTGAAGCTTATTTTAATGAGTTAAACACTGTTGTAAATGGACCTGGGATGACACATGTAAGGTTAGTGGACAATAGCGAAAATGCATTAGTCGGTAATTTTAACCTGGGGATGATTGATATTGGGGATATAGAACAGCTACCTCTTGTACAAGGTAATAATATTGTAACACAAGGCAGTACATTAATACATGAAACTGTAGAACAATATCAAACACAGGTTAAAGGTTTACATAAATATAATGATGCACATAGGGCAGCAACAGTTTCAGAATCCAATATTATAGGTGTTACCATAGATCCTAACAGAACAATAGAGAATATATCGCGTCCTGGACCTGCTACTGGATTCATGAAAACTCAAGCATCAGATGGACGACAACAGACTATGATGTTTAGATATAATAATAATATTAGTATAGGAAATATATTTAGATAATACGATGAAAAGATATTTTATTTTTTTACTAATTGTTTTAAACTGTAATTTGGGTGCTGTTGCATCTAATATAAACATTGACACATTGTTTGTTAATAATGTAGTATCGATAGAAAATTATCTGAATTTAGTAATTGATGGTTACATATTACCATCAGGAAATATAGATAATCCTATTGCCGCGAGCATAGATGGTAGACCTGTAAAAACAAATTACACAGATTCAACTAAGTTTTATATCTATGGTGAATATGCAGATTTTTTGAATATGTTCGAAGATATTAGTAACTATAAATGGGAACGAAATTCTTATGTTCCCAATATTATGATAAATCGACAGGAGATTTTGATGGTTAAGGATTGGTATGAGACTAATAGAAAAAGGCTAAATTGTGAGAAAGTCAAAAGATTGTTTCAATGGTATAATAGTTTAACACCAAATATACATTTGCTAAATAAAGAATCTTTAGATAAATATCATCAAGAAAAAGAATTAATAAAAAGACTTGATACCTTTATTGATTATGAATCATCGACTTGCGTAGACCAATAGTTTTTGTATTGCATAGTAATAATAGCAATCCTGTCAATAATGGAGCAGGATAATTTATCTATTCCATATTCCGTCACAAGGGATTAGCAATCACTTGTTTGATATTGAAAGGATTTACAATCCGCTACAAGAATCCTATCGGTTTATCATCAGTAGGATTATTTATCTATACTATATACCTTTTGTTCAGCGAAGCAAAAAACAACAACACGAAAAAAGTGTAATATCTGTTACCTTTGTTACCTTTTCCAATACTCAATATAATTCACTAAATTTACCACAGTCTATAGAGATAGATAACCCCAATGTCAAGGGCCGGACAAAATATATGTATACAGCCACAGGAGTGAAGCTACAGGTTATCCATGAGACGGATATGAACCTTCAGGCGGCTACCGTTATGGCTACAGCCCCTTTCAGTACGCAGGCAACCGATACCAAGACTACCGACTATGTGGGTAATAAGGTCTATGAGAACGGCACACTCAAGCGCACCTTGATAGATGGAGGATATATTGAAGGTACAACTTACCATTTCTTCCTGACCGACCACTTAGGTAATAACCGTGTAGTAGCAAATGCCAATGGTACAGTAATACAGAAGAACCATTATTATCCCTTCGGGATGGCTTTTGCAGAGAATACAACGGCAGAACAGGGGGTACAGCCTTACAAGTATAACGGTAAGGAGTTGGATCAGATGCATGGGTTGAATATGTATGATTATAGTGCTAGGTTTTATGAGCCGGGTATAGGGAGGTTTAGTACGGTGGATCCGCATGCGGAGAACTATTACAATATATCACCTTATGCATATGTCGCTAATAATCCAATGGCATTTATTGATCCGAATGGTATGGATAGCATCTATTATCAAAGCAACTACGAACCAACTCCGGGGAGAAAAAATATAATGACATCACTTAATACCAGTTATAGTTTGGTGGCAAGAGTCGGTAAAGGAGGACAGGACGTTTATAGTGTAACCTTTTCTGATGTCGTAGTTACACCTCAAGGAGGAATCTACACAAATGGAGGTGTTCTTACTAATTATCATGGAATCGTAATTGGTGAGAAAGGACTAGAAATCGTTAGCCCTGAGTTTGATGCTTTGATGATAGGCAGGGGGATTGCGAATGCAGTTGGGAAAAAAGTGGCCTCAGAAATTGTAGGAACGACTACGAATAAAACATTAAAAACTACAGAACTCAATCCCACCCATTATATAACAAAATCAAAAAATGAGATGCAAAAATTAGTTAACAGTGTTAATGAGAAAGGAGTATTACATCCAATACAATATGTAGAAAGTAATGGAGTAAATTATATAGTAGATGGGCATCATCGATACTTTGCCGCCATAAGGACTGGAAAAATAGATATTCCTGTAAATAAAGTTTCCTTGCCGTATGGTTCTTACAAAAACACAAGAGATCTCGTTCCTGAAGGAAAAATGCTTGGTTTTTGGAAATATATGAAACCTAAATAAAATATTATTATGGCTCTCTGGCAATATACATTTAATCTTGTACCTGAAAATACAATTAAGGATAAGGTACTTATTGATGAGGACGGTTATTTTGATACTTCTCCATTGTGGCTGAAAAGTTGTAAAAAAATAAATATATTTGAGGATATAGGCATTTTATTACCCTTATCTGAATCATGGGATACAGATATAGTTCAATATGGTGATTTAAATTCAAATTGTATTGAGATTTATAAGAATCAAAATTTTATAGAATCAGCTTCTTTTCGAATTAATTTTTTAAGCAATTACAAGGAAATACTTAAAGAAATTATACGAATTTGTTTTTCCGAAAAACTATTAATTCTGGACGAATTCTTTAATGTTGTTCCATATGATTTTGATAAAATCTATAGTGTGATAGAGAATTCGCAGCAAAAAAAATACTATATGAAATTGATTCAATAAAGAATTTAAATTATCTATACCCGTTCGGTATAGGTTTCATTTGCGTCGATTAAAAATCAAAACTTAGCTTTGAAAATAAACAATGAGAATTCTCTCCTTTGCGCAGGCTTGCAGCCTATGTATTACATAGCAATAATTACAATCCTGCCGATTTATCATCGGCAGGATTGTTTATCCATACTATATACCTTTTGTTCAGCGAAGCAAAAAACAACAACACGAAAAAAGTGTAATATCTGTTACCTTTGTTACCTTTTCCCATACTCAATATAATTCACTAAATTTACCACAGTCTATAGAGATAGATAACCCCAATGTCAAGGGCAGGACAAAATATACCTATACAGCCACAGGAGTGAAACTACAGGTTATCCATGAAACGGATATGAACCTTCAGGCGGCTACCGTTATGGCAACAGCCCCTTTCAGTACGCAGGCAACCGATACCAAGACTACCGACTATGTGGGTAACAAGGTTTATGAAAACGGCACATTAAAGCGCATACTGATAGACGGCGGCTATATCGAAGGCACTACTTATCATTTCTACCTGACGGACCATCTGGGCAATAATCGGGTAGTAGCCAAGGCGGACGGCACAGTAATACAGAAGAACCATTATTATCCCTTCGGGATGGCTTTTGCAGAGAATACAACGGCAGAACAGGGGGTACAGCCTTACAAGTATAATGGTAAAGAGCTGGATCAGATGCATGGGCTGAATATGTATGATTATAGTGCGAGGTTTTATGAGCCGGGTATAGGGAGGTTTAGTGCAGTGGATCCTCTGGCGGAGAAGTATCCGTGGATATCTCCATACGTTTACTGTAACAATAACCCTATAAAATATATTGACCCGGATGGTTTAGATTGGGTAATGAGAGGTGTTGGAGGAAATGCTTATTATTACTATGATAAGGATGTTAAATCCTGGGATGATATAAAAAATAAATACGGTGATGGTAAAATAGCGGGAAATGTAATGCTTATAAAAGAGGGACAACAAGTAAAAATCTCAGGTAAAGACGGTAATTCTATGGTTTACACGTTTAGTAATGAGAATAAGAGTTTCACCGATGCAAGCGGCAATGCTTTAGGAGAGATGGATATAATGTCAGGCAAGGGGTTTGCTGTAATAGGAACAGGGGATAAAAATGTAGATGGCGCCACATTACATAATAATTTATTTGGAACTTCTACTACAGGAGGGAATAATCCACGAACCAATGATAAAACTGAAGAATATTTTGGGTATTTACCTTTTCAAACCAATCAAGATAATTATTCTCTCAAACATGACATTGGATATAATGCGAAAGGAGCTAATGGTGCAGCAAGTGCCTTTACAAATATAGAGGTATTACCTGATGACTATAAATTAGCAGGGAGAAATGCACTCAATGCGCTCAATCCTTCTATAAGTGAAAGAGAGAGATGGAGGTCTATTGGAACTGCTGCTGCTTTTGGTGCAATCTCGGTAGTTAAAACTATAGCAAGCCCTGTTTTAAGTCCATTCGTTTATAAAAAGAAAGGAACAAAATGAATAAAAAGAAAATAATAACTATCGTTGTATTTATCATAATTATTGCTGGTTTAGGAGCGTATTTTTTCCAACCTGGAACATATGTAAATGCTCGAAATTATCAATTAAAAGATGTAGCGTCATATGAAGAGCTTAGGGATAAGGTGGAACTTTTAAAAACAAATGATTCTCAATATAAAGCTTACTCGGAAGATTCAGTGGAATTTAAACCAGAAATAGATAATTTAGGTTATCTGACAATGTTTGTTCATTTACCAAGAGGGAAAGCGAATGTTTTTTTTAAGACAGACACAAAAAGAGGATTATCAGGTCAGGTTGAACTTAAATTGATTGGAGTTTCCCGAGATAGCATAGACCGTAGTTGGAAATGGTTTAATACTAACGAATTATCAAAAGAAGATAATAAAAAATATATAAAATGTTTTGAATCTGAAATCTTAGATAAACTTGGTAAATGGAAAAGCAAATAAACTAATTTAATTATCTCATGATAACCGAACCCCGCCTATATCCTTTATAAGCGGGGTTTATTTTATCTATATTTCAAGGAATACATACGTCTGATAATAAATGTTTTATGAAGTTCACTATTTAGAAAAGTGAACCTACTTTTTGTATGCCTGCCTAGTTTTAGCATGCTGAATTAGTCCATCAATCGAATACATGATACACTTTTTATCCTCCTCCGGCAGTTTCTGTATAGATACCACCTTATCCAGCAATACATCCGTATTCCCTACCAGGTAATCCAGCGATACCCCCAACACCTGCGCCAGCTTCGCCGCCACTTCCACCGAAGGAGTCGCTTCCCCCCGCTCGCGCAGACGTCCCGTCTGAGTGTTGCGTAGCAATAATTATAATCCTGTCGGTATCATCATCGGCAGGATTATTTATCTATAATATACCTACCCAATTCTTCTTATCCCAAACTCAATATACTCACTTCCTTTCTTTACAATTTCTGTTTCAACGATAGCCTTACGAATAAGCTTGTCGTTGAAACCATATTTCTTGCTTAAGATATCTTGAGTTGGTTTTACCGGGTTATCCCAATCAGACAGAGAGTTACTGAAGCCGAATTTGAAATGGATCTCATAAGGTGGTTCGGGTATCTTTATTTTAGGCAATAGCCAAAGCAGGGTATTCTCATATTGCTTGTATTTCTCTGTTTTGAATCGTTTACCTTTCCATACTTCGTTAACAGACAGAGGTTTTATATTTTTAGAAAAAGTTAAATAATGGCAGATAAACATCCAAATAACAAGAAAAACGTATATTGCAAGTATTAAACTTAAATCTTTTGCCAAATATACACATTCAATAGGAATTGATCTGGTGATTTTCGGTTCATCCTATCAAAGATATTACTGTAATGTATAATCAATCTGAAAAAGATATTTTATTTGAGCTGCAAAAAGGTTCGCACAAAGCTTTTGAGGAAATGTTTCATAGATATGGTGGTAAACTATACAATTTTGTCTTGAAGCTAGCCTCCGGAGATACCTATATAGCGGAAGAAATCGTTCAAAGTACCTTTGTTAAAGTGTGGGAAACTCACACATCTGTGAATCCGGAAAAATCATTTGTCTCTTATCTGTGCACCATTGCAAAAAACAGATTGATGAACCAATATGAACACCAAACAATAGAATATATTTACAGAAATTATATTTTGAAGAACTATCCGGAAGCTAATAATCATAATCAGACTGAGCGGGATATAAATAAAAATTTATTAGAGGAATATATTGACAAGCTGATAGAGAAAATGCCTCCCGTAAGAAAACAAGTTTTTATATTAAGCTGGAAGAAGATGCTCTCAAACAAAGAGATTGCTGAAAAACTCGAGATATCGGAAAGCACAGTACAGACTCACATGTCGAAAGCTCTTTCATTTATGAGAGAACATCTGGCAAAACATTACGATCACATATTATTGATTTTATTAACCTCCTCTTTTGTTAATTAAACTAAATGCGATAGAGGATTTTCAATAGTTCACTGTATATATAATTTAAAATGCATTATAACAAATTTACGCTAAATGGATAAAAAAGATTGTCTGGACATATTTGAACGCTATATATCTGGAACAGCATCAACAGAAGAGATCATGCGATTAAAGTCATTTTTAGAAAATGACATAAATCTTAATCGTTGGTTGGAGAATCATATAACAAACGCATCTGATGTTATTGATCCAAATATAAAAATGAAGATGTTAAAGAATATACAGGCACAGACCAATTATAATACTATTGCGGATATTCCGGTAAATAAAGAAAATAAAGGACTTAGATTCTACATGAAGCGGATTTCCAATGTCGCAGCCATATTACTGCCTTTCGTTATTCTCGTAAGTGCATATTTATATTTTAAACCTCAACAAACCGAATCTTTTGAAGTCGTAGCAAATAAAGGAGAAAAAGCAAGCCTTACATTACCCGAGGGCAGTGCAGTGACTATAAATTCCGATTCCAAGATCACATATTATAGCGATTACAACCAAAAAGAAAGGATTCTTGAACTCGATGGTGAGGCTTACTTCGAAGTAAACCATAATCCGGAGAAACCTTTTGTGGTTAATTGTAAGGATATAGCAATAACGGTACTGGGAACAAGTTTCGGAATAAAAGCGTATAAAGATGAAGATAATATACAGATTGTCTTAAGTTCAGGAAGAATACAACTGACAACACCTAAAGAAGAAATAGAGATGACACCTAACGACCGCATAATATATAACAGGAAAACACAAACAACATCTTTCAAAAAAGTCAATGCCGAAGATTATACCGATTGGAGGCAAAACCGTCTCCGATTCGAAAATGAGTCATTGGAAACGATAATGAAAACAATCTCACGAATGCACAATATAGATATAGTATTCGAAGAGCCGCAGTTGAAAGACCAGCGATTTACAGGAACTATCGACAACACGAGTATAGAAAGTGTACTGGATGCAATAAAACTAACATCTTCAGTAGGTTATAAACTGAAAGACGGAATTGTTTATTTATACAAAAAATAGCTAAGTATACAGGAATTATAGAACAATCGAGACGGCAGTACATATGTTCTGCCGTTTTTCAGTCTTTGATCAAATTGGTTAACAAAAGTTAAATAAAGAAAGATGAGTAGTGGAAAAATAACGGACACCTGTATACATTATAAATAGATGAAAATCTATATGCCTTACATTTGAATTTATTGTTACTAATTAAATCTAATTCTCTATGGAAATGACGATTCTACTGTGCCCAAAGCGAATCTTGCACATTCTGCTTATGCTACTTATATCGGGTAGTGTATTTTCGCAAATTACGGTTGACATCAAAAAGAAGCCTATTAAAGAGGCCTTAAAAGAAATCGAGAGTAAAAGCTCCTTCAAATTCTTTTATAATAACGATTTGAAGGGGTTGGACAAAGTCGTTTCACTAAAAGTATCGGACGATAACATTGATTCTACACTCAATCAGTTATTCACCGACAGTGAAATAAGTTATCAGAAACAAGATAATAATATCATATTACTTGTTCAAAAAAAAGACGAGACTACAAAAAAAAACCAAAAAGAAATTACAGGAGTCATTAAAGATGCTATCGGCGACCCACTTATTGGAGTTAGCATTACCGAAAAAGGAACAACAAACGGAATGATGACGGATGTAGATGGGAAATTTTCTCTCACAGTATCATCCGGTGCAGTATTGCAGATATCCTATATTGGATTTAAAGCACAGGATATTCCTGTTGGCAACCAGACAGCTTTGATTATCACCCTGCTCGAAGACGAAAAGATGCTGGATGAAGTTATAGTAGTTGGTTATGGAACGTCCTCGAAACGAATGCTAACCACTGCTATCAGCAAACTTGACGGAAAAACGCTGGAGAGCAAACCTATCAATACTGTTGGTGACGGATTGAAAGGAAAAGTATCGGGTGTACGCGTCTTCACTACCGACAATCAGCCCGGAGCAGGCCCTACATTTCGTATTCGCGGAGGTTCTTCCATCAACAAAAGTAATTCTCCTCTTGTATTGGTCGATGGAGTAGAACGAGATATAGTGGGATTGAACCCCAACGATATCGAATCCATCTCTGCACTTAAAGATGCCGCTTCAACAGCTATTTACGGGGCCAAAGCATCGAACGGTGTTATTATGATAACCACAAAGAAAGGGACAAGCAGCGCACCTACTATTACCTTCGAAGCCAGTGTAGCTCATCAGGAGAAAGTACAGAGTTTCAAGACTATGAATTCTGCCGATTTTATATCTACTATGCGTAAAGCTGTGGCCGAAGGCAAATATCCGGAACGTAATTTTGCAAATAATTATGCGGCAAGCTCCGGCAATACCGAAAGCAGTATCTATACAACTCGCTATCTTGGCGAGGGTGAATCTATTCCTTCCGGATATAAATCGATGGTAGATCCGCTCGATCCGACCAAGACTCTGATATTTCAGGATAATAATTTTATGGATCGCTATTTTAAGTCGGCAGTATGGCAAAATTATCATTTGAATGCTATCGGCGGAAACGACCGGGTGAAATATAACTTTAGTCTGGGTTATACTGACGATGCGGGTATTGCTATTGCTACCGGATATAAGCGTTTTACGGTACATGGCAATACGGAGTTCAAGATAACCGACAACCTCTCGGTGGAAGGTGCGTACGATTATTCCGAAAATGTTACGGAAGATTTACCGGATAATAAAACTACTTTCCTACAACGTACTTTTTCCATACCGAATGTTCAGCGGGTATTCTGGCCCGATAGCGATATCCCCGTGCATAGTATCAACAAAACAACTATTGCACCCGATTGGTATGCACATTATTACAGCCGTCAGCGTACCCAGAAGTATACAACTGTAAATGCGACCCTCACATGGCGGCCGTTCAACGATTTGAAGATTGTAGCCAAAGGTACCAATTCTGATCGCTATTCCCGTTACGATGGTTTTATAAAAGAAACGAATTATAAAGACCCGCGTTCTGCGACTGCCACATTTACATCCACTACAAGGAGGAATGTGCAATTGTATGCCAACTACCTGAAAACATTTGCAGAAAAGCACAATATCAATCTGATGGCAGGTACGGAATATCAGAAAACTTTTTCCGATGCTCTGTCTGCTGCTGCCGAGGGTGGCGCATCCGATCTGATACCGACTCTGGCTGCCCAGCCGACAATAACTTCCGCTTCCAGTGGTAAGACCAGGCAGGCATTGTTAAGCTATTTTGGCCGTGCAAACTATTCTTTCAAAGATCGTTATCTGGTTTCAGCTACATTACGTGCCGATGGCTCTTCTGTCTTTGCAAAGAAAAACCGTTGGGGATATTTCCCTTCCGCATCGGCAGCATGGATAGTATCCGAAGAAGATTTCATGAAGGATTTTCCAGTTGTCAATAGTCTGAAACTACGCAGTAGTCTGGGGCAGACAGGAAACAACAGTATCGACCTGTTCGATGCCACAGGATCATACAATGTAAATAATAAGTATGACGGTATGGCGGCATTGTATGCAGATGTAATGGGTAATGAAAATCTGAAATGGGAAACTACTACACAGTTCGACGTGGGTATAGATGTAGAATTGGTGAAGAACAGGATTTCGTTCAGTGCCGACTATTATAACAAAGTTACCGACGACCTGATATTATCAATGACATTGCCTAATACAACCGGATTCAATTCTGTAAATGTCAACACCGGGAAAGTAAGGTTCTATGGCTTCGACTTCGAATTGCATACCCGCAATATTGAAACGAAAGATTTCTCATGGACTACCGATTTCACCTATTCCTACAATAAAAACAAAATACTCAGATTGCCGGACAATGGTTTACCAAAAAACCGGATGAATGGCCGGGTAATAGGTGGCGGATATGATTATATCGGCGGGTATTACGAAGGTGGTAGCTTAGGCGAATTGTGGGGCTACAAAGTAAAAGGAATACTTGAAACAGAAGAACAGGCCGACAATGCATATTACGATACCCGTTCCCTTGGCTTCCGCTCGTCGGACGGGAAAAATATTACCGGACGAAAAGCTGTCGGCGATTACGAATGGGTAAACAGGGAAGGCAGTACACTGCGTGCCGATGGAAGTGTCCAGATCGACGATGAAGACCAGTTCCTTTTGGGAAATACAATCCCGCACAGTACCGGAGGTATCGGAAATACATTCACCTATAAAAAATTCTCATTGTATATATACCTCGATTATCAGATAGGTAGTTCTGTATTCAACTATCAGTACGGAAACTTCTTCAAAGGGACATTTGCTTACAATTACAACCTTCACGAAGACGTGAAAAAATCATGGACCAAGCCGGGTGATAATACAAAGTTCGCCAAATTCTTTGCCAATGATGCAGATGATGGTAACCGCAACTACGGAAGGACAAGTGATGTGATGGTACAGAAAGCTGATTATCTCTGTATCCGTGATATAACTCTCTCGTATGATCTGTCTGCGAAGTTCTTGCAGGCATTGAGAATCAAAAAACTGAACGTGTATCTGTCAGGTAGCAACCTCCACTATTTTACCAAGCTGGTAGGTATTCCACCCGAAAATGCCGTAAGTACGACGAATAGTTCCAGTTATTCTCCATATCCTACTTCCCGTAAGATTTCTATAGGAGCAAAAGTTACCTTTTAGTATATAACCGAAAAATATAAAATAATGAAACGCATTACAATAATTTCAATCATCTGTTTGGCTCTTGCTTCCTGCGATCTGCTCGACATAGATCAGAATACGAAAGTCACAACGGGAACTGCATGGTCGACTGAAAATTCGGCTAAGGCGAATGTTACAGGCATGTATTATCGCATGCGGAGCGCTTTCAGCCAGGGATTTATCTATTGGGGCGAGTATCGCAATGGTCTCTGGGGCCCCGGACGGGTTATCGGTAGCCACGAGCCGTTTACCACCTGCTATACGAGTACGCTGAACGCCAGTAATGATATGGCTAACTGGGCGGATATTTATACTACTATCAATCAAGCTAATCTGGTAATAACCCATCTGCCTGATGTGACATTCGCATCACAATCCGAAAAGAACGAAGCATTGGCCGGAGCTTATTATGTACGGGCATTCTGCTACTACTGGATCGCACGCATATGGGGAGATGCCCCGCTTGAACTGATCCCTTACGAGTCGATAGAAAGCAACCAGTATTCGTCACGGTCATCGGTAGCCGATGTATTTGCACAAGTAGAAGCGGATATATCGAGTGCAAGAGGGCTGATGCCGATAACGGCTACTTCGAAAACAACAGCGTCCTATGCCTCAGTAGAAATGCTCACTGCCGATTATTACCTTTGGAAGTACAAATTACGTGATGGTTCGGCAAACGACCTTGAGGTAGCAGCGACAGCAGTAGCTAATGTTCTCGGGGCAAGTGGTTACGATCTGGAATCTAACTTTGCAAGTGTCTTCACCAGCGACAGTAATAGTGAGGTTATTTTCAAATGGCCATACATCAAGGATGAGTATGAAGGTGGTTACCCTTACGATTACCTTTACAATTCTACAAATATACCTGTCGAATATCATGAAAATCCGGTACCTATTTATACATCGCGTCAGCAATGGGTAAATATCACTGTAGAATATGCCGAATACCTTTATTCTGTTCCTACCGATACCAGAGCTGCTACAAGTTACGGCTATCTGGAAACCATAAATAAAGGTTGGGTGAATAAGTTCCCGGGACATATGATAGAATCTGCCCGCGTTCTCGACTCGGATATTAATGCATATCGCTTTGCCGATGCCATCTTCTTCGATGCCGAAATAAAGCTTGCACAAAACGATATCAGTGGAGCAAGAAATACTCTGAACAGGATTGCAAAAAGAGCCTACGGTGTTGATAACTATTATGCAAGGCTATCATCGGCAGATGATGTGAAGAATGCTATTGTGGCCGAACGAAAAAAAGAATTCGTTGGCGAAGGCCGCCTGTGGTGGGACTTTATACGTCTGGGTGTAATTTTCGACGAATGCTCTTGGCTGCAAGGACGCGAAAATGCCAAAAATATCCTGCTATGGCCTGTACATAATTCATCACTTAATTCAAATCCGAATATCAAACAGACAGACGGTTACTAACGATAAAATATAAATAACATGAAACAATCTCATATTATAAAGGCAATAATACTGCCTTTACTGGCCGGGCTATGCTTGTTATCCTGCGAGGATGACCAGAGCGCTTCGGGATTCCAGTCCTTAAATTACGTCAAGGTAAAAGCTTCAATCTATAATGTGGACTTCAACCGTCAGGGAAATTCACTCACTTCGGGATCGGATGCCATATTGCTGACCGTATCGCCATCGAGTGAAGAAATAGAGCTTTCTACTTCAGATGATTGGTGTCATGCCCAGATTTCCAAATCGGGAAGTGATATACTACTGAAGATAACCGCCGATCCCAATACAGGGGGGCAACGTGCTGCCAAAGTATACGCTATGGCCGGAAGGGGCGCCGATAAATCGGGTGCTATTATAAATATTAGTCAGGAAACATCTTTTGTAGTTCCTAAAGTAGAGGTTGATAAAGATGTTGTAATATTTGACAAATATGGTGGAGAAGAAGCAATAACTATTACAACAAATCTTGCTTCATGGAACTATCAGGTATCAAATCTGCCAGGTGAATCAGGCAGTACAGACTGGTGTCAAACGGTTAAAGACGGAAACATACTTAGGTTGACTATACCGGAAACCGGAAGCATAGACTTACGGGAGGCTCAAATAACAATTACTGCTACCGAAGGAGAATATAATGCCTCTGCTACCATTAAAGTGACACAGGACAAAACCCGCAAGATGGTTGCAGGAATAGAACTCATATTTGTAGATGGTGGCACGTTCTCTATGGGTTGTGACGTAGGTGATGTCGGTTATGTAGCAGCGGTGCTTACTACCAATTCGCCAAAACATAGTGTAACACTTTCCGATTTTTATATGGGTAAGTTCGAAGTTACCCAGAAGCAATATTATGATATGATGGGAACTAATCCGTCACGCTATCCTTGGGCTACATATACAGGTGCCGATAATGACCAGTACGATCCTACCCGCCCTGAAACTGCTAAATATGGCAGCTATCCTGTGGAACAGATTACATGGGATATGGCAATTGCCTTCTGTGACAAACTGAATGAATTGTACAGCGATCAGGGTACTTTCAATCTGCCGACAGAAGCCCAATGGGAATATGCCGCCAGAGGAGGTAAATACATCAACGAAGCCAACCGCCTGATGTATGCCGGAGGGAATGATGTCGCACTGGTGAGCAACTCAGGTGCCGGTAGTGGAACAGAGAAATTGCACCGTCCTGTGTCCGGCGGACAGTATCTGCCTAACGAACTGGGAATATATGATATGACAGGCAATGTTATGGAACATGTATATGACTTTTTCGGAGCATATCCGGATGGTTCTGTAACTGACCCTGACGGCCCTGCTCAGAAAAATACAACATCGGGAACGACCGGATATAATCTGAATCACATTTTCAAAGGAGGTTCTTACTGGCATACACCATACAGTGTATATCAAAGGGCCGGAAATGCGAATGCGAATTATACAGGCAACGGGTTGATGGGATTCCGTGTAGTATTCAAACGAGCCATACCTACTCCGTAATACTACTTTTTTATGGAGAGCGGACTTTTGTCCGCCTCCATATTTTACCCAACTATTTAAATATAACAGATATGACAATCAAAACAAAAACAGGAAAAATCTTTCTCTGGATCATATCCATTTTCTTATTCTCAGCATCATGTTCCGGTTCCGACGATCCATATGATCCCGAACCGGAAACACCTCCTGTTGAATATCAGAAACCACTTCCCGTAGATAACAATGTGGTTGCACACCGTGGGGCATATAAAAAAAACAATACGCCTCATAACTCTCTGGCTTCGCTTTGGGACGCTATCAATTTGAGACTTTATGCATCCGAGTGCGATATACATATTACTTCCGATGGGAAAGTTATTGTTTTCCACGACGATACTTTTAATGGTCTGGATGTAGATAAATCAACCTACTCCGAATTGAAAGCATCAGGAAAATTAGCTAACGGAGAGGAGTTGCCGTTACTCGAAGATTTCATAAAAGCGGCTATGCAGGGAAAGTATACCAAACTTTGGGTAGACGTAAAATCGCTGGATGACAAATATGGAGGCGATGCCAATTCTATAAAAGCTGGGGAAGCTGCCGCCGAAATAGTTAAGTCAATGAAAGCCGATTACTTTGTGGAGTTTATTGTCGGACGCGAAGAAGTTTTAAAAAAATGTATCGTAGCCTCTCAAGGTAGTTTTCCTGTCGCATATATGGGAAACCAGACTCCGGCGAATTATCAGTCGAAAGGCTATACATGGACAAATCAGACAACAACGAATTTCTATCCTGATAATGCATCGAAAATAACCGATTTTAAGAACAGAAAGATCAGGGTGAGTACCTATAATGCCGATGACGTAACTACTATTAAGTGGTTTGTTACCCAAAAGGTAGACCAGATCTGCTCCAATGATCCCGAATTAGTATTAAAAGTTTTAAACGGAGAATTATAATCTTCAAAATAACCATTCTAATGCCTAACCGTAGAGAATTCTTTAAAAAAGTTGCTATTTGTGGGGGTATCGCTTCAATTGCCCCTGTGCAATCCATTTTGGGCATGGACAGAGCGGAGACCAATGAGTATGTCAGTTCTCCCGCTCTCCATCCCGATGCATATACCATACATTTGCCCCATATAAAAGCGACCCCCGTTTTGCCGCGACAGATAACAATTCCTGATGTAAATGGATTTAAAGTATTGAAAGGGGATTTTCATATCCACACTTTATTTTCTGATGGTGCTGTCATGCCAAGGGACCGTGTTATTGAGGCTATCCAGAACGGATTGGATGTAATAGCCATTACCGACCATATAGAACATCGTCCGTTTTTTAGCGAAACGGGGCGTTGGAAACTAGCTGACGGACTAGGCAACAATTTCAATCTGTGGTATGAAATAGCTAAGCCGGAAGCCGATAAAAATAATTTGCTGCTTATCCGGGGAGCGGAAATTACAAAAAAGACAATGCCTCCGGGACATTTCAATGCCCTTTTTGCCAATGATAACAATCCTATTGCGGCAGCCATAGACGATTGGCAAACGATGCTTCAAATAGCAGCCGATCAAGGAGCTTTCCTGCTTTGGAACCACCCCGGATGGGAAAAACCCAATGGTGGAGGGATCACAAAAGGAAATCCGGTTCGTTTTACGGACATCCATGAAAAGATATATAAAAAAGGACTGATGCATGGTGTCGAAATCTTTAATAAGATTGAATATTATCCGGCAGTAAGTGATTGGTGCAACGAGCACAAATTAGCCATTTTTGCCAACAGCGATATACATGCCAGCGAAGTGAACCAATATGGTATCCACAACCGTCAGCGTCCTATCACACTGGTACTCGCCAAAGAACGTTCGGTGGAAAGCATCAGGGAAGCCCTATTTGCCCAACGGACTGTCGCATGGGCGGCAGATATGGTATGGGGTAGCCGGGAATGGCTTACAGCATTGTTTTCGGCATCGGTAACGATGAAAATTGTCACTCCGGGAGTAGTAGAAATGACTAATATAAGCTCGTTACCTATCTCGGTATCTGCGGGTAATATCGCAATCAGTTTGCCACAAGATAGAAAGGTAGAGGTATTCCGTATGGCAGGCATAGACAACATCACTGTCAACAATTGGATAACAGGCATGAATAAATCATTGGAGATACCACTAACTATTCAGACCAAATAATGATTAAATCAAAAACATTATAAAAATGAAACAAGCCATACAATTCGGAGCAGGCAACATAGGACGGGGCTTTATCGGAGCTTTACTGAGCCGGTCGGGTTACCATGTAGTGTTTGCCGATGTCAATACGCAAATGGTAGATGCCATTAATGATGCCGGATGTTATACAGTTCATATAACCGACCTAGAACCGGAAACCTTTGTAGTAGACAATGTAAGCGCATTATACACCTCCGATCCGGAGCTTATTACGAAAATATGCGAAAGTGAGGTAATAACTACAGCCGTCGGCCTGAATATTCTGCCCAAAATAGCCCCTGTTATAGCAAAAGGTATTGAGGAACGGGCAAAACATAAGATAAATTACCCATTAAATATCATTGCTTGCGAAAATGGAGTCTGCGCAAGCAGGGAACTCAAAAAAGAGATATTTTCGTTGCTTTCTCCCGATGCCAAACAATATTGTAAAGAGTGGACGGGCTTTGTCGATTGCTCAGTTGACAGGATTGTACCACCAATAAAAACGAACAATATAACTGATGTCTGTGTAGAGCGTTTCTATGAATGGAATGTAGACAGAACGCAGATAAGAGGAGAGTTACAGATAAAGGGTATGAATCTTGTCGACAATCTCCCTGCCTATATCGAACGTAAGCTTTTCACCCTCAACACAGGGCATGCCATCATTGCCTATCTCGGTTATCTGAAAGGCTATGATACCATTGAGCAATGTATTGCCGACCCTGAAATCCTGACAATCGTACGCGCTGCTATGAACGAAAGCGGGGCGGCATTGTCCCAAAAATTCGGATTGGATATTGTTGCTCATTCGGCATATTGTGAAAAGATTATCAAACGTTTCCGCAATTATCACCTGAATGATATGGTCACACGTATCGGACGCGATCCTCTGCGAAAGTTGTCTGCCAACGATAGGCTTATTTCTCCCCTAACTACTGCTTATGGTTACGGGCTGCCTGTCGATAATCTTTTGTTGGGCGTGGGAGCCGCGCTACGTTATCAATATCCTGCCGATGCAGAAAGCAGCCGGTTGCAGGAAATGATAAGGGAGATGGGGATTGCCGCCGCTATTGAGGAGATAACAGGAATCATCGCAGACTCATCCTTGAATACGCAGATAGTAAAAGCATATGAAAAGGTTGCATCCTTATCCCCTCTTGTAGTAAAGAAAATCGAAATCATTTCCGTCTCGGGGATAGAGACCAAACTGGTTGCTGATCTCCTGAAAAAGGCTAAAGAATATAATTACAATATTTTGTTGAAATACATTCCATAATCCGAACATATGAAACTATCGGTACGTAAACATATACAATCTTTCGGCAGCAGCCTGTCGGCAATGATAATGCCTAATATCGGCGCATTTATCGCATGGGGGCTTGTTACGGCTATATTTATACCTACAGGTTGGTACCCGAATGAAAATTTGGCACGGCTGGTGACCCCGATGCTATACTATCTGTTGCCGCTGCTGATAGGATATACCGCCGGAAGTAATATTGCAGGAATACGTGGCGGTGTGATGGGGGCAATTGCCACAACAGGAGTAATAGCGGGAAGCGATGTACCTATGTTTCTCGGAGCAATGGTAATGGGACCATCGGGTGGCTATCTGATAAGATGGTTCGATAATATTACCAAAAACAGGATCAGGACGGGTTTCGAAATGCTTACCAACAATTTCTCTGTAGGCATTCTGGGAATGGTTTGCGCTATAGCCGGATTCCTGCTCATCGGGCCGATAATGCTAGCCCTTACAGACCTGTTAAATGCAGGGGTTGGATTTGTCTTAGATAAAGGTGTACTTCCTTTGGTTGCACTATTTCTGGAACCGGGAAAAGTGTTATTCCTCAACAATGCAATCAATCATGGAATATTAACACCCCTCGGAATAGAACAGGCACGGGAAACCGGAAGCTCTATCCTGTTCCTTCTGGAAACCAATCCGGGCCCCGGACTGGGAGTATTACTCGCTTACACTTTCCTTGGAAGAGGAGAAGCAAAAAAGACCGCTCCGGCATCTTCTGTGATCTTATTTTTTGGAGGGATACACGAAATATATTTCCCATATATACTGATGCGTCCTATCCTGATCGTTGCGCCTATTCTAGGCTCGGCAAGTGCTATGATGTATTATCAGATTACCGGTAGCGGACTAGTGTCAGCAGCTTCGCCGGGTAGTATTATATCCCTTATTGCTATGTCGCCCCGTGGAAGTACGATCCATATAATCATCGGGGTGGTTATAGCCACACTGATATCTTTCTTCACAGCCTGTTTCTTTGTAAGGAGCAATACTAAAAAGACATTAGCGGAGGCTAAACAGGAAAAAGACTCACTCAAAAATTACAAAGAGAATCCACAGAAGATAGTTTTTGCCTGCGAAGCCGGCATGGGTTCGAGCGCAATGGGCGCTGCCGCTTTCAGAAAAAGAATAGACCGAAAAGAATTGTCTATAACCAATTCATCAGTAGATGCCATCCCGTTGGATACCGATATAGTTGTTTGTCAGGCCGCTTTTGTAGAAAGAGTCCATGACCGGGTACCATCGGCAGAAGTAGTAATAATCAGGACTTTCCTCTCCGATCCGTCATTAGACGCTCTGGCTGCCCGTTTTACTCAAAGTGAACAGAAGCAGGTATTAAGACCGGAGATGATAGTTGTGGGAGCAAAAAATGAAAGTAAGGAAGATGTTATTAAGCGCGCAGGGCAATTACTGGTCGATGGCGGCTATGTGACGGATGAATATATAAACGGAATGCTGGAAAGGGAAAAAATCGCTTCTACCTGTATCGGAATGGGAATTGCTATCCCGCATGGAACGTCAGAATCGCGTCAATATATCAGGAATAGTGGAATATCTGTTGTACAATATCCCGAAGGTGTAGATTTCGATGGAGAGAAAGTATATCTGGTAGTAGGAATAGCCGGAACAGACAATACTCATCTGGAGATACTGGCTTCACTAAGCACAATACTAAATGATGAAGAAATATTGAAAGGAATAAAGGAAACAAAAGATAAAATATTTATATATAACACATTATCCAATATAAAATAAAACAGATATTAAAATGGCTACAATACAAACAACAATAGAAATAAAAGAGGGCGATGGCTTGCATGCACGCCCCGCAAGCGAACTAGCTGCTTTAGCGAAAACATTCAAGAGTGATATTACTTTAGGTTTTGCATCGAAAGAAGCGAATGCCAGAAGTATAATAAGCATGCTTGCACTCGGACTTAAAAAAGGCAGCGTAATAAACCTGAAAGCAGATGGCGAAGACAGCGAAGAGGCCATACAGGAAGTCATTAAATTCTTTGAAAACATCCATTAATGAAAGAGATAAAAGGCATATCGGTATTACCATCAGGAAAGGCTGTAGGAAAGGTTTTTCGGGCTAAAATACAACCTGCTTTCAATATGGGGAGTTATATAACAGACATTTTGCCGGAGCATGAAACCGACCGTGTCCGTAATGCTTGCCTTTCGGTAAAGAATAAGCTAGCTCCACATGCAGAGGTGAATGAAATATTTGCCGCTCATATGGAAATACTGGAAGATATATTGGAGAGGGTAGTTTCGATGATAAAAGAAGAAAAAACAGATGCTGTAAGCGCAGTAGGAAAATGCTGTACGGAAATATGCGCCATGTTTGCAGATATCGACGATGAATATTTGCGTTCCCGTTCAGATGATATTGTCGATGTATGCAGGCAAATAACTCTTGCTCTGACCGAAAATAACGAAAATCCTTTCTCGGAAATGCCTGCAAACAGCATTATCATTGCTGAGAATCTTCTGGCTTCAGATACTATTTCAATTGATCTGTCAAAGTTGTCAGGCATTGCACTGAAAAAAGGCAGTAATACAAGTCATCTGGCAATTCTGGCGAGGAACAATGCTATACCTCTCATTTTGGGGATAGGTGACGAACTGGATGCGATACAGGATGGTGATACAATCGTTATAGATAGTGAAAAGGATATGGTAATAACAGAGCCGGACGAAAAACTGCTATCGGAAGCTGCGCGACAAAGTACTTGCAAGGATGAAACAGATTTAAATCCTGCCATTACAAAAGATAATATTGAAATTACTGTATACGCAAATGCCGGAAGCCTTGCCGATGTGAAACGGGCAATCTCGGCAGGAGCAGACGGTATCGGGCTTCTACGGACAGAGTTTATATTTATGCAGGGCAAGGATTTTCCTAGCGAAGAAGAACAATATAACTTTTATACGGAATGTGCAAAAATCTGTCAGGATAAAGTACTTACTATACGTACACTCGATATAGGAGCGGATAAGCAACTCCCTTATTATACGATGCCGGCTGAAGAAAATCCTGTTATGGGACTGCGGGGAATTCGTTTCTCACTTTCATCGCCTGATATTTTAAAGACGCAATTACGGGCTATCCTGCGTGCCGCCACATCAGGCAATATCCGTTTAATGTTCCCCATGATAATATCCGTGACGGAATACAGGCAGGCTTGCACTCTTTTGGAGAGTTGCAAAACGGAGTTGCAAAACGAAAACATAAACTGCGATCAGACTCTTTGTGCCGGAATAATGATTGAAACACCTGCGTCGGTGCTTCTGGCAGATGAATTTGCTGCTGAGGTCGCATTTTTTAGTATTGGCACTAACGACCTGACTCAATATATGCTTGCCGTAGACAGGAATAATCCTTATTCGGCCGGTGTTTGTGATAGTCTCCATCCTGCGGTGATGAAAAGTATATCGGATATAGTTGCATCAGCCGATAAATATGGAATAGAGGTGTCCGTATGCGGCGAAGTTGCATCGGACAGTAATGCGACAGAACTATTATTAAAACTCGGAGTAAGAAAGTTAAGCATAACAAGTTCCGGAATCCCGGCAATAAAACAACAAATACGTAAACAATCAATCAACTAAAATCTATATTATCATGAAATTATTATACCCATTGTTACTAAGTTTGGCATTCTGTTCCTGTAATGCGCAGCAATTGAATACAGTTAATATAAAGAGTATGGCTGAATTGCAGGAGTATTTCCGGTATTCGCCCGAAAAAGATATAATGATCAGCGGACACAGAGGGGGAATGCTGGAAGGGTATCCCGAAAACTCTATTGCCTCCTGTGAAAAGACTTTGAGCCTGATGCCTTCATTCTTTGAAATAGATCCCCGCCTTACAAAAGATAGCGTACTTGTATTGATGCATGACGCCACTATCGACCGCACTACAACGGGTAAAGGCAAGGTTTCGGATTATACTTATGCCGAATTACAACAATTTTATCTGAAAGACCGCCAAAGGAATGTGACGGAATATAAAATCCCGACACTGGACGAGATGCTCGAATGGGGAAAAGATAAGACTGTATTCAATTTCGATAACAAAGGCGTGCCATGGCAATTATATGCCGATAACCTGAAAGGTAAATGGAGCAAATATCACAACATTATGCTGTCGGTACGCTCACTGGAAGAATGCCTGTTCTATTACAAACAGATAGATAATGTGGTGTTTTGCTGCGAAATCAGCAATATGGAGATGTATGAGGCCTATAAAAATTCAGGAATCCCATGGAACCGTATTATGGCATACGTCAAATATACTATGGATCCGGCACAGCAAGAAGTTTATGATCTGCTTCGCAGTCATGGCGTAATGTGTATGACCTCCATTCATCCTACCGCCGACAGAGTAAAGCCGCTGGAAGCAAGGATAGAGGCATACAAAAAAGAGATTGCAGTAAATCCCGATATTATAGAAACGGATTATCCGGCAGATTTTACCGGACTTAATGTGAAAAGGTCAAAATAAGATTCGCAGGCATGGAAAACAAAAATAATACTGTCGCTTACCTACCGGAGATGACGGCACAGGAACAAAAGAAATTTAAATACTGGGAAAGACGCACGATGCTGGCTTGTATCGTCGGCTATGCCATGTTTTATTTTGTGCGTAAGAATATTAGTATTGCAATGCCATATATGAATGAGGAACTGGGCATTTCGAAAACCGATCTCGGACTGTTCCTGACTTTGCATGGACTGATATACGGCCTCTCCAAATTTATAAATGGGATGTGGGGCGACAGGAGCAACGCCCGTTATTTCCTGGTATCGGGGCTTCTGATGTGTGCCGTGGCCAATCTGTTTTTCGGATTATCGTCATCCATATTGGTGCTAGGCATATTCTGGGTTATCAACGGATGGTTTCAGGGAATGGGAGTACCTCCATGCACACGCCTGATGACACACTGGATAACTCCTGAGAAGCTGGCCACGAAAATGTCGCTATGGAATACATCCCATTCTATCGGAGCTGGTTTAGCTATCATATCCTGCGGCTATATTGTCAGTATAAACTGGGGCAATTATTTTGCAGAAACATCCATCTTGTCACAGCACTGGCGCTGGTGCTTCCTCATACCTGCCCTTCTTGTGGTGATAGTCGGAATATTCGTTTTCTTTTTGGTCAGGGATACACCTTCATCGGTTGGGTTACCTGAGTTGAAAGGCGAAAAATCCAAGTCGCAATCGAAAAAAGAGGAATCGGCAGAGTTCAAAGCCTTTGTTAAGAAACATGTTTTCATGAACCCGACTATATGGATAATAGCTGTCGGCAATTTCTTTCTGTATATAACCCGGTTTGCTATACTTGACTGGGGACCGACTATGCTGAAAGAACATCTACATCTGGATATCAGTCAGGCCGGATGGTCAGTTGCCGCTTTCGAGATAGCGGGTATAGCCGGAATGCTTGCCGCAGGCTGGTCGACCGATAAATTCTTCGGAGGAAGAGCACCCCGCACTTGCGTAATCTGTATGTCGATGTCTACCCTGTGCCTTATTTCGCTCAGCATGCTCAATGAGCACAGCTCGCTTATACTAGCCAATCTGATCCTCATCTCGGCAGGGTTCTTTATCTATGGTCCACAGGCACTGGTAGGAATAGCGGCTGCGAATATAGCAACCAAACGAGCAGCAGCAACGGCAGGCGGATTCTGCGGATTGTTCGGCTACGGGAGTACAATCGTCTCCGGTTGGGGTATTGGATTATTAGTAGAAAAAACCGATTGGTCGATAGCAATATATGCACTTATAGGTGTGGCAATTATGTCTGCCTTGATTTTTGCTCTGGCATGGAAATCTAAGGCAAATGGTTATGAAGATTAAATGAGTGCATTATTTCATTTTTCATATATAGCTTTATCTATATTGGTAGATGTTAGTTCTTTGAAGATTAGCCCCTCCCACCTCCCCAAAGGGCAGGGTTGTTAAGTTCTGAATTCTTATACCCTCTGTGTCATGTTGAACGAAGTGAAACATCTCGTTTCTCAGGGTCGGGATTCTTCACTTCGTTCAGAATGACAGCAGAAAATAACAGAATAAAGAAGAGAACTTAACAGCCCTGCCCCAAAGGGGAGGCTTACAATGAGGGTAAAAAGCTTATGAAACTGTAACCTTTGTTACCTTTTATATTTAAACTACGGAGAACCAACGGTCGGCGGAGCCAAAAGGGAGTAACACGGAGTTCATTGAAAAAGTGACAATAGAAAAAGTGGAAAAAGTGTCAAGTTTTGAGAAAAAAGTAACACAGATAAAACAGCAAAAAAGCTGTTACTTTTGTTACCTTATTTAGTTTAAAACACTGATTAATAGACGTAAATAGTATTTCGTAGTTAACTGCTAACTGTTGACTGTTAACTGACATATGTGTTACTTTTTTAATCATACATAATTAGTAAATATAAAATTATAAAGTAATTAATAATAAAAAATTATGAGAGTAATTATTCAATCAGATCCTTCTACTGTGGGCATCTGGACAGCCCGCCATATCGCAGAAGCCATTCGGATGGCGGCTTCGCAAAACAAACCTTTCATTCTTGGACTGGCTACGGGTTCTACACCAATTCCGACATATGCCGAACTCGTGCGTATGCATAAGGAAGAAGGGCTGTCATTCGCTCATGTAACCACCTTTAATATGGATGAGTATGTAGGTTTGCCGCAAGAGCATCCCGAAAGCTACCATTCGTTTATGTGGAAGAATCTGTTTTCTCATATAGATATTCCGCATGGTAATGTCAATATACTGAATGGTAATGCAAATGATCTTTTGCAAGAATGTGCCAATTATGAACGTCTTATTGCAGCGGCAGGAGGTATCGACCTATTTCTGGGAGGGATAGGTGTTGATGGACATTTAGCTTTCAATGAGCCATTTTCATCACTTTCGTCACGCACACGTGTGATGAACCTGACAATTGACACGCGTATTGTCAATTCCCGTTTTTTCGACGGGGATATAAATGCTGTGCCCAAACAAGCACTGACTGTTGGTGTTGCTACGGTTTGCGATGCCAGGCAGGTTGTACTCCTCGCCACCGGTTACGCAAAAGCAACAGCCTTGAAACATACTGTCGAAGGTGAAGTTTCGCATGTGTGGACAGCCAGTGCATTACAGATGCATCCAGATGCAATTATCGTATGCGACGAACCGGCATCTGATAACCTTAAAGTAAGTACATATAAGTATTTTAAAGAAATTGAAACAGAAAGATGAATTTATGAAACGATTCTTATTAAGTGCCATTATAGGAATTTTAGTGTTGCCAGTAGGAGCTAAAATCAAACTTCCGGCTATACTCTCCGATAATATGGTTCTTCAACAGCAAACCTCTGTAAATTTATGGGGCGACAGTGATGTAAAAGATCCTGACAATGAAATAACAATTACTACTTCATGGGATAATAAGGAATATATAGCGACCCCTGTTCATGGGAGTTGGTCCGTAAAAATCCAGACACCCAAATCAGGAGGGCCTTATACTATAACCATATCTGACGGCGAAACATTAATACTGAATAATGTGATGATAGGAGAGGTGTGGTTGTGTTCGGGGCAATCAAATATGGAAATGCCCATCAAGGGATTCCAGGGGCAACCTGTTAATGGGTCCTTAGATATAATCGCGCAGGCTACACCTGAAAATAACATTCGCATGATAACGGTACAGAGAAATAGTAGCTGCGTACCTCTACAAGATTGCGATGCAAGATGGGTAGAATCTACTCCGCAATCCGTTGCAAATGTAAGCGCAACTGCATATTTCTTCGCGTGTTATTTACAAAATATATTAAATGTCCCTGTTGGCATTATCTGTTCGAGCTGGGGCGGTTCCAAAATTGAGGCATGGATTAATAAAAAAACTTTCGAAGAACAGTTTCCGGAAATATCTTTGGATGTATTGGACAGAAATCCAAAAGATATATCCAAACCTCACATAGAACCTGTATTGTTGTATAACGCCATGATTAATCCTATTCATAATTATACCATAAAAGGGGCTATATGGTATCAGGGGGAGGCCAACAGAGACAAACCGGAATTGTATAAGCATCTCTTTCCTGCTATGGTACAACTGTGGCGAAATGTGTGGAAACAAGGTGATTTTCCTTTCTATTATGTTCAGATCGCGCCTTATGACTATGGGAGAGAAAATGCAGATAAGATAGAGGCGGCCCAATTGAGGCAGGTGCAATTGGAGTGTATGTATCTAATACCTAATAGCGGCATAGTAGTTACAGCAGATATAGGGGAACGCACCCGTATTCATCCGGCAGCAAAAAGTGAGGTGGGAAAGCGGCTCGCACTGTGGGCTTTATCGCAGACATACGGACAAGATGGAATTCCTTTTTCAGGACCATTGTATAAATCTGCAGTTATAAAAGAAAAAGAAAAAGTAATAGAACTAGAATTTGAACATTCTGAAATGGGAATGACCTCTCATGGACAGGATATAACCGGATTTGAAGTGGCAGGATCGGACAGTGTTTTTTATCCCGTAACCGCTAAACTTACCAGTGGTGCCAAGAAGATTTCTTTAGAATACAAAAACAGGTCAAATCCCATCTGGATACGATATTGTTTCAGAAATTATCAACCAGTCAATTTATTCTCAAATTTCGGGTTACCGGTATCACCTTTCGAGACTATATTGAAATAATTCTTCTTTTTATACAGACTATTACAAACTTATCTGGCCTAAACAGAATTGGCCCTACGAAAAACATAGTTTTGGACTATGGAACTTATTAGTAATATTCCATAGTCCAGAAAACTTCTACATTCTATCTATACCCATATTATACTAAATGCTTACCTGCAATGAAATGTATTAACTCCTGAACTTAGCTTGAGTTCCTGCTATACATTTATCTGAATAAAATGATAAAATTAAATATTACGAATCTAAAAGTATTACAGGAAACTATAAATAAAGTATTGCCTAATAAATTTCTTTTATTATCTTTGCCCCGAATTTTAATAACAAACTGTTTTGCATTTGTTTTATAGTTCAAATAGCTAAAAGGTATATTCCTTTGAAATGCAACAGGTTACTCTAAGGGGGAAAACTCCGTTAGGAACATCCAAAAGAGCAAACTTTTAGGCTTTATTTTATGATAATAATCACTTTAGGTTATTATCTTCTAAAAAAGAATAAAATCCATAATAATTATTAATAGTATTTGAACTACCAAAAGGTTACTCCTTAATTATTTTTGAAAATACATACAAAAATCAGTATAATTTAATATAGATATACATGCGTATATATAACATTCTTGAGCTTAACGAAAAGCTCACAATAGAACTAAGAACTATCGCTAAAGAACTTGGAATCAGACGGCCCGACGCTTATAAAAAAGATGAACTTATCTATAAGATATTAGATGAACAGGCCATTATGGAAGCTAAGAATAAAAATTCGGAAAGCTACCAAAGTGAAGATAGGATAGAACAACAGCAGAAAAAATCGCAAGCTGCTGCTAAAGGAAAACAAAAAGCCCAGAATCAAACAAAAAAACAGGATCAAACTCCTAAACCTCAAACCACACCTCCTGCTCCTGCAAAAGAAACAAAAGTAGCAGCCGTACAACCAAAAAAAGAGGATACTCCAAAGCCTGCCCCTCAGGAAGAAGTGAAAAAAGAAGCTAAACCGGAACCGGCTAAAACCCCTGTTGCAGAGAAGAAAGAAGCTCCTGCACCTACTGTAGCTGCTGAAAAAGCTCCGCAGAAAGAAATTATTGTTAAAAAAAATAACGGGGAGCCGAAGGAAAATAAACCTGAAGCTGAAACCAAGCTACAACAACCGGCAGCAAAACCAACACAATTGGTTTTCCGTTCAAATAAGGTGAGAGAAGAAGAGCCACAGGAACCCATTCCGGGATTGCCCTTGCTTAGCCCACTGGAGGTAGATTCAGAAGTTACGCCTGTAGAAATTGTAGTGCCTGAAACTCCTGCTAAACCGGCGGCTAAGCAGCCTCAACAAAATCAACAGCATAACAATAACAATCAGAAGCAGAATAATCAACAACAAGATAATAAGCAATTCGATTTCGAAGGTATATTGAATGCTACCGGCGTACTCGAAATCATGCAGGAAGGTTATGGATTTTTGCGTTCGTCCGACTATAATTACATGTCATCCCCTGACGATGTTTATATTTCTCAATCGCAGATCCGTCTATTCGGTCTTAAAACGGGAGATATTGTAGAAGGCCCTATACGCCCGCCAAAAGAATCGGAAAAATTCTTTCCTTTAGTGAAAGTAGATAGAATCAACGGACGCACACCGGACGAAGTTCGCGACCGTGTTCCGTTCGATCACCTGAAACCACTTTTCCCTGATGAGAAATTTAAGCTCACAAAGGGTCGCAATGATAACTTATCGTGCCGTGTAGTTGATCTATTCTCTCCGATAGGAAAAGGACAGCGCGGACTTATTGTTGCACAGCCTAAAACAGGTAAAACCACATTACTGAAGGATATTGCAAACGCTATTGCTGACAATCATCCCGAAGTATACATGATCGTACTTCTTATCGATGAACGTCCTGAAGAGGTTACAGACATGGAGCGCAGTGTAAATGCAGAAGTGATTGCTTCTACATTTGATGAGCCGGCTGACCGTCACGTGAAAATAGCGGAAATAGTACTCAATAAAGCTAAACGGATGGTAGAATGCGGGCATGACGTGGTTATCCTCCTCGATTCCATTACCCGTCTGGCACGCGCTTACAATACAGTGCAACCGGCATCAGGTAAAGTCCTGACCGGGGGGGTAGACGCTAACGCCCTGCACAAACCGAAACGTTTCTTTGGGGCTGCCCGTAATATAGAAAACGGAGGTTCACTTACCATTATAGCTACTGCACTTACAGAAACAGGTTCTAAGATGGATGATGTTATCTTCGAAGAATTTAAAGGTACAGGTAATATGGAACTTCAACTCGACCGCAAACTGTCCAACAAACGTATCTTCCCTGCTGTGGACATTATTGCATCAAGTACCCGACGCGACGATCTGCTGCTTAGCAATGATACACTCAGCCGTATGTGGGTTCTGCGCAACTTCTTATCGGATATGAATTCGGTAGAAGCAATGCAGTTCTTGGAAAACCGATTAAGAAAGACAATAAATAATGAAGAGTTTCTCATTTCGATGAACGACTGATAATAGATATTTATAATATTAAATACTTGAAGCAAGGGAAAAAGGTTTAACTTTACCCTTGCTTTTTTATTTAGAAAAAAACGGATAGTGCTTTTGTTCTCATATTATATATTAATAGTATTAAACAAGTTATTATTGCCGGACGTTTACATAAATAGCATATCGAAAGTAGCTTTAAACAGATTGCAGGTTCGTTGCTTCTACTGCTTTCTTATATTCATTACATTAACTAAATAGTTTTATGGGACATAATCATAACCACGATGATCACAATCATGGGCATTCACACGGAGGCCACAGCCATAGCCACAACGCAAATAAAAAAGCACTGACTATCAGCTTTATACTGATATCCGGGTTTATGTTTATCGAATTTATCGGGGGATATCTGACAAATAGCCTGGCCTTAATTTCCGATGCAGGACATATGTTAAGCGATGCCGTAGCATTAGGTTTGAGTCTTAGTGCACTGATCTTCGGGGCTAGAGCTGCCACTCCATCTAAAACATATGGCTATAAACGATTTGAAATTCTGGCTGCATTATTGAATGGAATTGTACTGGTGCTGTTAGCTGTTTTCATCTGTAAAGAAGCTATCGAACGCTTGTCTTCTCCACCTCAGGTAATAGGTAAGGGAATGATGATAATATCCACTATAGGATTGATCATCAATATTATTGTTGCCTGGATATTGCATTCACAGGGCTCTACAAAAGAAAATCTGAATGTCCGCAGTGCATTTCTTCATGTTATCGGTGATTTGCTAGGCTCGGTAGGTGCTATTATTGCAGC
Organism: uncultured Dysgonomonas sp.; assembly: GCF_900079725.1. Lineage (NCBI taxonomy): Bacteria > Pseudomonadati > Bacteroidota > Bacteroidia > Bacteroidales > Dysgonomonadaceae > Dysgonomonas > uncultured Dysgonomonas sp. Next base: position 144,928 of record NZ_LT599032.1, read on the forward strand.
TGTACTAATTATACTGTTCGGTTGGTATATAGCCGACCCGATAGCCAGTATGATTGTTTCCTTATTAGTGCTTTACAGTGGTTGGAACGTACTCAAAGAATCAGTAAACATACTGATGGAAGCCAAACCTTCGGGTATTGATTCGGAGGAGGTGCTAAATGTACTCAGATCCGTGAATGGGGTAGAGGGTGTCCATGACTTACATATATGGATGATAACTTCTGACTTTTCCGTGATGACTGTACATCTCAAAGTGAATCCCGAAGCGGATCGCGATCTTATTTTGGAAAAAGCAAAACGATTGATAGGTAATCAGTTTGGTATCAAACATGTAACTATACAGACAGAAGGCCGTGAATTGTGTTTGTGTGAAGAATCATGCAATTGAGTATCCATTTCCAGATAAGAATACAAATCACATTTATTGTCCTTTTTTCCGAACAGATATATTCCTGAAAAATTATATCAAAAACGGCCTGTAATAACAATAGTTTTTATAACTTTGTTCCCCTAAAAAAGTCGGATAATTAACACATCATGTCTTCAGAGAAAAAAATTAAAACAGCGTTAGTTTCAGTTTATCATAAAGATGGATTGGATGAGATCTTAAAGAAATTAGATAGTTTAGGTGTTCGTTTCATTTCTACAGGCGGAACGAAGAGTTTCATTGAATCGTTAGGCTTACCATGCGATGCGGTGGAAGATGTAACGGGTTATACTTCTATTTTGGGTGGACGGGTAAAAACATTACATCCGAAGATATTTGGTGGTATCCTCTGTCGCAGGGAACTACCTGAAGATATGAAACAAGTGAAAGCATACGATATACAAGAAATTGATCTGGTTATCGTAGATCTGTATCCTTTCGAAGATACAGTCGCTTCAGGTGCCAGTGAACAAGATATTATAGAAAAAATAGATATAGGTGGGATCTCCCTCATTCGTGCTGCGGCAAAAAATTTCAAAGATGTAATTATCGTTGCTTCAAAACAACAATATCAACCGTTGATGAGCCTGCTTGAAGAGAAGGCTGGGAAATCGGATATTACAGATCGAAAATTCTTTGCTAAAGAAGCCTTTTCGGTATCTTCTTCTTATGATACTGCCATATTCAATTATATGGACAATAATGAAGGAACTACGTTCCGTTATGCAGAAGATAACGCCATGCATCTTCGTTATGGAGAAAATCCACATCAGAAGGGTACATTCTATGGAGACTTCAATGCTATGTTCGATCAATTACATGGCCGGGAAATATCATACAACAATTTGTTGGATATAGAATCTGCTATAAGCCTTATCAGCGAATTCGACGAAACAACGGTCGCAATATTGAAGCATAACAATGCCTGTGGTATAGCGTCACGTCCTACCGTAGTAGAAGCATGGAAAGATGCTTTGGCCGGAGATCCGGTTTCAGCTTTCGGTGGTATCATCGTCAGTAACCGGAAAATAGATAAAACAGCAGCAGAGGAAATCAATAATATCTTCTTTGAAATAGTAATTGCACCCGAATATGATAAGGATGCACTTGAAATTTTGGAACAAAAGAAAAATCGCATTATCTTAGTGCAGAAACAAGGATTGACCGGAAATAAACAATTCCGTTCGCTCTTGAATGGTGTTTTAGTACAAGATAAAGATTTAAGTATACAAACAGCAGACGATTTAAAGTTAGTAACAAACAGACCTCTGCAAGGTACAGAACTTGAAGACTTGCTGTTTGCCAACAAATTAGTGAAGCATACTAAATCGAATGCCATCATTTTGGTTAAAAATAAACAACTGTGTGCCGGAGGTACCGGACAGACTTCGCGTGTGGATGCATTGAAACAAGCGATAGAGAAGGCCAATTCTTTTGGCTTTAATCTCGATGGTTCTGTTATGGCATCCGATGCATTCTTTCCGTTTCCCGACTGTGTGGAAATAGCAGGCAATGTAGGCATCACAGCTGTAGTACAACCGGGAGGATCGGTGAAAGATAATTTATCGGTTGAATATTGTAACGAACACAATATTTCGATGGTAATGACTGGTATACGTCACTTTAAACATTAATAATTAACTGGTTAGTAAGCAAATATAAACAAGCTCAAATATGGGATTATTCTCTTTCACGCAAGAAATAGCGATGGATCTTGGCACGGCCAATACTATCATAATACATAATGGCAGAATTGTTGTAGACCAGCCCTCAGTAATAGCACTGGAACGCAAAACAGGGAAAGTTATTGCTGTAGGGGAACAGGCCAGACAGATGCACGGTAAAACCCATGAAGACATCCGTACTGTAAGACCATTGAAAGATGGTGTAATTGCAGATTTTACGGCTGCCGAACAGATGATTCGCGGATTGATAAAGATGTTCAACAATAAGAGTCGTCTTTTCTCTCCGTCGTTACGCATTGTTATTTGTATCCCTTCGGGAAGTACCGAAGTGGAGACCCGCGCTATCCGCGACTCTGCAGAACATGCAGGAGGACGCGATGTGTATATGATATACGAACCAATGGCTGCGGCTCTGGGTATCGGTATCGATGTAGAAGCGCCGGAAGGAAACATGATCGTAGATATAGGCGGTGGTACAACAGAAATCGCTGTCATTTCCTTAGGTGGTATCGTATCTAATAAATCGATAAAAATTGCAGGCGACGACCTTACTGAAGATATTCAGGAATATATGGGACGCCAACACAATATCAAAGTAGGGGAGCGTACAGCAGAAAATATAAAGATAGCTGTTGGTGCAGCTTTAACAGAGCTACCGGATGAGGAAGTTCCGGAAGATTTCATCGTACACGGACCAAACAGAATGACATCATTGCCGATGGATATTCCTGTATCATATCAAGAAATGGCTCATTGTCTCGATAAATCTTTATCCAAAATGGATTCAGCTATTCTGAGTGCTTTGGAACAAACACCTCCCGAATTATATGCTGATATTGTTCGCAATGGTATTTATCTGACAGGAGGAGGCGCTTTACTAAGAGGTCTCAGCAAGCGTTTTTCAGACAGAATAGGCATACAGTTCTACGTTGCCGAAGATCCGCTTCACGCAGTGGCTAAAGGAACAGGAATTGCCCTGAAAAATATTGAGAAATTCAATTTCTTGATGCGGTAAGGTATTCAGGATTATTTCTTATACCTAACTGATTTATAATAGATAAGAACAGATTATGCGCAACCTGATAAACTTTTTATTAAAGAATAGTTCCTGGTTTGTTTTCATTTTACTTGAAATAATCTGTTTCTATTTCGTTTTTAGCGGAAATTCGTACCAGAAAAGTGTATACTTAAACTCTTCCAATGAAATAACGGGAAGAGTTTATGCTATATCAGGAAGTATCTCTTCCTATTTTGGATTAAGAACAGAAAACCAGCAGCTTCTACAAAAAAGTGCTGAACTACAAGCTGAAATAAACGAACTGAAAGATTATATATTCACAATAGAAGCCGATTCGTTGAAAACAGAAGCTTTCCTTCGCGATTCGTTAGGACGAAGAGTTGAGCCGCATTTCGTTATTGCCCGGGTAGAAAAAAACAGTATCTCTCTTGTGGATAACTATATGATTATCAACAAAGGTAAGAATAATGGTGTACGCGCCGATATGGGTGTTGTTTCTCAACAGGGAATAGTCGGTGTTGTTATTGATGCCAGTGCCAATTATGGTATAGTGCAGCCGGTATTGAATCCACATAGTCGATTCAGTTGTAAGATATTGAATTCGAATGCTGCAGGCATACTTATCTGGGAAGGAGGAGACCCTCGTTATGCAATGCTTACCGAATATCCCAAATATGAGGATGTACAGATAGGTGATACGATTGTAACAACCGGCTTTTCAGACTTCTTTCCCGAAGGAATAATGGTAGGCACAATAGAAGAATACAAGAGTGAGACAGATGATAATTTCAACAGTTTGAAAGTGAAGTTATCTACAGATTTTGGCTCCCTCAAAAATGTTCTTCTCATTAATAATACCAATGAGGAAATAAAAGAACTGGAGAATAAGATTAAAACCAAGAATGTTAAAAAGTAGTGTCCTAAAATATGCTTTGATGTTTGTACTGCTTGTATTATTACAGGTATTGGTACTTAACAGGATTTCTTTTCTAAGTTATGCTGTACCTTTTGCATATATCTACTTTATACTAAAGTTGCCGGTCGGATTCAATAGAAATTTATCCACGTTATTGGGATTTATGCTTGGCTTCATTATTGATATCTTTTGTAATACGCCGGGTATAAATGCTGCAGCTACTACGCTTATTGGTTTCCTCTGTCGCCCTGTACAAGGATTATTCTTTATGATAGACGATTATGATGAACAAACACCCGGACTGAGACTATTAGGGGCCGCATATATGAAATTTGCATTCTTTTTGACCCTTATACACCATGTAGTATTGATCTCAATAGAGTCATTCTCATATTTCAATATAAAACTTGTCTTAATAAGGATACTACTATCTACAGTACTCACAACTATCCTTATTTTTGCATTTGAAGGATTTTCGTTAAAGCAAAAGAGTTCATGGCAAAAATCAACTTAGACCTCACTAAACGAAAATATGTTTTAGGCGGAATAGCCTGCAGCATAGTACTTATATATATAGTTCAATTATTCAATCTGCAGATAGTCAAGAGTGAATACAAAAGTTCTGCCGATGGAAATGCATTCTTTAATAGAACACTATACCCCTCGCGCGGAAAAATATCGGACAGGAACGATAAACTTCTTGTTTTTAACCAGCCTACATACGATCTTGTATACATTCCCCGCGAAGTACAGCCTTTTGATACACTCGATTTATGTAAAGCTCTTGATATCACCCGCGAACAGTTCGATAAGCGTTTGGCCGATGTAAAAGACCGCAGGCAGAATCCGGGTTATTCAACCTATACCCAGCAGACTTTTATGACCCAGCTTACCACACAGGAAAGCGGAATCCTTCAGGAAAAATTGTATAAGTTCCCTGGATTTTTCATACAAAAGAGAACTCTAAGGCAATATAACTACCATAACGCAGGCTTGTTGTTAGGCTATGTAGCAGAAGTCAGCAAGACTCAAATGGAAAACGATAATTACTATGTCAGGGGTGATTATGGCGGAAAATCCGGACTAGAATCATCTTACGAAAAGTATCTGAGGGGCGAGAAGGGTGTGGAAATACTACTTCGGGATGCACATGGGCGCATACAAGGTAAATATGAAAACGGTAAGAATGATATAGCGCCAATTTCAGGGAAAGATTTAACCCTATCCATTGATATTGACTTGCAGGCATATGGCGAATATCTGATGCAGAATAAGGTTGGAAGTATTGTCATGATAGAACCTGAAACCGGTGAAGTTCTATGTTTGGTAACATCCCCTACCTATGATCCGTCCATGCTGCTTGGTGGACGCGATTTCAAAAAGAATTATCTTGAACTGGAGAATAATCCGCTGAAACCTCTTCTGAACAGACCGATACAAGGTATGTATCCTCCCGGATCCACATTCAAGACTACACAGGGATTAGTATTCCTGCAAGAAGATATTATCACAGAGAATACCATGTACTCCTGTGCCGGAGGATATCCACCATTGGGAGGCAGGCCTAAATGCCATCCGCATGGCTCTCCTTTAGCTTTGATTCCGGCCATTGCAACATCCTGCAATTCATACTTCTGTTATGGATTATCTGCAATGCTCGGCAACAGAAAGAAATATAAGAGCACACCGGAAGCATTTGAAGTATGGAAAGACCATATGGTAGATATGGGATTTGGCTATCCGCTAGGAGTAGACCTACCTTCCGAAAAGAGAGGCTTTATTCCTAACAGCAATTTCTACAACAGAGCATATAAGAATAGCTGGAATGCTTCCACTATCATATCTATAGCAATCGGGCAAGGAGAAGTCACCGCAACTCCGTTGCAGGTAGCTAATTTAGCCGCAACTATTGCAAACAGAGGCCATTACATAGTACCACATGTAGTAAAGAACATACAGGACACTCCGCTCGATAGTCTTTATACACACAAACGGGAAACCGGAATAAAGAAAGAGCATTACCAATCTATAGTAGAAGGTATGGCTCGCGCAGTGACCGGAGGTACATGCCGTGGAGCAAACCTGCTACCGGAAATTGAAGTGTGCGGTAAGACAGGTACAGCTGAAAACCCTCATGGTAAAGACCACTCCATATTCATGGGGTTTGCACCTAAAGATAATCCAAAAGTGGCCATATTTGTGATTGTTGAAAATGCAGGATTTGGAGCCACATTCGGAGTTCCTGTAGGTAGACTGATGATGCAAAAGTATCTGAAAGGAGAAGTACCCGCCAGTGATAAGTATATCGAAGACCGGATTGTGAATACAACAATACTTCCTCAAACATTCTTCAACTGGAACCGTACCAACAAACGGACAATGGAGTTTTCTCAGCCTACACCAGCTAGCAATGATGTAGAGAAAGAAGAAGTGAAACCATTTACTCTGGAAAGCGATAATTGATAACTATAGACCGACCATACACTTGAGATGTATCAGAGAGAAGATGAAAATATAAAGAAGAGCCTCGATTGGTTTACCATAGCCTTGTATATCATATTAATACTAGGTGGATGGTTCAGTATATATGGTGCCAGCTATCAGTATGAAAATGCGACCAGTATGTTCGACTTATCCGGAAGAGCAGGCATGCAGCTGATCTGGATGGGGACATCCATTATTCTGGGTTTCATCATCTTAAAGCTGGATAGTAACCTCTATGATATACTTGCTTATTATATATATGCTGCTTTCATACTCCTTTTACTGGCAACGGTCTTTCTGGCAACGGATATCAGAGGGTCGCGATCGTGGCTTAAGATAACTAATTCGATACAGATCCAACCCGCCGAGTTCGCTAAGTTCGCTGTAGCACTGGCTTTGGCTCGGTTTCTCAATTCCTATAATTTCAAGTTGCTTACACCTAAGAATCTGGCTATAATAGCCGTGATGATTTTGGTACCTATGGCTCTGATTATGTTGCAGAAGGAGACCGGTTCTGCTCTTGTATATACCGCATTTATACTGATGCTCTACAGAGAGGGACTACCGGGGATTATCCTTTTCGTGGGAGTTTCCGCTGTAGTGCTTTTTGTTGTAGGACTTAAATATTCCGAAACTGATATGGGAATTATCTCTACAGGAGAGTTTATAGCTATCATATTAGTCATTCTCATCAGTGCCGTATTGGTTATGAGCTATCGCAAAGACGGTATAACCGCCCGTAATATATTCCTTGGAGCAGCAGCCGTATTCGGCATCCCATACTTACTTTCATTAATCGGGGTTCCTATCGACTTTGGTATAGTTGCTCTGACTGCTCTAGCCATTCTGGTTGGCTATCTGCTGTATCTGGCAAAGAAGCATTGGTCGAAAGTCTATCTGCTTACAGCCGTATTTGCCTTTGGCAGCTTGTTATTCGTAAGTTCGGTCGACTATCTTTTCACCGATATAATGCAACCTCACCAACAGATGCGTATCAAGGTTACCCTCGGTATGGAAGACGACCTGATGGGTGCGGGGTATAATGTCAATCAGTCAAAGATCGCAATAGGTTCGGGTGGAGTGTTGGGTAAGGGATACCTTAATGGAACCCAAACCAAACTGAAATACGTCCCGGAACAAGATACCGACTTCATATTCTGTACTGTAGGCGAAGAACAAGGTTTTGTGGGCTCTGTGCTAGTCTTGCTCTTATTCTTAGCTCTGATTACCAGGTTAATATATCTAGCTGAAAGACAAAAGAATACATTCGGACGAGTCTACGGTTATTGTGTAGCCTGCATCTTTCTTTTCCATCTGGCAATCAATATCGGGATGGTTATCGGACTAACTCCCGTAATTGGTATTCCTTTACCATTCTTCAGCTATGGGGGCTCTTCCCTTTGGGGATTTACCATTCTTCTGTTTATCTTCCTGCGCATCGATATGGCAAGAAAACGAAGATAAGCTAATTACAACTGTAATACGGATAGATAATTCGAAAGCTCCTCATAATTATGCAGCTTTTGACCGGTTTCATCTTTCCTTACTACCCGGATGGAGACAGCCGAATCAACTATTATTGAAAATAAGGTGCTACTTTCTTCATTACCTACACCAAAACCATGTCTTTCCAGCATATTTTGGGTCCAGTGATATAAATAGCCTTCTGCCTGCAAGTGCACCTTTTTGCGACTTTCTCTGTTCGGTAGAAAATTTCCCGAATTCTTATCAAAAAGAATGTTATCACCCTTAAAGAAGTTATCCATTGTACCGGATAACACGACATCTTCTGTTACCCCGCCTGTCAAGCCCTTCTCCCGGGACAATAACCACAAACGGTCGGCGAGGAGCAAGGCCAGATCTATGTCGTGTGTAGAAAGTAATATTGTTTTATCCTGATTCATAGTCAGGTTGTGAAGGAGATTCATTACTTCTATCCGGCTCTCGATATCCAGAAACGCAGTAGGTTCATCTAATAACACAACTGGACATTGTTGCGCCAACGCTTTGGCTATCATAGCCTTTTGCCGTTCGCCATCCGATAATTCGGCGACATATACATCTGCTTTATGTACGATGCAGACATCCTCCATAGCCTTTTGAACTATCTCTTTATCTTCTTTCGTCAATTGACCGAAAAATCCGGTGTAAGGATATCGTCCCAATTCGACTAATTCTCTGACCAACAAGCCTCCAGCTGAAGTCTTATCCGTTAATACCAAGCCTAATAACTGAGATAATTTCTTTTCAGAATAAGCATTTATATCCTTATTTTCCAAAAATATATTACCCCGCAAGCTAGGTTGCGAAGCGCTGATTGTACGCAACAGGGTGGATTTTCCTGCCCCATTAGCACCAATCAAGCATACAAGTTCCCCCTGATACAGGTCGAAAGACAAATCCTCATATAGGGCAGCCTTACCCCTATGCTTTGTTTTTGCATAACCTATACTTATATTGTGTGCAGATATTATCGCTTTTCTATTCATAGATAAATCAATTGAAATATTGGATTTTCTTCTGATTCAGAATTACATAGATGATAACCGGCGCACCAAATATCGGAGTTATCGCATTCAGTGGCAATGAACCTGAAGCGCCTGGCAGCACACTTATCAGGTTACATATAAGTGCCATAACCGAACCTATCAGGATGGTAAAAGGCAACAATGATTTATGGTTGGATGTCCCCAACAACAAACGGGCAATATGAGGAACTGCCAAACCGATAAATGCAATAGGCCCGCAAAAAGCACAGGTTATCGCTGTCAAAAGACCTGCGCATAATAATAAAAGGAAACGAATCAATTTTATATTGACCCCCAGATTAGAGGCATACCTTTCTCCCAAAAGCATAGCATTCAATGGTTTAATCAATAAAACTGACAATAATAAGCCTATACTCACCACTATGCAATAAAAAGGTAATTGCTCGGTGGATACACCCGAAAAATCCCCCATACCCCAAATCATAAATGAGTAAGCATCTTCGCTTGTGCTCCAGAATTTGAGGATAGAAATTATGGAAGATGTGAGATAGCCGACCATAATACCGATTATCAGCAACATAACATTGTTGCGAATAACAGATGCAAAGCCCATAATAATGGCAAGAATGAGAGCTGCCCCCACAAATGCGCCAAATACGATGCTCATCGAATAAGAAAAATCGAATCCTCCGACTGAACCTATTGTATTACCTATCAGTAAAATAACAAGTGCCACACCCAAGTTTGCCCCTGAACTTATACCCAGAATCCCGGCATCGGCCAGCGGATTACGGAAAGCTGTCTGTAACAGCAATCCCGATACAGCTATGCCTCCTCCCGTAAATAGTGCCGTGATGGCCTGTGGCAATCGCGACTGTAACACGATATATTCCCAAGCCTGCTTCTCAACTTCATTTCCTGCCAATATATCGAAGATAGCGTGGGCCGGAATGGATACAGAGCCTAGAAATAGGTTTGCGGTAAACAAAATGGGGATACTTATCGTAAACAGAAAGCTATATATGAGGCTTTTAGACATTAATTTTCGTTTAGTTCCTTTGTCATTCTGAACGGAGTGAAGAATCCCGTAAATTTACACTAGATTCTTCACTCCGTTCAGAAACAACGTTCGACAGAGCGAAGCGGAGTCAATGACAAATTTTTCTATTTATTATGTTTAATACAATACTTTATATTTATCTCCGGTTTCTTTCACCACCTGCCGGTAAAATTCTTTCGGATAGCCCACACGCTGTGGTGAAGACGGTTTTCCGTGTTCATTACGGATAAACTCTCCGTCTTTTTCCTTGCGTACTACGCCGTCCATATATTTAATAACAAGGAATTCGCCCAGCTTCTTCCATTTGTCAAATGCATACTGTGCTTGTTCTCCACTATATTCAGTAAGGAACAGAACAGCTTGTTCCGGTGATTTTTCATACAATGCAAGAGCTTCTTTATCGGTTTTGTCCTGTTCGGCAAAGAATTTACTTTCCAATTCCTTTTGTACCTTTTCCAGATCCGGGTGCATATAGCTATATTTATTATATACCATGTTCGATACCCAGTTCTGAATCCAGAAACTGGATGTCCACGAGAAAGTATATAAATCGCCATTTCCTTCACGATAGCATTCAGGCACTTCGGTAATAGAACAATACATAGGGGTGAAAACAGTCTGGTCGGCATCGTCCGTTCCAAACCAAAGGATACCGCCTATTGGATTAGGTAACCATGAGCGCATTTGTGATGTAAACACAAATCCGGTTTGCTGAGTCGCCACAGGACGCTCGTTACAATACTGAACCGAATCCGATTCCCAAGTCAGAGGAGCCCAACGATATGGAGACTTGAACGGGCCTGCACCTACATCATTAGTCCAGTCCAGTTCGGTACCTTCATAGTGGTCGCGCATCATTTCCTGTATATCAGCAACTGATAGCTTTCTGTCAGGTTTGATATATAATGGCATTGGCTCTTGAGTCTTGCCTTGTGCATAAGTCACAAATTTTGCCATATCTTTATTATAGCGGTTGAAGAAAGTCCATACACGGGCTTCACAGAAACGTTGTCCGCCAAAATCAAGTGGATTATAAGCTTTTGCAAAACTAAAATCAGCATCCTTACCAGTGTAATAACCTTTTTCTTTAGCAAAAGAAATCACATCTTTCGAATATATACAATTTTCCGGGTCGTTTAACGGAAACTGTTGTATACGTGCCTGATTAGCATGGGCTGATATACAATCGTCAGGAATACGTACAGCGACCCAAACGGCACCTTTATTTCCTTTTCCTTTGCCTATCATCTCCAGTACCCAGATTTCATTGGGGTCTCCGATAGAAAAAGACTCGCCACCGCTATAATAACCGTATTCAGCTACCAGATCAGTCATTACCTTTATTGCTTCCCGTGCATTCTTCGCTCTTTGCAGGGTTATATATATAAGGCTACCGTAATCCATTATACCATCCGGATCTGCCAGTTCTTCACGTCCTCCGAAAGTTGTTTCACCGATAGTAACCTGATGTTCATTCATATTTCCCACCACATTATAGGTTTGTCCGGGCTGGGCTATCTCACCCATATATCTTCCGGTATCCCATTCATACACTTTCAGCATATCACCTTTAGCCCATTTTTTTGCAGGCCAATGGTAGAGTTCACCGAATAAAGCGTAAGAATCGGCAGAATAACTGATAATAGTAGAGCCATCGAGAGACGCTTTTTTGCCAACTAAAAAATTTGTGCAGGCAAATACGTGAATCTGGGCGATTAAACAAGAGAGAGTAAATAAAAATATCTTCTTCATAGTTCTAATTTTTTTTTATGGTGTAAAGATAAACTTTATTCTTTATATATAAGGAAGGCGTATGGATAAATATACAAAAGTACTGCAATGCAAATTTACAAAAGTAGACAACATACAATATCCAAGAGTATATTACTTAATATTCAAATGTAAATCAATAAGAATGTATCATGAGCTATAGCATAATATACATTTGTATCATTTGTGAAAATATACATATATAAATAGTTTGAATAATATACATAAAAATATTAATATACTATATTCCAATAAATTAAAGTTAATTAGTAAATCTATAGTTTAATAGAATAAAGAATAGAGTAGGGGGATCGCTGTATTTTGGGATTATATAGGCATATTTATGATAATATATATTTTATTATTAATATTTTAATGAAAATATATGAAGTAACACTTATCTATATATTAATAAGAATACATTTGTATAGTAATATATTGTAAACAATTGGAAACAATTGTAAATAACAAAAGTATACAAATAAAATTTCCTTTTGTAAAATATATTATTTACATTTGTTATCTCATTATATACATAACTATATATGAAAGACCGTATCAGATTAATAATGGAGCGTGAACACCTTACTCCATCTGCGTTTGCCGACAGGTTACAGCTTGGACGTGCAGTTATATCACATATACTGAATGGACGTAACAATCCCAGCCTGGATGTAGTTACACGTATTTTATCCAAGGTTAATTATATTAATCCCGATTGGTTACTTACAGGAAATGGCGACATGGTCAAAACTGAGGGAGGAAAAACTTCAACTATGCAACAAATATCAGCACCTTCATCCAATAATTTTTCTCCAGGCCAAAATCAGCCGGATTTATTCTCTCAGAATTCTGTATCTCCGACCATTTCCCCAGTAGAAACAGAATATCGTAAGGAAAATATAGTTGAGCAAGCTCAAAACATACATGAAAAAACTATAAATCAGACTGTTATATATCAAAAAGCATCTGAACGAAAAATCAGTAAAATAATCATTTATTACTCGGATAATACATTTGAGACATTCAATGCCGATAATTCACCTTTATAATAAAAAATAAGGACGAAAAATTTTTCGTCCTTATTGAGTTTGATAAAATATAACCTTTACCCGATTCTTTTCAGTTGCACAGTAAAATGCCTGAGTAGTTCGGCTTCCCATGTCATAGCCAAACCTTTCGTAATACTCTCTCTTCTGTCGAATATATTTTTCAATGCCACAGCTACCACATTCATATGATTATCGGTATATACACGTCTCGGAATAGCGAGCCGCAATAAATCCAACCCATCGAAACGGTTTTCGCGTGTTACAGGATCACGGTCAGCCAGTATATATCCTATTTCGCATCCGCGTATACCTGCTTCCAGGTATAGTTCTACTGTGAGGGTTTGTGCAGGAAATTGTTCCTTAGGCACATGAATCAGCACCTTGGTGGCATCTACGAATATTGCATGCCCTCCTGCGGGGCGCTGATATGGTATGCCGTACTCGTCGAGTTTATTTCCCAGATATTCCACTTGCTTGATACGGCTCTCCAGATTGTCAAATTCGGTGTTTTCGTCAAGCCCTATGGCTAGAGCATTCATGTCACGGCCATTCATACCACCGTAAGTAGTAAAACCCTCATAAGCGATTCCTTTTACCTTGGCCATATCGTACCACGATTTCAATCGGGTAGCAATAAATCCGCCCATGTTTACAATTCCATCCTTCTTAGCGCTCATTGTCATCGCATCGGCATGTGTAAATATTTCTATACATATCTCTTTGATTGTCTTACTCTTATATCCATCTTCACGCATCTTTATAAAATAGGCATTCTCGGCAAAACGAGCCGAGTCGAACAACACTTTTTTGCTATACTTATCAGCTAAAATACGTACTTCCTTGAGATTCTGCATAGATACAGGCTGCCCACCTGCCGTATTATTCGTTATGGTAACGATAATAAACGGGATACGATCGCCATATTTAATCAGAGCATCTTCCAGCTTCTTTATATCCACATTCCCTTTAAACGGGATTTCGAGCTGCGTATCCTTTGCTTCATCGATTGTACAATCGAGCGCAACGGCCTTGCGGGACTCTATATGCCCTTTTGTGGTATCGAAATGTGAATTACCCGGACACACATCACCTTCTTTCACCAGACACGAGAATAATACGTTTTCGGCAGCACGTCCCTGATGAGCCGGCAATACATATTCAAAGCCTGTGATACGGGTCACCATATCTTTCATATTATAATAGGATGTTGCTCCGGCATAACTTTCATCCCCGATCATCATACCTGCCCACTGACGGTCACTCATTGCACCTGTACCCGAATCGGTGATAAGATCTATATATACCTGTTCGGCTTTCAGTTGAAACATATTGTATCCGGCTTCTTTAAGCCATTCTTCACGTTCGTCTCTTGTACTTTTTCGGATCGGCTCAATCATCTTGATTTTCCATGATTCTGCAAACGGTAGTTCCATATATTAGTTATAAATTTTAAGTTATAAATTATGAATTGAAGAATGTATACACTTTACTCATTGACTAAAAACTGATTGATTTAGAAAATGATAAATAAAATAGAAAATTTATAACGTAAAATGATCTCTATCCTTAATGTTAAGGAATATGAGACAGAATGATGTGTTTTTGAAACTTAAAACCATAGTATTCTATTGTTTCAGGCTATTAAATATATCATAAAGATACTAAATCTTTCCGGAAGAATTATTCTTCCCCGGCAATTTTCTAGTACGCCTAAACTTTACTAACTTTGTACCTGAATAAATCAGATATTTATCTCTAAAAAAACTAAGGTAAATGAAAAAAATGCTGGATTTAGTTGTTACCGAAAACAACCAACTAAACCAAAGTTATTGCCTCATAAAACTTACCACCACAGACCATTCCCCTTTACCGGAAATGTTTCCCGGACAATTTGTTGAAGTAAAAGTAGATGGTTCTTCGTCCACCTATTTACGTCGGCCTATTTCCGTAAACTTTGTGGACAAAGCAAAAAATGAGTTGTGGCTGCTTGTACAGGCAATTGGTGACGGAACACGTAAGATGTGTGAATATAAGAAAGGTGATATAGTAAATCTTCTTCTTCCGCTAGGTAATTCATTTTCTATCCCTACCACGAAAGAAGGGCAGGAACTACTACTTATCGGTGGAGGTGTGGGTACAGCCCCTATGCTCTATCTTGGTGCATGCCTGAAAGAAAAAGGATTCAACCCGAAGTTCCTGTTAGGAGCCAGATCGAAAAACGATTTACTCCAATTGGATGATTTTGCCCACTATGGAGAAGTGTTTTGCACAACTGAAGATGGCAGCTATGGAGAAAAGGGATATGTTACCAACCATTCTGTGTTAAAAAACACCCGTTTTTCATCCATTTACACCTGTGGACCAAAGCCTATGATGGTAGCTGTAGCAAGGTATGCAAACGAGCATAAAATTAACTGCGAAGTATCTCTCGAAAACATGATGGCATGCGGATTTGGCGTATGTTTATGTTGCGTAGAAAAGACTAGCGAAGGGAATATATGTGTATGTACAGATGGCCCCGTATTTAATATAGAAAAGTTGACATGGATAAACTAGTTGTAAACATAGGTAAACTACATTTGAAGAACCCGGTTATGACCGCATCGGGTACTTTTGGCTATGGAAAAGAGTATTCGGACTTCATAGACCTATCGCGAATAGGTGGTATCTTTGTAAAAGGAACTACCATTCGGAATCGCCAGGGAAATGATTACCCCCGCATGGCTGAGACTCCATCGGGTATGTTAAACGCTGTGGGACTGCAAAATAAGGGCGTTGACTATTTCGTTTCGAACATCTATCCTGAGATAAAAGACTTCGATACAAATGTAATAGTCAATGTATCGGGTTCCACTATCGAAGATTATGTAGAATGTACCGAAAAACTAGCCGAGTTGGACAAAATTCCGGCTATTGAACTAAATATTTCCTGCCCGAATGTAAAGGAAGGCGGCATGGCTTTCGGGGTATGTGCCGATTCGGCAGCTGATGTCACAAGGGCTGTCCGTAAAGTATGGGACAAGACACTAATCGTAAAATTATCCCCCAATGTAACTGATGTCACCGAAATAGCCCGTGCCGTGGAGGCCGAAGGAGCAGATTCGGTTTCCCTGATAAATACATTGTTGGGCATGGCTATCGACATAAATAAGAAACGTCCTATATTATCTACCGTAACGGGAGGCCTTTCCGGCCCATGTGTAAAGCCTGTTGCCCTGCGGATGGTATGGCAAACATACAATGCTGTGAAAATACCCGTTATCGGCATGGGTGGGATTTCCTGCTGGCAGGATGCTATCGAATTTATTCTGGCCGGTTCATCGGCAATACAGATTGGTACGCACAATTTTATTGACCCTACAATTTCTGTGAAAGTTGTGGATGGTATAAAAGAATATCTGGATAAAAACAATATCAGTTCAATCCGGGATTTAGTCGGTGCGTTGGAGATATAGAACTAACAAATAATCAAGATAAAAGGATAATCCAAAGTTTGGATTATCCTTTTTTTGTTTATATATACAAATCTACTTTTACTTAAAATAGTTTAATTTATGTAAAACAAAAAGCGATTTTACAGAGAAGATATGGTTTTCTAAAATAAAAGAACTTAACTTCGATTGTTATGCATAAAGTATTAATTATCTTATTAGTAGTCTGTAACTATGGGATCCTGAATGCTCAAAAACCGACGACAGAAAACGATACAACTAAGATCGAGAAAAAGAATTTTATCAAAAGTGTAATTGAATACTTCGAAAAATCGAATGAAGTAAACAATGACAAGCGTTTCGATTTCTCTATTATCGGAGGTCCTCACTATTCCAGTGATACAAAATTCGGAATCGGGATGGTAGCTTCCGGCCTATATCGCATGGACAGAACGGATTTAAGCATATCACCTTCGAATGTCTCATTATATGGGGATATAACGACAACAGGAGCTTTTGTTGTAGGTATAAGCGGAAATACGCTTTTCCCTAAATTGAACTACCGTATCGACGCTGATATGTATTTTTCTTACCGCCCCACCAGATTCTGGGGTGTGGGGTATGAAGCCGGACGGCAAGACCACTATTCTGAATACGATAATCTGGTAATGGAGCTTAAATTCGATTTTCTCAAGAAAATGGCAACCAATACCTATCTGGGTTTTACGACTAATGTAAAGAATGTCAGAGGAAAAGGTTTTGACGATATAAGTTTGCTTGGTAGTGAAAAGGCCAAAACTACAGCTGTGGGAGCCGGACTTATCTTATCCTATGATTCCCGCGATTTTATTCCTAATCCATACAAAGGCATATACGCTAAGGCTGAGCAAATATTTTATCCTAAATTCATAGGGAGCTCTTACAATTATTATACTACTGAACTAGTATTCAGGCACTATAGGCAGGTATGGGAAGGTGGTATTCTGGCTTTCGATTTGCAGGGAGTCCTCAATTGGGGTAATGTAGCATGGAATATGATGGCCGATACCGGAAGTTCGCGCCAGATGCGTGGGTATTACAGAGGAAGATACCGGGATAAGAACCTGATACAATCGCAGATAGAACTCAGGCAGCATGTCTACAGACGCAGTGGAGCTGTGATATGGGCTGGTGCCGGAAATGTTTTTCCTAAATTTTCAGAATTTGAATGGAGTCATACACTACCTACTTTTGGTATCGGGTATCGGTGGGAATTTAAAAAGAGGGTGAATGTACGCCTCGACTATGGAATAGGAAAAAGTGAATCAGCTTTCTATTTTAACATAAACGAGGCATTTTAAGAAATCAGAAAAGAATGAACCTAAAAGAACGTTTGGATGGCTTCATAGCCAATCCCATATGTGTATTTACGCTATTTGTTATAGTAAATCTTTTACCCTGTATAGGACTGCTCTTTACCGAGCCTTTTAACGTGTGGGGAAAGATTATTTTGCTCATATTTCCGATAGGACTCTATTTCATTATATTCACTATCTCTAAAAATATAGGACTGATGCAGCTATTGCTGATTCCACTATTGATTCTGCACGCATTTCAGATAGTTGTTTTCTATCTTTTTGGCGAAGATGTAATAGCCGTAGATATGTTTCTGAATGTAGTAACAACTAATGCGACGGAGGCCGGAGAAGTGCTGAATGGTATTCTGGTATCAGTCATATTTGTTATTATCGTTTACATACCGACCATTATTATCGCAGCAATAGCATGCAAAAGAAAAGCACATACCTCTGATACCTTCAGACGAAGGCTCTTCTTTTCAGGAGTTATCATTATAGTATCTACTTATGCCTTATCTTTTCTTGCAAAAAATGAAAACACAGAGACATTCACATACCATCAGGATGTATATCCGGTAAATATCCTTTACAATCTGGATTTTGCAGTACATAAATGGAAGCGTAGCCGCCAGTACCCTCAAACTTCGAAAGATTTTTCATTTAAAGCCTATAAAAAAGATAAAACCACTGAAAAACGGGAAATATATGTATTGGTGATCGGCGAAACCAGTAGAGCTGAAAACTGGGGACTGTACGGCTATGAACGAAACACGACCCCTTATCTGGCTCAGGACACAAACATTGTTTTCTTTAAAGATGCCATTACTCAATCAAATACAACACACAAAAGTGTACCGATCATAATGTCTGCCGCATCGGCGGAGAATTTCGATATTATTTATTATCAAAAAAGCGTGATAGAAACTTTTAAGGAGGTCGGTTTCACCACAATATTTATTTCCAATCAGTCTGCAAACCACACATTTACTGATTATTTTGCACAGGAGGCCGATTATGTACATTATTACCGTCATTTTAATGACCGTACAAATAATCTGGACGAGGCTTTGCTGCCAAAATTCAAATATTACATTGATTCTCTGCCGGGCAACCTGTTCATTGTGCTTCATAGCTATGGCTCTCACTTCAATTATAAAGAACGCTACCCGGACAATTTTGCGATATTCAAACCTGATAATGTAGAAGAAATAAGCAGGGTAAACAGAGATAGACTCATTAATGCATACGACAACACGATTCTCTATACAGACTATTTCCTACATAATGTAACCGAAATTCTGAAAAAGACAGAGGCTTGTTCCTCCCTATTTTATGCATCCGACCATGGTGAAGATATCCTGGACGATAAACGGCAACGCTTTTTGCATGCCTCGCCAAATCCGACATTTTACCAACTAAAAATACCTATGTTTCTCTGGTTTTCACCCGTATATAGAGAAATTTACCCGCAAAATGTGAAGAACGCTTTCAGTAATACGAGGAAACCTGTATCTACAAACGCTGCGTTCCATACAATACTGGATATGGCACATATAGAAACAGATTATTTAGATACAGACTTATCGTTGGTAGATATGAAATTCAAAACAGCCAAAAGAATGTACCTGAGCGATCATGACAATCCTATCCCTTATTATAATGCAGGCTTGAGAAAAGAAGATAAAGCCATGATAGAAGAAAGGAAAATGTTTCATTGAAAATAATCAAAACAGATATGACACAGCGAATTCAGAAAATCTGGTTAAGTAGCCTTCTAGGATTATTTCCCCTACTTAATATATTGGGACAGGCAGAAGTAATAGAGATGCTCCCATATGGCGATAT
The DNA here is from genome assembly GCF_900079725.1 of uncultured Dysgonomonas sp. Lineage (NCBI taxonomy): Bacteria > Pseudomonadati > Bacteroidota > Bacteroidia > Bacteroidales > Dysgonomonadaceae > Dysgonomonas > uncultured Dysgonomonas sp. The sequence goes on from NZ_LT599032.1 coordinate 164,442, forward strand.
GGATAAATGGATGGTTCGGGAAATCAAAGAATCAAAGATAATAGGTGGAAATAGAAAATATCTGTACGAAATAGTACCCGGAGACACACTGAAAGATAAACCTTATAAAAATACGACCTCTCCGTGGGCGCTATCATCCGTACTGGCCAGAGTGAAAGGGATAACCAAAACCAGCGTAACGGTTTTTCCCGAACGAAGAGCCGGTAACGGACATTGTGCACGACTGGAAACCCGAATAGAAACCTGTACGGTACTTGGCTTATTCGATATAAATGTTCTGGCCAGCGGAACTATATTTTTAGGAGAAATGAATGAACCGATAAAAGATACAAGTAACCCGCAATCGAAACTCGTTACAGGGATAGAATTTACCAAACGTCCGAAAGCCTTACAATACGATTATAAAGTGACTACCGGAGGAAATTGTATTCAGGCCACAGGTTTCAGTAAGCAGAAAAAGATTGACAGGAAGGATATGGCCGAAGTGCAGATACTTTTACAACACAGATGGGAAGATGCTGAAGGTAACATTTATGCAAAACGGGTCGGAACCGGATGGGAGCGCTTCGAAAAATCGGTAGACAACTGGCAAAACAACCACAGGCTCATTGTGCATTACGGAGACATATCATCGAAACACTTTTATGCTTCCTATATGAGCCTGAAAGATGGACAACAGGCCTATTATGCCCGTAACAGCAAAGGAAAAATGGTCCCTATACACGAAACGTCATGGGCCGACCCATCGGAAAAGGTAACTCATCTGATCGTACAATTCTCATCCAGTAATGGAGGTGCATATACAGGAAGTATTGATAGTAAGCTTTGGATAGATAATGTGAAGTTGGTATATTGATTAAAAAAGAAAAAGATGTTGTAAACAATTACAACATCTTTCTTCTTATATTTTTCGTCTTCGGCTTACTTAATAAAACCTACAGCCTGTACAAGAGCCACCTCCTGCTTATCTGTTAGCTTCAGTGCGTTATGTACATCAGGTCTCTTGAATGAACCACGGGCAACAGAACCCAGTCCTGCTGAAGCGCAATAGAGATATACATTCTGAATAGAGAATCCGGCATCCATCAGTCCCGCATCACGGCTGTTTTTATCCAGATTGATAACATAAATCAAAGAAAGTGAGGCACTCTCTGATATATTCGGTTGCCCTAAGGCGGCTCTGAAATCACCTTTCTCTTTCAATAGCAATTTATTTGCTTTAGCATCATAGAAATAGATTCCACTACTAAGCATCACGTATACATCTACCTCCTGTTTGTTTTGGGAAGAAGGCACGGTACGTTTATCTTCTCTGTTGAAGCCATATGCTGCCCATAGCAAATCAGACAAAGTCTGTACCGGCAAATCTTTCTGTTCAAAATTGCGATGCGACTGCCGATCGTTTAATGCTTCCATTAATGGTTTCCCTCCTGTCTTAGTAGGTGGAACCAACTGTATATCCTGAGCAGATATATAGCTAACCAAACACAATAAAGCAATAACAAATAATCCTCTTTTCATAATTAAAGCACTTTTTAAATTTAAAGGTCGGAGACCTGTTTACCATTCCGATAAGTAAAAAAACAAGAATAAGTTATGATTTTGATTATACACACCAAATCTTAATCTGTCAATTAATATCTGCAAAAATAGATAATAATAACAATTAAAACTTCCGATTGGAGATCTTTAGCTCTACTTTTTAAGTAAAATTCACAACATTATATACGAATGAATCTGCTATTCCGATATATTTTTCACCATATATCTTATCTTTGCAATGAAATTTTTTAGTAATGCGGAAACTCATTTTATTACTTATAATAGTTATTGGATATACAACCCAAACAAAGGCCTGGGAAATGCAACGAATTGTATTGAGTGACTCGGCTAAAGTGAGCCTGTTGACCAATGCGCCCTGGGATGAAGCTGTTTATTCCCTTTTTGGACACACGTCGATGCGCGTAAGCGACCCTGCGCAAAATATTGATTATGCTTTTAACTTCGGTTTGTTCAATATGTCCAAATCTAATTTTATATTCCTTTTTATGAAGGGAGAAACTGATTATATGGTTGCCCCGATACCATACAACGCATATTATCAGGAATATAAAGAAAGAGGTGTAGGTATTATAGAGCAAGTATTTAATCTCAGCCCAAAGGAAAAACAGGATATATTTGATGCATTATTGGTCAATTGTTTACCCGAAAACAGGGAGTATCGCTACAACTACTTTTACGACAACTGCTCCACACGTCCCAGAGATATCTTCGAAAAATATATCAACGGAAAAATAGAATATACACCTACGAATAAAGAGCAGACATATCGTGATTTAGTAATAGAATGCACAAATAGTAGGCAATGGTTTCGCTTCGGAATAAATCTGGTGATAGGTGCGGATGCAGACAAAGTGATAACAGACCGGCAAAAGGATTTCCTGCCTCGCTATCTGATGAATGCTTACGAGGGAGCGACGGTTACAGGAGACAGTATACCAAGAAATATTTTATTGTCCACTACTACTATTCTGGAAGCAAAAACTTTCGAAAAAGATTTTCCGGTCACACCGTTATACGCAGGCATTACACTTCTGATTATCAGCGCACTTATTTCATATATAGTATATAAAAAGCAAATCACAGGACTAGGAAAGGCTTTCGATACAATCTTATTCCTGATTGCAGGAATAGCAGGCTGTATCATTTTCTTTCTTATGTTCTTTTCAGTACACCCTTGTACCAATCCGAACTGGAATATCATATGGCTGAATCCGCTGCAACTCATTGTAGCTCTGCTATTCTTTGTAAAATCACTGTCAAAGTGTATTTATTATTATCATTTTATTAACTTTGTGGCACTTTTAGCGTTTCTTTTGGCATGGAATTTGATTCCACAACAATTAGAAACGACATTCATTCCGTTCATTTTGTCCATTGGGCTAAGATCGTTTATGAATGTATTGCAACAAAAAAAGTTTAAGAAAAAAGCTGATTATAGCTTACCTAGAGCAAAATGATAAGAATAATAACCTCATTAGTAGCAGTACTGACTATTACATCCATTCAGGCACAGACCACTGTGCGTGAAACACCTAAATTGGTAATAGGCATTACTATCGACCAGTTAAGGGGGGATTATCTCGAACTTTTCCGAAACAATTTTTCAGAAAGAGGATTCAAGCGCCTGTTAAACGAAGGCTTGGTCTACCAGAATATTAAATTCGATTTCCCGTATCTTGACGATGCTTCCGCTATAGCGACCATATATACGGGTGCTATGCCCTTTTATCATGGCATTGTAGGCAACAAAAAATATCTGGCAGCTAAGAATCAGGAAGTATTCACATTTTCCGATCCAGCCTATTTAGGAAACTATACGGATGACAAAGTTTCTCCTTTAGCCCTCAAATCCTCTACTATTACCGATGAATTGAAGCTGGCAACAAAAGGAACTTCCGATGTATATTCGTTTGCCCCGCAAATATCGCAAGCCCTGATTACGGCCGGCCTTAGAGGAAATGCCGCATACTGGGTCGATGACTATACAGGAAAATGGGCATCCAGCACCTATTACAAAAACTTTTACTGGACTGTAGATCAAGAAAATAGAGGCAATTCTGATTTCTCAGTTCAGGCATGGGACATGCGATGGACCCCGCTTTTGAGCATTAGCGATTATAAGGCTTTTCCTTATGTGGAAAACAAGGCCTCTTTTACACATCATACCGGTACTGACAAAGCGACATACTTACTGGCAAAACAGACGCCTGTTGTAAATCAGAATGTGACAACCACAGCTTTGACAGTACTCTCTAAAGCTGAATTAGGAAAACGAACTAGTCCAGATTTTTTATCGCTCACATACTATGCAGGAAGTTACCCGAACGTAAGATCCGACTATTCATACGAAATCCAAGATGTATACATACGCCTTGACCGTGAGATAGAAAAAATTCTGGATGAAGTAGAGAAAACCGTAGGTCTGAAAAATGCATTGATATTTATCTCCTCCACAGGATATTACAATTCGAATGATGTCAGCTACTCTGATGGGCAAAACATCCCTGAAAATAAATTCTATGTCAATCGTTGCGAGGCATTGCTGAACATGTATCTGATGGCCATTTATGGCAGGGACAACAAATGGGTGGACAAAATATACAATGGCCAGGTCTATCTCAACAGGGAATTAATCAAACAAAAACAGATATCGTTACAGGAAATACAAGATAAAGCAGCCGAGTTCGTTTCCGAGTTCACAGGAGTGCAAGAGGTATATACTTCTTATCAGATACAGCACGGACAATGGAATCCTGTAATGGAATATTACAAGAATGGTTATACGAAAGAAACTTCGGGGGACCTCTTTATCGAGTTACAACCGGGGTATAAAATCGTAAACGAACAAGATGCTTCATTTAAAGAAAAACAAATACGGAACAATGCTATTGTCTGTCCTGTTATATTCTTCGGAAATAATATAAAGGCCGAAAGAATAAAAAGGACTATAAAGGCTACAGAGATAGCCCCTACGGTGTCGTACATCATGCGTATACGTTCACCGAATGCAGCGAGGGAAGAAGCCCTATCGGAATTGCTTTAAAATCTTTAAATCTTGAAACATTAAATTTTGAAATAAATAAACTAAATATATGGGATTCGCTGATATTTTATCATCATTATTCGGGAACAAATCTCAACGCGACTTAAAAGAGATTAATCCATACGTAGACCGCATTAAGGCTGTATACCCGTCGATAGAGAAACTCTCTCATGACGAACTACGTGCCAAAACTGCTGAAATCAGGCAACAGGTACAAGACTATGTGGCCACCGAAAAAAATAAGATTGCCGAACTGAAAGCCGGGGTTGAAGCACTGGAAATAGACCAACGCGAAGACGTTTGGGCAGAAGTGGACAAACTGGAAAAAGAAGTTACCGACAAATATGAAGAAGTACTCGAAAAAGTACTTCCTGAAGTATTTTCAATTGTAAAAGAAACCGCTCGCCGCCTCACAGAAAACGAAGAAGTTATTGTGACTGCCACTGAGTTTGACAAGGAACTTGCAGAAACACATGACTTTGTAAGTATAGATGGTGATAAGGCTGTTTATTACAAACGCTGGACTGCCGGAGGAAACGAAATAGTATGGGATATGATCCACTATGATGTACAGCTCTTTGGTGGAGTTGTGCTACATAAGGGTAAAATTGCTGAAATGGCCACGGGGGAAGGTAAAACGCTGGTAGGTACACTGCCTGTATTCCTCAATGCCCTTACCGGAAACGGTGTGCATGTGGTTACGGTGAATGATTATCTGGCAAAACGTGACTCGGAGTGGATGGGACCGATCTATATGTTCAACGGATTGTCTGTTGATTGTATAGATAAGCATCAGCCGAATTCGGAAGGCCGCCGCAAAGCATATCAGGCAGATATCACATTCGGAACGAATAATGAATTCGGCTTTGACTACCTGCGTGATAATATGGCAATTAACCCATCGGACCTTGTGCAACGCAAGCATAATTATGCGATTGTGGACGAGGTTGACTCCGTATTGATCGACGATGCACGTACTCCACTGATTATATCTGGGCCTATTCCCAGAGGGGAACAACAACTGTTCGAGGAATTCCGTCCGCGTGTAGAAATCATTGTTAAAGCGCAAAGGGATCTTTGTACAAAATTATTGGCAGAAGCCAAAGCAAAAATAGCTTCGGAAGATAAAAAAGAACAGGAAGAAGGAAGTTTGCTTTTGTATCGTTCATTCAAGGGACTTCCTAAAAACAAACCACTCATTAAGTTCTTGAGTGAACCGGGAGTTAAATCTTCCATGTTGAAAACCGAAGAGCATTATATGGCAGAGCAAATGCGCAATATGCATATTGTTACTGACGATTTGTACTTCGTTATTGATGAAAAAAACAACAGTATAGAACTCACTGACAAAGGAATAGACTTACTTACCGGTAATTCTGATGACCCATTATTCTTTGTATTGCCGGATATTGGCGCGCTTCTTTCCGATTTAGAAAATCAGTCGCTGACCGATGCCCAGAAAGCTGAAAAGAAAGACGAGTTGATGCAGAGCTACTCTATCAAATCGGAACGGGTACACACCGTAAACCAATTACTTAAAGCATATGCTTTGTTTGAGAAAGACGACGAATACGTTGTTATGGACAACAAAGTAATGATTGTAGATGAGCAAACAGGCCGTATTATGGATGGCCGCCGTTATTCAGACGGTTTGCATCAGGCTATAGAAGCAAAAGAGCGTGTGAAAGTGGAAGCTGCCACACAAACATTTGCAACTATTACCTTACAAAACTATTTCCGTATGTACCACAAGCTTTCGGGTATGACCGGTACGGCGGAGACAGAAGCAGGAGAGTTGTGGAACATCTATAAGCTTGATGTGGTTGTGATCCCTACCAACAGACCAATCGCACGTAAGGATATGAATGACCGCATCTATAAAACGAAGCGTGAAAAATATACTGCAGTCATCCACGAGATAGAAGAGCTTGTAAATCAAGGCCGAGCTGTACTTGTAGGTACTACTTCGGTAGAAATCTCCGAGTTGTTGAGCAAGATGCTCACCATGCGTAAGATCAAGCATAACGTACTGAATGCCAAGTTACACCAGCGTGAAGCAGAAGTTGTAGCCTTGGCCGGACAACCGGGGGCAGTTACCATTGCTACCAATATGGCTGGTCGTGGTACCGACATCAAACTTGCACCAAGTGTAAAAGAAGCTGGAGGATTGGCTATTATAGGTACAGAGAGACACGAATCGCGCCGTGTAGACCGCCAGTTGCGTGGTCGTGCAGGACGTCAGGGAGACCCGGGCTCTTCTGTATTCTACATCTCACTGGAAGACGATTTGATGCGTCTGTTCGCATCGGAACGTATTGCCGGAATGATGGACCGTATGGGCTTTAAAGAAGGCGAAATGCTTGAACATAACATGCTCAGCAAGTCGGTGGAACGTGCACAAAAGAAAGTGGAAGAAAATAACTTCGGTATCCGTAAACGTTTGCTGGAATACGATGATGTGATGAACTCGCAACGTGAAGTTATTTACAAACGTCGTCGCCATGCACTTATGGGCGAACGTATCGGAATCGATATCGTGAATATGTTCTACGACACTGCCGTGAATATAGTAGAGCAATATGCGGACAACCTTGACTACGAAGGATTGAAGATAGACCTGCTGCGCTTGCTTGCTATTGAAGTTCCGTTCGATGAAGCCAGCTTCCGCACGATGAAATCGGATGCAATGGTAGATCAGATATACGATACGGCAGTTCAGAACTTCAAACATAAGATGGACCGTCTGGCTGAAATCGCAAATCCCGTAATCAAACAGGTTTATGAAGAACAAGGCGATAAATTCGAGAACATACTGATTCCTATTACAGACGGAAAACGCGTTTATAATATATCTTGTAATCTGAAAGAAGCATACGACAGCCAGTCGAAAGATATTATCAAATCGTTTGAAAAGGCAATCGTATTGCATACTATAGATGAAGAATGGAAAGAACATCTTCGTGAGATGGATGAACTTCGCCAGTCTGTACAGAATGCAAGTTATGAGCAAAAAGACCCTCTGTTGATCTATAAACTGGAATCATTCAACTTGTTCAAATCTATGCTTAACAGTGTTAATGGTAAAGCCGTAACAATACTGATGCGCGGACAAATACCTGTACGTGAACCGGAACAGGTACGTCAGGCAGCTCCGGAGCAAAAGACAGATTATAGCCGCTATCGTACCGAACGTAACGAGATGGAAGACGGAAACGCTACTCAGGGAGGAGGACAAAGACCGCCGCAACCACAGGGTGCGCCGAAAATAGCACCCGTACATGTAGATAAAAAGCCGGGAAGAAACGAGCCTTGCTATTGTGGAAGTGGTAAAAAATATAAGAATTGTCACGGTAAAAACGAATGATCTCAGTGCACGAGAGAAATGAATTGGCAGGTTATATTTTGAATGCTTGATTTATCTCTCAAACCTGCTAATAATTAAATATAAAAAGCCCGATGAAATTTAGTATTCATCGGGCTTTTTTGGCATATTATATTTTCTTAATACAAAGAAAATTTGTATCTTAGCATGTTTTTTGAACACTAGAAAATACCTCATTTCGGAGGTACTTCACAAATATTTGAGAATAAAAATTTTATCTTAAAATAATGGCAGAAACAGAGGACAGAATTATTAAGATTAACATCGAGGATGAGATGAAATCTGCCTACATTGACTATTCAATGTCGGTAATAGTATCGAGGGCATTACCTGATGTAAGAGACGGATTCAAGCCCGTTCACCGCCGTATCCTTTTTGGTATGAGCGAACTTGGTAACGCATCTAACAAACCACACAAAAAATCCGCCAGAATTGTCGGAGAAGTATTAGGTAAGTATCACCCGCACGGCGATTCATCAGTTTATTTTGCTATGGTGCGTATGGCTCAGGAATGGAGCATGCGTTACCTGCTGGTAGACGGACAAGGTAATATGGGTAGTGTCGATGGTGATATGCCTGCTGCCATGCGTTATACAGAAGCAAGACTTAGCCGTTTGGCCGAAGAAATGCTAAAAGATATAGATAAGGAAACTGTTGATTTTCAGTTAAACTTTGACGATACGCTGAAAGAACCGACCGTTCTTCCTACACGTATTCCGAATTTGCTTATCAATGGAGCATCTGGTATTGCCGTAGGTATGGCTACCAATATGGCTCCGCATAATATGACCGAAGCTATCAACGCCACCATCGCATATATAGAAAATAAGGACATTGATACCGCAGGATTGATGCAACACATTAAAGCCCCTGATTTTCCATCCGGAGGCTTTATCTATGGATATCAGGGTGTTATAGATGCTTTTGAGACAGGCCGTGGACGCGTTATCATGCGTGGCCGTGCCGAAATAGAAGTGGAAGGTAACCATGACAAAATTGTGATTACTGAAATTCCATACCTTGTAAACAAAGCCGAGTTAATCAAGCATATAGCAGATTTAGTCGGTGAGAAACGTCTTGAAGGTATCAGCAATGTCAATGACGAGTCGGACCGTCAGGGAATGCGTATAGTAGTAGATGTAAAACGCGATGCAAATGCGAATGTAGTCCTCAATAAACTATATAAACTGACCGCATTACAATCTTCATTCAGTGTAAATAATATCGCCTTGGTAAAAGGTCGTCCTAAAACGCTGAATTTGAAAGAAATGATAGGGTTCTTCGTTGAACACAGAATTGATGTGGTAACCCGCAGGACTATTTATGAACTGCGCAAAGCCGAAGAACGCGCTCATATATTAGAAGGATTGATTATAGCTTCAGATAATATCGATGAAGTCATAGCCATCATCAGAGCTTCAAAGTCGCCTCAAGAGGCCATAGAAAGCTTGATAGAGCGATTTAATCTATCTGAAATACAAGCCCGTGCTATCGTTGAAATGCGTCTGCGCCAGTTGACAGGACTGGAACAGGACAAGCTTCGCAACGAATATGATGAAATACAGAAGTTAATAGCCTATCTGAATGAGATTCTGGTTAATGAAGAACTTCGTATGAAAGTTATTACGGATGAATTGATCGAAGTAAGGGATAAATATGGTGATGCACGCCGCACAGAAATTGTATATGCATCAGAAGAACTGAATCCAGAAGATTTTTATTCCAATGATGAAATGATCATTACCATTTCTCACCTTGGCTATATCAAACGTACTCCTCTTTCCGAGTTCAGAGCTCAAAACAGAGGTGGAGTAGGAGCAAAAGGCTCGGAAACCCGTGATACTGACTTTATTGAGCACATTTATCCTGCATCTATGCACAATTATATGTTGTTGTTTACACAGAAAGGGAAATGTTACTGGTTGCGTGTATTCGATATACCTGAAGGAACAAAGAATTCGAAAGGACGTGCTATTCAGAATCTGCTGAACATTGATTCAGATGACAAAGTAACAGCATTTGTTCGTGTAAGAGGTTTCAGCGATACCGAATTTATAAACAGTCATTACCTGATTTTCTGTACAAAAGAAGGTGTAATAAAGAAAACAAGTCTTGAGGCCTATTCCCGTCCACGTCAGAATGGTGTGAATGCAATTACTATCCGCGAAGAAGATAGAGTAATTGAAGTACTGATGACTGACGGCGAAAGTGAAATCTTACTTGCTAATCGTAATGGACGCGCCATACGCTTCAATGAAAAAGATGTACGTGTAATGGGTCGTACAGCAACCGGAGTACGCGGTATGCGTTTGGACGAAGACGGACAGGATGAAGTTATCGGTATGTTGGCTATGTCGAAAGAAGCCCAGAAAAACGAAACGATCATGGTGGTTTCGGAACAAGGCTATGGTAAACGTACAAATCTGAATGAAAAAGACGAAGAAGGAAACGAAATACTCGATGAAAACGGCGAAATTGTACCGGTTTACCGTATCACCAGTCGTGGAGGCAAAGGGGTTAAAACTCTTAATATTACAGAGAAAACTGGTAAACTTGTATCTATAAATAGTGTTACCGACGAAAACGATTTAATGATTATTAACAAGTCTGGTATCACTATTCGTCTAAAAGTTTCAGATATTCGCACTATGGGACGTGCTACTCAGGGAGTAAGGCTCATAAATCTGGGAAAAAGAAATGATGAAATCGCATCAATCTGTAAAGTAGAATCTGAATCAGAACCAGATGATATAGAAGAAGTTGACATTCTGGATAATGAAACAGACAATACAAACAATACGGAAATAACTGAGGAATAATTAATTTAAAAATAAATGATTTTATGAAACGTATATTATTAGTAACATCATTATGCTTACTTGCCAGCTTTTCGTTCGCTCAGAAGAAAGCTGTAAAAGATGCTAAATCAGCGATGAAAAACAATGTTCCGGAGGCAAGAGAACTGATTAAACCTGCTCTGACAGATCCGGAAACAGCAAGTGATCCTGAAACATGGAAAATAGCGGGAGACATTGAATACAAAGCTTTCGACGATGAGCGTACATTGGAGATGCAAAAAGAAATAACAGGGAAAGGTGGAAACGAAGAAGCTATGTATGTTGGGCTATACAATATGTATGACCCATATATCAAAGCAGACGAACTGGGCCAGATACCTAATGAAAAAGGACAGGTAAAAAATAAATTCAGAAAAGATATCGTTAAGAATATGAGAGATGGCCACAGATTCTACATCAATGGTGGTGTTTTCTATAACGATAAAAAAGATTTCAAAAAAGCAGCAGACTTCTTTGAAAGATACTGGGAACTACCAACACTTGCAATGTTTGAAGATACTCAAGCAGACTTCAACCTGCAAGATACTACATATCAGACAATTAAATATTATGCAGTAATCAGTTCAATCCAGTCTCAAGACCATCCACGTTCAATAAAACTGTTGAGAAAGCTAATAGCAGAACCATACATTCAAAACAGTACATACAAAGAAAGTGATGTATATGAATTGCTTACAAGTGAGTATCAACAAACAGGTGATAGTGTGGCTTATGTAAGTGCTTTATTGGAAGGTGCTCAGAAATTCCCTAAAAATAAATATTTCACTCCAAATCTGATTAATGAATATATCAGAGGAGGTAAGACTACAGAAGCTATCGCATACCTTGATCAGGCAATCGTGAATGACCCTACAAATACATGCGACCTAATGAGCGTGAAGGCATCTTTATATTCAGAACAAAAAGATTATGCTCAGGCAGAACCTGCATATCAGACTGCCCTGAATGCTGATGCTAACTGCGAAAGAGCATTAGAAGGATTAGGTGTATTATATGTATTACAGGCACAGGATATGAAGGAAAAAGCCGGACAATCTACTAACAGGAAAGAACAGGCTGATATGGACAAACAAACTACAGAATTGTACTCAAAAGCACTGCCATATCTGGAAAAATATCGTGAAATTCTGAAGAGTAAAAATGCTGACAGTTTAGATTTAAGACCAGCATTAATGAAATTACAGAATGTTTATTATAACCTAAGCCTTTTGAATGTAGATAAATCGAAAGAATTAGATGCAATAGATAAAGAACTTAGCGCATTGAACTAAGTTTATAAATAAATACACAAGAAAGCATCTATAGAGATTTCTATAGATGCTTTTTCTTTTATTATCTTCTTGTTTTTTGCTATATTTACAGCTAAATTTAAAGATTAAATTAATCAAGGAATAAGCTCAGATAAAAGTTATATAATTACTATTATGTTTAATTACATCTTTCAAGAATCTCTTATAACTTTACGATATTGACTTATTCATAGCAATAAGCACATACATGGAACATTTCGAAAATGACGAACAATTTCAGGGATTGCGCGTAAATAAAGGTACAGGAGAACAGCCCACAGTTAATCCCTACTTAGATAGCTTCAAAAAATTCAAACGTAAAACATATACCGTATCCGAATATGTTGAAGGTATACTCAAGGGAAACATAAGCATTCTGGGACAAGCTGTTACACTTATAGAAAGTGCAAAGACAGAGCATCAGTCTATAGCACAGGAAGTTATAGAAAAATGTCTACCATATACAGGTAACTCTGTACGTGTGGGGATTACAGGTGTTCCAGGTGCAGGAAAAAGTACCTCTATAGACGCTTTTGGGATGCATATCCTAAAAGAAAATGAAGCCTCCAAAGTGGCAGTATTGGCTATAGACCCATCCAGCGAACTTACTAAAGGAAGTATTTTGGGGGATAAAACCCGCATGGAACGATTATCTATAGAAAAGAGAGCCTTCATCCGCCCCTCCCCTTCTGCTGGCTCACTTGGCGGTGTTGCACGCAAAACGCGGGAAACAATAATTCTTTGCGAAGCTGCCGGATTTGATCGTATTATAGTTGAGACTGTTGGGGTTGGACAATCTGAAACGGCTGTACATTCAATGGTCGACTTCTTCCTATTAATCCAATTAGCCGGAACCGGAGACGAATTACAAGGGATCAAACGCGGAATAATGGAAATGGCAGATGGAATTGTTATTAATAAAGCGGATGGTAATAATATCGAAAAGGCCCGTTTAGCCCAATCTCATTTTCAGAATGCACTACATCTGTTTCCCCTACCCGATTCCGGTTGGCAACCTAAAGTGTTGACATATTCCGGTTATTATGAAATAGGAATCGATGAAGTGTGGAATATGATAGATGAATATATCGATTTTGTTAAAAAGAGTGGTTATTTTGAACATAGACGCAATTCACAGTCCAGATTCTGGATGTATGAAACTATTAACGAACGACTGAAAAGTAATTTTTACAACGATCCGGAGGTACAGAAAGAGTTGATTTTATGTGAAAACCAAGTGTTAAATTCACATATGAGTTCATTTGTTGCAGCTAATAAAGTGTTGGATATATACTTAAAACGCTCATAAATAACCTCTTTTTAACTAAAGGAATGCTTTATTATTCACTTTTAAAGTCCTTATTTTACCACAGAATTGATTATATTTGTACGCATTATCACAAAAATAATTTCATTGTTTAATTAACATAATATAAATCATGGAAAAACCATATGCTATTGGAATCGATATCGGTGGAACTAACTCTGTTTTCGGTATAGTCGACAAGCGCGGCCATATCATAAATCAGGGCTCTATAAAAACAGGTGCTTACAAAGAAATAAACGAATATGTAGACCATTTATCTGCTGGCGTTCAGGAGATAATAGACCAGGTCGGAGGTTCGGGAAATATCAAAGGTATTGGAGTTGGAGCACCGAATGGTAATTTTTTCACCGGTTGTATCGAATTTGCACCAAACCTCCCTTGGAAAGGTGTAATTCCATTGGCTCAAATGCTTACTGACAAATTAAATATACCTGTAGCTCTTACGAATGACGCAAATGCTGCTGCAATTGGGGAAATGACCTATGGTGCAGCACGCGGAATGAAAGATTTCATTGTTATTACACTGGGAACCGGTGTAGGTAGCGGTATCGTGGTAAATGGACAGTTAGTATATGGACATGATGGATTTGCCGGGGAATTAGGTCATACAACAGCTATTCGTGAAGGCCGTATGTGTGGTTGCGGAAAAAAAGGATGTCTCGAAACCTATAGTTCAGCAACTGGTGTTGCCCGTACAGCTAGAGAATACCTGCAAACAAGAAAGGATCCAAGCGTATTGCGTGAATTAGCCATTGATGAAATTACATCAAAAGATGTATACGACGCGGCAGTAAAAGGAGATAAACTGGCTAAAGAAATATTCGAATATACAGGTCAGGTTTTAGGTGAATCATTTGCCGATTTTGTAGCATTCTCCAGTCCTGAAGCAATCATCTTATTTGGAGGCTTAATAAAGGCAGGTAAGCTAATCTTTGATCCTGTGCGTAAGCATATGGAAGAGAATTTGCTCCCTATTTACCGTAATAAAATTAAGTTATTAATGTCGGAACTTAAAGAAAGCGATGCAGCCGTACTAGGAGCCAGTGCATTAGGCTGGGAAGTAAAAGACTATTAAAAATTAAGCCAAAATAGTAAATGTATATAAGCAGCCTGTAGAATAAAGATATTTGCAGGCTGTTTCCTTTTAGCAATTGGAGTTTCAAAATCAGGTTGATTTTATTAACTTTGCCGGGGAATAAATAGGTCTGAGATTAAAATAAACTTATTAATAACAAACATGAGCGATCAACGATATAATCAGCGAGGAGTTTCCGCATCGAAAGAAGATGTACACAATGCTATAAAGAACATTGATAAAGGAATATTTCCAAAAGCATTTTGCAAAATAATTCCTGATATACTGGGCGGAGATCCCGAATACTGCAATATAATGCATGCCGATGGGGCTGGTACAAAATCATCCCTTGCATATATCTACTGGAAAGAGACCGGAGATATATCTATATGGAAAGGTATTGCTCAAGATGCATTGATAATGAATATCGATGACCTGCTATGTGTTGGCGCAACCGATAATATACTGCTATCATCTACCATTGGCAGAAACAAAATGCTGATTCCCGGTGAAGTTATATCAGCCATTATAAACGGGACAAACGACTTATGTGAAGAATTATCAAACCTCGGTGTCAATATATATCCTACAGGTGGTGAAACAGCCGATGTAGGCGATTTGGTACGCACGATTATTGTGGACAGTACTGTTACCTGTCGCATGAAACGGTCTGATGTAATCTCTAATGACAAAATACAGGGAGGAGATGTTATCGTTGGGCTTTCATCATACGGCCGGGCTACATATGAGAAAGAATATAATGGCGGAATGGGTAGCAATGGTCTTACATCAGCACGCCACGATGTATTCGCCAAATATCTTGCAGCCAAGTATCCTGAAAGTTATGACTCTTCTATCCCTCTGGATTTGGTATATTCCGGAAATATGAAGTTAACCGATAATATAGAGGGTTTAGATATAGATGCGGGAAGACTGGTGCTCTCCCCTACCCGCACCTATGCACCTGTCATCAAACAGATACTGGAAAAATTAAGACCTCATATCCATGGCATGGTACATTGCTCTGGTGGTGCGCAAACTAAAGTTTTACATTTCGTTGATAATGTAAAAATCACAAAGAATAATCTATTTCCTGTGCCTCCATTATTCAAGCTTATCCAGAAGCAATCCGGTACAGACTGGAAAGAAATGTATAAGGTATTTAATATGGGACACCGCATGGAGATATACTTATCACCGGAATATGCCCAGGAAGTAATTGAAATCTCCAAATCATACGGAATCGCAGCACAAATAGTCGGTTTTGTTGAAAAATCAGATAAAACAGAACTGGTGATAGAAAGTGAATTTGGTCGTTTTATTTATTGATCAAAAAGATAATGTTAATAATATATCATCTTCGCTTACTCTTAGTTGCACTTTAACTGAATAATGTTACAGATAGGTCTATGACCTTAATTTAGAATGATTATCTATAAGCATTCTATATTTAACTTCTGTTAATAATATTATAACCGAATAGCACTTATATTTGCAACATTACCAAACTCAATGTGTAACCAAACAATTAAAAAAAGAAAGAGATGAAAAAACTTCTAATGTCAGTTATCATGTGTATCGCTTTTGTTGCATCGTCAAGTGTAATGGCTCAGGATACTACTCCTAAAAAAGAGTGCTGCAAAGCTAAAACAGAATGTACTAAAGACAAAAAAGACGCAGCCAAAGACAAGAAAGAATGCACTAAGGACAAGGCTACTGATAAAAAAGCCTGTTGTTCAAAAGATAAGAAAGCTGACAAAAAGTAATCTTAAAGAATTGATACAAAAGGGATTCCATCGGAATCCCTTTTCTGTTTATATACTATAGCTTTCTGAAAGGCGGTTTCACCACTTCTGCTTTTAGATTCTTCTCTCGTACTTTAATGAAAATCGGTGTACCTAATGCCGCATATTCAGGATTAATATACCCAAGTCCCACACCTACTTTTGCTGTAGGAGACATTGTTCCGGATGTTACTATCCCGATTTTTTCATTCTTATCATTTACAATATCGTAGCCATGTCGCGGTATCCCCTTTTCTAACATATGAAATCCGCATAACTTACGGCTTACACCATCTGCTTTTTGCCTTTCTAATATGGGACGTGCCGTAAAGTTACGACCTTCGGTAAATTTAGTAATCCAACCCAGTCCGGCTTCGATAGAAGTAGTTGTATCATCTAAATCGTTACCATAGAGGCAAAATCCCATTTCGAGACGTAATGTGTCACGAGCGCCAAGTCCGATCGGTTTAATTCCGAATTCTTCTCCAGCCTCGAACAAAGCATTCCATATATCTACACCATATTGTGGATAAAAATAAATCTCGAAACCACCTGCACCTGTGTATCCAGTGTTGGATATGATCACATTATCAAGTGCGGAACCGGTCAAATTACCTATAGCAAATGAGTAATAAGGAATTTTGGTCAAATCTATTTTAGTCAATTTCTGTAGTGTAACCAGAGCTTTAGGCCCTTGTATTGCCAATTGAGCGATCTTATCCGAAGCATTTTCTAAATCTGCAAATTCGTCATTATGCTCTGTCAACCATTTCCAGTCTTTCTCTATATTGGATGCATTCACAACAAGCATATACTTTTCGGGTTCGTAATGGTACACGATAATATCATCTACAATCCCTCCCTGATCATTTATTATGGCAGAATACTGCGCTTTACCTATTTCGAGGGAAGCCACATCATTACTCATCATCCGTCGCAGGAAAGCTTCGGCTCGTGGACCTTTAACCCAAATTTCGCCCATATGCGAAACATCAAATACTCCTACTCCTGTGCATACAGTCATATGCTCATCTATTATACCGGAATATTCAATAGGCATATTATAACCCGCAAATTCATGCATTTTTGCCCCGAGTGCAATGTGGATATCCGTAAAAGGTGTTTTCTTCATATTTGCTTATATATTTTAAGTATTAACATTATTCTATTTACTTGCAACTATCTCTGCCAGTTTTACAATTACCTCTACAGCTTTTTCCATCGATTGTACAGGAACAAATTCGTAGCGCCCATGGAAATTATGCCCTCCGGCAAAAATATTCGGGCAAGGTAATCCTTTAAATGATAATTGTGCGCCGTCTGTACCTCCACGTATAGGTTTCACAATAGGAGTCACCCCTACTGCTTCCATAGCTTCAAAAGCCATATCCACAATATGTTTCACAGGCTCTACCTTTTCGCGCATATTATAATACTGGTCTTTTATCTCCACTGTAGTACTGTTAGGATATAGTTTATTGATGAAATCCACAGTTTCGAGCATCAAACGCTTACGTCCTTCAAACAGATTCCGGTCATGGTCGCGAATAATATAGCCTACTGTAGCCGAATCTACTGTCCCCGACACATTAGTAAGGTGGAAGAAGCCTTCATATTTGGTCGTATGTTCCGGCCTTTCGCTGGCAGGAAGCAAGGATATTAGTTTATTGGCAACCACAAGTGCATTTGTCATCTTATCTTTTGCATATCCGGGATGTACACTTCTACCCTGTATATTAATCTTTACACCGGCAGCATTAAAGTTTTCATACTCCAGTTCTCCAATTGGGCCGCCATCCATCGTGTATGCCCATTCACAACCGAATTTTTCCACATCAAACTTATGTGCTCCCAGTCCGATCTCTTCATCAGGATTGAATCCGATACGGATTTTCCCATGCTTTATTTCAGGATGATCCTGAAGATACTTGATTGCTGTAATAATTTCAGCTATACCCGCTTTATCATCTGCACCAAGCAATGTATTGCCATCTGTTACTATCAAATCCTGCCCTTTATAATCGAGCATCTCGGGAAAATCGGCAGGGGAAAGCACCACGTTAGTATCCTTATTCAGTACTATATCATTTCCATCATAGTTTTTTACAATACGGGGATTCACATCTTTACCTGACAAATCAGGGCTGGTATCCAGATGGGCTATAAAACCGATAGTAGGAACCTTCTTGTCCGTATTAGCAGGAAGAGTAGCCATCAGATAGGCATTATCGTCCAGTGTTATATCCTCCAAACCTATTTCGCGAAGTTCTTTTTCTATTTCGCGAGCCAAAACCATTTGCCCCGGAGTACTTGGGGTTATACCTGTTTCTGTATCCGATTCTGTATCAAATTTTGCATATTTGATGAAACGATCTGTTACTGTCATGTTATTTTATTTTTTCTTAATATTTTTTCGTATAAAGCATCAATTTATAAGTCACTGATATCTAACTTCTTTTTCTGGAAAAGACTTCCAATACAAATGTAGTAAAAGGAAATCAAAGGAAAAAATCGAATTCACATTTTGTGAATATGAAAAATTTATCTACTTTTGTCGCGGGTAAGTCCTATACGGTCAGCTCCCGATTAATCCCCCAGGGTTTGATCGCAGCAAGGGCAGTCGGTTGTAGCGACGCGATATAGTCAGCTTACCCGCTTGCCTCTTTAGCTCAGTTGGCCAGAGCACGTGATTTGTAATCTCGGGGTCGTTGGTTCGAATCCGACAAGAGGCTCAGAAAAAGACCGTTTGAAATATTCAGACGGTCTTTTTCTTTATCTGTTTTTATTCCGTAACCTTATAGCTTATCACATAATAATGAGTAGATGAATCAAGCAATTCCTGCGTATCTTTCTCATTATATGATAAGTCTACAACACCGCAAAACCGCTCAAAATCATACTTTTCATCATACCATGAAGAAGCATATACCAATAATGGTACCTGCTTATTTAATATCCAATCGGTTTTACTGTAACCACGCCAATTATAAAACTGATCCTTCCGTTCTATTTTTTGCTCTAAATTGCTTCTGAAATTTGCATTATAAGAAGAAATAGTCACTGAGACTTTACCACCATCATTTTTAGAATAGAAACTCAATTGATCTATATAGTCCATATAAAGAGTTTCATCCCCTGCAGGAGCTACATCAGGTATATAATAATAGGCATTGGTATTAGCAAATAATACCTTTGAATCAACCAACTTGTTTTCTTTATATTCTTCCTGAATAAGCGAAATAGTGTATTGCTTGTCGAACTGCCCTAAATAAAATTTATGAATAGATACACCAGCCAATTCTAATGCATGTATCAAATCAGTTTTAGATATGCGTTCCGTCTGATACTGATTCAAAGGATCTTCTTTTTTAATCTGTGGACGTAAATCCTTCTTATACTCGAAGTCTTGAGAAAAAACGTCTGCTAGTCCAAATAAAACGATAATTAATAAAAATACTTTTTTCATAGATATATAGATTACAGGTTGTTTACTAAAAAGCAAAGACAATTTAATGTTTGCTGCAAAATCTCTCAGATTCGTCTAGTGATCGATGAACACAGTCTTCTAAAGAGAGTCCGTAAAAATAGTTACCAAGCAAGTAAATAGCATCTGATTGCTTCGCTTTAGCTACTTGTTCCGCCATATTCAGATGTGGCATACGCAACGAAGGCAGTATATGTCTTATTATTTTCCATTCCAGTATATCTTTGCGGGAAATATTCAGCACCCTGCATATAATGTCAAACTTTTCATCTTCGTCTTTCTCCCCCTTTTCGAAGTGAAATGTAAAACTTCTTAGCTTTTCATCTTCGACCAAGTCGCGCGATACTGCAGAATGAAAGTCGTCCGAAACAGGTATTATTCCTGCCACATCATGTATTGCCAGCCTATCCTTCGGTACAATGACATTCAACGATTCGGTCTGAAACAAAGGTATCGATGCCAGCAATGACGATAAGGGTGCCTCTATATCCTTAATCAGACGTGAAGCATTCTGGGGATCTGTTGCTATTGCTACATGAGGGGTATCAAATATTTTACCTTCCATTGTAATTACCTTATATCCGTCTCCATTACGCAAAATATCCAACACCTCGCATGATCTTTCAATTTGCAACTCATCTTTTTCTATTATGGAATGCAGGAATGAGGACAAGCCTCTATTAAAAGTATACTTCCGTGGGAATTCTTTATATCTGTCTTTCCTGTGCTTTAGAAACAATTCGATGGGATAATCATCTGCACTTTGAGAAATAACGGCTCTAAAAAGCCTTGAGAACAATCTATCATAATTAGTTGAACCAACAATCTGACTAAAGTACTCTTTCACGGTTTTACCCTTCTTCGATATAAAGAACATTTTTGGCCCGTTCAGGATAAGAGACGGAAGATACATTTCAGCAAATATCTTTCTTATCTGTCCCCGCGAATATGTTACATAATTCCCTTTACCCAATGGCCTGATCAAATCTGTACATTCGATATCTTTTACAATCGACAATAAACGAGTGTAAGAATTGTAACAAGTATGTGCTCCAAACTCTCTCCAATAATTAGGGTATTTCTCCGAAAACAGGCTTTGTACTTGCCCTCCCGTATTATCATCTTTTTCTATAATCAATACCTTTTTTCCTGCCATATGCATGTAATGAGCAAAAGATATTCCACTTATTCCCCCTCCTATCACAATACAATCATACATTGCTTCACTCATATATTTCCTTTTAATATTAGCACAAATAACAAAGATAGTCAGTTAACAGCCATCAGTTAGCAGTTAACAGTAATTCTTTCTAACCTCCTTTTAAATTAACATTAGTTTGCAATATATAGTTAAAAAGTAACAGAAGTAACAGAAAAATCAATTAATAATTAAGAATGAAAATTAATAATTTGATTGTTATGCTGAGTGGAGCGAAGTATCTCGTCAGTTAACGATTAACAACTTGTCTACTCGTATCTCATATAACTTTCAACTTATTACTCAATACTTACTACTTAAAAAAGTAACAAAAGTTACACTTTTTTACTTATTACTTCTACCCTCTTTGTAAGTCCCCCTTGGGGGATTTAGGGGGCTGTTCATTTTTTCAAAGAGCTATCAGCTACCAGCTAAAGGCTACCGGTTCCAATTATATAGATAAACTTTTTCTACTTTCTTCCCTATAGTAATAAATATTACACTTAAAAGCAGACTCACATACTATCTTTAATCTATAAATTAATTTAAAATATCACTACATCTAGTGATTGACTATAATTGGAGCTTTTCCTAATTTTGCGTATCAACTAAAATACAATACAACACCTTGAAAAAGAGATCGGATATCAAAGGCATTCTTTCGTTAATTTTGTTATTTGCACTTATTTCCACAAGCATAAAAGCTGATGATATACAGGGAGAGAACGATTCTGTGAAAATGAAATTCACTGCAAAAGAAATTATCATAGAATCATTCAAGCAGAATAACAATCTCTATATACAGCCTGTATCCGCTTCATTATTGACAAGCAAGGAGATAAAGGATTTCAACATTGTAAATATAAAGGAGATTACATCCCTTGCACCCAACCTGTTTATTCCGGACTATGGCTCCAAAATGACGTCTCCGGTCTACATCAGGGGAATAGGCTCACACCGCAATGCGCCGTCTGTAGGGCTTTATGTGGATGGCGTACCGTATTTTGACCGTTCCACATTTGATATCAACATCAACGACATCGACCGTATCGAAGTTCTCCGTGGGCCACAAGGTACTATCTACGGGCGCAATACGATGGGAGGTATAATCAATGTATTTACCAAATCGCCATTCAAATACAAAGGTACAAATCTGAATCTGACAGCAGGAAATTATAATAATTACCAAACAGGACTCTCTCATTATGGCAATGTAGATAACAAGGTAGGTTATGCCATATCGGGAAATTACTTGCATTCGGGTGGATATTTCAAGAATACGACAACCGAAAAGAAAGCCGACCCTATAGATGCCCTTTCTACCCGTGCACGTATTAGTTGGCGTGTACAACCGCAATTGCTGATGCATCTGATAATGGCATATGAATATTCCGATCAGGATGGTTACCCCTACAGGGTCTTACACAAGGACACAGGCGAAATAGACGAAGTTAATTATAACACAACAAGTTATTACTGCCGGAATATGGCTACAAACGGGTTTAATATAGAATATATAACCGAACGGTTTAAAGTCAGTTCTCAGTCATCTTTCCAATTTTATGATGGGAAACAGGGGTTGGATCAAGATTTTACACCTCAGAATTTATATTATGTGGATTTCTATCAACGACAACAGATGTATTCTCAAGAATTCAATATAAAATCTTTGATAGAGGGAAGTAAATATGAGTGGCAGTTCGGACTGTTTGGTTTCCACCAAAACTATTTTCAGACAAACGACACCAACAATCTTACGAATGGTGTACATACCATACAATCGGCTAATAATCCCACCGATGGCTTTGCAGTATATCATCAATCAACAATAAACGATCTTTTTATACCAAAACTTTCGTTTGTTTTTGGGCTTCGTTACGATTGGGAGCAAACCAACACCACAATGTATGGCACCAAATTGACAGAAGCTGGAAAACCATTGAATGACAAGACTTCTTTTTCTCAATTAACTCCAAAAGCCGCTATCCAGTATCCATTTGGCAAAGATGGTTTAGCATACTTTTCGGTATCGAGAGGTTATAAGACAGGCGGGTTTAACAATACTGCCGAACAGAAAGAAGATCTTATATTTAACCCGGAGCACAGCTGGAGTTACGAAATAGGTTCAAGATCCGGATTTTTCAATAATTTTCTGTATTTAGATTTAAGCCTGTTCTATATCGACTGGGAAAACCAACAAATCTCACAAACTAAGACCAGTGGAAAAGGTTTTATTGTCAAGAATGCAGGAAAATCTGCCAGTAAAGGTGTTGAGCTCTCAGCGCAGGTAAATCCTTCCAGAAACCTTAGTTTCCAATTGGGATATGGTTATACGAATGCAAAGTATAAAGATTACAAAGATTATAATGCAGCTACAGGCGTAACAACTACATACGACGATAATTACCTGCCGATGGTGCCGCAAAATACAGTTTCTCTATCGGCTAATTATACATTCGATATAAATCAAAAATGGTTGGATAATATTGTATTGAATGCTCAATATATAGGGGCAGGCAAATTATACTGGACCGACAAGAATGATATATCACAAGACTATTATGGTTTATTCAATGCTAAAGTTTCTTTCGTGAAGAAAGATTTTTCCATAGATTTGTGGTCGAAAAATATCGGAGGGGAAAAATATAATTCTTATTACTTCTCCACATCGAGTCAACATTATGTGCAAAGAGGTAGGCCATTTACCTGCGGTGTAAATATGAACCTAAAATTTTAAACTATCAGGATGAAGCTAAACTATCAAAAAGGGGGGCACTTATTTACATTTTTTTGCCTGTATATTGCGCAGTCGATACCAATGAGCTTTTTTTCCACGGTGCTTCCCGTTATTATGCGGCAACAGAATTTCTCCCTGGAAACAATAGGTATGCTTCAGTTGCTCAAACTGCCCTGGATACTCAAATTCCTGTGGTCGCCGATGGTAGACCGCTCAACTTATAAGCTGAACGACTTTAAGCGCTGGATATTCTCTTCCGAACTTATCTATGCAAGTATTATCCTTGCTGTTTCATTCCTCGATTTCAAAACCACTCCTTACCTGATAATAGGACTTGTCATACTCTCATTTATTGCATCCGCTACACAAGACATAGCAACCGATTCATTAGCTGTACTATCATTCAGTAAAAAAGACAAGAGCCTTGCTAACAGCATGCAATCGATGGGGAGCTTTGCCGGGGCAATGGTCGGTGGAGGTTTTTTACTGTTGCTTTACCACAAATTCGGATGGGGTAATCTCCTGCCCTTTCTCGCCTTATTCGTCATCATAGCGCTTATCCCACTTTTCTTCTTCAAAGGTAACAGGGGTAATGAGATTATAAAAGAAAAGCAAGCCGAAAAAGCTACAGCAAATGATATACTGGGATTTTTCAAGCAACGGGGTATATGGAAACAAATCGTTTTCCTGTTTTTCTATTATGCCGGGTTGATCGGTATTTTAGCCATGCTGAAACCTATGCTTGTAGACTATGGGTACGGTATGAAAGAAATAGGCGTTATGTCGGGTATTGTAGGTACTTCCATCGGATGCCTTGCATCGTTCGGAGGCGGTTTTATTGTTCGTAAGATAGGACGACATGCGGCTCGCCTTATATTTGCCGTATTCACGTTAATTACTACCATATACTTCTGCCTGCTGGTAACTGTATTACCCGTTAATATAGCGACATTACATTTAGGTATCTCTCTCCTATGGGGAAGCTACGGCCTGTCTGTTATTGTGGTATATACCACTGCTATGGACTGTGTACGAAAAGGATATGAAGGGACGGATTTTACGATACAAACGGTTATCACGCACCTTAGCGGCATCATAATGGGCGTCAGTTCGGGTAAGATAGCCGCCATGATTACATACAAAGGTCTGTTTGCTGTGGAAATGTGTATTGCAGCCATTTCACTCACATTCATACTCTTTGCATTCAAATTAAAAGCACCGAAGGAAAAAGATGAAACAAGAATTACTGAATAAATACAGCATACCTGTACCAAGATATACGAGCTATCCACCTGCAAACTTTTTCAACGAATCGTTTACTGCTGAAAAGTTCCGTCAGATCGTAGTAGAATCGAATAAGGAAAATCCGCAGCATATCTCTGTGTATATTCACATTCCGTTTTGTTATCATATGTGCTTCTATTGCGGATGCAATTCACAGTTGCTAAGAGATAACGACATTGTACTGAAGTACATAGATGCGTTGAAGAAGGAGATCAGAATGGTGCTACCCCTACTCGACCGTAATCGCAAAATATCACAGATACACTACGGTGGAGGTACGCCGACATCGCAGCCCGTATCGGTACTTAAAGAACTGAATGAATTGATATTATCGGAGTTCGATTGTATAGAAAACCCCGAAATAGCCATTGAATGCCATCCCGGCTATGCCGATGAAGTGTATTGGAATGAGCTTGTAGATGCCGGATTCAACCGTATCAGTCTCGGAGTACAGGACTTTGACGAGGAGGTATTGAAAGCATCGAACCGCAAAGCCCCGAGAATGGCTATGGAAGATGTAGTCCGCATATTACGCAACAGGAATGTGTCGCTGAATATGGATTTTATATATGGGCTGCCGCTGCAAACGCCAGAATCATTTACCAAAACAATTAACAGAGCCATCGCACTGCGTCCCGACAGGATAGTTACTTTCTCTTACGCGCATGTACCCTGGGTAAACGAATTGCAAAAGAATCTGGAGAAAGTTGGTTTACCATCGGTGGAAATAAAGAGTCAGCTATATACAACAGCGAAAAAACTATTAACCGATGTAGGCTATAAAGTTATCGGACTCGACCACTTCGTACTTCCTGACGATGAATTATTCGCAGCTCAACAATCGAAAGCGCTGCACCGTAATTTTCAGGGATATTGCACTCGCCGGACTACAGGGCAGGTTTACGCATTCGGCATAACAGGTATCAGCCAGCTGGCAACTGCCTACAGCCAGAATACTAAAGACCTGAATACTTATATCAGGCAAATAAACGAAGGTGTTTTCCCTATTGCAAAAGGCTATATATTGAATGAAGAGGAACAGATTACACGCGAGGTTATTTCTCAACTAATGTGTAATTATACGGTCAATTGGCCGGAGCTGTCCAATACATTGAATATTCCTGTGACGAAGATAAAATCTGCGGTTAATTATAACGAAACAGCATTACAGGCATTTGCTGCCGATGGGATTATAGAGTATAATGAGGATTATATAAGCATCCTTCCCGATGCTGCTCCTTTTGTCCGCAATGTAGCTGCGTCTTTCGACAAACTGATAGATACAAAGGAGAACAGATATTCTAAATCTATCTGATTCAGCTATAAATCAATATTTCATTTATAAGGAATACGGCGACACATAACATTATCGCGGTAACAAGGCATATAGACAATGACCTGACGTTTCGTTTCGCTGTCGATGCTATTGCCCAGATCAGGGTGATAAAAAACAAAGTACCATAAATAAAATCCCTGACCGGATATTTTACCGTTTCCATATAATAGGATTCCGCAAGCGGTACTTCTCCAGTAGGGAGCTTCGATACCGTTTCGAAAAAAGTAGCATTTCCAAACGAATAGAAGTATGCACACATCATATATCCACTCAGTAATATAGTGAAGATGGATATTATACGGAAACCGACGTTGGTATGCTGTTTATAGTTATTATAATTTTCGTTCATGGGATATTAATATGCCAATTATTAATGTGCCAATATGCCAATTATCTTTATCGAAAACATTGGCATATCGGCATATTATCTCATTACTTCATTAAGACTTATACTTTATCTTTTTGTCCAAACTTTGTCAAATCCATCCCTCTCAAAGCTGCTTCAACTAATTCAGGCAACTTATCCGGTGAACAGGCAAAACAAGCGATTCCCAACTTGCTGATCTCTTTACCCAGATTTGCGTCATAATCAGGACGTCCAGTATCGGATAATGCCAACAAAGTTATAACTTTTACTCCATCTTCGTGCATTTGTGACAATCTTCGTAGCAATCCCGCACGCACACCGCCTTCATAGAGGTCGGAAATGAGGATAAACATCGTCTTTCGAGGATTGGTTATCAACTCCTGACAGTAAGCTACGGATTTGTTTATATCTGTACCACCTCCCAATTGTACACCGAAAAGCATGTCGACAGGGTCGTTTCGGCAAAGTTCCGTCAGGTCTGTAACCTGTGTATCAAACGCCACCACATGCGTATCCAATGTAGGCATACTGGCAAAGATAGAACCCATCACTGATGAATAGATAATAGAATCGGCCATCGAACCGCTCTGGTCTATATCAAGTATCACCGTCCAGTTCTTTTGTTTCTGACTGCGCTCAAAGAAGTAGAACTTTTCAGGGATAAGGCGTTTTGTTTTCGTATCGTAATTCTTGAGGTTACGGTTTATGGTTCGTTTCCAGTCTGTGGAAGCAAAATTGCTGATAGGTGAATGTGCTTTTTTATTCAATGCCCCTGTAACTGCCCGGCGCAGATTTTGCTCCATACGCTTCATTATCTCGTCGACCACTTCTTTTACCAGTTGGCGTGCGGTCTCTTTCGATTTTTCGGGTATTTGCCCTTTCAGAGCCATCAATGTACCCACCATCGAGATATCCGGCTTCACATTTTTAAGCGTTTCAGGTTCAAATAATAATTTAGTAAGTCCTTTTCGCTCGATAGCATCCGACTGTATTACACTCACCACATCCTGTGGAAAAAATGTACGGACATCAGTCAGCCATTTTGCCAGATTAGGAGCCGAGGGACCAAGCCCGCCTTTCTTACCTCCTGCCCCACTTTGCGAGGTATTCCCATCATAAATGGCAGCAAGGGCGGCGTCCATTACCGACTGTTGTTCGTTCAGTCCCACATTGGCCAAAGCACGGGTATCGGAACCGAGTATGAGGCGCCAACGGGTTGTATTTTTGTTATCACTCATATTTCTCTAAAATATCGTTCTCTTAAATCTTTAATCCACTTATCATTCGTAATATCCATTATAGCAGCAATATAATCTTCCAATAGTCTCGGACAGAAACCGGTTTCATCTTCTTTATCCGAAACTAGTTGCGCCCTATATTTATTAACTGCATTCTGGCATTGTTCATTTTCGGATGGATACAAAAAGACGAAGATACCTTCAGTGTATTTCTGATTGGATTCTTTTACATGAGCTATAGACAATAAATGATCTCTCCATATTTGTTGAATATGTTTTCGTTTCAGTGCATCTATATTTTCATAGAAAATACCACTATTCCTTGACAACTCCTCATATCTGATTTTGTGAGTTGCCGGAGTATCTGCCATATTCTCAGCATACTTTACTTCAATGGCTATAAAACCAATACCTCCTCTACGATGCTTGAATTTCACAAATACATCAAAAGCAGAATGATCTCCTGTATATTCTATTTTACCTCTTCCTTCCGAATGTTCAAAGAGTATATCTATCACCGTCTCTACCTTTTCTGGAAATTGATTGGCAAAAAATGCTGTAGCCAGATCTCGATTAATTTTTAATTCAGCGAAAAGGTTAAAGGCTAATGGCTGGCTAGATAATAAATTAGTATACAATCTGTTTTTTTCTATTTTAGCACCGGATTCTTTATGCTCTATTGCTTGTTTTACAACATCGCGAATAGTTTGAGTAAGAAAATTGCAGCCATCTTTGAATGCAATTTCCTTTTTTATATAATTACCTAATTCTATATCTTTAGTTTTCACTATATAAGAGCCTATCTTATACCCTTTTTCTTCCCTCCAAATACTTTGAATCAATCTGGCATAGGCAGCAAAGTCCGTATCGCTCTTATGATAGGCTTTATATCTTATCCTGTCGTCCAGTTTTATATTTTTTATACTCATAAATACTAAAAGTCAAAGTCAAAATCATTCAATTCGTCCAGTTTTTCTGTTTCTATGTCTGTCAATTCAGATTGCAATATCTCTGCCGTGACTTCTGCACCTGTTCCCCAGATATCGCCAAGCAATTCGGCAATACTATTCTTTTGATTTGGCTCAAACTCCCCGAATGCACGCCGCAGAAAAACAACCGAACGGAAAAATTCTTCATCGTCCAGTTGCTCGACATACTTGTCCAACTCCTTCCAAAGCGAGACACGCGATAACAATGCATAGCGGTTCCTTCCCGACAGGCCTTCAAACCATCCCGCACCCAAATCAGCAGGGACACCGGGGGATAAACGTCGCGAAACTTCCTTTGCACAGTCGTCTTCACTGGTCAGATTGTGTTCCAGCAGAATAGAAAATGCCGTACCCGACAGTTTTGTATTCAAGTCGTCGCGCCATGCCAGTTTCAGCAATTCTTTCTGCCATGTTTCCACATCTACGGTTTCGTATTGCTGCTGCGATATCAGTTCCATCACATTGATGGCTTGTGTAATACTACGGGCGGCCTTATCGTCGCAAGACGAAGCATCTACAAGCAATAGCGACGAGCGCAGGAATAATTGTTGCAGAATAGGGATTAACGGTTCCAGATTGAACTGCCG
The DNA here is from genome assembly GCF_900079725.1 of uncultured Dysgonomonas sp. Lineage (NCBI taxonomy): Bacteria > Pseudomonadati > Bacteroidota > Bacteroidia > Bacteroidales > Dysgonomonadaceae > Dysgonomonas > uncultured Dysgonomonas sp. The sequence continues at coordinate 193,983 of NZ_LT599032.1, forward strand.
CAAGTCACCGTATTGTATCAATATTGATAGTTCGTGCGCAGCATATGCCGTTTCCTTGAAATCATTGGAATCAACAAGTAAGCGCTGTAAGGTACTTAGTGCATTATCAAATATATTTGTCAGATGGCATTCGCAAGCCTGCCGGATAATTTTGGCAGCAAGCGAAACATCGGCGCATTCATTCAATTGTTCTTTCAACTGGTAGGCGGCCGCTATTTCAAGCGTTTCACCTTTCAGATTAGCCTCTACTATTTCAATCTCTACTTCGGGTGTCCAGCGCAAAATCCATTTTTCGGCCCATGTGGCACTATCCTGAGATACACGTACCTGTTCGGCAAAGTGTATACCTAATACTCTTAACCTATGTAAAAAGGTAGAGCGGTTCAAGTCGATAAAGGCAGCATCTTTTGTCTTTACTTTCAGATTTTCGCGCAAATCAAGAGTAAGTTCCTGCGCTACTGCTGATTTATAATTGGTTAGTTTCAGGCGTTTCAGTTCCTGATTCATATCTTCCTGAACCGGAGTCTGGCTCACGCCTTCGGGCAAACTACCGATAGCCGTTCCTATATCCACCTTATTAATAGCCTCGGCAACGGAAGGCAAATCACCTCCACCAAAGCAGGTAACAACAGCATCGTGCAAGTCTTTCAACACAGGGAGCGAACCTCCACGCAGCGAAGTCAAAGCATTTGCCAACCGTACAGCTTCGATCACACTTGCAGACGAGGCATTATCTCCTTTTTCACGCAATGCCTTAGCTATTTTTGAGAGATAGACAGCCGATAAATCTCCCATTCTGTCCTGCTGTATGGCTTTCCACATCAATTCGAAGTAGTACGGTGCACGGTTTCCGGCACCATATCCTGTACGGCTACTCAGGCGAAGATATGAATACGGCATCAGCGTAATCTGAGAAGCAACCCGGGGAATATTATTGAGTTCGGCATCCGACATCGGAGGTAAATCACATTGAATACCCGATACATGGTATGCACCAACAATAATGACTATTTCTTCCGGCTTAAAACCTTCTGCGATAACCTGTTGTATTTCCCTGCGCATATAAGCCTCACGGATAAGATTATACGAATAATCGTAAGGGACACTTTCATATTCCTTATCCACTACCATATCCCGTATCTGTCCCGATTGGTAACTCAATCCTTCCTTGAATGTACCAGTATTGAGGTTATGTTCAAAATTCCGCTCCCAGTAACTTTCGTAATCGTCTTCTTCATAGTGCCTGGCTACTTTGTCGTAAAGCCCGTTATGGAACATATAGAATTCGTCTGCTGTTTCGTTTGCCTCCCTGTACCTTTCCTGTCGTAGTTTCAGCATTATATCGGAGGGAAGGTCGATAAACCGTACATCCAGTTTCTTCTTCACACCCCAGCATATCGCCTGATATTCGGGAGAATAGGATGCAAAAGGATACAGCACGGTCTCGATAGGCAGTTCGGTAGTATAGGCTAATACTGCAATAGGTGGTTTCACAGCCTTGTTTGCAATATTATGCAGCATATCCGTAGCATCGGAAGGTCCTTCTATCAGGATACATTTGGGTTTCTTTTCCTCCAGGTATTGTATCAGGTGATAGGATGCTCCCGGCGACAGATGTCGTACACCGAAAATATTATAGTGATTGGTCATTTTTTATTCTAATTGTAATAATCGTCTGTTTGCCAATATTTAGGATTTTCGCAAATGTATTCTGTTATTTTCTGATGTGAATCATCGTTACGGATAATGTGTTCGTAGTAGTTGCGTTGCCATAGTTTTCCATTGAACGCTGTCCAATTATTTTGTTTTACTCCATGGATATATAAATTAGTGGTTATCGATTTGAACGAGCCTATAATATCCCCTAGCGTTTTGCTGTTTAGCGTTGTAGGGGCAATCCCTTGTGGTTGCCCGTTTATATTACGGGTACCCACAAGGGGCACCCCTACAACATCGTCAACAATTTGTATTATACTATGTATATGGTTTGGCATAACAATATATTCATGTAAATCGATATTTATATAATATTGTTTTAAGTTATGCCACTGTTCATTGATCATTTTCCCCACATCATTCAACACCATTTCGCCATCAACAATATCTCCAAACAAACATACCTTATCTTTCGTACAAATGGTCACAAAATATAATCCTTCTTGCGAATAATCATATTCATAAAGGCGAATGCTATATCGTTGAGGTGGATTCTGCCGGCCCATTTTCTGTGTCTTTCAATATGAAAAGGCCATTACCCGTTCATATCACTACATGTATTATACAATCCGCGCCACGATGCCCCACGTTTTTTCATTACATTTTCGAGATATTCTTTCCATACCAGTTTGTCCTTGTCCTCGTCTTTTACAACAGCCCCTTGTAATCCGGCGGCAAGGTCTTCATCGGTTATAGTACCATTACCGAAGCTGGCAGCTAACGCCATACTGTTTGTTATCAGCGAAATTGCTTCCGCAGTAGAGATTACTCCACTCGGTGATTTCAGTTTTTGTTTCTCGTCCAGAGTAAGCCCCTGACGTAGTTCACGGAAGATAGTAACTATCTTTTCTATGGCTTCATTGGTAGGCAGATTAGCTTTCAAACGATAATTACCGGAAATTTCGGCTACACGCTTAGTTACAATCGATACTTCCGTTTCCAGATTAGCCGGAGCAGGTAATACGATAATATTGAAACGGCGCTTCAATGCCGAAGACATATCATTCACGCCCCTATCCCGTGTATTCGCCGTAGCAATAATAGAGAACCCACGTTGAGCAGGAAGTTCTTTTCCCAGTTCGGGAATAGCGATTGTTTTTTCCGACATGATTGATATCAGCGCATCTTGAACTTCGGATGCACAACGCGATATTTCTTCAAATCGGGCAACACTACCCGTTTCCATTGCACGGTATATCGGACTTTTTATCAATGCCTCATTAGATGGGCCATTGGCCAGTAACATAGCATAATTCCATGAATAGCGGATAGCTTCTTCGCTTGTTCCAGCTGTACCTTGTATCACTTTAGCCGAATCGCCACAGATAGCAGCCGTGAGATTCTCCGACAACCATGATTTTGCTGTCCCCGGCTCCCCGATAAGCAGTAAAGAGCGGTCGGTAAGTAGCGTTGCAATTGCTATTTCTATAAGGCGGTTGTGGCCTATATATTTAGGAGTAATGTCAATGCCATTAGCCTTACCCCCTACTACAAATTTCAACACTGCCTTTGGCGAGAGTTGCCAACCAATTGGCTTTTCCTCTTTTTTATCTTCTTCTTTCAGCGCATCCAGTTCGTGCGCATATAATAACTCGGCAGGTAGCCGTAGTACATCTTGTTTTTTGTCTGACATAGGTATATGAAAGTTATAAGTTATAAGTTGTTATGGGAGGATTCTATTTCGTCTGCTATATCCTCATATATCTGCAATGGATTCTTCTTATATAATTCTCTGTATTTGGCCGCATATTCTTTCGGAAACTGATTCCATATTCCTATATTTTTAAGGGAATTAAGTACATAATAATAAGTTTTGGGTGCATATTTAGCCATTGCAGAGTAAATAATATCGAAACGATCTTTTACTTTTCGTTCCATTATGATTCTGAAAATAGAAACCTGATCACCCGGCATAGTGAACCCAACTAATTTCACGAGTAATTTATCCAGCTTTTCACTTTCAGGTTCACAAGCACTGATAAGACGTAAAGCCCTGTCATGCTCATGTCTCCATTTGTATTTATCGACGGTAAACAGACTGTAAAGAATTTCTAACCAACGTTTGTCTATTTTATCTGTATCTACTTTGATATTATGTTCGTTTATGTTACTGTAATAATAATTCTCGTCATCGGTGTATACTGTATATAAATGATTAATGCCAATAGTATTTCGCCGAAATTGAGGGCTGAAAATATCAAACATTTTTTCTTTAGAATATCCGGCCTCTATTGCATCATAAAAATAATATCCCCATAAAGAACGTTTCCAGTTGGTTTCGGGAATATCGTTCATGTTTGTTTCGTAAAATTTTATCACTTGAACATTAGGGAAAGCTTTCAGCCCTTTCGTTATGTTGCTGGTTATATTTGATGCTATATATTCCAACTGGTTCTTTTTAGTCGAAATTAATTCATTATACTCTCTACTCCTTAGTACTCTACTGTAAAAATCTATAACTTCAGGGCTGTTTTTATTTTCTAAAATTTCAATGTTATGGCTAAATCTTTCCAGTTTATCAATATAATATTTATCTAGTGCATCCTTGTCTAATGCTACGAACTCCTCGAAGGCTTTGACAACCTGATTAAAAATTTCTTGAAAAAAAAATGGAAGCTTCGAAGAAGCTAGTGCTGTAACTATTGCCGGAAGATTTGTCTTGTTCTTATTATTTATATATACATCTTTCAGCTTTTCAAGGCTGGCACGTGTTCCCAACTCCACTAATCCCATATAGGCTGCTTCCCGCACCAGTTTATTCTTGTCATCGGCCAGTTTTATAATCAATTCTTCATTTTTAGAGTCACCACTCAATATATGGATTGCTTCCGCCTGAAGAACAGGGAGGGATTCAGATAATATCTTATCCACCATTTCCGGCAATTGTGCATAATTGAACTTATTTAATAAACGTAATCGTCTTGCATTTTCCGTCTTATCTTCATATTTAAAATTCTGAATCAGAAACGGAACAATAGGTTTTCCTACCTTTGGTATAATCGTTTTTTCTACATAGTCGCACAATTCGGCATACTTATCTCCCAAAGCAATATCCAGGTATTGATAGGTGCGTGAATCGTTAAATATATTCCGCTCCAATGCATCTTTCAGTATCTCCAGCCGTCCTGAATTGCTGGTGGTCAAAGCCTGCATCACCGGTTTCAGTTGCAAGTATGAATATTCGGTATTTACTTCATCCAATGGGATATTTGGGGTCTGTGGTGTTTCTTCTACATCAGTTTCCACCAATTCACCCTGAGTGTAAAGGATAGAATAAAGCAACGTAGATATAGTCATCAACTTTTCGGATGATTGCTGTGCATCGGTATTTAGCAGTTCTTCTATATCTTTAGCCAATTTGCCGAATACAGATGCTTTTTCGCCTAGTTTTTGGAGTATGGGAATATGCTTTTGCAGGCGAGGATCTCCCTTGGCAAACTTACTTCCTGCTATAAACAGGCGGTTTATTTCTTGTTGAAGGTCGTATAATGGTTGTAGTTTCATTGAAGTTTCAATTTAAAGATTTAATGTTTAAGAATTTAAAGGTTTAATACAATAACCTTATTATCTTTTCGGGTGTGATAAGCGACATCGGCTGTGCGGATAACAATCCTGTCTGCACATCATTGTTCACCATCACCGTCAGGGCAAAGCCTTCGGGTGTGGATGGCAGGATTGCTTTCAAGTTGGTTGCCGAAGATACATTCTGCTCTTCTATATCTTTCAATGTCAGCTTGTTTCCCTGCTTATCTTCTACTACAAGATTATCTCCGTTCAGATATGCTTTGTGAAGCGAAAGCAGTACTACCGGATGCTTGTCCTTCAACGGATTCTTTATTGTATTCTTTACGGCTTTTATAGTATCAGCATAATTGGCTGATGCGAAAGCAAGTATGGTTGCCAAATCTTTAGCTGTCAGTTTGCGTTCTTTCACCGCTTCGGCTTCCCAGCGTACACGTGGATTCTGGTCACCGGGATAGATATACATTTCTTTGAGTTGCAGTACATCGAATGAGCTGTTATCTTCCTTTATATACTTGGCAGCACGGTAAGGACGGTAATTTTCCGTTTTATATATCCTGCCTGTTTTGAGACTAAGCCAAAGGCCTTCATCTACATACTCTTTGCGTGCCTGATTATCATAGCTGTTAAATGATAGTTGGATTAGCTCTCCGTTTTCTTCATACAGTCCATACTGCATAAGTTCTATCAGTTTCCAGACATATCCGATCTGCTCTTCGATAGCCGAATCCAGTTCAGGGTTCCCTTCCGGGTCTTCTTTCCGTTTATTCAGGTAATCAGTACTTTTTTTCAAGAGGGCGGATATAAAATTAATCTGGTCTATAACCTGTGTATATTCTTCGTTCTCCACTTCTCCCAATTCCAGTAACAGATTGTTGAAAGCGGTTTGTATGCTGCCGATATAGTAGTTACCAAGTTCTTTTACCTGTGCCTGTATAGTTCTCGAAATTTTGGCATCAATTGATGAAAGCCCCGTCTGTACAATGTCTTTCAGTATTTTTTCTGCAATATCTATACCTGCGAGCTGGGCATCTATTTTCTTTACAAAAGCGGCCTTATTTATTTTCTTCGGTTTTTCTGCTTTTTCTTTTATAGACTCTTTCTCCAGCTCTTTCTTTTCTTGTTTTTTCTCTATTTTCTCACGTTTCGAAAGAATATCTTCCGGCACATCCGTAACTGTGAACGCTCCGCTGTTGGCTTCATAAGCGTATAGTAATCCTATGGCGTGCTTACAGGGAAATTGCCGGCTCGGACAATTACATCTGAATACAGGATTATTTTCCTCTATATAATCAGCTGAACAATAGTAAGGATTCTTACCGCTTCCGGCACATTCGCCCCAGATAAGGTTCTTTTCGGATGAGATTTTGAGATTTGCAAATTTGTTTTTCTTTACCAGGTCCCGGCCATTCTTGGCCGCATCGGCATTGGGAGCCAATTCTTCGATTTTCTTTTGTGTTATTTCCATTATATAATTAGTGTCCGGTTTATACTTCTGTGTAGCCGAATACAAATTTATAAGATTATTTTAGGAATGGGCTATTTGCTATAAACTATTTATAAAAGGACAAAAACTTGTTAATATACTTATCTTCAATAAAAAAGCCACAATAATGTGGCTTTCCGTTTCACTTTTTTTAAGAAACACTTATTCTTTAATAAAACTACTTATATTTTTTATCACTTCCGGCATAACAGGCTTATCCAGATTTGTATACGAATCTTTTATTTGTGTTGGCTGATCAGTAGTTTCACTGTTTTTCATTACATGATCCATTTTATCGATAATGATTTTTTGAGCTTTACTATTTGCATCGGCCAGTAGTTCAGCTTGTTTTACCGTTACCTGAATATCAGTTGTGCCTTGTAATATAAGAACGGGAATCGTCAATTTAGAAATTTCTTCCTGCGGATTATACTTAAACCAGGAAATCATATAAGGTTGTACGCTTGGACGGAAAAGCATATTGAGCGAAGCAGGAACATCTGTGATGGTCTCGCCTTTCTCTAATTTGTCTATATATGAAAATATCATATCTTTTGCCACCTGTGGCTGTGTAGCCATTTGTTTACTCAACTGTTCCTTCAATATATTTGCTGCCGGCTCACCCACTCCTGCAATATATATATATCTAGAGACTTTCTTATTATCCTGTGCAGCAATCATTCCTATCAGCGAGCCTTCGCTATGTCCGACGATGGCAATCTCCGAAAACCGTTTATCCTTAGCCAGAAGGTCAATCCAACTGCGCACATCATTTATATAATCATCGAAGCGTAAATCAGCTTCATCTTTTCCGGCGGCCTTACTTTCTGCAATACCCCGTTTATCGAAACAAAGCGTTGCTATATTATTATAAAATAATCCGTCAGATAGCATTTTCAGAGAATTATTCTTCATCTGGCGCTGATTCCCGTTTCGGTCTGTCGGACCGGAACCGGCAATAATCAGCGCTACCGGGATTGGTTTATTATTCACCGGGACTTTTAGTGTACCATAAATATCTCCTGTACTGGTTTTTAAGACTATGGGTTCTTCTGTAACCAGTAATTGTGCCGATGCCCTTGTTGTGAAAAAGAATAAGAGAAGTATGATAAGTATCAAATAGAGTAGAAGTCCAAGTAATTTTCTTTTCATAGCATTCATTTTTAGATATTTACAAAATGATATACAGAACTATTTTAGAGAGGATTTCGGCAACAATCAATGCGATTGCAAATGATATCCCGCCTACTCCCCCTTTTATATTAGCCGATACCGAATAAGCATTATACTTGAGAACAATAGACCAGATGGCAAACAGCATCGTAACTAATCCTGCCACAGTCATCATCACTGCATTTTCTTTCAGTACAGCCATCATTTCACCCATATTTATTGTATTGATATCGCCTATGCAAATATGAAAAGAAGGTATAAATCCTAACAATGCCGCAAATATCAACGGCGCTTGCGACAATGCCATTGTTCCGGTAATATCTATCAGCCGTATAGATGATTTGGTCACGATACGGGCTGTCAGATAAAACACAAGAGTAAGTAATCCCCACCCCACCAATTGGTATATGATATGGGGTAGATACAAAGTATCGGTAGTCAGACATCCATAATGAATGTCGAGTGCCCCATCAAAATGAGTATTGCTCAAATATCCTAATATGGATAAAAGAAGCATAACAACCAGGCCAATAATAAGTGCTTTTGTGCCTGCTATAAATCTGAACGGGGTGAACAACCATGCTGCAATCGAATTGTTATTTTTCATAGCTTTTTATTTTTTCTATTATATCATCTAATAAATTTCTCACCGTAGGATAACTTAAACCTAGGTCTTTAGCCATCTCTTTGAGGCTACCGCTATTCTTCACAAACTTGAGGATAAACTCCTGCTCTTCTACAGGCAAGCGTGCCAATACTGGGAGTGCATATAATCCGTGTACTTCTGTGCCGCAATTTTCGCACAGTAAACTTTTTACTTTCAATTGAGCCTGACAGCTCGGGCAATTACATGGTAACATAATTTTCTCTATTTTCACAAAACTAATAATTATTTCAATAATATCAAAAATACAATAAATAATATTTAATATTTATAAAAATAAATTTATATATATACTATTTTTATTAATTCAATATTAGCTTTTATTTAATTTTATTTTTGAAAAACTATAAGCATCTTACTATTGTTTCTTTTGTAAGTGGAAAAATCCTATGGATATATAAGCTGCAATTTATTTATCTTTAATCCCGATTATACATAGCATCTATATATGGAATATTATCATGTTATACTTTTCCTGCTGGCTATAGCCATAGCAATATCAGTTCTTGCTCCCAGAGTAAAAATACCTTATCCTGTCTTGTTAATGGTTGCGGGCATTGCGGTGGGATTCATCCCCGGCTTTCATTATGTACCTATCGATCCCGATGTAGTATTCCTATTATTTCTACCGCCCCTGCTTTACGATGCTGCCGTAAATATGCCGTTTAAGGATTTCAAAGCTAATTTTGGAACTATTTCCATGATGGCTGTCACATTGGTTTTCATATCTATGATTGCAATTGCCATAGTAGCCCGTTTCCTGATTCCCGACATATCGTGGCCGGTAGCATTCGTTATAGGGGCGATATTATCCCCACCGGATGCAATTGCCACTTCGGGGATAACCAAAAGCCTGAGCCTATCCCATCGTACAAATACAATTCTTGAAGGTGAAAGCCTGATAAACGATGCATCGGCTCTTACTGCTTACCGTATTGCCCTCGGTGTAGCTACAGGTGGAATATTTTCGGTATGGGAAGCCGGACTGGAATTTGTTGTTACCATACTAGGAGGCTGTCTCATTGGCGCTATTATGGCTTTCTTGTTTGGATATACAGTATCGAGAGTGAAGCTGGAAAGTACAGCCATTGTCAGTCTGAATCTGATGCTGCCTTTCGTAGCATATCAGTTTGCCGAAGAGCTGAATGTCTCGGGAGTCCTTGCTGTTGTATTTATGGGTGTGCTCATTGCCGGACGTGTACATAAGAACAAACTATTGTCGGAGGTCACACGCGGGCAATCACGTTCGGTGTGGAGCATAATCATTTATTTGCTAAGTGGACTGGTTTTTATACTTATCGGACTGGAATTGCCGCAGGTGCTTAGGGAGATACCTCCATCATCAGTCATTCCTCTCGTAATTAGCGCCTTTGCCATCTTTGTAATAGCCTTACTCATTCGTATAATCGTTGTATTCAGACATAAGTTTAAGCTGGACAAATTAGTTTCTATTGTAAATAGTAATGCATATGAAACTAAAATATCGTCCCGCCGGGCTGAAAGGATAAAACATGTGAAGGCTCTTACTTGGAAGGATGCATTACTTATCGGCTGGTCGGGCATGCGGGGGATCGTATCTGTTGCTACAGCGATTGCTTTGCCTGTTACATTGGATAATGGGACTATTTTTCCCGAGCGCAACAGCATTATATTTCTTACCGTATTAGTTGTTGTATTGATGCTGCTTATACAAGGTATGGGCTTACCTTTACTGATTAAATGGCTGAAAATAGAAACCGGCGATGAAGATATGGAACAACAAAAGGCAGAATCTGTCCCCCTCAAATAAAAAAGGCTCCGGATAGTACCGAAGCCTCTCTATATAGTTAATATCTATCATTCATTTATTAGAGTGAATAACTCTTCAGCAGCTTCGCGCGGACCATCTTTTGTCTTGCCATCGATAGCGAGCGATGTATGCATCTCTCCTATCTTTACTCCGGCTGCCTTCATATCTTTGAAATATTGGCGAACCAAAGCCTCTGTTTCTTTGCGTTCCTGTACAGGTCCGAACGGATTTGCAAAATATGATTTCACCAGTCCCTTTTCGGTTGTAGTTCCTTTTGCTTTACGGGCACCATCTTCAAATACCTGAATGGCATGATCCAGATTGTCATAAATAAGGATTTTCTTATCTGCCTCATTATAGTTATTCGCATAAAGGAAATAATCGATCGGATAGCCTTTGGATATAATCTCATAAGTAGAGATAGGTATTGTAACACGGGCATTAACTTTATCCATATTGGTATATACTCCTTTATCCAACTGCTCGAAAGCATAAGCCGGATCAAGGTCGTCTACACGGACAAATGCTCCGATTTCGGTTCCGTATGCCTTAATTGTACCATCTTTTTCTTTTTTCAGATATCCCATATCATCGAAGATTACACGCATGTGACGAATGTAATTCTCATTCAGGGTACGGAATGCTTCCAGACTTTCCGATTTTCCGGCACCACTGTCTCCCATAATGATAATATTGGATTCTTTACCGTTGCGAAGTACAATGTTTACCATAGCTCCGTGAATAGGTAAACGGCCTGTATCTATCTGCTTCACATTATGCAATGTAAGAAGCATTTTTTTCATATAGCCGAAATAATCGATATCATCGCAATAATTAGCATAACCGATAAGAATATCATTCTTTTTATCTTTATAATAGAATGTTCGCTTTTCTTCGTATCCGTCAGGATAGCCGAATACATATATCATATCGGGTTTTTTACCGATATATTCGGTTTCCGTTGCCAATTCAAACAGATTCGCCAGTCCAATACCATGAACCATAAAATCTTTATGAAAATAAACAAAGGTAAGCATATTACCTACCTTGGCGGGAAATACAAACCAGTCATCTTCATTTAGCACAACGTTCACCAATGGATTTTGTTGGTGCTCCTGAAATATTCCGTCACGGGTATTTCTCTTTGTATAAGAAATATATGGTGGTTGAAAAACAACAGTGCTGATAAAAGGTATAGATGTTAATCCTTTATATTCCACCGGACAATTCCAGTTTACATCGTTCAATGTAAGTCCGGCATTGGCTCCGGCTACAGACTGGCGATAAACGCGCGTTTCGTGACCATTGACGGTAGTTTGTATCCTGCGACCTGTAGATAATACAAGATCATTGAACATATCGTTGGCCTGAATGAAACGGACATTTTGTAATCCATCCCCTACCCTTGTATTTCTTACAATAGTATAACGTTCAAGCCTTTTCCAGTAAGCAAAAAGCAATTCGGTAACTTCTATAAACAGATGTTTATCTTCAAAGAATTTCGAATATTTATTATCAACTGCAATTACTTCATCTATTTCAAATACTGTCAGCAATTTAAAGACTTCTATAAGGGAATCCACTGTTTCGTCTTCGCTACCGAAATGAGTGATGTAATAGTCATATATGACTCCTTCATCTTTTTTCAAAACCTGTTTAATGAAAGATTCGACAACTCGTCTGAATCCATAACTATTAAGCAGTTTTTGTTTCGTATCGCAATATTTGAGCGTAAAGTTAATCATTGCTCTTCCTCTGGAAAGCGTAAATTCGTGTAACATAATGTTTTATATATGGTTAAATAAATACAAAAAGATTAATTTCCTTAGAACTATCTAAGCAAAGGTAACAGTTTTTTTTAACTTTTCGGTTATTTTGACACGTTATAAATAAGGCTTATATGTTAAATATTCTTTTAGAAGTATATAAATTATCTACTCATTTTAGAACTTATATGTACCAACTTTGTTTTATAATAAAGGATAAGCAAATACAATGGATATGAATTATTACATATACATTAAAACAATAATATTATGGCAAATTCTAAAATTACAAACATTCTGGGCGATAAAAGTGAATACCTGCTCGGACATGTAAGCAAAACTATCGACAAGTCGTTAATTCATGCACCCGAACCCAATTTTATAGATAATATCTGGATAGATTCGGACCGCAACATACCTACATTGAATAGTCTTCAACGCTTATTCAGCCATGGTAGACTTGCCGATACGGGGTATTTATCAATTCTGCCTGTAGATCAGGATATCGAACATAGTGCAGGAGCTTCCTTTGCTCCAAACCCAATCTACTTTGATTCTGAGAATATTGTAAAATTAGCTATAGAAGCAGGATGTAGTGCCGTAGCATCTACTTACGGAGTACTAGGATCGGTAGCCCGCAAATATGCGCATAAAATACCATTCGTTGTGAAGATCAATCATAATGAACTACTGACCTATCCTACCGCTTATGATCAGGTACTGTTCGGCACCATAAAAGAGGCCTGGAATATGGGAGCAGCAGCCGTTGGAGCAACAATTTACTTCGGATCCGAACAAAGTCGCCGGCAGATTGTTGATATAGCTAAAGCATTCGAGTATGCGCACGAATTGGGAATGGCTACAATCCTTTGGTGTTACCTTAGAAATAGCGATTTCAAGAAAGACGGAGTAGATTATCATAGTGCCGCCGACCTGACAAGCCAGGCAAACCATATAGGCGTAACCATAAAAGCCGATATAGTGAAGCAAAAGCTGCCTACTAATAACGGAGGCTTCAAAGCTGTCAATTTCTCTAAATGGGATGAACGTATGTATACTGAACTGGCATCGGACCATCCGATCGATCTTTGTCGTTACCAGGTAGCCAACGGATATATGGGACGTGTAGGCTTGATCAACTCAGGAGGAGAATCGCACGGGGCTTCCGACCTAAAAGATGCTGTATACACTGCCGTGGTAAATAAGCGTGCAGGTGGGATGGGACTCATATGCGGACGAAAAGCATTCCAGCGCCCGATGAAAGAAGGAGTGGAACTCATCAATGCTATACAAGATGTATATTTAGATAAAGATATAAAATTAGCGTGAGCTAAGTCTAGTGTTTTTTATTATAGTTGCTGAAGATGTCCCTGCACCCCACGTGTAGGGCTTCTTTTTTTAATATCAATTTCTATAGCTGCAATCTGATAAATTCATCAAAAGAAGAGTATGGATCCGATCAAAATATCATACTGAAAACAGTCCACCCCTCTTTAGTATGATGCTTGAGGTTACCTCCATGTAGCCGCATTATGTAACGGGATATACTCAGCCCTATTCCTGTCCCCGTATTTTTAGTCGTAAAAAACGGAATGAATATATTTGGTATCACTTCTTGTGGAATAGGTTTGCCATTATTACATACATCTATATTCGTTTTGTTGTCGGTATGACCGATCTTTATTTTGATACTTTCATTTATATCTAAAGCTTCAACTGCATTTTTTACCAAATTGACTAATACCTGCGTAATTTGTGATTCATCAGCATTTACAACCAATGACGATTGAGCGCATTGCAATTCTAAAGATATTCCTTTTTCCTGCATCAATGCCGACTCCAGGCTAACGACCTTTTCTATCAGAGGAATCAGATCAAACTCTTCCAGTTGAGGCTTGGGTACTCCCGTAAATTTACGGTACGACTCCACAAACACCATAAGCCCTTTAGCCGTGGAACTGATGGTTTCGAGAGCATCCACTGTGTTTTGACGAAGATTATCCGATGGGACATCCTGAGATAGCTTATAAGAGAAGAGCAATGTATCTGTCAGTGATGTGATAGGCGCTATCGAGTTCATTATTTCATGTGTCATCACCCGGATAAGACGTACCCACGACTCCATCTCTTTCGCCTCCAGTTCGTTTCCGATACTATTAAGTGTAAAGATTTTCATTGTACCTCTTTTCAGTGTTATTTTGGATACGCGCAGGCTGATTTGAGTCTCTTCCCGTTCATTGGCTATTTTCAGATACTTATTGTCATTTATCTCCAAATTGATGAATGTAGCAGGCAGAGAATCATCTATTACCCTCAATTGGTTTAAATGAGTGAAAACCGGCATACCCAGCAACTCATTAGTTGCTCTGTTTATTATCAGTACATTGTTATGTTCATCCAATATGATAATTCCCGTAGATACACTTTCTACTATCAGACTCAGAAACTTTTCATTTTCTATAACTTCTTTACGGGCTTTGGAAAGGATTTCTTTGATCCGGTTCATCATCTGATTCAATTCCTGTTCTCGTTTCGACAGTTTGGTTTCTGCAAAATTGAATGAATAATCACCATTGTCGAGAGCATTGAGCAGGAATAAAATATTCTGGTTGAATTTTTTATAGTGTTTTTGCAGCCTGTTAATGGAAAATACAGCAATCAGGATACACAATGGCCCGTATACATATTCTTTTTCAAGGAAACAGTATGTAGCGGCAGCTACCGAAAGTATCAGCAGCCCTATATATATGAAGAGTTTATATTCTATCGATTTAAACATATTTCTCAATCATTTTTTTTTCCTGTTTTCAAAGAAACCTTTTACATTAATTAACTATAAAATATTAAAACCTGACACATCTGACAGTTTTTTCATCGTTTCTCTCTTGCTGTTTTTGCATCCGTTAACTATATATAGTTAAAAGGTAACAAAGGTAACACTATTTACAGTTAACAACTTGTATCTCGTATCCTGTATACTTTTCCGTTTTTCACCTATTACTTATCTTTTCCATATAGATGAATAAATCTGATTATAATCCATACTTTTTCATCTTATTATAAAGTGTAGGACGTGTAATACCCAGTTCGGCTGCTATAGCTGATATATTTTTATCATATTTGCTCAATGCTTTTTCTATGAGTATTTTTTCCATTTCGTCCAGTGTAATGGATTCTATAATCGCAGCCCTGTCTTCTGTTGCCCGCATATAGAAATCGGAAGGTTGCAATTCTGCCCCATCACATAAAATAACAGCTTTTTCTACGGCATGTTCCAATTCACGCACATTACCCGGCCATGAATAATTTTCAAGTTTTGATACAGTCTTTTCATTAAATGCCAAACCTTTTTTATTATACTTTTTTGCAAAGCGCAATAAAAAGAAGTTGGCTAGTAAAGAAATATCTTCTTTCCGGTCACGCAATGCAGGCACTTCGATCTGAATAGTATCGAGACGGTATAATAAATCCTCCCTGAATTCGCCGTTTCTCACCGATTCGAACAAATTACGATTTGTAGCACTTATTAACCGTATATCTACCGGTATGGGTTTATTGCTTCCCACCCTTACTATTTGTCGCGATTGTAATGCAGTAAGCAGTTTTGCTTGTAATATATAGCTAAGATTTCCTATCTCATCCAGAAAAAGGGTACCTTTATCCGCTGCCTCAAACTTTCCGGCTCGGTCGGTTCTTGCATCAGTAAATGCACCTTTTGTATGACCGAAAAGCTCACTTTCGAACAATGTTTCAGTAATAGCACCCATATCTACACTGACAAGGGTTTCCCCTGCCCGCAATGATAATTGATGTATTTTTCGGGCAATCAACTCCTTTCCTGTACCATTTTCACCTGTAATAAGTACATTAGCATCCGTTTTAGCTACTTTCTCTATCATTGAGAGCAAATTCTGCATAGCTCCGGATTTCCCCCAACATACATCAGAGTCTTTAGTCAATTCCGAATTCAGGATATCTTGTTTTTCTTTAAGCTTCTTTACTTCCCTCCTCGATTGACGAAGAGCTAAGGCAGATTGCAGCGTTGCTAGTAATTTTGCATTATCCCAAGGTTTCACCACAAAATCGCTGGCGCCTTCTTTCAGGGCCTTCACGGCCAGTTCGATATCGGCATATGCAGTGAATAAGACAACCGGAAGTTCCGGATCGGTCTTCTTTACTTCCGACAGCCAGAACAAGCCTTCATTACCTGTATTTATTCCGGCCGAATAGTTCATATCCAACAATACAATGTCCGGATTTTTTTCTCTGAGCATAGAGAGGAGCATATTGGGAGATGATAATAGCGTGACTTCTTCAAAGTAATTATCAAGTAAGATACGCAATGCACTCAATACATTTTTATTATCATCTACAATCAGAATACTGCCTTTTTTCATTCCGGAGGTTTATTAGTCAATGGTACAAATATAGAAATTTATTAGTTATGCCAATTAGTAGCTGAAATAATTGTTGTTGCGTGAAAACGTTGGATTCTTTTCATCATATAAGCATTCTTTGTAGAAACTTTTATCATTCGGTTCAAGCCTGCCGCGCCCTCCCGGGCTTGCCCTCACTTTTGGCATTGCCCAAAAGTAAGCAAAAGGCTAGCGCTTCGTTCCTCGGCGACCCACAACCGGTTTATCGGCTGAAAGGGACAAACGGGCTATCGCCCCGTCCCTTTCTTAGCCGACTGCACCGTGTGGGTACCCCGCCTGCGTCACTAATGCGCAGGGGCTGACGCATATTAGATTAGGGGCTTTGCTCCGTTAGTGCGTCAGCCTGCGCCGTTAGCTTCATGGACGGGGTACCCGTAGGATTAAAAGACGAAAAAACGAAAACGTGTTTGAGCTTATCTGCCAATTCATATTTTACAAAATTATCTTTGGTAGTTAACCTCTTGAACAAAAGGCTGTAAGTGGAATTTTTCAACTAGCGAGGTAACGATTTGGCAACCGTGCGTTTTGCGCTGTATTTCCTCAAATAACTCACTACAAATCTACACATTATTTCTCAATCCCAATACATATTTTTTTCTTTTTTTATTGATATACATCTCATTCATGCAGGGAATAGATAAGGCAACACTTTTTAGAAATTTACTCTTTCCGTATGCGGAAAGGAAGAAATTTCTAAAAACCGCTTGCGGCTTGGTGTTGACGTTCTATTGCCGGAATGTACTTTTGTAAATCAAATAAAAAAAAGAACTATACTACTTCCCTTTCTTTTGCCTTTTTCCTTTATGGCACTCTTTAAACTTATACCAATAAGTTTGAACTTTATCAACAACATGATATGTATACCAATTTTCAGCTTCTAATAAGATTGGAGAAGTGGAATATTTTTCACGTATACTGTTAACATATGATTGAAAATCCACAATTGTATCAATTGTCTCAAAATCAATCTTATTATTGGCTTTTGCCTTAAGGAGAAACTTTTTTAAAGAATCTTTGTTTTCAAGAGATTCTTTCGTAAAATCTATATCGCTAAAGTACTGCACCTTAGCATTTTTCCAAATGGGGTATGTTACTAATCCAAAATGCTTTCTTTTGATAACAACTAAGTATAATGTCTGATTGCCATAAGTGCTATAATCAATTGCAGGATTTGTCTGCTCCTTTTCTTTACCTTTTCTCCCATAGATTGAGTTATCAGAATAATATCTAATAGGATTAATTACCACAGTACCATAATTATTAAAATAATCGGAAATAGGACTCCATCCTTTTTTGAAAGGACTAACAACAACTTTACCTTGATTGGTCGATAGAATAATCTTTTTACTTATCTTTTCATTAGCAAAAAGTTGAGATAAATTTACTAAATGAGTACCAGAAGTATATTCTATTGCTGGTCCAAATCGAAATTCTTTTGTACTTAGTGCAGGAATTATATGAAAATAGCTTTCATTTAAATTGTCTTTGTCAAGCATATCCAAATAAATATTATGTCCAAAGCGAACAAAAATATCAAAGATTATCAAATCCTTATCTTTCAAGTTCTCTAAAACAAGAGTATGAAAATAATTATTAGATGATGTGATTGAATATGAAATTCCTGTCCAACCACGAACCTTATGCCCATATTTTAAAATGTAAGTTTTATAAGTGATTAGAAGTACAATTGCGGACACAAATAAACTGATACAAGAAATCACTATAACTAATAAGTCAGATTTATTTATATCTTTCAAAAAATCTTCCATTGCTATTTTGCATTAAAAATAACTAGTTGACGTATAATTATCATGAATAATATATGTGATGATTAACATTGAACCTCTCTATATATTCTAAATACGTTTATTCTCTCAAACAATCAAGTGCAAATTTACATAATAATCATCAAATTTTAAGTATGTTATCCTTTAGATAATTACTATCTTTTAAATCCTCGCTTCGGTTTTTTATTTTTTCTTTTCACGGGAATTTGTTGCTCCCCTTGCTTGTTAGTATCGGGAGTAAGCATGCCTAACGCAGAAGATAAACCCAAATCGGGAAGACTGAAAGATTGCTTATCTTCTTTCTTATTTTCTTGATTTGCGGACTGCTTATTTGTGTATATGTTGGTTTGCATATCAGCATTTTTTCTTGCATTGAAAATCTGTTGTTCCTGCATATTGAGTTGCTCGGTTATACTGCCGTTCTTCATCGTGTTATAGTACTCAAAAGATTCTGTTAGGGGGCGGTTATAGCTGAATAGCTTATCAAATCCCTGCTCTGTCTGCCGGAACAGGTTCTTCCTGTCAAAACCTCCTTTGATTGCCCCTTTCTTAGTGTTCTTGTGGTTGGTAAGCGGTGATAGTTTCTTTTTGTTCGCTTGGTCTTTCCGGCTGACAATCAAATGGCAATGCATATTCAGTTCGTTGTCCGACCTGTTTCGGTCGAAATGTATTTTGCCGTAAAACTTTATATCCTCTGCTGATAGTCCTTTGTTGAAGTTCTTTGCGTATTCGGGAATAACAATTTCCCGGATATACCGTTTCATGGCTTCGGCTTGTTCCTGTTCTGTGTTACCCATTGCCCGAAGTTCTTTTTCCGATGGGCTGACATGAATAGCGTAAAACTTAGCATCCATTTTCATAAGTTGCCCGATATTGCCGTCTATATCCTTAATGACTTGGGATTTATAGATATTATCCTCTGTCTGGTTGAAAAACCCTTCGGTATAGATTTCTTGCTCCATGCGTTCCATATCTTCATGCTCCATGTATTGGGTCAATCTCCGGCTACTGCCTGCATTGTTGTATGTGCCTTTGGACGGTGGCGGGAAATCTATGTTCATAGATTATTCGTTTATCAGGTCGTTGATTTCAGTTCTTAGGTTCTCTTTCCGCTTGCCGTCCATTACTCCACAGGTTGCCAATTCCGAATATAGGGAAATCAGTTGTAGAAGTTTATTATTATTTCTCTCCTGTTTCTTTAATGATGAGTTTACGGCTTGGGCGAGGTCGTTAATTTGTTTTGCTTGGTTGTTAA
The DNA here is from genome assembly GCF_900079725.1 of uncultured Dysgonomonas sp. Classification (NCBI taxonomy): domain Bacteria; kingdom Pseudomonadati; phylum Bacteroidota; class Bacteroidia; order Bacteroidales; family Dysgonomonadaceae; genus Dysgonomonas; species uncultured Dysgonomonas sp. Next base: position 213,577 of record NZ_LT599032.1, read on the forward strand.
TCACTCCGGCATGTTGGTTGAACGTTTCGCTTATCTTTTTCAGAACATTATCCTGTAATTCCCGTGTAGAATTTATTTCCGAGGTTATTAACCCCTTTTGTTCTTTCACAGAAGCATCAAATTTGACAGCAATAGAATGGCTTGTCCGTATCATCGGATTGAGCTGGTTTTCTTCGTACTTCCGAATGAAGCGTATAATATCATCCTGCCGTTTGTTAATCTTGGATAGTTCCGATTTTACTGATTCGGGAGCATCAGCGGGGTTGATATGGGCTTTGTCCAGATACAGAAAAGCCAGTTTCACAACTTCACTTTTTTTCAGCGAATAGCGTTTGCATATCTTTTCAACTAAACGACCTGTTTCCTTGTCTATGGAAACGGTAGTATATATAATCTTTTGGACTTCATTTTTCATTATAATTACTTTTTAATAGAATTTTATATTATTAAATGGCTGATAATTAGCGACAAATGCGAAAGGTTAATTATTAGACTAATTACAGCGTGTTTATCTAACACGCTAAAGCCGAAGGCTTTGCCCCGCAGGGCAAGAGGAAGAACAGGACAAAGTCCAGTTCCCTCTTGCTTAATTTAGCGAAACGAACAGAGCCGGAAGGCGAGGTTGTTTCTGCTAAATGCGGAGCTATTACTTGAAGGCATAAACTAAAAATAGCCTTCACTCATTTGCACCATTCTGCATAGACTAAAAAGCAGAATCATTCATCTTTTTTATCCTTATCATTTTTCAGGTGCTTCTTTTCAAACTCCTGATAGGTTTTAAAGTCCATATGTTCACGGACAAAGTTCCGAACGTCAACAGTCCGGTAATAGGTCTTATGAGCAATCATAAAATAAGGGAGCTTACCGCTTGCCCGGTAACGTTGGAGGGTACGTTTGGAAACCTTTAAAAGAAAGGCTAAGTCCTGATTGTCGAGCAATTTCTCGTCCTCGTCAAATACTTCGTTGGTATTAATCAGTGATTTTAAATCCTGACCAATCTCATTTAGCTTCTTGGATAGCTTGTCCATCCATTTTTCAAAATCTTCGTTATTAATATACATTTTGCTTCATTTTTGAGATTAATAATTCGTTATCTCAATGCATTGATGAAGCAAAGGACGGCAAAGCGGAGAAGCAAAAACAGAGGAGTAGATAACTACTCCCCCTAAAGTCTTTTGTAATATGCTTGGATATAGCATGTTACAAAACGGTTATTTCCCATCTTGTTATTCTTTACTCTCTTTATCCTTACGAATTATGAGATTTCGCAGGAAATCAAGGGCTTTTGTTCGGTTGAATGGCTTTCGTCTGAAAACCATTACTTCTTGGTCGTAAATACTCCCGAAACTGCAATTAAACATCTTTTCAAAGACTTGTGCAATTTGGTTTAGGTGCGCAGGCTTCCCGTTCCGTTGAAATACTTTCTTTGAGAAAAAAAGGGCAATCGCAATCTCCGCTAAAGCAACAATCCCCAAATCTTTCGACTTAGGGATAATATAAAGGTCGGATTGAAATGTTATGAGATTGGATTGGTAGAATTGTTCGGGGTGTTGGATTTTGAGCCTTAATAGTTCAAGTTCATAATCAATTACGGATAATGCCTTTTGAAGACAGTTAAATTTAAAAGCATTTTTCCCCCTGCCCGTGCTGATAAAGTGATTCTATGGATACTAACTCAACACGAGTAATATTCAGTATCCGAAAGATTTTGGAGTACTTGTTTTCGGATTGACTGACTTTATTTACCTGTTCCAAAAAGCATCCATAGGCACTCTGCATTTCTTCGTTTGTGTTTTCTTGTGAAGATTCAGACAATAAGCTGAATAACTCCGTCTTTACTAATTCATTCATAAGCATAATTTTTTGATGATTAATATTGATTGTCAGACCGAAGTCCTGTTTTATGCTGAATGATTTTTTATTTATGTGTTTTATCGTTCTTACTACTTTTTATAATTCTGATGGGGGTTTGTTTGCTAAATTCTTAGCTTCTTTTACAAAATGAGAAAAATCAGTATAGCCCAATTCGTCATATAAATCATAACTACCTTTGGCTCTATAGCTTTTCAATGCTGTTTTGAAGCGTAGGGCTTTAAAGCATTGTTTAGGCGATACTCCTAATACTTCTTTGAAATATCTGTTGAGAGTAGGATTTGATACTCCGACCTCTTTGCTTACAACATTTAGCTTGTAATCATGGCTATTATTAATGTAGTAAATTGCTTTTGTTACGGCTTTAAGCTTAAAGTCAGAACTAAAGATTTTCATATTACTTAAAAGCCAATTCTCTACAAACAGAACCCGCTCATCAAAAGAGGTTTTCAATTTTAGTTCGTCTATTATTTTTTGATTTAGATATTTTTGCAATGGCAAGCTATTATCTACCAAAGTCGGAATATCTTCGGATAAACAGGAGTATAAAACTCCCGGCTTGAATTTAATTGAAAATTCATGGGTTCCGGGAGCGTGCATCACGGCGATTGCGTCTGTCAAACTGCCGGAGATTTTATCTCCTGATGTATCAGCCATACCCTGTCCACGATGAACTTTGAATGTTTGGCTCTTGTCTGACAAGTAAACTGAAACTATAACATTAGCATTGGGCAAAGCTATAAGTGAGAACGGATTTATAGAATTGTCCGGAGTTTTTATTTCGAAATAATACTCGACAATATCCTTTAGTTCAAAACAGGGATATTTAATCTCTATTTTTTCTTCATCTTCAAATATGACTTTGCCCTTTACCATGTTATTTTGTTATTATATGTAGTACCGAAAAGCCAATACCCATTGTCATCATGCGTTCTTTCCTGTTGGTTAGAAGTTGTTGTGTCCAGTCGAGCAACCCACCGTCGCCAATCTCAATCACATTCTCGCCTACTACCATTTTTGCTTTTATCCGAAAGCCATAGTAATAGTTATTTTCATAGTCGGGTTCGACAACCGATACTTTTATATGGTCGCTGTTTTTCTGAACATATGATATTGACTCTGTAATTAATGGGCTTTGACCGTCATACCCTTTGCATGGGATAATCTCGAAGTATATATGTTCAAAGCTGTAACTTCGTAAAACGTCATACGATGCTGTCAGGTGTTTAAATAGTTCCTCTTTTTCAAAATTAAAACTCCCTGTATCTTTACCACAGGAAATCAGGCAAATAACTGAAAAATGAGGTGTAAAATTAGGATTAGAAAATGCCTGCGTTCGTATAACCCTCGAAATGTTACCGTAATTGTAAGTTTTACTATCTAATTTTCCTTTTTTCTTTAATGAAGCGTAATGCAGAGCTATCGCATTGGTTGGATCTGCCTGAACTTCTGTGTTTCTTAATGCCGTTAGAACTTTCTTTTGGTCTACCGTAGCTATAACGCTACTTGTCCCCAGTTGTGCAACCGGAGAGAGTTCTATGGGGTCAAAGCCTTTACCCGCCAATATTTTATAGCAATTCAACTCATCTTCTTTGTACTTCAAAACATCTATTTGGGCGGGTTTAACCAGTTTGTTCCCTTCGTATTTATTTAGCAAGGACGAAGAGGTTTCCTGTTGAACCCGCCTGTTAAAAACGTCCAGTAAAATGGTATTTAATTCTGACCCGCTTAATTCCTCGGATAGTATCTTAACTATATCCTGCAAATCTAATTTGCTTATAATATGGTCGCCTATATCTTTTTTCATGTCTTTCTAATACTATATAAATACTACCGGAATAAATCCTATTTACTCGTATTGCTTATTTTCTTCTATTAGCTCTTCACTCCATTGATCGGGAGCCAATGGTGAAAAAAATTCTATTAAATTATCTTCAGGGTCACGCAAATTTACCGTGCGACTCCCCCAATCAGCTATATCGGTAGGTTCATTAATGAATTTCACACCCTTTTCTTTCAAAGCTCTATAAGTATCATCAACATTATCCACACTGAATGCTACAAGTGATTTCTCCCGATATCCTATAGGTAATTCTTTATCCGCATTGCCTACAGACGATGCCATCCAGTCGGATACAAAAAGAGCAAATCCCTCTATTCCGTCTGCTACCTTAAAAAAGGCATACCCACTGTTCTCATCACCCCAAGCCGGTTCCAATCCAAGTTGTTCGGTGTAGAACTTAAAACATTTAGCAAAATCCTTAACTAATAATCTTACGTTATTAAATTTCATTGTTGTCGAATTTTTATGGTTATTCTTAATACAGATGTTTCCTAAATTATTCATTATCTATAGAAAGCTATATTTTGTATATATTCTTTTATAGTTCATATTTATCATTCCATACTTTTATTATTTAATTCAAGTTGCCAGCTATAAAATTATAGAATAAAAAAGGCCAATCCATACACCATTTTCAGTTAAGCCGAGAAATGTAACAGCATCTTCAATCGTGTAAGGATATGGAAAAGTATCCCGAAGATTTACGGCGATTGCATGGTTATTCGCCAATCGTTGTATCTCTTCAGGTGGAGTTAGGTTTATATCTCGTAATCGTATCATTTTAATTCACTTATTGTTTTGGCAAAGGTAACTCCATATCTCAAATCAACGAGTGTAAAAATGAATCAATTTTATCAATAGGATTCTTATTTGCTTTACACTCTTTCAATTATTTGTTTTTCCAAACTCTCTAATTTATGGGATAAGACTTCCATATCCTGACTGATTTTCTCTTTCGTTATCTTGGCATAGATTTGGGTCGTTTTGATATTGGTATGCCCCATCATTCGGCTAACAGTTTCTATCGGAACTCCCTGTGAGATAGTCAATAAAGTGGCGAACGTATGCCTACTCACATGATAGGTCAGCCGTGTTTTAATCCCGCATTGCTTGGCTATCTTTTTCAGGATATTGTTACAGCTACCATTGCTCGGTACTGGAAAAATTCTGTTATCCCTTGTGTAGCCTTTGTACTTCTCTATTATCCGTTTGGGAACTTCCAATAAGCGGATACTTGAGTCAGTATTTGTTTTCTGCCTGCGGGTTATTATCCATAAATGACCGTCAAACGAGGTTTTGAGGTTGTCTCTTGTGAGATTTTTTACATCCGAGTAGCTTAATCCGCAAAAACATGAAAACACAAATAAGTCCCTTACCAATTCATATTGAGCGTTCTTCATTTCGGCATTGACAAGCGAGTTGAGTTCTTCTTTACTTAGGAATCCCCTATCTTTCTGTTCAGGGCTAATCAGGTATCCGGCAAAGGGATTAATGGCTAATTGTCCCGAATTTCGGGCTATGGCTACAATATGTTTTACGCCTATCATATAGCACCATATCGTATTGGTGGAACAATTTCGTTCTGTTCGTAAATAATGCTCAAAGCCATTTACAAAAGCGAGATTCAGTTCTTTAAGAAATATATCATTCCGCTTATACTCCTGTATGATATAGCTTTCTATGTGTTTATATAAGGTGCAATATTTGGAATAACTCGCTTGCGCCCTGTTGTATCCGACTTTTCGGGAAAATTCTTGGTTATGTTTGGCAAAGAGGGTTAAAAATGTATCTTGCTTTACTCCTAACCCTAAATAGGCGTTCTTTACCTTATCAGCCGTAACAAAGCCGTCCGTTTGCATTACTTCCTGATAGTGGCGGTTTATATCGACACGGATTTTATCCAAAGCGAGGTTGGTTTTTACCGCTAATGTACTTTTACCTGTCAGCCTTCCGGCTTTGGTATCCCAAAGGTTGGGCGGTACATTCATCTTACAACTGAACTGGCTGATTGTTCCGTCAATCGTGATTCTTCCCATTACGGGAACTGTTCCGTTGGGTTTGGGGTTGTTCTTTTTGAGATAGAACAAAATTTTAAAGGTACTTCTCATCTTACTCAAAGTTTACAGATTACAAAATTAGTTTACTTTGAGTTACAAGAGGTTACGCGACTTAACGCAAGAAGCAGACAATTAGCGACTTATAGCTGATTTGCATTTTTACCGTTGGTAATGATGTGGTAACCCAACTTTGTCTTACCTTTGTCTATCGGTGGCTTTTGCCGTCCAGAAGAAAAGCCAAACAAAGAGCGTTTCCCGCACATTATCAGGCGGTTGTCCTCGTTTGGCTGAAACTTGCTTTTTTATCAGACTTTTATTTTACAACTTTTAGAGCGAGTTTTTTCGTTTCGTCTTTTTTTCCGTTACGGGTCGGCCTTTGAAGTGGGGCGCTAAAGCGTTTTTGGTTCCTTTTGCGGCTTTGGGTAAAAGGAACACAAGCAATCTTTGATTGCGCGTAGTAAAAATTGCAGAAAATAATAGAACGTTAAAATTAAACTACAGATATAAAAGTGCGAATAAAACAAAGAGGCACGGAATTTCGTCCATGCCTCTTCTGTTTTATATTCCGGGGTAAATTATTTACCTTGTTCCAGTTTCAATGTAATTGTAGGCTGGTCACATACTTCAGTTGGTCCGAAGTATTGGATCGGTCCCGGATAAACAAATTCTGTACCCACAGCCCAAGCTTCACGATTTGCTACCAGATATTTAAACGGAGCACCATCGAGTTCAACAAGAGCTTTACGGATAACAGGCTTCATTTCACCATGACGGCGTTCCATATTCATCATCATTGTCACAGGTACACCACCCGCTACCCATTCACTGGCCGGAGCTGTAGTGTTACGTACCGATGACATATATCCTGTTTTGCCTGCACCAATAAGGGCTGCAGCTGTATAACCCAAAGAATAACAATAGTCTGCATCATAATTTGACGGAGCAGCACAACGCCCTTCATACCCGAAGAAATGTACTTGCGACGCAAATTTACCGCTATATTTTCCTTCAGTTTTCATTTCAGCAAGTTTGTTACCTACCATCTCAGCCAGTAATTTCTCTGTTTCGATAAGAGAAACCTGCACATTACCATGAGGGTCACGGTCTAGTGTCAACTGACGGGCTACGCCATCCGGCAGGCTTGCAAATACTTTCGAATTATCGGCAGACAAATTCTTTCTGATATAAGCCAGTTGCTCATCTTTAGGTACTGCATTGAATTCGTCCTGATGATGTGCAAGAAAATCATTCAATTCTGAAATAAGCACTTTCATTGCAGGGATAAACTCGATAAGACCTTCTGGGATAAGTACAGTACCAAAATTATTACCATCAGCTGCACGACGCGCCACAGCTTTAGCTATATCTGTTACGATATCGTCGAGTGACAATTTCTTAGCTTCTACTTCTTCCGAAATGATACATATATTAGGCTGTACCTGTAATGCACATTCAAGAGCAATGTGAGACGCAGAACGTCCCATCAACTTAATAAAGTGCCAGTATTTACGGGCCGAGTTACAGTCGCGTTGAATATTACCGATTACTTCGGCATATACTTTACATGCTGTATCGAAACCGAACGATGTTTCTATCATTTCGTTTTTAAGGTCGCCATCGATTGTCTTAGGACAGCCGATTACCTGTACACCTGCATTGATAGCTTTGTAATATTCAGCCAATACACATGCATTTGTATTTGAATCGTCACCACCAATAATAACCAGTGCTTTGATATCCAGTTTTTTGAGGATTTCAAGACCTTTATCAAACTGTTCTTTCGATTCCAGTTTGGTACGTCCCGAACCTATGATATCAAAACCTCCTGTATTGCGGTATTCATCAATAATTTCACCTGTAAGTTCTTTATAATCGTGGTCTACCAATCCGCCTGGTCCCATAAGGAAACCATAAAGACGACTGCCAGAATTTAAGTTTTTGATTCCGTCGAACAGACCTGCTATTACATTATGTCCGCCGGGAGCCTGTCCTCCAGAGAGGATAACCCCTACATTGATAGCCGGATAGTTTGCTTTCTCTGAAGCTTCTACAAACTTAAGAGTAGGCATTCCATATGTATTAGGAAATAACTTCTTCACTTCTTCCTGGTCAGCTACCGATTGTGTTGCTGCACCTTCTTCAATTTTCACAGAACCATACAATGCTTTTGGCATTTTTGGTTTATAAGCAGCCCTGGCTACTTGTAAAGCACTTTTTACCATCGTTTTTTTATTGGTTTATATAGTTAAATTTATTCAGCTCTTTTTAAGGCTCGCAAATTTCGTCATTTTTTTTCGAATATGAAAGACTTTTCAGCCCATATCTGCCCCATTTTTATACAATAAGCATTGTTTTTTTGATATAATCTTCTCTTTTGATGGTTTTGCTTATCCTTTTATCATTTTTAGTTATATCTTCACATTGAAATATATCTTTTTGATAGTATAATAAGGTATAACAATACCATAATAGACGCAAAATACACCATTTTAACTATATTTAACTACATAAATCTAACTATTTGATAGTTTTCTTTTCTTCTATATCAGAAAACAATATATCTTTGCAGTACTAAATTAATTTTGAATCATGAAAACAAAAACTTTATTTTCGTTATTAGCTATTCTGTTCTTTTCTGCAAATATTTTTGCAGGCACTCCTGAAACTATCACATTCACGAATGTGGAACAGACTGAAGCCGGGTGTGTGAAAGAATTTATATTTTGTGACAAAAACACAAATGCTCCACTGACAAAAACTACTTATGTCTATGATGCAACTAATCGTATGATGGAAAAAGCCACTTATGAGTGGATGGGCGAAAAAGGATGGACAGGTGTTCAGAAGTATAAATATACTTACAATGCCGAGAATCAACCTCAGACTCCAGCTATGATCAAGTGGGACAAGAAGTCTAACGATTGGGCTAAGAAATAAAAAAACTTCACTCACTACATATATAAAAGCCTTAAGACAAAGACTCTTTTAATAATTTAAGTTTAAAATTATTCCCGAATAGCTAAAGTGGATTATATGACGCCGCTCTTCTTTAATAAGAAGGGCGGCTTTTTTATCTACAATCTGAAGATATCGTTGTTTACTGCGATAAACAACACATTTCATTTACATGATATATTAACTCATAAACAATATTTTTTCATCTTATTGTCTTTTATAATAGAATTTTTGTAACCTTTTTCTATCAATCTCGTCATATACATAGAAAGCGCTTATAAAAATATTCAATCAGTGTAAATCAGTTTAATAAAAAATACAATTATGAAAGCAAAAGTTTTAATATCAACAATAATATTCTTATTTCTATCGGTAAGTCTTTTTTCTCAAGATAAGAAAGATAGAGACGTAAAGATAAGTAAAGACGAGAGTGGATATACAACTAAAGAGTCTACTCAGTATCAACGAACAAAGGCTGTATCAAAAGTTATATACCTATACGACCCCAGTGAAAGACTGGTAGAAAGGACAACCTACCTCTCAGAATATGGGACAAAATGGATTCCCGCACAAAAGTACAGATATGAATATACCAGTGATGGTAAAATAGCCAATATAATCCAGACAAAATGGAATCAAGAACAGAAGATATGGGCCCGAAAGTCTCATTGTATAGCACATTCGTATGGCAATAAAGGAACTGTAATAAGGCAGGTAACCATAGACACTAACGATGATAAATTACTGACTATGAAAGAATAATATTTAGACAAGATATTATCATAAACAAACAAGAGCTTTTCTCATAAATGGAGAGAAAAGCTCTTGTTTGTTGCATAAAAGAAAGACAATTATAGCTTAATATTCAGATTTTAGGCAAAATGTTAACAGAAATATTTACCTTTGTATACTATTTTTTAATCGAAATGTATGAGATCTAAATCATTTTTAACCTTGAATATCATCATAGCACTGACTTTGAATTCATGTATTCAGGATGAACCTTTAAACAGAGAAGCTGACATCACAGATGTAAAAGTAGAAGGAAGTACTTTTATTTCGAGTATTATATCCGACGCAAACGATCAAGTCCAAATATTTGTAACCAGTGATGCTGATATAACAAATCTGGCTCCTGTTATCGAAGTTTCTCCGGGAGCAACCATTTCTCCGGCATCGGGAGTGGCCATGGACTTTAGTGAAGGTAAAGAATATACAGTTACTTCCGAAGATGGTAATTATTCGAAACGATATACTATCAATGTCAGCTCCAGTATAGATTTGAAATACGACTTCGAAGATTGGGGTGAAGCCGGTGTAAGCAGTCGTAAATATCCCATATTATTATCCAATCATAATGCATGGAGCACAGGAAATTCCGGTGTTGCTATTGTTCTGAATGCAAATCCTTATCCGACTGAAAAGACAACAGACTCTTATTCCGGAACATATGGAGCTAAATTACAAACCATTAAAGGACTGTATGTATCTATAACAGATATGAATATTCCCATATTTGCCGGTTCATTGTTCTTAGGCGAATTTAGTCCAAAATTAGAAGACCCTTTACTTTCTCTGAAACTGGGGCGGATGTATTCACAGGCAAATGGTAAACCTGTAACTTTCACAGGATATTACAAATATACCCCGGGGGCTGAATTCACCGATAAAAATGGAAATCCTGTTGCAGGAAAAATAGATGAATGCAGCATATATGCCGTAATATTTAAAGTAAGCAAAAATGCATCCGGACAGAATGAATATCTGGATGGCAGAACGGTATCAACTTCTGACAAAATCATAGCTAGGGCCGATTGGAAAAGAGAGACAAGTCATATTACCGATGTCGAAGTAGATAAAGGGTTCTACAAATTCACTATTCCATTTATATACAAGGAAAAAGAAAAAGGAAAAGAATTCGATTTCGACAACAACAACTATAAACTGACAATCGTTTTATCTTCCAGTCAGGACGGTAATCTTTATGAGGGAGCAATAGGCAGTACATTGATTGTTGATGAACTGGAAATATTAACCGAAAGTTTTTAAATAGAATGAATATGAAATTGAAATCTTACAATATACTATTTACTTTACTTCTTATATCAGCATTTTCGGCAAGTATATCCGCCCAGATACAGGATAAGAAACCGCTAGATTTGTCATTCCTCCTGGGGTTTAATATTGGAGGTACAGCGCCGCTTCCTCTGCCTGCCGAGGTAAGAAAAATTGAAAGCTACAATCCGAAGTTTAACCCGCAATTAGGATTTAATGTAATATACAGTCTCGATGACAGATGGGGCATTGGAGCAGGCGCCACCCTCGACTGGAAAGGAATGAGAGTAAGAGACGAAGTGAAATATATGAAGACTAGCGTTGTACTTACCGAAGATGGCAGCCGTCTTAGCGGTTATTTTGTAGGAAAGAATATGACCAATGTAGACATGACCTACCTCACCATACCCATCTATGGAACATACAACTTTAACAACAGGTGGCAGGTACGTTTGGGTATATATGCCGCAAGGACACTATCGTCTAAGTTTAACGGAAGAGTTTATGATGGCTATATGCGTATAGATACTCCTGTGGGACAAAGGCAGGAAATAGACGGAGAGGGAGCCACATTCGACTTTAGCGATGATACCCGTGACTACGATTTCGGATTATTGGGCGGAGGCGAATTCCGCCTTACAAACCGTGTGGGAATCTACGGGAGCCTTACATGGGGATTAGTTCCTTATTTTTATTCGGGAACAAACCCAATCGAATTCAAAATGCACAATATCTATGGCACGATAGGTATAACATACAGATTGAAATAAAAATATATAATACTAATTTACCGAGAGATGAATTCAAATTGAATCCATCTCTTTTTTATGGTTCATACTGCTTATCCACCCTCAGGTTGTTTATCAAAATATAAAGCCTTACCTTTGCAGCGTAAAAAAATAACTATATAGACATGACTAAAATTTCAACGGTTCTTTTCGATTTCGACGGAGTTATTGCTGACACCGAACCTCAATATGATATCCATATCGAAGATTTAGGTGAAAGATACAATCTGGGTATAGAAAACTTTGCATTACAGGTCAAAGGCACTACTTCACCCGATATACTGAAAAAGTATTTCAGCCACTTACCTCAGGGAGAACTAGACAAGATAGCTAAAGAACTGGAAGATTTTGAACTCAATATGGATTTTCCACTGGTAGACGGTGTGATGGATTTTATCAAATACCTGAAAGAAAACAACTACAAAACAGGTATAGTTACCAGTTCTCAGGATTTCAAAATGAAAAGGGCACTCGATATTCTTCAATTATCCGATACGTTCGATGTAGTAGTCACTGCCGCGCGTATCACCGAAGGAAAACCTAATCCGATGTGTTACAAACTGGCTGCTCAGGACCTGAATTCTTCTCCGGCTGAATGTATTGTCTTTGAGGACTCACTGCATGGCATACGGGCAGGACAAGATGCGGGAATGAAAGTAATCGGCCTGTCGACTACTATACCGCACGAAGTACTGATAGAAAGAACAGAGAATGTTGTTCCAAACTTTTCTGATATACAGCAGATTATCAAATATCTGAACTGATTCCGTTCAGTCCCTTGTTCAGAAACTTAATAAAATCCAGTTCAAAGTTTGTCGTAAAAATATCTTTACCCAAATTGGACTGGATTTCTTCTATCTTCCAGAAGCGTCCGTCCGCCAGCTCATCTCTGTTTAACACGAATACACCATTATATATCGCATAGAAACAATAACTTAGTTCCCGTTCCCGATCCGTTTCTATAATATATTTTATGATGAATATCGGCTCTATACCGGAAAGCCCTAATTCTTCCCCGGCTTCACGACAAGCTGCCTTCTTCGGCGTTTCATCCAAATCGATATGTCCGGCGACCGACGAGTCCCATTTGTTGGGCTGTACATCTTTAGTCGCAGAACGTTTTTGCAAATACAATTCTCCATCCGAATTGAATATATGCAAATGAATAACAGGATGTAAAAGCTTCGAACCATCGTGGCAGACACTGCGCGGTGCCTGTCCGATTATATTGCCTGTTTCGTCAACAAGCGGAAAAATTTCTTCCGGCATAATTATATTAGTCTTTGAACAAAAGGCTTTTCGAGCGTCCTTTCTTAAAGATCATAGTACCATTTCTGATGCCCTTTCGTATCACCTTTTGCTGTTCATCGGGCAAAGATACAATATCCTTACAAGCATCTGAGCAGCAACCTTTCATTTTTTCCGCACATTCTTCGCATTGTATAAACAGCAGGTGGCATCCGTCATTCTTACAGTTAGTATGTATATCACATGGTTTTCCACATTGGTGACAATGAGCAATTATATCCTCAGTAATACGTTCTCCCAAACGGTTGTCGAACACAAAATTCTTTCCAGTAAACTTAGATTCCAGCCCTTCTGCTTTGATCTGACGGGTATATTCGATAATACCGCCTTCGAGCTGATAAACATTCTTGAATCCCTGATGCTTGAAGTACGCACTGGCTTTCTCGCAACGAATACCGCCTGTACAATACATTAACAGCTTTTTATTGTCTTTATAGTCTTTCAGTTGCTCGTGTATGATAGGCAGTGAGTCGCGAAATGTATCCACATCAGGAGTCATAGCTCCTGCAAAATGCCCTATTTCGCTTTCATAATGGTTCCGCATATCTATTACAATAGCATCCGGATCATCCATCATGTTGTTAAATTCTTTTGCCTTCAGGTGTGTGCCTATATCAGTGGGATCGAAAGTATCATCATTCAGCCCGTCGGCCACAATTTTATCTCTTACTTTTATCTTGAGTTTCAGAAACGATTTGTTGTCATGTTCCACAGCTACATTCAGTCGTATTCCTTTCATAAACGGATATGTATCCAGAAAATCCTTAAAGGCTTCCATATTAGCAGCAGGTAATGACAACTGGGCATTGATGCCTTCCTTAGCCACATAAATACGCCCTAGGACATCCAATTCATTCCAACGAATAAACAATTCATCTCTGAATGCTTGCGGATCCTGTATATGCGCATATGTATAGAAAGACAAAGTCAATCGCAGAAGTCCTGCATTATCAATAAGTATGGCTCTCTCGTCTGCACTTAATGTATTATATAATTGCATTTTATATAAATATTAATTTAGAATAATTACAAATAAAAGACAAAGATATACAGGATGCAACTAACAGTACCTATTTTCTATATTGATAGTATTTATACAACATAGATGAAGAAATATTAATCTATTGTAATAAAATTTGACAAACACTGTAAAATTATTTTACACTTTTAAATATTCAAAAACAAACAAACATCTACAAATCAGACCATTATTCACTTTGGCACGACTTTCGTTCTTAAATATTAAAAATGAAATAAAATTATGAAATATATAATCTTCACCATTGCACTCTTTATAAGTCTTACAGCCAATGCGCAGGAAAAGAAATGGACTCTGGACGAGTGTATGCGGTATGCCATAGAAAACAGCCCGAAAAAGAACAAACAAGATGCTCAAAACAGCATCTACCACCAAAATTTTCTGGAAGCTGTGGGAAAACTTATACCATCTTTGAGTGCAAATACCAATGCATCATTCAATTTTGGACGCGGACTGGATTCAGAAACAAACACATACACCGATATCAACTCTTTCAGTAACAATTACAGCCTTTACTCGTCACTTGTTTTATTCGATGGCTTTTCGAATATTAACAAGATGAAAATGCAGAAGGTGAATAAATTGATGGGTAAACAGCAATTGCAACAGACTAAAGATGCAATAGCTTACGAAACCATGGAGGCATTTATCAATGTCGCATATTATATGGATATGGTAAAACTGGCTGAACAACAACTTGAAGAAAGCGCAGCTAACGTAAAGCAAGTCAAACGAATGGAAGAGCTGGGAATGAAAGGTGTAGCTGATGTAGCCGAACTTGTGGCCAAAGAGGCCGCCGATAATTATAACCTGACACGCCAGAAAAATCTTTTGGTAATAGGCATTATTATATTGAAGGAAAAAATGAATTTTCCTATCGAAGACGATATAGAGATTAGTAATACTGTTTCAGACGAACTGATAACTAAGACTGAAGAAACTGCGCTCTCTATTTTTGAAAATACAAAGTCTGTAAATCCGAAAGCAATTGCAGCCGAATCTGCATTTCAAGCCCAACAGTTAGCCTATAGGGCTGCAAAAGGAAGCTTCTCGCCCACTCTATCGATGGAAGCCGGTATTTCTACGAATTTTTCCCGTTATATGGACGGCAGTGAATACTCTTCATTCAAAGACCAAATGAGGGACAAACGCGGGCATTACATCGGATTCTCTCTTTCTATTCCCATATTCTCAGGCTTTTCCCGCTCTGCCCAGGTAAAAAGAAGCAAAGCTCAAACAGTTATAGCACGTAACGAACGCGACGAAACCCTGCGCACACTATACAGCGAGGTAGAACAGGCTGTTGCTGACATGAACGGGCTGGCCGACGAATTTTATCAGGCAAAAAAACAGACTGATGCGATGATTGTCGCTCACAATGTAAATCAACGCAAATTTACAGAAGGATTGATAAGTGCGATAGAATTACATACAAGCTCTAACCGTTTGTTACAGGCAAAAGTAGATGAGTTGAATGCTCGACTGAAATATGAACTGAAGCATCGTCTGGTCCATTATTACAAAGGTACTCCATTTATTATCGACTAATGTAAAACATGATTAAGTTAATATTGAAATTTGAATTAAAATCGGCATAGACCAAATCTTGAAATCTTGAAATAATAAATTATATGGATATTAAAATAGAAAAGAAAAAAGGAATACAGAAAAAGCATATCCCTTTCATTGCCGGAGGTGTCTTTTTACTTGCGGTTATCGGTTGGTTCATATTTGGTAATCATGCATCAAAGTTGAATATCGAAAAAGACAAGGTTACTATACAGGAATCTACTAAAGGTATGTTCAATGATTATGTCCGTATACCGGGACAGGTGCAGCCTATCAATACTATCTTCCTGAGTGCCATAGAAGGCGGTATGGTAGCCGAGAAGCTGATAGAAGAAGGATCGGAAGTGCATCAGGGAGATGTTATAATCCGGCTGACAAACCCAATGCTAAGCCTGAACATACTCGATAGTGAAGCTCAACTGGCCGAGAAACAAAACTTTCTTCGTAATACACAGGTGTCGATGGAGCAGGAAAGGCTCAGTCTGAAAAAGGAAAAACTACAACTGGACGTGGATGTGGAACGCAAGAAGAGAAAGTATGAACAATACAAACAACTATATTCCGAAAAACTGACATCGAAAGAAGAATACCTTCAGGCTAAAGAAGATTATGAATTTGCTGTAGACGGGCGTGTATTAGTCGTTGAACGTCAGAAGCAGGATTCCTTATATCGCGGTATTCAGGTAGACCAAATGGAAGAAAGCTTACACAATATCCGTAAAAATCTGATACTGGTACGCCAACGTGTAGATAATCTGAATGTGAAAGCCCCTGTAGATGGGCAATTAGGAGTGCTGGACGTAGAAATAGGACAAACAGTCGCTTCCGGTGAACGCATAGGCCAAATCAGCGTCTTATCCGATTATAAGGTAGAAGCTATGATTGACGAACATTATATAGATAGAGTAAAACCGGGATTGGACGCCACATTTGAGCGTCAGAATAAAGACTTTGCACTGCGTGTAAGGAAAGTATATCCGGAAGTACGGGATAAACAGTTCAAAACCGATTTTGTATTCGAAGGAGAGCGTCCCGACAATATCCGTGCCGGACAAACATACTACATAAACCTTCAATTGGGCCAACCAGCCGAAGCTATATTGATACCACGGGGCCCATTCTATCAGACTACCGGTGGACAATGGATATTCGTTGTTGTGCCGGACGGTAGCAAGGCCGTAAGGCGTAAAATAACGATAGGCCGTCAAAACCCAAATTATTATGAGGTAACAAGTGGCTTGGAACCCGGTGAAAAAGTGATTACATCTGCTTATGACAGCTATGGAGATATACAAGAACTAATACTAAAATAATTTAAAAAGGAGTAAGTGAACCATGAAAAGAATTTCTTTTATTCTGATTAGCATATTATGGATATTGAATGGACAAGCCCAACAGCAAACCGAGCAAACAATTTGTGTACTTGGAGGTGATGTAAATGAAAAATTTGTACAGTATGTAGTTGATTTAACGCATAAATCCAATCCGAAAATTTGTTTTATTCCAACAGCAAGTGCAGATAATCAAGATAATATTAAATATTGGAATTTCATTTGCGAGCGGCTTTCTATCGAACCTTATACGTTAAAGGTATGGGTTAGCTCTGACAGAAATGCCAAAAGTTTCGAGGAAATTCTCCTCAATATGGATGCCATAGTAGTTGGTGGAGGAAATACATTGAATATGATGGGTATATGGAAAGCACAGGGTATAGATACTATCCTGAGAAAAGCGCTGGATAAAGGGATCATTCTTGCAGGCGGGAGCGCTGGTTCTATTTGCTGGTTTGAGAATGGTGTTAGCGATTCGCGTCCTACTGAATTGAGTATAGTTGAAGGTCTTTCTTTTTTGCCTTACAGTAATTGCCCGCACTATACCGACAGTCTGAAAAAAGAGATGTATCATCAGCAAATAAGAAATAAGCAAATGACGACCGGATATGCTATGGACAATTTATCTGCTGTATTGTTTAAAAATGGGAAATTTGTTGAAGCTGTCAGCCAAAACGATGTAAATAATTCCTATTATATTAGTCTGAAAAATGGAAAAATTCACCCTGAAAAATTAAATTCACGAATATTGGTGAATAAAAATGCTTTGCCCGAATCAACATACAAAGTAATCGATATAGAAAAGCAGGTAAACAATTTTCCTGATATTGATAACCGGGATACCCCGTTGAATGCCTATATTTCCATTAAATACATTCTAGCTAATGGTCAAATGTCGAAACTCAAAGAAGCGAGTAGTCAATCGCTTCAAGAACGTATGGGAGACATGAAAGATGCGGTGATGAGTGAAGACAAAAGAAATGCAATATTGAAAAATAATATCAACAAAGTATTCATGTATAATGATATTTTAGCGGGTATTGTCAGCAAACATGAAGATTTCTACGGCTTATGGTACTTTTACAAAGAAAATGGTAAATGGCAGAGTGCCGGGGAAGATATAGGAGGAAATACAATTCTTGAGACAGAGATCACCTTCAGAGAAAAAGCAAAAATGCATTTAGCAAAAATACAATAGTAATGCCTGAATTACGAAGGCGAAAATTACTTACTAAAGTAAAAACACTATGAATATATTAAGATCTTACAAACGTACCCGGTATTTTTTATGGGTGAATATAACTGGGTTGGCCATTGGCCTGGCAGCATCTATCATGCTACTTTTGTTCATCATTAATGAACTGAGTTACGATAAACATCTGACAAATAAAGAGCGTGTTCTCAATATGGTAACTATTTTGGAAGAAAATGGCAATACCCACACATACGGTATAACTCTTCGCAAAGCGTACAGGGAATTGCCATCAAAAGTACCGGGAATTGAAGCGGCTACACAAATATATGATGCCGGCAATGCAGAGGTTATCAACAAAGATGAACATTTCCAAAACCTTAGGCTAGTATATGCTGACCCTGAATTTTTCACTGTTTTTCCGATGAAATTCATAGAAGGAACGCCTCAGGCTGCATTAGAGAATATGAAATCGCTGGTTCTCACGCGGTCAAAAGCAGAAGCCATGTTCGGCAGTACAGGTGCAGCCTTTGGTAAAACGCTTAAAATAGGAGAAGATGAAGTTATTGTATCGGCCGTAGTTGAAGAATTGCCCAAAAATACACATTTTACCTTCGACGTAATAGGGAGGATACCACAATATATGGAAGAGTTTGGCGGTCTGGAATTTGTCGTGTATTATCTGATAAAGCCGGATGTTTCCATAACTGATGTTTCAGCTGCCATTGAAAAAGAATATAGTTCGGAACTGGAACCTTGGGCGGCTTACTTCAATGGCAAAGCTCACGGTACGATACAGAAAGTAACTGATATATACATGCATTCACTATCTACAGACCGGTTCTGGAAACAAGGAAGTATGACTTTTATCTGGCTATTGTCGGGGTTGGCCCTCTTCATTCTCATTCTGGCTATAACAAACTTTATAAACCTCTTTATGGCACAGGGAGAAACGCGCATGAATGAGATCGGGATACGCAAAACGAATGGCGCCCGTATCGAAGATATTATAAGGCTATTTTTCAAGGAAGTTTCTGTCATTGTATTTGGTGCATTTGTTATCGGGTTTATTCTGGCAGTGATATGTACGCCATACTTTGCCGATTTGATAAGA
This sequence comes from uncultured Dysgonomonas sp., assembly GCF_900079725.1. Taxonomy (NCBI): domain Bacteria; kingdom Pseudomonadati; phylum Bacteroidota; class Bacteroidia; order Bacteroidales; family Dysgonomonadaceae; genus Dysgonomonas; species uncultured Dysgonomonas sp. Next base: position 232,700 of record NZ_LT599032.1, read on the forward strand.
AAGGATATAGACCTGATACAATTAGCAAACCCTTTATTTATTCTGTGTATTACAGCTCTTTTCATTATTACGGTTATATTGTCGGCTTTTTATCCTGCATTTTATCTTAGCCGCTTCAGTCCGCTGGACATTCTGGCTAAGCGCATCAAATTATCGAAACGCAGGCTAAACACCATTGTGGTAGTCGTACAGTCTATCATTACTATCATACTTATTTCCTTTATATTAGTTATCGATAAACAAAGCAATTATCTGCAAAACATTCCATTGGGATATAATCCAAATGAGGTAGTAAGTTTTCCTACAACAAGAGCTATAGCAGAAAGCTATGAAGCCGTAAAACAAGAACTACTCACTCTGCCTGAAGTAAAAATGGTAAGTGGTGCCCATCACACAGTCGGTGTTGGGGGTAGCGGGCAGGGAATTGCATTACCTGACAACAAAGAGAAAAGTTTTTCGATAAACGAGTACCGAATAAGAGCAGGTCTGTGCGAACTAATGGGATTTCAGTTGCATGAAGGAGAATTCTACAGAGAAGAGACTCCCGATAGTATCCGTCAGATAATACTGAACGAAGCTGCTATAAAGATGCTGGGACTGGATTATCCGGTTATCGGCAGACAGGTTGATTACAAAGGCCCTGCCGAAATAGTCGGAGTTGTAAAGGATTTCTATTACGACAATCCGGCGAGTACCGTGCAGCCGATAGTGCTCAGCCGCATCAGATGGGGAGGCCAGATTTATATAAAGTTCAACGAAAATGTGAACAGAAATAAAGCAGAAGAGATAACCCAAAACACTTTACGGAAATTCGATCCCAACTTCTATCTTAATCCAAAGTGGAGTAAAGATATTTATGACCAGAAATTCAGCACTATCAAGACTCAGACAAAAGTGATAGCTATAAGCTCATTCCTTTCTATCCTGATTGCTACATTAGGATTGGTAGCTATGCACCTGTACACGACCATGCGGCGGATAAAAGAAATCGGGATACGAAGAGTTAACGGAGCCGATAAAGCAAGCATTTTCACATTGCTCAGCCGCGATATCGTTATCTGGATTTGCGTGGCGGGAGCGATTGCCGTACCTGTAGTTTATTATTATGCAACCGACTGGCTCAATAATTATACAAATCATACAACTCTCGGCTGGAGTATATTTGTGTTTCCTATACTGATTCAATGTGTTATAGCTATTTTAGTGACCTCGTTGGTTAGTATCAGAGTGTTGTCACGAAATCCTATAGAAGCATTAAAAACAGAATAACCAATGAAATCAGTAATAAGAAACTTCATCTTCGTACTACGACGTTTCAAGACGGCAACATTCTTGAATATATTAGGATTATCTGTTGCTTTTGCATCGTTTATGATTATAATGATGCAGGTTAATTTCGATTCCAATTTTGATAAAAATATTGCAAATTCGGATTGTATATACCGTGTTGAACAGACTCATAAGGATGGAAGTAAACAAGCCATTATTTGTCGTCCTTTATCTGACATTCTGTTTCAGTCGTCACCTCATATTTTAGCAGGAACGATAACTAACTTCAGTACGGAGAAATTTTTCATAAAACCTATAACAGGGAATAACTCCAATTTGGGGTTTCAGGAGGAAATGTTCAGTGTGACATCAACCTACACCGATGTATTTCATTTCGATATGGCAGAAGGATCAGACAAGGCCCTATCCGAACCCGGTAAAATATTAATTCCCGAAAGTATAGCCCACAAAATATGGGGAGAAGAATATGCCATGAACAAACAGATCAAACTGGAGGACAATACGATTTACACCATAGGCGGAGTATATAAAGATTTTCCTAAAAACTCTTCTCTTCTGAATGTCATCTATTACAAAATACCGGACGATGAGAACAGCAAGCATTGGGGAAACAGCAATTATAATCTGTTCATACGAGTAGATTCTCCGGACGCTGTGAACGGATTGTTCGAAACATTCACAAAGTATGCTACCAATGAGCTGAATGAGGATTGGAAAGGAGTAATGCTCCAATTCACTCAATTGCCCGAGGTCCATTATACTACAGATGTGTTCTACGACAGGCATCCAAAATCGAGCCGTCAGACAATAGCAATATTGTTTGCCATTGCATTTGTCATCGTTATTATAGCCGGTGTAAATTTTACTAATTTCAGTATGGCTTTGACTCCTGCACGTATCAGAAGTATTAATACGCAAAAGGTATTGGGTGCAACAGAGACTGAATTACGCATCACATTACTTATCGAGGCCGTTTGTACTGCAATGGTTGCATTTGTCCTTTCGGTTTTATGGCTAAAATTGATGCAATATTCACTAATACAGGAGTTAGTAAACGGTGATATAGCAATAATTGCTAATTTATCACTAATTGCATTATCGGCACTAATGGCTTTAGTTATAGGTATTGTATCGGGTATATATCCTGCTTATTATATGACGTCCTTCCCGCCTGCGTTGGTCTTGAAAGGCAATTTTGGATTATCCGGAAAGGGGCGGAGAATGAGAAATATACTAATCGGATTCCAGTTTATTGCATCTCTGGCTCTGATTATGAGCGCCGGACTGATGTATATGCAGAATTACTTTATGCAAAATTCAGATTTAGGATATGATAAAGAAGAACTAATTGTAGTAGGAGCAAACAGTAAAGTAAAAGAAAAATGGGGTTTGCTCAAGACAGAACTAAAATCACACCCTGAAATAAAAGATGTTACCAAAAGCATGGTACTATTGTCGAGCAGTGAACAATATATGGGTTGGGGAATGAAATATAAAGAAAATTCGATAACGTTCCAATGTCTACCTGTCGACTATTCATTCCTTGATGTAATGGAGATTGATGTTACTGAAGGCCGGAATTTTAAGGAAAGTGATGCAAGTCGGTCTCACCCTTGTTTTATATTCAATGAGAAAGCAAAAAAAGAGTATAATATGGAATTGAACACAATGATAGACAGTATGGAAATCATAGGATTCGTACAAGATATAAAGTTCGCTACGCTCCGTACTGAAGTTGTACCAATGGCTTTCTATCTGATAACAGATAAAAACAATGGTATGGTCAATCAGATTTATATAAAAACGTCCAAAGAAGCCAATCCATATGTAGCTATTGAAACAGTGAAAAAGTCATTGAATAGTATCGATCCTGATTTTCCGTATAACATCCGCTTTTTTGATGATGTATTGAATAAAACGTATCAAAAAGAAAAAAAATTATCTATGCTGATAACCACATTCAGCCTGATAGCTATCCTTATCTCTATCGTCGGGGTTTTCGGACTGGTTATCTTCGAGAGTGAATACCGCCGTAAGGAAATAAGCATCCGTAAAGTAATGGGATCATCTATAAATGAAATACTCCTGCTGTTCAACAAGACATATATAAAGATACTCGCCGTCTGCTTTATCCTTGCCACGCCCATATCATATTATATAATCAATCGCTGGCTCGAAAATTTTGCTTACCGGACCCCAATGCATTGGTGGATATTCCTGGCAAGTGGAATTATAATATCCTTGATAGTGATCGTTACTGTTAGCTGGCAAAGTTGGAAAACGGCAAATATGAACCCTGTTGACTCATTAAAAAACGAATGATATAAATAAAAAAACAATTTAAATTTAAAAATTATGATACAGATTAATGATTTAAAGAAAGTATTCCGTACCGAAGAAGTAGAGACAATCGCACTGAACGGCATTTCTATGCATGTAAATAAGGGCGAATTTATTGCTATTATGGGACCTTCAGGCTGCGGTAAGTCCACCCTTCTAAACATTCTGGGATTATTGGACAACCCTACATCCGGACATTATCTCTTAGACAAAAATGAAGTAGGCAACTTAAAGGAGAAAGAACGCACGCAAACCCGTAAAGGGAATATCGGATTTGTATTCCAAAGCTTCAATTTGATTGAAGAAATGACGGTCTTCGAAAATGTCGAACTTCCCCTTACCTATCTGAAAGTAAAAGCATCGGAACGCAAAAAACGTGTAGAAGACACTCTCCGCAGAATGAGCATAAGCCATAGGGCAAGCCATTTCCCCAACCAGCTATCGGGAGGTCAACAACAACGTGTTGCCATAGCACGCGCTGTTATTGCCAATCCCAAACTGATACTGGCCGATGAGCCGACCGGTAATCTGGATTCTAAAAACGGAAAAGATGTGATGGACCTACTCACCGAGCTCAACAGGGAAGGCGCTACCATTGTCATGGTAACCCACTCTCAGCACGACGCGTCATTTGCACATCGTATAGTGAATCTCTTTGACGGGCAGATCGTTACCGAGGTGGAAAGCATGATGTAATGCTTCATACATATCTATTCCCTATGAATTAATGAAGTAATATACTTATGAAACAATTTTTCAGGAATTTCAGGAAACAAAAAACCGTGGGTATACTTAATATTTGCGGTTTAAGCCTCGGTATCATGGTTTCCATCACAGTCGGATTGTGGGCTATCAATGAATTATCCTTCGACAACTTTCATAAAAACGGAGAAAGGATGTATCGGGTAGTACAAAGCTTTGAGTATGGAAGTATTCCTATCAAAGCGGCCACAGCTTTTAAACCTTTGGGAGAATTGGCTGCGGCAGAAATTCCTGAAATAGAACAGATGTGCAGAGTCGTTATTGAAGACAATGGTATTGAGATTGACCGGATCACATATTTTAATGTGAGAAATATTATTACCGACCATAATTTCTTTTCATTTTTCTCTTTTCCCCTGAAAGAAGGAAATATTGAAACTGCTTTCTCTGCTCCCGACAACGTTATTTTGACAGAATCGGCTGCAAAAAGGTACTTCCCAAATAGAAATCCCATAGGTCAGACTGTGATCTTTCATGGATGGAAATTTACCGTATCTGCTATTATGTACGATATGCCGCGAAACTCTCATATACAAGCTGATATTGTTTTCCCTCTATTTTCTTTTTTCAAAGACTGGGGATGGGATAGCAGTTTTAAGTATGATACCTATTTTGTTCTTTCGCCAAATGCAGACATTCATTCTATAGAAAAGAAGGTTAGTCTGATAAATAAGAGAGGTATATCAGCTTTTATAGGCGATATTCCTGTAGAACTGGAGCATCTGCAAGATATTCATTTCAGCAAAACGAGTGCAAGTTTCGATAGTGCGATAAAAGGCAATGAAGGACTTTTAAAAACGTTTATTAGTATTGCCATAGCCATTCTTATCATAGCTTGCATCAATTTTACAAACCTTTTCATTTCTACTTCTTTCATCAGGGCAAAAACTATCGGAATCAAGAAATCGCTAGGAGCCGATAAAAAACTTCTTATACTGGACTTCTATAAAGAAACTGCGGCATACGTTCTGATTGCTGTATTTTTAGGCATATTACTTGCAATGCTGGCTCTTCCGGTTTTCAATAATTACACACAGTCTAATGTGATTATAGATTACCTTTCTCCTGAATTATACATCTTTATTTTTACTCTGGCAGTAATTACAATCATTATAGCCGGTTCGTTCCCAGCTTTTCAAATGACCAAATTCGGAGTTATAGAAACCCTTAAAGGAAAATTCCGGGGAAAAAAGATGTCTATATTCCAGAAGGTACTTATAATCATCCAATTCTCCACATCTATTTGCCTGCTCATCGTAGTACTTTTCTTTGCTAAGCAAATAGATCAGATACTGAGTCAGGATCTGGGTTTCGACAATAAAAATATAGTTTATATAAATGGCTGGGGAGATTTTGGCCGCGATTATAACGCTCTGCGTGAAGAAATGATACAAGAGCCCTCTATTATAGATGTAGCGATGAAACAATATGACCTGCCTCTTAGAGGAGGAAATGGAATAGGTGGAAAAAACGTAGAAACAGGAGAAGAGATATTGCTTGACCTGTCGGAAGTTTCACCTAATTACTTCGACTTCTACGGTATGGTATTCATTTCCGGGGAAAATCCTCTGTATGAAGAAAGTGCTGCTAGTTCCCGCTTCTGTGTCATAAATGAACGGGCAGCACAACTATTGGGACTCAAGGATCCTGTAGGTAAAGCTTTTCACATAATATCTGTAGGAGGAAAACTCAGCGAAAACGATGGAAAAGAGTATATTGTGAAAGGTGTGATACGCGATTCGTATGTAAAATCGTTATATCAGGAACCTGATGCTCAGATGTATCTCAATTTATCCAGAGACGATCACAATCCAATATTCTTCAAGGTTGCCGGAAACCCTCAAAGAGCAATAAAGACCATAGAAAAGAAATGGAAGCAAATGTTGCCGAATGTACCTTTCGAATATCATTATCTGGATACAACATATGAAGCTCAATATACATCCGAAATGAATGCCCGCAACGTATTAAGCTATGCATTAATTATCACTCTGATAATTACCGTCATGGGCTTATATGCGATGGTATTTTATTCCACCCAGCGAAGGATAAAAGAGATAGGTATCCGCAAAATAAATGGGGCTACTATTCTCGACCTTATCGCATTATTGAACAAAGACACTATAATATGGATAGTAATCTCATTCTTCATAGCCTGCCCCGTATCATATTATTTTGTGTCCCGCTGGCTCGATGGTTTCATCATAAAAACATCATTGAGCATCTGGATATTCCTGGGAGCCGGGGCGCTGTCTTTCATCATCGCAATGCTTACAGTCTGTTATCAGACATGGAAGGCGGCCAATATGAATCCTGTAAATGCAATACAAAATGAATAGTATTAGTTTCCATAGATAATTGTAATTGTAAAGGAGTATAAAAGGTTTAGAAGCAAACACACTCTTTCTCTTTCTTTCCTTGTTTTTAGCCTTTTGCTCCTTTTACAATTCATGTTAATTCAATAAGTCAAAGAACTCTTTATGTACCATATACCGTTTATACTCCGTCGCTTTCTGAAAAGCAAAAGTCTCCGTATTATAAATCTGCTGGGATTAACACTCATGTTTGCCTGTATGCTGGTTTCCTACACATACATCAAACGCGAACTCAGCTACGATAAATTCTACAACAATGCTCACCGGATAGTCCGCATGACTCTTTCATATGATGATAATATAGCCGACGGACGTATTTATGGTACCTCTACAAAACAAATATGGCAAAACATACCCGAGATAGAAGACGAGCTCAAATTAGAGATGGTAAACACGGCAATACTAAACCATAACGGAAGTAAGCAAGTACTTAATAATCTCTTCTTTGCCAGTGAAAACTTACTGAATATTCTCGACATCCCTTTAATAGAAGGTAATAGCAGAGAAGCATTCAAGTCCCCCGAAAGTGTCATTATCAGCGAACGCCTCGCACTCCAACTCTTTGGCAGGACAGATGTAATCGGCGAAAAAATAGAATTGAGCAGCAGACGCATTGAATCCACAGTGTATTTTATAAGGGGTGTATTTAAGAACATGCCGGAAAACACCCACTTTCATAGCGATATTATTATCCACAAAGCCGATTTCGACAATTTTTATCACTATGTGTATCTGTTGATGAAGGATGGTTATGACCTTGCTGACATCCAAAGCAGGCTGACTGCCAATTTCAAATCACAGAACCCGGATAGCAGGAATGCCATAATCAATCTGATACCGATGACCGATATCCATTTGCACAGCCATTTACTACGCGAAATGGAAACCAACGGTAATATATATTACATCTACCTGATAGCTGGTATCAACCTCCTTCTTCTTATAATCGTCCTGTTCAATCTATGGCTCAATTCCAGTGTAATCTTTTCTTACAATAAGCGGTACTACCAGTTGTTGAGAATGAATGGAGCTTCCTCTTCGGTAGTAATAAAAGACGAGACATGGGTTTCGCTACTCTTAGCCGTTATCTCCATATTATCAGGGAAGTTACTGTCGGTATTTATCGGCAGCTATTTCTCCATCTCATTCTCCGCTTTATCCATAACCGAAACAGTCGGCATCGCCATTCTTTTCATTCTTTCCACCATCTTTGTATCGCTGTTGCCTATCCTTATAAATATGTCGGCAACCGCCTTTCTGAATGATCAGGCAGACTTACGGCAATCCCGTTTTTCTATATCCAATGTAAAATACATGCTCATAGTACAGTATAGTATTGTCCTGTTCATTATCATTGTAGGTATCGGTATTAATAACCAAATGGCCCTTATCCGTAATACTCAGGTTGCAGGCAACAATGACAGTATACTTGTATTTGAAGAACAACCGCACGAGGTCATAGAAAACTATACTGCCTTCCGAAACGAACTCCTCAAACACAGCGAAATAGAATCGGTTACAGCCGCTATGCAACTACCGGGAAATGCTGTTCGCGACATGATTGTCATAACCACCGAAGGAAAAGACCCTGCATACATACCTGTACTTGTCGTCGGTGAAGACTTTATGCAAACCTTCGATATAAAGCCTGTAGCCGGAACTCTGTTTCCACCCCTTCGGTTATCATATGCGGAAGAAGCAAACCTTCAGCAGAGGAAGATGAATGAAGAAGGCTTTAAATCATCCCACAGAGACAATATCATAGTCAACAGAAAAGCACTTGGTCAATTAGGCTTCTCCTCGCCAGAAGAAGCTATCGGAAAAGAGGTGGGCATAGGCCACAATTCTCTCGACTATTTCCCTACAGGAATAATCTGCGGAGTAGTCGAAGATTTTACATACACCAATGTTTATGAAGATGCCATCCCTATGGTTATACTCCAACGCAATATGTTTATGAATTGCTTCATTATCCGCATTGCTCCAGGCAGTAACGAACAGGCTTTAGCTACTCTGAACTCTGTATGGGCTACATTAAACCCCGATTATCCGATCAACTACAAATTCTTGTCTGACTCTTACAAATCTCTATATGTGAACGAACTGAATGCTGAAAAGGTCGTATTATTCTTCTCCATACTGTCTTTCGTTATCACTATCCTCGGACTGATTATATTCATGGCCTTTATGATAAAGAACCGTATGAAGGAAATCAGTATCCGCAAAGTAAATGGCGCTACCAACAGCGAGATAGTCTTTATGCTCAATTTCGGATTGCTGCGATGGATATTCCTATCCTTTGTTATAGCAATGCCCGCCGCATGGTATGTAATGGACAAGTGGCTCGAAAACTTCGCATATAAAACAACTATCTATTGGTGGATATTTGTCCTTGCCGGAATATCAGTCCTTTTGATTTCTTTCCTTGCTATCAGTTGGCAAAGTCTCAAGGCAGCTCGTATCAATCCGGCAAAATCATTAAAAGGGGATTAGAATTCTTACTTCTTGCCCTTAAAGTTCTCTATTGCTTTCAGCAGGCGGTCCAGAGGGCCGATATCATAACGAAGATCGAAACGTATATTATTAAAGTCCAGCTTGTTGACAACACGGGTAGTTGCATTGTATTTCTTGGTATACGACTTACCTACAAGGCGATAAATATTATCGAGGTCTTTGGCCGGATGCTCCCTTGCTTGCGGATCGGAAGCATAAGGATCGAATCCCAGTTTATCTTTTATAAAGCGTCCTGTCAGCCGTTTGTCAATTTTTTTCAGGTGATTAGTCTCTGCCAGAAACCATGCCTCTATTTCGTGCACAGCTATAATGACATCGAAGTAGTGAGCATCATTCTTTAGCTTGTTAGGCAGAAACCGCAACCCTTTTTCGAGCTTTTCCAGATCGTCTATCGGCAATGGATACAGGTCGCGCAGGCCAATTATCATTTCATAGCCATTCTTTCGCAAAGTCTCCATATTGTCCAGTATCTCAGATTTCACACGGTTATCCGAACCACAATCGAAAATGAGCACTTCGTATTTCGGGTTACGCGAAAATGAAGAGTTCCGCACAATTTCTACTTTCGGGATATTCACTCCTCCGCGAAATTGTTTCTGTATAATATTTATCTGTTGAGTTCCCAGGATTTCCTTTATCAAGCGATTAACGAAAATCTGCTCGGTCTGTCCTTCAACAAAAAAAGCAATCCGTTTCATCAATCGTTATCTTCATCTATAACACCAAAACCTTTCTTGAAAAAGTCTGTGGCAAGAAAATCAAAGTTATTAAGTCCTGTATATTTAAAATCGTCGAAGGTATCTTTCGAATTAGTGTAATCGTAAAATATTGATTTACTACTCTCCCGCCCTATCACAGACCAGTAACGGAGTGGTATCTGGTTCATAACCTGCCTGTCGTTAGATGTCATAAAGAACTGCATATTCGATTTGTTGACTTTCTTAATTACCAGATCCATCATTTTCTTCGAACTTTCGAAATCGAGGCCTTCGCCCATATCGTCGATAAGCAGGCAAAGGGAAATATCGCTCAGCCGGGCATAACTCAACATAATGAACAAAGATAAGGCACGGAACATCCCCTGCGACATCTCTCGTTGCGAAATGGTATATTCTCCATCTTCTTCAATAAAGATACCAAAGCCGCCACGGGTTTCCTTTATATCGATATTTGTGATCGAATAGCCCAATTCCTGCATACCGGCTTTAACTTCCGATATAAACGTTTCTCCAAAAAGCTCCCACCCCTTGTAGAATGTGTATATGAGCACATCCGGGTCGTCTATGTCATGGTCATCCCCGTCTATTTGGGTATAATCTTTTACCAGTCGATTCTTCTCCAATTGATTGGCAAACAGATAATTCTTTAATGATTCACCCCATGATACAAAATTCGCAAAATAAGGTTTGCCTTCGGCATCGCATTGCGCTATGGCGATTTCGAAATCGGCAACTGCGAACGGAATATTCTCTCCCCGAGGGTTTAATAATATCTTTTTCGACCTGTTCAGTAATACTTTATTATTGAGAGTCAATACTTCATTTGTAACTATTCTGTCCTTAAAGGTCAAAGAATACTTGTAGTTGTCATTATTGCCATTGGTAAATATCAGCTCGAACAATTCGGACGGACTTATCGCATATTTCAAATCTATCCTGCCTGACAATAAATCTGCAATTTCACGGATAACATTCAATGTGCGGCTCTTACCCGAGGCATTCTTTCCCACCAATAGATTTATATTATTGAAATAAGCATAATCCCCTTCATTTCCCACAATGCACCATTCGCGGGGTTCACCTACATAACGTGTATATTTTAAAGCACTTAGTATCATTCTAGTAATAAATTTAGATATTATGAATAGCGTATAAGTAAAGCAACGTATTTAATACAACATTATTTAATGACAACTAACTATTGCTGTTACAGACGAAATAATAATAAAAAGATCTGGAACCTTATCTGCTGTTTCAGATTCAAATATACGTTTTTTTCGGTAATCGGTAAATAAAAAGCAGCAAGCCTTATTTCAAGTTTTTGATTACAATCTCATTTTTACATTCATTAACTATATATAGTTAAAATGTAACGAAAGTAACCAAAAGTAATGAAGAATGAAGAATTAAGAATTACTTTAATTGAAATGTCATTACAAATCGATAGCTCCTCCCCCATTCTTCATTCTTAGTTCTTCATTCTTAATTGTTATCTCCCTATCCACTGCTGCTACAATTTCAGGATCATATGCCCCACCCGCTCTGAAATCATTTTTCTTGAGAATCATTAACTGCCGTTTAGTTTCTTCATCAGGTACTTCAATGATTAATGGACGAGCCTGAAAAGAACGTTCTTTTGCCTTCTCCTGTGCTTTATCATGGCGTTCAAGCACATAGCGGATAGCTCGGATGCTTGGCGGACAGTGTTTCTTCTTTACAACACGGCATTTTTCGTAATCTTCTACAGAATTCTTCTTGTCGGGAATATAGACTATTTTTTCTTCTTTCTGCACATATCCTTCCAAAAGCTGTTTCAAACCCATACGGGCCGAAGCAACTAGTGTTTCTTCTCGGCAGGTAATAGCATCATCTACCGCTTCTTTAAACTCTGGGCGGGTTTTCTTCCAGTGGTAGAAAGTCTTAGGATTGATATTGACGATCTTACAAATTTCGGACACGCCGAAAAGGTCCTGTTCTATCATTTCAATGATACGGGTGGCGGTTTTGTTGGAATATTTCATAACAATAGAGGTTTTAAACTCCTCTTGTCTGCCCCTACGGGGAAAATACAAAGAGGGTATTGGTTAGTAAATTAAATGAATAGCTAAAAGCTCTTTAGCTATAGATAAATGAATTGAAAATTGATAATAATCATATATTATTAATGCAAATCAGTAGTTGAGTATTAATGTTGGATTTATCTATACATAGCTACTTTCTTTTCTCATTATTTGCAAGCTTTCTCTTAGGTCTGCCGCGCCCTCCCGGGCTTGTCCTCACTTTTGGCATTGCCAAAATGAACATTCAAACACAACAAAGTGTAGTCTATAAAAAACGACTAATAAAATCCAACATTTCCATACTACAATAATCACTTCAACTACTGATTGGCATGAATAAAAAACTGGGCGAATTACATCATGATTAATTTAATAAAAAAAACAGGAGCAGAATTATTCTGCCCCCGTTCCCATTATTTATTTCTATTATTTACAATTTCACATTCTTACCCGTCTTGCTGCTCTCTATGGCCGCATTGAGTATCTCTACAACTATAAGGTTGTTTTCTAAAGAAGACAGGTCGGTAGGCTTCACCTCAATTTCGCCACGTACAGCAGCTTTAAGGTAATAGAAAGAATCGTTGTACGGTGCGGTCAGCTTTTCGGCTACCATCTTATTCTCTTTCTTATCCGAATATACACGCATATCATTTGCATTATCCTGATATATATAGCCTTTTTCACCATAGATATGCATATCCTTGCGGCTCATCGGCCAGTTCCACGAAGCCATGATAACAACTGTGGCATCAGGATACTCAAGCATTATAGTTGCATCATCGTCCACTTTGGGATAAACCTGTGGTTTCAGATGCTGCAATGTAGCGGATACGCTTATAGGCTTCCGGCCTCCCATCAACCATGTACTCAGGTTTGCTCCATAACAACCAAAGTCTACAACAGCACCACCTCCATTGAGCACCGGATCGGTAAGCCAACGGAGAAATTCCGGTCCACAACCGATTTCTACAGGACCCTGATGTCCATCATATACATTTATACGCGATATCCGGCCAATTGCATTTTCATTCTTAATCAGGTCGTAAGCTTTATGATTGGCGGCATACCATGTTGTTTCATAATTGGTAAGCACCATTATATTATGCTTGCGAGCCAGTTCTGCTATGCGTTTTGCTTGCTCTGTTGTGGTAGCGAGCGGTTTCTCTACCATTACGTGTATGCCACGCGGTGCGCAGGCTTCGATTACACGCAGATGGTCATATATGCTTTCATAAACAATAACAGCTTCGGGCTTGGTTTTATCCAGCATTTCATCCAGATTCTCAAAGAATTTACTCTTGTCTACTTTTGCCCGTAATGTCTTATTGTTCCAAAGTGAAGTATCTTTTTCAGCAATACCTACCACTTCGAAATCACCCCTGTCGAGGCGGGAAAGGACTTCCCATAAGTGCCCGTGCGAAAGGCCTGCCACAGCAAGGCGGAGCGGTTTATCATTTTGTGCCGATACAATTGCGGATATAGCTGATAAAGCCATTATCAGAAGGATTTTAATTTTTATCATGTGTACTTACAGGTTAAATTAACGTTGTTCAAAGGTAAAAAAATAATAAGAGCCTGTTTAAATTTCAGGTAAAATTTAAACAGGCTCTTAGTCCCAATCCTTCTTTCTATAGCTTTTATTCTAAAGGAAATGTATCAATATTTCCATCTGCAATATTATAAATGCAAATTCAAGATATTACAATTTTCACTGCTCACTTCTTCATAAGAGCAACCGTACACCACAAATAAGGAGCCTGACCGTGAAAATCTCCCGCCAGACGGGGACGGTCGTAATAATACTGCTTATCGTTCTTCTTACCTGTACCGATACAGACTTCAGTCACATTGTTACGCTCGTCGATATACGGAATCATTGCCAGCCATGCTTTCCGGGCTGCAGGTGCATATTCTTTAGCATCCAGCCAGCCATTTTTTACACCTACAATAAATCCATAGGTAAACATAGCTGATCCTGATGTCTCAACCCAGCAGTCAGGCTCATCGATCAACTGGTTCCACATACCACTTGGAGTCTGATATTTTTTCAAACTTTCCATCATGGTAAGGTAACCTTTCATAATACGTGGACGGTCTTTATGATCGGCAGGAAGATATGTCAGCAGATCAGCCATACCTACAGCCATCCAGCCATCGCCGCGACCCCAATAGTAAGGAACATCCGGTGCATGGTAGAAAAGTCCGTTAGGACGCTGTATCTCTTCCAGATAGAGTACCATCTCCTTTGCCGCGCGGTCAATATACTTGGAGTCTCCGGTCACTTTATATGCCTCGGCCTGTACCGAAGTAATCATATACATATCGTCGATCCATAAGCGGGTCTGCCACGAATAGCCTTTTTCTGCCCAGGCTTTTTCCGCAGGTTTTGCATTAGCCGGAACTTCCCATTGAGTATCGGCATAAGCCATACCCATATCCAGATAACGTTTATCTTTTGTTATCTGATAAAGTTTAAGGGCCAATCCGCCAAACATATTATAATCGACATGATTCATCGGAGGTAATAATGCTTTCTCCCGAGTAAAGAAAGGTTCAAATCTGTCTTGTAGAAGTTTTATTAGTTTCTGATCTTTTGTCTGAAGGGCATAATCGAGAGCCCCTGTCCAAGTACAGACTTCGGCATAATGAATATATCTCCCTGCATAAAGGTCGTGCCTGTCGTCTACTATATGATATGCCAGACGTTTACCTACTTCTTCGGGAGTAAATCCTTTGGAGAAGTTAGTTAGCTGGCTTTGCTGGGAAAACAAAAACTGGAATGGTAAAAGAAGTAATAACGTAAATAATTTTCGAAACATAATATTGATTTTTAATTATAAAATATATCTGAAATAAACCTCCGGCTTGTTGTCCGGTAAGATGATCCAGTATCTGATTACAATTTAGAATACTAACAATTACAATAATTGCCCGACCTCTTTCAGTCGGCTCCTAAGTTTATTTATATCGACATTATGAACATCGGGCTTTGTTGTTTTAAAAATCTGTCCGGCAGCTACACCGGCAGCTTCTCCCGTAACCAGACATGGAGGCATTACCCTCAGACTGCCATGTGCATAATGGTCAGTGGAGATACAACGTCCGGCTACAAATACATTTTTAAGTCCTACCGGAAGAAGACATCTGAAAGGTATGCCATGAGACTCTCCTTTTCCATAGCGTTTATATTCTTTTGCATCACTTTTATGTATATCTATGTAATAAGAGTTACGTCCGATGCCATCCTCAAACTCCCTACGGGCCAGCCAGTCTTCGACTGTAAAGGTATAATCGCATTTGATACGTCGGCTTTCTCGGACACCCATCAAGGCGCCTGTGGTAGCCAGATAGGAAGCTGCAAATACTTTTGGTTCGTACTCTGCCAATCCTTCCTGAAACTGCCGGGCTATTTTACGGCCAACCATCATTGCTGACGAAAGTGAAACAGGATTGGTACTATCCACCGTAACATGACCTGCATTAAAGGCCAGATAGCCTGGTCCTGCATACTTGTCATTGATATGGCTATCCTTTATCAAAGGATATTTCCCCGACTTAAGCATTTCATGTATAGGGCCATCCTTTCTACTGGTATGTACACTGCCGATCAGCGAAAATTGGTACGGATCAATATTCGCCAGTGCGAAACAAAGTGTACCTTCCTGTACTGTCCCTTTGCCGTCGCCCGTATCAAATTTTGCTCCGGCCCACGCTGCAAGATCACCATCACCCGTACAGTCGATAAACAGTTTGGCCTTGTAGGCAGTAAGACCGGCCTTATTCCCGACAATGACAGCATCTACCACTCCGTCCTGCTTCATTTCCACGGCAGCCATAGTAGAAAAGAACAAAACAGATACCCCTTCCGACGTTACCAGATCATCATACACCACTTTCAGATATTCTGAGTTGATCGGAACCCAGTCGTCTCCTTTTACGTGAGGAACTCCTTTCTTTGCTTCCAAGAATACCTTTTCCGCTATCCCTTTATAAATAATCTTTTCCTTATCCGTAAAAGGACACCATGCGTTCAACAGGCCGGAAGTCCCCATTCCACCAAGAGCACCGGTTCCTTCTATCAGTAAAACTTTCGCTCCTTCGCGTGCGGCAGCGGTGGCAGCAGCACATCCTGAAGGACCGCCTCCGACAACAACTACATCCCACTGATCGTCTACTTTTATACCCTCTTTCCGGGATATAGTCTGTGAGGATATTGTTTCCCCTGCCGAGATACTGCTGTTCGCAATTGAAGCCAGCCCCAGCATGCCTGCATTGCGCAGAAATTTTCTTCGTTCCATATGTATTAATTTAAATTGCTATATGAGTGTTTTTCATTTTACTAAAATAGTATTTTTCACTTGAGAAACATTACAACCCTTCAGAATCAATGAATAATTATCTGCCGGAAGATTCTTTTTATCCGTCTCTATTGTTATACTGCGGCTTTCTCCCGGCATCATACTAAAAAAGTTATCGGTATAGTATGAAGGGCGTACAGGTTTACCTGCCGAGTCGAGCCATTGCAATTGCGTGAAGAATGCAATTGAACGGTTCGTATTTTTCAGCTCGATGTCTATATAATGTTTTCCTTCGCTTACACGTGTTTTGTATTTCATCGACAGTTTAGCCGGAGCAAGTTCTTTTATACTCTGGAAACCTGCTGTAGTAGGCCCTGTCATAGATTTCATCCCTTCATATACGCTCGTGGAACGCCAGTAGAAGTTACTGCCCACTTCCTTTCCTGTACTATCAAAAAGGCGAAGCTTGATAAAATGAACGGGCGAGATATTCGCAGGGAAATCAATTTTAAATACATCATTTACAACTCCATCTTCGGGAAGATCGACCGAAGCCTGATTTTTCCATACTTGTTTTGAGTTGATATCGAATACTTCAGCTGTAACCTTATAACCGGAAAAAGCCTTATAATAGTCGTTTACCACCGATACCGTATTTTTCAGATAGTCGAACTGGGGGTGTAGCGGTTCACATGCATTTGCTGCCGCATAGAGTGCTGCCGTAGGTTCGAGCGACCAGTCCCACATTCGCCCGCAAACCTGACGGACAGGAGAATTGTGATACCAGAAAAGAACTCCGGAAGTATAGCGGTCTCCATAATTTAGTTTGTTATAGTTCCAGACCTCCCAGATACTTTTGTAACTCATTGCTCCTACAAATTGCCCTTTCATCGCGAATTCGTCTATGCTCTCCGACTTTCCATACTCATTCACCAAGTCTACATATAGAGAAGACATCTGGTGAAATCCATTGCCATCACTATAATCCCATACTTCCGTATTGATTGGCCAGAGGTCTTTTTCGGGCATCATTTCACGCAGGCATTCAACAGTAGGGAGACAAGGCGCGCCATATTCAGGATTAAATCCGTCTACCCGGCTGCCACGTTCGGATGCCGTGTTTTCATAATGCCTCATCGGATTGACTGTTTTATACGGACTGCCATCATGGATTCCGCAACATTCCGATTCCATCTGATAACCACGTGTACCGTCTATCCGCTGAAGTAATTCTTCGAGACCAGACATTTCGGTCGACTCATTCGAACATACATAATAAGCCAGTGACGGATGATTCCGTACACGTTTAACGGTCGATTCCGCATTCTGCAAATGTAGTCCCCTGTCGATCGGATGCTTTGTATCACCTGTCATCCAGAATTCCTTCCAGACCATTATCCCCAGTTCGTCGCACAAATCGAAAAAGTAGTCGGACTCTGTGATACCGCCACCCCAGAAACGAATCAGGTTTACGCCCGATTGCGCTGTATAGCGTAACTCCGCATAAGTTCGTTCGTCAGACATGCGCAGCATGTTTTCCGGCAACCAGTTAGTCCCTTTGATAAAGATATCTTTTCCGTTGACCCTGAATGTGCGCGACTTATCGGGAGTATCCGTATGTGATGTAATTTCCCTGATACCGAAACGGGTAGTCATGGAATCTGAGACTACACCCTGTATCTCAGCTTTTACAGAAAGGGTATAAAGTTCCTGCGGACCTTTGTTTACAGGCCACCAGAGACGGGGTTTATCGATAGCTAACTGAGGAAAATCCGTAGTATTGAATTCTATCGTTTTGGTAAGTCCCCGTAAAATTTCAACTTCTCTTTCGAAAGTAATGCCTTCACCTAGTATTTCACCTTTTATCTTTACTTTTTGAGCTCTGAATCCGGGATTATGTAATTCTACACTTACAGTCTGGCGTGAATGGTCATAACCGGGTTTGCGCAAATCGCTCTTCACAAACGGATGGTTAAGCGTAACCTCTCCTGTTTTAAAGAAACTGATATCTTTCCATATCCCCGTATTACGGTCGCGGATACCATCGAGGTAAGTAAAATCCCAACCTACCGTCATGAGCATTGTTACATTCTTGCCAATTTCCCCATTACCACCATTGCGAAACTCTCCTGCTGCCCCCCACGATTTGGAAACTCCTTCGCGCGGGCCGCCCGGTTCGTCTATGGGATAGACTTTTACTGCAAGCACATTCTTGTTTCCCGAATTGATATAGTCTGTTATATCTATAAATTCCTGACGGAACATTCCGGCTATATTAGCAACCATTTTACCATTGAGCCAAAGTTCGGCCCGGTAGTTTATTCCATCCACTTGCATCCACATACGTTCGCCCTTCACGCATTCAAGCCCGTCAAACTCGGTACGAAACCAATAGGTGTAAAAATCACGTCCAGCAGTACTCAGATCGGGTATTAATTCACTTGTTATTTTGTTATTCAGGCCAAAATAGGGTTCAGGATAGATTCCCTGCGCCACCAGCGAATTGAGTACAGTACCGGGAACAATCGCTTCTGCCCATCCCTTTGTACCATATCCGATAACGGAAACATCTTCGGCCCTGTCGGTCACATCTCCGGCCTTTTTCATCAGCCATTGAGTTTTGCCTCCATGCCCCTTATCAGATTTCAGCGAAAAGAGATACTCGCGTCCTTGAGAAAAAGTTGATTCACTAAACGCAAAAATTAAAAACGTAAAAATTAAATACTTAAAACAAACTCTCATTATTATTTATTTATTAATGTCAATCTTTCGGGCATTAATATTGCCTCTATTTTTCAGTTTTGTATTGTAAGAATGCCCTTATATAAACCTTAAAGTCTGATACAGGCGTACGGGTTTAGTGTACGCCTGTATGATTTACTGAAAGGATTTACATTTTATCCCACCCGTTAGCTTGTTGCGGATAAGGATCGCCTACAATAACAGACTCTATTTGTTTCTGAGGAATAGGACGTAATATATGGAAATCCTGTATATTATCTTTAGGTAAGGTATGATTTGTCCATTTTGTGGTGAAGAAACCATACTTCCGCACCCGTTCAACCAGTTTCTTTGTGCGCACGAGGTCGAGCCAGCGCAACTGTTCGCCACAAAGTTCACGTGTCCTTTCGTCCAGAATATAATCTATAGTTACATCCGCTGGAGTTATCATCAGGTCATTGATATATTCGGTCTTCGAGGCAGCCCTCTTACGAAGTTCGTTGATATAATAGGCTGCTCCGTCGGTAGTCGAATTATTTCCGAGCTTAAAAGCGGCTTCTGCGGCAATAAGATATGTTTCCGCCAGACGGTACACAATGATTGTGCGGCGTGAGTCGAATGAAAGGCTTGTCCGGTTAGGATCCAAATATTTCTTCATTGTAGGAAAATTAGGATCGGTATAGTTCTCCGGAGTAAGTATATAGTAGTTTGCCGACTCTATCTCCTCTTTGGTCATATTCTTACCCGGAAGATAGCCTGCAAGCTCTCCTTTTGCGCCACTCCTGATTGCAGAATACTTGTTTTCACCGACATAGAATTCCTGCTTTTTATTGCTGAAATCAACCGGAGCAGTCCATTTACTTTGGAAGGTGCCATGATAACGTGAATCTTTATCTATATTGCCAAAAACCGTGTTATATAGCCAAGTGGTTCCATGATAGCGGGCATATACACGCCCGTCTTCTATCTGCTGAACATTGCCGCTACCATTAAAGTTGAAGTAGCCTGCAACAAAGATATGAGCAAGATTATTCATACCCGAATCCTTTTCCGGAACACCGTAAATAGGGTCGTCAGTCATCTGTACATTAAAGAGTATTTCCTGATTATTTTCATTTCCGGGCTTATGAATATCTTCATATTTTCCCATCAGTTTTACCCCCGTCTGGTCTCCATCCTCTATCAGCTTTGTTGCTATATCATATGCATTCTGGAAATCAGTGGCTTTGGCGGCGCTGCTCCATCCACGTGTAAGATATACTTTTGCCAGGAGATGACGGGCTAACGCCTGAGTAACACGTCCGGGCTGGGTATCTTTAGGGCCGACAGGCAGATTGCCGGGAGTTGTACAATACAACAGATCTTCGACTACAAAGTCGTAAACATCTGCCATAGGGTCACGCTTGGCTGTTTTCACTATCACGTCATTATATGTGCGGTTCAATGTCACATCACCGAAAAACTGCACTAAACGGAAATAAAGTAACGCTCTGAAAAATCTGGCCTCAGCCAGCATGGTTATTTTCTTAGCTTCGGGGATATCTGTCATGTTTTCACCGAAATGGACAAGGCCATTGCAGGTATTTATCAGTGTATACGAACTTCTCCAATAGGAATAGATATAGTCGGAATTAGGTTTGTAATTCGTTGTATAATTACCAAAATTATAAATGTCACCCGAAGAACGGCTATAAAATTCGTCAGTTCCGGGCACTGTTATCATATGGATGGAACTGAGAGGGCCATAAAAGGTCCTCATCCCGCCATACACGCCGTTCAGTCCCAGTTCGAAACCCTGTGGTGTACTGAATGACTCGGGTGTCATCTTCGAATGATTTTCTTCATCCAGAAAATCGCCGCATGCCATCATAACAAATAGCGGAAGGCAGGCTAATAAATATATTATTTTTTTCATTATTTTTCTTTGTTAATATTGACCGTAAACTAGTTGACTGCTAACTGTTGACTGATTTAAAAGGTTATATTAATACCGAATAACATTTGCCATGATGGAGGTATTACCGTACCCATCACCCGGTTTGTTTCCGGATCAAGCCCCTTATATTTGTTTACATATTCCGAAAAGAATGTAAATGGATTTGTCGCTGTGGAATAAACACGGGCCTTACTTACCCCTACTGTCTTAAGCAGTTTATCCGGTAAGGAATATCCCAAAGTAAGCGTCCGTATCTTGAGATAAGAGGCATCAAACAGTGTAAGTGTGCCTTTGTACGGTATACTCTGCACCTTATTATTCGGGGCCGGCCAACGGGCGCCTGTATTCTCAGGAGTCCAGTAGTCTACATTCAGGTTGTTGTAATAACCTCCCATCAGAGAGTTTTGTCCTCCACCATAAAGTTCAGACCTGAGCTTACCTCCCTGACGGAAATTCATAACCACAGTGAAGTCGAAGTTCTTGTATGCGAGACTATTTGTCCATCCTCCTTCGAAGTTTGCCTGATGGCTACCTACTATTTTGCGGTCAAGATCGTTGATTACATTATCAGGAACACCGTCTGGGCCACTTATGTCTGCTACTTTAATAGTTCCTATCACCGAGTCGTCACCGGAAGTCTTAAGTCCGTAACTTTCTGCAAGCGCCCTGTCCTCAGGTGTATCCTGCCAGATACCCAGTCCTACATATTCGTAGAAAGATCCTAACGGATGGCCAACAAACAGGTTGTCCGAAATCAGTTTGTCTACACCTTCGGTAAGTTGAACAACCTTGTTCCTGTTGAAATAAATATTGAAATCGGAAGTCCATTGGAATTTATTTTTACCATCACCGTCGAAAACGTGTACACGGGCTGCGAATTCAAACCCGACATTTTCCGTTTCACCCACATTGTATGGGATTTGCGTGCTTACGCCGCTTGTAGCCGGAGGGGTAAATTTCATCATCAGGTTGTTGGAGAATTGTTTGTAAACCTCAATTGACCCCGAAAAGCGGTTGTTAAGAAAACCTAAATCTATACCGGCATTGTAACTGGCGGTACGTTCCCACTTCAGTTCGCTGTTAGAAGCAGCAGTAGGATAGTATCCGAGTACACCCTGTGACCCGAAGATATACTTGTTGCTGGTCATATCGCCCATAGTATCGTAAGGACTCACATTGGTGTTACCTACTTCTCCATAACTTAGCCTCAGTTTCAGCTGTGACAATATATGAGAAGTCCCGCTCATAAATTTTTCATTTCCGATATTCCAAGCCAAAGCGGCAGACGGAAAATAATGCCATTTATTCCCTTTAGCCAAACGTGATGAACCATCGGTACGCAGCGTTGCCGTAAGGTAATAACGGGAGTCGTAGTCGTAATTGATACGCCCCATATAAGAGAGCATACTCCATTTATTATAATCTCCGTTTCCTTTATGGTTTTCAGCTGTACCCGGATTGTAGTATCCCACTTGATTGGTTGGTACATTTTCGTAGTTCAGGTCGAATTCCTGAGCTTCTCTTTCTTCGGCGCTAAACATGGCCGTAAGATTGAGATTGTGCTTATCGAACTTTCTGTCATAAGTTAACAGGTTCTCAATAGTATAATCGGTCAGAGAATTAGATTCGTTATACCCGTAGTTAGATGACTGGCGACGCTTGCTTGTTCCTTTCTGATAGTAACGTTGCAGCGTGGTAGAAGAAAGTTGTACGCCGGCATTGAGCCTGTATTTGAATCCGTGAGTGAAATCCACTTCCAGATAACCTGTCGTAAATGTTGACAACCTTTTGCGATCATCCTGAATCGCATCCTTGCGAAGGTCCATTAAAGGATTGCTCATAAGGTCGTTCGGATGCACCTTTTCCCGGATTGTACCATCATCCATGTATGGCGACAACAACGGGCTGAGGCTAAGGGCGTCACCCATCGGATTCAGGCTTTCCCCTCTGCTGATATAATAGGTATTCAATGTATTCAGTCCAAATTTCAGGTATTTGTTTATAGTATGATCTATAGACAATTTGAGGGTTGTACGCTCCATTGATTGCAGGTCATATACACCTGTCGATTTATAATATCCCAGCGATGCTGCATACTGTGTATTCTTTGTTCCGCCCGATAAGCTTATCTGATGATTTGTCATCACAGGATTTTTGTCATACAATTCTCGCTGCCAGTCAGTGTCTACACCTCTTTCATAACCTTCTATTTCACCATCGAGACCTCCTTCAAATACTTTTTGCATCACTCTCGGATCGTCCACTCCTGTATAATTTTCTGCGTTTTTATAACGATTATACATAGACCATTTGCGCAATTGCATATAGTCTTCAGATTTCATAACATCGTAGAAACCCAACGGTTTACTGAAACCGATATATCCATTATAGTTTACAACGGCCTTGGTACCTTCCGACCCGCGTTTGGTAGAAACAAGTATAACGCCATTGGCACCACGCGAGCCATAAATAGCTGTCGATGATGCATCTTTAAGCACAGTTACCGATGTTATATCTTCCGGTGCTATATTATTCATCATACTTAATTCGTAAGGAATCCCATCCACAACCAAAAGAGGATCGTTACCAGCTGCTATCGACCGGGTTCCCCGAATACGGATTTCGGGAGTATGCCCCGGATGTGTGGAGCCGCCGCTACGCTGTATATTCACACCCGCTCCCGCTCCTTGCAGAGCCATTGCGATATTTGCGGCAGGAGTAGCACGGATAGTTTGCTCACCCATAACATTCACCGCACCTGTGAGGTCGGAGCGCTTACGTGTACCATAGCCTACAACTACCACACTTTCCAGATTGATAACATTGTCTTCGAGAACAACATCGATTCTTGTTTGACGACCTACGGGAATTTCCTGCGAAATATAGCCGATGGAAGAGAATACCAGTATATCATTGCCAGTCGCATTGATCGTATATTCTCCCTTGTCGCTGGTTATTGTTCCCGTAGTTGTTCCTTTTACAGCCACTACCGCACCTATTACGGGTTCACCGCTTGCAGTAACAGTACCGGAAATAGTCACTTTTGCCTGCTGACCGTTTTGTGCAGTCACCACATTTACTGTCAGAAATAAAGCAATAGCCATACTTAATGACAGAAACCGTCTAAGTCTGTTTCTTAGTTTGTTCTTTTTCATAAATAATAATGGTTTTTCATAATAATAAATTCTTTTTTTCAATGGTTTTTGAGTGCGAATTAGATTAAATGTTAATTTGAACAAAATTAAGTAAGCTACAGCCTCCCCTTGTCCGCATTTCTGTAATAATTGTCAGGAAAGAGGCATGGCAGAAAAACGGACTAAAATGGCAGATATACGCATATGCATTGATATAATAATGCAGGAAGAATTAGGTAAAGCCTGTCTTAATAAGCTATATTTGTAGAAAACCTTGTTTAGTATATCTATTACTTGATATGAAGAATTTTTCAGCCCTGATAATAATCGCAATACTTGCCATTTGTGCCAACATTACCGGATATGCATATAATATTCAACATATATCTTCCCGCTTCGGGCTTTCTTCCAGTGCCGTGAGATTTGTAACAATGGATAGTTACGGATTTATGTGGTTTGCTACTTATGACGGACTCAATCGTTACGACGGCTCTTCGGTTAAAAATTACCTGCCAACCAGCCACAACAATTCCTTACCGGGAAATGTAATAAGACACATCACAGAAACCGATCCCGGAATGCTCTGGCTAAAAACAAATCAGGGATTATGCCTGTTCAACTCCCAATCAGGTACATTCGAGAACCATCCTGATATGAGAACTATATATTGGCAGGCAAAAAGCCCCGATGGAACTTTTTTTGTCCTTTCCGAGAATGATTCGATTGCAGTATATAATAAATCCGATAGTCGGTTTCATAAAATACATACTCCGGGAGTAATATCCTACAGAACACAATGCTTTTCTATTTGTAAGGATGATATCATCTGGGTATTTGGCTCTATGGGGCAGATAATGCGTTATAAAATAATAAAGGAAAACGGGATCATAACCGGAACTTACCGTTTGATGGATTATGAGCATGATGCTCCAATCAGATGGGCTTTCGAAAAAGGTACGAGCATCGTTTTTGTAGATACCCGATTTGATCTCTACACCCTTGATATCAATACAGGGGTCAAAGAATTTGTAATGAATATCAGATCGGAGATTCCGCCCAAAGAAAGCATGAGAGATGCTCTGATAGCTGGAAATGATATATTTATAGCTTTCATTAATGATGGACTTAAAGTAATAAGGCGCGATCCTGATTCCGGTAACAAACCATACATAGAACGTACCACTCTCAACTATGGTATTTTCAATATGGCTTATGATCCGGTACAACAAATTGTACTGATAGGTACCGATGGCTACGGAGTATATATATATTCGGAAGAAGATTACACAATACGATCTTCGATGTTATACGAATTCTATCCTCAGGCAAAAGTTCCCGTACGGTCTGTAACACTGGATACTGATAATAATTTATGGATAGGTACAAAAGGTGACGGGCTTTTTTGTTTTCCCGATTATAATCCGGATGAACCACTTTCCGATAAAAAAGTGAATCATTTTCATATACAGAACTCTGCTCTTGCCAATAATTCAATATTCAATCTTGTCGAAAGCAGGCATAACTTACTATGGATCATAAGCGGCGGGCCGGGGATCAATTATTATTCTTATTCCGACAAACGTATACACAGCCTACCACAGCCCCACGGAAGCAAACCATTATATTTTCTCTGTTCGGCAACCGAGCAGGATGCAAATACACTGTGGGTAACGACTTCCGGAGACGGACTACACCGTATAAAACTGATATTTACAAATGATGTTCCCAGGATAGATAGAATAGATCATTTCAGATTTTTCCAAACAGAAAATGTGATTTATGATACCGAGATAGAAAATGATTCTATTCTCTGGATCGGGAGCAGAGGCGAAGGTCTGGTCAGATTTAACCTGAAAACAGAAGAAAAAACGTTCTATAAACTAACCAATAGTGAAAATCAGTTGGTTAATGATATACTCGTAATATACCGCGATAGTCATAAAACGTTGTGGCTGGGTACCAGTTTTGGTCTTTGCCGTATAACAAAAGTGGGAAAGGACAAACTGGAATACATTAATTATAATACCGAATCGGGGCTACCGAATAACACCATACATGGAATCGTGGAAGATCCGCAGGGTTATCTTTGGCTGAGTACGAATAAGGGACTCGCAAGATTCGATCCCCGGACAAAAGTATTTACGAATTATAGCAACCCAAATAATCTTTCTGTGCAGGAGTTCAGCGATAATGCCTACTATATATGCCCTCGCAAACAGATAATGTTTTTTGGGGGTATCGACGGATTTGTTTCCATCCGCAGCAACCAGACACAAACACCTGTCTTCACACCTAACTTCTACTTTAACAGCCTGAGCATATACGGAAAAGAGGTAGAGATCGCAGACTATATTAAAATAAGAGACCAAAAGGACATACTGGAACTGCCACATTACCAGAATTTCTTTACCGTGTCGTTTGTTGCACCGGATTATGTCAACGGACACAAATATACTTACCAGTATTTGCTGAGTGGCCATAGCGACAAATGGATCGATAACGGGACTTCGAACAGTGTAACCTTTACCAATATGGCTCCCGGAGAATATCAATTGAAAGTACGTTTCTCAGCCAATAACATCTTTGAGAACCAACCTGTTTACACTCAATATATACGAATTCTTCCGCCATGGTATATGACTACTATAGCTTACATTATATACGCAATAATAACAGGTTCCGTAGCCTTGTTCCTCATATTATCATACAGACGCAAAGTAAAACGCAAAGAACACCGGGTCTTCGAAAAAATGGAACAAAAGAAAACGGAAGAAATCTATGAATCGAAATTACGCTTCTTTACCAATATAACCCACGAATTCAGTACCCCTCTGACTCTTATTTACGGCCCCTGCGACCACATACTTTCTTCTGTTGACAAATCATCTCCTGTATACGATTATGCAACCTTAATACACCGCAATGCGGAAAGGTTGAACGGCCTGATTCAGGAACTTATCGAGTTTCGCAGGATAGATACCGGGCACACTCAGGTGGTTATAGAAAAAGTTGAAATAGAAGAGTTTGCTGGAAATATATTATCATCGTTCAAACTATTATCTGATAGTAAGCAAACAGATTACAATGTAAATATAGAAAAGAAGCTCGTATGGCAAACCGATCCGGGATGCTATTCAAAAATATTGACAAACCTCGTTTCAAATGCTTTCAAATATACTCCGGATGGTGGTACTATCAATGTAGATATTTTCGTCAAAGATCAAAAGCTCGTCACTTCCGTATCCAATACGGGGAAAGGTTTCAGCCCGGAAGATTTGCCCTTTATTTTCGACCGTTACCGGGTGTTGGATAACCTTGAAAGTAGGCATAACAGCCGACTGTTTTCCCGCAACGGATTAGGACTTTCTATCTGCCACAGTACAGTAAAACTACTTGGTGGAGATATGCAGGTAAAAAGTACTCCCGGACAGATCACATGTTTTACGGTCGAACTCCCTATACATGAACTTACTAACAATGCTCTTGAATCTTCCAGAATTGCATCTGGTATCCCAATGCAAATACCGGAGAAAAAACAAATTATACTACCGGAATTCGATATTGTAAAATCACGTCCGACAGTTCTTATTGTGGACGATGAAATCGAGATACTATGGTTTGTATGCGAAATACTGAAAGACCAGTATAATGTGATCCCGGTAAACGATCCGGATACAATAGAGGAAATATTATCCAAAACAAAGATAAACCTCCTTATATCTGATGTAATGATGCCCAGACGGAGTGGTTTCGACCTTGTACGCATGCTAAAAGAATCCCGTGTGAGTTCCCATATTCCGGTTATTATTTTATCGGGCAAAAATTATACAGAAGACCAGCTTGAAGGGCTTGATGCAGGGGTAGATATGTATATTTCGAAGCCGTTCGATGTCCAATATCTGAAAAAAGCTGTCAGCCGCCTGTTGAAAAGGGAAGAAGAAACAAAAGAATATTATAATTCGGCATTAAGTGCTTTCGAAATTGAAGAAGGGCAGATTCTACACCGCGAAGATAAAGAGTTCTATGAACGGACGCTGCAAGTGATAGATGAGAACATCAAAAATCCTGCATTTTCGACCGAGGAACTGGCATCTCTGCTCAATGTAAGTGTTCGCCAACTATACAGAAAAATAGACGTCGTATATAAGAATGGCCCGGGAAGTCTGATAAGGGATTATAAATTGAAGATAGCAGAAGGCTTACTGATTAAGACAAATATTTCTGTCGATGAGGTCATTTATCAGTCGGGATTCAATAACAGAGGAAGTTTTTATAAACTATTCTCTCAACGTTACGGGATGCCCCCAAAGGCATATAGAGAAAAGCATAATAGAGAAAATAATGATTCTTGAGACAATCTTATAAAGATACTTAATTATTGTAAACTTCGAGCCAACTCAAAAAACAAAAAACAAATTTCATTGTTTTATTTGCAGATCAAGGAAAACGGAAAGGATCAAAAAGAAGACAAGCATATGATAATGCGAAAGGGAGCCAAACACTCCCTTTTTTTGCTTTTATCCCTTTATTTTTTCTTACACGATATCATCAGAAATATGGGTCTGCGTAATTCGTCACTCATACCGGGTATTCCTAGCATGGTTTCATCAGGTTCAGGCTCTACGATTTCTTTTATTTCAAAACCTGAGTTCAACAATCCGTTCAGATATGTTGTCAATGTTTTATGATATTTAACTACATCTTCGCCCAGAAAATTCGCAATACGTTTCCCCTCTGTAAAATACCTGTCGACAGGCCAGTGTAACCGTTTATTATCCTCATCGTAATACCACTCCTGAGTACCATATGCTGTAAAAACAGGGTGTTCGACAGAAAAGATAAATGAACCTCCGGATATCAGGCATTTATTTACCTTTTCGCAAATATCAGTAAACGACTCTAAATAGTGAAAAGCCAAAGAGCTGATAACTATATCGAATGTCTCCGGCTGAAATTCAAAATCTTCAATAGCCATACATTTATATTCGATATGGGGCGAAGCATTTTTCATCTTAGCTTCTTTAATCATTTTTTCAGATATGTCAATACCTGTTACTATGTCGGCGCCTTGTTCCACTGCATATACGCAATGCCATCCAAACCCACATCCTAAGTCCAGCACACGCTTGCCTGTAAAATCAGGCATCATCCTGCGAAGTACATGCCACTCCCCCGCCCCTTTAAGCCCATTCACAGAACGGGACATCCGGCTATATTGCTCGAAGAATTTTTCGTTATCGTATTTGTTTTCTTTCATTTGTTTTACGGAGAACAAAAGATATAAGTACCATATAAAGTGTTGATATCACCTTATCTTATTTTCCCCAATTATATCCTATTAAAAATTATCCCCTCGGCGTATACGTATCTGAATCGCATTCTCTATCGGTATTTCACTAACGAATGTTAGATACCCTCCGCCTCCTGCACCACTAAGTTTCCAGCCTAAAGCCTGATCTTTATACTTATCCAACACCTTGAATATATCAATGTTTACCATATGCGGATACATGAGTATCTGGGCATCGAAGCTGTCTTTTACAGCCTTTCCTAGTTTCTGAATATCCTTTGCTCTTATTGCATCCCATGCCGAGAGAGCAGCAAGACTCAGTTTCTTTGCATTTTCAATTGTTATATTAGTCTCAGACAACACATCATAATCACCGTGACGCGGATATAAGGGTACCAGCCACAAATGTTTTTCGAGCCAGCTGAGAGTTCCGTTATCCAATATACTTTCTATTTCCGAAGGCCAGAAATCCCCCGTATAATGCAATCTGTTAAGCCCCGGCATAACAATTCCCAATGAATCCTGTGACCCGCTTACATACTTTGTTCCGGGAGGATTCTCAAAACAGAAAAGGGTTAATGCCAATTTTTCCCTGTTGCCCGACGGAATGTCCACTTGCCAAAGTTCGATCGCTTTATTTCGCGAACTGGTAGACATACCACTGCGATCATTAAATTCATAATCAGGTTCTATGGATATAGTCAATACAGGCCCCGGATACAGCCTGCTGACATTAGGTTGATCAAGCCATCCGCCCGCCAGATCGATACGGTACGGAATACGGCACTCTTCGCGCAGAGCCGTAGTAGAACGAACCGGCAAATTCTCATGGGGAACACGTTTACTTACAACATATTCTATACCCAAATCTTTGCACAATTGCTCCTTCAGGGAACTATGCCCGTCACTGTTGACAAAAAATATATCCGGTTTTAGTTGTTCGATTTCTTCCAAAAAATCAATAAGTCCTGAACCACGATTTACCCACGCCTTTTTTACTGATCTGAGGGAACTCACCATATACAGGCGTTCCTGTTCATTATTGACAGTTTTTCGAGCCTTTAGTTCATTCACAGTTTTATCCGAGCCTATACCTACGTATAGTTCTCCATACGTGGCAGCCTCTTCGAAAAACGCTACATGCCCACTGTGAAGCATATCATAACACCCGCTGACAAAAACTTTCTTCATAAAGTCAATCCGATAGTAAAGTGTGTATTTCTATTATGTAAATATAAATCTTTTTTTCTATTCTGTGTAATTTTCAGAATAACTCGTATTGCATATTGAACGTTTACATATGTAATTGAGGTCGTCTAGACTTTTTGAACCTGGTAACATTATGAAACAAATACTCTCTTTGTCATTTTGAACAGAGTAAAAATCTCTTGAGAAATGAGATGCGTCCTATCGTCAGCATGACAAAGAGATATGAAAATAAAAAGTCTAGGCGACTTCATTAAAAAACATTCTTGAAAAAAATGTATGTATAATCAAAATAATATCAGTCAATCGGAAGGATATTATAATTTATTGTTATCTTTGTGCTTCAGATATTCACATGAGTTTTATTCGGATATTTGAAAAAATGAAAAAGAAAAAGATACAACATTATTATACAAGCTAAAGGAACAGATATACCAAATATCACGTTCCTTTTTTTTTATCTTATAAATCAGTTTTTAGTCACAATTATATTCTAAACAAAAAGATGTATTCAGACAAACCAGTTCAACTAATTCTTGACGACGGAACAGTTTTCGAAGGACGGTCTTTCGGCTCGGAAAAAGCCAGTGCCGGAGAAGTTGTATTTAATACAGCTATGGTAGGTTATCCGGAAAGTCTT
Source organism: uncultured Dysgonomonas sp. (assembly GCF_900079725.1). Taxonomy (NCBI): domain Bacteria; kingdom Pseudomonadati; phylum Bacteroidota; class Bacteroidia; order Bacteroidales; family Dysgonomonadaceae; genus Dysgonomonas; species uncultured Dysgonomonas sp. Next base: position 263,985 of record NZ_LT599032.1, read on the forward strand.
ACCGACCCTTCTTACCTGGGACAGATACTTGTTGTCACCTTCCCGCTTGTAGGAAATTACGGCGTTCCCGACAACACTTTCACAAACGGTATTTCCGACTTCTACGAATCGGAAAAAATACAAGTGAACGGACTCATCATTTCAGATTATTCACACGAATACTCTCACTGGAATGCTAAGAAAAGCCTTGGTGAATGGCTCAAAGAGAACGATGTGCCGGGAATTTACGGCATAGACACACGCGAACTGACGAAGATATTACGAGAAAAAGGATCGATGAAAGGCAAAATCGTATTCAGCGGAGCTGACGAAATAGACTTCTACGACCCAAATATCGAGAATCAGGTAGCCATAGCCAGTTGCAAAGAAGTGATTACATACGGCAACGGCAAGAAGAAAGTAGTATTGGTTGATTGCGGAGTAAAACACAATATAATCCGCTGCCTTGTGAAGCGCGATGTAACACTTATACGCGTGCCGTGGGACTACGACTTCAACCAGTTGGAATGGGATGGCCTCTTCATCTCCAATGGACCGGGGAACCCGGATTTTTGCGAAGAGACTGTAAAGAATATCCGCAAAGCGATGGAAGGAAACAAACCTATCTGTGGTATATGCATGGGCAACCAGCTACTATCAAAAGCCGGAGGAGCCAGCATCTACAAACTGAAATACGGGCATCGCAGTCACAACCAGCCTGTAAAGATGGTAGACTCGACCAAATGCTTCATTACATCGCAAAATCACGGTTTTGCGGTAGCAAATGCCTCTCTGGGATCCGATTGGGAACCATTGTTCATCAATCTGAATGACGGAACAAACGAAGGAATCAAACACAAGACCAAGCCGTTCTTCTCTGCTCAGTTTCACCCCGAAGCAGCCAGCGGGCCGACAGATACGTCATTCTTGTTCGATATGTTTGTAGAAAAATTATAATCCACTCAATAAATAAAAAATTGCATAAATGGATATAGACGTAAAAAAAGTATTAGTCCTTGGTTCGGGAGCACTCAAGATCGGTGAAGCGGGAGAGTTTGACTACTCAGGTTCGCAAGCCCTGAAAGCCCTGAAAGAAGAAGGCATCGAAACTGTACTTATCAACCCCAATATTGCAACGGTACAAACCTCGGAAGGCAGTGCCGATAAGATATACTTCTTACCTATCACCCCATACTTCGTAGAAAAGGTTATCCAAAAAGAAAAGCCGGAAGGTATACTCCTTGCTTTCGGTGGACAAACCGCTCTCAACTGCGGTGTACAACTCTACGAAGGCGGTATTCTGGAAAAATATAATGTCCGTGTACTGGGAACACCCGTACAAGCCATTATGGATACCGAAGACCGTGACCTCTTCGTGAAGAAACTAGACCAGATAGATGTAAAGACTATCAAAAGCCATGCTGTAGGCTCAATAGAAGACGCAGTGACAGCAGCGGCGGAATTAGGTTACCCTATTATCGTACGCGCCGCATACGCACTGGGTGGACTGGGCTCGGGATTCTGCGACAATGAGCAGGAACTGCGGGTGCTGGCCGAAAAAGCGCTAGCATATTCATCACAACTTCTGGTAGAAAAGTCACTGAAAGGTTGGAAAGAAGTGGAATATGAGGTTGTCCGCGATAAGTATGACAACTGTATGACAGTGTGTAACATGGAAAACTTCGACCCGCTCGGCATCCATACCGGCGAAAGTATCGTAGTAGCACCATCGCAAACGCTGACCAACTCAGAATATCATAAGCTGCGCGAACTTTCAATCCGCATAGTGAAACACATCGGTATCGTGGGGGAATGTAACGTACAATATGCTTTCGACCCCGAATCGGAAGACTACCGTGTGATCGAGGTAAACGCCCGCCTGAGTCGTTCATCGGCACTGGCATCCAAGGCAACAGGTTATCCGTTGGCTTTTGTAGCGGCTAAACTGGGACTGGGTTATGGACTATTCGAACTGAAAAACTCGGTAACCAAATCTACCTGCGCTTTCTTCGAACCTGCACTTGACTATGTAGTGGTAAAAATCCCCCGCTGGGACTTGGGTAAATTCCACGGCGTATCGAAAGAGATAGGCTCAAGTATGAAGTCCGTTGGTGAAATTATGGCTATCGGACGTACATTCGAAGAAGCCATACAAAAAGGACTTCGTATGATTAACATCGGTATGCACGGATTCGCTGCCAACAAGCCTCTGGAAATCGACAATCTGGACGATGCCCTGAAAAATCCTACCGATAAGCGCATATTCTGTATCGAAGAAGCCCTGAAAAGAGGATACACCATAGAGCAGATACACGACCTAACCAAAATAGACCTTTGGTTCTTACAAAAACTGCAATATATCTTCAAATGCTCTAAGGAACTGGAAAAATTTGACGATATACAGTCTCTCCCTCTCGACTTGCTTCGCTCTGCCAAACAAATGGGATTCTCCGACTTCCAGATAGCGAAGATCGTTTGCAAAGAACCAAGCCTTGTAGAAAATATATCATACGAAGTACGCCGTATCCGCAAGGAAAACGGCATCATACCATGTGTGAAACAAATAGATACACTTGCTGCCGAATATCCGGCGCAGACCAATTATCTCTACATCACATACAACGGTAAGGCCAACGATGTGAAATATCTGGGCGACCACCGATCGGTGATCGTTCTCGGATCGGGAGCATATCGCATCGGATCGTCCGTAGAGTTCGACTGGTGTTCGGTAAATGCCCTGCAAACAATCCGCAAGGAAGGGTATCGCTCGGTAATGATAAACTACAATCCCGAAACAGTATCGACCGACTACGACATGTGTGACCGCCTCTACTTCGACGAGTTGACTTACGAGCGTGTGATGGACATCATAGAACTGGAAAACCCGCATGGGGTAATCCTTTCGGTAGGCGGACAGATACCAAATAATCTGGCTATGCGGCTAGATGCGGCGAAAGTAAACATACTCGGTACAACTGCCAAAAGCATTGACAATGCCGAAGACCGCCACAAGTTCTCCAGCATGCTCGACCGCATCGGAGTAGATCAGCCTCGATGGAAAGAACTGACTTCGCTCGATGATATCAAAGGCTTTGTAACCGAGGTTGGTTATCCGGTACTCATTCGCCCGTCTTATGTACTCTCGGGCGCTGCGATGAATGTCTGCTCCAACGATCAGGAGCTTGAAAACTTCCTAGGGCTGGCTGCCGAAGTCTCCAAAAAGCATCCTGTTGTGGTGAGCGAGTTCATCGAAAATGCCAAAGAGATAGAAATAGATGCTGTGGCAAACAAAGGAGAGATAGTGATGTATGCCATCTCGGAACACGTCGAATTTGCCGGAGTTCACTCAGGAGATGCGACCATACAGTTCCCTGCTCAACGCTTATATATCGAGACAGTAAGACGGATCAAGAAAGTAGCAAGGAAAGTCGCCGAAGAGTTACAGATTTCGGGACCTTTCAATATGCAGTTCCTTGCAAAAGACAACGATATCAAAGTGATCGAATGTAACCTGCGGGCATCCCGCTCATTCCCATTCGTATCTAAAGTACTGAAGATAAACTTTATCGATCTTGCGACTCAGGTGATGCTGGGCAAAAATGTAGAAAAGCCGAACAAGAACGACTTCGATCTCGACTATGTAGGTATCAAAGCATCACAGTTCTCATTCTCCCGCCTGCAAAAAGCCGACCCTGTACTAGGTGTGGATATGGCTTCTACCGGGGAGGTGGGATGCATCGGAGACAACTTCTACGATGCTATGCTCAAGTCGATGCTGTCGGTCGGTTACCGTGTTCCGAAGAAAACGGTACTGTTCTCTACCGGACCTGCCAAATCGAAAGTGGAACTGTTGCAAGCCGCACGTCTGCTACATCAGAAGGGATACGAACTGTATGCAACGGGAGGTTCTCAAAAGTTCCTTGTAGATAACGGAGTGCCTGCCACTCAGGTATTCTGGCCGAATGAAGACCAGAAACCAAGTGCACTGGAAATGATCCAGAACAAGAAGATAGACCTTGTGGTGAATATCCCTAAAAACTTTACCACAAACGAGTTGGATAACGGATATAAAATCCGCAGGGCATCTATCGACTACAATGTGCCTTTACTTACAAACTCCCGCCTCGCATCGGCTTTCATACAGGCATTCTGCAAAATGAATGTGGATGAGATAGAAATCAAGGCATGGAACGAGTATGAATAATCTGCTTTTATTATAATGAATAGCCTCAGTTTTTCTGAGGCTATTTTTTTTAGTTAGCGAAGTCCTGTAAGTACAGATTTCACGTCAACAGTTGGCTCACATTGCCATATAAGGACTACATATCATGTGTATGCACCGTAATGCATAATTTGTTAAACAAAAAGGAATGTAAAAGCGTTTTCTTTGTACTTTTAGTCTAAGAAAACCAAAAGCTGGATTTAAATTTTCGTTAGACATTCCCTAAATGGGAATCAAACATACAATCACAAACAAAAAATAAACATTGCCGATTATGAAAAATGGTGTAATGATGCAATACTTCGAGTGGAATCTCCCAAATGACGGAAATTTATGGAAACAACTAAAACAAGATGCAAGACATCTGCATGAAACAGGTATAACGGCAGTATGGATTCCTCCGGCATATAAGGCAGACGAACAACAGGATGAAGGGTATGCAACATACGACCTTTTCGACCTCGGAGAATTTGACCAAAATAGTACCGTAAGAACGAAATATGGTACAAAAGATGAATTAATAGAAATGATCGGCGAGTTGCATAAAAATAAAATATCAGTATATCTCGATACTGTAATGAATCATAAAGCCGAAGGTGACTATACCGAGAAATTTAAAGTAAAAGAGGTCGATCCTAAAGAGAGGAATAAGGATATAAGCGACGAGATAGAGATTCAGGCATGGACAGGCTACTTATTCAAAGGACGGGGGAATAAATATTCCGACTTTAAATGGCACTGGTACCACTTTTCCGGTGTCGGATTTGACGATGCTCAGAAAAAAAGCGGAATCTTCCGTATACTCGGAGAAAACAAATATTGGAGTGAAGGGGTAGATGACGAAAATGGCAATTATGATTTTTTGCTATGTAACGATTTAGATCTCGACCATCCGGAAGTGATAAAGGAACTGAACCGCTGGGGACTATGGGTTTCCAACGAATTGAATTTGGATGGTATGCGTCTCGATGCAGTGAAACACATGGAAGATAAGTTTGTTAAACAATTTCTGGAAACAGTAAGAGCCGAGAGGGGCGACGACTTCTATTCGGTTGCTGAATACTGGAACGGGGATCTGGAAACGTTAGAAAAATATCTTTCTGCTGTAAATAAAACGACCGATTTGTTCGATGTACCCCTGCATTATAATATGTATAAGGCCTCGATATTCGGCAAAGATTATGATTTGCAAGGGATACTGGACAATACTCTCGTTTTGCATCATCCGGACTATGCAGTCACTTTTGTGGATAACCACGACTCGCAACTGGGTAGCTCTCTGGAATCGGAAATAGAAGACTGGTTCAAACCTTCGGCTTACGCCCTCATCCTACTGATGGAGAAAGGATATCCCTGCATTTTTTATGGTGATTATTATGGTACAAACGGAGATAAATCGCGACATCAACCTATCATTGATCTATTACTGGATGCCCGGAGGAAATATGCTTACGGTGAGCAAAAAGACTATTTCGACCATCCCTCTACGGTAGGCTTTGTGCGCCTAGGAGATAAAGATCATCCCGAATCGGGGCTTGTATTTCTGATGTCGAATGGTATTGAGGGAAATAAAATAATGAATGTGGGGATAAACCGCAAAGGTGAAGTTTGGTACGATATTACCGGCAACGTGCAGAAGAAAATAACAATAGATGATGAAGGTAACGGTGATTTTCTTGTCGAAGGAGGAGCTTTATCTGTTTGGGTAAAATCTTAATAAGATTAAATGAATATAAAAGGGCGATTAGAAGTGATCTAATCGCCCTTTTATATTCATTTATTTTTAATTCTTATATAGCATCTCCCGAACTAATTCCCCGTTATAGAACTGCTTTACGGGATACCCATCCGTATCGTATTCATATGTAACTTCAATAGTATCTGTACCATACCTCGGGTCTTCGGTCGTAAACCCCTTCGGATTATTTTTACCGATAAAGTCTCCGCACCATCTCATGCTATTTACATGCCATGCCCAGAACCACGCAGGAATACTCTCTATATTGAGAAAAGCAGATTTATCATTGTTGAATTTAAAGATAGTGATCTTACTTCCTTCGTTAGTTGCTCCATGTTGTGTGTATGTAACCAGATTATTATTTTCGTCATATACAAATTCTTCCCACGGTTTACCATCTTCAAATACGGTTTTGGTAAGCCGTCCTTTATGGTCTATATGAATTTGCAGGTGGTCTGTTACTTTTTTCTCCTTTACCTGTTTTCCGGAACTTGTCACCTCTTCAGCAATATAACCATCATTGTATGTATACCTGGAATTGGTAATCAATTCCCCTCTGTCCTGATTCATTATACATTCAGAGAGCAAGTTCGTAATTTTGTCATATTTGAACGTAAATTCGCGAAAGGTAACAACACCTTTTTCAACAAAATAGGTCAGCTGTTTTTTGTTATTATACTTGAGATCCACTATCTCTTTCGTTTTCACCGAATTGATTTGGACAAGCTGCTTCGTTTGAGCATATAACGTAAATCCGGCTGATAATATGCCGATAAGGGATGTAAGTATAAATCTCTTCATAGAATAAGTGTCTGGTCTTTTTTTAATGATTACCTAATTAACGAATCGGGCGTTCTTTTATTGTAAATTGGCCTATTAGTAAATAAGCTGATTGGCAAATGATGATAACAATCTATAGCTTAAAGATTATTCTTCTTTTATCAGTTCCGAATCTTTGAGTTTTACAGGTGTCGACTTCTTCCTTAACTTCATATTCAGAAATTCGACAAGCAAAGAGAAAGCAATGGCAAAGTATATATATCCTTTCGGTATTTCTCCCACAGTGGTACCGAAGATTGAAATCTGAGACAAATGTGCCGATTCGACCAACAACATTACACCTATAAGGATCAGGAATGAAAGTCCAAGCATCTGAATTGTCGGATGTTCGTTTACAAATTTACTCACCGGACCGGAAAATAATAACATAATCATAACAGCCGCAACAACGGCCGTAACCATGATAGTCATAGCTCCTACATATCCAAATTCGCTGAAACTGACCAATCCAACCGCAGTAAGGACACTATCGAACGAAAAGACAATATCAAGAGCTACAATCTGGACAATAACACCGACGAAGCCGGATTTTGATTTTCCATGAGCAGCATCACTCTCTCCTTCTAGTTTATGATGAATTTCAGTTACACTTTTATATAGTAGAAAGAGCCCTCCTACTCCGATTATAATGCTCTGTCCCGAAATAGAACCGTCGAACCATGCCGTATCGAATGAAAATATGGGCTTGGTCAGCTTCATCAGCCAGGATATACAAAATAATAAAAGGATACGAAATAGCATAGCCAGCAATAAGCCTATAGTACGGGCTTTTGGCTGCTCCTTTTGTGGTAATTTAGACGATATGATAGACAAAAACACGATATTGTCTATTCCTAATACTATTTCAAGAAAAGCCAGAGTGAGCAAAGCTATCCACGCACTTGGCAAAAGAAAAGTTTCAAAAATTTCCATAAAAATATTTTTGCGACAAATTTAATAAAGAATTTGACGCTTTTGGAAATTATCTCTTTTTTTCTAAATATTCCTTTATAACAGTATCTCGATCTGTCTTCTTAAGACCCAGAATTCGTTGAATCCTGAGTAGTAGTTTCTTCATAATTGTTCGCATCTAATTGTCCTCGATCTTCATTACAAAGATAACATTTTCGATAGTTCACAAAAACTATTTAGTCAATATCTCTATTTTTTTATATTCTTTTGTAATTGTATCTATACAATAAAAAATAATCTAGAATACTACTACTGATTATACTCCATGCGGCCAAACGTTTGTCCATAGCCGAGAAAATATCCTTCGGCTTCTATCTAGAAAGCTTTAGGGTAAACCCGAAATCTAATCTTTTTGAAATAGTTTATCTATGTAGTAAGCTGCTAGCTTATGGTTCTTTGACGTGTTGATCGGCCCTTCCATTGACTACACTTCGTTCTGTCGAACGTTGTTTCTCCCCCTCGGGGCAGGGCTGTTAAGTTCTCTGCTTTATTCTGTTATTTTCTGCTGTCATTCTTCACTTCGTTCAGAATCCCGACCCAGAGAAACGAGATGTTTCACTGCGTTCAACATGACAAAGAGGATATAAGAATTCAGAACTTAACAGCCCTAACCCTTGGGGGAGGCTACAGAGAGTAAAAAGTAATAGTAGAAAAACTGTTACCTTTGTTACCTTTTGGAAAGTCGTAAGTCAAGTTTTTTAGTTGCTAGTTTTAAGGCTAATAGACTAACGGCTAATAGCTAAAAAACCGTTACTTCTGTTACCTTTTAACCATATATAGTTAATGAATGCAAAAATAACAGATGGGAAATAGTGAAAAATTTGTCAGAAGTGTCAGGTTTTAACATTATATAGTTAATGAACCTAAATTGACGATAGATTATGAGTTATACTTTGCGCCTTAGCGTCTCTGTGTGAGTACATTGTTGACTGTTAGCTGAAACGTTACCAATTTTCGTGTGTTTATCTTAGAGAAACTTGCTGTTAAACCTCGATTAATTAAATTCTCCGTATCTTTGAACTCTAAAATATTAAAATACACTGTTACTGATGAGTAATAAGAAGAAAATAATTAATGATCCCGTATTCGGTTTTATTACTATCCCGAATAATTTTCTTTACAGACTTATACAACACCCTTTTTTGCAGCGGCTCAATCGTATCAAGCAACTGGGGTTGGCCTCATTCGTGTATCCGGGAGCACAACACACCCGTTTACATCATTCCATCGGCGCTATGTACCTGATGGATGAAGCCATAAACAACCTGAGAATAAAAGGTCATGAAATAACCGCCGAAGAAGCAAATGGAGCATTAGCCTGTATCCTGCTACACGATGTAGGTCACGGGCCTTTCTCGCATGTACTGGAATATACGCTGACAAACGGTATCCATCACGAAGAGTTTTCCCTTGCTCTGATGGAAAACCTGAACGAAGAAATGGATGGTGAACTTGATATCTGTATTTCAATATTCAAGAACGAGTATCCGAAAAAGTTCCTGCATCAACTGGTGAGCGGGCAACTGGATGTAGACCGCCTCGATTACCTGCGCCGCGACAGTTTCTTTACAGGTGTAACGGAGGGTAATATAGGATCGGCCCGCATTATTAAGATGCTCGATCTCCGCAACGACCGCCTTGTTGTAGAGGCTAAGGGTATTTACTCGATAGAAAACTTCCTGATGTCGCGCCGGCTGATGTACTGGCAGGTATATCTGCATAAAACAGCCGTTGCAGCCGAGAAAATGCTGATAAAAACACTGACAAGGGCAAAGGAACTGAGCGATAAGGGTATAAAGCTGTTTGCGTCTCCGGCCTTCCTGTATTTCCTGGAGAATGATGTAAGCAGGGTATTCTTTGACAGGCAACGCGAAGAAGTATTGAAACATTTCGCGGGTCTGGACGATAATGACATCTGGTGCGCACTGAAGGTATGGGCAGCAAACGAAGACAAGGTATTGTCCACGCTTAGCGCGGCTTTGATAAACAGGAACCTGTTTAAAATAGAAATAACCAATGAACCGCTGTCTGAGCACCAGATACAGAAACATATTGCGGCTTATACCGAACAGCTCGGAGTGAATGAATACGAAGCATCTTTCTTCTATTCGTCCGATGTTATTTATACAAATATGTATAATGAAGCCGACGATAGTATAGATATCCTGTACAATGACGGTAGCATCAGGGATATATCGGAGGCATCGGACATGCTCAATATACAACTGCTGTCTAAGAAAGTGCAGAAATATTACTTTTCGTACCTGAAAATTTAAATTATGGATATTTCGAGAGTAGAACAGTATATCGTTGCCAACGGATTACTTGCCGGAGGAGAGAAAATAATCGTAGGTGTGAGCGGAGGAGCTGATTCTGTCGCTTTACTTGATATCCTTCATAGCTTCGGCCTCGAATGTGTCGTAGCCCATTGTAATTTTCACTTACGGGGCGAAGAATCTAACAGGGACGCATTCTTTGTAGAAGAACTTTGTAAAAAGTATAATCTGAAATACGAGCGTATCGATTTCGATACGGAAGCCTATGCCGCTATAAATTCCGTGTCGATAGAAATGGCTGCCCGTGAGCTGCGTTACAACTGGTTTGAACAACTCAGAGTTATTCATATGGCCGACAAAATAGCCGTAGCACATCATCGAGATGATTCTGTAGAAACCATTCTGCTCAATCTTGTCAGGGGAACAGGTATCCGCGGACTTACCGGTATTGCCCCTGTAAACGGATATATTATCCGTCCATTGTTATGCGTGAGCCGCGACGAGATAATAGAGTATCTGAAAGAAAGGCGAATGTCGTTCGTTGATGATAGCACCAACAATGAAGATATGTATGCCCGGAACAAGATAAGGCTGAATGTTATCCCTATGCTGGAAGCGATAAATCCTTCGGCAAAAGAGTCGATAAACAAAACAGCCGAGCATCTGACGCAGGTGGCTAACATATACTATATGTATATGGCTCAGGTGAAAGCCAATATATTGGGAGACAATAAGATAAATATATCCATGCTGGTGCAGTATCTGGAACCGGAAGCTATCCTTTTCGAGCTCCTTTCTCCGTATGGGTTCAATTCAGCTACGGTACGGCAGATATTCGAATCCGTGATAAGCCAGTCGGGTAAAATATTCTATTCGGAAACACATGAGTTACTAAAAGACAGAGGATTCCTTATCTTAAAGAAAAAGGACAGTCTCAAAATAGAACGGTATAATATCCACGAAGATGAAACTACCTTATCGCGCCCCATACATCTGAAAATAGAGCGTACTCCGGTAAACGGGGATTTTTCCATAGAAAAGAATCCCGATATAATATACATCGACGCTGATAAACTAGCTTATCCGTTAACCCTTCGCAAATGGAGGCAGGGTGATTGGTTTATGCCTTTCGGTATGAAGGGAAAGAAGAAAGTAAGCGATTATTTTTCCGACAATAAGTTCAGCCTGTTCGACAAGGAAGCCACATGGCTGCTTTGTTCGGGCGATGATATAGTATGGATAGTAGGGCACCGCGCTGATGAGCGGTTTAGAATAACTGATAAGACAACAGAAATAGTAAAAATAACATATAGTAAATGAATATGAAGAAAATGTTTATCGCAGCAATAGCTTCCCTGATGCTATTCTCCTGCAACAATTCAACGACAGAAAAAACGAGCGATATGGAACAAAAAAATACTGTAGTAGAAGCCATTATGAGCCGTAGAAGTATACGCTCATATAAGCCGGAACAGATAACACCGGAGCAACTGGATACAATAGTGAAATGTGCCATAAATGCACCTAGTGCACTAAACAGGCAATCGTGGGAAGTAAGGGTTATACAAAGTGCCGATTTATTAAGCAGGATCAACAACAGCTTTGTGGAAAAGGCCAAAGGAAAAAGCCTGCAAGGAAGTGCAGCCCGTGCGCAAGAACCGGGATTCAGTGTATTTCACGGAGCACCGACCCTCATCATTGTAGGTAAGGATAAGAGGAATCCTTATAGTGCAGTCGATTGCGGACTATTGGCGCAGAATATTCTCCTCAGTGCCGAATCTATGAATATCGGGACATGTACCATTGGTAATATGGCCAGTATATTGAACGACCCCGATTCGAAAGATTTCCTGAAAGAGATAAATATGCCTGATACACACGAAGTTGTTTTTGGTATTGCCGTTGGCTATAAGAACGAATCGCCAGATGCCAAACCAAGAGATGAGAGTAAGGTGCAGTATATAAGATAATCAAGACGAGGTTATTTAGAAGACCAGATAATTAAGGCTACCAAAGCCCCCAGAATAGAAAAAGAGAACATAAATCCGCCTATATAAACCATCCGTCGGGATAAGACTGGTTTATGTTCTTTTATATATCTGCCCGAAATATACCACAACACAATACTGGCCACAAACATAGCTATACTAACATACAAAAGAATCATATATACTTCCATACCCGCAACTACTTTAAACCATTCATTATATTATAACAGAAGGTAAAACGATTAGTTCAACCAGGACTAATCCGATGTGGGATATCCAACAAAAAAAGCCTATCTAATCAGACAGGCTTTTTATCAATATTAGGGAGCTTTATTTCAGCATATTCTCTATCTTCTCTACCAATACGGCTTTCTGAGCTGCACCTACTTGTTTGTCCACTACTTCACCGTTTTTGATGAATAGGATTGTAGGTATATTGCGGATACCATACTTAGACGTAATGTCGTCATTGTTATCCACATCTACTTTACCAATAGTTACTTTGTCTGCATATTCAGCAGCCAATTCTTCCACAATAGGACCGACCATGCGGCAAGGGCCACACCACTCTGCCCAAAAATCTATTACTAGTGGTTTGTCCGATTTCAATATACCTTCAAACCCTGCGTCTGTAATCTCTAAAGCCATAGTTTCAATCTATCTAATTATTTATAATATTTATATTATCTATTTGTTTTATTTGTTTTGCAAAGGTAATTAATCTATTTAGAATATGAAAGGCTTCAATTTACTTTAAATACAATATTTTCGTTTTCCACCAGATAATCAATAAGTTCCTGCTTAACATTTATTTTAAAACTTCTTGAAAACAAATCTACTTTCATATTTCGTTCACCATCAACTACCTGAAAATATAACAATGAATTACCCGGATTGTTTTTTGTTAAAGTAGACAGCTCTTCCACCATCTGCGTATTCATATCATGCAGTGGTAAAGTAATCGTTAACTTCTCTATCAGTCGGTCTTTTACATCTGGTAATAGCTGTATCGAAAATATTTTAAACTCAAACTGAGTCTGATCAAATTTCCGTGGTTGTACGCGCCCTTTGATATATACATATAGTCCAAGACGCCCATATTTTCCAAAGTTGATATAGTCATCACCAAACAAAGGCAGTTCACCGCTTCCCGTGAAATCCTCGATGCGAATAATCATAAACGGCTTTCCGTTCTTGGTAATCCCTTCCCTCACAGCCGATACCAGCCCGCCCAGAGTCACCTCTTTATTTTTCAAAGCATCCTTATCTTCAATTTCCGACATGCCCACATTACATACATAATTGAGTACTATCTTATATTCATCGAGCGGATGTGCCGAAAGGTATATCCCTATCAACTCACGTTCTTTATTCAGACGCTCCAGATCCGACCATTTCTCTACTTTAGGTATTTCAGGATGTGCTATATCAAATGATGTATCTCCCCCAAACAGTGAGTTGGCTGCTGTATTCTTATCCAGCTGGTATTTATTTCCATAACGGATAAGCATATCTATAAACTGTTCACCTTTACCATTAACTCCGAAAAACTGCTCACGGCTTACTTCCGGAAAATTATCAAAAGCACCGGCTAAGGCCAGGGATTCTACATTCTTACGGTTACAAGAGCTCAGGTTGACACGTTCTACAAAATCGAATATATCTTTAAATGGGCCATTCTTTTCACGTTCTTCTATAATATTCATTACAGCACCCTCTCCTACTCCTTTTACAGCAGCTAGTCCAAAGCGTATATCACCTTCCTTGTTTACCGAGAACTTCAGGTAAGACTCATTTACATCTGGGCCAAGCACATTCATGCTCATGGCTTTACATTCGTCCATGAACTTCGTGATTTCAGTGATATTAGATAAGTTTCGAGAAAGTACGGCAGCCATATATTCCGATGGATAATTGGCTTTCAGCCACGCTGTCTGATAAGCTACCCACGAGTAACAGGTTGCATGGGACTTATTGAACGCATATGATGCAAATTTTTCCCAGTCGGCCCATATTTTATCAAGTGTTTTCTTATCGTGTCCGTTTTTAGTGCCGCCGGCAATGAATTTTTCTTTCAGGGCATTCATCTTATCAATGAGCTTTTTACCCATTGCCTTACGCAACTCGTCGGATTGTCCACGCGTAAAGTCGGCCAACAAACGCGACAAGAGCATGACCTGCTCCTGATACACGGTAATGCCATAAGTATCGTTCAGATAACGCTCCATAATCGGGATATCGTAAGCTATTTCTTCCTGCCCGTGCTTGCGGGCAATAAACGAAGGAATATAATCCATAGGACCCGGACGATAGAGAGCATTCATCGCTATCAAGTCTTCAAACTTACTCGGTTGCAACTGTTTTAGGTATTTTTGCATACCGGCCGACTCGAACTGGAATGTACCTGTTGTTTTACCCTGACTATATAGCTCGTATGTTTTTGGATCCTCGAGCGATATAGTATCTATATTGATAGTCTCACCAGTAGTATGTTTTATGTTATCAATAGCCTCCTTGATGATAGAGAGTGTTTTTAGCCCGAGAAAGTCCATTTTGATAAGCCCAGTCTCTTCAATTACCGTACCTTCATACTGGGTAACAAGCATATTCTCGCCCGTTTCCTTATCTTCGGCCGTACTCACCGGTACAATGTCGGATATATCCTGCTGCCCGATGATGATACCACAGGCATGCACGCCCGTATTACGCACATTGCCTTCGAGCATCTGCGCATATTTGAGCGTATCGCGCATCACGGGATCATGGCTGTTCGCCGCTTCTTTCAGTTCGGGAACATATTCTATGGCATCGCGCAGTGTCACCTTTTTCTTATCAGGGATACGGTCGGGAACGAACTTCGCCAATCGGTTCGACTCCGACAATGGTAATTTTTGCACGCGTGCAACATCCTTTATAGCCGACTTAGTAGCCATAGTACCATAGGTAATGATATGTGCCACACGCTCCTGCCCGTATTTTTCCGTTACCCATTTCAAGACCTTCCCACGTCCGTCATCATCAAAATCGATGTCGATATCGGGCATGGATATACGGTCGGGATTAAGAAAACGCTCAAACAGCAAATCGTATTTTATCGGGTCTATATCTGTAATCCCCAGACAATAAGCTACCGCCGAACCGGCAGCAGAGCCACGCCCGGGTCCGACAGCCACACCCATCTCGCGCGCAGCTGCAATAAAGTCCTGTACAATAAGAAAGTAACCGGGAAATCCCATCGTTTTCATTACATCCAGCTCAAAATCGAGTCGTTCTACCGTTTCGGCATCCCTATCTTTCCCATAACGCTTGTCGGCTCCTATCATCGTCAGATGTTTCAGATAGTCCGATTCCAGCTTGATGCGGATTACTTTATCGTATCCGCCGAGACGCTTATATGCCTTCTCTCCGAATTCGATTATGAGATCTTCCTCGCTGTACATTATTTTATATCCTTCTTCCGTTCCAAAGGATGCATCGATGGTAAAGAATGGCATCAAAGCATCGGAATCAATGGAATAGAACTGTACCTTATCGGCAATCTCCAATGTATTTTCCAGTACTTCGGGATGGTCCGAGAATAACTGGTTCATTTCCGCCGTTGTCTTCAACCATTCCTGCTTGGTATAACGCATCCGCTTAGGATCGTCGAAGTCCTTACCTGTACTCAGACAAATAAGGCGGTCGTGAGCATCGGCATCCTCTTCTTCCACAAAGTGGACATCATTGGTAGCAATCACTTTTACACCAAATTTCTCACCTAGTTTCAGCAATTCGGCATTAACCTTTTGCTGCAAAGGATAGGCTTCGATATTTGCATCAGGACGATTAGCCTTATGGCGCTGAAGTTCTAGATAGAAATCTGCACCAAAAAGATTCTTAAACCATTGTAGTGCCTTTTCTGTTTCCTCCACATCTCCGGCTTGTATCTTTTTGGGTATCTCACCACCTAAACAAGCTGTAGAGACAATCAGTCCTTCATGATATTTTTCGAGTAGTTCCTTATCTATACGCGGACGCATGTAATAGCCTTCTGTCCAGCTATGAGATACCATTTTGATAAGATTTTTATATCCTTTCAAATTTTTGGCCAGTACCACAAGATGCCAGCCGCTCATATCTGGTTTACCTTCTTTCAGCGTCCTGTGACGGCGGGCTACATAACATTCGCAACCAATAATTGGTTTAAACTTTTTAGCTTCCTCCTGCTGTATCTTTATTTTCAATTCACCGATCTGATCACCGTTTCCCCCTTCCGGATCTTTTTCCAGGTCCTTTATCTGAGCTTTCAGTTCCTTAATGGCACTGTCGTATTTACCGTTCTTCTTTTTTACATAATTAAAAAACTCCTTTACCCCAAACATGGCTCCATGGTCGGTAAGGGCTATTGCCTTCATTCCGTCGGCAATGGCTTTATTCACAAGATTCGGTATGCTGGCCTGCCCATCCAACATCGAATATTGGGAATGGACATGTAAGTGTACAAAATTATTCATATCTCTTCTGCTTTTTCACAATCTGTAAAGTTACAATAAATAGGAACTCTTCTCAAGGAAAACGATTGGCAGTTTTCAACAAGTAAGGATTTTTAAAGATTGGAATAATTAATCTCTATTAATTGAGCGAATCAGTAGTTAAAACTGCAAGCATATTTTTAGTTGAAACATAAATTATCAATAAAATAAAAGTGCTAAATATTTACTCAATATACTGGAAATAATTAACTTAAAAGAACAATCCCGATTGCCTGATAGTTATGATTCCAAGAAGAAAGAGCTTAAACTGATAAAATATTACTGTTTCATTGTTTTTATTGTGCGTTTATCATTTTGATCTTCCTTTTGTTTTAAAATAAATAAAGAGAATGTTAATGTCGATATTCTGTAGAACAAAAGATATTCGTGAGTTGTATTAAACTAGTGTTTTTTAACTAATACTTACAATTAAATCTTAATTAAAATGAAAAAGTTTCTTTTTTCGGCTGTTGTACTTCTTGCAATGGCGTTTACAGCACAGAATGCTCACGCACAGGCTGGTCTTCAATTAACATCCAGTGTGCAATCCTTCAATTTGGGAACTGTCCATGTAGGAGATGTAATACCTATTCAATTAGACCTTAAGTTTTTGAATCTGGGAATTCTTACACCTAATATTGCAAGTATGCAAGTCAAGTCGACTGGGGCGAAAATTCGTATTAGGCAAGGAGATGTCGTTGCTCTCCCGACAGGAGTTACCGATTGGATATTTAATGATGGAGAGCTTGATATTATAATTATTGCGCCTGGTGCTTTAAATGAATCTCTAGAGGTTAGTGTAGAGGTACCTCTACCGCTGTTACCTCCTGCAGTTCTGACGCTGGATATTCCGGTTACAGGCACTGTTCTTCCATAAATCAGAGTATTTCTAAAGAAACGAAGATTTATTTAATGTAAGAAGAAACTATGTTCGTTTTACAATAATTGTAGAATAAGGACAAATGAGAAGGGGTGAATCAAATGATTTTTGATACACCCTTTTTTCAAATATCAAAGGAGTACTCAAATTTATCGTATCCATAACTATTAATATCTAATGCGAATCAGTATTTAAAAAATTAGATAAATAAAAGCGATGGCAATTTTGCCCATCGTATGTACTAAAAGTCCAGATGTTGATCTGACTTTGTGCGCTCTTTGAATTTTAGTATGTTCATTCAACCAATTGAATGGGAATCATGGTTAAAGAAATGTGAGGTAATATTCCTTTAATTTGATGATTTTCAGGAGATTAGAAAACATTTGACATACTTATTTTATTGATAACTAATATTTTAACTAAATAAATCAGCGAGCAGCTTCAACTATTGATTCGCATAAATTACAAATTTATAATATCTCGAAACGGGCTTTAATCTTATATGCTAACTTGATTTTTTGCATTTGGGAAGCATCGGCATCATTATTCGCGTCCTCATTTAACATCAGAGTATTGCTCATATAAAAACGTTCCTGATGTGGTTGTGGTCTCATTACATTTTCTTCATCCATTTCCAAAACATAGATCGGACGTCCGGCTTTATTGCCTACGCTTTCCAATAGGTATCCGGCTTTTTCCTGAGCTGCTTTTATCGCCATTATTTTCACTTGTTTGCGATATTCGGTGATATCTTTATTTTTAAGTTCTGCAATATTTACTTTTATAAAGCCCTCTTTGGGCCCCGGTATGAGGTTTAGTAATCTGTCCAACTGACCGGTAGTGGTAAGTACGATTTCATATTTCTTTTCTACCCGCGCTTCGTCCATATGCTTCTGCGTTTGCCAGTAATATACCCAATAATTATTAGTGGCTGCATCTTTCAATATTATCTGATTATCCTTAACGCCGACTTCCGAAAGGATAGATCTCAATTTACGATCTGCCTCATCGAGAGAGACATTATCACGTACCTTTTTAGCACCGACATAGTTACCGATTATTACCGACAATCTGATCTCGTCGGGCTCAACTTCCATTTCGGCACTTCCTACAACTTCTATAAAAGGGATTTTCGGATCTTCACTTGTTTGGGAATAAACCATAAAGGATGCGCATAACAATGCTGTCAACATCATAATCTTTTTCATATTTTTAATTTTTTAATTTTACTTGAATCAAAAATAAAAAGAAAAGCCTCACCTATTTTCCCTAAATGGGTGAACTACTGTTTTGAATTGGCAAACAACAGTAAACGAATGGGTGTGGATGTTCTGTAAATAGAGTTTGAGCTGATGATACCGTTTTTTACTTTTCAGTGGTAGTCCGGGGTTAAGGCGACACAAATTGAACCTGAAAATAAAAACTATCTCTAATTTTTCATTTTTTTCTATTTTTCTCTAGGGTTTTTCTTGTCTAACCAATCATATAAGTAGAAACCGGTTATTATTCATTATTTAATCAATACTGTTATGAAAACAATATACTTAAAAACCGCACAACTGATCCTTGCCGTTCTCATATCCGTTGCATGTATTCCATTACAGGCACAGAATATGTCGGCAAACTACGTTACTATAAGTGGTGTAGTGAAGGACAAGAACTCGAATAAGAAACTTGAATATGTCAGCATTTCCGTTCCGGGAACCAATATCGGTACTATAACCAATACTGATGGCGTATTCTCTATCAAACTCAGCAATGCGCTGGAAGCTAAAACACTGGAGATATCACACATTGGATACCGCAACATGAAGTTCCCTATCAATAGTGAAGACATAGGACATGAAGTAACTATATACCTCACCCCGAATGTAAATCTACTGAAAGATGTTGTAGTACAAGCTGTTGACGCCCAAAAACTGATAGAAGAAGCTATCCATAAAATCGGAGACAACAATAGTGCAGAAGTAAATATGCTTACAGGCTTCTATCGCGAAACGATAAGGAAGAGACGAAACTATATAAATATATCGGAGGCAATACTAGATATATATAAGACGCCTTATACGCAAGACATTGCGGGCGATAGAGTGCAGGTCTACAAAGGGCGAAAACTGATAAGCCCGAAGCCAAACGATACACTGATCGTAAAGTTTCAGGGAGGGCCAAATCTTTCTACATTTATGGACGTGGTAAAAAATCCGGAATTGTTTCTGGATATAAATGCACTGGGTATATATAGATACACTATGGAAGAATCGGTTATGATAGACGAACGTCCTCATTATGTGGTCAGTTTCAATCCGCAGGTTGTACTTCCATATGCACTGCACTACGGCAAACTCTATATAGATAAGCAAAGCCTGACATTCTCCCGCGCCGAATTCAGTCTCAGCATGGATGACAAGAATAAGGCCACACAGGCAATATTGAGAAAGAAACCGTTCAAGATGCATTTCAAACCCGAAGAAGTATCATTTCTGGTAACATATAAGCAGCAAAACGGAAGAAGCTACCTGAACTATGTATGGAGTGAAGTAAAGTTTAAATGTGACCTGAAACGCCGCCTGTTCTCTACCGGCTATACTATCGTTTCTGAAATGGTAGTGACCGACCGCAAAAGTGGAAATATAAACAAAATTCCTTTTAAACAATCATTCGGGCAAAATCAGGTATTATCTGAAAAGGTACAGAATTTTTACGACCCTAACTTCTGGGAAGATTATAATATCATAGAGCCTACCGAATCATTGGAAAACGCAGTCTCTAAGTTGAGAAAACAACAGAATTAAAATAATTAAGAATGAATAATTAAGAGTTAATAATGGCACAAGCGACTTGTAATCGATAGCTTATCTATTTATTACACTTCTCATTCTTAATTGTTAATTATTCATTCTTAATCATTCATTCTTAATTTTCCGCTTAACTTTGAAATACTGAACCGGATAAATTATGATTAACGACTTATTCGTACTGAAAAAAATAAAAGAGGGGGATATAAAGGCTTTCGAAGGAGTCTTCCGCCAATACTATGCCCCTCTTTGCCTGTACGGATTAAGCATAACCGGACGCAAAGATGTAGCAGAAGAAATCGTGCAGGAACTATTCTACGTATGGTGGAAAGACAGGGATAACATCCAAATTCTGCGCTCGGTAAAGAATTACCTCTATGGAGCAGTGCATAACCAATCGCTGCAATATCTGGAACACCTCAGTGTACAGGAGCGACACAGAAAAAAAGTACTGTCGAAAGAAAAAGAAGAACAGGATACGACACCCCATCAGCAACTCGAATACAAGGAGCTGGAAGAAGTGATAAACCGCACCCTGAAACAATTACCCGACCGCAGACTGAAAATATTCAGGATGCACCGCATGGAGGGCAAAAAATATAAGGAAATAGCCGAAACCCTTTCCGTATCGGTGAAGACAATAGAGGCCGAGATGACAAAAGTATACCGGCTGCTACGACAGGAAATAGAAAAATATACACATATAATATGACTTTGAAAGTAAAAAACGATAGAGTGACCGACGATGCATGGAACGCATTGTATAAGCGTTTCGATGAAGACGGATTACTACCCGCCACGGACAACAAACCTAAACGGGGCGTATTACATTCTACAGCAATGAAATGGATTGCAGTTGCTGCCGTGGCATGCATCTGTATCATTTCCGCACTGGTTATCCGCAATATGAATACAGGTGATCTGAAAATGTATACGTTGCACAACGAAGAAAATGCACCCACCCTGGTCACTACACTCGAAGACGGATCTGTCGTTTATCTCAACCAACAGACATCTATCGAATACCCGGTTCATTTCGAAAAAGATCGCAGAAAGGTGTCGATGCAGGGAGATGCGTTTTTCGAAATCAGTAAAAACCGCGAACGCCCGTTCTTCATCGAAACCGCAAACGCCCGGATAGAAGTATTGGGTACTGCATTCAATGTAGTAAGTAAAGACAAAGATTCATTCTCTCTATCGGTAAAACACGGGGAAGTAAAAGTGACTTTGAAGCAAAGTGGCCAAAGTACTCATGTAAAAGCGGGCGAAACAGTATTGCTGGATTCTGACAACCTGCAAAAAACAATATCACCCGACAAAGGGAAATTTGACGGTTATCTGAAACAGATCCATTTCAAAGACGAACGGCTGACTGATGTGATCCGTATCATAAATATGAATTCGGAATCTACTCAATTAAGTGTTTCTCCTCATCTCGGAGACAGATTACTCACCGTGACATTCTCAGACAATACACCGGCTACAATGGCCGAATTGATATGTCTGGCTTTGAATCTGAAATATACACAATCGGATAATATTATTACGATAGAGGACATTAAAAACTAGGAATCAGACAAGTAGAATATAGCATAAGAATAACAAAGAAGAGCCAGCGGCAAATAATTATAAATAGTATTTCGATTTTTCAGGAATATATAAAATATTGACGTTTCGAAATATAATTAATCTGATACCAAACATATGGAAAAAGCGGTTGAAAATGCATTTCATCGTTTTTCTGCCTTGTTATTATTCCTATTTATAATAACAGCATTACAGGCAGAGGACGGGAGCGTGCTTAGCCGCGAAGTAAAACTGTCGAAAAGCAAAGGAACTATATACCAGTTGCTGAAACAGGTATCGGATCAGTCGGGCTATTTATTCATATACGACAGCCAGATAATAGACAACGATAAGGTAGTAAAGTTAAAGAAAGGCAAATATACCGTCCGTGAAGCTATTTATGCCATCACCGAAGACAATACGCTAAGAATAAATATTGTAGGCAACCATATCCTGTTGAGAAAAGACAATGATGTAAAACGAATAAAAGCGGTACAGTCAACAGCTCCGGAACAAGTAAAAACCACACCCGAAGGCAAACACCTGAAAATTAGCGGCATATTATATGACCGCATCACCGATGAGCCTGTCATTTATGCGTCGGTAAGCATCAATTTCACTACTATAGGGACAATTACCAATCAGAATGGCGAATTTCAACTTACAATACCCGATTCACTACAGCAGTCCATAGTGAAATTTTCGCATGTGGGGTATCAGAATCAGGAGATAGAAGCATCTTTACTCGAAAACCAACATGTAAGAATATCGCTCGACCCTAAAATAATATCATTGCAGGAAATCGTAATACGGGTGGTAAATCCATTAGATGTACTCCAAAAGATGGAAGAGCAGGCAGAAAAGAACTATTCGTCCAAACCAGTGTATATGACTACATTTTACCGCGAAGGAACCGAATATAAGAACAAGAATATAGACCTTACCGAATCGGTAATCCAGATATATAAAACAGGCTACAAAAGCAATGTTAGAAACGACCAGACCAAATTGATAAAAATGCGCCGTATCGTAAACCGGCAAACAGAAGATACATTATTCACCAAAATGAAATCGGGAGTTTATTCAAGTCTTACACTGGATATAATAAAAGAATCGCCGGACTTCCTCAATTTCCAAAATGGTTCGCCATACCAATATACGCATACTGATATCAGCGTGATCGACAATAGGCGGGTCAATGTTATTTCATTTGAACAGCTACCCTATAATGATGAACCTCTATTCAAAGGGCAACTATATATAGATGCGGAGAATTATGCACTGGTAGAAGCCCGTTTCGAAGTAAACCCGAAATATGTGTATAAAGCTACCAACTGGTATATAGAACGGTTGGCGCCAAATATAAAGCTGACTTTGCAAGAGGTAAAATACATTGTTTCGTACCGCCCTGCCGACGATGGCAAATATTATGTAAGCCATGTAAGAGGTGATCTTAAATTCAAAGTCAGGAAAAAGAACCGATGGTTCAGTGCCCCGCTCCATCTGTGGTTCGAAATGGTAAACTGTAAAACAGAGACTGAAAATGTAAAAGGATTTAGCCGGAGAGACCGCTTATCACCTCACAAAATATTGTCGGATACAAAATATCGGTACGACAGAAATTTTTGGGGACATTTCAATATTATCCTGCCCGAAGAAAAACTGAAAGAAACGATACTCAACAGTCTGAACGAGATTACCGAAACTACTTCAAGCGAAGATTAAACTTATAATGTAAATAAATACTATCCGGTGCAGCTTTTTATTTCATATTCCCGTCAATCTATAAGAACAAAGTTTGAGATTACGGAGTAACAAATAATACAAGCCCAGACCAGATAGGGGTTGACCGTGTTTGAAAAGAAACGGCAGCCCCTGATCTTTTTTCTATACCAATCAAAAAAGATCAAGATACACCTTTCGTTATCTTCAATAATTATAATCCGAGATATTCATCCCGTTTCTTTTTGGGAAGTTTTTTTATCACTTCATCTACCGAATGTTGAATTAAATCCCTGATCAACTGGTCAGGGACATCGCTTTCGAGTGTCACCAGATTCCACAAAGGAGTTTTGAAATCGGTTTCGGTTACCCCTTCGTATTTTTCACGCAGCTCAATTGATTTTTCGGGATCACATTTAAGATCAGCTCTAAATATGCCATCTTTAGGTTGCAATGGAATATATGTAAACATTTTGCCCATCACTTTAAAAACCAAAACATTATGTCCCAGAAAAGGTAACGATTCGCTACATCCCTTTATTGATAGGCAATATTCCCTAAATTCTTCAATATTCATAAAATCATTACTAAAATGCTTCTATTCAAGAAACCGTAAAAAGACACATGCAAACAGACGTATTAGTAATCTATATTTTCCTTGCAACAATCAGCCACTCCGGTAAATCCGACAAATTAATACGTTCTATAATATTTAAGCCGGCGCCGGTTATTTCTTTCTCAATTTCATCAATACTAAAATAATAAGTTTCGGGTATAATACGAATAAACCTCAAAAGTTTCACTAATAAAATGGAAAGAGAGTTCATATTACCAAAACAGGGAACTGCGACAATCAACGTTCCTTGCGGCTCCAGTAACTTGTAAAACCGCTTAAATAATGCATTTCTGTTTTCTATATATTGTAAAACGTTAAAGGTGGTAATAACCTGAAAAAGAACACCATGAAACATCTCGTCCAATATTGTTATTTTAAAGAAAAAGGCATTACCTATATTTTGATTTTTCCGGTTTATTTCTGCCCGTTCCAACATTCCTCCGGATATGTCTACCCCATATACTTTATTCGCATTTCTCGCTATGCGGAGAGTTATTGTTCCTGTTCCGCATCCGAAATCAAGAACGGTATCATCAGGCTTGATATGTATTCCGAATTTACTGTTTATGCATTTTACCAAGGCAGAGTTCGAGGCGCTCTCTGCTTTGCTCCAGCCGGATACCCTGTCCCAGAACTTATATAATTTATTCTTCTCCATGTTGTTCTGCTCATTTTCTCTTACTGGCAGCAATTGTTCTGTTACTCCATTTGTTCATGGCGAATATACCTTTCTTCTTATAGCGGATATCTTCTACCAGATAGAATGCATCAGCATCGAAGCGGGTAATCATTGCCACCACTTCATCGAGAGACTTACGGCTGATAACTATCTCAATAATATGTACCTGAGAGACGGCACCTTCACCTTTTACGAAGGTTGCCCCTATATTTTGTTTATTGAGATCTTTTATCAATTCCGGAACATCTTTCTTTGTATACACTCTCAATAGCTGATAGCCGAATGCGATACGGTTCTCAACCAATATTCCCACATAGTTCCCGGCAGCGTATCCGGCAGCATAGGCCACATATGCTATGATACTGTTGGCATGAGCAAATATCTGAGATATAATTACCACCCAGATGAATACTTCGAAGAAACCCACGATAGGAGCCTTATATCTTTCACCTTTCGATACGAAAATGATACGTAAGGTACCAAGGGTTACATCACAAATACGGCCGAAAAAAATCATCAGGGGCAATAGCCAGGGGTAAGTTTCGAAAATTGTAAACATGATATACAGCTTTTACGGGTAAGAATATATAAGAGCATCTGCAACTATAAAGATACGGAATAATCGCCGTATAAGCCAATATTTCTATACCATTGTACTATTTTACATTTACAATGTGGATTCAAATACCTTATTTTGCAGTATACAATTATTCTTTTATAATACAATCGCATAGGTATTTTAGGTTAATATAAGGTTTGGATTAAAAGATAAGGCTGCACCGGGATGGATGCAGCCTTATCCTTTTCATTTACAGCAATCAGTAATTAGCCTATTTTCTAATTAAAATATGTGGTTAATATTTCCTTATATTTCTTGTCGCGACGGATATTATTGAAATCCTCATCGGCTTCGATACGTTTTTTGTCCAACACATCCATTTTTATGGGATATTGCTTTACAATAGATTTCTCGAGCCATTTGTGAGCTTCTTCTTTTTCTTTAGCAAGGGAATAGTAACATGCCAGATTATAGGCAGCCGATTGGCTTCCTTGTTGTTCTGCCTTCAAGTACGATGATACCAGCTCTTCCCCGTATTTAGTGTGATCTTTCTCCATTTTCCCCAAACGCAAACATGCAAACCCCTTTCCCGTATTAGCATCAAGCGAATTAGTATCCAGTTCCAGCACCTTATTATATTTCTCAATAGACTGCTTGTAAAGTTCTGCATCATTTTTGTCCATAGCCAACTTCAGCAAAGTTTGTCCCCAGACCAGATAAGCCTGTATGAAACGGGGATTCACATCTACTGCCTTCTGCAATTTGTCGAAGCATTCTTCATACACGCTGTCGTCTTTTTTAAGGTTGGCGTAGAAGATAAGTGCTCCTGCCCACAGCCCGTACACTTCGGGCGATTGTTTTAGCTGTACAGATTTATTGAACTTCTCGAAGCTCATTTCATACAATCCCGTGTCGGAATCTTTCTCGGCACGCTTCATAGCCAAAAAGCCCCATATGGCATATAGATCGGCGTGCGAAGGAGCGGCCTTTACTGCTTCTTCCAATATAGCTGATATTTCGTCCATACTACCACCTTCGGCTTCCTTACCTACAGCCATTGCAGCCAGCGATTCGGCTCGCACTTTATTTTCCGTTTCCTGAGCATATGACGAGAGACCAAAGGAGAGTAAAAGGACAAAAAATAGATGTTTCATAATGAGCAAATCTATATTAGAAGGAGCAAATATAGGTATTATTTCGTATATTTGTTAAAATGTTAGAGGACATAAAATCTGTTACTTTACAGAACAGAAGAACGGGTAGTTTTTAGATATATTACATTTACATTCTTTTTTTACAGCTACCAATGTATCTCATTCCCTCCTTTCTGATAAATATAAACGAAAATTCAGCTATATGAAAGTAATAAAAATAGAAGAAATGGAATTTCAGTTACAAGTAAAAAATCCCTTTATTGTATGTTTCCATCACAAAGATCTTTTCCCGAAAGGAAACGGAAAAATGGAACCCGCTTATTATCTCGAAAGCCGGAGAATCGGTGAAGACTTCGACCACAATGCCCCGTGGCGTATGTATTATGGTGACACTGTCCCGGGATTTCCTGTTCATCCTCACCGCGGATTTGAGACAATAACGGTAGTAACAGAGGGTTTTGTTGACCATTTCGACTCCAAAGGCTCTAAAGGCCGTTACGGACAGGGCGATGTACAGTGGATGACGGCGGGAGCCGGTATTCAGCATTCCGAGATGTTTCCCATACTATCCGAAACCGAAGATAATCCGATGGAACTCTTTCAGATCTGGCTCAACCTGCCCCGAAAAGATAAATTTGCAACCCCTGCTTATAAAATGCTTTGGAACGAGCAAATCCCCGTTATAGAGGAAAAGGACGCAAATGGACATATAAGCAACATAAAAGTGATAGCCGGAAACTATAAAAATATACAATCGCCCGACCCCTTGCCTGCATCCTGGGCTTATAATAAAGATAATCATGTAAACATATGGCTGATAACGATGCAGCCGGAAGCAGAAATCACCATTCCGAAGGCATCGCCAACACTCAACCGTATGCTTTACCTCTATGAAGGTAGTGAAATGGACATAGAAGGGCAACAGCTTACTGTAAACCATTGTGCCGAACTTAACGGGAATGAAAATATCGTATTGAAGAACGGCACAATCGAAAGTCGGTTATTACTACTTGAAGGTGAGCCGATCCGTGAGTCGGTAGCGACATATGGCCCTTTTGTGATGAATACCCGAAATGAAATAGAACAGGCAGTTGCCGACTATGAGGCTACACACTTCGGCGGGTGGCAATGGTATAGCCCCGGGCCTGTAAATAAAAGTGGAGACGGACGTTTTGCCGATTATGAGAATGGCAAACAAGTGGAGAAACCTTGAGATTTTTGAAAGAATAAACTATACAATAACAAAAAATGAAACAGCAACTATTAGTAGACATGGACGGCGTACTGGCCGACGTATATTCCCAGTTTCTCAAACTCGAGTTTGAGGAGCTGGGTATAAAACAATCTTTGAAGGATCTGGAAGGGGTATTGGAAATGAAAGCATTTGCCTATGCTGAAAAATATGTACGTACAAAAGGATTTTTTCGCAATGCGCCCACTATAGAGGGAAGCGTGGAAGGATTGAAATACCTGAACGACAAATACAACATGCTGATAGTATCCTCGGCAACTGAATTTCCTGACAGCCTGAGTGAAAAACTGTACTGGCTCAACGAGCATTACCCGTTCATAACATGGGAACAGATGATTTTTTGCGGCAAAAAGGATTCAGTAAAAGGAGATATTATGCTCGACGACCACTTCAAAAACCTTGACTACTTTGAAGGAAAAACGGTATTATTTACGCAGCCGCACAATGCAAAGATGGATAATGGGAGGCATATAAGGGCTAATAACTGGAATGAAGTAGTGAGTATACTATAAGCAATTTTAGGATTAGAAACCTATAATACAAAATTTATGAAAAAACCAATAATAGCGATTCTTCTTACATGCTGTTTATCTGCAAGCCTTTCCGCACAACAGAGGAGTAGGCACGAGATTACTTTAGGTTACGGTATGGGCACTACAAGTGAACTGCTGGATGCCTTGACTGATATTATAGTATGAGGCATCACAGTTGGAACAACCTCATCAGACGACACTTACAGCGGTGCATTCCACATTGGATACAAATACAGTATTACCGAAAGACTTTCTCTTGGCGGGACTTTTCTCTACGAAAATGGAAAATCTGACGCATATTTTAAGGGCAATAGAACAGGAGAATTTAATAGGAATTATTATACCTTTGCCGCCGAAGGAAAGGTTAAATACCTGAATAAGAAAAACCTGGCACTTTATGGACTATTTGGTACAGGAGCCACCATCTACGAACAAAAATTTACAGGTAACGATAATACTACGGATAAAAATAGTAATTTGCATATCAATTTCCAACTCACCCCTATCGGCATACAATTTGGCAAGAATATCGGGGGCTTTGCAGAATTGGGTTGCGGATATAAGGGTATTATCAGTGCAGGGATCTTCACCAGATTCTGATTTCGGAATTTAGGTATATATTATAAAGCGTAGACAGATCCTACACTTTTATTTTTACTGATCTGTTTTTGAATCTATGTAATACCCCTTATTCCCTTCATTGCTCACATCATCCTCATCTTCATCCTTCTCTCTATTCTTGTTTTCCAGATATAGTTCTTCATAATCTCTTGTATTCAAAGAGTTAGGAACTACATGCACATCAAATTTTATTTCGGCTTTATCCAAGGTTGTAAGATTACCATAAAGAGTAACGTAATGCTCCACATATCCAATATTCTTGGTGGTATTGTATTTCAATATCAACTTACCTTCTTTTCCCGGAGGAATAGCTTCAATAGCAGATTTGTCAGGTACCAGACAGCCACAAGATGTAAAAATATCTGATAACATAAAAGGTACCTCCCCCACATTTTTTATTACAAAAACCATATCCAGTTCGGGTCCTTGAAGAATCGGGTAATAATGTCTGTTATTATCTACGATTTCCAAAGTTGTCTTTTTATTTTTAATATCCACACAAGCTGAAATACCAGTAGCCAGGATCAGGATCAGAATTATATAGCCTTTTTTATACATTACAAATTGGGATTTTAATTCAATACAGTAATCTCATCACAAGCAATGATACTCTTTGGAGCCTGCTTACGAATAAATTTTAAATCGACATTTTTAGTTCCTACCAGATTAATGTCCATAGTGTATTCTGCGATATTTCCAAAGACCATTATTTGATTGGAATAAATTTCTTTGACTATCTGGCCATCTAGACTTACGAGTATTTTTTCGGGTGGATATATACCATGTCTCTCATTACTCAAAAACCGCAATTGTATTGTTTTTGCCCGTTGTAGATTCTCTGCAGAAAAGCTAATGTGCATATCATCCGTACTGCTCAGATACCATCCTTGGTGATAATCCATGGCAAAGCCCGGCACACCATTATGCAGTAAATCTGTTTTTTCAAAGCCTTCGTCAGGTTTTGATAATAATTTGACAGATACATCCATCAAGGCATTTGTATAATTACCTTTAGTCATTACCTGTTTCCATTCGGCAATATAGTCAGATAAGGCTCCGTCTGTTTCTTTATAATTAGTCAGGTTTGAAAATTGCGGTGCGCCTTCCAGTGTTTGTACAAAAGTATCTATTTCGGGTTTAACCGTTATTTTATCGCCTTCTTTTACAGCAAATCCAAGATCATCGTACCCCTTTACATAAGCTATTTGCAAACGGGTATAACTGAGTGCCGTATAAAGTTTCTCCAGTTTTCTCTTTTCCAGATCTTTTGTATTTGGAATTACTTCTTTTAGGGTATCATAGAACTCGATAAATTCATCTGTATCAAAATATGAATTCATATTTTCTTTCATACTTCCATACATATTATAAGCCTTCTTCTTTGCATAAAAAGCATGCTCTAACTGCAAATAATAGTCGGAAAGAAGTTTATGACTTTCCGGGTATTTCCTCTCAAAGAATTTCCTGCAAAGGTCATTTACATCTATATTTACATCCATCATAAGCGCTTCGCAAACAAATGTCTTAACATCATTAAACGAGGAATAATCATATCCGCTTGCATTAAGAAAAATTCCCTTTACGCCCAATTCTTTAAAAAACTGAAACTGCTTCTGTAAACCGAGTAAGACTGGTATAGGGGTCAAATAATCATCAAAGTTGGCAGCATAGTCCCACAAATATATATTGGGAGTTTTTTCTTTCCATGTATCCAACCGATCTATAAATTGTTTTGTTGAAGCCTTCTGCATATCTGGTTCTATCCCCTTTGGCAAGTCGATAGTACTAAAGAATACACCTGCATTATCTGGTAATTTATCAGATGGTGTTTTTGCTGTTGTCCTGTAAGCCGTTGTAAAAAACTGGTGTTTAGGAAAACGCTCAGCAAGCTTATGTATCAGATTTGCAACAGCCGGAGTTGCATTATCCGGCGTATTTCCCAGTTGAGTACATGCAGGACAAGTACATACCAAATCATTATCTTCGGGCATAATCATAAAACGATACGTTTTCTTATTTCCCACACCATAATTTTCGGCTATGTAATTACTTAGAAACTCGAAAAGTTCGGGTGATGAAAAAGAAAATTGTGATTTATTCCGCTTACCATTTACGAGTGCATATATATTATCACTCTGATTTCCTTTCATTATCTTAGACAGATTATGTCCCCATAACCCCCAATCCGTTTCCACATTATTAGCACCGATAATAGGAGAATGCTCGTGCCTCAGATTCGGAGCAAAATGGGGCTCGCGGTATGTAAAATCGAAATCCTTACATTTAGAGTCAAAATTGATTATTGCAGGAGGTAGATCTTCGGCAGAGAAACGGTTATCTTCTTCGGCAATATTATTTATCAACTGATAGACTATCCATAATGCGGTCTCGTTATTGCGTACCCGGATATGTAGCTCATTGATTGTATGCTCGATACAATAATCATTTTCCAAATCAGCAGCTACTTCGAAATGGATATTCTTGGCTCCCAGGGGGATATCACCGAGCTGTCCACCCTTTTTTAAAGAGACAATAGATTTGGCTTCTGTTCTTTTCGATAAATGGCTAAAAAGATATTCACCCCAGCGCTCACCAGGCGCATCTTCTTCGTAAGTGATAATATAACTCTCAGCTTTGAGCGGTGGTTGAGTATTTGCTGAGCAACCTGATGCCAATAGCATGATTAGCAATAGGTTTATATAATAATTAAAATGCCACATTAATATTGAAATTTAGATTATAAAGATTTCTATAATTAGTATCATTTGCTTTGAAGTTATACCATGTGCCCAATAGTCCGGCAGAAACTGTCTTTGTTATCATATGTCCTATACCTGCTCCTACCATGCTATTTGTTACCGAAAAACCATTATATAGCTGGTAATTAATTATATCAACATCAGGAGAAGAACCCACACTAGCCACTGCTGTAAGATAACTCTTAGGTGAGGAAAGATAGTATCGTACATTTGCAGAGAGACTATACAGCCATTCACTTTGAAAAACGAAATTATTGAAGCGAACATTCACTCTCCATGATTCCGTATCTTTGGTCATACCGATTACAGCATTAGAAAGACTTTCCTTGTCTTCCAATTTTCTATATCCTACTCCAAATTCAGCCTCTATTCCGCTAAAAATATTAAGGTCCCGGTATATGGATGCACTCAGAGCTACTTTTGGGAAAAATTTATTAGCGAAGCCAACATCTATCTGACTGCGAGTATGCTGATTCCATTCTCTGTACCATTCTCCCTGTACCTGAATACCTTTACCTAAATCACGCCCTGTATAATTTATTCGCCCTACATAAGTATTGGCTCCGGCATAACGACTGTAATCTATTGTCGCAACCGAACTAACTGCATTATTATCATCACCAAAGCTATTACGCATATAATAGACTCCAACTTCATTGCGATAGCTTTTATATTTAAGATAATTCAGATGTTGCCTGAACTCTCCTATTTCCATCGCCGACGGATCATAAAACGATTGATAATAATAAGCCGAATCGAAACGGTGTATACTTTCCCACGCCAATCCTTTCATATATTTCAATGATTTGTTTGCAGGCGAATAATATAGAGCAGTATCTATTACAGAAAGAGCCTCTTCAATCCTTTTATCTTTAATGAGATTCTTACTGTAATCTTCAGATAATTGAATGAATGCATTAACGAGATCTTTATGATATGGATTTTTTATCAAACTCTCGTGAACGTCATTGTAAGTTTCCGCATATAAATCAGTATTCTGAGCTTTAATGTCTGCAAGTTTTATTTTGAAAAAAATATCATCAGGAAAAGACATATATCCTTTCTCTGCGTATAATTGTACATCATCCATTTTCTTTCTGCTATACGACACGTTTACAGCATAATGCAATGGCAAAGAATTAGAAGTATCATAGGTTATCCATCTTTCTATATATTTCATGGCATCGTCGAAAAGATACTGTTCATTTAGCTCTTTTACAATCTGTGTAAGCATATCAGTATACCCTCCTATATATTTGGCCTTGTATTCTCCATTAGTCATATCAATAGCTTGCTCATAAGAAGAAACAGCCATAGGATAACGCTGTTGCTTATAGTAAATGTCTGCTTGTTTCACAAGTATATCAGTTATGTTTGTTCCCTGACTTTTCAGAATATCCAGAATATTCAGGGCATTACTATAATCACCCATACCCATGTAAGCATTATATAGAATGTACTGCGCATTTCTTTGCGTTTCTTCATCTCCATATTGTCTTACCAGATTCAGACTGGTAATAGCCTCTGAATAGTTATTATCTGTCATTTTACTTTTTGCATCGGCTAACATAATATTTACATAAGCTTCACGTAAAGAAGAATCTTCAGGATATTTTCCGAAAAGCTGCTTTGTGACAGCTATAACACGTGTTGTATTCCCCATCCGGTTATGCACCATTAATTCTTTCATTGTAAGAGATTTGGACTCTCCTTTTACTTTTTTATACTTATTGAGAATACTCAAAGCTTCCTCATATTGAAGATTAGCTATCGTACTATTAAATACATAATTGAATGCTTCTTCATTCCCCGGGTTATGTTCCAGAACCTTTCCATATAAAGTCGCAGGATCATTATTTCTTGCCTCCTCGGCAGCCTCTTCCAAATAATAATTGTATTGCTGCTGCAGAGTTGCTGGATTGCCCTTTTTCATTTCCTGTTGCAAAAAAGATAATAATTCACTGTAACGCTTTTGATCAGCAAGAAAACTTGTTTTTTTATCAATAAATGACAGGTTTCCGGGAAACTTATTAAGCCCTCGTTGTGTAAAAATCATCGCATTGCTCTGATCTCCGGCTTTTAAATAGTCATTAATCAGATCTAAGTAATATTCTGCATTTCCGGGTTGTTGTTGTACCAGTTCTCTACTCAAAGATATTGTTTCGTCCAACTTCCCTTCCTTTCTTCGGGCATCAGTTTCCAGTTCGATATGATAACGCAGATCTTTCTGTATAATACTATCGTTAGGATATATCGTGCTGATGCGTTTACGAAGTCGGTTAGCATCGGCCGCATAACCCTGAAGCTCATATAATTGTATTTTTTTTTGCCATAAACTTGGCTTATATGGAGTAATTTCAAGCAATTCATTTATATAACAGATAGCACTGGAGTAACGTCCCGATTCTGTTTCTACATTTATAAGTATCTCTTTGGCACTTACATTATTGGGATTGTATTCCAATGCCTTATTTAGTTCATAGCGTGCTTTATCATGCAGTTTAAGATGCTCATAATACTTTCCGGCAAGCATCCTCAGATCAGATTCTTTGGGATATTTCTCAATTCCCTCGTCCATAATATTCTTCCCTGCATCCCAATTATCCTGATCAAACAAATCTTTAATTTGCTTAGCGTAATTACTTTTTTCGTCAGAAAGTATCAAAGTTTGGGCTATAATACTTCCACAAGGAACTATTACAAGTAAGAATATAGATAGAATCTTAAATAAAGTATTCTGAGAATGTATGTATCTTTCTTTTATATGTCTTGCCATTATAATATGCTATATATTGCCTTTGTTATTTTATATATTGGATTCCGGAGTAGTTTCGTTAGGAGTGGGTGTAGTAGTGCTTTTAGCAAACCCTTGCCTGGTCATTGAACCCCATTTGAAATCTTTCTGTGTGAGATATTGCCAATATCCACGAAGTGTAAAAATGACGATAAGAGGATGGTAAACAAAAGCTTCGAAAGAGGAAAAAACAATAAGCTTTATATATTCGCTTATATTATTATACCATTTCTTCACCCACAAATCTAATCCTACTGTTATAAGAGACATAGTTATCCCTGTCAGGAAAACAAATAGTAGCATCAACCAGAAAGTATTGAAATTGATATGCCCCGTAAGGAGTAAAAAAATCATACAAATTACCCCTGTAAATTCAATTATGGGAGCAAAGAATTCAAAGAACAAAGCATATGGAGTCACGGTGAGACCGACTCTTCCATATTTACGATTAAACAAGAACCGGCGATGTGTTATAAAAATCTGCAATAATCCTCTACCCCAACGAGTCCGCTGTCTATTCAGTACTTTTATAGTAGACGGGCCTTCCGTCCAACAGCAGGTATCGGGAATCTGAACTATGCGGTATTCCTTTTTAATGCTTCGCATATATGCAGCTATACGAAGTGTCATATCCATATCTTCTGCATGTGATTTTGGATCGAATCCTCCGGTATTGATTACTACAGATTTATTGAATAGTCCGAATCCTCCGGAAACATTAGGTATTGCATTCACAACAGACCAACCCATCTTTGAAACTAAATAAGAGCGCAGATATTCCGTTTCCTGAAATGTAGGAATAAGTGCTTTTGGCGGTTTTACACGTGTTAGTACCCCATTCTCAACCTCGCAGCCGTTCGACATCCGCATCGTGGTCCCAACAGCGATTACAGGTATTTTAGAATCCAACACCGGCAGAATGACTTTACTCAAAGTATCGCGAGCAAGGATTCCATCCACATCCGTATTGATAATATAATCATATTTAGCCACATTTATTCCGGCATTCACTGCATCGGCCTTTGTTCCTCCATTTACCTTATCTACTACGGTCAGTCTTTTAAATTTGGGATTTACAGATTTGAAAATTCGTTTTACAGGACGACAACGTATTTTTTCGATATATGGAAAATCAACTTCCTCCAAATTAAAATTTTTGATCAACAAATCCAATGTATTGTCTTTACTTCCATCATTTACAACTACAACTTCGAATGTAAGGTAGTCCAGATTCAATAATGAGTTTACGTTGTCTATAATAATAACTTCCTCATTATAAGCAGGAGCTACAACCGAAATGCCAGGTACTCTTTCAAATCCGATCTTAAGTAAATCTTCTTCTTCTTTCGTATACTTAATTTTCGACTGGGAAATGTTATAATAAGCCAACAATGCTAATGTCACATAGGCTGCAGTAATAGATAAAGCATAAAAAAAGATCAGGAATTGGTAAATGGAAGCAATATATTCTAACATATCTGATAAATTTAAGCTATGGATTCATTGGTTTCTATTTCGGTTTGTTCTGCGTTTGCAAATACGGATTTGCGGAAGATATTCGTTGTCACATCTTTTAGCCTTAGGTAGGTCTCTTTTCTGCAATCTATTAAATAAATATTACGGACAATTTTTATAAACAATTCATCATCTGATGTTTGATTGTATATCACTTCAAGAAACGCTAGAGCTTCAGGAGTTGCAAATTGCCCCATAGCATTGATTATACTAGCCTGCACAAATTCAGGATTTGAATCATAATTGAGAGTAAGAATAGGTACAGCTTGTGTATATTTCAAAAGCCCAAGTGTTTCGGCAATACTAGCCTTTATTCTGAAACTCTTTGTATTTTGATACAATTCGAGTAATTGCGAAGCACTTCCCGCCTGTTTAAAAAGCCCTATCTCCTTTATCAGAAAACATTTATAAGCTTCATTCTGTGCAGTATTTACCCAACGGATCAATAATGGCAGCGACTTGAGCTTAGCCCTTTCTTTAAGAGAAGCATGTATCCTTATTTCATCCAAAGGATTGAGGTCTCCATCAAAATCTTCTTCCAGGAATTTAAAAGCATCATGCGATGCAAAACGTATATGTTCCGATTTTGCGTATTTGCGTAAATTCGAATTGAGGCCTTGAACCTTATTGGCTAAAATGCTACCCGGTATGTTAATACCAAGGCTATCCAGCATTCTTAAAGCTTGCATATTTTTTTCGAGGCTCTTGTCCCTTAAGTTTTCTTCCCAAAAACTAATAAGCCCCAAAGCATCTATTACCGCTAAATAATTGTTCACATTTATTTTTTCTATTTTTTTTTCTTGCTTTATTGATAAAATAAGTTGGGTAATATCTACTTTTTCCCACTTTTTGAAAGAAACGTTTTCTATCTCCAACTCAGACTTTACAGCGTCCGGATAAGTATTCAATGTCGAGAAAAGGATATCCTTCAGTTTGATGGTATATTTTTGTTTGACTTGTTCAAAGTGCTTCTTCTTCCTTTCTAAACTGTATGCTAAATAAATAAACCTGAATAAGGAAACGATATAAAGTATTGCTAATAAAATAACAAGAGTAGATACGATACGGATAACTATCGGAAAACCGATAAACTGGGAATCCCAGTAATAGATGTAAAATCTGACTGTATCAAATATTTCTTCCATGATTAAAACGATCAAACAGAGGTTTAGTATTATTTAGATTTTTTAGATGATCAACAAAAAACATATCAGATTGATACATTTCGTTACCGAATGAAATCCAGCTGCTTGATTCATAAAATTTCAGTCGCATTGTGAATTGTTAATTATTGTTTTATATTTATTTAAACAATGAGATTGAAATTATGTTTTACATTTATTAAAATAAATTTTAATTAACTACGATTGAAAAAAAAACGACAAAAAAGCAGTTTCCATCTATCGGTTAACTGATAGATGGAAACTATTTTGAAGCAGAAAAGACTCTTCCCCCTTAACAATCTGGCTGTAAAGATTAATTCCGGATTTTTATCCTATATATGTGCTAATTCAGATTCCTTAATATTCTGCATCTTATTAAGAAACTCATCTATCAGTGGCAAAATAGCTTCCGCTGATGATTCATTATAACATAATCTTTCCAATGGGCACCATCCGGTCTTATCCCGGTTCGAAATGAATGGCACTACCCGCTTAAAATCTGCTTCGATAGAGGCCTCCCTCAATAAAATCAAAGCTGAAAGGCTTATAATATCTGTATATAATTGGTCTATACCTCCCAGAATCATTAAAGCGGCAGCAGCCTTGCCTACTACCTTATCTGCAATAGAAGCACCTTTAAGAAATCCCGGTTTATTCTTTACCATATCGTATAAATCAGATACACCACGCTGGGTGAATGTGTATGTTTCATCATAGTTTCGTACAACGCAGGAATAATCCCCATCGTGTAATATTTTAATTAACTCGTTCATTTTGCATTTATTTAAAAGTCTATCTTTTGTTTTAATTGCTCTGCATACAAATCTATCCGGCGCATTTCATTTGGTATATCAATAGTCTGTGGACAATGGGGTTTACATATCTCGCAACCTATACAATGGCTCGCCTGACGAAGTTTAGGTACATTCCTGTCATATCCGATAAGAAAAGCACGGCGTGCATCTTTAGAACTTTCGTCTTTAGAACTTTTCAGCCGCTTACCAGCGCTAATAATACGATTGTAGTGCCCAAATACACCGGGTATATCGACTCCATACGGACAAGGCATACAATATTCACATTCAGTACACTGCACATATTCGTCATTCATCATAATCTCTGTTACCTTATCCAGTGAATTATATTCTTTTTCTGTTATAGGGTCGAGAGGCGAGTAAGTACGAATATTTTCCTGTAGGTGCTCCATATAGACCATCCCACTTAATACTGTAAGTACATTTTGAGGAGTACCGGCATAACGGAAAGCCCACGATGCAGCACTTTCTTCGGGACGTATTTCTTTCAATAGTTTCAGTGCCTCTGAACTCAAACGGGATAGACGCCCTCCCAAAAGAGGCTCCATTATAACGGCCGGAATATTTCGTTTCTCAAGTTCGGTCAAAAGATATTCTGCATTGGTATTCCAACCGGAAGCATGTAACCAATCTATATAATTCAGCTGTATCTGAACAAAATCCCAATGAATTTTACCTTCATCCTGTTGAGACAACAGGAAATCAAAAGCTTCTATATCGCCGTGGAAAGACCATCCCAGGTTACGGATACGACCGACAGCTTTTTCTTTTACCAAAAAGTCTAACATTCCATTATCATAGAATCGTTCCATAACAGCTTTCATTCCTCCCAAACCTATAGCATGCAACAAATAATAATCAATATATTCAACTTGTAGATTTTCTCTCGATTTTTCATATAATGCTTTTGATCCCGCAAATGTGCGTAATTTCGGGTCTTCTCTATGTGTCGACAATTTGGTTGCAATAAAGAATTTATCTCTCGGATGACGTTTCAGGGCAATACCCGTCGCTACCTCAGACCATCCACGAACATATGTAGGAGCCACATCGAAATAATTAACTCCATGAGCAATGGCATAATCGACCAAGTCATTGACTGCGTCCTGATCAATCTCTTCTCCATTCCCATCCGGTTTTTGACGCAAAGGCCAGCGCATACAACCGTATCCAAGTAAAGACACTTTATCTCCGGTATTATGATTGATACGATAAGTCATCTTGTCGGTAGGGACTTCACCTATTGCCCCTCCTTCGGCAGTGATTGTATTATTCGGTTTGCATCCGTATATAGCTGCTGTGGTCGTTACTGATGCAGTTCCTAATGCTTTGAGAAAATTCCGACGGTTTATATCTTTCCTATCTTTATTTTTCATAATATTCTGTTCTTATATTGAATGATGTCTTACATTTCCTTCCACATAGATGGCACTGAAAGGGCGTGCCGGACATAAATTTTCGCATGCTCCACAACCAATACAGAGTTCTTTATCAATAACAGGTATTTTTAGAGAGTCACTGTAACCCGGATCACGATCGGCTAAAGCAATAGCCCCTGTAGGACAATGACGCTCACAATTATTACACTGTACTTCATCTGAATTTATTACACAATTATCTTTAATCCATACAGCCAAACCTATTGATATAGCCGATTTGTATGCTGAAGTAATAGGTGTTATTGCTCCTGTGGGACATACCTGTGAACATTCGGTACATTCCGGACGACAATATCCTCTTTCATACGATATTTCAGGTTGCATGAATGTTGCCAGTTTATTCGATGGACTCAGTATATTGTTTGGGCAGGCTGACACGCAAAGCTGACACGCCGTACAATGATTTTTCATATTTGCGGCACTAAC
Source organism: uncultured Dysgonomonas sp. (assembly GCF_900079725.1). NCBI lineage: Bacteria > Pseudomonadati > Bacteroidota > Bacteroidia > Bacteroidales > Dysgonomonadaceae > Dysgonomonas > uncultured Dysgonomonas sp. The sequence continues at coordinate 303,778 of NZ_LT599032.1, forward strand.
AGCTCCAGGTGGAATTAGAGGAATTTTCCTTTCCGGCTTCTTTTTGTCTTCAATTTCTGCCAATCCTCCATCTACATGTAATTGTTGTGCTCTCACAGTACGCGATATCGCCATCATACCTACTAATGATAATAAATTGCGACGGGTAAAACCTTTCTCATTATGGCCTGTATCAGCAGCATTGTCTATTACATCAAGCGTTTCTTTTTTATGTTTGATCTTTACATATCTATATTTCATGGCACCGGCCCTGCATCTCTCTATGCAATTGAAACAAGTAACACAACGGCTATAATCTATATTCTTAGCTTTTATATCAATGCAGGAAGATTTACAATTACGAGAGCATGCTCCGCATCCATTACACTTTCCTTTATCTAAAACCGGCTTAAACATGGAGAATCCTGATAAAACACCCAAAATAGTACCTACCGGACAAATGGTATTACAATATATACGACCGTTACGCCAAGCCAGTATAGCAACTATGATCAAAGTAACTGCTGCTATACCAAACGTAATCCATCCTTTTATCCATACCTCTGTGGAGTAGAATGAATAGCTGTCTGCCCTTTCGGCAAACCAGGCTAATAGGTTATTTCCCCATCGATACACCGGAGCAAAGGCATTGGAAGCTATCCGCCCGTAAGCAGCATAAGGATCCAGTAGTGAAACAACCACACTAATACCTAATATCATTGAAAGAACAAACAGACCAAGTATAATGTAACGCAGCCACAACTTAGCAGATGAATATTTGAAGCGATTTTTCTTACCTTTTCTATTTCCAGCTATATGTGATATTCCATCCTGAAATATACCGAGGGGGCAAATTACAGAACAATAAAGTCTGCCGAAAAGTAATGTAAGTAATACTAATCCAACTATGACTGATAGATTGACTGCTAATATTGCCGGAATAAGCTGTATCTCTGCCAGCCAGCCAAACCATCCGTGAAGTACACCCGTAAAGTCTAGAAACAATAAGGTTGTCAATAGAAAGAAGATACCTGCAGCTATAACCCTGATTTTTCGTAGCATATTTTTCTTTTATGAAATGTAATTATTTAGTACTGATGAATATGGTTGATTATTTGACCATATCCAAGTCCTTCAACCATACTTTCACATCCGGCATAGAGCTACTGACAGAGCCGCCACGTACCGGAAGTCCTTTGAGGACAGTTGCTTTCGGTGCCAGTTTTTTTATATCTGCTACACTCGATCCGAGACGACTTCCTTCGTGTGTGATAAAAGGAACAATGGTTTTGCCTTCAAAATTGTAACTATCGAGAAATGTCATTACCGCTGGCGCAATTGTATTCCACCAGTTAGGAGAACCCAGATAGATAATATCGTATTGATCGAAGGCTTGTACTTTGCTTTTCAGCGGAGGCCTGTATCCCGATTGAAGCTCTTTCTTAGCCTGCGTAGTTACATCGTTGTATGCAGATGGATAAGCATCTACAGTTTCGATCCTGAAAATATCACCGCCTACATTCTTTTGTATATGTTCGGACAAAATACGGGTATTTCCATTTCGTAAAGAATAATAAGCTATCAGTACTTTTTTTCCTGATGCAATTGTTTGTGCCTGTAATTTATTACTCATGCCTATACTCATAATCAGAATTGCTAATATTAAAACTTTGATTTTCATGCTATTCAAATACTTAATTATTTGATACAAATATATCCAGATAGCCAATCTTTAACTATTGCAATTCAAACCATCACTTGTTCAAATCAAACAAATTACACTGAATACTTATTGAAGCCGGAATAAAACTGTTATCTTTGAAGCCGAAACCAACATTATCACAATTTGGCAACTATTCGTTTATATATACTGGCATAATATTAGCTTCAGATACCACAAGCTAATAGTTCCTCTCGTTTGAGTTTCGTACTCGAACTGGTATATCTGTTTAATTTATTAATTCATTACCCTTTCTGACTTAAATACACTTTGTATATAAGTTGCATATTGCTATGTGTGATATAGGGTAATATATCCCGGGAGGATTTGCCAACATGAAAAAAGCGAAACGATATACATGGGAAATATGTATACAAAATACGCCTTTATTAAAAAGAAAGTGCGCAAAATGTAATAACAGTAGCCAGTTCTATTGCAGTGATAAATTCAGAGTCAACGCTCAAAAAAAGATTATAGATGTATGGCTGATATATAGGTGTATAGAATGTGACAGTACATTCAATCTCACTATTCTATCCCGGATAAAGCCAGAGTCTATTGATAAAGAGCTATATCTAAAATTCTTATCTAATGATACAAATATAGCATGGAACTATTCATCCGATTTGGAATTGATGAAAAGGAATAATGTAGAAGTCTGCTATAAATCAATAAAATACGATATCATTCATCAAATAATATCTCTCGATGATATTATAAATATGGAGGAAGAAAAAATTGAATTTTGCATAATAACAAAATACAATACCCATCTAAAATTATCATCTGTTATCCGTCAATGTTTAAATATCTCTATTAGCAAATTAGAGAAAATGATAGCGGCTAAAATTATAGAACTACCGGAAGGTATACACTTAAAGAAATGTATAATCAAAGATCAAATGTTAATTACTTTAGACAGCCATAAGCTTAAAAACTTTATAGAGCAACTCATAAGGTAGCTTGCTTCTTATTAAACAGTTTGTAAGGAACGATGTGCGCTCGGAGATAAATTTGTATGTTTTTTTATGAAGTTGCTAAATGATGCGAGTTCTTCAAAACCTAGCCCGAAAGCTATTTCTCCGATTGTATAATTAGAATGTTGCAAAAGCTGTACACTTTCTTGTATAATACGGTTAGTTATAAGCCCTGAAGTTGTTCGTCCCGTAGTTGATTTGACGACTCTATTCAAATGATTTACGTGGACGGACAAACGTTCTGCATAATCGTTTGCTGTTTTCAGGCTAAGAGATTCGTTTGGAATATCGACAGGAAACTGTCGTTCCAGTAAAGCAAGGAATAGTTCGGCTGTACGCTGGCCTGCGTTTTTTTGAGGTATATATGTACTGATAGTCTGCATCTTCATGGCTTCATGAACCAACAGATGAAGATAGCAACGTAAGATATCAGCCTTTTGTGCATAATCTGATTTAAGTTCCTCCTGCATTTTCTGAAATAGTTCTTTAATATTGTTTACGGTATTATCGTCAAGGAAATAGATACGCTCTTTAGATATATCGAGTAATGGAGTATCAGCCAGCGAACTATGACGATCGCCTGTTTTGAGAAAGTGCTCGTTGAAAATACAGTAAACACCTCTTTCCTTGCCAGCATCAATAGCTTCCCATGCATAAGGAATCAGAGGATTGGAAAAAAGGATTGCAGGACGGTCTACCATAATCCATTTATCAGCATAGTATAATTTGCCAATATCCAGGACAAGGGCTACTTTATAAAAGTCCCTATAGCTGAAAGAGGTTTTTCCGATATTACATCTGCTCTCATTAATATCAAGGTATTCTTCCCCCTTATTCAATACAACAGGGCCAATATTATTTATCCGTTTATAAAATTCTGTAAGGCTTTCTACCATATGCTGCAGTTTGATTAGATTTTTAAATGTAATAATTTTTATTACAAAAGATAGGCATACACACGAATTGTATCCTATCTTTTGTATTTTTTTATTATTTATAGTCCTGTCGTACGTTCTATCTCCTCGGGATAACGGTCTCCGATAATAATTATTTTAGCGCTGGCTTCATTTATATTCTTCAAATCAGCAACAGTCAGGTCGATATCTGCAGCCCTCATATTTTCTTTCAAACGATGAAGTTTTGTTGTTCCGGGTATTGGTACAATCCATGGCTTTTGGGCCAATAGCCAAGCTAAAGCAATCTGAGCTGGAGTCGCACCTTTTTCGTCAGCTATCTTTTTCAGTAAATCTACAATTGCCTGATTAGCCGCAAGAGCTTCTGAAGTAAAACGTGGTAGAATATTACGAAAATCACCTTTTTCGAAAGTAGAATCAGCATTAAAATTTCCTGTCAGATAACCTTTTCCGAGAGGGCTGAATGGTACCAGACCAATCCCCAATTCTTCTAAAGTGGGAATAAATTCCTCTTCGGGACGTCTCCACCATAAGGAATATTCGTTCTGAACTGCCGTGACGGGTTGTATTGTATGGGCACGACGAATCGTTTTCGCTCCGGCTTCCGACAGCCCGAAGTGCTTTACTTTACCTTCCTGTATCAAATCTTTCACGGTGCCTGCAACATCTTCGATAGGGACATTGGGATCTACACGGTGCTGATAAAGCAAGTCTATATAATCTGTCCTTAATCTTTTTAAAGATTCTTCCACTACTTTACGAATATGATCAGGGCGGCTATTTGTCCCGGATTGTTTACCGTCTGCTATATTAAACCCGAATTTGGTGGCGATAATAACTTTATGTCGAAAAGGACCTACAGCTTCTCCAACTAATTCTTCATTAGCATAGGGACCGTAGATCTCTGCGGTATCAAAAAATATTTCACCCATATCATATGCAGAACGAATCAATGCAATCATCTCAGCCCTATCAGGCAGAGGCGTATAGCCAAAACTCATCCCCATACATCCCAGGCCAATGGCTGAAACATCCATACCATTACCTAATCTTCTTATATTCATACTTTATATTTCATTTTTATTATTAATAGTTTCTCTCCCGTTGTCCCGCAATATTAATATTAGAAACAGCAGAGTCAATCTCTTTTATTTCATCAGGAGTCAGTTTTATATCTATAGCCCTCAGGTTCTCTTCCAGATGTGAAAGTTTTGTAGTTCCCGGAATAGCTACAATCCATGGCTTCTTTGCCAGCAACCAGGCTAATGCGACTTGAGAAGAGGTAAGACCTCTTGTCCTACCGAAGTTATAGAGTACATTAATTATTGGTAAATTAGCTCTCATGGCTTCAGGAGTAAATGTAGGTGATGTTGAACGATTATCATTCTCCTGATCGAATTTGGTAAATTCATTAAGACTACCACTAAGATATGCTCTGTTTATCGGACTATAGGGTACAAAGCCGATTCCAAGTTCTTCAACGACAGTAAGTACTTCTTCTTCAGGTTGCCTCCACATTACCGAATATTCACTTTGAATAGCTGTTAATGGCTGTTCTACATGGGCACGACGGATAATCTGTCCATTAACCTCGCAAAGTCCATAATGCAAAACTTTACCTTGACGGATTAGATCACCAACAGTTCCGGCAACATCTTCTATAGGTACATTCGGATCGAGCCGATGCTGATAGAGTAAATCAATCCTATCTGTTTTTAGCCTTTTAAGTGATTGATCAACTACTCGGCGTATATTTTCGGGACGACTATTCAATCCAGACGAAACATTTCCCTTAAAATTGAATCCAAATTTAGTACAGATCTGAACTTTATCCCGAAATGGGAGAAGTGCTTCCCCTACCAATTCCTCATTACTAAATGGGCCATAAACTTCAGCTGTATCAAAAAAAGTGACACCATATTCAACTGCGTTGCGAATCAATGCAATGTTCATTTCTTTACTCGGATGAGCACTTCTGTGATAACTCATTCCCATACATCCCAGACCAAGGGTGGAAACCTGCATGCTGCTTTTTCCCATACCAAGTGTACGACGTTGATTCATAGCAGATAAATTAAAATTAGAATTTGATTCTCTGATTTGCTGAGCCGATGCAATACTATTCAATGCAGGCTGTAGGCAGATAGCTGCTCCTAAGGTTGCCCCAGTCCTAAAAAAATTACGACGGCTCAATTCTTTTGGTTGATTCGAATCTGATTTCCTCTTCATATTTCGCTTCTATTGTTATTATACAATACAAATTTAAGGCATACAAGTATTATCAATTTTCGCCAATCAAACTATTAGTTGTTCAAATCAAACATAATCACGTTAAATAAGTTATCTCACAACCCAAAATAAGCCTGAGATAAATGGATTTATTACAGGCTTATTTATCTATATATATGAGCAGGTAGAATCTGAACCTATCGGCTTTCGTCCTTTGATAAATTGAGTTAGGGGTTAAGGTTTTAAAGCAGGGAAAAAGTGTTACATATGTTACTTTTTAACTGGTAGTATGTTTTAGTTATAAGCCGTTGGTATTTGTTTTTTGGTAAAGGCTAATTAGCTCCGCTGACTGCTGGTTGTTACCTTTTAACAAGTAGTAAGTATTGAGTAATAAGTTGAAAGTTATATGAGACACGAGGTACAAGTTGTTAACTGCTAACTGTTGACTGTTGACTGAAATATGTGTTACTTTTGTTACTTTTTAGATGAAAGTCTTCGGGGATACTGATATTCATCGGTATGGTTTCTGCGATATCCTACAGTGCTTAATTCCGTGGGGGCATGTACTCACAGAGCGACAACAACAAAAAAGTCCCACACTATATCTAGTGAAGGACTTCTCTTCTTAAAACGGCGGTAACCTACTCTCCCACTTGCGCAGTACCATCGGCACGACCGGGCTTAACTTCTCTGTTCGGAATGGGAAGAGGTGGAGCCCCGGTGTTATAACCACCTGAATGCTTTTTATAGTGGATAGTTGATAGTGGACAATGGTTTATATGTAACTGTCAACTCTCAATTTTCAACTATATTGACTGATGTAAAAGAGTAAGTATTGTTATGATTATTGTCTAATATAGCAAACCTCTGGTTTGTTGTTCGGTGCCAGTTTACTACGGTGAGTCTACTGGCACCATTGAAAGCGTCCGGGCAATTAGTACTACTCGGCTATGACATTGCTGCCTTTACACCTGTAGCCTATCTAGGTCGTAGTCTACAACCACCCTTAATGGATATCTTATCTTGAAGTCGGCTTCGTACTTAGATGCTTTCAGCACTTATCCAATCCGGACTTAGCTACCCGGCGATGCTCCTGGCGGAACAACCGGTAGACCAGGGGTCCGTCCAACACGGTCCTCTCGTACTAGTGTCAGATCTCCGCAAATATCCTGCGCCCACGATAGATAGAGACCGAACTGTCTCACGACGTTCTGAACCCAGCTCGCGTGCCACTTTAATGGGCGAACAGCCCAACCCTTGGGACCTGCTCCAGCCCCAGGATGTGACGAGCCGACATCGAGGTGCCAAACCATTCCGTCGATATGAGCTCTTGGGAATGATCAGCCTGTTATCCCCGGAGTACCTTTTATCCTTTGAGCGATGGCCATTCCATACTGAAACCACCGGATCACTATGCTCTAGTTTCCTACCTGATCGACTTGTGGGTCTCTCAGTCAAGCGTGCTTATACCATTACACTCTACGAACGGTTACCAATCGTCCTGAGCACACCTTTAGAAGCCTCCGTTACTCTTTTGGAGGCGACCACCCCAGTCAAACTACCCACCATACACTGTTCCTGCATCCGCAGGTTAGATTCCAAACAATTAAAGGGCCGTATTTCAAGGTTGGCTCCACAAGTACTAGCGTACCCGCTTCATAGCCTCCGGCCTATCCTACACATCAAGTGCCCAGAATCAATGTAAAGCTATAGTAAAGGTTCACGGGGTCTTTTCGTCCCATCGCGGGTAATCGGCATCTTCACCGATACTACAATTTCACCGAGATCACAGTTGAGACAGTGTCAAGATCATTACACCATTCGTGCAGGTCGGAACTTACCCGACAAGGAATTTCGCTACCTTAGGACCGTTATAGTTACGGCCGCCGTTTACTGGGGCTTCAATTCAATGCTTCTGATTGCTCATGACATCTCCTCTTAACCTTCCAGCACCGGGCAGGTGTCAGGCTATATACGTCTTCTTTCAAATTTGCATAGCCATGTGTTTTTGTTAAACAGTTGCCTTGACCTATTCTCTGCGGCCAGCCGTGAAGCTGGCACCCTTTATCCCGAAGTTACAGGGTCATTTTGCCTAATTCCTTAACTGTGAATCGCTCGAGCGCCTTAGTATTTTCAACCCGACTACGTGTGTCCGTTTGTGGTACGGTTGCTATATAGATTAGCGTTTAGCGGTTTTTCTAGGCAGTCTGTTTACCTGCATTATCTACGCTCCCGAAGGATTGTAGTACTATCAGTTTCAACTCTCACGGCGGATTTGCCTACCGTAATCAACGTCTACTTCCTTTAACCAAGTAATCCGTCACTTGGCAGCAGTGTCACTCCTGCGTCCCCACATAACTCTAGATAACAGTACCGGAATATTAACCGGTTCTTCCATCGGCTTCGCCGTTCGGCTACACCTTAGGGTCCGACTTACCCTGATCCGATTAGCGTTGATCAGGAAACCTTAGTCTTTCGGCGAGGGGGTTTCTCACCCCCTTTATCGTTACTTATACCTACATTTGCTTTTCTACACGCTCCAGAAAGGCTTACGCCTCGCCTTCAACGCTGAGTAGAATGCTCCCCTACCGATAATATTTTATCCCATAGCTTCGGTAACATGTTTATGCCCGATTATTATCCACGCACGACCACTCGACTAGTGAGCTGTTACGCACTCTTTAAATGAATGGCTGCTTCCAAGCCAACATCCTAGCTGTCTTAGTAGTCATACTTCGTTAATTCAACTGAACATGTATTTGGGGACCTTAGCTGATGGTCTGGGTTCTTTCCCTCTCGGACATGGACCTTAGCACCCATGCCCTCACTCCCGGTATTAACTTATGCCCATTCGGAGTTTATCTGGACTTGATAGGCGGCGAAGCCCTCGCATCCAATCAGTCGCTCTACCTGACATAAGTAATTCGCCGAGGCTGCACCTAAATGCATTTCGGGGAGTACGAGCTATCTCCAAGTTTGATTAGCCTTTCACCCCTACCCTCAGGTCATCCGAAAGCTTTTCAACGCTTACCGGTTCGGTCCTCCATTTGGTGTTACCCAAACTTCAACCTGCCCAAGGGTAGATCACTTGGTTTCGCGTCTACTCCTACTGACTAAAGCGCCCTGTTAAGACTTGCTTTCGCTTCGGCTGCGTACATCTTTGTACTTAACCTTGCCAGTAAGAGTAACTCGTAGGTTCATTATGCAAAAGGCACGCCGTCACAATTTAATGCTCCGACCGCTTGTAGGCACATGGTTTCAGGGTCTCTTTCACTCCTCTGTTCGAGGTGCTTTTCACCTTTCCCTCACGGTACTGGTTCACTATCGGTCTCTCAGGAGTATTTAGCCTTACCGGATGGTCCCGGCAGATTCACACAGGATTTCTCGTGTCCCGCGCTACTCAGGATACTGCTAGGCTTCGGATATGATTCGTATACGGGATTATCACCCTCTATGATCGTTCTTTCCAAAACGTTCTACTTCAAATCGTTCTTGCCACAGCGCAGTCCTACAACCCCGGTATTGCCTAAACAATACCGGTTTGGGCTCTTCCCATTTCGCTCGCCACTACTTTGGGAATCATTTTTATTTTCTTTTCCTACGGGTACTTAGATGTTTCAGTTCCCCGCGTTTGCTCACTACATACATAGTGTAATATCCTCTTCGGATATTGGGTTGCCCCATTCGGAAATCCACGGATCAAGGGTTATTTGCACCTTCCCGTAGCTTATCGCAGCTTATCACGTCCTTCTTCGCCTCTGAGAGCCTAGGCATCCCCCATGTGCCCTTTCCTACTTTCTTTTTTTCTATCTAATAAACTCCCCGAAGGGGGCTTATTAGCAGGGTTTGATAGATTATATCATAATCTAACTTTACTTGCTCTTTTTTTACATCATGTCAAAGATCGTTTTTCTAATTGAGAATGGATAGTGGATAGTTGACAGTTCTTTTTGTCAATTATTAATTGTCAATCCTCAATTGAAAGTGTGGAGAATAACGGATTCGAACCGTTGACCCCCTGCGTGCAAGGCAGGTGCTCTAGCCAGCTGAGCTAATCCCCCGTAAGGTAATTAATAATGATGAATTAATAATTAAGAATTGGTTTTTACCGTTATTGTTAATTGTTAACTGTTAATTATTAATTGCGATGCCTCTGCATTGCGGTAGTCCCAGGCAGATTTGAACTGCCGACCTCTACATTATCAGTGTAGCGCTCTAACCAACTGAGCTATAGGACTGGCGGTTCTGCCTGAAACTGATTGCCAGCTTCTTGGTTTCTCTTGGTCAGTGAACAGTGAGCAGTGAACAGTTAACAGTATATTTAAACTCTAACCCTCTACCTACTCCCGTAAACTGAGTATATCTTAAAACAACAACATCATTTAAGAGTGCAGCACCTTTTTTTAAAGGTCTACCCAACTCGAACAGTATCTCCAGAAAGGAGGTGTTCCAGCCGCACCTTCCGGTACGGCTACCTTGTTACGACTTAGCCCCAGTCACCGGTTTTACCCTAGGACGCTCCTTGCGGTTACGCACTTCAGATACCCCCAGCTTCCATGGCTTGACGGGCGGTGTGTACAAGGCCCGGGAACGTATTCACCGCGCCATGGCTGATGCGCGATTACTAGCGAATCCAGCTTCACGGAGTCGAGTTGCAGACTCCGATCCGAACTGGGAGTGGCTTTGGAGATTAGCATCTTGTCACCAAGTAGCTGCCCTTTGTACCACCCATTGTAACACGTGTGTCGCCCCGGACGTAAGGGCCGTGCTGATTTGACGTCATCCACACCTTCCTCGCATCTTACGACGGCAGTCTTGTTAGAGTCCTCAGCTTGACCTGTTAGTAACTAACAATGTGGGTTGCGCTCGTTATGGCACTTAAGCCGACACCTCACGGCACGAGCTGACGACAACCATGCAGCACCTACACATCTGCTATTGCTAGCTTACAAGTTTCCTCGTAATTCAGATGCATTTCAAGCCCGGGTAAGGTTCCTCGCGTATCATCGAATTAAACCACATGTTCCTCCGCTTGTGCGGGCCCCCGTCAATTCCTTTGAGTTTCACCGTTGCCGGCGTACTCCCCAGGTGGATTACTTATCGCTTTCGCTTAGTCACATACGGTATATCGCATACAACTAGTAATCATCGTTTACGGCGTGGACTACCAGGGTATCTAATCCTGTTTGATCCCCACGCTTTCGTGCTTGAGCGTCAGTTATAGCTTAGTAAGCTGCCTACGCAATCGGAGTTCCTCGTTATATCTAAGCATGTCACCGCTACACAACGAATTCCGCCTACTTCATCTATACTCAAGACTCCCAGTTTCAACGGCAGTTCCAACGTTAAGCGTTGGGATTTCACCGCTGACTTAAAAGCCCGCCTGCGCACCCTTTAAACCCAATAAATCCGGATAACGCTCGCATCCTCCGTATTACCGCGGCTGCTGGCACGGAGTTAGCCGATGCTTATTCATCAGGTACATGCAATAAGTTACTCGTAACTCTTTTTATTCCCTGATAAAAGAAGTTTACAACCCATAAGGCAGTCTTCCTTCACGCGATTTGGCTGGTTCAGGCTCTCGCCCATTGACCAATATTCCTCACTGCTGCCTCCCGTAGGAGTCTGGTCCGTGTCTCAGTTCCAGTGTGGGGGACAAACCTCTCAGTTCCCCTATCCATCGTTGGATTGGTGAGCCGTTACCTCACCAACTTCCTAATGGAACGCATGCCCATCTACAACCGATAAATCTTTAACAAATATTCCCATGCGGGACCCCTGTTTTATGCGGTATTAGTCCGAATTTCTCCGGGTTATTCCCCTGTTGTAGGTAGGTTGCATACGCGTTACTCACCCGTGCGCCGGTCGCCATCTAAGTATTGCTACTCTCTGCTGCCCCTCGACTTGCATGTGTTAGGCCTATCGCTAGCGTTCATCCTGAGCCAGGATCAAACTCTTCTTTGTATATTCTTTTTTTTAAGTCTTTTGATCCTGTTCAAGCTTTTTTTATTACTATTGGGTAATAGTAATTGACGGTAGCACCTTTTTTAACTATCTCTAGTTTTTTCGGATCTTTAATTTAATAAAAACCCAAATTGTGTACTACACTCTATAATGTTGTTATTTCATTTCCTTCAAAGACCTCTCTCTTTCCCTACGCAAACACCCTTCTTTAAGCGTGCCCTTTAGTGGTAAAGCGGGTGCAAAGATATGTAAAGTTTTAGTATCATTCCAAATATATTAAGAGGTATTTTTAAACTATTTTCAAGTATTTTTTCAATATACTAATAACCAAGTTATTACTAAAGGCTAATTTTTGGTCATTTTTTTGAAAAAAACTTACAATACGGAATTAATCCGCATTCTTCACATTTAGGTTTTCGCGCAACACAGATATATCTACCATGTAAAATTAGCCAATGATGAGCTTTTGATAAATATTTTGTGGGTATATATTTTATCAATTCTCTCTCTGTCTGTTCAGGATTTTTCGAATTATCGGTTAGTCCAATTCGATTGGAAACCCTAAAAACATGTGTATCGACTGGCATTGCCGGTTTATTAAAAGCTACAATAAGCATTACATTTGCTGTTTTGCGGCCTACTCCAGGTATAGTCTCCAATTCTTCCATCGTATCAGGCACCTTCCCACCGAAGTCATCTACGAGCTTCTTTGCCATGCCTAACAGGTTTTTCGCTTTATTATTGGGATAAGACACACTCTTGATATAATGATAGATGGCATCTGTACTCGAAACAGCCATCACTTCCGGTGTGGGATATGCTTCGAACAAGGGCGGTGTTATCATATTGACCCGCTTATCTGTGCACTGGGCAGATAAAATGACAGCAATCAATAGATGAAAAGGGTCATCGTAATGCAATTCTGTTTCTGCTACAGGCATATGTTTGTCAAACCAACTAATAACCCCTGCGTAACGTTCTTTCTTTGTCATACTCTCTTTAATTAAAAAAGTCCCTTATAGCTTTTGCTACAAGGGACTTTAAATATAGTGATTAAATTTTTCTTTAAAAAATTTTACCAGAATTTCACTCTGTTATCTTCTACATTCATTTTATTTCTCAATATAGATACGGCCTGTGACATCATCTGATAATAATTGGCTTGCTTCAATGACTGTTTTGTCTGTTCTGCATTAAATTCTTTTGTATCTTCTGTTTTGTTTGTCACATTCAATACATATACTCCGGATTTTCCTTTCATAGGAGCCTCCAGTTTATTTACCTGACCTAATTTAGAATATACATTCATTAGAGGTTCGTAGCCAATACCGGATAAGTTATTGGTCTGGAATGTAACAAAATTAACAGTATCCACCTTACCTGACACAGCTTGCGCATAAGCATCTAAAGACGTCAAATTCTTAGCTTTTAAGTCAGCAATGATTTTCTCCGCTTTTTTATCATTTATAAGTTCAGCTTTTAATGCTGTTGCTACTTCCGAAACCGGCATATAGTCACCAGTAATTTCGTTTTTCACAATTGCAACCACACGTTTATCGGACATATCGAATTTCTTTACCGAACCAACCTTTTCATTGAAAGCCCAGTGTATTACCTGACGAGTCCCTGTCGCCTGGCCTAATGCTATTTCGGAAGGTGAGATAATTGAATTCTGAATCAGACTGTAGCCTTTAGCCTGAGCAGCTTTGTCAAAATTCTCAAGATTTCCATTTTCACTTACAAACTGGTTCAATTCGTTATCTATAGCATTCTGAGTCTTATCACTAATTATGACAGGTAATTGTATTACAGCTAACTTCACCTTTGGAACCGGGTTAGTCTTATCTGTTATACGAATCAACTGATCCTGACCTCCTACTTTCAATTTCAGAACTTCACCTTTGGCTGCGGCAAAACATTCTTTTGCAATTCCCGCACTAGCCAACATTGCTTCGTTAGTCCAGCCAAGATCACCGCCATTAGAGTTGGGGAATAGTTCGTCTGCTACAGCTCCGAAATCCTTACCACCTTTAAGAACGCTTTGTATACTATCAACTATATGTGCTGATGTTTTTTCATCAAGTCCCTGAGGCAATGGTATTATTTGCAGTTTAATTGAATCCGCAGCATTTGTCCGGTCTATTAGTTTATACATCAGGTAAGTCTGATCTTCGCGAACCGGTCCAAAAATATCACCTACAGATGCAGATTCCACAAATGTTTTAGCATCAGCCGGCAATGATGATACTGCCATAAAAATATCCTGATATGTAGATGAATACTCACTTAGAACAATAGCAGGATTATCTGTCATTTTCAACTTTTCGTATGCAGCATTCATCTCTTGTTCTATAGCGGCATAATCTTCATCGCTAGGAACAACATCTTTGATGAAATATGAAATCTTCCGAAGTTCTGTATCCAGTTTATAATTATTCTTACGCAAATCGTACAGAGCCTTTATTTCTTTATCTGAAACCTGAACTGCAGAATCAGCCAAGGTCGAATATCTCTGTACAACATATGCTATATCTGAAACATTCTTAGAATCAGCATAAGCAGCTTTTGCCTCTGTATCGCTAACTAAAACCGAACCGGCAACTAAAGATGCATATTTTTCTTCAAGACGCTGATATTTCATCATATTCTGTATGAATGCCCAGATCTCTCTTCTGGCCATAATTTCAGATCTATGAGGTTCTTGCACTGCAGTCGGATCCTGATTTATATCGGAAAGGAATTGCATCAGATATGCTTTATCGAATTGACCTGTCTGAGGGTTTGCGAAAAAAGGTATTTGGTACAATATAGGAGCCACAACAGGTCCATATACCATATCATTTAATTCTTCAGGTGTAACAGCTAGGCCTAATCTGCCGGCCTCTTCGTCCAGCATTATTTCTTTTACCATCTGCTGGTAAGCCATTTCTCTGATTTGAGAATTTGTGAATTCATCCAATGAGGATTGATTCGACATAATCTTCTGAAAGTTTTCCCATTGAGCGATTTTGTCCGAATATTCCTTCGTTGTAATCACTTTTCCATCTACAACAAATGCTTTGTCTCTCATTTTATTAACAAAGGTCGTAACTTCACCCCACGGAAATACAAATGCTAATAAACCTACCGCGATTATACCGACAAGCAGGCCTGATTTGCTCCTAATTTTCTGTAATGCAGCCATCTAATTAATAATTACTTTTTATTTTGTTTATTTCAAATTCTTAAAGATATAGTTTTCAGCGTGCGAAGATAATAAATTGAGATTGAATTTCATTCATATTTGAAAAACTATTCTGCTTTTTCTTCTTTGTTTTCTTCATCTTCGTTCACATAAAACACTGTTTTCTTTCCGGCATTCTCCCCTACTTCCATAAATTCGTATGCTGTCATTTGCTGGTTAGCTACTAATCCGTTGCGGGCTACTAATATACCTTTTTCCGGTCTGTTTACTTCAACCAGCTTATCTGAATATATTTTTTGTTCCTGCTGATTCCAAAATAATTCATCACCTGTGAATGTTTCACCTATGATATTTCTTACAAAAACGTGCCCTTTGAGTCTCCATAGCTTACGTCGGGTATAATTCCATGCGGTATCAGCCTTAATTGTAACAACAACAACAAAAGCAGTATCAAATTGCTCAAGATAAAGTCCTTCCGGAAAAAACCAATGAGGATCTTTCGCTTCATCAAAAACATCCCAAGTTTTAGTTATCATCTTGTATTTGATAAGTCCCGAATCGGAAATGAGCATCCGCACACTGTCTGTATGCATGGATGGCACAATCTCTTTATCATATTTGAAATTTACGGCAGAACTGACTTCTTTCTTACAGGATGCAAAAAAGAATGGCGCAGTAAATATTGTAATTACTGTTACCAGAAACAGTTTTTGGAGTGGCATTAACTTCATTAGGCTAATATACTTAAAAACAATGAGCCTCAATCAGTAATTGAGGCCATTTATCTTGATTCTGTATTTCTTTATTCAACTTTACGACGGAAGAACCAAAGTTCATTGATATTGACATTCAACGATACTCCAAAGTATTCTTCACTTATCATATTACTAAGTTTCGGCTTTAATTTTTTGTATTCGAAATTAATGTTGATATATGACACTCGCTGACCGATATTATCCCGGATAGGTAAACCGAATCCTAATGTTGCTCCATATTCTTTATAGCCATCTATTTTTCCAGAGGCATCCATTACATTCAGGTATGAATTGGCATAATTAACCCCTCCTCTGAATCTGATTTTCTTAAAGAAACTCCTGTCATATGGGTCTATCATATATTCAGCACCAACGCTATACTTCCACCTATCATTGAATCGATCGGCATCACTCAGTCCGTCGTTCATATACGAAGTATATTTAGCCTTACTCCAGCGTTGATAAGTAGCATCTGCTCCAAATACAAGCTTATTGTTACTGTTTACTGTAAATCCTAATCCGTAAGTCTCTGGTATTCCGGCATCAACCCCCTTATAAATAGTAGTATCTCCTTGAACTAGAGTATTAGACGCAGATATTACATAACGTTTATTATCATAATCAGCAGAAGAATTAATCTTAGGAGAATAAACTGCACCGATTGTTAATATTTTATTTTTAGCTATTGGCATTTCATACTGAAGCCCTATATCGAACTTTGCTGCTTTAATAGATAATTCGGTGTCATCTCTGGATGTATATGTAGTACTACCGGTCAATGCTGGCAAACTCCGGGTATGGTCTAATGTACCAAAAAGATAGGAGACATTCGCTCCGGCTGATAATCCTTTTATGGGGGTAGAATATCCGAGTCCTCCATATATCTGACTTAATCCTCCGCTACCGGAAAATGTTTTGTTGTAAGATACTGAGCCATTAGTTTCCGTTGATCCAAATTTATAACCTACCGAAGAAAAAGGTATAATACCAAAACTAAGGCCGAGACCTTTCTTGAGGGGAACGAGTATTGTTATATAATCGAGCCCTCCACTGTACTTCTTATCAGAATTAATTCCGTCAGTCAATTTTCCACTGTTGAAGTTAACGCCTATATCGAATAGAAAGGTTAGTGAGTCTACTCTGGAATATGATGCCGGATTCAGCGGATTTGCACTCTGGCTGTTTCGAAGTCCATAACCTATACCTCCCATTGCCTTTGATGGACCTACGGCCTGGTCTCTGAGTACTCCGTAGCCATATCTGCTGTATGGAGAATCGGTTTGAGCTCTTAACGAGCCTACAATACAAGCCAAAAGGGCTATTAAAAGAAGATTTTTACTCTTTAGCATTTTAATTCAATATACGGTTTAATCCTGTAAATCTCAATCTGATATAAAAATACCTGTTCTGTCAGTCATTTCGTATTCTCATCTATAAACATATTTTTAAGCAAATTATTATTCAGGTATCGCAAAACTTAGAAAGAAAGCTAAATAATCATCCAAAAGCCTTACTGATATTAGGATTCTTTGTTCAACTTATCTAATTAATAAACAGCTTGTTTTATAACGAATATCCTTTATTTACTACTAAATTCACTTAAAAACAGATGAAATTTGTGCAAAGTAAATTAAAAAAAACCAGTAAACCGACGTTTTAGATAAAATGTCATATTTTTTTTGCCTTAAAAAGGTTAATTATCCTTATTTTAGTACCTTTGTTCGCGATTTCTAAGCTCAATGAATAATAACGGCAAATACTACATAAACATATTCATAAACAAGCTGAAACCATTCAAAGATATCATCTGGTTTTTATGCTTGTTTCTCATATTTGAATTTATTTGGAAACTTTGTATACATCAGGGAGAAGACGAAAGGATACTCCTCGTGCTGGGTAAAGACTTGACCGCATATACCGAAGGTATGAACCTATGGACAGCAGACGCTGTATACCGGGTCGTACATGACCTGTTCGGATATCATGATTTTAAGATCATCAACGGGTACACACTCTATTTCGAAAATTCCATTCCCGTAGATATTATATGGGGATGCACGGGATTGAAGCAACTTTTCATGTTCACCTTTATACTCACGTTCTATTTTGGACCGGTAAAGAAGAAGTTGTGGTATATTCCGATGTCGTTGGTTATCCTATTGCTAATTAATATTCTTAGGCTGGCCATAATACTTATTATTATACGTAATCCTTTCCCCGAATGGTTTATACCTGTAAACGAATGGTATAATAACTGCCAATGGGTAAACACCAAAGAGTGTTATCTGAAATTCTATGAAGACTGGTTTAATGTCTTCCATCGGGATGTGTTCGTCTGGATATACTACGATGGAGTTATCTTTGTGCTATGGTTGATTTGGGAAGAGAGAATCCGGAAACCTTATCTGAGACTAATCAATACCCCCCCCGAAACAAGCGGAAATCCACAGAAACATATAAAAAACTAAGCGTAACTTAAAACCTGATTCAGAATCAACGGCGACCTGTAGCCCGATTTTTATGGTTGGTTCTGAACCTGAAATTATAGAAAGGTTGTAAAAAATCCATCAGGATCAGAGAGAAATGGAACTTCCCCGAACGGAAGTACTGGGCTGATTTATTTATTATTATCCACTGTACAACTAATCTGAAGAGAAATAAAAATACAGTGATGCCCAATAATGCCCAATGAAAAGATATTGCAGAGTACACAATAAGAGCAATCAGCATTAAATAAAATAAATAACGGGTAACTGCTTCCAAACCGAATAAATTGATTGGTGCTTTACTTTTAAAATGCTTTTTTGTAATCGAATAAGATTTCTTTACTTGTTTCCACAATGAAAACCGATCGTTAGAAGACTCCACAAAACTATCGGACGATAACGCCACGGAAGTATTACTATCTGTTATTATCTGATTGATGAATACATCCTCTCCATTCTCTAAATTAAGGAACGCGGCAAAGCCCTTATTATCGAAAAAGAGATGCTTGCGAAAAGCCAGATTGCGGTATATCCCTGTAAACGGTTTACCTTTGAGAGCCATGGATATATACTGCATAGAGAACAAATGATTGTCGAAACGGGCGATACGATTAAAAAATGTCTTTGTCCTATTATAAAAAGAATAACCCAGAACAACATCTTTCCCGTCCGGAAGCCCTTCCATCATAGAGGATATCCACTGGTCAGAGAGCGGTTTGGAATAAGGTTCTGTAAACAACAGAACCTCACCTTTAGCAGCCTTAATTCCGATGGTCAGTGCCAACTTGCGGCGACCAAAAGTTATATCGTTCGAATAAGGCAAATATGTGATATATAAATGAGGATATTTAAGTTGCAGAGACTGTAACAAAGTTTCGCTCTCATCCGTGGATCCGTTATTAACAACAATAACCTCAAAATCGGGGTAATCCTGTGTCAGTATAGCAGGCAGATTTTCAGCTAACTCGTCCGCTGCATTTTCAGAAGCTATAATAACAGACACTTTAGGTTTCTGACAAAATGGTTTGTAATTATCCTTCTCTCTCTTGCAAACAACAGAATAGGGCTTCCTGTAATAATTGAAATAGAAGAAAATTTGAACAAGAAACAACAGGAAGAAAAATATTATTCCTGCAATTTCCATTTCGTTAAACATGAAGTAATGTAAGATTTGCTCAACCATTGCCTGTATTCTAAAAAAATGTCTTCATAAAAAAGCAAGAGCCATATATTCATACGACTCCTGACTTATATTGTTGTACGATTTATATCTTATCCGAGTAATATGGTTTAGGCAATTCGCGGCAGTTATATTGCGAAGCCATTATTTCACCATATGCACCGGCCGAGCGAAGGACAAGCATATCCCCTCTCTGTGTTTCATTCAGCTCGTAATCCTTTGCAAACACGTCTGAAGATTCACAGATAGGACCTACCACATCATATTTCTTAACCGGAAGGTTAGAAGAAATATTCTCTATTTTATGATATGCCTGATATAGTGCCGGACGAATAAGGTCTGTCATACCTGCATCCACAATCACGAATACTTTGTTTTCTCCGTGCTTCACATATGTTGTACGAGTGACCAATGCTCCGCACTGAGCTACGATGGAGCGTCCTAATTCGAAATGAGCTATTTGTCCGTCTCTTAGTTTCAGGCTTTTATTGAACAAGGCAAAATATCCGGCGAAATCAGAAACCGGATGAGCATCCGGATTCTCATAATCTATACCAAGCCCTCCGCCAAGATTGATATGTTCCAGTTTTATTTCTTTTTCTTCGAAATATACCTGTAATTCATTCACACGTTCACATAAAGGCTCGAAAGTCTCCGCTTCCTCTATCTGAGAGCCTATATGAAAATGTATCCCTATCAGTTTGATCGCTTTCAGGGATTTCAGTTTCTCTATTACGGCATCAAGATGCGCCATAGCAAAACCAAATTTATTTTCATTCAGACCGGTAGTTATATATTCATGTGTATGGGCATCTACATTCGGATTGATTCGCAATGCTACCTGAGCCAGTTTACCTTTCTTGCTTGCAAGTTCATTTATTACTTCCAATTCGGGCAAAGACTCTACGTTGAAGCAGAAGATATTAAGGTCGAGAGCCAGATTTATTTCTTTATCTGTCTTGCCTACTCCTGCAAAAACAATCTTTGAAGCCGGAAATCCTGCATTTACCGCTGCTTTCACCTCATTTCCGCTTACACAGTCGGCGCCAAAACCTTCCGAAGCAATAAGTTCAAGAATCCTGCGGTTTGCATTGGCTTTTACAGCATAGTGCTGAACAAATCCGTATTTTTTTGTCTCTTCTTTTACGATTTTCAATGTCTTTTTCAACAAATCCATATCGTAATAATAAAAGGGCGTTTCGATACCTTTTAGCTTGTCAACAGGAAAATTTCCTTTTGTCATTTGGAATTTAATAATTAATTAAACAATTTGTCATTCAGTATTTGGAGCGTCTTCTCTTTATCTTTACTTTCTATCAGAAATGAAAAGTTGTATTTACTACCGCCATACGAAATCATACGAATAGATATGCCTTTTACGGCATTTAATATCGTAGACGCAAAACTGGCGTCTTCCGATTCCAGATTTCCTATTACGGAAATAATTACCATATTTGAATCAACAGAAACCGTACCATATTTTTTCAGTTCGTCAAGAATAAGCTGTATATTTTTGTCATCATCTATAGTCAGCGAAACCCCTATTTCGGAAGTAGCCAACATATCAATAGATGTCTGATAATTTTCGAATACTTCGGTTACACGGCGCAAAAAGCCATGCGCAAGTAACATTCTGCCCGATTTTATCTTTATCGCCGTAATGTTTTCCTTTGCGGCCACGGCCTTTATGGCACGGGCTTCCGTTTCGTTAGAAATAAGTGTTCCTACAGCATCAGGATATTCAGTATTTTTAAGACATACAGGTATATCAGCCAATTTTGCAGGCAATATGCTTGACGGATGAAGTATTTTTATACCAAAATACGCCAACTCGGCAGCTTCATCAAAATTCAGGTGACGGATAGCTGTAGTTCCTTTTACATAGCGCGGATCATTGTTCTGCATAGCATGTACATCAGCCCAAATCTGAATTTCATCTGCTCCTACTGCAGCTCCAACCAGCGAAGCTGTGTAATCACTCCCAC
Organism: uncultured Dysgonomonas sp.; assembly: GCF_900079725.1. Taxonomy (NCBI): domain Bacteria; kingdom Pseudomonadati; phylum Bacteroidota; class Bacteroidia; order Bacteroidales; family Dysgonomonadaceae; genus Dysgonomonas; species uncultured Dysgonomonas sp. The sequence goes on from NZ_LT599032.1 coordinate 325,151, forward strand.
CTTTACGTAAATCATCGATCTCGCCATATGCATTGCGGCAGATATATCCTTGTGTGATATACAAATCCGCACCTTTGGCCGCATCAAGTAAAGCTGTGAGTTTTTCCTTTATATATACGGGATCCGGCGCCGAATTCTTATCAGTACGCATGTATTCAAGTGCAGGTATCAATGCTGCATTTATCTTTTTCTCGATAAGGTACAAATGAAACAACTCGGAGCTGAGCAGTTCACTTTGAGCCATTACCACCCGTTCTTCAAAAAGGGTAAACAGGTCTTTGGTGAAGGTGCGGATATAATTAAACTTCGCCGTAATTACCTCTTCCGCTTTTAACCTGAAGGCTTCTTCACTAAAAAGACCGGAAATAAAATCGTGATATTCCTTCTCCAGCCTGTTTATTATTTCAATAGCTCCTTCCTGATTCTTTTTGTACAGATAGTCCGATACTTCAGCCAATGCCTCTGCTGTTCCCCGCATCGATGACAACACAATAATATTATTACCACCCGGGGCAACAATATTTGCTACATTTTTCATCTTGTCTGCTGTAGCAATAGACGCACTACCAAATTTAAGGACTTTCATCTTCTACATTTTAATTAAACTGTTAATTGCATAACGACTATACAATCAAGGTGCAAAAATATAAATTTTTTGTGGCAAAAATTTCAGAATAAAGCATATATTTGATATTTGTTTAACTTTTTATCATATAAAACACAAAATCATTCATTTATGTTTAGAAATTTTCTTTGTCTGTCTACTCTTTTATTTTTTATTGCCTGTACTTCTGACAAAACTACTCCGGTAGCCAGTTATGATATAATACCTATGGTACAGGAAATAAAAACAACAGACGCTAAACCTTTCATCCTGAATAAGACTACAAAGATATCATTTCCTGCCGCAAATAGCAAGCTTGCCCAATCTGCGGCTTTACTATCCGAATATATTGCGCAAATAACAGGCTTCAGACTTGAAATAACCGACAAACAGGATATTGAGAATGCTATAAAACTCACCATTGATTATTCGAGTGATAATCCTGAAGCCTATATCATAAATGTAAATTCTTCGCTCATCACTATCAACGGATCTTCTGAAGCTGGTACCTTTTATGGAATCCAAACTATCCGAAAATCAATTCCAGTAAATGCTGATAGCGAAATAGAATTTCCGAGTACTGAAATTACAGATTATCCCTCTTATGCCCACAGGGGTGCCTCACTAGATGTATCCCGACATTTTTTTTCCGTTGATTTTGTAAAAAAGTATATTGATATACTGGCCATGTTCAATATCAGTATCTTTCACTGGCATCTGACCGACGACCAAGGATGGCGTATTGAGATAAAAAAGTACCCTAAGCTAACCGAAGTAGGTTCTAAACGTGAACATACAATCATAGGCCGTCATACTGGTGAATTTGACAATAAACCCGTTAGTGGATTCTACACGCAGGAAGAAATAAAAGACATTGTAAAATATGCGGAAGAGCGTTTCATAACCATCATCCCGGAAATAGATATTCCCGGACATACATTAGCCGCCCTGGCTTCATACCCCTATCTGGGTTGTACGGGAGGCCCCTATCAGGTAGGTGCCGAATGGGGTATCTACGAAGACGTGCTTTGTGCAGGTAATGAGGAAGTGTTTACGTTTCTCGATGATGTGATGACCGAGGTACTCCCATTGTTTCCCGCCCGGTATATCCATATAGGAGGTGATGAGTGCCTTAAAAACAGATGGATGGCATGTCCCAGATGTCAGGCAAGAATGAGACAATTGGGATTCAAGAAATCTCAAGAACACACTTTGGGTGAACAGCTACAGAGCTATTTCATAGCCAGAGTAGAGAAGATCATAAACAATAAAGGCAAGAGCATCATAGGTTGGGACGAAATACTGGAAGGAGGTATTGCTCCCAATGCAACAATCATGTCGTGGCGGGGTACCGAAGGCGGTATTTATGCTGCAAATAAAGGACACAACGTGATAATGACACCTGAGCAATATGTATATCTGGATTATTATCAATCTCCCGATGTAGAGAATGAGCCTTTCACTTTTGGCTGGTTAACTGAACTAAAAAAGACATATTCATTCAATCCAATGCCTGCCGGTTTAGATGAAAACAGCCAGAAGCACATTTTGGGTGCGCAGGTTAATATATGGGCAGAATATATGCCTTCGGGACAAAATGTAGAATATATGCTGCTCCCCCGTATGTGCGCTCTGGCTGAGACAGTATGGACCAATCCCGAAAGGAAAGATTATAACGAGTTCGTATCGCGCTTATACCGTCTCTCTAAACACTTCGACAAACTGGGATATGAGAATTGTAAGCAAGCTTATGAAATACAGGATTCTATTGTAGTGGATACATTTAAGAATGAGATAAACCTATATATGTCTACATTCGATAACAGCCCCATTTATTATACATTAGCTGATAAAGAGCCGACCGCCGAATCTGCACTTTACACATATAACAGCCCAGTAACGATAAAGAGCAATACTATATTCAAAGCCGTCACTTATCGGGAAAATGTAAGAGGCAAGGTTTATACTAAAGACTTCATTGTTCATAAAGCTTTTGCCAAACCCATAACATTGAAATATGAGCCGGATAAGCGCTATATGTTCGATGGTGCAACAACATTGGTTAATGGGCAATTAGGTTCTAATGCCAGTTACCGCACGGGTATGTGGCTGGGTTTTCTCGGTACTGATTTTGAAGCACATATTGATATGAAAGAGCTTACCGATATCTCATCTCTGGATATGAATTCATATGTAAATACCAGAGGGGGATTATTTGCACCTAAAAACCTCGCGTTGTTAATATCTGCGGATGGTAATACATATAAGGAGGTGTTTAAGGAGACATATGAAGGACATACAGAACATATAAGTCCTAAAGTGATTACTTTATCGGCTAATCTGGACGAAACAGTGAAAGGCCGGTATATAAAAGTAATTGCCGAATCGGTAAAAGTATTGCCCGAATGGCACGAAAAGAAAGGGGACAAGGCTTACCTGATGATAGATGAAGTAAGGGTTTATTAAACTCGTACCCCTTACTTCGCCCGCGACTGTATATTCTGCACACCTATCAGACTATCGTAACGCTGACCAGTAGGGCGGTAGTAAACATAAATAGAATATTCATTCTCAGTCTCGAAATAATTGCCTTCGATATTAGTAGTAACAAAATTGCTCCCGTCTTTTGTAAGATAGAGATAATTATACATACCCTGTTTCAATAATAAGGAGAGGCGGTATACCTTTTCATTGCTATCATATTTCATCTTGTATTTGTCGGTAAAGGTATTATCTGTAAAATTTCCGTTTATGTATATACTTTCCAACAAAGGGTCGTCCATCGCCAATGCAAAATTAGTAATAAAATAATCAGCCTCTGTTTCAGGATATTCACTATCATTATTCCGTATAAAGAAGCGGCCGTTCTGATCCTGATCGTAGCTATAAGAACGTCCGGCACGTACCTTATCCGTTTCAATATCCATTTCATAACCCGGACGGACATATCTGATGTGAGCAACATTCATACCATTATACCTGTAGCTCGATGTTTCAAAACGGCGATATTCATTACCAGCTGGGAATATAAGGTCTCTGTTGTGTTCATATATCAGTTTATTAGGATTTATATATGTCGGCTTCAATTTCCGTTTTTCATTATCCAATCTGTTGTTTTGTTGTACAAACACCATTATTTCGGTAAAGGGATCTCTGATATCCATACCCTGATGATGAATCGTGAAAGATACCTGCTGATGGCTTTTATTAAAGTCTATGTCGGTATTGGATGAGACTGTGGCCGCTATACTTATAGCCGGATCTACCACCGAGAAGCAGGCTGTAAGTAATACTATACCGGGTTCACCGTCCTCATAAACTTCGACAACATAATTTCCCGATATTTTCAGGCTCACATCCCTGTTTGGTATATCCAGATTGAAATGTGTATATTCGACTGTGGTGTTGACCGATGGAGCATAATCATCTATAGGATTGTCATTAAATCCGTTCAGATAATCGATCTCAGAGATACCTTTACTTTTTAACCAATAAGCATCGCAATGTATAATGCGATACCGTAGTCGGTTGAAGGAATTATCCGACAAGCGGTCAAAACTGATATTGATATTATCATCACTATTCAATCTAGCCACGGGATTCTGCCCCCATATTTCGTTCAGATTTACCTGTATTGTATATATTTCGTCAGAAAGGGTCTGCGTCCGGTATGCCTGTGCTGAAAGTATATTGCAAACGAACAGAAGTGCCGCTATAAGCTTGTATTTCATCATCGCTCTATATTTTTATATTGACAAATGTAATAAAAAAACTGCAAGAGTGGTGTCTTGCAGTTCCTTATATGGCATCATCAAAGCAGAGTCACTCTTCTTCGAAATCTTCTTTCATATTATGGAATACGTTCTGAACATCGTCATCGTCTTCGAATTTATCCAATAGCTTTTGTATTTGTTCCTGCTGTTCCTTTGTCAGTTCTTTCAGGTCATTCGGGATGCGCTCAAACTCGGCGCTGTGTATTTCAAATCCGTTTTCTTCGAGATATTTCTGTATTTCGGAGTAAGACTTAAACTCTCCGTAGAGTATTATATCATCACCGTCATGCTCTACTTCATCAACACCATAGTCGATTAATTCCAGTTCCAGATCCTCCAGTGAAACACCTTCCTTTGCTCCGATCTTAAACACACATTTATGGTCGAACAGGAATTCAAGGCTTCCTGAAGTCCCCAGCGAACCATTATGCTTATTAAAGTAGCTGCGCACATTCGCTACAGTACGTGTAGGATTATCGGTTGCAGTCTCTACCACGATAGCAATACCAAACGGCCCGTATCCTTCATATACAACCTCCTTATAATCGGCTTCATCTTTCGATATTGCTTTTTTGATGGCACGTTCTACATTTTCCTTTGGCATATTCTCCTTCTTCACTTGCTGCATCAATACACGAAGACGGGGATTGGTATCGGGCTCGGGACCACCCTCTTTTACTGCTATTGTTATTTGCCTCCCTAGTTTAGTGAACACACGGGCCATATTGCCCCAACGTTTCATCTTTGTCGCTTTGCGGTATTCGAACGCTCTTCCCATAATATTATAATATCAATCGTTTATTCTTTTGGAAGGCAAAAGTATAAAAAATATCGGAGATTTAGGATAAGGACTATTTATTCATTTTCACTATTGAGAATTTTCTTTCATCTCCTATTGCATCAGCAATCGTTTCATAACAAATAATCACATCAATCATTCGGTTTATATAATCATTATTAAAAACAATCTCCTACCGAAACTTATCTGTATCATATTTGTTCTTAAAAATATGGAATTCCATAAATCTATATCCCCATTATTATCAACCTTTAAAAATCTATGGATATGGATATTATATACAATAACCTAAAATACGCAACACTTACAGTTCATGGCAATTGTGAGATATGCAAACAACGGATAGAAAACGCGGCTTTATCAGTAAATGGCGTATTCTCCGCAACATGGAACGTACAGAATGGCAAACTGCAAATAGGCTTTAATCCTGAGAAAACAAATCTCGGAGAGATTAGTGAAGCTATTGCAAAGGTAGGCCACGACACCGATAAGAACAAAGCCGACAAAGTAAAATATGATGAGCTGTCCGACTGTTGTAAATGAGTTGTACAATCAATACAAAAAGCGATAAGGATCAATACCTTATCGCTTTTTTATATATGTCCTTTTTGCGAACCTTATCTCAATTGTGCACCGAGTTCACTCTCCAGCGACTTCTGTATCTTCTGCATAATGGCATCTATCTGTTTGTCGTTAAGCGTCTTTTCATCGTCCTGCAATACAAACTTCACAGCATACGACTTCTTGCCTTCAGGCAGATTCTTACCCTCATACACATCAAACAGTCTTACCTCTTTCAGCAACTTGCGCTCCGCCTTGTATGCTATTTTTTCTATCTGGTCGAACAATACAGCCTCATCCAGTAGCAATGCCAAATCCCTTTTCACAGCCGGGAACTTAGATATCTCCGAATAAGTGATCGTATTCTTCCTGATCTCCTTCATCAACGCATCCCAATTTAGTTCTGCAAAATAGACCTCGACACTTATATCCTGTGCTTTAAGCAGCTTTTTGTTTACGATACCCAATACACCCAGCGATTTTCCTTTACCCTTTGCCTGGATAGCTATAGCCGTGCTGAATATCTCATTCGAAAACTGCTCATAATCATATTTAGAGACAGATATCCCCAAACGGGCGAGTATATTTTCCACATAGGCCTTCAACTGGAAAACAGACGATTTTTCATTAGCCGACGTCCAGCTATTATCTATGCTGCTTCCGCTGAGCCATATACCTAGATGGTATTCCTCGCTATATTCTCTCAGTGTTTCACCTTCCATTTTCTTTTCGGCATCATAGAAATAGCAATTTCCAAATTCGTAGAAACGGATATCGGGATTCTGCCGATTACGGTTATAAGCAATACTCTCCAATCCTCCGTAAATAAGCGTCTGGCGCATAACATTCAGGTCGGTACTCAACGGGTTGAGCAGATACACACACTTAGAAGCAGGATATACCCCTGAATCGGTATAGTAAGCCTCTTTCGTAAGTGAGTTGTTCATTATCTCATTAAACCCGCTTCCTGTCAATTGCTCCGAAACCAGATTCTGGAGATCATATCCCTTATCGGTAGGAGTTTCGTATGACAGGTTCGATTTCAGGTTATCGCCTATCTCTATATTATTGTAGCCATATACACGCAGTATGTCTTCTATCACGTCCACATCACGCAGCACATCTACACGGTATGTCGGTATCTCAATAGTGAGCATATCATCGCTTTCTTCTGTGATAACCATTTCCAGATTATTCAGTATGGACCTCACCGTTTGCTTGTCTATAGCCTTACCTATAAGTGAGTTCACCTTCTCGTATGATAATTTTACAATCGGCTTCGCCACAGGATTAGGATATACGTCCTGAATATCTCCCGTAATCTTACCTCCTGCAATCTCTTTTATCAGCATTGCAGCATATTTCAGCACATAGATCGTATCGTTAGGATCGCATCCACGCTCGAAGTGGAAAGACGCATCCGTATTCAGTCCGTGACGGCGCGCTGTTTTGCGTATCCATGTAGGATTAAAATAGGCTGATTCCAGAAACACCTCTGTTGTACTTTCAGTCACACCCGATTTCATTCCTCCAAATACACCTCCGATACACATACCCTCTTTATCATTGCATATCATCAGGTCCCTGTCGCTAAGGGTACGCTCCACTTCATCGAGCGTAACGAATTTGGTACCTTCGGGTAATGTCCTCACAATTACTTCTCCGCCTGTGATATGAGCCACATCGAAAGCATGAAGCGGATGCCCCATGCTATGCAATACATAGTTGGTGATATCTACCACATTATTAATAGGCCTCTGGCCGATAAGGGTAAGCTTTTCTTTCAGCCAGTCGGGACTTTCGGTTACTTTCACACCCCGGATTGTAAGTCCTGCATAACGCGGACAAGCCTCTGTGTTTTCTACCCTTACAGTAATTGCACCCGTCGGTTCATCGATCTTGAAGTCATCCACAGATGGCAATGTGAGCGCCCCTTTCAGTTTATTCTGACGCAAATAGGCTTCCAGATCGCGGGCTACACCGTAATGCGACGCTCCGTCTATACGGTTAGGCGTAATATCTACTTCGAGAATATAATCGCTTTTGATATTGTAATATTCTTTGGCCGGCATTCCTATCTTCGCATCGGCCAGCAATACGATAATTCCCTCATGGCTGGTACCGATACCGATTTCATCTTCGGCACATATCATCCCGAAAGATTCCGTACCCCTGATTTTGGATTTCTTGATTGTAAACGATTCTTCACCCTGATACAGTTTAGTACCCACAAGAGCAACCACTACTTTCTGTCCGGCAGCTACATTCGGTGCGCCGCAAACAATCTGCAACGGTTCTTCCTGTCCCACGTTAACGGTGGTTACATGCAGGTGGTCGGAATCGGGATGATCCATACAAGTAAGCACTTCACCGATAACAAGGCCTTCCAGCCCGCCTTTGACAGTTTCTACTTCTTCCACACCGCCTGTTTCCAAACCCAAAGATGTAAGGGCAGCGGATGTTTCCTCCGGAGTTAAATCGAAATCAAGGTAATCTTTCAACCAATTGTACGAAATATTCATTATATGATAGTTTATATTTTTTTATTTCATTTGCACTCAACACAATCAAAATAAATGTTGCTTCTGATATTGCTTTTTGAAACGTTCAAAAAAAGTCCGTCAAAAATACAAAATATATTTTAGTAAACAGTAATCAGAAATAAGCAAACAACATACATAAGATATAAAAGGTAACAAAAGTAAGATATATATCAGTTAGCAATCAGCAGTTATCTGTTAACAATAAAATCCTCTTTATACATCTTGTCCAACATTTTTCAACTTTCCATTCTCAATTTTCAATTCAAAAAGGTAACAAAGGTAACAGATATTTCTGCTATTAGCTGATAGCGGTGCGAAGCGACAAAACTTGTAATTTATTACCCCGTTCACGTTTGTCAACTATATTTAGTTAAAACCTGACACATCTGACAGTTTTGTTACAAAATACGAGTAGGGGGCGGAATATTTTCCGCCCGCAAACCTTTTTCTATTTCGGGTGGAAGATATTTAGCTCCGCCGATTTTCAATTCGCCTCTACAGTCTTTCAAAAAGTAACAAAGGTAACAGATATACTAATATGCCAATGACGCGAGGCGACAAAACTTCTAACTCGTAACTGCTCTAATCAATACATCAAAGAACTAACAGCTAAAAGCTATCATATATAGATAATTATTTTCCGCAAGAATCGGGTTTATTTTCTAATTCCCCTACCCTAACTTCGCTTTATAATATTTAAATTTGTTCCTTATGAACCAGCAAAACAATATAGATTTCGACCGCATCAAAGATGCTATCGGATATATAAATGATAATTACAGATCGCAACCCGGTTTGGACGATATAGCTGCCCATGTTGCCCTTAGCCCTTACCATCTTCAACGTATGTTTACCGAATGGGCGGGAGTAAGCCCTAAAAAGTTTCTCCAATACATCAGCGTCGAAAATGCCAAGAAGATACTCAAAGAGAGCCGCGCCACACTCTTCGATACTGCTTTTGAAGTCGGTTTATCGGGTACAGGACGCTTACATGACCTGTTTGTAAAAATAGAAGGAATGACGCCCGGAGAATATAAAAACGGTGGAGAAAACCTGACTATCAACTACAGTTTTGCAGAAACACCCTTCGGCGAAATTCTGATAGCATCTACAGCGAAAGGTATTTGCTATATGGCTTTTTCTGATAATGAAATGATCGCGCTGGAAGAATTACAAAGAATATTCCCGAACGCAGACTATAAACAACTGACAGATAACAATCAACAAAGCGCACTATATATATTCAAACAAGACTGGCAACAACCGGAACAAATAAAACTACATGTGAAAGGTACCGATTTTCAGCTCAAAGTATGGGAATCCCTACTGAAAATACCAAGGGGTAAACTATTAACTTATAGCGACATTGCCAGACAAACAGGCAACCCCAAGGCAAGCAGGGCTGTAGGTTCTGCCGTGGGCGACAACCCTGTTGCATACCTTATTCCCTGCCACCGGGTAATACTATCTTCGGGTGCATTCGGTCAGTATCACTGGGATAGCAGCCGTAAGGCTGCAATAATAGGATGGGAAAATATAAACATACATAATCGTTGAAAAGCGTTTTGCATCTTTGCGAGAGATTTCTTTATTAATAATAGAATCAGTCGTTGAGTTTTAACGTTGGATTCTTTTAAACACAACTACAATCTTCGTTTGTTTTATGACAAGGCTCATTACTGCCGCGCCCTCCTGGGCTTGTCCTTCCTTTTGGCATTGCCCAAAAGGAAGCAAAAAGCTAGCGCTAAGTTCCTCGGCGACCCACAATCGGTTTGCCGGCTGAAAGTGACAAACAGGCTATCGCCCCGTCCCTTTCTACGCCGTCTTCACTGCGTGGGTACCCGCCTACGGAACTAATGCGCGTCTGCTGACGCCATAGTAGGGTAGACCCTTTCGAGAATAAAATATGCGTCAGCCCGCGCCGTTAGCTTTATGGACGGGCACCCGTCAGAAGAGAAAGGATAAAAAACGAAAACGTGTTTGAGCTTATCCGACAATTCGGGTATCAGAAACTTTCCAGCGAGTTTTTTCGTTTAGCCGTCTCTGCTGTTAACGGTTCGGCCTTTGAAGCGGGCGCTAAAGAGTTTTTGATTACTTTTGCGGCTTTGGCCAAAAGTGATACAAGGAATTTTCAATTCCGCGTAGGAAAAATGTAGAAAGAATCCAACATTTTAAGTAGCGAGAGCAGAAGCAAAATTTATTTTGATTATGCCGAGTCACGAAAAACGACTAATGTAATTGAACATTAAAACTCAACGACTGATTCTCATTAATATCAAAAAAATCAAACTCTCCGAAATATTTTTATTTCATAACCTTTCAAAACTATTGTATATTTCGGAAAAAATCTTATTTTTGTATTAAGCTAAAAATAGCGAAATAAACTAAGGTCACAGACCTATTTATTACTTTAGTAAGCAAAACAACAAAAGTGAGTTATAATTCGACAATTTATCATTAAATACTTTCTTTTACCTATTAACAAAGAACTGCCATGAAAGAGTTTTTTTCAAGTATGGACGCTACACAACAGTTTTATTGGTATGTAGCCATAGGAGCTAGTGTTATATTTATAATCCAGACCATTATGACTTTTATTGGTGCCGATTCCGATACAGGAGTAGATGCCGACTTTGACGGCAATCTGGATAGTGCAGATGCTCCATTTCAGTTATTCTCTCTCCGTAATCTGATTAATTTCCTTTTAGGATTCGGATGGACAGGCGCGGTATTATACAATGCATTCGAAAGCAAGTTCGTAGTGGGCATAGTATCCTTTTTGGTAGGAAGTGTGTTCATATTGCTTTTCTTTGTCATAATGCGTTTTATCTGGAAACTATCCGAGGATAATACATTCAAGATGGAAGACACAATAGGGAAAACCGCAGACGTATATATGAATATTCCCGCATCAAAAAGTGGAAGAGGAAAAATATTTGTCAGTGTGAAAGGTTCTTCCCGTGAATTATATGCCGTTACAACAGCCGGCGAAGCGCTAAAAAGCGGATCATTGGTGAAGATTATCGGCATAGAAGGGGATATATTGGTCGTAGAGCCATTCAGTAATATGAATAACTAATTTTTTTAACTCATATAATTTATACTAACATGTTTGAAGATCTATTAAATGGAGGAGGCGTCGGAATACTGGTTGTAGTTCTGGTTGTTGTCCTCATTGTTACTGCTTTGGCGATGATATCGAGATATAAACGATGTCCGTCCGATAAAATCCTGGTAGTATATGGAAAGACAGGTGGTGCATCAGCCAAATGTATTCACGGTGGCGGTGCATTCATTATTCCCGTTATACAGGATTTCGCATATCTGGATTTGAAACCGATATCTATCGAAGCCAACCTGACCAGCGCACTGAGTAAACAGAATATCCGTGTAGATGTTCCGTGCCGCTTTACAATCGCCATTTCCACCGAAAAGGAAAATATGAATAATGCGGCAGAAAGACTTCTTGGCCTGACTACTTCGCAAATACAGGAACTGGCTAAAGACATCCTGTTCGGACAATTGCGTTTGGTTATCGCGACCATGATGATTGAAGAAATCAACTCCGACCGCGACAAATTCTTAGATAACATTGCGAAAAATGTTGACACAGAGTTACGCAAGATAGGTCTGAAACTGATAAATGTAAACGTTACCGATATCAATGACGAATCAGGCTACATAGAGGCTTTAGGAAAAGAAGCTGCTGCAAAGGCGATCAATGAAGCCAAAATCAGTGTGGCAGAACAAGAAAAAATCGGGGAAACAGGTAAGGCTGTCGCCGACAGAATGCGCGATGTACAAATCGCCGAAACTCACAGAGACAGGGATGTATCCATCGCTGTGGCTCAAAAGGACAGAGAAGTAAGCATTGCAGGTGCTGCCAGAGACGAGTCTATTGGTAAAGCTGAAGCAGACAGAGATACCCGTGTAAAAACAGCCGAAGCAAACGCTATCGCCGTTAAAGGAGAGAATACTGCCAAAATTGAGATCGCCGGTTCAGATGCCCTTCGTCGCGAAAAAGAAGCCGAAGCCGCGCGCTTGGCTGTTGCCGCAGAAAAAGTACAACAGGCAAAGGCTCTCGAAGAAGCATATCTGGCTGAACAAAAAGCTGAGTTGGCACGTTCGGAAAGAGAGCGTTCGACACAGATAGCCAATGTTGTTGTTCCTGCCGAGATAGAAAAACAAAGAATAATCATTGAAGCGCAGGCTGCTGCCGAACGTGTACGTGAACAGGCTAAAGGAGATGCAGACGCTATCTTCGCCAAAATGGATGCGGAAGCACGCGGTTTGTATGAAATACTGACCAAACAGGCAGAAGGTTACAAGGATGTGGTAAATGCGGCAAAAGGTGATCCTGTGGCAGCTTACCAGCTATTGTTGATAGAGAAATTGCCTGAACTGGTTAAAACTCAGGTTGAGGCCGTTAAGAATATCAAAATTGATAAAGTTACTGTCTGGGATACAGGAAATGGTGCGGGCGACGATGGCAGAACATCTACTGCCAACTTTATATCCGGCCTGATGAAATCTGTACCGCCATTGAACGACTTATTCGGAATGGCAGGAATGAATCTTCCGTCTTATCTGAAAGGACAGGCGGAAAAGGATAAAGAGGTAATAATCCCACTGGCTCCTACACCTGCTGAAGATGAGAAAAAGAAAAAATAATAGCAGTAAATAATTGAAGAAAAGCCTTGCAGGAAGAATTCTGTGAGGCTTTTTTATATTCAGGCTTTACGGCAAATCAACAATACCTTCCTGTCATCGGCTAATGTGGTGGCAAATATGTATATATCTCCGCCATCTTTCAGGCCTGTTTTTTTCCTTATTTCCTGAACGGACAAAGGAAAATTACGAGTAGTAATATTCGCCTGCTTAATACCTGTCAAAAAATCTTTTACATCTTTCTTATTCAGAGAACAGATATTATCGACAATAAACTTACGCCCCGGGAAATTCTCACACAATACATCCGACACATACAGATGGCTACTGGGGTTAAGCTTGTCCAGAGAATAAGCCTTTGCAATACTTTTGTATGCACCGCCTTTCAGAATCGACGCATTAGGTTCATACAGGTATTTTGCAATTTTAGTAGCATAATCTAAAAAGAGATCGTCTTCATCCTCTTTCCGGAAAGTGTAGATATCCGTATTACTATTCTGTATGTTTACGCAATGGTAGAGAGTTTTATCCGTATTTCCCCTCTTCTTGATAAAGAGCAACTCTTTGCACTCATTATTCACGCTGATAATATACACATCCGATACAGATTTCATTGATCTTACTGCAAGAGAAATATCCAGCATCGGCGACAACTTTATCATTACCTGTTCCGATTTTTCTTCCAGCAACGATTCTATATCGAGAATGTTCGGAGTACAGTCGTCTATCTGTACTGTCTTTTTCCCGGTATTATCCCTGCGGGCAGGATCAATATATATCAGGCTGGCAGGAGACATGGCCGACAGATACTTTACCGCATCTTCATTTACCACCTTTATATCCTGCTCCAATATTTTAAAGTTATGGACAGCTATTTCAGTCAATTCCGATTGTTGCTCTACATAAGTGACATCCTTGAAACTATGTGCAAGAAAAGAACAATCTACCCCGAAACCTCCGGTAAGATCAGCCATAGATTCTCCACGGCATAGCGAAGCCTTAAAACGTGCTGTCTGCTCCGACGAGCATTGTTCCATCGACAGGTGTTTCGGATAAACTATGTTGTTATTGGCATGCCATGAAGGTATTTTCTCTTTAGCTATCTTGCGTCCGGCAATCTGACGAATAGCCATTTGCATATCTATATCGGCATATTGCTTTGCCTGTAAAGCGAGCGAATGCACATCATCAGCCTCATGGGTACGTATAAAAGCCTTTAATTCGTCACTGAGGTTCATTTTTTCTTCATCTTGATGAAAGGACTTAACGCACTGCCTTTCTGTGTAGAGTCTGGCACAATTGGAGGAGGTGGCAAGACGGTATCTTTTTTGTGCCTTATCCATGGATAATTGAACAAATCTTGCAGCCCGTCAAAATCTTTCTTATAGATGATACCCACACCTTGCGTTTGTGTCGCATGATCCAGATAGTAAAATTTCTCGTTATAGTGATTGTAAGCCTTTATGCGCCATGTACCGGCATTATTGAGTAAGTATTCGATGTCTATATCGGTTATCATGGCTTCATTTTTCAAATTAATGTCGTTTCGGTAACCGAAGTTTCCATTTATAAGGAGCCTGTCGTTCAATAATTTACTCGACAATAACAATTCAGCCTCCGTATACATCAATTCAGCATCACTATACCGTATGTTTGTACCCAGTTGCCATCTGTCATCGATGTTGCTCACTATTTTTGTCAACTGATTGGATAAGGTAGCAGAAGCCACTGCTGCAAAATCTGATGTCTGTGCACCCGGCGTAGCATAATTAGGCGCTTTGAATTTGGATAATATCAGCAAGTATGCAACCTGTTTATTTATTTCGTCCTGCGTATTCAACAGATTTTTCACCTGTCGCTCTACCTCCGCATCTGTAGATGGCAATGCTATATCCAGGTCTACATTAGGGTGCTTGAGCGGACCACTCAGATTGAGTACGCAATTGACCGGGATAGTTGTTTGCCCTACCCTTTTAGCCAAATCATCATCCAAATCGTTAAGACTCGCATTCACTTTATATACAGCACTCACATTCAGGGTTGCGTCAAATGGGTCTCCTCTGAATTGTACATTGCTTCCATCCTGAATATCGAACCGTCTTTCCATCAGTCGCTGGAAAGTGAAATTATAACTTCCTCTATTGATATTATATGTACCATAAAGACGTGGAGAGGACTTCAGATTCCATTCGAAACGCATAGCCCCGCTACCGGTTCCCCTCAGTATATCGCCGCCCACAGGGTCCATCAACAGTTCTAAAGTAGCATCAGGAGTTACATCAGCATAAATATTCATATTGATGTCCATTCCCGTATCATTACGGGGTGCCAGCATCGATGGCTTTGCCTGTTTAACCGTATCTTGGTCCTGTTTTTCCTTATATGTTATAAATGAATATTCGGTAACCACATCTTCCATAAAATTCATACGTACAAGGGTATTGGGTTCTGTACGCATTCTGATATTTACATCCACAGCACTTTCATCACCACCTATAGTACCATTCCCGCTACCAAACACTTTCCCATGAAACAAAGGATTTACGGATGATGAAGCATTATATACAAGGAAATTATCGGCCCTCAAGTCGACCTGATACATAAACTTACTGAAAAAATCATGCGCCACTTTTCCACTTGCATGCGCTCTGTTATTGAATTGGTCTATCAGTGTTATATCATTAAAATAGATAAGATCTTTCTTCAAATAAACAGTATCGGAAAATGAATAGCGGGTATTCAAAAAACGGATTCCCATACTTCCGTCTTTTATAAATGCTTTCCCTTCCACCGTTACATTCGAAAAGTCGCCATACAGATGTACTTTACCTGTACCCCGACCTGTTATATTATCAAAAATCGTTTCAGCATACTTATTCAGGAAACCGATATTAATGCTATCGGCATCGAAATTAATGGATAACCTCTGTTTTACAGGGTCTAGAGTTCCATCTACTTTTGTCCGCTTATTTTCCTTGCTCACAATAAGTCCGTCGAGCATAACCTGATTTGTCTCATCATCCAGTTCGCTGAATATATTCAGTTTACCTAATTCCGCCCCGTTAAATTTAAAATCGGTTATTTCGAGGCGTGTATTGGCATATGGTTTTTTCTCTATACTAGACACGAACAGGCTGCCTGTGGCTGCCCCGCCAAACTGGAGAGCGTCTATAGCCAAAGTCTGGAAAACATATTCGAGGTTAATATTTTTGAGTTCGGCTTTTAATATGTCGTTCGAATCTTTTTGGGTATATTTCCCATTCACTTTTACCTCCTGACTGCCATCTTCATTATATATCCGGAAATTATCCACAGCCACCAAGCCATCCTGTATCGCTATATGCGACTGGTTCATCTTCCAATCGGCATTGTTCAACAACAATTCGCTAGGCAAGGTGTTTATATCTACCCTGAGCGGCTCTGCTTCATTTTTAGTGAGCAGCGTATTTATAGAGAAATTCCCCCTGGCTTTCTGCGCACCTGTATTCACAAGCGATATATTGGTATTGATCAGGTTATCCTTCACTTTAGCGTTGATGGCAACGTCGTTGATTGTATTTTTCTTACCTGCGATCAATACATTAATCTTAGCATCTATTGTATCGTGCGGATTGCGTATGGCAATATATCCCGACTGTATACTCATACCCGCAGCTTTTACCGAGGGGGCAAATATTTCGAGGTTAAACCTGTCATTTATATTATTATAAGACCCGATTACTTTCGATGTACTCAATATTGTTACGGGCAGATTGAGTATATTGCTTAATGATTCACTATTGTTTATCTGTAAGTCAAAATTAAGCATATTCGGCTTCTCTTCCGGTCTTTTCTTATTATCAGGTCTTATCAAGGCGGGCAAATACATGCTCAATGTCTGCTTCACACTATTTATCATCGATGACATGGAATATACCCCATTGATATCTCCTTTTAGTAAATCAGACCTTATACTCAACCTGCGATTGTCGGGAAAACCGGCAACC
Source organism: uncultured Dysgonomonas sp. (assembly GCF_900079725.1). Taxonomy (NCBI): domain Bacteria; kingdom Pseudomonadati; phylum Bacteroidota; class Bacteroidia; order Bacteroidales; family Dysgonomonadaceae; genus Dysgonomonas; species uncultured Dysgonomonas sp. The sequence goes on from NZ_LT599032.1 coordinate 342,085, forward strand.
CTTGCAACAAGACTATCCATCTGAAATAACTTATCTTCCCTGATAAAATCTATAGAGTCTATCCTTACATATCCTTCTGCATTATCGATATGGCTACCTATAAAATCTGCATCTATAGCAAAAGAGAGATAAGAATGCTGCATCTTTTCGGCCAAATGCAGATTAGCCAGCTGAACGTTCTTTACTCTGGCTTTGAAATTCAACTCCGGATTCTCTTTATCTGTCAGATCAAACAACCCATTTACATTTAATATACCGTTCTCATCATTTACATCCAGTTGTCCGTCTACCCGTAAACCGTCGTAAGCAGCATCCAGCGAAATTTCTTTATATGTATATCCCTTGAAATCGAAATTGTGAATATCTCCGTCCGCCGTCCCACGGATTTTACCATATGTGGGTTTTTCTAAATCGACAGACAAATTAAATGATATCTTATTCAGATCTTTGTTATCTAGAAGTTTTCCCAGTTCAAAGTCTGACGTATAAACTTTCCCATGCACAAAGGAACTTATACCATTTCTAGGATTCAGACCAAAAAGCACATCTGTTTTGACAATACCTAAGTCAGTATCCAAACTACCAAAAGCTGTAAGTTGTTTTAAATAGCCCGAAATATCACCTATAAACGATAGAGTACCCAGCTTTTGTAATTGAGGTGGTAATTGAGTCTTGTTTTTAGAAAAGTTATTAAGAATGCTTTCGACTTCTCTGACTCCGATAGTTAATTCATCAACACTGCCCAAAAGATACGTTTTTTCGGAATCCCTTATATCTTTGACCTCCGCATTAGCTATCAAATGCATCTTTTCCCCATAGTCCACAGACAATTCCGAGAGAGTCAGATTATCGAACGAACCTGAAATATGTGCGCGTATATTAACTAAGTCTTTGAAGTTCTGTAATACAGGCGCAAATGCTGCGATATCTTTCGGAGCGATGTATGAGGATGCTACCCGGCAATCGATAACTGCATAATCGAGTATTTTAGCTGTATCACTGGTAGGCGTAAGATCTATTTCGCATCTTTCCAACGCCAGATAGGAAGATGGCAGGTTCAACTCAAATCCCCTGACCGATATCTTTTTATCCTGACTTATTACTCTAAATACAAGGTTAGATATTTCCAGTCCGCTTCTTTCCTTCAGGCTAATTTTTTTCACCTGAATATTTAGCGAGTCTTCCAATACTGACTTTACAGTGAACTTAGCGTCTAAAGCGGATACTTGTATGTGATTTACGTCAAATTGATTATCCTTTAAAGGGCGGTCTTTTACATCATATGAAAAGCGGCCGTTAGACAGATTGATCGCATTCAGTTTTATATCCAGTTTTGCCTTCGGTTTATCATCTTTCGATTTGAATGCATCAATTACATACTGTATATTCAACGGCGCACTTGTACTATCTTTTGATAAGTGGATTTCAAAATCGGTAAGCCATGCGGAAGTGATTACTAATTTACCATTTATAAGGGCAAGAATATCAACACCAGCCGAAACCTTCTCAGCCATCAAAACCTTCTCATTGGATTGATCGTAAAGATACAAGCTATCGATTGCAATGGTATTGAACGGCTCAAAGTGAAGACTGCCTATCCCTAGTTCTGTTCCCAATTTAGCCTTCAGTTCTTTCACAATAAGGTCTTTGGCGTATTCCTGAACAGCAGATGTGTTCAATAAGCCAAACAGCAGGATAATCAGACCGAAAATTATCCCGAAAATGGTGAGAAATATTTTTTTAAACCGTTTTATAACTCTTTCCTTTAAGGTCGCAGACCTATTTTTTACTTTGGTAAGTATAATAACTAATGCAAGTTATTGTTCGAAGATATATCACAAAATACTTTCTTCTACTTTATAGTGCAAAAGTATTAAAAAAATGAGATTTTTCCCTATCCCCATATCGCTATCTTAAACAAAAGGAATGAAGTTAAGATAATTTATAGAAAAATCCTTTTCATCGCAAAAAGAACCGATTTATCAACCGGTTCTTCTTGTGTAACAATCATCCATTATCCGTCTTAGGTTTCTTCTCCCTTTTTATTCGTCCTGCTTTGCGAAGTGCTTGATCAAGAATATACTGTATCTGCCCGTTGGTACTACGAAACTCGTCGGCAGCCCATTTTTCGATCGCATCCATCATCTCCGGATCAATACGCAGGACGAAACTTTTTACAGTAGATTCTTTTTCTTTTTTAGCCACAATAATATTAATTTCAAAATTGAATGATTTAAAGATTTCAAAATTGAAAAATATCATTTTGAAATCTTGAAACCTGAAATAGAATTAATGATGCAGTGTTCCCGCATTTACAATTGGCTGAGCCGCCTCATCAGCGCAAAGAACCACAAGCAAATTACTCACCATGGCAGCCTTCCGCTCCTCATCAAGCTCCACTATCTGATCTTTTTGCAATTTATCCAGAGCCAGCTGCACCATACTTACAGCTCCCTCAACTATCTTTTCTCGGGCGGCAATAATCGCATCAGCCTGTTGGCGGCGAAGCATCACGCTAGCTATTTCGGCTGCGTAGGCCAAATAATTAATGCGGGCCTCAATAACTTCAATACCTGCAATTGCCAATCGGCTGTTAAGTTCGTCTTCCAACTTTTGACTCACCTCATCTCCGTCGGAACGGAGGGTTATCGCATCAGCTTCGTGATTATTATTATCATATGCATACATACCCGCTACCTGACGCAAGGCGGCATCACTCTGTATTTTTACAAAGTTGGCGGCTGCAGTCATTACGCTGCTTCCGGCTGCATCTATATCGAAAGATGCTTTGTATGTATCTTTTACTTTCCAAACCAATACTGCGCCAATCATTATAGGATTACCAACCTTGTCATTTACCTTTACCGGCTCTATATCCAGATTCCGTGCACGAATAGGAATCCGGCGTGTGGAATAAAAAGGATTCACCCAGAAAAATCCATTCTCTGTAAACGTACCTCTATACTTTCCAAAGAATATCATTACACGGGTTTCGTTAGGCTCTATCATTATCAACCCATAAAATATCGCAGGAACCAGCAACACACAACAAACTATACCGCCTGCCACTCCTGTTATCGTCTCTGTTGTTATAGCAAGAATACTCACTCCAATCAAAATCAATCCTATTACAATAGCTGCAAATCCTGAGATTTTAGCACCTTCAAATTTCTTTTCCCGTGTTTCCATATTATTTATATTTTGATATTAAAATGATATCATAAAGATATAAATAATTTTATTATATACAAATAAAAAAGAATATATTTAAATGAAGAAAGTTTCATGGCGTAATACCATGAAACTTTGCTTAGATAATATTTTATTTGGATCAGATAAGCTCAAACTCCGATATCTGCCCGTATTCCGACATATCGTCAAATGCTCCACTCAAATCTGTTTTACCGAAATATACTTTAAAACAATTTATTACCCCGCCATGAGCAAAGATTGCCACAGTAGAGTGATCCTGCCCTTTAAGTTCGTCGAGGAAAGATGCTATACGCTTATACATTTGTGCAAAAGATTCTCCGTTGGGCGCAGGGGTATTTATCCAGTCTTTTTCCCATTCTGTCATATCTATTTTATCCCACTCCTGCATTTCCCACTCGCCGAAATTCAGCTCTTTCAACCTATCCTTGAGGCGTATATTTTCATAGCCGCAATACTCGGCAAGTTTTTTTGCACGACTCAACGGACTGGAAAATACAGCATCGAAAGATATATCTTTCAAATTTTGTTTTACCACCTCAGCTTCACTTTCAAAAGTATCTTTCAGGGGTACATCTGTTTGCCCGTAACAAACTCCGTTTACACCTACCGCTGTATGTCGTATAATATATATTTTCATAAAATCAATTAATAAATTAGCCAATTAAACTGCGAAACAATTCAATATTACCACAACTCCCAAATAAAAAGACAATTCACACATCAGAAATGTAGCGCCGCAACAATCACCTGTATAGCCCCCGATTTTCTTTTTCATCAGGAATATCAATCCGGCAAAAACAAAGATAGGAAATATTATAGCCGGCAAAAAGTCAATTTTTAATAATAAAATAAAAGGAAGCAGCCCAAATGAAACAGAGATAATACCCGTTTTGGCTGACATTTTATTATAAACCACTTTCGATTTGCTAGTTTCCTCGTTCCGGGCATATGGCAGGAACAGAGTTATCAGTGATCCTATGAATTTACACAATGGATCTGCCGATAATATGATAAGGCAAGCTGTTTCGAGACTAAGATTACTTAAAAGAAGATAGAAAAGCGAAAAATAAAAAATAAGACTGATAACCCCATATGTACCAATGTGCGAATCCTTCATTATCTCCAGAGTCCGCTCACGCGTATTTCCACCACCAAATCCATCGAAGAAATCAGCCAATCCGTCTTCGTGCAATGCCCCTGTAACCAGCAGTCGACTTAGTATTGCCAAAATAACCGCGATCGAATACGGCAGAATATGTGCTGCGCCCCAAAGTACTCCTGCCATCACAGCAGCCGTAAGCCATCCGACAACAGGCCAGTAATTGATTACCTGCTTATAGTATACAGCAGGTACATTAAAGGCCTTTAACCGCCAGAATGGTAAACGGGTAAAGAAAACAAGGGCGGCAGCTATATTTTTCATTATAAGAATAGTTAGTTATACGGGTTATAAGTTATAAGTGGCTTGCGCTATTCTTAATTCTTAATTAATTTCTAAAAATACTTCGTTACTTTTATTTCCTTAAACGAATGCATCTCGTTTATCATATGCAGGGCAGATGCCACAATAGGATAAGCACACAACGCGCCTGTCCCCTCTCCCAATCTGAGTCCAAGATTCAGTATAGGTTTTGCTTTCAGATAGTCCAGAATAAGCTTGTGACCTGCTTCATCGCCCTGATGACCGAATATAGCATAATGTAATACGTTTGCGTTTAACTTAGATGCTACAAGCATACAATTGGTCATAATGAAGCCATCTACAAGAACCATCATTTTCAACTCTGCAGCTTTGAGCATGGCCCCCACGGTCATCACCATTTCGTAACCTCCAAAGTAGCGCATAATATCCTCTACGGAAGCATCTCCTTTGTAATTCTCCATCGATTGCTTCAGTACATTGTATTTGTGGCTGATGATCTTACCCGTATGGTCACATCCTGCACCGATACACTGATCTAACGGAATTCCTGTAAGATAGGTCATCCATAAGGAAGAGGACGAAGTGTTCGTTATCCCCATCTCTCCAAAACCAATGACATTACACCCCTCATCGTAGCATGTCTGCACACATTCTGCTCCTTGTTGTATTGCCAATTCCATTTCTTCAAGTGTCATGGCTGCTTCGTGCAGATAATTGCGTGTACTCTTACGGATTTTCTTATCTATGATAGGGTCTCCATCTTTGAAATCGAAATTAACACCGGAATCCACCACTTTAAGATTGAATCCATGTTGACGGGCCAAAAAATTAATACCTGCACCTCCTGCCCAGAAATTAAGTATCATCTGGTATGTTACTTCCTGCGGAGAAGGACTTACTCCTTCGGCTGCTATACCATGATCACCCGCGAATACAATATGGCAGGGATTTGTCAGTTTAGGGCTAAGAGACTGTTGCACCCAACCGATTTGCATGGCAAGGTCCTCTAATACACCTAATGAACCTTTTGGTTTAGTAAGATTATCAATTTTTTCCTGTAAATACGAACGGACTTCGTTGTTTGGTTTTTCGATGTTAAATTGTTGCATTATATTTTAGTTTATACTGCCAGCGAATACAGGCAGATTATATTAGTCTCTTTGATCCTTTCGGATTTGCATTCCGAAAGTTTTATACTATTTATAATCAGTATAGATTTTGTTAAAAAGTAACAAAGGTAACACATATACCAGTTATCAACTCGTATCTCGTGTCTCATATAACTTAAAACTTACGACTTGTTAAAAAGTAACAAAGGTTACAGCTTTTTCAGTCAATAACTCGTATCGTGTATCTTGTCTACTTGTAACTTTTTTCAAAAGGTAACAAAGGTAACACCTTTTCGATATTTTTCACACTGTTACTTTTCTATCGACAACACGCTTGTTATCTGTACCGTATAGATAAAATGATATTAAAAAAGCAACAGTTTCCGGGTCTGTAGGGACAAAAAAAAACATTCACCCATTAATCAGGATAAATTCTTTGTTTCTATGGAATCACTCGCAACTATTCTATTTATACCCGAAAGCATTCAATGCATCGGCTACTACAAAATTACTGCCTCCGATAAATACAAAATCATTTGATGCCGCCCAATCTTTTGCCGCGCGTACAGCTTCCGCTACAGTGGGGTATGAATATCCCATTAAGCCTTTTTTTTGGGCCAACATTTGCAGCTCCCTCTCATTCATAGCACGGGGAACAGATGCTTTGGTGAAATAATAAATGGCCTTACGTGGCAATAGTTCGAGCACAGAAGTAATATCCTTATCATTTACCATTCCCAGCACAATATGTAATGTATCATATTTTTCATTTGCCAGTTGATCGGCTATATATTTTATTCCTGCAACATTATGTCCCGTATCGCACACGATCTTGGGATGCAACTCCTGTAATATCTGCCAGCGTCCCATCAGCCCGGTCAGTTTAGTTACATATGCAAACCCGTTATAGACAGCTTTGGATGGAATAGTATATCCTATTTTCTGTAATTCCTTGACAGCACATAATACTGTAGCTGCATTTTTTATTTGCGCATAGCCTGACAGTTCGCCCTTCAGCTGCAGATAATATTTCGTATCGAAAAGCCAGCCGCTTGCAGTTTTCAGGCTCGATTTTATGATATGTTCGTCTTCAGCAAAAAGAATGTGAGCTCCTACCCTTTCGGCTGTATCAGTAAATACATTTTTCACCTCACCTTCTGCTTCCCCTATAATTACAGGTATATTTTTCTTTATAATACCGGCTTTTTCGGTGGCAATCTTTTCCAGTGTATTGCCAAGGAACTGCATGTGGTCGAAACTGATATTTGTTATTACACTCAGGTCAGGCGTTATAATATTGGTACTATCAAACCTACCCCCAAGTCCCACTTCTATGATGGCAACATCTACGTGCATATCTGCAAAGTAGAGGAATGACATCATCATTGTCAGTTCAAAAAACGAAGGCTCTATAGGTTCAAAATATTCACGGTGCCTATCTACAAAGTCGACTACATACTGCTGCGATATCTTTTCCCCATTAACACGTATACGTTCCCTGAAGTCTACCAAATGCGGTGAAGTGTACAATCCTACCTTATATCCGGCCTCCTGCAATATCGCGGCCAACAGATGCGAGGTAGAGCCTTTACCGTTTGTTCCGGCTATATGAATTGTTTTATATTTAGCATGAGGATGAGCGAAGTATGTATCGAGGGCAAGACTGTTGTCCAAACCTTCTTTATAGGCACTCCCTCCTATCTTTTGATATACTGGCAATTGGTTGTATAAGTATTCTATGGTCTCCTGATAGGTCATTATCCTGATTATATTAAATGTGAATGGATGCTATCGTGCAGTTTATCCAGAAATTGTGCGACATGCAATCCATCCATTATAGCATGGTTTACAGTTATAGAAACAGGTAAAAGTATTTTTTGTTCTTCTGTAAAAAATTTACCTGTCGATATTTTAGGTATAGCACCATTATTACCAAACGACACAGCATGTTTCATATCCGTAAAACGTATCCAGGGTACAGATGAATAATGTACAACATCTGTACGTTCAGAGTTTTCGTCTAATCCCAATCCGGATGATTGTTTTACTTTAGCTATGATTTGCAAGGCATTTTCTTCAAAATCTTTCAGGTCCGGGTAATAGTCAAAAAAAGAAAAACTAAATGTACCGTCATCACGTCCGACTGTGGGCGCAGGATGTACAGTATCGTATGAAACGACATCATCACCTTCTATCCTGTAGCGAAATACATCTATGGCATTCACAGTCTGCATAATCTTGTGTAACGAATGAAGAAAAAATGAGGACTTCTTATCTTTGCTATAGTTATAAACAGGGGTAAAATCTACATTTGCCGTCATGCCGAAAAAAGGATCATCAAACGTTTTGAAGAAATTGAAATGTTCCTTCCTGTTCCATTTTTCGATATCTATGGGAGTTCTCACTGTTCTGTCGCTTTGTTTATAGGTGTATATCCTGTTTTTTCTATTAGATATTGTCCTTGTTCTGATAAAATCCAGTTTACAAAGTTAGTTACATTTTTGTTATTTGCGCCTGTTGTTATAGCATAAAAATCACCGGTAAAAGGATATGTATTGTTTTCTATCGTATTTTTGTCCGGGTACACTCCGTTTACCTTTATCAGTTTAATTTGATTATTCCACACATTCAACAATGCTGCAATAAATTATTTTCATTACCCATTAGAGCTGCAAATCATAAATATATACCGTATCTCCCTTTTGCTGCATCCAAAAACGGAACTGAGGGTTATGTGGCGATTTGTATTGGATAAATGTATCGGGAGGGAAGAACCAACTCGGTACATCTTTCGGACAATACCATTCGCTTGTATCCATTGTGAGATTATTGAGTCGGATGAGTTCATCGCACCAATCTCTTGAAGCTACAAGTTGAAGATAGGCTTCATATTCTAATGTGAGATGACCAGACTGCCAATATTTTCCATTTAAAACTTCTACTTCACTATTTGGTAAAGGGATATGTGTCCAATACCTGAAAGCCTTTTCTGGATTCTCGGTATTTATCTGAAAACATCCAGTTAGAAGAATAAATAAGAGTATTATAAGGGAAACATATAGCTTTTTCATCTTATACATAGTGATGCAATATTGATCAGTTTATCCGAAAAGCTGCCTGAAAGCCTCTTCTACCTTTCTCACCTGAATGATTTCGATATTGACTTTCGATGTAAATCCTTTCAGATTATTTTGTGGCACAAGTATTTTTGAGAACCCGAGTTTTTCTGCTTCCAGGATACGCTGTTCGATACGATTTACCGGACGGATTTCTCCGGACAGACCGACTTCACCTGTCATACATACATGCTTTTCTATAGAAATATCGAGACTGGACGATAATACGGCACTGATAACGGATAAGTCCATGCCGGGATCGTTTACTTTCAATCCTCCCGCAATATTCAGAAAAACATCTTTTTGGATAAGTTTGAAACCCGCCCGTTTTTCCAACACGGCAAGAAGCATATTCATCCGGCGAAGATCAAACCCAGTGGCCGAACGTTGCGGCGTACCGTATGCAGCCGTGCTGACCAATGCCTGCGTTTCGATTAAGAAGGGGCGGATGCCTTCGATAGAGGCAGAAATGGATACACCACTCAATCCTTCATGATTTTGAGTTAATAACAACTCTGAAGGATTGCTGACTTCACGTAATCCATTTTGACGCATCTCGTAAATACCTAGCTCTGCAGTACTACCAAAACGGTTTTTAATACTGCGCAGAATACGGTACATATAATGCTGATCCCCCTCGAACTGGAGTACTGTATCCACTATATGCTCCAATACCTTTGGCCCGGCTATACTACCTTCTTTATTGATATGTCCTATCAGTACAACAGGTGTATTTGTTTCTTTCGCAAACTTGAGTATTGCGGCAGAGCATTCGCGCACTTGCGATACGCTACCCGGTGAAGATTCCACTGCATCGGTAAAAACCGTCTGAATGGAATCGACAATGACTAATTCGGGATTCAGATTCTGTATATGCACGAATATCTGTTCCAGGTTAGTTTCGCAGACTATAAAACAATTTTCACTGTTAGAGTTGATACGGTCGGCACGTAGTTTCAACTGGCGTGCGCTCTCTTCTCCCGATATATATAACGTCTTTATTCCGTTCAGGCCTAATACAGTCTGCAATATCAAAGTAGACTTACCGATACCGGGCTCCCCTCCTATCAATACAAGAGAGCCTGGAACAAGTCCTCCTCCCAGCACTCGGTTGAGCTCTCCGTCGTGCAAGTCGATGCGCGGCTCTTCACCTGTCTGAACATCTTTTAGGAGCAAAGGTTTTGCTTTCGTGGTGTCGAATATATGCAACCCGCTTTTAGCCGATGATTTTTCTTTACTTATTATTTCTTCTACATAGGTATTCCATTCACCGCATACAGGACATTTACCCAGCCATTTGGGCGAATCATTTCCACAATTGCTGCAAACGTATACCGATTTTATCTTTACCATGTTATTTTCTCTGCTTTCTTTGTCCCGTTTTTGGTCATAGTTTGTATGATATATGTATCCCTTGGTAAAATACTCATATCTATTACCTGTTCTTTTACATCAAGGCCTTTTTTATCAATGACCGTATCGCCGTTCAGATTGATTATACGAACCCGCTTGATAGAATCGTCTTCCTTGTTGAGTGTTACTGTAAGCGTTTTTGTCCCTGTTATAGCATATTTCACAGTGCTAACCACCTGAACTTTTATTGCAGCCATTTTGCTTTTTTTATCTCTAACCTCAATAATTGCCGCCCCATATTTAAGAGCCGTTATCGTTATCTTATTATCATTTATTTCTGCTGCTGCAATTTTATTGTCCGATGATGAAACTGTATAATCACCGTTACCATCAAGAATTGTAACCTCTGAATTTGTATTCAAGATAATGGATAAATCGTTATTATCTAAAACAATATTCTTTTCTATATCATCATTATTATTCAGCCCGGCCAGTTTCGTTACACCGGAGTTGGCAGGGTCTAAATATTTGCTCATATGCCTGCTCGCATCCGGATATTGATCCCAATGGTACCACAATTTTCCATAATAATCAGGCTCGGTCAGATTACAAAGCTGATTGTTACCACCTGTCAGCGTACCTATTATCAACCCTGCCGAATTGAATATAGGGCTACCTGATGAACCGCCCTGAGTTGCCCCTTTCGAATAGGTAAGTACCCAATGTGTACCGGATGGCGAACTCGAATTCCATCTGCCGGATGCAGGTTCTTTTTCGTAAAATGATATTTTCTTTACATCCCCCATCGGATGGTGAATTACAGCTCCACTGCTAGTTGCTTTATTCTCCCTGTTCCATCCGTTAAAATATACATCCCAATCGTCAGGAATACTCTCCGAGAGTTTGAGCAGCGCCCCATCGCTGCCGCCGCTTATCGGATTGATTACCATGACTTCCGAACCTTTGTGGTATTTATATTTCGGAGCCTCCGCCCCTGTTTCTATTTGGCAGGTAGGATATTCATATTCAAAGATAAATGAAGTATTATCCGGAATCTGAGCGATACTCATATTTTCGAAACAATGGTCAGCTGTAAGTAAATATGGTGTCTTATCATTGTTTGTATTATTGATAAGAGAGCCCGAACACAAGTAAGTTTTATTATCGCTTTTTGTCATTCTTAATAGTACTACTCCTTTCTTTTGGTATTGCCAATTTTCTGCATCAGGACAATTTACATTAATCATACATGAAGCAGATGTCTTGAAATCGGAATGCTCCCCGTTTCCATTTGTGTATTTATATCCTACATCGGATAAAAGTATACGCGGGTGTTCTGTCACTTTATCCGAAACAACATATTCCAGCACTACATTATCACCCTTTAAATTTTCTATAGAATACGCCCCACCGGAAGGATTATCAGTATGGATATACACAACAGCATCGCTTGTGTTATCTTTATTGTAGACATATAGCTTTGCCCCTTCGGGTAAATAAAAATCATCGAACCGGACAAAGAATCCTGTTGCCTGGGGTACATCTATGTTCAACTTCCAGATTTTATTTTTGTTCGACAAGGCCGACCAAGACCCGATAGTATCCATATTTATACCAAGTGTATACACTTTGGCTTCTAATAGCGCGGTTCCCCGTTTATTGTATTGAATGTCAGCAACAGTGTATTTGGTCTGCTTCACATCTACAATCAATGAAACTTTTGACTTATCTTCATTCAGTGTGTATTGTTTATCCTGGGCAATAGCAAAAATGGTGGATGTAAGCATTATTACACTTACAAAAAACTTCTTCGATAGATTAGATTTCATAATTTATCAATTAATTGCTGAACATATTTATTAACATCATCTCGATTTACCAGTTCTTCTGTTTCGAATACAATTTGGGCCTGAGTATAATACGGATTTCTTTTTTCCAGGCTCTCTACTACGAAAGCAAAAAGTTCGTCTTCGCTTTTATCTTTTATGAGCGGACGTTTTTCCTTACATGTATTTAATCGTGCAGCGAGTGCCTCTGGCGCTGCATTCAGATACACCGTAGTTCCAACCTTATTCATATAGTCCATATTATCAAAGAAACATGGAGTCCCCCCCCCTGTAGAAATGACTACGTTTTCAAATTCGCCAACTTCTTTCAGTATGCTGCTTTCTATTTTACGGAATTCTCCTTCGCCAACATCCTGAAACAATTGACTCACTGTTTTTTGGTAGCGCGCTTGTATAAAGTGGTCTAAATCTATAAATTCAAGTTCGAGAACTTTTGCAAGTTCTTTTCCGGCAGTAGTTTTCCCGGCACCCATATACCCAATTAGGAATATTCTCTTCATTTATATTATTCGATATATACTAATCGTACAAAAATAGGAATAAAATAGTTAAAGAAGATTAGAGACCTTAATATTATTAAGTTTTAACGACTGTAAATATCCTTTATCAAAATCTGAGATTCCCACGTCTCAAAATAACAAAAACAGTTAATCGACTAATCACCTGTTTTTTGTTTAGAAAATAGTACAAAAAAATTTCGTCGTCTAAAAATTTAGACATACATTTGCATTGTAACCAATAAATGTAGTATGCAGCTCACAAAAGCCGAAGAACAGATAATGCAGATACTGTGGACTATGGAAGAAGGCACAGTACAGGATATACTGAAAGGATTTACTGATAATAAACCTGCCAGAACAACAATAGCCACAGTATTAACCATTCTGGAAGGAAAAGATTTCGTATCGCACCGTAGCGAAGGACGTGTAAATATATATAAAGCCCTTATTTCTAAAGAGAATTACTCAAAAAAACAACTGTTCGGATTTGTGAAAGACTATTTCAACGGATCATTTTCTTCTATGGTTTCATTTTTTGCAAAAGAGACCAACCTCTCTATTGAACAGATGGATGAAATGCTGGATGAAACGCGTAAAGCGCTTGAAGAAGAAACCAATAAAACCAAATAGCCATGGAAACATTCATTATTTACATAGCTAAGACTGGCATTTGCCTGGGCATATTCCTTGTCATATACTCCTTATTTTTGCGCCCGACCACATTCTTTCGTTTCAACAGGATATTCCTGCTATTCGGTTTTGTGGTGTCATTGATTATCCCTGCTATTAAGTATACTTATGAAGTAGTTATTCCGGTTTCTGTATTTCAAAATATAGAAATGGTTTCAGAGTCTGTACCTGAAACACCTGCCTCCACAATCAATATCTGGATTGTATTATCAAGCCTATATCTGATTGGTACATTAGTACTGATAGGTCGTAATATGTATGCTTATACAAAGCTACGGAAACTTGTAAAAAGCGGAGTAAAATACAATAACAAAGGCTTTAAACTTGTAGAGAACGCCGATATAAATTCACCGTTCACCGTGTTGAATTATATATTAATGAATACAAGCAATCTGAGCCAGATAGAAAAAGATTTGATTCTTAAGCACGAGATAACTCATGTAAGTCAAAAACATTGGGTAGACCTCCTATGTAGTGAATGTATACTGATCTTACAATGGTTCAATCCTATGGCATGGGTTTATGTAAAACTATTGAAAGAAAATCATGAATTCCTGGCAGATAAAGCTGTGATAGACTCCGGAGTTTCCCCGGCACTTTATCAAGCAGTGTTGATTAACCAAAAATTTCAGGGACCTGTATTCTCGTTTTCCAATTCATTCAATTATTCCAAACCTTTAAATCGCTTATCCATGATAAAAAAAGCAAAAAGTTCCCCTTGGAAGAGGGTTATAGTTTTAGCCATCATCCCTATCTTCGGATTGTTTTTGTGGGCTTCGTCGGAACCTCGTTATGTATTTGACCGGTCGGAGACACAAGTCGTTCCTGACGATTCTATCGTTGTGGTCGGATATGGATCAATGGATAAGGTTTCTACCGACTCTCTTATAAAGACAAAGAAGATAATAGTGCAGAAAAGGAAAGATTCTGTTTCTACTGATAAGAACAACGAAAGAATTGAGATCAAAGGAGTGTATACCGGGTCTCAAGATAAAGCAATAATCTTTATTGATGGTAAAAAATCTGATAAAACAAAAGTTGAGAATTTAAACCCTAATGACATTGAGTCTGTCTCAGTACTCAAAGATGGTATGGCTGTAGAAATGTATGGAGAAAAAGCAAAAGATGGCGTCATTCAGATTAAAACGAAAGAATATGCGAAGAAACACCCGGAACAAGAAATCAAGAAAATACAAGATATAAAGGTAATATCAATAAGAAAAGATAGTACAAACAAAAGTGATAATAGCATCATCATTAGAAATACGAATCATTCGTCTGGAAGTGAGCCGTTATTCTTTATTGACGGGAAGAAAGTGAAGAGCATCCAGGGATTGAACCCCGATGATATAGAAAGTATCAGCGTATTAAAAGAGGAGACAGCCATATCCATATATGGTACCGAAGGTAAAAATGGTGTAGTACTAATAACTTCAAAGAAAAAGGGTAACACTGAACAGAAATAAATAATAAATAGGGACTGAGAACAAAAAGAAAGAAGACATTGTCTAAAATATAGTATATCTGAATTCTTTTGATCCACATTAACTTTTGGTTACTTCAAGAAAACAGTTTTTTGCATTTTACAGAAGCCCTATATTGTTCTTTATTAATCAAATTTATATATACTCTTAATTATTTACATTTTTCTACATTTTTAATCATCTGGAAAGCAGCATCTTGAAATTTTATTCTAAAAAATCTTCTCAAAGCTATTGCAGGATTCAAATCCTTGTCATATCTTTGCATCGCATTTGAGAGGAAATGCTGCTAATAAAAAAAGTAAAATAGAAATGGTGTGGTAGTTCAGCTGGTTAGAATACCTGCCTGTCACGCAGGGGGTCGCGGGTTCGAGTCCCGTCCATACCGCCAATAAATCAAGCAATTGTAAGTAAACCTCAGAAAATCAAACGATTTCTGAGGTTTTTCTTTTGTGGTAAACAGTCGTTTGCAGCAGAAAAAAGCATCTAAAACGAGGAGTAAAAGGAGGACTAAAATCTAGAAATAAAAGTCCTCCGACAAGTCCACCTGTTGGATTATTATTCTTTGATTATCAATATTTTGCATAGCTATTAAAAGACGCAGAGTATCTAACTTTGTAAACAAAAAAAGCTATGAACGAGAAATTATCCAGCAATTCCTTATCAGTATTATTTTTCATCAAGAAAGCCAAGTTGCTAAAAAATGGTGAAGCCCCTATCTGCATGCGTATCACCGTAAATTCTCACCGCAGCGAGGTGATGATCAAACGATCAATTCTTCCTGCAAAGTGGAATCAGGTAAAAGAGTGTGCCACAGGCAACGATCATTCAACTCGTGAACTGAACCATTATATTGAGGTCTACCGCACCAAAGTCTATAAAATATTTCGACAATTGGAGATGGATAACCGTACAATTACGGCTCGCACCATTGCTGATATTCTTATCGGCAAGGAAGATGCTGCCCAACCCAAAACCCTTATTGAGCTCTATGCAGAACACAATTCACAGGTTCACGCATTGGTCGGAGTCGACTTTGCAGAGGTTACTGCTAAAAAGTTCGATACCTCCCTACTTCGCCTCACGGAATATCTGAGTTATAAATACAGGGTTAAGGATATTCCTCTTGCAAAAGTGGATGGACTATTTGTACGAGGATTCGATCTGTTTCTGAAAACTCAGTGTGGTTGTCATCACAATTCTGCTTTGAAGCACTTGAAAAATCTTAAAAAGATTATTCGCATCGCAATGTCGAACGATTGGGTAAAGAAAGATCCGTTTTTCGGCATTCAGTTCAAAGAACAGGAAACTCATGTGGAATTTTTATCTAAAGAAGAGTTGAATACAATTATTAATATGGAATTTAAGATTCCGCAACACAGTCAAGTGCGTGATATATTTGTTTTTTGCTGTTTCACTGGTCTCTCTTTTGCAGATGTAAAAGGATTGAAGCCAGAACACGTAATGGCTGACAATGAGGGTGAATTATGGATTAGAAAGCCGCGTGAGAAAACGGGAGTTATGTGTAATATTCCTCTAATTCCAGCCGCAGTTAAACTGATGGATAGCTACAAAGAGCATCCGATTTGTGAGGCACGAGGTGTTGTGCTGCCAGTATTCAGTAATATTTGTATGAACGATTATCTTCGGGATATTGCTAAATTATGCGGGATTACGAAGCCTCTAACGTGTCATATAGCCCGGCATACAGCGGCTGCGGTTGTGTTTTTAGCAAATAAAGTTTCGCTGGAAAATGTGGCTAAGATTCTCGGACACAAAAGTACAAAAATGACTCAGCGTTATGCCAAAGTATTGGATTCTTCTATCAAGCGAGATATGGAAAATGTAAGAGCTATGTTTGGGTAAATGAAGTGGATTATGAAAAGAAAATTAATCACAATCAGCGACAGCGCAAGTGTATCCGTTCCGAGTGAAACAAAAATGAGTATCAGCGAGATTGCAGATTTGTTTGGCATCTATTATCAGACAGCAAAGCGACATATCCGTGCCATTGAGAAATCGGGCGTTGTCAATGGTGACTGCTCAATGAGCTGTGCTTTTGATGGTTCAAAAGTTTATCCCGATTATTATGGAGCCGATATGATAATAGCTGTGGCTTTTCGCGTGCAGTCAGAAAAGACGGAGATGTTCAGAAGGTGGGTAGTTCGCAGGGTAACTAAAAGTGACATACAAATTGTGCTTACTTCACTGAACAATAAAGCGATGATGAATTGATAAACTATTTTTAAGGGGTCGAATTCGACCCCTTAAAATGTAATGAACATGAAGAATACCAATATTTTCAACTAAATTTGTAGAACAAACTCCAAACCTATCGAATTCGATAGGTTTAGGTTGCATACCAATTCAAATATATCGGATATGAGTAAACAAAATATAGTACCGACCATCAACGAGAACGAATATGCACAGATACTGCAACAAGCTGTAGCAGAAATTCGGACAGCTCGAACTGCTATTGCCAGACAAGTAAACAGCGCAACGAATGCTGTATATTGGAATTTGGGTAAACTTCTCGTTGAAAAGCAATTAGAAGAAGGATACGGTAGTGGTGTGGTTAAGCGATTATCTGTCGATTTGAAAACTGAGTTTCCCGATATGGGCGTTTCTCCACGTAATTTGTGGAATATGAAACGTCTGTATGAGCGTTATTACCAGTCAGATGTAAAACTGCTACAAGCTGTGGCACTTTTGCCTTGGGGACACAATCTGCTACTGCTGGACAAAGATATGTCGGCCGAAGAAACGTTATTCTATGCAAACGAAGTCGTTGTAAAAGGTTGGTCGAGAGATCTGTTGCTCAATGCCATCAAAATGGATAGCTACTCTGTAGCAAAGAAGCAACTCAAATCTAATAATTTTGATATTACCTTACCCGAAGCCCATGCCGAATATGCCAATGAGGTATTTCGGAGTTCATACAACTTAGGTTTTTTGCGAACTACCGAACCTATACGCGAGTTGGAACTTGAGCAAAGGTTGGTTGCAAAGATCAAGTCTTTCGTTTTGGAACTTGGTAAGGGGTTTAGTTTTATAGGCAATCAGCACCGCTTAGAATATAATGGAAAAGAGTATTTTGTCGATATGCTTTTCTTCCACCGCGGATTACGGTCATTGGTGGCTATTGAATTGAAAATAGGGAGTTTTAAGGCGGAATATGTGGGTAAAATGAACCTTTATCTTTCGTTGCTCGACCGTTTGGAACGGGGCGAAAATGAGAATCAATCGATAGGAATTATCCTTTGTGCTGACAAAGACCATTTGGATGTGGAGATAGCTCTGCAAGATATAAATAAACCCATCGGTGTAGCCGAGTATCAACTCCTACTACCCAAAGAGGAACTTCAAGCACTGCTATTAGATGAGATGAAAGCAATGGATGAAGAAGTGGACTAAACAATTATTTCAGAAAATTGATAAGCGTTGTATTTATATTTATGAAACAGGCTTCGGATATTTCCCGAGGCCTGTTTCATATATAACATTGAAAACCAAACAATAATAGAATTGTTGAAAAAACCTTTTCTTTTTCATTCGGACACAAATTTCAACGGCGGGAATAAAACGCCAACCCCAAGCCCTAAAGGGTTTTTCGGACAATCTTCCTCTTTCCCTATCGGGCGAGCGTATTCTCCTCAAAAGGGTTGCCTTATTTATTCTCCACCATTAGAAGGGTGTTTACCGATTAAAAAAGGAAAAAAATATGCAGTTAGGAGGGGGCTTTCGGGTGGCTACTCGAATACGCTACGATAGTGCTCATCCAGTAACTTTTGAATATCCGACTCCCTATACAAAGTTTTGCCACCTAACTGAATATAGGGGATTTTTCCGTTTGTGCGGTAATCTTGCAGCGATCTTCGGCTGACCCTTAACCGTTCCGACACTTCTCTATCTGTTAAAAACCGTTCGCCGTTCAAGGTTGGTCGGTACCCTTTAGTATAATTTTCGATGCTGTCCAACATTCGTTCGATGGAGTGAAAGAATCCTTTGATTCGTTCATTCTCTTTGGTAATGATTTCGCTCATATTATTTTTGCTTTAGTTTGGTTATGACTTTTTCCACATCTTCGGGCTTGTAGAATACTTTGTGGTTAACTTGCGTATAAGCCAGCGTTCCGTTGTCCCGATACGTTTGGAGAGTACGCTTTGAGATATTGAGTATCTGACAAACGTCCTGATTATCCAACCAGTGATGCAGACTTTTATCCTGACCCTCGCATAATTTCTCTACTCGCTGGGCGAATGCCTCAAAGCGGTTCATCATTGCTTCGAAAGTTTGGGCTTCTATATTTACTATTTCCATATCAATATATTTTGAGCGGTTAATATTATTTTCCGCTGTAAATATAGATACAAAAAATAGGTTAAACAGCATATAATCAGTAGGTGGATGCTTGTGGCAGGGGTTGTCCAGGGTAAGGATGTGAAATTAGTTGGTTTTGCCATAAAAATGATGCTCCATGAAATAAAGAACAGCCCTTGGATTAGTTTTCAAAGGCTGTCCTGTTTGGGTGCAACATATTATTCCCGTATAAACTTTCGGAACTCCTCATTTTTGACCGAGTCGTAAGGCGATTCCCCTTCTGCCTGCTCAAAAGCCAGCAGGATACGCTCTTGGGCACGAGGTATCCGGGCTATTATCTGTTTAAACAGATCCGTATCACAAAGATTGAATGCTGTTTTTATCGCAGCTTCCTTCACATCACGATCAACCGCTCTGCCCATAGCTAACTGCCCTAATCGTTCAAATTCCTCGTAAGGAATTCCCTTACCAGACCGGCTAATCAGCTTTGCTCTTGCGATAGCAGAGACTAAATTCTTATGATTCAGTTCCTCCAACAGTTCTTTCTTTACCAACGTGCGGACAACTTTCACCCGCAGTTCGTAGGTACAGTCTTCCATATAGAGTGCTGTCTTCTTATATTTTAGTGAAAACCAATCGACTATCTTTTTAATGAGTTTTTCCACTTGCCCGAAAGAAGCATCATATATTCGTTCTGCTAAACGCAGGTGCATATCGCCGAACGCCTTGCGCAGTGGTTCGCTTAGGAGCATCCCTGCCCAAAACCACAGGCTTATCAGCACATATACTTTTATGAATTTTCCTCCCATTATTCTGTCGGGTTTAGATTATTCGTTTGATAGATGGTATCAATATCTTCCTTGAATGTCTCCAAGTGATTCAGGATAATATTTTCCACATAGCTGCTGATGGTGGCTTTCGACTCATCCATCAGGTGAACGATCCGCATCAATCGGCGATGAGTCGCAGCCGTTATATAGAGCGGTTTGCGGTGCGTAAAATCTATACGGTTGAAAAACACATACTGATAGTCCACTTGTGGTTTACGCTTGCGCTTCTCGACAGGTTTAGCTACCTGAGAAGATTCGGTTTGCTCAACTATTTTCGTTTCCGACTGTGATTCCGTAACCGCATCAACAGATTTTCCCTCTTCTTCGGTTGGTACGGTATTCTGTTCAGATTTTTCAAACGGTACGCCCTGATGCACTTTCGAGAGGAGTGCCTTGTATTTACTTTCTTCTGCCATTATGATTGATGTTTAAGGTGAATAATTTCCGAAATTTCATCGACCAGTAAATCCAGATTGCTGCCTTTCAGCAGGCTCTTGTCAGCAGGGAAGATGGTCGATAGAAAAACCGCATCGCTACCCTCAATAGATTGCTCCTTATCGTAGCGGACAGATTGCGGAATAGCGGTTTTCAGTAGCGGTAGCCCGAATTGTCGGATAACTCCCTCGTAGTGTTCGAGCCATTCTTTTTTGATACGCCCGTCCACACGATTCCAAAACAGATGGACAGCTTTCAGGTTCAAATCTTTATGCTCCGTCAGTAGCTCGTGGACTGGGATGATGAACGAAAGTGTACTTTCCATCGACATCCTCGAGGGAGCCATCGGAACGAAAACGTAGTCCATCGCCATAAAGGTGGAAATTACACCATCGTTGTTGATGGTTCCAGGCAGATCGAAGAATACCACATCGTATTCGGTCGATTCTCCTGCCAAGAACTCATGGGCTTTGGAAATTGCCTCTTCGGGCTTGGCACAGACTATTGGGTAGGTCTGTTTGCCCAGCGATTCAAACATGGAGATAGCTTTGGACTGGTAATGCAGATTAGTTTCGAGTTGGCGGATCTCCCGCTTACGCATCTCATAAACGCTACACTGCGGATAGTCGCAATCCATCACGGCAACATTCAGCCCTTTCAGGTAGTGAAGATAGCTTGCACCCAATACGGTAAATGTACTTTTGCCGACACCACCTTTTTGAGTGGAGAAGGCGATAAATAAAGGTTTTGTTTTCATCTTTTCAAATTTTAGAATGAGACATATTGTTGATTATAAAAGTGTAAGATTTTCAAATCTTATTATTTGATTGAAGATTTGTTTTCAAATTCCCAAACCAACAAATCTTCAAGTTTGAAAATTTTCAAGTATTCAAAACCGAAAAACTATACGCAAAATATCAAATCAGAAAAATGGCAGATTTTCAACCTTTACAATTTTATTGGCAGATTGAAATTGGTCTATTTTGATATTTGTAAGATCTGCAAATAATAGACTTTTAAAATCCTCAAACGCGAATATATAACAATCTATTTATCAATGCCTAGTGTCGGTTTATGTTGCAATGAGATGCTTTGTTTTGCTCCGATATTTGTTAGAGAGATAGCCTTTTTTAGATTATTTTGGATGTCCGCTCGAGTCTTTTAGAAGTGTACATGCTTCGACCGCTTATCTGATTTTTCAACTTGGCAAATCGGAGCAGTCCGCACTGATTATTTTGCCCTCGAAAGAGCAATGTGCAGCACTATTAAGCACAAGTAACCGACTGATATATAATATTGAAAATCAGCCGAAAATTGTATTTTCTTCGTGGTCTGAACAGTTAAATCAAGCAGACTCATGAACGAAGAAAACAACTTAATGGTGGCATCCGAATCAAGCCACATTTTGGGAAAGCATTTTGCAATTGATGCTTTTATGTCTCAAAAAAGCGAATCGCTCCCGCATTCGTTTTTTTTCGATAGTTTCAGTAGCAAGGTAATCTTTCGGGTAACCCAAAATTCGCCTGTTGGCTCTTTTGCATCCCCTCGAAAACCTTGCTCTGCGAGGCTGCCGATCCCTCCTTCTGCGCCCGATGGTTGCATACGAAGAAGTCGGCTGAAACCGAAGCCCATTGCTCCCGATGGTAGCAACTTTTGGGCATTCGGTCGGAGCGTACCTGTTTGTGTCCGGTACGCTTGGTCGGCACTTTCCGATGGTCAGTGTCCGATTAGTGCTGTCTCCAATTCTTGAAATTTACGGCTATGGATGACAGCACAAAAAAGAAGAAGCAAAAGGGTCGCCCACCAAAGGAAGCGGACAAGTTATCGCGGTCTATCAACCTCAAATTGACGGTTGCCGATTATGAAACAGTACAGAAGAAAGCGGAAAAAGTCGGGCTGACGGCAACTCAATATGCACGGGAAATAACTCTGAAGGGAGGGGTGAAATCACGTTTTACGGTCGAAGAATTGAACCTGATACGTCAGCTATCGGGTGAAGCAAACAACCTGAACCAGCTTGCAAAACGGGCAAATCAGGCAGGATTTACTCATGTTGGCAATGAGATTTTTGCAATAATTGAATGGATAAAAGCACTGTTTTATGATCGCTAAAAATATAAAAGGAAAAGGTTTTGCGGGCTGCGTTCGCTATGTTTTGAGTGACAAACATGAGCTGCTGGAAGCCGAAGGTGTGCTGGCGGATAGTGCCGAAAGCATCATCCGCAGCTTTGCCATGCAACGCTCTATGCGAGGCGAAATTACCAAACCTGTGGGGCATATACCTATTTCGTTTGCTCCAGAAGATAAGCCCAGAATGACTAACGAGTTTATGCTGCAACTCGCCAAAGAATATATGCAAGAGATGGGGATCGGAAATACGCAGTATATTGTGGTGCGCCATCATAATAGCGATAACGACCACTTGCATATTGTGTACAATCGTATTGACAACGACTTGAAATTAATATCCGTCAACAATGATTATAAGAAGAATATTAAGGTATGTAAGAAGCTGAAAGACAAACACAGTTTAACATACGGCACAGGCAAAGAGCGGGTCAAACGGGAGAAGTTGAACCACCCCGACAAGGCAAAATACCAGATTTATGATGCTATTCGGGCGGCTATTGTCAATAGTCCCGACTATAAAACACTTGAAAACCTGCTTAAACCTTATGGAGTGACTATGCAATTTAAGCACCGCAGGGGAACGGATCTAGTTGAAGGAGTTTCGTTTGCAAAGAATGACTGTTCGTTCAAAGGTTCACAGGTGGATAGGCTGTTCAGTCACAAAAAGCTCAGCGCTATGATGGATATTGTCCGGCTGCATCAAGAGACGGTTCGACAACAGGGGCAGCAACCGAAAACGCCAAAAATATTCGGACTAAAACTGACCGTTGAGCAGTATGATACGTTGAAAAAAGAAGGTTTTGTATTCCTCGAAAATATGACCAACAGCAAAGGCAAGCTTTTTTCGGGTTATGTATTTTCGGATGATAAAGAGAGTCGGTATTTTGCTCTCAAAGACCGTCCCGACGAGTTTGTGAAATACGGACAGTACGAAATGCGAAGAATGGATAAACGGCTCATTGAAGCGGGATATATCACCAAAGCAAAGGTAAAGTGGTATGGTGACGGTTTTGCCTATCCTTACCTGTGGAAGCCTGATTCAGTAAAGGATGAAGCAGCGGCACAGCTTGTAGGGTACGAACTTTTGGACAATTCCGATTATTGCCAGTCGTGGGGTGATCCGAGAGAGAAAATTTCCGAAATAACACCGATTTCATTAATAGACGCTCCGTCAATAAGCGATACCATTGCAGACGTTGGAGATACATTAGCGGATGCAGCTTCTACCATGGGTGGGTTATTCGATATCCAGCCTTCTTCGGGCGGTGAGCAACAAGAGATACCCAAAAAAAAGAAGCTCCAAAAGCAAAAGAGACGGGGACGGAGGCAATAAAGTCAGGAAAACCTCATGAGTGTAGCCATTGCCGGATAGCGAAAAAGTGCATTTTAGTAGGCTTTTCTAAGAAGGATACACGGGAGTTGACACAAGGTAAAACCGTTCAGTTTATGGGCAAACTCTACTCCTATGAACACAAACGTAGCTTCAAAGCCGACAATATTGCAGTTCGTATTGAACCCCTACCCTGAAAAGAAAAGCCGTTTTCACATGACTATCGACAGCACACCCATCGCCGAGTGGCTCAAGAATCTTGCCCGAATAATTGAAAAAGCGGCTAAGAAAATAATTGCTCCAAAGAAAAATACGGACAGGAGCATAAAACTCAACACAATACTGATTGAAAAGTAAATTCGCAAAGTAGACAACAATATTAAGATTATTCGGTACTATTTTATTACTTTTGTTAATGAACCATTAAGAGTCAACAAATGAGTATCTTTCAAAGCATTATTAGGGAAAAATATATTATATATCAGATTTTCACCGACCACACCATTGATCAAATGGTGTATGAATTGTATGACTTGACGGAAGAGGAAATAATGATTGTTGAAAAATAAAAAGCTTATACCATGATTGAGAAAATAACAATAAAAAATGTAGCAACTTATTCGTCTGAGGGTATTACAATTAATAACCTTAAGAAAGTGAATTTCATTTATGGTTCAAATGGTAGTGGGAAAACTACCATTACAAACTTTATTGATTCTCCTAATTCTCCTGAATTTCAAAATAAGGGCTGTGAACTTATTTGGGAAAACACAACTCCATTAAAAGTGCTGACATATAACAAAAAATTTCGAGATAAGAACTTTGGAAAAGGTAAAATAGATGGGGTATTCACGCTTGGAAATGCAACAAAAGAACATCTTGAGGAGATTGCAAAAATGCAAAAAAAGCTCTCTGAGATAAAAGATGAGGGAACTCAAAAGGCTGATACTATTAAAAATAAGAATGAAGAAAAAACTCAATTAGAATCTAGTTTTCAAGATAACTGTTGGGCGAACATTTATAAAAAGTTTGAAAATATTTTCAATCCTGCTTTTGATGGCTCAAAGTCTAAAGAGCGATTTAAAAACAAACTACTATCAGAATATCAATCAAACAAAAGACCTGTAAAGACGATTGACGAACTGAAAGAGAAGTCCAAAACGATTTTTGGAGAAACTCCTACAACAATGAATATCTTTGGCATTATTGATTTCCGACGATTAACCGAAATTGAAAATAATACTATTTGGAATAAAAAAATTATTGGCAAATCAGACATTGAGATAGGTAAATTAATCCAGAGATTGAATCTAAATGACTGGGTTAATCAAGGAAGATTACTTTTAGATAACGAAACCGAAATATGCCCATTTTGTCAGAGGAAAACGATAGATAATGATTTTAGACGCCAACTTGAGGCATATTTTGATGAATCATTTATTTCTGACACCAAGACAATTAATGAACTAAGCGAAGAATATGCTAATGGCTCACAAAATATATCCAACATTTTAGAAGCAATAGAATCTGCTGAATCAACGAACAAAAATACCAAGCTGAACATAGAGATGTTTAAGGCTTATCTTAAAACTCTTAATCAACAGTTTGTCTCTAATAAAGACCGACTAAATAATAAATTAAAAGAGCCAAGTCGGAGCATTGATATTAGTTCATCCCAAGAACAATTAGAAAACATTCAAGGGTTAATTAACAAAGCTAATATAGAGATAAATGAGCATAATAACATTGTAGCCAATTTTCAAGTAGAAAAGACCAATCTCATATCTGATGTTTGGAAGTTCCTTACAGAAGCTAATAAAGTTGAAATTGATAGATTTGTAAAACAGTCAGAAGGAGGCCAGAAAGGGATAGATGCTCTACAAAAGCAAAAAGGTGAATTAGTTAATAGTTATAAAGAGTTAGAGGCTAAAATTAAAGAAGCTAATAAAGGTGTAACAAGTGTTCAACCATCGGTGGATGCCATTAATGACACATTAATGGCATATGGGTTTGATAATTTCAAAATAGTATCATCCCAAACAGAACCAAATCAATATCAAATAAAAAGAGAAGATGGAAGTATCGCTGAAAAAACACTAAGTGAAGGAGAGGTGACTTTTATAACATTTCTCTACTTTTTGCAATTAGCAAAGGGCAGTATTTCAGAAGATTCAATATCAGAAGATAGAGTATTAGTCGTTGATGATCCAATATCAAGTTTGGATAGTACTGTGCTTTTTGTGGTCAGCTCTCTTCTGAAAGAGGTTATTAAGTCCATAAAAAAAGGAGCAGGTAATATTAAACAACTAATTATTCTTACTCACAATGTTTATTTCCATAAAGAAGTTTCCTACATAGACAGAAAAGACAATAATCGAGATGATGTTCACCATTGGATTTTACGAAAAAATGGTAGCACATCGAATATTCAAAATTATCTTAAGAAAAATCCAATTAGAGGATCTTATGAACTACTTTGGGATGAACTAAGGCATGCCGATAAACTCTCAGGTATTACTATTCAAAATACTATGAGAAGAATTCTTGAAACATATTTCAAAACTATGGGCAAAAAAACGGATGATGATATAATTGATTGTTTCTCCAACCCTCACGAAAAAGAAATATGTAGATCGCTTCTCTGTTGGGTTAATGATGGCTCACATTGTATTTCTGACGACTTGCATGTTGAGCATCCAGATGCTATCAATGATAAATTTTCAACTGTTTTTAAGAGAACTTTTGAAAATATGAATCATATTGACCACTACAATATGATGATGGGTGTCGGATCTGAAACACAAGAAACTGTATGAAAATCCTACACACCGCCGATTGGCACATAGGGCAGACATTTTTTGAATACGACCGCAAGGCGGAGCATCTTCAATTTTTGGCATGGTTGAAAAAACAAATACATGACTTGAAAGTAGATGTGCTTTTGATTGCGGGTGATGTGTTCGATAGTCCCAACCCGTCCGCAGAGTCGCAAAGAATGTATTATCGATTTTTGCGGGAGATGACGGCTGAAAATCACGATCTGCAAATAATTATCATTGCGGGCAATCACGATTCGGCAGCCCGGCTCGAAGCACCTAATCCGCTGTTGGAAGATATGAACATCACTGTTCGGGGAGTAGTTAAACGCAATACCGATGGCGAGATTGATTTCAAGCACATGGTAATTCCGATCAATAAAGGCGGATATTGTTTGGCAGTACCCTATCTTCGTCAAGGCGATTATCCCCATGCCGAAACATACGCACAAGGCGTTAAGGCAATGTATGAAGCCATATTCGAGCAGATAAAAGATATGAAACAACCTATAATTGCAATGGGGCATTTGCAAGCTACGGGTTCGGAAATTTCAGAGAATGACCGTTCGGAACGTACTGTTATTGGTGGGTTGGAGTGTATTTCGCCAGACTCTTTTGCAAAAGAGATTACCTACACAGCACTTGGACACCTGCATCGTGGACAAAGGGTTTCGGGACGAGAGAATGTGCGTTATGCGGGTTCTCCTCTACCTATGTCGTTTGCCGAAAAGAACAATAAACAAGGCGTTGTACTCATCGATATAGCTGAGACGACAAAGATTGAGCGTATTCTATTCGATGCACCTGTCAAACTGTTGAGCATACCTTCCGAACCAATGCCCCTTAGCGGAGTGTTGAATGAAATAGCAGCGTTGCCCGATGGAGAAATATCCGAAACATCGCCTTATCTTGAGGTAAAAGTATTGATAACCGAACCTGAACCATCGTTGAGACATCAAATAGAACAGGCACTGAAGACAAAATCTGTACGACTGGCTCGTATTTCCGCCATTACTCCTAAGTACGAAACAGGGTCTAAGGCGATAACTTACGAAGAGCTACAGACCATCAATCCGATGGACATGGCAAACGATATTTTCAAACGAAAGTATGGAGGGGAGGATATGCCCGAGACAATGAAATGTTTGCTGGAAGGCGTAATACAGGAAGTTGAACGATGAAAATATTAGCAATTAGAGGAAAGAATCTCGCCTCATTGGAGGGGGAGTTTGAAGTAGATTTTACTGCTGAACCATTAAAGTCGGCAGGAATATTTGCCATAACAGGTAGTACGGGTTCGGGTAAGTCGACTCTACTCGACACCTTGTGCTTAGCTCTCTTTGACGATATTCCCCGCAATAGAACAGCAGAGAGTATAAGAATAATCGATGTTAAGGATAAAACAATTAACCACACCGACAGCCGTAATATTTTAAGGCGTGGCACCAGTGATGGATATGCAGAGGTTGATTTCAAATCGCTTGGTGGCGAAACATTCCGTTCTCGTTGGAGTGTTCGCAGATCGCGCGATAAAATTGACGGTTCACTGCAAAATACTGAGTTTAGACTTACGAATCTAACTACAAATCTTGAAGTACAGGGGCGTAAAACAGAATTGTTAGCCAAAATAGTTGAACTTATCGGACTTACCTTCGATCAGTTTACTCGTGCTGTATTGCTTGCTCAGGGAGATTTTGCCACATTCCTTAAAGCTACACAAAAAGAAAAAGCCGAGTTGCTTGAAAAATTGACAGGGACAGATATTTATTCGCGTATTTCATCGTCCATTTATGAGAAATCAAAAAATGCTGAGCAGGATTTGACTCTATTACAAGAGCGTATCAAAGGGATAGAACTGCTTTCGGATGATGATTTGGAAGCATTATCTACCGAGAAGCAAGCAATATTGCTGGAACTCGAAACGCTAAAAATTGAGGTAACGCAGCTGACCGCAAAAATCAAGTGGATAACTGATGAAGAACTTCTTGCTAATGGTGTAAAACAAGCAGAACATCAGCTGGCGGATTCTCAAAAGGCGATTGAAGAAGCAAAGCCAAGATATGAGTATCTTGCCAAAACCGATAGAGTACAAGGTATTAGAGACGACTATAATGCACTGAAAAATTCACAGGAACAACTTGCGGACAATCGTGCTAATCTTACTAAACAACAATCTGATCGTGACGCCAATGCCTTGTTGTTGAAGCAGGCTACAGAGCAACTTATGGCTTGTGAGAAGGAACAAGTGCGACATTTAGAAGAAGTTAGTAAAATAGAGCCGCAAATAAAGAAAGCTCGGGAATTGGATATTCGCATTGTTGGAGCCAAATCTAATTTAGAGAGTGTAACAAAGGAGTATCAGCAAACGATTGAATCGAAGATAAAAATAGAAAAATCTATTCTCGCTACACAATCAGCGATGGAAACGGCAGAAAAAACGATAGAAAAAAATAATCTTTGGTTTGCCGACCATAAAGAATATGTCCATATTGTTCCGAGGGTTGATTTAATTATCAATCTACTCAACGATGTTGAAACTGCTCAAAAACAGGGTACAAATAATTCGAAGACACTAGCAGAGTCCAAAGAGATACTTTATAGAGAAGAACAAAAACTTGTTGGGCTAAAAACGGAAGCTGAAAGATTGAATAACTTACTTCCTGCCGAGATTGCGGTACTGAGAGCAAAGCTACAAGACGGGAATCCTTGTCCTGTATGTGGAAGTCTGCATCACCCGATGGCTGATATTCAGGGTGAAAGTCTGGAAGAGGCGGAGCTAAGCAGAGCGAAAAAGGAGGTAAGCGATAAAATAACATCACTTGCAGATAGTATAGACAAAGGCAAGAGTGAAAATATTCGGCTACAATCGATGATTGACAGTTATGCCACTCAATCCGCTGAAGCGCTTGCTAAATTAACTGATTGTCTTGGTGGGTTACCTACTTGGCAACAGGAATTTGAACAAGGGCAGTTACAAAATAGACTAAAAAAAATAACAGAACTTTGGAATAAATATATTTCGGAGCAAACAACAACCAATGAGCAGATTGGTAAGTTGAAAACTTCATTGGAGCATGAACATAAAAATCTAGCAGAAATCAAAGAGGAGGCATTGAGTAAAGAGGCTAAATATAAAAACAGCAAGACTGAGTTAGAAAAACTGCAAGGCAATCGGTCAGAAGTTCTTGATGGAAAATCTGCCGATGCTATTGAAAAAATACTTGGTGATACCACTAACAAAACGGCCGACAGACTCAAAAAGCTAACTACATCAAAAGGAGAAATAGCAACCAAAGGCGAAACATTCGCAGGAATTATTAGTCAGATTTTGGCTGACATTTCGAACCTGTCTAAACGTTGCGAAGATTTACAAAAAACAATTGATGCTTGGCTTATCCTCCAAAATGGAGAAATTTCGGCAGAGCAATTGACGGAACTGTTATCAAAGGACAGTAGCTGGCTCACATCCGAACGAGAAGCTTTAAGCCGATTTCGGGAAAATAAAACATCAGCCCAGGCAACACTTGCTGAACGTAGAAAAAACCTCGAAAAACATTACGAGGCCGAAATTAAGCTTGCGGATGGAGAGGAGCAAGAAATACTAAAAACTATTTTGGCGGAAAGAAACTCATATATTGAACAAAAGACGAAACGGAATACCGAAATAGATATGTTAGTCGCTAATCACGAAAGGGGGCAGATTAAGATCAAGGCATTCGAAAAAGAACTTACAGAAAAGAGTACTTTATCTGAGAACTGGAAAAAATTGAACGATATGTTTGGCTCAGCTGATGGTGCAAAGTTCAAGGTCTTAGCTCAGGGATATACACTTGAAGCTTTGCTGACTTATGCGAATAAACATCTGCAAGAGTTATCCAAACGTTATGAATTACAGCGTATTCCCGATACATTAGGTTTGCAAGTTGTAGATTTAGATATGCT
This sequence comes from uncultured Dysgonomonas sp., assembly GCF_900079725.1. Classification (NCBI taxonomy): domain Bacteria; kingdom Pseudomonadati; phylum Bacteroidota; class Bacteroidia; order Bacteroidales; family Dysgonomonadaceae; genus Dysgonomonas; species uncultured Dysgonomonas sp. The sequence continues at coordinate 372,623 of NZ_LT599032.1, forward strand.
AGGCGAGGTGAGAACAGTACATTCTCTGTCCGGAGGAGAATCATTTCTAATTTCCTTAGCTTTAGCATTGGGCTTATCCTCTTTGTCATCAAATCGTATGAAAGTAGAGTCACTATTTATTGACGAAGGCTTTGGTTCGCTCGATATAGATACATTGCGTATAGCGATGGATGCACTAGAACAATTACAAACCCAAGGTCGAAAAATCGGGGTAATATCGCACGTAGCTGAAATGACCGAACGAATCACAACCCAAGTCAGAGTTGTTAAAACCTCAAATGGAAGAAGTAAAGTTGAGGTGAGCGGTGGTTATAAATAGAAACAGGTAAATTACAAATCAAAAATTGATTTTGCCCGAAAACCTCAAGCCACACTCAAAGAACGGAGGGTATTATATTATCAAACTATAGAATATTATGGAGTTTTATAAAAATAACGGGAGTTCAAAGGCTCCCGTCTTAAATACTACTTCAAAGTCTTAAACATCTTATCTATACATTTTTTCTTTTGCTCTAAATTGGGGTGTACATATAGATTCAATGTCGTAGTTATATTAGAATGTCCGAGAAGTACACTTACTGTTTTATAATCGCACTCACTTTCGATGCAACGTGTAGCGAAGCTGTGCCTCAAGCCGTGAAATTTTAATTCTGGAATACCCAATGCTTTTATAAATTGCTTAAAGTAGCTTCGGTAGGTTCTTGGCTCTGTTGGTTTAGCTTCGTTTGTCAAGACAAAAAAATCTTTATTAACCACCTTCTTGATGGGTTTCAAAATTCGAGACAATTCGCGAGTCATTGGAATATCCCGAATAGAATTTCGAGTTTTTGGAGTGTCAAGTATTACTTCGGTATGTCTATTGCCTGCTTCCACAACATATACACGCTGAATTGTCCGCCTAATGCTTATTATCCCCGTATCTGTGTTGATGTCGTCCCAAGTCAGTGCACAAACTTCCCCAATTCTCATCCCCGCAGCCAGACACACATATATCCCCAAATTTCTAAAAGTAAAATGCGTTTGAACATAGTTCATTATTTTCTTCTGATCCGATCTGCTCAACACTTCAATATTCTGTTTTTCTCGCTGTGTAGGGAACTTAATATCAAATGGGTTATAATCAAACAAATCACCTTTTGCTCCGAACTTCAAGACCATCTTCAAAACTATTAAAATATCCTTGATAGACTTTTGGCTCAACCCCACTTCTAGTTTCTCAAAAACAAACGACTGTACCTCGGCTTCTTGTATTTTGTCCATATCCCCAAAAGCAGATAGTATGTGATTCTCGATCAGGAGCATATAAGCCGAGTAGGTCGATTTTTTCACATATTGCTTTTTGTCTACCGCCCATAAGTCAATGATTTCTTTGACTTTTTTTTTGTTTTCCATTGTTGTTTTATTCTAAATTAGTTAATACTTGTATCAATTAAAAGATACAAAAAATCCTGAAGTTTTATCCTTAAGGTTCCAAATTTGAGATTCCCTGAATTTGAGGGCGAGTGGGAAGTGACATTTCTTGGAAATGAGTGCACGGTTAACCCGAAAGTATCTACTCTAGAAAGTGAATTTGTTTACGTCGATTTAGAGTCAGTAGTTAAAGGAGTATTGATAAGTACAAATCATATAAATAGGTCGGAAGCTCCGAGCCGAGCTCAAAGAGTTCTTTCGGATAAAGATATATTATTTCAATGTGTACGCCCCTATCAGTTAAACAATTATATTTATCATAGACAAGGCAGTAAGCAATGGGTAGCTTCCACAGGATATGCACAAATACGGACAAAGCATAATATTGATTTCCTTTATCAATTATTAAATTCTCCTCAATTCAATCAAGAAGTAATGCTTCGCTGTACGGGTACAAGTTATCCTGCAATATCGGGTACAGATCTTGGAAATATCCCAATATCAATTTGTTCCAATGAAGAGCAAAAGAAAATAGGAGGGCTATTATTTCGGATAGACGATCAGATTGCCACCCAAAGCAAAATAATTGAGGGTTTGAAGGAATTAAAAGCTTGGCTCAGCAAACAACTATTTAGTCGCAAGCTCCGCTTCAAAGATGAGAATGGGAATGATTTTCCAGAGTGGGTGGAAACGAAATTAGGGGAAATAGCAGAAACGTATTCAGGCGGAACACCTACTTCGACAAATAATAGCTATTATATTGGGAATATTCCATTTATTAAGTCGGGAGAAATTTCATCTGATAAAACAGAACAGTTCATCAATGAGGAGGCTTTGAAAAATTCGTCAGCAAAAATGGTATCTAAAGGCGATTTACTACTAGCCTTATATGGTGCGACCAGTGGAGAGGTTGCAATATCTCAAATAGCAGGTGCTATAAATCAAGCAGTGTTAGTTATTAAGAGTATGCAAAATACTAATTTCCTTCATCATTTCTTAAGATGTAATAAGGAAAATATAATTTCTACATACCTTCAAGGTGGACAAGGTAATTTATCGGCACAAATTGTAAAAAATATAACTATAAATCTTCCATCCCTCACTGAACAGAAAAAAATAGCCGATTTCCTTTCTGAAATCGACAATAAAGTAGAAGTTGAAACTACAACATTTGACTTGCTGACCAAACAAAAACATTATCTTTTACGACAGATGTTTATATAAACATCTGTTTGAGGAGGTATTTTTTCTGAATTTCTAATTGTTGTAATACTTTAGACTCTATTCTGATCTTATAATCATAAGAAGAAAGAAAATCAGTTATTTTGCCCTGTTCCTCCATGCAAGGCTGTTCAAATCTAATTTTGGAGAAATTTTCATAAAATAAGTAATCCCTCACACCTCCTTCAACATTCTTCAAAACTTCTTTGTTAAATGAATTAGTTTTAAAGAAATGAAACAAGAAATTATCGTTTATGGAGTCTTGGGTTTTGAAACAAACATATAATGAGCTAATAATTATATTCTCTAAATTGCCACTATACCCGATTGAACCAACGTTTATTCTTGCTGGATTATATGCAAAAGTGTGTTTGTTTATTACTTTATATAGTTTGATGTCATAACCTCTATCATCACTATCAATTCCTTCAAATTGTTCATTTTGAGGAACAAATCCGTCTTTGTTATTTATTGAATATACTGGAAGTTTTTCATTGTTTTTATTTCTTTCACTTACAACCATTGTAACATTTCCTAATAGCTGCGTTTTCCATTCTGGAAAATCTGCCCCATCATCATCTTTGAAGCGGAGCTTGCGACTAAATAGTTGTTTGCTGAGCCAAGCTTTTAATTCCTTCAAACCCTCAATTATTTTGCTTTGGGCTGCAATACGTTCGTCTATCAGAGATAAAAAAGAAGCTATTTTTTGTTGCTCAGAAATATCGGGAATAGAAATCTCGATCTGTTCTATTGTACTTTTTGAAAGACTAGGAACACCAGATGCTTCATTATACATTAACCAATTTATCTGTTCAAAAACATTGAATACAAATTTAGGTAGAACGTTCTTGTACGAATAAGTATAAAATAACGTATCCACAGTCCAAAACTTACCATTATAATAGAATGGTTTGTTAATTGTACCTTTTCGCCCAATACATACCGACTCCCCATCAAAAAGAAATTCATTCACAGAGGTCATATAGCCTCCAGTACCAAAAACAGGAATATTTCCTTCTTTTAGATGTTTATAATCTCTACCACTCCCAACTTTAAGAATCTCTCCCAACTTCTTCACTTCCCACTCGCCCTCAAATTCAGGGAATCTCAAATTTGGAACGTTGCCCTTATTTTTTCTCTCTTCTTTCATACCAGTCATTGTAATGCTTTGCAATTTAACATTGAGGATTTATCCAAAACTAAAAAACCAATCCTAACTCTTTTAGATACACTTCAATTTGGCTATCCAAATCGCTGCGTTTTGCTTCGAGTTCTTTAATTTCACGCATTACGGCATGAATATCTATTTCCTCTTCTTCTTCGAACGTGTCTACGTACCGAGGAATATTTAGATTAAAATCGTTGTCAATAATCTCTTGTAGTGAAGCGCGATGAGAATACTTTTCGAGTTCGGCACGAGTAGCGTAAGTATCCACAATCTTGTCTATATGCTCCTCTCTCAACTTATTCTGATTCTTTACTTTCTCAAATGCTTTTGAGGCATCAATAAACAAAATATTATCGCCATCTTTTCGGCATTTTTTGAAAACTAGTATACATGTAGGAATACTAGTTCCATAAAATAAGTTGGCTGGCAGTCCAATAATGGCATCAATATAGTTTTTGTTCTCAATCAAATAGCGGCGAATCTTACCCTCGGATGCTCCACGAAACAGCACCCCGTGAGGAGCCACGCAAGCCATTGTACCACCATCACTTAAGTGATGTATCATGTGTAGAATAAAGGCATAATCGGCTTTGCTTTTGGGGGCTAATGCTCCGGCACGGCTAAAACGATCGTCGGTATTATATTTGCTATCGGCAGTCCAATTAGCTGAAAATGGAGGGTTTGCTACAATGGCATCAAACACTTCATTCTCAAATTGGTCGTCCTCTAACGTATCACCACTACGTATTTCGAACTTATCGTATCGTTGATTATGCAATAGCATATTCATTCGGGCGAGGTTGTAGGTAGTAGGGTTCTTTTCCTGCCCATATATAAATTCGGCTCCGCCCTCTTTGGCTACACGTAACAGCAGCGAACCCGAACCGCAGGTGGGGTCATAAACATTACGTAACCGAGAATGATCTACCGTAACAATACGTGCGAGAATAGTTGACACTTCCTGCGGAGTATAAAATTCGCCTGCCTTTTGTCCAGCACCGGCAGCAAATTCTCCGATCATATATTCATAAGCATCTCCTAAAACATCTATTTCGGCATCTTCCAGTCGAAAATCTATTTCGTCGAGAGCTAATAAGAGGCTACTTATTAATTTATTTTTATCGTCCGCTGTCTTACCTAGTTTGGCAGATGTCAAGTCCACATCATCGAATAAGTTTTGAAAATCATCTTGCGAATCGGCGCTCAATGTACTATCCTCGATGCGCTTGAATGCTACACCCAAAACCTCAAGTATAAACTTGCCAACCTTGGCATCTGCAATGAGTGTAGAAAACAGAAACTCCGACTCAAGGAAATATCCTATTTCTTCAATGGCAGCCTCTCTCAGCTCTTGCTTAAATTCCTCGTCCTCGGTAGCCCATGCAATTTGAAAGGTTATTTTGTCGTTTTTAAGTTGTTCATTAATGTACAACTCTATTCGCTCAGAGAGGTATTTGTAGAATATCAATCCCAGTCCATAATTCATAAAGTCACTGGCATTCATATTTCCACGCATATCGCACGCCATCTTCCAAAGCTGTGCTTTTAGTATTCTTTGTTGTTCTTCGCTCATAATATTGTACTTAGATTGCTTGTTTAACAAGACTCATTATATACTCTAGATTTTTATCATCGGCTACTTTTACTTCATAGTCTCCATTTCCGAGATGCCCGACAGATGAAATATCACGAGTAATATTTTTGGGGTCATCAAGATTACCCCTCTTAATATTGATAGTTAATTTTAAACCGTTTTTCTGTATCTCAAAATCACAAACGTTATTATTTCCTATTTTGAATGCAATATAAAATTTCTGAGGCCTAACTTCTATTCCATCAGCAAGATTGAGAATGGATGATTTAAATTTTTCATATAACTCTATAACCTCCTCGGATTTTCCACGCAGAAGATCCTCCTCTGTATAAACCTTTATCTCGTTTGTAACTTCCTTTAGTTCTGTATTGGTTTGAGTTATTGGCTTAATACTCTCAGCCGATTTTGTTTTACGTATAGGCGAAATAGTAACCGTTCCATTCTCGAATCTCTTAAACTCCCAGAGTTCGATAGCAAGATCTTTGAAATTAGTTGCTTCTTTTTGATTTTCAGTAAAATCAGTAGAAACAAATACAACTCGGGTTTGCGACCAGTCTACACTATCACGTGCCAACGTTTTCTCTAGTCCTTCATTGTACTCTAAAATGAAATCTGCTTTGTTTTGGAGCATCAAACTTAAATATGTAAACCCTTGATCAACAACACTTGCATTCCGATCTCGTTTGTATTCGATAATAACAAAAGCCTTTGATTGTGGGTCGTAGGCAAGTGTATCTATACGTTTACTCTTAATGGTAAATTCAGATTTGACTAATTCTAACCCCATAATGAGAGGTAGATTTTGTTCAAACAAATTCTGAATATCTCTTTCGAGCTTGAAAGGTTTCTCTTTAATCTGCTCCAATTTATCACCTAGGGATTTGTATAGTATCATAAATTTAATTTGCCTTAATTCCAACTAAACAGTTTAATAATATCTTGCATTTTTTCAATAATGCTTTTTTTCTTCGCTTGGTTTTCCCTAAATGTTAATATCAGTGGTTCAATCGCCCTTTTGATAATTTCATTCTTGGGTTTACCAAGATACTCAAATTCTGTGATATATTCATGCAACAATTCTTCGTTGACACCCTCTTCGGCAGCTACTTTTCCAATGGCTTTTGCACGTTCGGCTATGATATACTTATCTAAATCACTTTCTATATCACTGGGTGTGTCTTTATCCTGTCTACCATCTATATGGATGCGTATAAATTCGTCAATAAGTCTACTTTTTGATCTCAAAACAGGATCGCCATTCACTGTGTCGAGCACCGCTTTTCGATCTTTGTTATATGATGCCGACTCTGGGCGCAATTCTTGCAACAAAGCAAGAATATACATTACATTGATGATGTCACGATGGATAAGCTCCAGCTCAAAATCAATATCCGATAATATGCTTTCGGCATCTGGATTTATTGGTTTAACGGCAAGTTGATTTGACATATCTAAATATTTGCTCTGAAAGTCAGCAAATAGCTGATCTTTTATCTCTAAAGCATTTCCATTGAATTCATTATATCCTTTCATCTGAGTCCGTAGACGGAGCATCGCTCTGAAAAGCATGACGAATGTACGCTTATCTTGTTCCGACTGAAACTCCGATATTGAATCTATTGTGGGGTATTTTTCTAAAAAACTAATAGCCTGATTATTGAATTCTTCAACTAAGCTTTGGTATGGTTTCATCAAAACTATTTCTGACGAATTGCTATTAGAGTATAGCGAAATAGCTGCATCTGTATTCTCTTTCAAATCTCTAAAACAGACTATTTTGCCAAACCGTTTTTTCTCATTCAAAACCCTGTTCGTTCTCGAAAATGCCTGCAACAAACCATGATAATTAAGATTCTTGTCTACATAGAGTGTATTTAACCGCTTAGCATCGAATCCTGTGAGAAACATATTTGCTACTAACAAGAGGTCAATCTGACGATTTTTCATTCGCTTGTTGATATCATCGTAGTATAGGTTGAAATTATCGGTGTTGAAGTCCGTTCCAAACATCTCGTTATAATCTCGGATATACCCCTCCAAAATATCACGTGTGTTGCCATCTGAGACAAAACCCTCGTTCATTCCGGTAAGCTCATCCTCGCTGTCTTCATTTTGAGTATAAGTGAATATTGTTGCTATTTTTAAATCGTGGTTCCTACTCTTGAATAGATCGTAATATTTTGTAACCATGGGTACGCCCCCAACAGCAAACATCGCATTAAAGTCACGTTCGTAGGTAGAAGTATTATAGTTGTCCAAGATAAAATCTACAATATCTTCCATACGTTTGTCGCTCATCATTGCCTCTCGCGTATCAATAGATTTGACCTTTTTGTCATCTTCGTTTCTTTTTTTCCATTTACCATGATATTCCACCAAAAAGCTCAACACATTTTCATCCGCAATAGCATCTTTGATGAGATATTCATGCAGACGTTCCCCAAAAATATCTTTCGTGGTTCGTCCGTCATTCGCATTTTTAGCAAGAATAGGTGTACCTGTAAATCCAAAATAGCGAATATGATTGAAGAAATCTGTTATATTAGTGTGCATATCCCCAAACTGACTCCGATGACACTCATCAAAAATCATCACAATATTTTTTTCTTTCACGTCCTGCAATCCTTTACTAAACCGTTCTTTTTGAACGGCATTGTTTAGTTTTTGAATTGTGGTAATCATCAACTTTTTGTTTGATTGTAATGCTTTTACAAGGGCTTTGGTGTTATCTGTACTATCTACAGCTCCAGGTGAAAACGCATCATATTCTTTCTTGGTTTGCGTATCAAGATCATGTCTATCAACAACAAACAGCACCTTATCTATGTCAGGCATCTCAGAAATTAATTGAGCAGCCTTAAACGATGTTAGTGTCTTTCCCGAACCGGTAGTATGCCAAATATATCCGTTTTTAGTTGAATTGGCAACCTTGTCAATCAATGCTTCAACAGCATAGTATTGGTACGGACGAAGTATCATAAGACACTTATCTGATTGATGCAATACAACATATTTTGCCAACATTTTACCCAGTGTGCATTGGTCAAAAAACATCGCTGCAAAAATATCAAGACGGTCTATATGATTGTTTTTGAAATCTGCCCACGGAAATGTGAATTTATATCCCTGATTAGGATTGTTTGTGAAATATCGGGTATTAACACCATTGGATATTACAAATATCTGAATGTATTTGAATAATCCTTTGAATGCAGTTTTATGATAACGTTGCACTTGGCTGTATGCTTGTTTCAGTTCTATACCTCGTTTTTTCAATTCAATCTGAACTAAAGGAAGTCCATTCACTAAAATCGTAACATCATAACGCGACTTACGGCGTCCTTCGTCTGTGATTTGACTTGATACCTGAAACTCGTTCTTACACCACTCTTGCGTGTTAAGAAATTCGATCCATTTCGTTGTACCATCTTCACGAACTAAGGAAAATTTGTCGCGCAACTTGATAGCTTTATCGAATATAGAACCACTTTCGAGATGAATCATTATTCGCCCGAATTCGTCGTCTGAAAGAACTATCTTATTGTGATTATCAAGTTGTTTTCGAAAATTGTTAATAAGAGCTTCTTCATCTTCAATTTTTACAGCTTGGTAATTCATCGAAACGAGGGTCTTTATTAGACCTGATTCTAAAGCTTGTTCGGATTGGGTTGATGTCATTATTTATTATTATTGGCATATTCTTCAAAGGTAAGTATTTGTTGTTAGTTGTCAAAAACTTTCACTCCTTGAAACCGTTAGTTATTATTAGAGAGAAGAGAGGTATACCCAAACATTTTTTGCGGTGAATAAAACTTATATTCTCCGCAAATTTACGGAGAATAATTCGTATTTTTACCGCATAAATTAATTAAACAATGGCAAAATATATTTACCAATATCCGCAATGGCCTGATTTTAGTTGGGATGACAAACAAATTCAACCTATACTTGGAGAGGTTCGTCATCTGCAAGGGAAAATCATCGGTCAAATGAATGTTTTGGGCTTTTCTTTGAAAGAGACAACTTCATTAGCTACATTAACCGAAGATGTTATTAAGTCATCTGAGATTGAGGGAGAAAGGCTTAATTACGATCAAGTACGTTCTTCGATTGCGCGTCGTTTGGGAATTGAAACAGCTGGGATGGTAGCTTCGAACAGATATGTGGAAGGTGTTGTTGACATGATGCTTGATGCAACGCAAAACTATCAAAAACCAATTGATAACGAGCGACTTTTCGGATGGCATGCAGCATTGTTTCCTACAGGTAGAAGTGGTATGCAAAAAATTGAGGTGGGGCAATATCGCACAGGAGAAATGCAGGTAGTTTCGGGGGCGATGGGTAAAGAAAAAGTACATTTTGAAGCTCCGCCTGCAGAGAGTGTTCCCAAAGAGATGGATTTGTTTATTACGTGGCTCAATAGTGATACAAAGTTAGATTCTGTATTAAAATCTGCTATCGCTCACTTTTGGTTCATTATTATACATCCTTTTGATGATGGTAATGGTCGTATTGCTCGAGCAATATCCGATCTCTTACTTGCACGTTCTGATAATAGTAACCAGCGGTTTTACAGTTTGTCGAGCCAAATACTTGCACAAAAAAAGAGATATTACGAGATGTTGCAGAAAGTGCAACACAGCAGTGGAGATATTACTCCTTGGTTTAAGTGGTATCTTGATTGTTTATATGATGCACTCGATGTTACTGCTTTGACTTTAAAAAAAGTTTTATCTAAGTCCAATTTTTGGGAGCAATATAAAGATATACAATTCAATCATCGTCAAAACTTGATTCTCAATAAGGTCTTGGATGGCTTTGACGGTAAACTCACATCATCGAAGTGGGCAAAGATAGCAAAATGTTCATCTGACACGGCTCTTCGTGACATTCAGGATTTGATTTCGAAAGGTATACTTCGCAAAGAGGCACAAGGTGGGCGGAGTACTAATTACGAACTTGGTTTTGATGTTGAAGAATAACTTGGTTTAGTATCTCTGAAATAGACTATTTTGATTATATTTGCAGTGACAATAAAGCGTTCTTTAATAGTATTGTAACTTGTTGATAATCAACCCACCTATCAAAAGGAGGACTTTTAGGAGGATTTAATTTTCGAGGTGTTATAAATACTTGAATATAAGGTGATTGTACGTGAGACTATTTGTCCCGTCCAGCATCATAACGTTGAAGTTCTACGAATTCTTCTGCTGTTTTATTTCCGGCATATTTATCAAGAAACGCCTCCTGTGCTCTGATCATTGGCGTAAAATAATGATCTGTCCAGCAAGTTTCGGGTAAGATAAAGGTGGCAACGGGCATATATCCCGCAGTCTGTATTTGAGCTACTTTATTGGAAATCGTATTCATTTCAGGGAAATGCGGCATACAATAATTTTCAATTTCTGCCGGACGCTTTTCTGTAAACCAGGCACTTTCAGTTACAGCTATATATCCCCCCGATCTCAGAAACTTACGCCACTCTCTCAGCCCCCGTTCAAAACCGATATTATAAATAGCTCCTTCACACCAGATCAGGTCTAACTCCTCATTCTGGAAAGGAAGATTATCCATTGAACGTACAATACCTTTCACCCGGCCCTGAAGATTCAAATCTTTGGAATTACAATTGAGCCGGTCAATGAATTGAGGAAAAAGATCGAAACCTGTAATCTGTCCGGGTATATGCTGAGCCAGCGCCATAGTCTGCCCGCCGGTTCCACAACCGATGTCAGCAATAAAGGATTTGTCGGTAAGATTATCTATAAAGCTCAATGCTTTCAGGGTTATTTCAGGGCTACCGGGCCCTTGACGTTTCATTTTTAAAAAGAATTCACAGATAAAATTAAAATCGAATTCGTGAATAGTGGTAATATTTTCGTTACTCATTGTTGTAATGTATGTAGCATACAAGGAAAGCATAGCAATGCTTTTGATCACTGTACGCAAGATTAAAAACTATAATTATAAATAATAGAAAATCACTCTCAAAAGGAGTTATCCGAGAGTAAACGAAAGGACAATCTGTATAAGAAATACAAATTGTTTACTAAACCAAATCCGTTTTAAGTAAATTACGTGTCATGTTGCAAAGGTATGAAAAAATAATTAATGGTGAGAACTTATAATATTTTCTAACAAATAAACAATCCCGGAGGAAGATCGAGGGCATTAGCTTGCTTCTAGATATTAGACTATATACCTAATTAATAACCTAAATTCAAATCCCCGAATAAAAAAGTATAATGGGATTCCTGATTTTCAAGATCATTTATAACTTTTAAAAACTTACTGACACACTGTTGTCAACCTTGTATAATATTTTTGCATCAATAATCGAAATCCAAAAACATTAGAATATGAAACTTAAATCTTACTTAGTATTTAATGGTAATACAAAAGAAGTACTAAATTTTTACGCAAAAGTATTTAATGGGACGAAAAGCGGCTGGACTTTCGCTGAAATACCTTAATTAGTTACTTAGAAAGCTTTCAGGCTCAGGTCAATATTCGGAGCAGCATATATTATCGCTCCCGAAGAGATATAATCCACACCCGTTTCGGCTATTGCATGCACTGATTCTTTCGTGATTCCACCCGACGCCTCTACCTTAACAGCACCATCAATGAGCTGTACCGCCGCTGCCATTTCAAACAGTGACATGTTATCCAGCATAATCACATCCACTGCATTTGTAGCCAACGCTTCTTTCACTTCGTTAAGATTACGGGTCTCCACTTCTATTTGCAGATCTTTTCCTATCTCTTTCAGATATTTCACTGTAGCTTCCACAGCTTTGGTTATACTTCCGGCATAATCGTTATGATTATCTTTCAGCATTATCATATCAAAAAGCCCGTAACGGTGATTCTTTCCCCCGCCGATATACACAGCCCATTTTTCACACATACGGAAGATAGGAGATGTTTTGCGGGTGTCGAGTATGCGGGTATCGGTATCGGCCAATAACTCCACCATTTCGTGCGTATAAGTAGCTATGCCGCTCATGCGTTGCATACAGTTGAGAACCAGTCGTTCCATTGTAAGGATAGAACGCGCCGAACCGGATACAATGAAAGCAATATCGCCTTCCTTCACGCTATCCCCATCATTCTTATATACTTCTATCTCCAGGCTCTTATCATAATAATGAAATATCTCCTGAGCAAGATCTACACCAGCCAGAATACAGTCATGCTTGATTAGCAGTCGTGCTCTCTGTTTCAAACCGACAGGGACACTGGCTAAAGTAGAGTGATCACCGTCTCCGATATCTTCTTTTATAGCTTCATCTATAAAATGATATAGTCTTTCATCCGTTACATAAGGTGGTCTATTCATTTCTTATCCAAATCTTTATTATAAAATGTACCTCTATTTTCTGTTTGTTCCATACTTTGGGTTATTATCAGAAAGGCGACACTTACCAGATTACGCAACTCTGATAACTGGGGTGACAAAATGGAAAAGTTATATATTTCTTTCACCGACCTGTATATCTCTTCCTCTTTCTGTTTTGCCAACTTTAGGCGTCTATTACTACGAACTATACCCACGAGGTCACTCATCAATGTCTGTAATTCTTTGCGCAGATAATTCAGTAATACCATTTCCTCATTTACTTTCATTCCTTCCTGATCCCATTCCGGAATTTTATGAAGCTGTTCATAGTTAAAGTTGTCCTCACGCAGTCGTTCCAACGTTTTCACAGCTGCACGATGACCGAACACCAACGCTTCGAGCAAGGAATTCGATGCCAAACGATTTGCGCCGTGCAATCCCGTATTGGAACATTCGCCTACAGCAAACATATTTTTAATTGTGCTTTGTCCGAACAGGTCTACATCTATACCTCCACACAGATAATGGCTGGCAGGTACAACAGGTATCAAATCCCTGAACATATCCAGTCCGGCATCTTTACACTGCTTGTAGATATTTGGAAAATGTTCCATGAACTTACCCTGGTTTAGATGGCGACAGTCGAGACATACATAATCGTCTCCTCGCAGCTTCATTTCGCTATCGATAGCACGGGCCACAATATCACGCGATGCCAACTCTTCCCTGTCATCATATTTATGCATGAATGCTTCTCCCGATGCAGTGCATAGTTTTGCACCAAAACCTCTTACAGCCTCCGAAATCAATGGCAATTGCCCGGTGGTAAGGCTATAAAATGCAGTAGGATGAAACTGGATGAACTGCATATTACTGATTCTGGCTTTCGCTCTGTGTGCCAGACCTATACCATCTCCTGTAGCGATTATCGGATTGGTTGTATTCTTATATACATGTCCGCAGCCACCTGTTGCCATAAGTGTTATTTTGGCGGACATCTTCTTTATGCGTTGCGTCTTCAGATCGAGGACGTAAGCTCCGTAACAGTTCAGATTATATTTATCGAATGATTCACCCGGAATATGATGTTCCGTAATAAGGTCTATCACATAATGATGATTGAGCAGCTCCACATTAGGTAACCGCTCAATAGCTTTCAACAAAGCTCTTTCTATCTCTGCTCCGGTAATATCTTTATAATGTACTACACGATTTTCTGTATGGCCGCCTTCACGTCCCAAATCATATGCCTGAAACTCATTTTTGTCGAAGTTAGCCCCCCACTCCACTATTTCGCGAATACGTTCAGGCCCTTCGGTCACCACTACTTCCACAGCTTCCCTTTTGCATAATCCGTCTCCGGCACGTAGGGTATCTTCGATATGTTTTTCGAAACTATCTTTTGTAAAATCCGTTACAACAGCTACACCACCCTGGGCATACTTTGTATTCGACTCCTCATCATCCGATTTGGTTATGACTGTAACTTTAGCATCCGGTTTCTGCTGCGCTATTTTCATCGCATAAGAAAGTCCTGATATGCCTGAGCCGATTACAAGAACATCTGTATAAATCATTCTATAAATTAAAAAATTATGAATGAAGAATTATGAATTATGAATTACTTAGCGTCTGTGCCATTTTTCATTCTTAATTCTTAATTCTTAATTTCCTATTATCTACTTAATTGCTTTCGAAAGTTCCAGCATCTTATTTATCGGACGCAGTGCCTTAATGCGTATTTCTTCATCCATCAGGATTTCAGGAAGTTCGTATTTCATGCATAAATACAATTTTTCCATTGTATTCAATTTCATGAAATGACATTCACTGCAATTACATTTATCATCGATAGTAAGTGCCGGAATAAGTTTCTTTCCGGGCGCCCGTTTACGCATCTCGTGCAATATACCTTCTTCGGTGGCTACAATAAATTCCTCTGCCGCATCATTTACTACATAATTAAGCAGATTTGCAGTAGAACCGATATAATGTGCAACCTGTAATACAGGTTTCTGAGCTTCAGGGTGTGCTATTAACTTCGCCTTCGGATGATTCAGCATTTGCTCTGCAATCCTTTCCAATGAAAAAGCTTCGTGCACAATGCAAGCTCCATCCCAAAGTATCATATCACGACCTGTCACCTGATTGATATATCGTCCCAGATTTTTATCAGGAGCAAATATTATTTTTTGCTCTTCAGGCAGCGAATTTATAATATGCTCGGCATTGGATGAAGTTACTATGATGTCGCTTTCGGCTTTTACGCCCGAGTCACAGTTGATATAGCTTACCACAATCGCTCCGGGATGTTTCTTTTTCAACTCTCTCAAACCTTCTCCTGAACAGGAATCTGCTAATGAACACCCGGCCAACAAATCAGGTAATATCACTTTCTTGGTCGGATTAAGTATTTTAGCAGTCTCCGCCATAAAGTGAACACCACAGAAAACAATCATGTCTGCATCCGTTTTTTCGGCTGCACGTGCCAATTGCAGGCTGTCGCCAAGAAAATCAGCTATATCCTGAATGTCTCCTGTCTGATAATAATGAGCGAGAATTATAGCATTCTTCTCTTTCCGCATACGGTTGATCTCTTCTATCAGGTCTATCCCCTTTGGTATTTCCATATTCAGATAGCCTTTTACTGGTAGTAATTCAACCGCTTTATCGAATGTTGTCATATCTTTTGTGAAATAGAATTACTCGTTTTTTTAGTAAATAAGTATTGTAAAACATTTATCATTAAGCTCTTCAACTATAGCTGCTTCAAATATGCTTTAGTTTTTAAGTTTAGCAAACAAAAATACTTATAAAAACTGATTTATCCGAAAATCGGATGTATAAATGAAAGGCTTGTACATTAGCTCCTGTTACTATTATCCGCAAGAAATAACATCTCAAGTATCCATGCAATTACATTTTAACTAAAAATCAATTGAAACGCTCTTTTAATTAACCTTTATTTTCATTATATAGTTAAAAGGTAACAGATGTAACAGTTTTTCCTAACTTTCCTGTTTGTTACTTTCTTCGTTATCAAAACACCACAATAAAATTCCAGCATAATCATTTCAAAGAACCTTCAGCATATAATTTCTATGTATAGATAAACAAAAAGAAATATTATAAATCATTCTGCGGTTTATTATAGAGATTAAATAGTTGTATTTAAACGTTGTATTCTTTTCATAAGTATAAGCATTCTTTGTAAAAACTGTTATCATTCGGATCAAGACTGCCGCGTCCTCCCAGGCTTGTCCTCACTTTTGGCATTGCCCAGAAGTAAGCAAAAAGCTAGCGTTAAGTTCCTCGGCGACCCAAAACCGTTTTGCCGGCTGAAAGTGACAAACGGGCTATCGCCCTGTCCCTTTCCACGCCGTCTGTACCGTGTGGGTACCCCGCCTGCGTAACTAATGCGCTGAGGCTGACGCGTACAAGTGAGGGGAGCTTTGCCCATATTAGTGCGTCAGCCTGCGCCGTTAGCTTCATGGACGGGGTACCCGTAGGATGAAAAGATGAAAAAAACGGAAACGTGTTTGAGCTTATCCACCGATTCGGATTATCCAATTTTTCCAGCGAGTTTTTCCGTTTCGTCTTTTCATCCGTTACGGGTCGGCCTTTGAAGCGGGGCGTTAAAGCATTTTTGATTACTTTTTTTGCTTAGGAAAAAAGTAATACAAGCAATCTGTGATTGCGCGTAGTAAAATTTGCATTAAAGAATCGAACAATTTTATACGACAAGAATAATTTCAGCTACAGATTGAAATGATTACTTATTATAACAAAAGAAGCTGCCCCACCGGGGCAGCTTCTTTCTATTATCTAGGCTTATTAGTATTAAGCTTTTCCTGCACTACCAAGCACTGCTTCAATTTTGTGCTTGTATAGTTTCTTCATGTTATCGCGAGCTGGTCCAAGATATTTACGAGGATCGAATTCACCCGGTTTAGTAGCAAATACTTCACGTACCGCAGCAGTCATAGCCAGACGGCTGTCAGAGTCGATATTGATTTTGCATACAGCCGATTTTGCAGCTTTACGAAGTTGTTCTTCAGGAATACCGATTGCATCTTTAAGTGCACCACCGTATTTGTTAATAGTTTCAACTTCTTCCTGAGGTACAGAAGATGCTCCGTGAAGTACGATAGGGAATCCCGGAAGTTCTTTTTCGCATTCTTCCAATACATCGAAACGCAATGGAGGCGGAACTAGATGACCGTTAGCGTCTCTTGTACATTGTTCCGGAGTAAACTTGTTTGCTCCGTGAGAAGTACCAATAGAAATAGCCAATGAATCACATCCTGTTTTTGTAACGAAGTCTACTACTTCTTCAGGTTTTGTATAAGTGTGGTGTTCTGCAGACACTTCGTCTTCTACACCGGCCAATACACCTAGTTCACCTTCAACAGTCACATCGAACTGATGAGCATATTCCACTACTTTTTTAGTAAGAGCTACGTTCTCATCATATGGAAGATGAGAACCGTCGATCATCACAGAAGAGAATCCTGAATCGATACAGTCTTTACAAGTTTCGAAAGTATCGCCATGGTCTAAGTGAAGTACGATTTGTGGTTTTTCCCAACCTAAGCTTTTTGCATATTCTACAGCACCTTGAAGCATATAACGCAACAAGATAGGGTTTGCATATTGACGAGCACCTTTAGATGCCTGTACGATAACCGGTGACTTTGTTTCAGCAGCAGCCTGAACGATAGCCTGCAACTGCTCCATGTTGTTAACATTGAACGCAGGAATTGCATATCCGCCTTTTACTGCTTTAGCAAACATTTCTTTAGTGTTTACTAATCCCAAGTCTTTGTAACTTACCATTGTTTTTGAATTTTTATTTATAATAATTGTGAATAAAATAAATCCTTTAATCGTTACAAAAGTAACAAATTTATACGATATTAAGTGCCTAAAAAAGATAAAATAACCTAATCCGCATTATTTCCACAATGGGCTTGGATACTCTCCTTTTTCTACTAGCTTTTGTAATTTCTCCACTACTCCTGCTCTGTCTTCGGCATATGTAACACCAAACCATTTGGAAGGAGTATCTAAAACTTTCACATCAGCAGTCTTATTTACGATAAGATGGTCCACCATCAGTGGGATAAAGTATTCAGCCTTGTGATTACCTGCATTTTGTTCAAGAAATTTGACAAAATACTTGTCAGAATGCTCGAAATAATCAGGCGTAAATCCCCACATATTCATCGATACCGGAGCGTTTTCCGGAATTTCGAACCAGTAATTTTCAGCATCTTTATATTGTATCTTTCCATCTTTGCGTTCGATGTGCGTACGTTCAACCACGCTTTTCAGGAAATGATTGTCATCTGTTTCGCAAACACCTCTGGCTACTGCCCCGCTTTCAGACAATGTATTGCTCAAACGATAGCCTACCATACAATAATGGTTTTCGGTACCGTTCATTTTATTTAATTGCTCAGCTAGGATAGCGTAGCTCTCACGGCCGTAAAAGTCGTCGGCATTGATAACTGCAAATGGTTCTTTGATAACATCTTTCGCCATCATCACGGCATGATTTGTCCCCCATGGCTTTTGTCTGTCGGGATGTAGTTGAAATCCTTCTGGCAGGTTGTCCAGTTCCTGATAAACTACTTCTACCGGAATATGGTTTTCATATTTGGAAACGATTTTTTCACGAAAGTCCTTGTCAAATGATTTGCGGATAACGAAAACAACTTTTCCAAATCCGGCTCTAAGGGCGTCATAAATAGAATAGTCCATGATCGTTTCCCCGTTAGGCCCAAGCCCATCCATTTGCTTAAGACTGCCATAGCGGCTTCCCATACCGGCAGCTAGTACATACAAAGTAGGTTTCATAATAAATATTTTTCAGTTAAATTTTTGAAGCCACAAAGATAAACTTTTAAGGCTTAAATCTGATAAATTTCTATAATTATTGAACTTTCATCTATCAAAAAGGTAAATATTATTCCTATAAAATATTGAAAAACTGTCTTTCGTGCTTTTTCGGGATAACTACTTTTATTATTTAACAGTTGATCCGCATAAATAAAATAATGACAATAATATAAGCCTGTTTACTTTTCAACATCATATCAAATTTTAATATTATTTGATACAAATCTGTCATCTTAAATGCTTTTCTTTGTAATAAGATGAATGATAATGTACTCGAAAAACTAAAAGTATTGGCAGAGTCGGCGAAGTACGATGTTTCCTGCTCTTCCAGTGGTACCGTCCGTAAAAACAAAGCGGGCGGGCTGGGAAATACTGTTGGCGGAATGGGTATTTGTCATAGTTTTACAGAAGATGGACGATGTGTTTCCCTGCTTAAAATCATGCTTACAAACTTTTGCATCTATGATTGTGCATACTGCATAAACCGCAGGACAAACGATATTCGCCGGGCAACATTTACTGTACAGGAACTGGTGGAACTTACCATCGAATTTTACCGTCGCAACTATATAGAGGGACTCTTCCTCAGTTCGGGTGTCATCAACAACCCCGACTATACAATGGAGCGTATGGTACGGGTAGTCAAAGACCTGCGCACGGTATACCGCTTCAACGGATACATACATATGAAAAGTATTCCGGGAGCAAGTCAGGAATTGATAAGTGAAGCCGGACTTTATGCAGATCGTATGAGTGTGAATCTGGAAATTCCCACCGAGGCGAACCTGAAACTGCTGGCTCCGGAAAAAGACCATCGCAGCGTATATAAGCCGATGCGTTATATACAGATAGGTATGCAGCAAAGCATTGAAGACCGTCGCAAATTCCGTTCTGCACCACGTTTTGTTCCGGCAGGACAAAGCACACAGATGATTGTGGGTGCCACAAATGAAAAGGATAAGGACATCTTGCGCGTGTCGTCCATACTCTATCAGCAGACGCAAATGCGAAGGGTATATTATTCGGGGTTCATTCCGGTGAATAGTTACGACAATCGCTTGCCTGCACTGAAACAAGCTCCCCTGGTGAGAGAAAACCGTCTCTATCAGGCCGACTGGCTTATGCGATTTTATCAATACCGTGCCGATGAAATTGTGGACGATGCTTACCCTGACCTCGACTTAGAAATAGACCCTAAACTGGCATGGGCGCTCCGGCACCCCGAAGCATTCCCGATAGATATAAATAAGGCGGATTATGCAATGATTCTGCGTGTACCGGGTATCGGCGTAAAGTCTGCGCAATTTATCGTGATGTCGCGTAGGCATGGCCGGATAAATGCATCGCAACTGAAAAAGATAGGTGTAGTAATGAAGAAGGCGCAATATTTTATTACATGCAACGAACTGCCAATGTATACTGTCAATGAAGCAACCCCGGAATATGTTCGCAAAATTCTTACAGAACCGAAGAAAAAGAAGATAGACGACAAACAGCTATCAATCCTTTTCCCCGATTAGGAGCCTGAATTCTTTATTATCCATTCTTAATTCTTTATTAAAAATTGCTCGTCTTTTTTTACGATAAAACATTTGAAGGTTTGCTCACCGCAATCTTCGACGCCTATAGCCGGAAGACTTTCCCCGACAGATTATTAGGCGAAGGAGAAATTGCGCCTATGTTTATGGAGGATAACCATACTGTGACCACTATGGAGGACAGAGCTACCCGGGTATGGACTTCCCTGCAAAATAAACTGAGTAAGGGTGCACAGAATATGGTCACGTATGCTTGGCTGTCGGAAGAAGAAGGCAGTGACGAACTGCTGTTCCGGTTTATAAGGAAATCATTTGACAGTAAAATATCTATCGAGACTAATTTTGGAGATGAAGATGTGCTTAAGATGCACCAATTGGCAAAAAGAGTTGCACATGAGGAATTGTATATAAAACAATTCGTACGCTTTCAGAAAGCAGCCGATGATATTTTCTTCTCGACCATATCGCCCCGTCATAATGCATTACCTCTGGCAATAGAACATTTCAGAGACCGTTTTTCGGATCAGAAATGGGTTATTTATGATCTAAAGCGCAGGTATGGTTTTTACTACGATTTGCACACAGTAGTAGAGATGACTCTCGATAATGACGAACATCTGTTGAGCGGAAAACTGGATGAAAACTTAATGGCAGAAGATGAGAAGATGTTTCAGGAATTATGGAAAGGATACTTCAAATCGATGACAATAAAAGAACGGATCAACCTGAAACTACAACGCCAGCATATGCCAAAACGCTTTTGGAAATACCTGACTGAAAAACAATAATTATAATAATTAATTAATGTGCCGATTAGCCAATATGCCAATGGCGCTAAGCGTACATCAGGCACTGCTTACAGCTCATTGCTCATTACTCACTGTTTACTGCTCATTGTTAACTGTTAACTGATTTATTGTCCATATACTTCAAAACCTGACCACTGATCTGCATCAGAGAAATTTCACACAGCTTTGTATTAAATTCAGCTTGCACGAGACGCTCTTCCGCTTCCAATAAACTGTTTTGTGCTTCACGAAGCTCTATACCGGACAAGTCGCCTAGTTTATAGCGTTCTATTGCTATCTCGTGGTTCTCACGGGCAGTTTCCACATTCTCCTTTTCCAGATTGGTCAATTCTATATTATTGCGGTAAGCCATCCACATATTGGCCAGATCAGCTTTCAGCGACAGTGTGGTTTGTTCATATTCCAGTTGCCTGTTTTCTATCTCGATCTTGGCATTTCGTTGTTTTCTCTTGCGGTTGAAACCGCTGAATAAATTAAGCCCTACTGTAAATCCATAATTAAGGCCTAATGTACGCTGATTATCTATGGTTCCGGTATTATAAATATTCTTTGTGATGCCATATCCTGCATTGAACTTCAGATAGGGATAATTCTCGCTCTGGGCAGTCTTCAGATCCAATACACTTAGTTTCTTATTTTTGTCAGATAATAGTAGGAAGGTATTGTTAGAAAGCATACCCTGCATAATATCTCTCTGGTCGAGAAACTCATTGTATATAATGACCGAATCTTTGGTTTCTATCATCTGGTCTATTTTTTCCTGAGCCATCAGTTTATTCAGCAATACACGGGATGTATATAATACTTCATATTGCTTGATAAGTTGGGAACTGTCACTGTTGAAGTCTACACGTGCCTGTTGCATATCCAGCCGTGAACCTGCTCCTATTTCGTAACGGGCTTCTACTATTCGCAAGCGCTCTTTTGACAATTTTACGGCCGATTTCAGATTTTTCAGGCGGATGGTTTGCTGTATATAATTATAATATTCGGAAGTAATATCAGCAATAAAGGTCTCGATAGTAAGCTGTGTATCCAGTTTACCCATTTGCTGCAACTCTTTCAGGCGATTGTAATTTGTCTGTATATTGAACCCGTCAAAGATAGTCCAGTTAAGATTTATCCCTGCATTAAGGTTTTGATTATTTACGCCACTATTCGAATTTGTCTCTCCCGATTCCAACTTCTGCTTTACATTGTTCGATGTACCTGAATAACCACTTGTAAGATCTACTGTAGGTAAATATCCGGCATTGCCGATAGTCATATTATTATCGGATACCTCCTGATTATTTCTCGATATGCGGATGTCATAGTTATTCATCAGTCCCTCCTGTATACATCTGCTCAGGTCATAAATATTTTGAGCTTGAGATACAATAGGCAATATAAGTAACAGTAATATAGCGGATAAATATTTTTTCATATAATATTGTGATATAATACATTAACCATTAACAATAATCGTTGCGTCTTCTTTTTCTTTCTTCTTTCCCCTGTCTGTTGAAATATACAAATACATGGCGGGTACAATGAATATCGTCAGCAATGTAGATACCATCATTCCCCCGATAACAGCCACTCCCATCGCCATACGTCCGTTTGCCCCTTCAGCGCTGGCGAAGACGAGAGGCAGCAAGCCTAGTACAGTCGAGAAACTAGTCATGAGAATCGGGCGAAGACGCTGTACAGCGGCTCCCTGTATAGCTTCCAGTTTACTCATTCCTGTTTCCTGCCGCTGATTGGCAAACTCAACAATAAGGATACCATTTTTGGCTACCAGCCCTATGAGCATGATAATCCCAATCTGGCTGAATATATTCATCGTTATATCTTTTATATACATGAACAGCAGCGCTCCGGCAATCGCCAACGGAACTGTAAGCATAATCACAAACGGATCTTTGAAGCTCTCGAACTGTGCAGCCAGAATAAGGAAAATAAGCAAGACTGCCAGTACAAAGGCAAACATCAGACTGGACGAACTTTCCCTAAAATCTTTCGAATCTCCGGCTAATGCCGTACGGAAGGTATCGTCGAGCGTTTCTTTCGCTATACGGTCCATCTCGTCTAGTCCAGCACCAATAGTCACACCGGGAGAGAGTCCAGCAGATATTGTAGCCGAATTGAAACGGTTGTAACGATAAAGCTGTGGAGGTGCCACACTTTCTTCGAGACGCACCAGATTACCCAATTGGATCATGCTGCCCGTCTGGTTTTTTAGGTAGATTGACTTCAAATCGAGCGGAGTATTTCGTTGCTGGCGATTTATTTCACCTAGTATCTGATATTGTTTCCCGTTCATATAGAAATAGCCCATACGCTGACCACTGAGCGCATATTGGAGTGTTTGCCCTATATCCCTGGTGCTTACACCTAATAAGGCTGCTTTATTACGGTCAATGATAATTCTTGTTTCCGGCTTGGTAAACTTAAGATTCACATCAGCCATCTGGAACAATGGGCTTTCCTGCACTTTTTCCATAAATGCGGGGATGAATTCCTCCAGTTTAGCTATATTAGGTGCTTGCAACACATACTGTACAGGCATACTGGAACGCCTGCCTCCGAATGTGGATTGCTGCTGCACGAATGTACGCGCAGCCGTTTCACCTCTCATAGCGTCAGTTAGTTTGGCTGCTATATCCATCTGGCTACGGCTCCTGTTCTTGATGTCGGGCAAGCTCAGATTTATCATACCACCGCCTGTCCACACCCGCATTGTATTTATAAGCCTTTCGGGTGCAACCGAATCTGCAATGACAGCAATATTCTCAGTATAATTTCTATTATATTCATATGTAGAGCCTTCCGGCCCGCTGGTTCTTATTGTTATTTGCGAACGGTCTTCCAGAGGAGCCATTTCGGCAGGGATGACGTTTATCAGATATCCGATTGCTACCAATGTTAGGATAATGATAGGCCATATGATAATCTTAATACTTAAGAACTTATGTAATGCATTATGATAACCGTTAGTAAGTCCGTTGAAAAACGGTTCGGTCTTACGATAAAACCAATTGGGTTGATCTGTCTTTTTCAACAACTTAGTAGATAGCATCGGTGTAAATGTCAGAGCCACAAATGCTGAAATCAGCACGGCTCCGGCTACAACAATGCTAAACTCACGGAAAAGCCGGCCTGTCATACCCTCAAGGAATACAATAGGGAAAAATACGGCCACAACAGTAATGGTTGTAGATATAACGGCAAAGAATATTTCTTTCGATCCTTCTATACCAGCCTCTTTGGGGGTCATCCCTCCCTCTATCTTAAGATATATGTTTTCCGTGACTACAATAGCATCGTCTACCACCAATCCCACTGCAAGCACTACTGCAAGCATAGATAGCACATTGATAGAAAATCCTGCGACATACATGACAAAAAATGCACCTACAAGTGATACCGGTATGACCACGCATGGCACAAGAGTTACACGCCAGTCGCGCAGAAAAAGGAAAATAATGATAACGACAAGGGCAAAAGCAATGTATACAGTTTCTTCCACTTCGGCAATCGATGCACGAATAAACTTAGTATTATCAAAAGCAACATCAATGAATACATCTTCGGGAAGGTCCTTCTTCAATTGGTCGAGACGTATCATTGCTTCATTCGATATTTCTATCTGGTTTGCTCCCGGTTGGGGTATGATAACAGTACTCACCGCCGGCACACCGTTGCGCCGCATGATACTGCGGTGATTTTCCGTTCCCAGCTCAGCAGTACCTACATCCTTGAATCGCACAACATTAAAATTATCTTCCTTGATAATCATATTGTTGAATTCTTCCGGTGTCTGCATTAAACCTAATGTGCGGATAGTAAGTTCCAGTGCGTCACCTTCTATACTACCCGAAGGCAGCTCCACATTTTCACGGTCAACAGCATCTTTTACATCCATCGGGGTGATACCGTATGAAGCCATTTTCACCGGATCGAGCCAAAGACGCATCGAATATCGGTTTTGCCCCCATATTTCCACTGCGCTCACGTTTGGTATTGTCTGCAAACGTTCTTTTACCGTAAGTTCAGCGATTTCACTGAGTTCCAACAACGAACGCTTTTCGCTCTGAATACTGATCTGTATAATCGGATTGGCATCAGCATCGGCTTTCGATACGGTAGGCGGATCGCAGTCGCGGGGCAAATAACGTTGCGCACGTGAAACTTTATCACGAACATCATTAGCCGCCGTTTCCAAATCCACAGTAAGTTCAAACTCCACGGTAATACGACATGAACCTTGGCTACTACTGCTGGTCAGCGACCTGATACCCGGAATACCATTGATATTCTGTTCCAGGGGTTCGGTTATCTGGTTTTCTATAATTTCGGCATTTGCACCGGGATAGGTAACGTTAACCGAAATTATGGGGTTGTCTATATTAGGATATTCACGTACACCCAGATACGTATATCCAATCATACCCAAGAGGAATATGACCAGTACAAATACTGTAGCCAGTACCGGGCGTTTAATGCTTATTTCGGATATTGTCATCGGTTATTGATTTCACATTTCAAGATTTGCGCAGATTATAGAGTCTATAAATCTGAAATTTTGAAATTATATTTAATTATTATCCACAAAATTATCTATTGTCACCGGCAGTCCGTCGCGCAATTGCATAACACCTGTGACGAGTAACGTATCGCCCACATTCAGCCCATTGAGTATCTGGACCGTAGTTGCTGTACGCATTCCTTTTTTTAATGTCACCTGATGAGCTTTTCCGTCTTTGTATATATAAGCTATGTCACGTCCCATCTCCGCGATAGTAGACAAACTAGGTACAACAATAGTATTCTTTATTTCCTGCAATCTTATTTCTACGTTTGTAGACAATCCCGGTTTGAGATGTCCGCCAACATTGGGATATAAAGCACGGGCTTTTAGAGTCAGCGTTACTTTGTCGAGATTCGACTCCACTGCATATACTGTGGCACCGTAAGTACTCAGGTCGTTATCGAACGTAAAAGTGATAGGAGTTCCGGCTTTTATATTATTTACATAGGCTTCGCCCACCGAAAACTCGACTTTCAGTGGTGATATTTTGGTCAGATGCGTCACAATAGTCGACGGAGAAGCATAAGTACCTTCACTAACCAGACGTAAACCGACAATACCATCGAATGGAGCTCGTAATTCGGTCTGCGCGATACGCGATTCGGTAAGTTCTATGTCTGCCATCAGCTTATCCAGTTCTGTATTTACGGATTCGTATGCTTCCTGACTCACTGCATCTTTTGCCAGCAGGGCTTTTTGACGGAATACACGGTCTTGCGCCAAAGGCACTTGCGCTTTCAACTTCTTTAGCTCAGCCTGTAGTGGTTTATCGTTTACTTTTGCCAGTAATTGCCCTTTTCGTACATTAGAGCCTTCATTGAAATGTATTTCCGTGATTTTTCCTGAAGTTTCGAACGACAGATCTACTTCTTCATCAGGTATAAGCAAGCCCTTTTCCCTTATCGTTTCGGTGAGATTATCCGGCTTCAATATCATGGCGTTTACATTCAAGGTATTCCGTACCCTGTTGCCGCCCGGACTACCATCTTCTATAGTAGGGCTTATTTTTTCTTCAGGCGATACGATTTCCTTTATTTTAGGATAAAATGCCATTCCGGCAATAAGCAGCACAATGATAACGATAAGTGCTATTTTCGTTTTTTTATTCATAGTAAATATTCAATTTCACAATTTCATCTATCGTTCTTCCACAATGACACAACCAAAATAAATTTTTCCTTGCCCATTGCTTAATGAAAGCGCCCTTATTTCGGGCTTCTAAACTCTACTCTCGGAAAATGTGACAGCAAGTAAGTAAAAAGGTTTAATTGCTGAATGCAATTTTAGTCTTTATTCACATTACTAAACAGAATTTACACAAAGAAGTTTTATCTGAAAATATAAAAGCTCAATGAAGTTTTTCATTGAGCTTTTATTATATGATAGTTAAATGGATTTCATTTTTTAAAGTACTTCGGATATTTTTCCCAAGATAATATCCGCTCCGGCTATTTTATCTCCGTTTTCGGAAAATACACCTATTATGTATTGCCCTTTCCAAATAGCAGGTATATCTCCATTATAGCGGTCTTTTATAATCAGATTTCCCTCTACGAAGTCTAAGGGCTGTTTTGTAAAGGCAAAATATTTATTCAAAATATCTTTTGCCCCATCTGCTGACTTTGCATCGACAACAAATGCCTGGCATGTTTCGCTATCTATCTTGTATTTAGCCGTATATACCATATTAAGAAAAGTATGACCTATATAATTAGCTGTAACATATGCTTCTGTATGCGGAATCATATTTTCTTTTGGGAAAGCGTTTACTACAGGGGGATAACCAGCTGTAGCATCTATACTTCCGGCCAAATGTGTTGCTATCGCTCTCATCGTTTCCGACACGTTTTCTTGTGCACTACTCCACATTTTTACATATATATTGCCGGCAAAAAAGAAAATACCTGAATTGTCGCCCTGAGCTTCTCCCCCGATAGGAAAAAATTTCAGTTCGGACGAACGTTCCGAAGCATACATTCCGAACGCATCTTCCGGGCTTGCATGGCGGTATGCCTGTATGGAGATATAGTCATCCCCCCTGGTGTATTCCATCTGTGTCATTTCCCTGAAATTATTTTCTAAATATAAAGGAGCGGCTCCATTTATCCGATCGAACAAATTGTCCGGTTCAAAAATTTCAATTTTGTCCGAAATTGCCCAACCTTCGATTGCTGGCAGCCACGACTTCAACTCGGCAGGTGTCTGAGCCGAAACGGAATATACCGCACAATAAAAGAGAATAATAGTATACTTAAATATTTTCATATATTGTCTAATGTAATTAGGTTAAGAATTCATTAGGCACATGCATCACAGGGATAATCGCCGCTATCTTTTGCGAGACATTGAATCCCGATGGACAGTCTACAGTGCATGAGTTACAGCCGGAACAAACATTTTCTTCCAAATTTAACACTGTAAGTGTCTCCTTCGACAGTTGTGAATATTTATATCCGTAGGTGTACATATATGCACGCATAATGTCAGGGATAGGAAGATGTTCGGTACACTGTGCTACACATTTATTACATTGCTGGCAAAACATCATTTCTTTGTTGCACAAAGCTGCCAGATATTCCTGTTCGCCCGTTGTCAACTGTGGATTTTGTGCTGCAGCTAGACACTCATCGAACTCGTCATAATTGGAGAATCCGGGGATAGCCGTTGTTATGTGTTCGTTTTCCCATGCCCATTTCAGGCAAGCCTGAGCATTGATTTTTTTCTTACCATCAGCGTCCTCCACTCCACCTGTCATCGTTTTCATGGCTACTATACCAATACCAGCTTCTGATGCACGCTTAATTGCTTCCTGCGTTTCTTTCAGATTATTCAGTTTAAAATTATAACTGATGAGTAATACATCATATATCCCCGCCTTTATGGCCGCATCTATCAGCTCCGGTTTATGTGCATGAGTGGAAAAACCTATAAAACGGGCTTTGCCCTCTTCTTTTATTTTACTGAGCGCTTCAATTATCCTCTGATCCAACACTTCTTCCACATCGCTGTAGGCATGTGCATAGAAGATATCCACATATTCCATTTTGAGGCGCTTGAGGCTTAGTTCCAGTTTAGTATTCAGGTCTTGCTCAAAATCAGGCTTCAATGGGTAGTCAATTTTAATTTTTGTCCCCAGAAAATAGCTTTCGCGCGGTTTACCTTCGAAGAAATTACCCAGCATCTCTTCGTTTCGCCCGTTCTGATAACCATGCGCCGTATCGAAATGGAAAATACCCGAATTATAGGCTGCCCGGACCACATTCGGATTGTCGGCACGCATGACCCCCATACTCAGAATCGGAAGCTTAACACCTGTACGCCCCAGTGTACGCATAGGTATTTCGTCCATTTTAGCCTTCGTCGTCTTACTTAATGTAGATGCTGTGGTTCCCGGAACAATCAGAGCTCCTGCACCCATAGTGGCCGAAAACCGGAGGAAATCTCTTCTGTTAACACCTTTCTTTTTCATATTAGTAACTGAATATTTTAAGGTTTAGAATATCTGTGTTGGAATATGGGTATCTAGCGATTAATCGGTTTTCACAAATATAGCAATATTTTTTAAATCAATACATTACGATATAAAAAATATAGTAATAGATTCCTTTTTTACATAAAAAAGTAGTAAATCCGGTGTTAAATCGTAATAAAAATAGTTATTCATTTGCCAATATGTTTATATAAATGACCAATATTCAAGATAGATTTATATTTTTGTATGACGATTTAATCCGCCTAATTTAACGATAGATATACCCTATGAAGAAAAACATCTTTAAACTGAAAACGAAGCAACTGAAAGAAATTGCACAATCGCTCCAAACCAAAGTTGAAAACGGTCTTGGTAAAGACAATACAGAAATACAATGTATTCCGACTTATATCAATCCCAAAACATCGGGAATAGAAGGTTCGGCACTGGTACTCGACTTAGGAGGAACCAATTATCGTGTTGCCACAATTGATTTTGTTGACGGAAAGGCATCGATACATCCCGAAAACGGATGGAAAAAAGACCTATCAGTAATGAAAACTCCGGGCTTCACGGAAGCAGACTTGTTCAAAGAGCAAGCAGATCCAATCGGCGAAATAAAGATGGAAGGAAAGATGCCAATCGGTTATTGCTTCTCATATCCGGCTGAATCTATGCTCAATGGAGATGCTTCCCTCATCCGTTGGACAAAGGGGGTGGACATAAAAGAAATGCTGGGAAAACCTGTAGGCCAGCCACTTCGTGATTATCTGAACAAAGAAAACGGAGATAAATTTACCGAAGTAAAAGTTATAAACGATACTGTAGCCAGTCTTTTTGCAGGACTTACCGATAGCAGCTACGATGCTTATATCGGATTGATAGTGGGTACCGGTACAAATATGGCAACATTTATCCGTCCTGATAAAATAAAGAAACTGAATCCTGAATATAAAGGAGAGGGTTTGATTCCTGTAAATCTGGAATCAGGCAATTTCTATCCGCCGCACCTGACAGTGATAGATGATAAAGTAGATGCCTGTTCGGACAGTAAAGGAGCACAACGCTTCGAAAAGGCTGTATCTGGCATGTATCTGGGTGAAATTCTGAAATCGGTTTTCCCTTGTGACGAATTTGAAGAAAGATTCGATGCTCAGAAACTAACCAACATCATGAATTATCCTGATATCCATAAGAAAAGATATGTAGATGTATCGCGCTGGATATATAAACGCTCGGCTCAATTGGTAGCTGCGTCACTTGCAGGGTTGGTGATGGTACTCGTATCACATGACAAATCTATAAAGAAAATTCATCTGGTGGCTGAAGGCAGCCTCTTCTGGAGCGAAGACCGCAAAGGAAAGAATTACAAAGACCTGGTATCGGAAGAACTTCGCAAACTGTTGGTAGAATTTAACCTCAGCGATGTACATGTTCACATCAGTAAGATGAAAAACGCCAATCTGATAGGCTCGGCGATTGCTGCTTTGTCCTGATTGGATTTAAAGATACAGATATATTACAGGATGCTGATATAATGCCAGCATCCTGTTTTTATTTAATATAAATCTTATTCTCGATGAGATATTCATATTCTCCAATAGGCAGAAAACTGCGGATATCTTTATCTTCCTTTATTGCATTTCTTATAAAGGTAGAAGATATTCCAATCAGAGGAGCGCTTACTTTTCGTACATTTTCGGGTAGATTGTCACTAGCCTTGCTATCTTTTCTTGGATAAATCAATATAGAAACTTCTTTTCTTATCTGTTCGCTCCGATACCAATAATGAAAGTTGATCCAATTATCTTCACCTAACAATAATATAAATTCACGCTCGGGATACTGCTCTTTGAGGGCAATTATCGTATTTATCGTATAATAAGGCGGGGATAACCTTAGCTCTATATCGCAAGGCCATATATGCTGATACGGGAGACAAAAACGGGTTAAAATATCCAATCGTATTGCGGCAGCTGCCATATCGGCACTCTTATCCGAAGGGCAACGTGGAGTAACTACCATCCATACTTCATCCAGATTCTCGAAAGCACATATATAATCGGCGATCATAATATGTCCCATATGTAAAGGGTTGAATGACCCGCACATGATACCTGTCTGTATTTTTTCACCCGTTTCTTTCTGCATAAATAATTACTATTGTAATCGCAACAGAAACAAATGTATAAATCTTATAATGAAAATAAGAAAGTGGAAGAGGTTTTATGCATCATCTTCTTCAAATTCAAAATCATCGGAACATAGTTCTTCAAGAGCAATAGCTAGTTTTACATATGGGCTGTCTATTTTTTCGGAGGGCTTCGTTTTCAGGCTTTTCTTATTTTCTTGTCTCTTATTGTCTTTTTTATTTTTATCGTCACTCATCTTCGTATCGTTTCAAATGTTAAATCACCTATTTATTTAGACGGATGAAACGGAAAAATATTTTAGATACAATGTATTTATTTTTATAATTAATGTAAATACTTTAATAAATATATAATGACTTCAGAGTAATAATAAATATTTCTCGCGCTATATCTCTCTGTCACTAATTGTTTGTTTCTTTTTCCTACCTTTGCAGCTCTAAAAAATAAAAAGGTAAATTTAGATGTTAATTGTAGACAGTTTAAAGGTAGAATTAGGCGACAGGGTATTATTCGATAATATCAGCTATATAATAAACGATAAAGATAAAATCGCTTTGGTCGGTAAGAACGGAGCAGGGAAAAGCACTATGCTCAAAATACTGGCCGGAGTGAATACTCATTATAAAGGCTCAGTAACAGGCCCCGATGGAGTAACGGTAGGTTATTTACCTCAGGTTATGAAAATTACTGATGAGCGTACGGTAAGAGAAGAGGCTTCTCTGGCATTCTCTCACATTTTCGATTTGCAGGCCAACATAGAAGATATGAACAGGCAATTGGAAACCCGTACCGACTACGAATCTGACGATTATGCCAAACTGATAGACGACTTTACCCATGCGCATGAACGTCTGGCAATGGTAGAGGGTATCAGTTTCGAAGGAGAAGTGGAGAAGGCATTGCTCGGACTTGGATTTAAGCGTACCGACCTGGACCGTATGACGAGTGAATTTAGTGGTGGATGGCGTATGCGCATCGAACTGGCTAAGCTTCTATTACGGAATCCTGATGTAATGTTGCTGGATGAGCCTACCAACCATCTTGACATAGAGTCTATCGGGTGGCTCGAAGAGTTTATCACTACTCAGGCCAAAGCTGTTGTACTGATTTCCCACGACAGGGCATTTATTGATGCTGTTACCACACGTACGATAGAACTTACTATGGGACGGATTTATGACTACAAAGTCAACTATTCCAAATATGTGGAACTTCGTCAGGAGCGCCGCCAGCAGCAAATACATGCATGGGAATCCCAACAAAAGCAAATTGCCGAAATAGAAGAATTTATAGAACGCTTCCGTGCACAGGCAGCCAAAGCTGTATTGGTGCAGAGCCGTATCCGCCAATTGGAAAAGATGGAGCGTGTAGAAATAGACGAAGAAGATAAATCTCAGATACGCATCCGTTTTCAGCCGGCGACCCGCTCGGGAAACTATCCACTGACAGTAGACATGGTGACAAAGAAATACGATGATTATCTGGTATTCGAAAATGCCAACCTGATGATAGAACGAGGCGAAAAAATAGCTCTGGCAGGTAAGAATGGAGAAGGTAAATCGACATTTGTAAAATGCGTGATGGGAGAAACGCCGTATGAAGGTAACATTATGCTGGGTCACAATGTGGAAATCGGATACTTTGCTCAGAATCAGGCAGACCTATTGGATGAAGACCTTACCGTTTTTGAAACCATAGACCGTGTCGCCGAGGGGGATATCCGCACACAAATACGCAATATACTAGGTGCGTTCATGTTCAACAGAGACGATTCCGAGAAAAAAGTCAAGGTACTCTCGGGAGGAGAACGTACACGGTTGGCTATGATAAAATTGTTACTCGAACCCGTCAACCTTCTTATTCTGGATGAGCCAACCAACCATCTGGATCTGAAGACTAAAGAGGTTTTGAAAAATGCATTACTGGACTATGACGGTACAGTTATACTCGTTTCCCACGACCGTGATTTTCTTGACGGACTGGTGACTAAAGTATTTGAATTTTCGGATAAGAAAGTAAGGGAGCATATCGGAGGTATAAAAGATTTTCTGGCGAAGAAAAAGGCTTTAACATCTTAAACTGTTGTTTTTCCGACTATTTTATTTATTTTTGCCAAAAGTCAATTTTTTCTAAAACTACTAAATTTTAACTTAACATGAAAAAAATCTTATTTTCTTTACTAACTGTACTGTTCGTTCTGACTTCTTGTGGTCCTGATGCAGTAAAATTCAATGACGCCATTGCAAAAGCAAATGCGACAATCACAGAGGTAAGTGTTTCCTATGACGGAGACCTGACTAATGCAGTTAACAATGAAGACTTTACTTCCATTGCAGCTAAGACCGACAGTGCTCTGGCTAAAATAGATGCAGAGATAACAATTGTAAAAGCGTTGGATGTACCTAAAGGTGGTGACAAATTTAAAGAAGCTGCTCTGAAAACATATGAAAGCCTCAGAGGGGTTGTAGAAGCCGGAAAAGGTTTTGCAACTTTGACAAAGGAATCTGCAATCGATGATGTAAATAAATTGCAGGAAACATATCAGGCAAAAGTGGATGAATATTCAAAATCATTCCAGGAACTAGCTATAGCTCAGGCTCAATACGCAGCAGAAGCTGGTTATCAGGTAAAAAAATAAATGACTTATCTATAAAAAAAGGATGCTCAATAGAGCATCCTTTTTTTATAACAACCGAAATCCGGTTAACATTTATTTTTAATAATCATCACTTCGATAATCGAAATAGCTGTTTTTTCATCTACCGCCAATGCTTCAGCCAATTGATTGATTACATCTTTCTCACTATCCTCTAGTACTCCGTCAGCAAGAGCAATATCTACAGCACATGCGAATGCTGTCATTTTCAGATCATCACCTAAGCCATCTTTTGCAGCATCGACCAATGCTCCGGGGCCTTCTTTTTTCAGCTTGGAAAACAATTTGTCGAATAATTTGTCGAATGCAGGACCCGAAAAATTGTCATAGATACGAAGACGTCTGATGTAAGTTACGATACTGTTCCATTCTTGTGTAGATACCGAGCCGTCTGCGCCTGCTACTGCTAATGCTACTGCTGCGAAAGACTCTTGTTGTGTAAATTTCTCATCTCCGCTCGGTGCTGATTTAAACACCTTGTCAAATAAACCCATAGTTTTTAATTTAGTTTGTTAATAAAGTTTATGTCAGTAAAAATATTACTGAAAAACAAATATAACCCATTTTATGAAGAATGCAACATTTCGCTCTGATATTTAGACAAATTTTCATTCAGTATAATAACAATACCCTGATATATAATACCCTAATATTGGCTAGTCTTTTTTTAGGTTCATTCTTACATTTATTTTATAACTTTGCCCTGATTTTTATTAATTAAAAAATAAAAGATATGTCTACATACACCGAGGATAACCGCAAGGTTACAACACGCCGCCTGATAGAAATGAAACAACGTGGTGAAAAGATTTCAATGCTCACAGCTTACGATTATTCTATGGCATCTATTCTGGATCAGGCCGGACTGGATGTTATTCTTGTCGGCGACTCAGCATCTAATGTAATGGTGGGTAATATTACCACTTTACCTATGACAATCGATCAGATGATATACCATGGACGATCAGTGATGAACGGCGCAAAACGTGCTTTGGTTATCGTCGACATGCCTTTCGGTACAGTATCGGGTAATCCGCTTAAATCGCTGGAATATGCTATCCGGATGATGAAAGAGACAGGTGCAGATGCTTTGAAAATAGAAGGAGGTGAAGAGGTGATACCCGACATAAAGAAGATTATAGATGCAGGTATCCCTGTAATGGGGCACCTCGGTCTGATGCCGCAATCCATTAATAAATACGGCACATACAATGTACGGGCAAAAGATAATGCAGAAGCCGATAAACTGATAAAAGACGCTCTCTTGCTTCAGGAAGTAGGCTGTTTTGGTATGGTATTGGAGAAAATACCAGCCGAACTGACTAAAACGGTGAGTTCACAGCTCACAATACCAACTATCGGTATTGGCGCAGGTCCGCATGCAGATGGACAGGTACTTGTGGTACATGACATGCTGGGCATCAATAAAAATTTCTCACCTAAATTCCTACGCCGTTATGCCGACCTGCATACAGTGATGACAGAGGCCGTGCAAGGATATATAAAGGATGTGAAATCTACCGATTTCCCTAACGATAACGAAAGTTACTAAATTTTATCTATACATCAGCTGGCTGCCTTTGGTCGCCAGCCGGTAGTTCTTGCATGTATTAAGTTAAAGTAATAAGAGAAAACTGACAAATAGAAATAGTGTAAAAGTGTCAAGTTTGTCAAGTTTTGAAAGAACAACAAGTAGAAAAAAAGGTGTTACCTTTGTTACCTTTTAATAAAGGAGGTGCTTCACACTACTTAGCATGACAAAATAATTATTAATCGTTCATTCTTAATTATTAATCGTTTTCCGTTACTTCTGTTACTTTTTAACTATACACAGTTAATAAATACTAAAAACCCTTCTTATAACTCTATAAAACATGAAAGTCTGTATAGCCGAAAAACCAAGCGTAGCTCGTGAAATAGCCAATATACTAGGGGCAAATACCCGTAGGGATGGATATTTTGAGGGTAACGGCTATCAGGTGACATGGACATTCGGGCATTTCTGCACACTCAAAGAACCGCACGAATATGCACCTCAGTGGAAGCAGTGGTCACTGGACTTATTGCCTATGATTCCGCCCCGCTTCGGCATCAGGCTTATCGAAAACGAAGGTGTGAAAAAGCAGTTTTCTGTAATAGAAAAACTAATGTCTGAAGCTGATGAAGTGATTAACTGCGGTGATGCCGGACAAGAAGGTGAACTTATTCAGCGATGGGTAATGCAGAAAGCGCAAAATAAAGCTCCGGTAAAGCGTTTGTGGATATCTTCACTTACAGAAGACTCTATTCGTGAAGGATTCAACAATCTGAAAGATCAGACCACATTCGATAAACTTTATGAAGCGGGATTGTCCCGGGCTATCGGCGACTGGCTACTGGGAATGAACGCAACACGATTGTACACCGTAAAGTACGGACAAAACCGTTCTGTATTATCTATCGGTAGGGTACAAACTCCAACTCTGGCACTGATAGTAAACCGTCAGCTTGAAATAGAAAACTTCAAACCCGAACCGTATTGGGAACTAAAAACGGTGTACAGAGAAACGACATTTTCGGCAACTAAAGGTCGTTTCACCTCGAAAGAAGAAGGCGAAAAATTCCTTGAAGAAATAAAGCTGTCTGAATTTGAAGTAACGGGCGTTACCACAAAGAACGGTGAAGAGTTGGCCCCCCGCCTGTTCGACCTCACTGCATTACAGGTAGAATGTAATAAGAAATTCGCTTTCTCGGCAGAAGATACATTGAAAACGATACAATCCCTATATGAGAAGAAACTAACCACTTACCCCCGCGTAGATACCACTTATCTGAGCGACGATATGTATCCGAAGGTACCCGCTATACTAAGAGGCTTAGCGGGGTATGAGGAATTGACCAAGCCGGTATTGGCATTGCCTAAAATACCAAAGTCGAAAAAGGTATTCGATAACAGCAAGGTCACCGACCACCATGCCATCATACCTACAGGAGTAAGAGCCAACGCTATATCGGCCGAAGAACGTAAAGTGTACGACCTTATTACCCGCCGTTTTATTGCTGCCTTCTACCCTAATTGTAAGATTTCCACTACTACCGTATTGGGCGAAGCTGCCAAAGTAGAGTTTAAGGTAACAGGTAAGCAAATACTCGAACCCGGATGGCGCGTAGTCTTCGAAAGACCTACGAACAATCCTAACAATCCTAATCAGGAAGAAGAGGAAGCAGACAAGGAAGATGATAATATACTCCCTCCATTCGTAAAAGGTGAAAAAGGTCCGCATGAGCCTGCACTGAACGAAAAATGGACACAACCACCCAAGTATTATACTGAGGCAACCCTGCTGCGGGCGATGGAAACCGCAGGTAAACTGGTAGAAGACGATGAACTGCGTGATGCCCTGAAAGAAAACGGTATAGGACGCCCGTCGACACGTGCCGCTATAATAGAAACATTATTTAAACGCAACTATATCCGTAAGGAACGTAAAAACCTCTATGCTACGCAGACTGGCGTGGAACTGATAGGCACAATTAAGGAAGAATTGTTGAAATCGGCAGAGCTTACGGGACTATGGGAAAAGAAACTCCGCCAGATAGAGAAGAGTGAATACGATCCTCGCCAGTTTATCGACGAACTGAAACAGATGCTTACCGAGATTGTAACCAATGTAAAAAGTGACTGGGGCAGCCGGATAACAATAGAAGCAGCTGTGAAGGAGGAATCAGAAAAGCCAAAACAAAAAGCACCAAAAGAGAAAAAGACTGCATCGGAACGAAAACCGAGAGCAAAAAAGGAAAAAACGGAAAAAATAGCTCAAACACAATCCGCACAACAGCCTCTTCTCTGTCCTCTATGTAAAAAAGGGACGGTACTGAGAGGAAAAACGGCCTATGGCTGTTCGGAATGGAAAGCCGGATGTACATTCAGGCTGACATTCGATGAAGTGGGAGAAAATCTGACAGACGAGGAACTAAAAAAAATATT
Source organism: uncultured Dysgonomonas sp. (assembly GCF_900079725.1). NCBI lineage: Bacteria > Pseudomonadati > Bacteroidota > Bacteroidia > Bacteroidales > Dysgonomonadaceae > Dysgonomonas > uncultured Dysgonomonas sp. Next base: position 410,427 of record NZ_LT599032.1, read on the forward strand.
ATATAAATGAAAAAGGTCTTGTGTGTGTTTTTGATGAGTATAGCGCTGTCTGTGCATGCACAGACCAATTGTAGTGCTGATGAATGGATAAAGGATTTTGTATTGGAAGCGGAAACCGTTTCTCCGGAGCCGGGTTTCCTGGACGATCTTGATTTTTCCCCCTTGTGGCTCGATAGCCAGACATGTTATCTCGGATATATAGGAAATGACTATCAACGCTTGCATATCTATTTTACAGAGATAGAGCGTACCTCGGCAAACAGCTATCGTGTTAAAGGCAATTCGAAAGTAAAAACAAACATTTGCGACTTTGAAGGTACAATAAAAATTACAGGTATCAGGGAATACAAAAACATCGATGTGGATGCGGACGAAGAAGTGGAAACGCAACCTGTCAGTCAAGGATATATTATGGCTGATTTTTCTTTCAGCGAAAATAAGGAGCAAAAAAACAGTGGTATTTTTTTAGGTAAACTGGTTACCTACTGGTATATAGATGAAGATGGAAATCTTTTGTATGACGATCTGATGTCCGATGCCGATGGCTATTGCAACAATCAGTTTCTTGGTACATGGGCCAGCTATAATCCTGCCATAAAATCGTCGAAACGTTGTGCATGGGGGCATTACAGGATTCCTTGTTCTGATGATCTGGATATAGGTGCGGCTGAATTCTCTGTTGATTCCAAGTATATCAAAAATGGATGGGAAACAGTTGTAGAATACGATTATTGTACAGAATAGAATAATTTACCGGACAGATGAGAAAAATAACACCGACACTGACAGCTGAACTATTCAATCATTTTGGCAATCCCCAAAAAGAACGTATAGGAGATAAGCCGGCTTATAGAATAGAAACTTTCAGAGAACTGGTAGAGCATGTGGCCGGACTATCATTTAAGAATAAAGATCATCTGTTGTTTTATCGCGGACAGAATGGCGATTACAGGAACAAGGCAGGATCATCTACATTTTATCCCACAATCTATCGTGGTGATTATCTGCCTCAAAAAGAACTGACAGAACGTTTCCGAAAATTGAAAGCAGCAGGACGTATATTGTCCGATCTGGCAGAAAAGCAACAGATTGAAGGTTACAGGGAGATAAAGAAAAGAAGAAATATACAATGGAGTATTCTTCAACATTATGAAGTTTGTCCTACACCTTTTATTGATTTTACACATTCGCTGCGTGTGGCATGTTCATTTGCTACACTAAACAATAAAACGGACAGGGCTTATGTTTTCATTTTTGCCCTACCCTATCTTACCAATCGTATAAGTATCAATTCGGAACACGATATTATCAACATACGCCTCCTCAGCATTTGCCCGCCTCCGGCCTTACGACCGTATTTTCAGGAAGGCTATCTGGTAGGGACAGATGGTATATCGGACAACTACGAAACAAAAGGCGAACTGGATTTCAACAACAGGCTCGTGGCAAAATTTGAAATACCGAATAATGCCGCTTTCTGGGGTGCGGATTTCCATGCTATCCCCGAAGCATTACTATATCCCGAAGCCGATCCGGTACTCGATCTATGCAGGGAAGTGAATATTCTGGTAAATGATCTTTAGTCCAGATGTATTTCTCCAATCATATAGAGTTTGCCCTGTCCACTGATTTCTACGCGGTCACCCAGATATTTGCATTTAAGATATCCTTTCCGCTTCGATAACTGAATGGCGGTCATTTCGTCTTTTCCAAGCTGCGCAGCCCAATAAGGAGTTAGTGTGGTATGAGCCGAACCTGTTACAGGATCTTCATTCACACCAACCTGCGGAGCAAAGAACCTGGAAACGAAATCAACTTCATCACCCTTTGCCGATACGATTATACCACGGGCCTCTACTTTGGATATTATATCGAAATTGGGGATTATATCTTTTATCTCCGATTCATTCCTGAAGATAAGGAGATAATCCGTCTTTCCTTTAAATGCTTTTTGGGGCTTTAGGTTGAAGCCATCGGTAAGTTCGCTGGAGAGTTCTGTTTCTACAAAGCTATCGGTAGGAAAATTCAATGTAAGGAAACCTCCTTCTCTTTTCACAGTCAGTCTTCCGCTCCTGGGAGAATGGAAGTAAATAATATCGTCATTATGTCCCTCAAGATTGAATAATGTATATGCAGCAGCCAGAGTGGCATGTCCACACAGATCAACCTCGGTAGCAGGGGTAAACCAACGAAGTTCGTAAAAGCTATCCTTTTTCACATAGAAAGCTGTCTCTGCCAGATTATTCTCCATTGCTATGCTTTGTAGGATATCATTGCTCAGCCATTCTTTCAGCGGACAAACTGCAGCCGGATTGCCTGTAAAAACCTTATTAGCAAAGGCATCTATCTGATATATTTTCTGCTTCATTTCTATAAATATGAATAAATGAGAGGTAAAGATATAAAAAAAGCCTGCAAGTATTTTGCAGGCTGTATTATCAAAGTAGGAATAATATCATTCTCTGTCCTGGAATTTATAGTCAGCTAATAATTCCTGAAGGCGTTTTCTGGCGAAGAAAATACGGCTCTTTACAGTACCTATAGGCAGGCTTAATTGCTGAGCTATTTCTTCGTATTTAAATCCTGTAACATGCATTGAGAAAGGAACTTTATACTCATCTGAAAAGCTGTTTATTACTCTGGATATTTCAGATACAGTATACGCACCTTCCGGTGTGTCGAATCCCGAATCCTGAGGCATATTCAGATGATATAAATTCTCTGTTTGGTCAATCATTGTTTGGCTGCGAACCACACGACGGTAGTTGTTTACAAATATATTATGCATTATAGTAAACACCCAACCTTTAAAATTAACATTTTCGTAATACTTTTCCCTATTATCCAAAGCTCTCAGAGTTGTTTCCTGCAACAGATCTTTAGCTTCTTCTCTATTTGATGTAAGGGTTAGTGCAAAATTCATCATATTGTTTTGTAAGTCTATCAACTTATCTTCAAAACCTTTATTATTTTTATCTAGTGTTGCCATCGTTTATTAAGTATTAAGTTGGCGAAATATTGTTTAATTTATTTTATAGTTGCAGCAGGTATTTCATATTTCCCTGTTGTTAAAACAAAGGTAAATACTTTTTCTCATTTTAGTTAAAAATTAGTTTATTTGTTAAATAAAAATGTTAATTATTGAAATCTTTAATTTTAATTCTTTGATAATCAGAAAACTAAAAAACAACCTGAGAGAGTATATGTATTATAAATAATTTCTATTAACTAAAAATCTATATAAATAATACTTTTAGGCCTCCGACAAAATGTCATTACGAATATATTTGGCACTTATTTTGTCTCCACGTACTACAAAAACAAATATACGAATTAAAATATTAATAACATGCAACAAAATGGTAAAATTGGGGTTACAACTGAGAATATTTTCCCAATTATAAAGAAATTTTTATATAGTGATCATGAAATTTTTCTTCGTGAACTAGTTTCTAATGCCGTTGATGCCTCCCAAAAGTTAAAAACATACGCTTCTTTAGGAGAATTCAAAGGTGAACTGGGAAATCTTTCAGTAAAAGTTAAAATAGATAAGGATAACGGCACACTTACAATATCCGACAACGGTATTGGTATGACAAATGAAGAGATAGATAAGTATATAAATCAGATTGCATTCTCTTCGGCAAACGAATTCCTTGATAAATATAAGAAAGATGCCAATTCTATAATTGGTCATTTTGGCCTTGGGTTCTATTCGTCCTTTATGGTGTCCAAGAAAGTGGAAATCATCACCAGATCATTTAAAGAAGGAGCAGAAGCTGTTAAATGGAGCTGTGACGGTTCGCCGAAATATACTATAGAAGCTGTAGAAAAAGCTGAGCGGGGCACAGACATAATATTATATATAGATGACGAAAACAAGAATTTCCTAGAACAAGGAGAGATTGATAAATTACTAAAAAAATACTGTCGTTTCCTACCTGTACCAATTGTTTTTGGTAAAAAAACAGAATGGAAAGACGGAAAATCAGTAGAAACAGAAGAAGACAATGTAATAAATGATACCAATCCGCTTTGGACACGCAAACCTGCAGATCTGAAAGACGAAGATTATAAAAAATTCTATCAGGAACTTTATCCATTTTCTGACGAGCCCATGTTCTGGATACACCTGAATGTAGACTACCCGTTCAAACTGACAGGTGTGCTTTATTTTCCGCAAATAAAGAGCAATGTGGACATGAACCGTAACAAGATTCAGCTTTATAGCAATCAGGTATTCGTTACCGATTCGGTAGAAGGTATTGTTCCGGAATTTCTAACATTGATGCACGGGGTTCTTGATTCTCCGGATATTCCGCTCAACGTTTCACGTTCTTACCTGCAAAGTGACCAGAATGTGAAGAAAATATCGAATCATATTACTAAAAAAGTAGCTGATCGCCTTGAAGAAATATTCAAGAATGACCGCTCACGGTTTGAAGAAAAATGGGATAGCCTGAAAATATTTATAGAATATGGCATGCTCACAGATGATAAGTTCTATGAACGTGCACAGAAAATATGCCTGCTAAAGAATACGGATGCCAAAGCATTTACATTTGAAGAATACAAGACATTGATCTCATCAGATCAAACAGATAAAGACGGTAACCTTATATATCTATATGCAAGTAATAAGGACGAACAATATTTTTATATCAATACGGCTAAAGACAAAGGCTACGATGTGATTCTTTTCGATGGGCAACTCGATGTCCATATGGCCGGCATGCTGGAACAAAAATTTGAAAAAAGTAAGTTTGTCAGAGTAGATGCCGACACTATCGACAACCTTATTCCGAAAGAAGATAGCAAAGAAGTTAATCTGACCGATAAGCAGAAAGAAGAGTTGAACGAAGCCTTCACATCCCAACTTCCAAAGATAGAGAAGACTGAATTTATCATAGATTATAAAGCTTTAGACGAAAAGGCTCAGCCAATCCAGATAACTCAAAACGAATTTATGCGTCGGATGAAAGAAATGTCGGCCATGCAAACCGGTATGGGATTTTATGGAGAGATGCCTAACAGCTTTAATCTGGTATTAAATATAGAACATCCGCTTATCAAAAAGATTATGGGTGATATTGATAACAAAGACAAGGAAGCTGTAAACTTGTATGCTACAGAGAATAGAGATATCCGCCAATTGATAGATCTTGCACTCTTATCGAACGGTATGCTGAAAGGGGAAGCATTGAATAACTTTGTAAAAAGAAATATGGAAAATATCTGATAAGGCAGATATTATACTGATATAAGAAAGGCTTTGAATGAAACATCCGAAGCCTTTCTTCTGTTTGTAAATAAGTAATTAATTGTTCGGCATGAACAACATTAATTTGTAATTCCCAATTTGGCCTTCACTTGAGCATTGGCATCTTTAGCATCGGCTCCTATATGGAGCAAAGTGCCCGAGTTGAGTATATAAGTATAGCCATTTTCTTCTCCAACATCTTTTATTGCTTTCATCAATTTCTGTTGTAATGGAGCCAGAAGTGTTTGTTGCTCTTTTTCCAATTCCTGTTGGCTATTATTTGAAAACACACGATATCTTTCCTGAAAATCCATCATTTGTTTTTGTCTGTCTTCAGCAATTGCCTGAGTTATACTATCGGTAGGGGTTTTCCCATATCTTTCGAGCATCTGATTGTATTCGGTTTGCATAGCAGTCAGGCTCTTTTTTACCGCCTCGTTCTTTGTCGATAGTTTTGTCTCTACATCTTTTAATTCCGGCATTTTGGAAAAAACTTCGTCAACATTGACATATGCAAGTTTGCTTTGAGCAAAAAAAGTCAAAGGTAAAAGCAGGAACAATGTAAGTAATAAAGGTTTCATAGTGGATATTTTAAGTAAATAATGAAATATATATTTCCGCAAATGTAAGATACTTTTCTAAATTAACTTATCAATTTGAAATCAATAAATCTAAGTTTACACATTATTAATAATAGTGTTTATTTGTGTGATAATTTAGGGTAATTCCGGTATTTTTATTAAAAATCATTATTTTTCAGGCACATTTAAAATTCATAAAATCTAATAAGCCCTAAAGAGTTAAACCGCATATCTATTTTTTATATCTTTGCAGAAAAATAAATTAACGAACTTGTGATCTTAATCGCAGAAAGTGGCTCTACAAAAACCGAATGGTGTTTGGTAGACAGGGAAGGCATCGCAGCCCATTTCCTGTCGGATGGTATTAATCCCTTTTTTCAGTCACGGAAAGAGATTAGCCGCCTGATTCGAATACAGCTTCCCCAGATATTTTTCAGGGCAAAGTTTCATACAATTTATTTTTATGGCGCAGGTTGCTCTTCCCCCGAAAAAAAAGGTATTGTAAAAGCGTCGTTTGAGGCGCAATTCAGAACTCCTGCCGTAATAGAGAGTGACCTTTTAGGATCGGCCAGAGCATTATTTCAGGATAAGGCCGGAATAGCCTGTATATTAGGCACCGGATCTAACTCATGTTTTTATGATGGGACTGACATAATAAAAAACATAAAATCGCTTGGATATATCCTCGGCGATGAAGGTAGCGGCGCTTCGATGGGAAAAACATTCGTTGCCGATTGCCTGAAAGGTCTTGCTCCTGCAATGCTAGCAGAATTATTCTACGAAAAATATAAGATCACCCCCGACGAGATAATAGACTATGTATATACAAAACCCTTCCCGAACAAACTACTATCCGTCATGTCTTATTTCTTATACGATCATATGGACGACCCGTATGTAAAAAATCTGGTATATCGCAATCTACGTTCCTTCTTCGAAAGAAATATCCTGCAATACGATTACACGGAGTATCCGGTCAGAGTAGTAGGCACTATTGCCAATATGTATGCCGATATTATCAGGGAGATAGCCGACGAACTTAATATTCATATAGATATAATAATAGAGAATCCTATCAAAGGCTTAATTGAATATCATAAGAGCGATAAATATTTGTGAAAATATGTATCTAACATATAATAAATATTAATTGAATTATAATTTAACACCTCGCATCATCTTATTTAGGATATAGAATATAAATTTGTACTAAGTGATTCACGACCTTAAAAGAATGCTGAAAAGGATTTATTAATCTATATACACAACAACCTGTTTATCGGTTATATAAAACATTGGTATCACTTGCTTCTAATTTCAACAGATCAAATTATAACTTGTAACTAATATATAACAATAAAACCGGCATAAAAATGAAAATCAATTGTTTTATACCTTTCCAAAGCACCGAACAGGCTAAGAATACAGTTATCACCCTGAAACAATCGTCACTGTCCAACAAGATTTATTTGTTAACAGACAATGACACCAAAGATATGATAAATGGCTGTGAAACAATCGGCATTGATTCTCTACGTTCAACGGCCACGATAAAAAAGATTGCAGCAAAAGCGGATACTGATTATACATTGATTTACACCAAATCAGCCGACCTTCGTCTAGGCATGTTTGCCCTCGACCGCATGTTACAGATAATCAAAGATTCAGATGCCGGATTTGTTTATGCCGACCATTATCAGGTAATTGGCGAAGAAAAGAAAAACAATCCCCTTATCGCTTATCAAAAGGGTAGTTTGAGGGACGATTTCAATTTCGGATCCCTTATATTATATAAAACAAGCGAATTGAAAAAAGCTGTGGATAGGATGGATAAAGAATACAAATTCGCCGGAATTTACGACTTACGCCTGAAAGTATCCCAAGCTGCCAACCTGGTTCATATCAATGAATATTTATATACCGAAATAGAGAACGACACGCGCAAAAGCGGTGAGAAGATATTCGATTACGTAGACCCTAAAAACCGTCAGGTACAGATAGAGATGGAGGAGGCCTGTACAGACCATCTGAAGAAAATTGGCGGCTACCTGGCTCCACAATTCAGGAAAGTTGAATTTAATAAATTTGATTTCGAATACGAAGCATCCGTCATTATTCCGGTCCGTAACCGTATACGAACCATCGGAGACGCTATAAAATCGGTTCTGAACCAGAAGACCAACTTCAAATTTAACCTCATCGTTATCGACAATTACTCTACAGACGGAACAACTGAAGCCATTGATAAATTTGCTTCCGACAACCGTTTGGTACATATTATACCCGAAAATAAAGAATTGGGAATAGGCGGCTGCTGGAATGCGGGCGTGCATCACCCTAAATGTGGTAAATTCGCCATACAGCTCGATAGCGATGATGTATATTCGGACGAAAATACACTGCAAAAGATAGTGGATGCTTTCTACGAACAGAATTGTGCGATGGTAGTAGGCACATATATGCTCACCGACTTCGATATGAAGATGATACCACCGGGTATTATCGATCACAAGGAATGGACTCCGGAAAACGGCCGCAATAATGCATTGCGTATCAACGGACTCGGCGCTCCCCGCGCATTCTATACTCCTGTACTAAGGGAGATAAAGGTACCGAACACCAGCTACGGAGAAGATTATGCCTTAGGCTTGCATTTTTCACGGGAATACCAGATTGGACGTATCTATGACGTTCTATATCTGTGCCGCCGCTGGGACGATAATTCAGATGCTTCGCTCGATATAGTAAAGATGAATAACCACAATACCTATAAAGACAGGATCCGCACATGGGAACTGGAAGCCCGTATAGCTTTGAATAAAAAATAAAAAACATGACTGCATCCTCTCTCAAGATAAGGGAACTGTTCCGTTCGCAACTCGAAAAATGGGAACTCGCCAGAGTTAATTATAAGGCTCTAGAAAAAGTGAAGTCCAGGGATTTCTCTTTTGGAGACTTCTCTGTAAGGGTACAGTTCAATCCCGCACGTATCCTGTCATCTGCCGCAAAAGTAGACGCAAAGTCCATTCAGGAAAGGAAATGCTTTCTTTGCCCGCAGAATCTGCCTGCAGAGCAAGAAGGCACTCCATTTGGCACAGACTATCAGATACTGGTAAACCCCTATCCTATTTTTCCCGAACACTTCACAATACCGACATACAATCATGTGGACCAACTGATAGTGAACAGATATGGAGATATGCTCGATCTTGCTAAATGCCTCAGTGAATATACCTTGTTTTACAATGGCCCTAAATGTGGGGCATCGGCTCCAGACCATGCCCATTTTCAGGCAGGAATAAAAGGGTTTCTCCCCATCGAGAAAGACATTTGGAGTATTGCCAAAGAGGAGATATATAAATCGGAAGGCCTAACCGTATATGCTGTAAAGGAATATCTTCGCAATTTCTTTTTGTTGGAGGCCACAAATAAAGACGATGCTGTTATCTTTTTCAAAAAGCTATATGCTTTACTCGATTGGAACGATGGAGATAAAGAACCTATGATGAACATTCTATGCTGGCACGAAGAAGGTAAGTTTTATAGCTGTATATTCCCTCGTGAAAAACATCGCCCGACGTGTTTCTTTACCGAAGGGGAAGGTAATTTACTTATTAGTCCGGCAGCTGTAGATTTAGGTGGTGTATTTATCACGCCATTAGAAAAAGATTATGACAAGATAACTGCTAAAGACATTGAAGGCATCCTGAAAGAAATATGCATCAGTAATGAGAAGATACAAGCCATTATAAATAAGATCATAAACCTGTAACAATATGGAACCGGAAGTAAGTGTGGGCGTTTTGTGGAACAAGGAAATATCTTTCGTACTCGACAAGCAATATATTTGTCAGAAAAATGAAGTGACAGGCAAGCAATCCGTATCCTGCAAATACGGACTAATATCCTGGAACAATAGTTTTTATAGAGAATTACTCTTTATTCCTAATGATAACGAAGCATCATTCACGCTAAAAGAGGTAACTATCGGAATCAATTTTCACTGGGAGCGAAAAGAAGACCAGCGGTTTCAGGGTGCATTGAAACTGATAGTGGAAAACAATGAAATTACAGCCATCAATATAATCAAAATAGAAGATTATCTTACCAGCGTCATATCGTCCGAAATGAGTGCGACAGCTTCTTTGGAATTACTAAAAGCCCATGCAGTTATCTCTCGTAGCTGGCTATTAGCTCAGATAGAGAAGAACAAGGAAATAGTAGCAAATAAAGAAAAATATACTACTTTCACCGAAACCGGGGATGAAATTATTCGCTGGTACGACCGGGAAGACCACCTCAACTTTGATGTATGCGCGGACGACCATTGCCAGCGCTACCAGGGAATAACCCGTGCTTCTGCAAATATCGACACTGTCCGTCAGGCTATAAAAGAAACTCGGGGACAAGTATTAATGTCGGAAAATAAGATATGTGATGCCCGTTTCTCGAAATGCTGCGGTGGTGTTGTGGAAGAATTCCAGAATTGCTGGGAAGATATAAAATATCCTTATCTGGTAAAATTACGGGACAACGAAAACAATACGGATATTCCCGATCTCACCATCGAACAGGAGTCTGTAAAATGGATAGAATCACGTCCTGCTGCATTTTGTAATACACAGGATAAAAAAATATTAGGACAAGTATTGAATAATTATGACCAGGAAACGACAGACTTCTATCGTTGGCAAGTCACATATTCACAAGATGAAATATCAACCCTGATTCAGAAACGCTCCGGTATCGACTTCGGCACTATTTACGAACTCATCCCTATCGAAAGAGGAACTTCAGGCCGTCTGATAAAGCTGAAGATCGTAGGGTCTAAAAAGACAATGATTATAGGTAAAGAACTGGAGATACGCCGTATTTTGTCTACATCACATCTTTACAGTTCGGCTTTTATTGTAGATAAAACGGACAATAGTTTCACCCTCACAGGTGCAGGTTGGGGACATGGTGTAGGACTTTGCCAGATAGGAGCAGCGATGATGGGAGAAAAAGGATATTCTTATGATAAAATATTACTGCATTATTATGTGGGTGCAAGAATAGAGAAGAATTATAAATGAAAAACGAAGAGTGAAAAGTGAATAATACTCAAAACTCACCTTTATGAAAAACAACAAAAAATCGCCATGGGCATGGATTCCGACGCTATACTTAGCCGAAGGATTACCATATGTTGCAGTGCAAACGATATCCATCATTATGTACAAACGGATGGGGATATCGAATACCGACATAGCTTTATATACCAGCTGGTTATATCTGCCATGGGTAATAAAATTTTTGTGGAGTCCGTTTGTAGATTTGCTAAAGACAAAACGCTGGTGGATTGTAGCTATGCAACTGCTCATCGGTGCAGGATTTGCAGGTATTGCATTTACCATACCCGTTCCCTTCTTCTTTCAGGCTACACTGGCCATCTTTGCTCTGTTAGCGTTTAGTTCCGCGACACATGATATTGCTGCCGACGGTTTTTATATGTTGGGACTCGATACGAACCAGCAAGCCAAATATGTAGGTATCAGAAGTACTTTCTACCGTATAGCAACGGTATTCGGACAGGGAATACTTATTATACTTGCCGGCTTCCTCGAAAGCAGTACCGGTTGTGAACCCGTAAAGATAAATATAGATGCATCCCCACAGTATACCCAATCTACATTGTATATCCCTCAGATTCAGAATATCGCTCCTCAGGATGGCGAAATCCACTTTATTGTCCATAATGACAATCTGCGAATAGGTACACATGGCGTAAACAAAGACAGCCTGAAAATCTTTCTCGACAGCATATCCACCCTGAATCTGGATAATGGTTTTGTTATAAAAAACGTAGAAACAAAAAAGAATGATGACGGATGGTGGAAAACAAATGTCTCCAAACCTCTCGGTGGCTGGATAAAAGACACATTCGGAGAAAAAAGGTATGTAGCCAAATCGGAACATGTGGGTAATGTTGCAGTAGCAACTGTCACCTTATCTAAAGAACCGGAACATGGCAAAACGATGGTATTGAATACTACGATGAACAGAGGAGATAAAAGTATTGCACTCATAGAAGGTGACCGCTTATCTTTCAACGAAAATAACTGGGATAGGCCTGCATATATGGTATTTCAGGTCGACTCTAAGCTGGCAGCAAACAGTTCTGTGGAATATAAGGGATTATCGGGTAATATTCCATTTGCATGGTCTATAACATTCCTTGTTTTGGCGGGTCTGTTTGTCTTCTTTGGCTTCTATCATAAAGTAATGTTGCCCAAACCCGATTCGGATAAGCCGCACGCTCATGTAACTGCAAAATCAATATTTGAAGAGTTTGGCGTCACATTCGCCACTTTCTTCAAAAAGCCACAGGTATGGACGGCGATATTCTTCATGCTTACATTCCGCTTCTCGGAAGCACAGGTTATTAAACTTATCAATCCGTTTCTCCTCGACCCTAAAGATGTGGGAGGACTCGGACTTACGACTGGCGAAGTCGGATTAGTATACGGTACGGTAGGTATTATAGGGCTTACTCTCGGCGGCATAATCGGAGGATTTATTGCAGCGCGTGGCGGTCTCAAAAAATGGTTATGGCCTATGACACTAAGCATGCTGCTGACTATAGCAACATTTCTGTATCTTAGTTTCTCACAAACGGACAATCTGCTTGTAATCAATATATGTGTATTTATAGAGCAATTTGGTTACGGATTCGGATTCACCGCGTATATGCTTTATCTGATGTATTTCTCCGAAGGGAAGCATAAAACAGCACACTATGCGTTCTGTACAGGACTAATGGCCGCCGGCATGATGCTACCGGGTATGTTTGCGGGATGGCTGCAAGAGCAGTTGGGATACAATCACTTCTTTATCTGGGTGATGATATGCAGTATAATTCCGATTATCGCGGTATCCCTACTAAAAATAGACCCCGATTACGGAAAAGCTAAAAAAGAAACAGAAGAAACAAACTAATACGAAAACTGGGTTTTCCAAACCCGTGATGGGTGCTTGACAAGTAAAACGGCTTTTGGTGTTCCCTGCTATTTATAGAGCCGTTTTACTTTTATTCTCCGATTAAGTCATTAACTTTCAATTCTCTATTATGAAAAAAGTTATTATTATATTATCCATTCTCATTCTGATACCTATCCTGTCTTTTTCCCAAAAAATAAGGATAAAAACTGGCGTTGAAGTTCTGAAAGAGCAAAATTTTAAAATACTGGAAGGGAAACGTGTAGGTCTGATTACAAATCCTACAGGAGTCGATAACAATATGAAGTCTGTTATTGATGTACTCTTTGAGGCCCCGAATGTAAATCTGACAGCACTTTTTGCACCCGAACATGGAGTACGTGGCGACAGGCATGCCGGAGACTATGTAGAAACCGTCACCGATCCTAAAACCGGGCTTACGGTTTATTCCCTTCATGGTAAAACACGCAAAGCAACGCCTGATATGCTGAAAGATATCGATGTCCTTGTATATGACATACAGGATATAGGCAGCCGTTCGTTCACATACATCAGCACAATGGGGCTGGCAATGGAGGCAGCTGCAGAAAACAATATCGAATTTATCGTTCTCGACAGGCCAAACCCTCTGGGCGGGCAAAAGGTAGAAGGCTGCCTGGTAGAAGAGGGCTTTATATCATTCGTGAGCCAGTTCAAAATACCATATGTATACGGACTAACCTGCGGAGAACTGGCATTGCTGCTCAATGGCGAAAATATGCTAAAAGGCAAGTGCAAGTTACAGGTAGTGAAAATGAAAGGCTGGAAACGGAAAATGACATACGACCAAACAGGCCTGCAATGGATACCGTCATCGCCACATATACCCCAGCCGGTTTCTGCTATATTTTATCCGGTTTCGGGCATATTGGGCGAACTGGGATATATGTCTATCGGTGTGGGATATACCATCCCTTTCCAGATGTTTGCCACAGAATGGATCAACGCTGATGATCTGGCCGGTAACTTGAATCGCTTACGGCTACCCGGCGTACATTTCAGACCTATACACCTGAAACCTTTCTATTCGGTAGGACAAGGCAAGCTGTATCAAGGGGTACAGGTGCATATAATGGATTACCAAAAGGCAAAATTATCCGAAATCCAGTTCTACGTTATGCAGGAAGTAGCAAGACTGTATCCCGACAAAGCAGTGTTCAACAATGCAGACCAAAAACGTTTCAGGATGTTCGACCAGGTTGCGGGAAGTGATTATATCCGGTTGACCTTCGCAAAAAATAACAGTTTTGACGATATTAAAGATTTTTGGTATAAAGACACAGAGGTTTTCAAACGGCTATCAAAAAAGTATTATTTATACAAATAAAACAGACAGATATCAATATTTACATATCTTATATCGACAAACAATCTTTTATTTTATAGCATTTTTATTATCTTTGTTGAAATAGTTAATTATTTTATTTAATACCAAAGCCCTAATTTAATGAAACCAAAAATCAAAAACTTTGTTGCATCATGCGCTATCTTGTCCATAGCATTGACTTCCTGCAACAGTGCACAACCCGAGAACACTTTATCGGAAAAGGAAAAAGCCGAAGGATGGCAATTGCTATTTGACGGAAAAACAATGGCCGGATGGAAAGATTACAACGGTACAACTCTTACGCAGCCGTGGCACGTCGTAGAAGGTTGTATCCAGGCCAAAGGCGATGGCAGTGATGCGAGCGGTTATATTGTAACTGATAAGCAATACGAAAACTTCGAACTTTCGTGGGACTGGAAACTATCGAAAGGTGGCAATAGCGGTATGCTGTACCATGTGGTAGAACGCCCTCAATATAGTGTACCTTATGTTACAGGCCCCGAATACCAATTGATAGATGCTCCTAATTTTCCCGATAAGCTGGAAGACTGGCAAAATATGGGTGCAGACTATGCGATGCATATTCCTGATACCACACTGATGAAAGTAAACCCGCAGGGAGAATGGAACAATTCTAAAATTGTATTCGATAATGGCCATGTTGAACATTGGCTCAATGGTGTAAAAATACTTGAATTTGAGGCATGGACCGATGACTGGTATGCGCGTAAAAACAGCGGCAAATGGCATAATGCACCGGAATACGGACTGGCTAAAAAAGGTGTGCTATGCCTGCAGGATCACGGATATCCGGCATCGTTCCGCAATATCAAGATAAAAGAGCTTCCCCGCAAGACAAAAGAGGTGACACTATTTAATGGTACAGACCTTACAGGATGGGATGTATACGGAACCGAAAAATGGTATGTAAAAGATGGACTACTGGTATGCGAAAGTGGCCCCGACAAACAATACGGCTACTTAGCCACACGCGAATATTATGATGATTTCGACCTGACTGTAGAATTTAAGCAGGAAGCCGACGGAAACTCCGGTGTATTTATCCGTTCCTTTATAGAAAAGGACGTGAAAGTAAACGGATGGCAGGTGGAAGTAGCACCTAAAGGTCATGGTACAGGGGGTATCTATGAATCTTACGGACGCGGATGGATCATAGAAGCTCCAAAAGAAAAAGATAATGTGCTGAAAGTCGGAGACTGGAATACAATGCGCATTCTGGTTCAGGGAGATAAAGTTACTACCTGGCTCAACGGAGAAGAAATAGTAAATCTCGTGGACGAAAAAATCGGACAGGGACAAGGCCGTATCGCACTCCAAATACACGATGGTGGAGGAATTAAAGTATTGTGGCGCAATCTGAAGCTGAAAACACTATAATAAAAAACACTACTTTTTCTGCAATAGCTTCTCATATTGTACCATATACTAAGAAGGGTTACCCGCAACAGGTAACCCTTTGATTTACTCATAAGTATGGAATAATATTTATTATTTCTGGCAAGATGGACAATAATACACTGTACCACCCATATATGCTTCTTTCACGATTTCTCCTCCACAATTAGGACAAGGTCGCTTATATGTATTTTTGGAGAGAAGGCATTTATAGCCGCCAAAATTGCCATAGAAGTCCTTTTCGGTATCGCGTCCTCCTTTATCGGTCATGCTTTGCAATGTAACCTTCAGGCAATGAAACAGGTCTCCCCTTTCAAAATCGGAAATAGTTGATATTTTTCGCTTCGGATGAAGCCCTGCCTTGAACAGTATATCCTGCAATACGCCATTGCCCAGCCCCGGTATGCGTTGTTCGGTAGCCAGCAGGGCTTTTACTGATATATCTTTTTTCACGCTGCTGAATATGCTATCGAAATACTGCCTGTCAAACTTATCTGCCAGAGGAGAAATACTATTGAGGCTGTTGCGATGATAAAAGTTATCCATTTCTCCTTTATATGCATAGATGGCGCCATACATAGACACAGTGAAAGCCATAAAACTTTTATCGTCGAACTCTATCAATAACTGATGCTTGACGGGATGACTTTCGATAGAAGGATAGTATTTCAGATTTGTACCATCACCAATAGAAATTTTCACATCTTCGTCGCAAAGTATATCCAAGTAAGCACCGTGCCCCCTTACCACCTCAATCTCTCGTCCGACTAATAAATCGGGATACAAGAGTGGATCACCATTATACCATGTAAATTTATGCGGACTGGTAGCCTGCACAACCCTTGCGATCCGCTTCCCTGCCAGAATTGTTTCGGCCTGACGGCTGATTGTATTTGATTCGGGTATCTCAATCATGATTTTTAGAACTTGAAGATTAAAATCCTTTATGGTATCAATGGGATTAGATCACCAATGTTTTCTTCAAAAGAATTCAGTTTCTCCTTCTCGCCGGCGAGCCATATGATATCCCCTTCTTCAAACATAAAGTTAGGAGTAAACTGTATAATAGATTCATCATTACGGTCTATACCGATAACCATACATTCGGTTTTCTCACGTATAGCAGCATTAGCTATAGTCTTACCTATGAGCGGAGAATCCGGCTCCACAAGGTATTGTGACAAGCTTACATGATGTTGAGCTTCTTCTTCCATTTGCGAGGCCTGTTCCCGCTTGTCGTGTAGATATTGAGCCAGAGTCTGCATCTCTTCATCGGAACCTGAAACTACAAGCTTATCGAAAGGATAGAGACGCTCATTCCCATCCGGAATGTTTATCTTTTTACTTCCACGTATTATTGTTACAATATTCACGCCTGTCTTTTGCCTGAAATTAAGCTCACGCAATGTCTTTCCTATACTAGGAGACGATTGGGAGATTTCAAATTCCTCGATATGTATACTTTTCGAACGCAGGTCATTCGCTACTGTAGGTAGAAATGCTGCCTTTTTCTCATCGTATTTTTGCTTCAGATTCAGATTCTCAAGGAAACGAGCCTCTATTTTTCGCGACTGCTTCTTGAATCCCTGAGAAAATACAATCAATGTAACTACAGCCAGAGATATTATCACCATCAGTATTGTCAGTCTCGGGAACAATGGGATCAGAACCATCAGTACCAATGCAACACATATAATGATGCGGAAAGCAATAAGAGAAATTAATGCACCTCTATTGAAACGGTTGTCTCTCCAAAGATTCTTGAACTCTTCCGAACGGTTTTTCTTCATCATGATAGCACGCAGGAATGGAGCCATCAATGTAAGTGTAATCGCCGCCGCCAATATATTTCCCCAGATACTACCCGGTACATATTCAACGATATAAGGATTTATAAAATTCTGGAATACAAGAAGTATTGCAATAGAAATAGTGGTATAGATAGCAACTAATTTGAGTATGCTTTGGAGTAATTTCTTCCAGTCGTTTTGTTTATTAACGGTATTATAACTTGACATACCATATCCCTCTATCAGTTTATCCCATTTCTTAGGGATGCGTTTTTCGAGCCAGTTATAAGCAGGTTCAGCTCCCTTGATACAATACGGGGTTGTAAATGTAGTTATCACCGATACGGCAACAATGATAGGGTAAAGCGTTTCGGTAATAACCCCCAGTCCCATTCCCAGAGAAGCAATAATGAATGAAAACTCACCGATCTGAGCCAGACTGAAACCCGATTGCAAGGCCACCTTCAGGCCTTCCCCGGATGCCAATACTCCGACTGTGGCAAAAATAGTACGTCCGATAAGAATAACCAATGTCAGTATCAGAATAAGCACGGCATATTCTCCGATTACAGCCGGATCTATCATCATACCTACCGATACAAAGAAAACTGCTCCAAACAGGTTCTTCAGAGGTTCGATAAGATGTTCTATATGTTTAGACTCAATTGTTTCGGCTAAAATTGATCCCATAATAAATGCACCCAAGGCCGCAGAGAAACCAACACTAGTTGCAAACAGTACCATGCCCAAACAAAGACCGATAGCAACAATAAGCAATGTTTCGTCATTCAGGTATTTTTTCAGTTTCTTCAGCATTGTAGGTATCATATAAATACCCACTACAAACCATATAAGCATAAAGAAGACCAGTTTAACCACACTATTTGCGACTTCACCACTCTCGAAATGCTGGCTGGAAGCAAATGTGGTAAGCAATACCATCATTACAATAGCTGCAATATCTTCTACAATCAGCATCCCGAATACTATGCCTGCAAATTTTTTCTTTTGCAGCCCCATATCGTTAAATGCCTTTATTATAATAGTAGTGGAAGACATGGACAACATACATCCGAGATAAATACTATCCATTGAGGTCCAGTCATCGATAAGGTTGACAATAAATAGCTCACCTGCCAGATAACCGATTATTATCATCGATCCCAAATTGATGAGCGTAGCTATCGAGGCCTTCCCCCCTACATCTATCAGTTTCTTGAAACTGAATTCCAACCCAAGTGCAAATAGAAGGAATATAACCCCTATTTCGGCCCAAATGCTAACATTAGCCATATCCGATATTTCCGGCAATACCTTAAACACATCGGCAACCTGTCCTTCGGGGATGTCTGTTACTTTTACGACCAGGTCTTCTATGAATTTTTTGAAATGAAGACTCGCAATGAATCCTGCAACAATATACCCGAGCACGACGGGTTGTTTCAACCATTTAAATACAATGGTTACAAACCCGGCTGTAATAAGTATTATAGCCAAGTCACTTATAAAATCTGGAAGATGCGCCATATATTTATAATAATCTATTTTTTGTGTATATTTCCTCTGTTCCTAGAAAGGACATTGCCAACAGATGTTTTTGGCATTTAAAAGTAGCAAAAAAAAATGATTTTAGAAATAAAAAATCAAATTGTCACTAAAATTTATCAATTTGCCTCTTTTTTCAGCATCTTTTCTCTTTGCTGTCAACTAGGCATTTAGCCTATTGATTTCATATTTATTAATTAACAAATTATTTTGTTAACAATTTATTCTACTTTTGTATTTGAACAATGTGATATTCACATTCGTTTAAATGAGATAGTAACAAAATTTTAGAAAATGAAAAAGGTTCTTTTAACTATCGCAGCAGTTGCTATATCTGCAGCTCCTGCACTGGCACAAGAAAAAGCCATTGTTCCGTCAAAATTTGGCGATAATTGGTTTCTACAATTACAAGGCGGCGCATCCTACACAATCAGTGAGTATCAAAAAGATGCATCTTTCGGAGATCTTGTAACTCCATATGCGGCTGTATCCCTTGGTAAATATTTTTCACCTAAAACAGGTGCACGTCTACAAGTTGGCGGATGGGAATCCAAAAACTATTATAAATTGAATAATACAGATGGTACATACAAATCGAAGTATTTCCAAATCAATGCTGACGGATTACTTAACCTTACCAATTTGGTACTTCCTTACAAAGAAGACAGGGTGTTTAATCTGATAGGTTTTGCCGGTCTTGGTTATGTACATGTATTCAAAGATTCTGAAAATGGTATCCATACTGTAAATAGTATTGTACCGCGTGCAGGTTTGCAAGCAGATTTCCGTGTAAGCGAAAT
This sequence comes from uncultured Dysgonomonas sp., assembly GCF_900079725.1. Classification (NCBI taxonomy): domain Bacteria; kingdom Pseudomonadati; phylum Bacteroidota; class Bacteroidia; order Bacteroidales; family Dysgonomonadaceae; genus Dysgonomonas; species uncultured Dysgonomonas sp. The sequence goes on from NZ_LT599032.1 coordinate 430,163, forward strand.
AGCAAGTATCAATCTGGAAGTTGCAGGTAACCTTATGCGTGACGATTTTAACGGTCGTGAGCAAGGTTCACACTACGATGGAACAGTTAATGCATTACTGGGAGTTTCTTTCAAATTATCGAAAGGCGGCTTCAAAATTGTAGATGCTGCAGACCCTGCAGAACTACAACGTTTGAATAACCAAATAAATGATCAGAGAGCTTTACTTGGTAACAAAGATTCTGAAATCAGCAGGCTGAAAACAGAGTTGGCTAACAAGCCTGAACCTCAGGTAATAGTACAGGAAACTAAAGAAATTAAAGAACAGACTGAAGTATTGATGAATGCTGTTGTGGTATTCCGCATTGGTAGCGCTAAACTTGAGCAAAACCAGGATATCAATATCTTCAATGCTGCCCGCTATCTGAAAGACAATCCTAATGTGAACGTGGTAGTTACAGGTTATGCTGATAAGAGCACCGGTACAGCTGCAATCAACCAAAGACTGTCTGAACAACGTGCTGAAGCAGTCGCTAAAGTACTGATCGACAAATACGATATTGCTCCTAGCCGTATTACAACAAAAGCCAGTGGCGACAAAGAACAATTGTTCCCTACCGACCAATGGAATCGCGTAGTCGTGTTTACAGCTGTAACTAAATAAGAATATAATACAGTATTATATGAAAAGGATGTCTTTCGAGACATCCTTTTTTATTTGGTCAGGTCAAGAACTTTAAGAGTATATCTATAAAAATATATCATGAAAGCCGAACAGCATTTAATTTCTTCTGAAAAGTTTATCTATGTAATTAGAGCCGATAACCCTTAGCTGTTAGCTTACAGTTCTTTGAAATATTGGAATAAGTGGTAATTTTAAGTATCTGAGATACGAGTAGACAAGACACGAGATACAGGTTGTTAACTTATGGCTGTTCACTGATAACCGGTATATGTGTTACCTTTGTTACCTTTTAACTAGATACTGTTAATTAATGTGAATATTACAGGTGAAAAAATAATGAAAAAGTGTCAGAAGTGTCAGGTTTTAACAATCCATAGTTAATAGATATAAATATGGCTGTAAATATAAGTAATGACCTGAATTTTGTGCCTTAGCGTCTTTGCGAGAGAATACTGTTAACTGAAACGTGGCCTATTTCGTGAGTTTGCCTTAAAAATGCAATGCATCTATCGGATATAAAGAAAGAAAAATGTATTTTTGTACTCGTTTCTTAGAAAATACGAAAACTAGATATGATTGACAAAATTAACCAGCTGTTGTCTGAAATAGATAACCTGAAAGCCGCTAAGGCAGAGGAAATAGAAGCTCTGCGCATTAAGTATCTGAGTAAGAAAGGTGAAGTTTCAATGTTGATGAACGATTTTCGCAACGTTGCTGCCGAGCAGAAACGTGAGGTAGGAATGAGACTCAACGAGCTGAAAGAAAAAGCGCAGGAGAAAATCAACCAGTTGAAAGATTCACTCGAAAACTCACATACAGGCGATTCTTCTATAGACCTTACCCGGACTGCGGCTCCAATAGCATTGGGTACGCGTCATCCCTTGTCGATTGTTAAGAAAGAAATCTGCGATATATTCCGCCGTCTCGGATTTTCTATTGCCGAAGGACCGGAAATAGAGGATGACTGGCATGTATTCTCATCGCTCAATTTTGCAGAAGACCATCCGGCACGTGACATGCAAGACACTTTCTTCATTGCACGCAGCCCCGAAATAGTGCTCCGTACGCATACATCATCCGTACAAACACGTGTGATGGAGAAACAACAACCTCCTATCCGTATTATCTGTCCCGGACGTGTATATCGCAACGAGGCTATTTCATACCGCGCACATTGTTTCTTCCATCAGGTAGAAGCTCTTTATATTGACAAAAATGTGTCATTTGCCGATCTTAAACAAGCATTATTGTTTTTTGCTAAAGAAATGTTCGGCGCAGATACTAAAATTCGCCTGCGTCCGTCTTACTTCCCTTTCACAGAGCCTAGTGCAGAAATGGATATATCATGTAATATCTGTGGAGGCAAAGGTTGTCCGTTCTGCAAACATACAGGCTGGGTAGAAATATTAGGTTGTGGTATGGTAGACCCGAATGTATTGGAAAACTGCGGCATTGACAGCAAAGTATATACCGGTTATGCCTTAGGAATGGGTATAGAACGTATTACCAATCTCAAATACAGGGTAAAAGACCTACGCATGTTCTCTGAAAATGACAAACGTTTCTTAGAACAGTTCGAAAGCGCACATTGATTATAATTATTCAATCTTCTTAAAATAAAAAGCCATCTCGTTGTATTGAGATGGCTTTTCATTTGTAGCATTTCTTTTATAGTTAAGTAATTATTCTATTGTCAGATTTCGGTCTTTGGGATACTTCACTTTATATTTAAGTTCCAGTTCTTTTTTTGCTGACGGGTTCAATTCCATTTTCCACTTTATCTCTCCTGTATCGGTATTCAAGTCGCCTCCCGATAGATTTTCGGCATTAACTTCTATCTCTGTAGTGGTGGATACGGGTATCTGGTCAAGTATAACAAAATTGATGGGCTGGCTCTTGTTATTCCTTACACTAATCTTCCAAGCCCGTGTATCTTCCTTCTTTGAACCTAAAAATTTCTTCGTGTTAAAATCCTTTACCTTATCGCGGCTGACCAGAATGTTCTTGTCGCGTCCAAGGGATATACTTAAAGTATCCGAGACATAACGTGTATCAAGTATCGTTTTACCTATATAGGTATTCTCGAAGAAAATATTGGCTTCACCCTCCAGTAAGTTATACTTTTCCCAGTCGGTAATATTTGCAAGAAGGAATGCATCCTTATTAATTTTAGGGATTGCGAAATATTCATAATCGGCAGGCAGTTCATAACGATCTACCTCTACAATCGTATTTTTATTGTCCGATTTAATTGTATAAGGTATCTTGATTTCGAATTCAACCGCTGTCTGGTTTTCCACCTGAGCAGTCGGCATTGCCACATCTTTTCTTTCAAATGCAGGAGCGGCGGCAGGAGCGGATTTTGATTTCTGAACCTGAACTCCTGCCACAGCACCTGCAAGTTCCTTCTTCACTGTTCCATAACCAACGACCACTACCTCCTCCAACATTTTGGAATCTTCCTGCATATATATATGCATACTTGACCCTGTGATAGGTAGCGTCTGCGACACCATGCCTACAAATGAGAATACTAATTCTTTGCCATTTTGAGGAATTGCAAGCGAAAAACGTCCGTCAAGATCTGTTACCGTACCTATAGTCGTACCTTTCACTACGACAGTTACTCCGACAAGCGGCTCACCCGAATTTTCAAGCACAACACCGCTTACCTGATTATTATCGATCCGAGTATCATAACGCGGAGGAGCTGTATAATAATTCAGAAAATATGTTTTAAGCTTAGGCGCTATATTTCCCTGATTCGGATCGGCCGACGATATTTTCAATTTCACATCCTTCCATTCTTCTTGTGTATTCTGATGTATATTGGCCTTATATATCAGTTGTATCGGTTTATCTATACTGATCGCGCGCACGTCATATGTGGGATACCAGCCAGCATTTTTCACATAATACATAAGTTCCAGATTAGCTCTGGTATTTTTTTTGCAATCTACTTCGACCACAACTTCTCCTATAGGTGTACATTTAGTAGTGTTTCCATCTTGTTTACCCTCACTGAGAATTGCTCTTTTTTCGGCTTCCAACGCTTTGATGCGATTAGATATTTCAAGGTCTTTTACTTTCAGTGCGGTCATGCGTTCCCTGTAGTAATTTGCCGTTTCCTTTAATGTCAACAGGCTAATACCTGTATTGGTACCGCCGATTTTCTTATTTTCTTCCAAAAATTTCAGTTCATCCTGAATTACCGTTTTGGAAATTTGCTCCGAAGCTAGTCTATCGTCTATATCCTTTACCTGCTGATTAGCCGTCTTGGATACAACTGGCTTCTTTAAACTATCGAGAAAGCTCGATTGATGATTTACAGATACCACCATCACTTCACCATCCATTTTGACCTGTACGCTTTTAGCGTCAATGTAGGGCGAAAGATTTGTAAACCTTATTTTGGTCTTGCCGGGCAGTAAGTCGATAGTTTTCTTTCTTGAGACCTGTGCCCCATTTATAAAAACTGTAGCTTCAGATACATCCGTTTTCAGGACTATCTCCTTTTGCTCTTGTGCAGTAAGGGTTAAAATAGATAAAAGCAGTACCAGGATTAGCAAAAGTAAATGTTTCAGCATAATATATAGATTTTAGTTAGTAATCTTACATTAAAGCAAGCGCTAGCGAAAATAGGTAAAGATTAATAAATGCTGAAATTTTTCCTGATTAAAATATATTATTATCCTAATAGAAAAAATAGAACCCTTATTACTCAAAAAAAAATGAAGCAGGATTCGAACTTACAATCCGAATCCTGTCTTACTATTGATAACTAATTTAAAAAACTAACCTGATTATTTAATCTGAGCTTCATTTTCTATTTTCTTTTCTACTTCTTTTAAATTATATTTTGCGGCTTCTATCCCATCTCCGGCAGCCTTGGTAAACTGAGCTTTTGCCTTATCCAGATCGCCACTCAAAAGATACAATACACCTATATTATTCACATATTCCGCTGAACTTGCATTCGACTTCCTCAGATACTTCTCTGCATTGGTAAGGTTATTTGCCGACAGAGCTGCAGCCGCAGCATTCAGATTAGCAACTTCATCGTTAGGGAACATCCTTACAGCAGTCTCAAATACATCTATGAAATCGTCACTACCTGCCTGATAAGAATTTGCAATACGAAACATTTCTTCGAGGCTCAACTGTTGCGGCCGTGTTTTTATTATTTCTTTCGCTTCAGCAACATCAAATCCTTTTACATTATAGAAAGCATGAGACTCGACCTTACGCAATTTAGGATATATTTCTTTCAGCATTTGCTGATAAGGTTCTCCATTATTCAGACTTTTCAGCTTGTTTTTGCGGGTTGCCAGATCACCAGTATTTTTTATTATATCTATCACAGCGTCTTTATCCTTCATATTCGAGGACTCAACAGCAGCAAGCAATCCGGTCCAATTTTCCCCACCATATTCCACTTTATACATATCAGCAGGATAATCGAGTTTCGATGTCAGATACGCTTTAAATGATTCAGCTCTGCCTTGCGACAATTTTTCATTATTTGCCAGGAGGCCTTCCGGCGAAGCATAACCTATAATATTAATACGTGTAACTGTCAAATTATTATCAGCTTTCACAGCCTTGAGCATTTTCTCTATCTTAGATAGCTCAACAGGGTTTCCCATATAATCGGACAATATATTAGTTTTATTTACCGGAAAGTCCAAATATGTTTCCCACTGCTCTTTACGCAATTTCACATCTTCTACTTTAGGTTGTATATAAGCCAACTGAGGTACCATTATATATGGAGTAACCAGCAAGGGTGGTACATTTTCTATTATCCGTTCTACGGCTACCTCCTGCTCATGTCCCCCACATCCGCAAAGGTCTTCTTTTATATCCAGATGAGCTGTATCCATCCACTTTTCGTAAGGGATTGTTTGTTTGTAATGCAATTGGCCTTTCGACTTCTTATCCAATTTTACTACACTATACGACGCCTTATTTACATTTTGATCACCTCCCAACGCCTGTGACCTTAAATACGCTTTGTGGCGTGCAGTACCATTTATTAATATATCCGGCAATTCCATGTCATGGCTGCCATTAGTCAATATGGGAGTTAGGGTTAGAGAACGGCTCTTATCCAGCTTCAAATCTGACATATCCACTATCATATGTACATACAGAAAATCACCTTCGCGGGTCATTTCTCTTGAAGCGATATTTATTTGTCCTTTATAGATCTGTTGCGCCATAAGGGGCATAGCCAATACAGACAACAATACAATTATGCTGATATTTAATATCTTTTTCATTCCTTTTTACTTTTACTTGATCACGTAAATTATACTTAAGCCGGCTTTTGTCGGGCCCCAGTAATCTCTCGTATCATCTTTTATTTTTGTCCCACACTTTTCGCACTTATATTTTTCGTAATCCAGATGAGCGTAACCAACACCAATAGTAGCCTCTATACTCCAATGATTACTCAAAATCCAATGGTATCCGTACGAGATACCGCCCCCCCAGAGGTTGCCCTCATAGCGATGTTCTTTTAGACCTAACTGTTTAATACCACCTACGTTATACTCACCATAGTGTCCATGTAAACCAAAAAAATGGCCATTGAAGCGTTCGCAAGGCCAATATCTCAATTCGGGCTGAACAAGCCAATGTTTCAGTTTTTTATCATCAGAAAACGTCCACGGATTATAATTACCGGATATATCTAATGTAAATTTGGTGGACAAACCGAATTCAACGCCCAGATTTGGAGTCGTTGTAGCCCAGTACAAGGCATTTGTCTTCAAAGCAAAGGTGGGTAAATAAGCTTGCTTCCGTTCCTCTTGGGCATGCACTACATTCACAAATGCAAGAACAATGCATGTTAAAAAAAATCGTTTAATCATTATTGTGCTTTTTTCTCTAAAAAAATTTGTCGTAATCTGCAAAATGGACTTGAAATAGAGGCTCTCAAATAAGCCGTATTCCTTGTTTGTATATAAACAATAATTAAAACCGAAAAGTTTTGAGCAACATCCGTTTTGCATATATTAACCTTACAGAATTAAGATGTAATGAAAGCCAGCAAACGGATATAAATATTGGATAAAAAGACCTGATAAGGAAAGACAAATGAAAAGGTAATACAATTACTTTTACATAAGAAAGAGTAAGCCTTACAATTCTCTTTCTCCATTAGCATCAACAAAAAAATGTCATTATGACATGCAAAGTAAAACAACCAACAGATCCAAACCATAAATTAAAACATACACAATAAAGAAGTTATCATCGATGATCAAACTTTTAAAATATTTTAGCATTGAACAAAACTGCCATTAAGTCACTTTTGCATACTTTTTGCAATATAGTTTACAGATACAAATATGTATAACATAAAGATTAAACTAAAATAAATTTAAGGAGGACTAGATTATGAGAAATCAACTTAGAAGGTACGACAGAAGCGGAAGTTTTTTCCCTACATTCTTTTCTAATTATATCAATGATGAAGTGTTGAATGGCTTGGGAAATACATACCTTCCGGCCACAAATGTTTCGGAAAACGAAAAGGCTTTCAACATTGAATTATCTGTTCCGGGATTTGACAAAGAAGACATCAAAATAGAAGTAGAAAAAGATGTGCTTAAAATTTCGGCTCAGAATGAAATGAAAAATGAAGAAAAAGACGAAAATGAAAAAGTACTTCGCCGTGAATTCAAGAAATCTTCTTTCACTCGTAGTTTCACTATTCCGGAAAATATAGACACTGATAATATTTCTGCCGTACAAAAAGATGGAATTCTGCAAATTACACTACCTAAACAGAATAAAGCTATCGAAGACAAAATAAAAAAGATAGAAATACAATAACTACATAGGTTTTAATTTAGGTTTTTAGGTGAATCAAAAGGGTTGCTCCATTAGGGAGTGACCTTTTTTGATTTTCATGCAATGAGTTTCTGCCTCTTCTTCTCAAAAAGTAACAAACGTAACACATATTATATCTGCCCTTCCTCAGAAAGGAGTTGCAATACTCTCTCATACGATAAACCTAAAAAAGTAACACCTTCCTGCATAACGGATAACTTATATTTAATAATCAATATATCAAAGACCGACTAAATTTAACCTATATTCACAATGTCTAGTTAAAAGGTAACAGAAGTAACGGAAAACAATGAATAATTAAGAATGAATAATTAAGAATGAATAATTAAGAATTATTTTGCAATGCTAAGTGGTACGAATCTCCTTCATTAAAAGGTAACAAAAGTAACAGGTTTATCGGCTATTCCTTTTACCCTCTCATCAAACATAAAAACAGCACGGATATTCGCTAATACCCGTAGATATAGATAAATATAATCTGTAATAATTATTTGTTCTCCGGAAATATATCCATAAATTTGTTATTTATAAAACCAAACGCTAAACAATGGCTAAAAAACAATTCCTGTTATTACTCTTTTTAATTTCGGTTTCTTCCTATGCACAGAAAGTAAAAATTGCAGGAATAGTTACAGATAAAGATTTTCGTCCGTTGGAACAGGTGTCCGTATCGCAACCGAACACAAGCAATGGTGTATATACAAATAATTACGGGTTCTACGAACTGGAAGTGTTTCCCGAAGATTCCGTCAAACTTATTTTCTCTCTGATCGGTTACCAAAAACACCTCTATGTTATACCCAAGTTGGCAGAAGATTTCAGTCTGAGTGTTACACTGCACGAAGAAGATAGGAGCCTGGCTCCTGTTACAGTGGAAGGTGAACGCATGGTTACGACCGTAATTGGACGAATCGACTATATAGCTGCCAGGCGCCCTTCAAACCCGTGGAATAGTATAGAGTCCCTCCTGGCCACTATGGGAGGAGTAAGCTCTACAAATGAACTGAGTAACCAATATTCGGTACGTGGAGGAAACTTTGATGAAAACATCGTCTATGTAAACGGCATAGAGATATATCGCCCCCTGCTCGTACGGTCGGCACAGCAAGAAGGCCTTAGCTTTATCAATCCCAATATGGTACAGACGGTCGGATTTTCTGCCGGAGGCTTCAGCGCCGAGTATGGAGATAAGATGTCGTCGGTACTGGATATTACCTATAAAAGGCCGCAGCGATTCGAAGGCGCTGTTTCGGCAGGACTGCTCGGTGGAGAGATATATGTAGGCAATTCCTCCGAAAAATTTTCACAGGTTACCAGCGTCAGGTATAAGACATTGCGCTCCCTGTTGAGCACTACTGATACAAAAGCCGAGTATGACCCTTCTTTTCTCGATTTTCAGACATATATCACCTATAAGCTGGGTTCTAAATGGGAAGCCGGTTTCTTAGGAAATTATTCCTATAATAAATATGAATTTACACCCGAAACACGCGAAACATCATTTGGTACATTAACGTCTCCCCGCACATTTACAGTTCATTTCAATGGATGGGAAAATGACAGGTTCCTTACTTATCAGGGAGCACTGACTTTAAGAGGCAAGGTCACAGACAATCTGAATATAGGGTTTACAGCTTCCGCTTTTTCGTCCGACGAACAGGAACGATACGACATAGACGGACGCTATCTTTTACAGGAGTCAAGTCTGACAGGCGATGATGAAAATATCGGGTCACAACTGGCTATAGGCACCTACCATGAACATGCGCGCAATAAGTTGAAGTCGGATGTGTATACTTTCACTCATTCCGGCAATCTGAAGATAGACCGGAACATGCTGAAATGGAGTATCAGCTACCAAAAAGAAAAAATAAACGATAAGATAAAGGAATGGGAAATGCGCGACTCGGCAGGCTACTCCCTACCGAGTACCGGAACCGATGTAAATGTATTTTCGAACCTGAAATCGGATAATAAAATCAGCCCTACCCGTATTTCGGGATATATACAAGATACCTACAATTTCAGTACAGATGCAGGCTTATTCATACTCAATGCAGGTGTGCGTGCCAGCTACTGGGCTTTCAATGAAGAGCTGATTGTAAGTCCGCGTGGAGCATTGGCTTTTGTGCCGACAGGGCTGGATAATCTTTCGTTGCGGGTAGCGGGAGGAGTGTATTACCAGGCTCCTTTTTATAAAGAATTTCAGCGCATTGTTAATGTAGATGGTAATAATGTCACAGAGCTGAATAAAGACATTAAGTCACAGAAGTCAATACATATCGTACTGGGTGCCGATTATTACTTCGGACGGGATATACAGAAGAATATTCCTCCGTTCAAATTATCAGGTGAAGTATATTACAAGAAATTGTCCGATCTTGTACCATATACCGTCAACAATGTAAAGATAAGATACACTGGAGAGAACTCCTCCAAAGGTTATTCTATGGGGGCAGACGTAAAATTATATGGCGAATTTATCCCCGGGGCGGATAGTTGGATAAGCCTGTCGTTCATGAAGACCGAACAGGATATAAACGGAATAAAAGTACCTCTGCCTACCGACCAGCGATTCAATTTCGCTCTCTTCTATCAGGACTATTTCCCAGGATATGAACGTTTAAAAATGAGCCTGCGCGGTCTATGGTCGCAAGGGTTACCTGTATCTGCGCCATACAAAGGGTACGAAACCGGATATTTCCGTACGCCGAATTATAAACGTATCGACATCGGATTCTCATGGCTGATACTCGGAGAAGACTTTGCGATCCGCAACAGAAATTCATTCTGCAAAGCCTTTAAAAACATATGGTTGGGACTGGATGCATTTAACATCTTCGACATGCAGAATACAAATACTTACTATTGGATAACTGATGTGAATAACCAGCATCATGCCGTACCTAATTATCTAACGGGAAGACAACTGAATATGAGATTACTGGCAGAATTTTAAGAGTTTACTCCATTTCTATGGAACATTCGTTTATTACAGTAATATCGCCATTGGTGACTACCTTTTGCATAATACTGTAAATAACCCAGCCCGAATCATGAAGGGCTGAATGAGTAGTGGTTTCATTCTCAAATTGCATATTCCGTACTGCTTCCATATCAAAACTTTTACCAACCGATTCCGATAGCTTCTTTAAATACTCGAGTGTAGCCACCGTCAGTTGTTCTTTATCTATGCTTTGCACCGATTTCAGCAAATATTCTTCATCCGACATTATCTCTTCCAGTCCGAAATAAGTATTGGCTGTGAAGGGCTTAGAACCCAATACATTCGGCACCTCAATTTCACCCTCCATATAATCACCTAACTTATATGTAACGCCATGAAACATATGATATTGAATAATTTCGTTCACTCCTACCGACTCGATTGCTTCTTTAGTTGAGAAAGTAGATGTTATTTCTTTTTCCAACTTACCCAGTGATTCATCACTCGTTTCACCTTTTTTTAAACCTTGCAGAATGCTGTTCGTTGTCCTGTTTACAAAATCCCTTATTTCTTCCCAGTTCAGAACTTCCTCAAATTCGCCCAGTTCATTTGTTTTATATATTACTTTCAGATCTTTATTAGCATTATTCTTATAAAGCCACTGTATGGTATAGGAATTTGCCGTAGAGTCCAGCACCGATAACTCTACATTATAAACTACAGAATCTGAAGATATTATTTCTTCATTTTTCAATTGGGTCTTCTTGTTGATAACCTTATAATTGTGAGTCTCCCCTTTATCCCAGTAAGCAATGACCTGCACTGTAGAATCCTCCGGATTGATTTGTCCGAAAATAGCGGCACTGCTGAGTAACAGAAATATTAAAACCGTAAGTTTTTTCATCCTTCTATTTTTTTGATGGATAAAAGTAAATAAAAAGATTGGGCTTATTCCTTCTGAAAAAATATATTGTGTCGGTGCTCTTCATTTAGACTATTTTTTAACAACTTTAATAATTAATGCATATACATATTCTATCAAATGATATACCTTTGCTCCAGTTACAAAAAGATACAATTATGAACAACTTCGCTTATGCAAATCCCGTCAAAATCATATTCGGGAAAGATACAATCAAGGAAATAACAAACGAAATACCGCAAAGTAGCAAAGTATTGATAACTTACGGTGGTGGCAGTATCAAAAAGAACGGAGTATACGACCAGACAGTGAAAGCCCTCGAAGGCTTTGAATGGTACGAATTCGCAGGAATAGAGCCCAATCCGCATTATGAGACTTGCATGAAAGCTGTAGAGTTTATCAAGGAAAAAGGGATAACTTTCCTTCTGTCCGTTGGTGGAGGCTCGGTACTGGATGCTACTAAATTTATCGCGGCAGCAGCCCTTTTCGAGGGCAACGAACCGTGGGATATCCTGTCGAAAGGCAGCGAAATAAAAAAAGCGATGCCATTTGCCGATATTATCACTTTACCGGCCACAGGTTCGGAAATGAACAATGGAGGTGTTATTACCCGTGTATCCACAGAGGAAAAACTCGCCTTTTCTTCCGACTTCACTTATCCGTTATTTTCTGTACTCGACCCTACAGTAACATTCAGTCTGCCTGTACGTCAGGTAGGGAACGGCGTTGTAGATGCATTTGTACATGTGATGGAGCAATATCTCACATATAGCGAGAGTAATTCCCTGCTGCAGGATAATATGGCCGAAGCCATCGTTAAAACACTGGTAGAAGAAGGTCCGAAAGCGTTGAGCGATCCCCATAATTATGATGTACGCGCAAATCTGATGTGGGCTTCGACATGGGCGCTCAACGGATGGATAAACTGCGGTGTGCCTCAGGACTGGGCTACACATATGATAGGCCATGAGATTACAGCATTCTACGGCTTAGACCATGCGCAAACATTAGCGATCGTATTGCCGGGAGTAATGACCGTGCTGAAAGAACAGAAGTCGAAGAAAATAATCCGTCTTGGCCGCGAAGTATTCGGCATACAAGGTGACGGAGCTATAGAGAAGACAATAAAAGCTGTAGAGAATTTCTTTGAAACAATGGGTGTTAAAACACATTTGTCTGACTATAACCTCGGTAACGAAGCCGTGGAAAAGGTAAGTAAACGGCTTGCCGAACGTGGCTGGAAGTTAGGCGAATGTCATAATATAACAGCCGATACAATAAAAGAGATACTTACATTGAGAAAATAATATTCTATTTTATTTAATAGAAAGAGTGAGGACTATGATTCTCACTCTTTTGTTATTGACAGACCAATCAGAATTAAGCTTTGGTATAGAATTTGTAGTATGTTTTTTACTACTTTTGTATCCCGAAGATTAAATAAGTTTACTACATTGAAATTAGCTGCTTTACAAGAGGTTTTCGAGTCTCATAAAAACATATCTGCTGTTGTTAATATTTTGCCGAAGCATAAAAGCCTCTATGCAAAAGGACTACAAGGCTCATCGGCTGCGATGTTTGCAGCAGCCGTCTACCACAAAACGGACGATTGTTTCCTGTATATCCTGAACGACCTGGAAAGTGCAGGCTATTTTTATCACGACCTGATACAGATACTGGATACGGATAAAGTACTATTCTTCCCGTCAGCATATAAACGTGCCATCAAATACGGACAAATAGATACTGCAAACGAAATACTCCGTACCGAAGTGATGGGTAAATTACAGACAGACAACAAGCATCTGATCATAATTACATATCCGGAAGCGCTCGCTGAGAAAGTTGTTGCAAAAAGTATTCTGGAAAAGAATACAATACACATCAATGTTAACGAAGAAGTAGACCGCGGCTTTGTATCAGAGATGCTGGATAGCTTCGGGTTCGAATATGTAGACTATGTTTACGAACCCGGGCAATACGCTATTAGAGGGAGTATTCTCGATGTATTCTCTTTTTCTTATGAATTCCCGTACCGTATCGACTTTTTCGGCGATGAAGTGAGCACAATACGCACATTCGATATAGAGACACAATTGTCGAAAGAGCGTTTGCAACAGATACAGATTATACCTGATATGCAAAAATCCGATCTGGACAGGGACTCATTATTAAAACTGATTCCTAAAGACAGCATAATCGGATTCAAAGACTTTGCATGGGCTGAAGAAAAAATAGAATCTGTCTACAATGACTCTGCAATTCTCGACAATCCCGAATATGAAAAAGACATACAGATTAAATTATCCAACAGGGAAGAATATGCAAACCTGATAAACGGATTCAGGCATATTCATTTCGGAGCAAGAGCAGGAGGTATACCCGAAGCAACAATAGAGTTTGAAACAAACCTGCAACCACCCTTCCATAAAAACTTTGACCTGATAAGTGAGACTTTCCATAAAAATATAGAGAAAGGCTTCAGAATATACATTCTGAGCGACAGTGAAAAGCAACATAAACGCCTGCAATCTATCTTCGAAGACAGGGGCGACAATATTACCTTCATACCGGTAGAAAGGACATTATCGGAAGGGTTCAGTGACGAAACATTGAAGATATGCTGTTTTACCGACCACCAGTTATTCGACCGCTATCATAAATATAACCTGAAATCGGACAGGGTGCGTTCCGGTAAGTTTGCCCTATCACTCAAAGAATTACAACAATTTCAGATAGGCGACTACATTGTTCATATCGACCACGGTGTAGGACAATTCGGCGGGCTTGTCCGCTCCGATATGAACGGGAAGATGCAGGAGCTTATCAAGCTGATATATCTCAACAACGATTCCATCTTTGTATCCCTGCATGCCCTTCATAAAATATCCAAATACAGAGGCAAAGAAGGCGAACCGCCTCGCATCAATAAACTGGGAACCGGCGCTTGGAACAAGATAAAGGAAAAGACCAAAAGCAAAGTAAAAGATATTGCCCGCGACCTGATTCAATTATATGCTAAACGACGTCAGGAAGAAGGATTCAAGTTTTCTCCCGATTCATTCTTACAGCATGAATTGGAAGCATCCTTTATCTATGAGGATACTCCCGATCAGGTGAAAGCAACGGCCGACGTAAAACAGGATATGGAAAACAGTAAACCTATGGACCGGCTCATATGCGGAGATGTAGGTTTCGGCAAAACGGAAGTGGCTATCCGGGGGGCTTTTAAGGCTGTATCAGACAACAAACAAGTAGCTGTGCTAGTACCCACTACCGTACTGGCGTATCAGCATTACCAGACATTCAGGGAACGGCTGAAGGATTTTCCGTGCCGTGTAGAATACATCAGCCGTGCTCGCAGTGCAAACCAGATAAAAGAAACTCTGAACGATCTGAAGGAGGGTAAGGTAGATGTACTGATAGGGACTCACCGCATAGTGAGTAAGGACATACAGTTTAAAGACCTTGGATTACTGATAATAGACGAGGAACAAAAATTCGGAGTAGCGGTAAAAGAAAAGCTGAAACAGATGAAATCGAATGTGGATACACTCACGATGACAGCCACTCCTATACCACGCACATTACAGTTCTCTTTGATGGGTGCACGGGATTTATCTGCTATCACTACCCCACCGCCAAATCGCTACCCTATACAGACCGAAGTGCATACATTCGATCCGCATATCATACGCGAAGCCATAGAATTTGAAATGAGCCGCAACGGTCAGGTATTTTTTATCAACAATCGTATAAAAAACATTTACGAACTGGAGGATATTATCCGGCGTGAGGTTCCTGATGCACGTGTAGTAGTCGGTCACGGACAAATGGACCCTGCCAAACTGGAATCGGTAATTATAGATTTCGTAAACCATGAATATGACGTATTGATCGCCACATCCATCATAGAATCGGGAATAGACATACCGAATGCAAATACAATCATCGTAAACAATGCACAGAACTTCGGGTTGAGCGATTTACACCAGCTTCGCGGACGTGTGGGGCGAAGCAATAAGAAGGCTTTTGCATACCTCCTTGCTCCTCCCCTCCATACATTGACACCCGAAGCCAGAAGGCGTTTGCAGGCAATAGAAAATTTTTCCGAGCTTGGTCACGGATTCCATATAGCCATGCAGGATTTGGATATACGGGGTGCAGGAAACCTACTCGGAGCAGAGCAAAGCGGATTTATCGCCGATTTAGGATATGAAGTATATCAAAAAATATTGACAGAAGCGGTTAACGAACTGAAGAATGACGAATTTGCTGACATCTACCATGAAACCGATGGCGATGAAAAAATAGCCGGAGATAACTTTGTGGACGACGTACAGATAGAAAGCGATCTGGAATTACTTTTCCCTGCCACATATATACCAAACGATTCGGAACGCATCACGCTTTATCGTGAACTGGATAATATGGAACGCGAAACAGATGTGCAAAACTTCATATTACGGCTCGAAGACCGCTTCGGTAAAATACCGCCCGAAGGTCGCGAACTAATCATGGTTGTTCGTTTACGAATACTGGCAAAAACACTCGGTATAGAAAAGGTGGTACTGAAAGGCGGACGTATGAGCCTGTTCCTTATCTCCAATCCGGAGTCACCCTACTATCAGTCGAAAGCCTTTGATAAACTACTGGATTATATACAGAAATATCCGCGCAGTTGCGAGCTGAAAGAACGTAACGGTAAACGCTCGGTAAGTATTCAGCATATTCCGAATGTAGAGACGGCTTGTATGGCCTTGATGGAGATAATAGGTTAAAATGTGTAGGTATATTAAAAAGACGAATGCGTACATCTAAAATGAATAATTATTCTACATTTATTTAGAAAAAATAGTAATATCTTGCAGTTCTAAATTTTGTAACTGATTATCATGATTAAGACACAACAGCGAATAGATGTCGCAGATGCCCTGAGAGGATTCTCCATCATGGGAATTTTTCTCCTTCACAGTATTGAACATTTCAATTTTTATTCATTTCCGGAGGTCGACAGTCCCTGGTTACAGTTTACTGACAAATCTATATGGGATTCCCTTTTCTTTATTTTTGGAGGGAAAGCCTATGGCATTTTTGCCCTTTTGTTTGGATTCAGTTTCTTTATACAGGACAACAACCAGTTGCAACGAGGAAATGATTTTAGACTGCGTTTCCTGTGGCGGCTATTCCTCTTATTCATTTGGGGAAATATTAATGCCATGTTTTTCACAGGTGAAATATTGGTGCTTTATTCCATTGTCGGCATATCACTCATCTTTGTGGCCCGGCTAAAGATTAAGACTGTCGTTATCATTGCTACAATACTCATATTACAGCCGATGGAATGGGGTAAACTCTTTTACGCCTTATTCAATCCGAATTATATTCCGGCAGAACCTTTGGCCAATTATTACTGGGCGCAGGCATATCCGGTACAAAGTAATGGAACTTTCCTTGAAACAGTAAAGATGAATCTTTGGGACGGACAGCTAGCCAGTCTCGCTTGGGCATGGGAAAATGCCCGTTTCTTCCAGACTCCGGCCCTATTTATGTTCGGTATGGTAATGGGAAAAGCAGGCCTATTGCTATACAATGAAAAGAACAGCCGCTTCTGGATGAGAGCTTTAGTTGTCGGAATTATTTGCTTTTTCCCGTTAAACGGTTTGGCAAACATGCTTTCCGGATTTATAGAGAACAAGGCAATATTAACACCTTTGCGGTTAATTATTAGATCACTGGCTAATATGGGCTTTATGGCATTTCTAGTGTCCCTGATAATTCTTGTTTACTATCATACCGTTAAAGGCCATAGCTGGTTGGATAAACTTCGCCCTTATGGAAAGATGACACTGACTAATTATATTATGCAATCTGTTATAGGTTCATTTATTTTCTATAACTGGGGATTAGGTATGCACAATAAACTGGGAATAACTTATTCATTCTTGCTGGGAATAGTACTATTTATATTGCAATACTTCTTCTGCTGCTGGTGGATGAAAAACCACAAACATGGACCACTGGAATATGTATGGAAAAAACTGACCTGGATAGGTGTAAAGAAAAAATAATCATATATCAGGAACTTTAATATGAGTACAGGTTTTGAAACCAAGTTATCAATAAAAAAGATCAATATTGTAATAGATTGTGCTGATGCAGGTATCATGGCCGATTTTTATAGTAAGCTATTAGATTGGGAATGGACACATCCACAGGCAAACGGGTGGGCGGCAATTACATCCCTATCAGGTACAGTAATTGCATTTCAGGAAGTAGAGGGCTATGAAGCTCCAGTATGGCCATGGACGCAAGGAAAACAAGGACAAATGCTACATCTCGACTTCTATGTAGATAACTTGGAGGAAGCTGTACAAACAGCTATTAAATACGGTGCTAAACTTGCAGAAGAGCAATATTTCAGAACATCAAGAACGATGATTGACCCTGCGGGACACCCTTTCTGCCTCGATACCGATGAGCCGGAATAAATAATAATATCTCATCATTTACATAAACACAAAAAAGGAGAAGATTTCGATCTTCTCCTTTTTAAATTATTTCTTCTTTATTACCGTATACGATCTAACGATTTTACCAGCTTTTCATCTTTCTTTATCCGGGAAATAGCCAACAAATTAAAAATAAGCGCTACAACAGGGAGTATAATGCCGAATTGGAGATTTATAGTATAAGCACTATCTATCTTACCTAGAAATGCATTCAGATATACCATCGCAGTAATGTAATACACAACGATTAGAAGAGCAGTGATATACCCTATGTTTATTTGTAACTTTCTTTTCTTATAAAGAAAGATATTGACCAATGCCAATAACCCACTTATAACAGCAAAAATAAGAACTCCCCATGTAGGAAATTCACCACCAAAGACTTTCCCTATACCAAATGAATAATACGTAATTACCAACTTACCCCCATCAACGATTTCTATCAAAGGACATAAAGCTGTCACCCCCATTAAAATAGCTGTCAGCAGTAAAAATATCGTTTGTATACGCTGTATCATTATTATTAGAAGTTGTCTTTATCCTTATTTGGATTCCTGTAATAAAGTTTACCTTCTGTATATTCCTGAGCAGCGATCAGCGTTGCTTTAGGCAGCTTCTCATAATAACGGGAAATTTCTATTTGTTCTCTGTTTTCGAAAACTTCTTCCAGATTATCGTTATATGAAGCAAATTCCTGCAACTTTTTATCCAAATCCTGTTTCATTTCCACAGAGATCTGATTAGAACGTTTTGATATGATTCTCACAGTTTCATATACATTACCTGTATCTTCCGACAAAGTCATCATATCTCTGGTTACTGTATTGCTGGCTGCATTTGATTTTCTGTAATCCATTTTAATCCTTTAATTTATATTAGTAGAATATTTTGCTTATTTACTTAATTCTTGTTGTACTGCCTCATTGGTGATCTGATCGGCTTCCTGTCCAAGCGCTTTTAAAGCCTGACGGTAGTATCTTTCACTTTCTTTGAGGTATTTTCCGCTAGGAAACATATTCTTATAGTTGAAATGTTCGTCCATTAATTCACGGTAGCGGGTAGGTTTCTTTTCTTCAATACTGTAATATGCCAGTTCATATCTTGATCTCACAATTAGTATCTGAAATTCTTCTGAAAACTCCGAAAACGGGTAATTCTTCAGCGCTTCACGCGATGTAACGATACAAGACTCATAATTATTACCCATATACAACCCTAAGTTGAAATAAAGGCGGGCAGCCAAAAACTCTTTATATGACAGTTTTTCCTGCAGTTTGAACATCAAATCCTGAGCTTCGGGAGCCTTTTCACTTTGAGGGAAATACTCTAGAAAATTTTGGAATTCCTGGATCCCCCTTATCGTACTTGTCTGATCTAAACGGGCATCAGGTGAATCAAGATAGAGACCATATGCGGCATTAAACCTCGCGAGTTCGGTGTAATCCCCTTTAGGGAATTTGTTATAGTATCTTGTATAATACTGAGTTGCTGTAGTATAATCTTTGTCGTAGAAATAGGCCTGAGCCATCAAAAATAAAATTTCCTGCTCTTTGGATGAGCCTGTGTATGTAGAAAGAATTTCATCCAACAAAGTAGTTGTTCTACCATATTTCTTTTCATCAAAATATTTCTTGGCATATGTATATTTCAGCTCGGCATCACGGCTTTTCAGTATTTTATTATACTCTCCACACGAAGCTAGTAATAAGGCCAATAATAGTGTACACAGAATTTTAATCTTCATTCTACTCAAAAATTAGTTTGCAAATTTACACAAAGCTTTTATAATTTGAAAATAAACTTTTACAATTATGTTTTTTTGAGATTAATAGCTATCATTAGCCAAACATGGTTACTACCCGTTTTATACCTTCAATAAGCTTATCTATCTCTTCCTTTGTATTATAAAATGCAATCGAAATCCTCACAGTACCTTCTATACCAAGCTCTTCCATTAGTGGCTGGGCACAATGGTGGCCTGTGCGAACGGCTATTCCCATTTTATCCAAAAGCATTCCCATATCGTAATGATGAATATTTCCTATAAGGAACGAAATAACACTGCTCTTATTGTCAGAAGTGCCGAAAATACGGATATTTTCTATTTTCTTCAATTCATCGGTACAATAGTTTAATAACTGATCTTCGTATTCTTTTATTGAGTCCAGACCTATATTTTTTATATAGCCTATAGCTTTTGCGAAGGCTATTACATCCGGATAATTAGGTGTACCGGCTTCAAAT
Source organism: uncultured Dysgonomonas sp. (assembly GCF_900079725.1). Lineage (NCBI taxonomy): Bacteria > Pseudomonadati > Bacteroidota > Bacteroidia > Bacteroidales > Dysgonomonadaceae > Dysgonomonas > uncultured Dysgonomonas sp. The sequence goes on from NZ_LT599032.1 coordinate 450,313, forward strand.
TTGAATGGTAATTCATTGAATGTCGTCTTCTTGAACGACACCTGACTTATCATTTCTCCTCCTCCCTGATAAGGTGGCATCTGGTTCAGCCACTTCTCTTTTCCGTAAAGTACCCCTACTCCATTCGGTCCATATACTTTGTGCGCCGAGAAAACAAGAAAGTCACAATCGAGTTTTTGCACATCCACCTCCATGTGTTGCACAGACTGTGCTGCATCTATTAGCACCGGAATATCGTGACTATGCGCAATCTCAATAATATCTTCTATCGGATTCACTGTACCTAATACATTGGATATATGCATGACCGATACTAAGCGAGTCTTTGGTGATATGAGCTTTTTGAACTCATCCATCCTCAGCTCACCTTTTTCGTTGATCGGAATAACCTTTAACCGTATGCCTCTTATCTCTTCCTGCAATTGCCAGGAAACAATATTAGCGTGATGCTCCATTACTGAAATGATAATTTCATCACCTTCTTTGCAAAACTGCTGGCAAAAACTATGTGCCACCAGATTGATAGATTCTGTAGTACCTTTGGTAAAGATAATTTCCCTACTATGCTTTGCATTAATGAATTGCTGCACCACAGCACGCGATTCCTCTGCCAAATCAGTGGCCTGTTGGCTTAAACGATGTACACCACGATGCACATTTGCATTCGTGGTGTAATATACTTTTTCTACTTCTTCTACTACGCATTTTGGTTTTTGAGTGGTGGCACCATTATCGAAATAGATAAGTGGCTTACCATAGACGGTAGTAGACAAAATAGGAAAATCAGCTCTTATTTTTTCAATATCCATTTTTCTTAGTTAGCAGTTAGCAGTTAGCAATCTGTAGCAGATTGTAACTCATAACTTAAATTTATAACCACTAATCTTATTTGCACACCAGGCAGTTACCACAACGTGCACTTTCTCCGCGGAAGCGTTTTTCAACCAGATCCTGCAATCTTTCTCTCAAACGTGGGATACGCACATGCTCCAAAACTCCCGCCGTAAACGCCTGCATCAACATCAGTTTTGCGGCATCATATCCTATACCACGCGAACGGAGATAGAACAGTGCTTCTTCGTCCAGTTGCCCTGTTGTGAGACCGTGAGAACATTTTACGTCATCAGCATATATCTCGAGCTGGGGCTTAGCATACATTTTTGCATTGGGCGATATACAAAGATTGTTATTAGACTGGTATGCCATTGTTTTCTGAGCATCTTTCTCTACCAGAATACGACCACAAAAAGAGCCTTTAGCTTCGTCCTGCAATACATATTTAAACAACTGAGTACTTGTACAGTGAGGTTTGGCATGATCGAGAAACGCAAAATTATCTACATATTGCTGCCTGTCGGCAATAACCATCCCGCATACATACGCTTCGGCATGCTCCCCGTTTAGCTTTACATTATAATTGTTACGGCTCACACCTGTATTCAACGTCATATTGTTTACCAATACATTCGAAGAACCCTCTTGAAGCACAAATGTATTTGTCAGACGTGTCACCTTATCCGAGTTTTCTTCCAAGTCGTAACAGTCAACAATCGCATTACGCCCGGCATATATCTCCGTTACCTGAGTAGCCAAAAAGTGTGATTCGTCCACTGTATGGTCACAGATAAGCAATTTCACCTGAGCATCGTCCTCCGCAATAATCAGTATACGGCGATTTACAAGATAATTGAACTCACTTTTCAGTATATTAATTAATTGTATAGGCTCTTCAACAACCACCCCCTTAGGCACATATATTGCCAGCCCATCCTGAGCAAACATCGTATTAAAGGCAATAATACCATTGTTATTCACATCTGCTATCTGCCCGTAATATTTACGACAAACTTCAGGCTTCTCCTCTGCAAACTGCTTCAAACTACCTACAAATACCCCCTTAGGATATTCTACCTTAGGACTATGTTCCTGATGAAACAAATCATTGAGTACAAAGTACAGATTTGTTGTCATATTAGGGATTTCACATCTGAATGCCACATATGGATTTCCCTGAAATGGAACACGATTCAAGTTCAATCCGAAGTCAGGCATAAATTCTGCGGCAACATCCAGATAAAGATAATCTTCCAGTTTCTTTGTCGGAAAACCTTGTTTCTGAAAGGCTTCGAAAGCTTTATCGCGTTGACTATTCAATTCTTGTGCAGACTTAGAATCTATCTTATCCCTGTACTGATTAAATATGTCTATATATTGATTTTCTATCATTATTCCTGAAATTCTTTAATAATCCAATCGTAACCTTTTTCTTCAAGCTCCAAAGCCAATTCTGCCCCCGCACTTTTTACAATACGCCCTTTGTAAAGAACATGTACAAAGTCCGGTTTGATATAATCAAGCAAGCGTTGATAATGGGTAATCACCACTGTTGCATTATCTTTGCGTCTCAGCTTGTTTACGCCGGCAGCAACAATGCGAAGCGCATCTATATCAAGCCCTGAATCGGTTTCGTCCAGGATTGCCAGTTTCGGCTCTAGCATAGCCATTTGGAATATCTCGTTACGTTTTTTCTCGCCACCCGAAAAGCCTTCATTAACCGAACGTCCGGCAAGGTCTTTATCAAGTTCTACCAGTTCTCTCTTTTCTCTTATCATTTTTAGGAAGTCGGAAGCCGATATCGGTTCTTGTTCCCTATGTTTACGAATTTCGTTTAGGGAGGCACGCATAAAGTTAGTCATACTCACACCGGGTATTTCCACAGGATACTGGAAGCTAAGAAAAAGGCCCTCACGCGCCCTGTCTTCGGGATCCATATCGAGTAAATCGTGTCCTCTGTAATCTATCTCTCCTTCTGTTACTTCAAAGTTAGGATTACCTACAAGCACAGAAGCCAAAGTGCTTTTACCGGCTCCGTTAGGCCCCATTATTGCGTGGATTTCGCCTTCGTTAACTTCAAGATTCAATCCTTTAAGTATTTCCTTGCCTTCAACATTGGCATGCAAGTCTTTTATGTTTAATAAGTTTGCCATTATAAATTTTATGTTGTTTAAATAATCATCTTAGTGTTCACTAACCCTTTTAACACTAAGAAACAATATATGTTCAAAGCCGAAGCGACTTACGGACACAAAATTAATAAATAAAAAGCAAAATAGCTCGTTTATCACAAGCTATTAGTTATTTATTAAATCTATATCTCAGGGATAGTTATTGGTTTTCCCAGAAATAATTATCGTCATGACTGTAGTATGTAAGACTATCTCTATTCTTCAAGTAATGATTTAAAGGAAGAAGGGCAACTTTGCAATTGTATTCCCGTGTCATATCCGTATTAATTTCACTTTTTGCTGAACGGTTAAACCAATATAGGTTTTTGGACATATAACTATCAATATACATTTCTTTGGTATATTTTGTCTTATTATTCCAGTTTGCTTCCTCATTAATAAAAACCGGTAGCCCTTCTATAATGCGCGTCCTGACCTCTCTTATTCCCAACATATTTCCTTTTTCATCCTTTACCCATGCATTGAACGTAGGATCTATCCATATCCATTTATTTAGTACCGTTGAATATACTGAATTTATAACATGACAGTCCGGATCATCCTCATTCTTCGGCAAGCATGTTATAAAATAGGATTTAAAACCCATAGCCAGATAACATTCATTCAGAAATATAGCTAATGCCCGGCAATTTATTCCTTTATCATTTTTCTTTACATATTCATAAAATGATATCGCAGTACGCTCTTCAACCGGAGGCATATAGCTTCCATCGTGCCTGATAAGATTGTGCGACCAGGTCATCAAATTCAGTATTTTAGAAACTTCATTACCGTTTCCAGCTATAGAATCCAGATTGAAATACTCTTTAAGTTTCACTAGTTCTATATCTGCAGGCTGCTGATAAGTAAAAGCGGGTGGTTCTTTCATATATGAGCCTGACTGCTGAAGAATATAAACATAATCCCCCTTTTGACGAAGAGGTTCTAATAATTCCTTGAATTTCATTAAGTCTCTCAACGAATCTAAATCTGTATCTTTCTTTATATGAGCATAATTAACATAACCTTCTTTTATCGCATTTTCTAACGAGACTAGTGCTTCCGTTTCCTTTCCTGTCATGGCATAACAACATGCCAGATTGTAATAAATATCCTTGAGTAACCCATCATAGTTTTTCTTTTCATCATTAGGCAACAAGCTATAGCGGTTTTCTATTCCCTTTAAGATAAAAATAGGAGAGTTATAATCTTTTTTCTTTATATAATCAGCCATTTGTTGATAATCTGCCTCTACAGATTTTTTAAAATCAGACTGCGCTTGTATAGCAATAGACAGAAAGGCTAAAATAAGAAAACTCAAGTACTTTTTCATAATTATTCTTTTAGTGTTTTATACATGACGCTGAAAGCTGTAAAATTGTAACAACAAGAGGGACTTTTTACTAAAAAAATCCCTCTTCTTATATTTTTGCAATGCTTAAAGATATCGTCAAAAATCCATCTCCACTACTATCGGGCAATGATCCGAGAAATCTATCTCGCTTAATATTGCCGCCCCATTAAGACGAGGCTTAGCTTCTTCGGATATAATATGGTAGTCGATACGCCAACCCAGATTCTTTGCTCTGGCTCCGGCACGATAGCTCCACCAACTGTATTTATCGGAACTTTCGTCATATACCCGGAAGGTATCTATCAATCCTGTAGCAATATATTCATCGAACCATTGACGCTCCTCAGGCAAGAATCCTGAATCCTTGGTATGACGTTCCGGATGACTTATATCTATTGGTTTATGACAAATATTATAGTCGCCACAGATAAGTATCTGAGGCCTTTCTTTGCGTAGTTCATTTATGAAATTAGTGAAATCGGCAAGAAATTTCATTTTTATATCCTGACGTATATCCCCCATTGTTCCGGAAGGGATATAGACACAAATCACTGTCATATCACCATAATCGGCACGAAGCACCCTACCCTCTCTATCATACACCGGCATATCCATACCTGATTTTACAAAGTCAGGCTTCTTTTTTGTCAGAATACCAACTCCGCTATATCCTTTTTTCTCTGCGGAATGAAAATAATAATGATACCCCAATGATTGAATGGTCAATACATCTATCTGTTCTTCCATCGCCTTTATCTCCTGCAAGCAGAGTATATCCGGCGATTCTTTTTCCATCCACTCGTATAGCCCTTTATTTACAGCGGCACGTATACCGTTAACGTTGTATGATATGATTTTCATAGTTTATTAATCCAGTGGATTTAGCCAATTTTTATGTTAGTTTTATACCTTCGTTTTCTGCCGCCTTAACTTTCTTGAATAAATCGGAAGCAAAGACAAAATCATTGAAATCTTCGTTTGTCGAAGACATCACGTCGGCACTGGTACCCTGCCATTCCAGATTTCCCTCTTTGATATAGTTGATCCGCTCACCGATTCCCATCACCGAATTCATATCATGGGTATTGATAATCGTTGTCATATTATATTCTTTTGTGATATCGTGTATCAGGTCGTCAATAACCAATGAGGTCTGGGGGTCAAGCCCTGAATTAGGCTCATCACAAAACAGATATTTCGGGTTAAGCGCGATAGCACGGGCAATAGCCGAACGTTTCATCATACCTCCACTTATTTCGGAAGGATATAGATGGCCTGAATCCGCCAGATTTACCCTTTCGAGACAAAATTGCGTGCGTTTTGCCTGCTCGGCTTTCGACATATCGGAAAACATCATCAACGGAAAGTTGACATTTTCGAATACTGTCATAGAATCGAATAAGGCAGACCCCTGAAATATCATACCCATTTCCTGACGTAATGCTTTTACCTCTGCCGCTTTCATTTTTGGAAGATCCCGTCCATCATATAGTATCTGCCCGCTGGTCGGTCGCATCAGACCGACTAAGTTCTTGAGAAGTACGGTTTTTCCCGAACCACTCCGACCTATTATAAGATTTGTCTTACCCGCTTCGAATACAATATTTATATCTTTCAGCACTTCGCGACCGTCGAACGACTTATCTAAGTTTTTTACTTCTATCATGACATCATCAATTGAGTGATTAATAAGTCCGACACGAGTACAAGAATACTACTCATCACTACAGAATCCGTGCTGGCTTTACCCACATCCAAAGAACCACCCCTGGCGGCATAGCCATAAAAAGAAGCTACGGAAGCTATGATAAAAGCAAACACAATTGTTTTTAAAATCGCATACCAGACATAGAACTCTTTAAAGAACGATTGTAATCCATATTGGAATGTATCGGCAGGCATTATCTGTCCTATTATACAAACTGCAAAACCACCAATAACGCCAAACACCATACTTAATACCACCAGCACAGGAATGAAAGCCATTAATGCTGTAATTTTAGGAAGAATGATATAATTTGCAGAGTTTACTCCCATGATTTCAAGGGCGTCTATCTGTTCGGTTACCTGCATTGTCCCTATTTCTGAGGCAATATTAGATCCTACCTTTCCGGCTAGTATAAGACACATTATAGTAGACGAGAATTCCAGAATCAAAATTTCACGGGATACATACCCCACTGTATATCGTGGCATAAAAGGAGAATCTATATTCAACTTAATCTGTACTACGATTACAGCTCCGATAAAGAATGAGATAATAATAACTATCCAGATGGAATTTACTCCCAGTTTGCTCATTTCGGCAAAGAACTGACGAAAAAACACGTTCCACTTCTGAGGCCGGGTAAAGACCTTTTGCATGAGAAGCGTATATCGTCCCAATTTTTCTAACAGAGATGTCAACATATATTGATTATTTCTTTGTGCAATAATATAAAACTCCGACAAAGATACATCTTTTTAATAAATGTAAGTTTGTATCATTCTAAAAATTCCCTAAGCATAGTAAACATAGGCTGCTGAATGAATTCGCTTTATTTATTATAAGATAAACAATAATCTGCTGAGACTTGTGTTGTGCGGCGAACAATCATCTTAGTAAAAATTAGTAGATATATGGCATAGATAAATATTTTTTCAGAGTGATATCTTTATTGGTTTTGATAATGATAATCGTATTCCTGAATGGTTTTTCCATCTACATCTTTGGTTCGTTTCAGGCGACCGAAGGTATCGTACTCGTAATAAACAGTAGTACCGGATGGGTTTGTTACCGTCAAGAGGCCAACAAGAGGCTGATAAGTGTAGGTGGTAACAAGGGCATCAGGTAATGATCGCTGTAGGCTGCCGTCCTTTAACTTTCCTTCGTTTGGTGTGGCTAGTGCGGACAGTGCATCTACACTATTTACTCCAAAAATAGAATTCAGAACCGCGGTAACTTCGGTTAGTGTAGCGTTCTTTATTTCCGCTATAGGATATCGGCCCGAGTATGACCAAAGATAAACGACTGGGAATGCAGCTTGTGGTACTATATTTTTTATATTGCCATAGCTATCATAAATCAGAGCAAATTTTTGCTTATAGCGATTATCTTTACTTATGATGGTATTAGGAGTATCCGGTGTATATTTACCATTAGTTCCTTTATTTGATAACTTAAAATCGGTAATAGCAATATTATCCTCCAAATGATCGACTGTAGATATCTGACCTGATATATTATAATTTAAAAATTCTCCTGAAATGATGTTTTCATTACGGTACACGATCTTTTCTATTGGAAAGGATGTCATATTCTTATTAAGCAGATCAGCAATAAAATTACCGGATAAGTAGTCTTCCGGATAAGTAGTCTGCTCTGTTAAAACCGTTCCATCACTTAGCTTTTTAATTTTTCTGCCAGTCGTATATTTATTCGGATTGTCATAGTAATATTCTGTTTCTTCGATCAGTATATCTTCTTTTTCCTTAATATATTCTACCTCTTTAATAAGCTGCATCACCCCTGTTTTCAGACCATTATATTTATGATAAAAGACTGCAAGATCGGCAAGAACATCTAAATAATGTCTGTTCAATCCGGTTATTACCTCAGGAATTTCATGCATCCATACTTTCTCCCTGAATATCTGAGCAGACTGATAATATGCATTATACACATACTTCTTTCTCTTTTGCCACTCATATTTATCTAAGCTGCTATTATATTTATAAATAATGACAGAATCCAGCATTCCCATATCCCATTCTTCTTGCTCGAACGGATAAGGATCAGTTGGTGAAGTATAAGCAGGTACATAATTCTTTAAATCGTATTTATATACTGTTTTGCCAGTTTCTTGCCCCATATCAGATTCATATTCAGAAACTTCATTATAATTAACTGGCGAACCATTGCCAAAAGTCATCGCTTTGGTACTTGTTCCAAAAAAAACTCGCTTACGCTCTGTTTGAAAGAAGAATGATGGATTAATATCTGACAAATAGTACTTTATAACCTGTTCTGTATAATCGGTTTTAGGATAAGAAGAAAATGAAGGCTCATCTCTTATTATACCTGTCCCATCTTCAGCTGGCCCATATTTATATATTTTTTCTTTAATCGGATTAGTATTTATTCCATCATAAAATTTTATTCGTTGTATCCTGTAACCTCCCGCACCTTTGATCTGATTATCAAACCTGCTCCGGAATAAGTTTTGACCTACAATAAACTCGGTACTGCCTCCTGTCGGATACTTAATTTTCAGCAATGTGAAGTCCGGCCTGACATTAAAGATATCACTAGATGTCTTTCCTAAAAGATGGTACCAAACATAAGGGTTGCTAATCGGCTCACACCCCCAAAAGGATTTTATCCCCCAAGGATTCTGCCCCCATTGTACATCTATATCTTGTTCTAAGTTGGCCATAGAGCCTGCACCTCCGTATTCGCCCCCCGGGTACCCCCCGTTATACCCCCAGAAGTCTGCTTCTACATATCCTTTCCTCTGATAGCCATAATGAAAAGAGTAAGTTTCATCATTAATTTTCAGCGTCTTTAATATCCTATTATAAAATTGGTCGCTATATACCTGATTATTCCCTCCGCCTTCTTGTTCTAATGTAATTGCTTTTGTTACTTTTCCTTGATTATCTACAATTTTTATAGAAATCATTATTGAGTTATCTTTATATGTAAACAATACTTTTCCTCCTCTGAACCGAATTTCATCAAGGTAATCCGAACTCATATACCAATAAGTCGCGGACGGGGAACCACCCACCGGATAGTCGGAAAAAGAATCTTCAAAAGCACCACCTGCATTCATCGTTTTCAGATCGTTCCCGAAGCCGGCGTAACGTTTCATCTTAGGTCCGATTATTTTCCAAAAAGGAGTTTCTTTTACCAACAAATAATTTCCACCATTACATTGACTATATCGGTCATCATAAGGCCCGGCATAATTTCGTTGATCATCATATAGTTCCAGGCGAGAAGTAAACTCTACAATGCTTCCCCCGTTAGGCTTATAAACCGTATTGTATACAAATTCGATCTCGTCTCCATTAGGGCTAACTATTTTTTTACATTTCCATGCTATAACACTTTCATCATAATAATTTGTAGGTGTTCTGTAATCTCGTCCCCCGCCTTCGAATAAATATTTAGTTCCATCGGTATCTATGATTGTAAATACCCAAGGTTTCACCAATATTATTTTCACACCATCTAAAGGAACCGAAATGCATTTAATTTCATTTGGTTTATCTTTTACTCTTTGCAGATAAAAGGTTCCGCTCTTGCCGAGTATATTGTAATAATACTTATCCGATTCGCCGTCAATACCACCCATTCCACCGTCCACTGATAATTTCGATTTATATAGATTATCTCTTATGACATCCTTATCGCTTCCCTGATCGTTATAATCGAAAGGGCCGGGATATGCAGGGACGTTGCAATATCCACCTGCTTTAAAATCATCTTTTCCATTTATACTCCTGCTGATCTGTATATTTGTATTCAAAGTCCATCCTGCTCCTGTAGATTCAGGGATTTGATTCGAGCGCATAAAATTGTCTATATGAAAACTCAATTCGATAGGAATAATCTTATCTCCTGCCTTTAATGTATGTAGCGGAATTTTAATATCAGGAATTCCGGTTTTATGACTTACAGGATAATCTGTATACCGCATTAAAGATGTTGCAGTGGGCATTTGTATATCAACTTTATCGTATTGAGAAAATACAGATAATGAACATAAAAACATTATTATTGCATATGCAGTATATCTTCTCATAGCACTATTATATTTAGTTGTCGTTTAATTAACACATCGCCCGAGTATAGATAATTGTGAGGACTATTCAATTGACAAAAACCGGGTAATGCCATCCACAGGGACAGCAAGAAAAGAGTCTGGGCAGGCTTCATAGTTAAGATATTTAGTATTCGTCTTTAATTTATAATTTCAGGCACTTTATATAGAGGATGTTTCTTTCTTATTATATAGATAAATGTCATCTCCAGGCTTCACAAATAAAACATAAAAATAACATAATTTAGTCAATATTAAACATTCAAACAGTTTTTAATACAAAAATCACTGAGGTATTCCTTACTTTCAATTTAAAATCTAGTTTTATCTTAAAACATACGCTAACTAACATCCTGCACAGAAAAATATAAATGATAAAGCGGAGATCTATTTTACAATAATATCATAACTTTGCCGAAAAATAAGATGAATATTATGGATGAAATATCATTTAAACATACCATTCCCCTACAATTGAGAGCTAATGACATTGATCGGTTCGGACATCTTAATAATACAGTTTATTTTACCTTCTATGATTTAGGGAAAACTAATTACATTGAAACTATTTGCCCGAATGTAAACTGGGAGGAAGAAGCGATTGTTGTGGTTGAAATCAATGTAGTGTTCAAATCCCAGATATTTGGGGCCGACTACATAGCAACACAAACCGCAGTAACGGCTATTGGAACAAAAAGTTTTGAGCTTGCTCAACGTGTTATCGATGTTAATACCGGGGAAGAAAAATGTTTTTGTCGGTCAACAATGGTTACCTACGACTTAATTCAGCATAAGTCCAAGCCAATACCAGAAGATTGGGTAGAAGCTATTTGCAACTTTGAAGGAAAAAATTTAAGAAAAAAGTGATTTCTCAATTATACTACGTCCTATAAATGTATCGTACTTTTAATTTAAACGGACTCACTGATAACAATCTAATAAATAAGAATGCATAACCTCTGAGATACTTGACCTCATAATCCTTTAAATACAAAAGAGAAATTTGTATTCTAGTCACGCTTCTTTTCTTGTTTTTTATATAGATATATTTGATCATCTATTGACTTGCCTATTCTTGAATCGAAGCCTTCAGGAACATTAAATTTATCGCAGTGAATTGCACAGTAGTCGCAATTGTCTATACATTTTCTATCACAATTAGTATAATTACACCGATCTAGACCGAGCATAGATTCAAGTACTACGCACGAATTAAGTAAAATTGCAAATGTTAGTATCAAAATTATTTTCATCGGTAAATATTAAAAAACAGAAATAACAAAACATTTTAAACTGACTCTTATGCTCAAACGAAAATTAGATAAACAATTCTGCCGATAATAAGACATTTACAGCAGATGGTAAATTCATACGTTAATCCTCTTCGAATTACAAATTGGAAGAGATCAGTATGAGAGGATTATTCCCTTAACATTTCTTCCAAATAATAAGTTGAATTAGGAATACTATCTGAAAATATATTTTCTATATCATATTTTCCGATTTCGGAACCTAATTCTTTTGATTTTAATAAATAGTATAAAGCTAAACATTTAGTCTTATTATCTAAGCTATCTATTGGTGCATTTTCAGTAAGAGTTAATGTTCTAAAAACATCATAATATGCATCCGGATAATCATATTTATTAGCCATCTTTATTGCATAATAACAAAAATCCTGAAGCCTTTCTTCTGAAAAAAAATGACTCCTTACTTCACAGTATGCAAATTCATCATTTTCATTCAAAGCTTTATCTATTAAACGCTCTAATGTCTTTTTATCCTTAATCGAAGATGATGGGCTATCACAATTATAAAACAATAAACAAAGACAAAATAATATACCGATCTTTTTCATAATTATTTGTATATATCTAAAATAAAAAAAATTCCAATTAATAAGTAAGATCAGGATAATTAAACTTCTCAAATCCAATATTTCTACCTTCCTCATAGATATTAAAAACCACCATTTTTACCACCATTTGTTTGTTTTATACCCATCTCAAATCCTGACATGCTCCTCTTGTTACAGATAATCAGTTAGGAGTATAAATGATTACAAATTAAGACATTTATCGATATTTTCAGCTATAAGTCCTAATTTCCTGCATTACATAAAAAAGGTAGAAATAATAAGTCATACCTTTTATATATTCCCCATCTATCAGTATCCGCTTGAGGGTGTTGTTTTCATAAACCTTGTTGCCTGTATAATCTGTGGTCTTTACCTCTGCAGCCTGAGCGTTAAACGGGGCTGTTGCCATAACGGTAGCTGCCTGCAAACTCATATCCGTCTCGTGGATAACTTGTAGTTTCACTCCTGTGGCTGTATAGGTATATTTTGTCCTGCCCTTGACATTGGGGTTATCTATCTCTATAGACTGTGGTAAATTTAGTGAATTATATTGAGTATGGGAAAAGGTAACAAAGGTAACAGATATTATACTTTTTTCGTGTTGTTGTTTTTTGCTTCGCTGAACAAAAGGTATATAGTATGGATAAACAATCCTGCTGAAGATAAACTGATAGGATTCTTATAGCGGATTGTAAATCCTTTCAATATCAAACAAGTGATTGCAAATCCCTTGTGACGGAACTATTGATACATTGAAGTGGTACTTGGAATAAATATCTATCTTTGTTGTATCCTATTTAAAATAAAAATAACTATGATACCAACTAAAGATATAGAAAACATAGACGATATAAAGAAAATGGTTAATATGTTTTACGGTAAAGTCAGAAAAGATAACTTAATAGGCCCTATATTTAACAATGCAATCCAAGACCATTGGAACGAACATCTTGAAAAACTGTATCTTTTCTGGCAAAGTCGATTATTTGGAGATCCTGTATATGATGGCTTCCCATTTCCTCCGCATGCAAAATTACCAATAAATAAAGAACACTTTGATCGTTGGCTAACTCTTTTTACAGAAACCGTAGATAACCTTTTCATTGGATCGGTAGCAGATGAAGCGAAAAACCGAGCATATAAGATCGCTGATGTATTTCAGGATAAATTAGCATACATTCGCAACAAATCAAATAAGTAATTATTCGCTTTTTTATGAAACAATTCATACTATATTTTATACTTTCTATTACAAGCTGCTGATGCGGTTTTTTAAAGAAAAGTACGAGGTAGGTATATAAACACAAAAAAGCCAAATCTCATACTTTCGTATAAAATTCGACTCAAACATTCGATGCAAATATATTCAATAATATTTTACATACGCAAATTATTTATAGATTATTTTTTGAAATTTATTTTGAAGAGAGGCAAAAGGCTCAGTTTTGTAAGTGATTCTGTAAGTACCTGAAAGAGAAAGCGTGTAAACCATTGATTTACACGCTCATTTACTTTCTAAAAGTGACCACGGCAGGATTAGTCTTATATTATCATTAATTATCAAAAATATCCATAAGTGTTTGATTATTATTTCAATATAGATTCAACCTTGCATCTTTTTATATACTAATATGTATTGATATAAAGTAGATGTTGTGCAAATTTAGGTTTGTTGCACAACCGATTTTATTTAGACTTATATGCTTTCTTCACTTGTTCACGAAGAATATCTATGTCAATATTTCTATATCTTGAGAATGATCTTGAGTTTTCAGAGTGTCCTGTCATCTGGGCTATAAGGGCAGGGTCTTGCGTTTCCTTATAATTCGAATTTATAAATGTTCTTCTTGCGGTGTGTGTGCTTGCAACTTCGTATATTTTTTTAGTTTCAGGTTGACGTGTTATGGGGTTTATTATAACCACACTGCGGTCAATCTTTAAATATTGTAGTAAATTCTTTATTTGCTTATTATAACCATCTTTTCCATCTACATTCATAAATGGGATCAATCTATCATCAGAATCTCCATACTTATTTATAATAGATATTGCATTATCTACTAGAGGAACATATACCGTTTTAGGATTGCTATTGATTGTCTTGGAAGCAACATAAGTAAGTATATCTCCATTTACATTACTTTTCTTGAGGTGTACAAAATCATCCACTCTACAGCCTAAATAGCACTGTAAACAAAACATATCTTTTACCAAATCTAACCCTTTGTGAACTTTAGAGTTGAATATTAACTCAACTTCTTCTGGCAACAAGGGTATTGGATCACCATATACATCAGGGCTAAACTCGAAATCTTCAAACGGATGAGAGTCTAAATGTTTGTTTTTTAAAGCCCATGAATAGAATGCACTAATCATTTTCAGCTTTGAATTGAGCGTATTCTGCCCTCTTGGCTTTATGTCTTTTACATCTGTATAGTATTGAGGATATATTTTTTGTATAAGGTGTTCATTGCGAAGAAACTCCTCAAATTTTAATACAGAGGCTTTATTCGTTAACTCCATATTATTAACTAAAGTAAACCGTTCTAGCATTCTTCCAGCTACAGCCACCTGTTTTAGTCTTGATTCTGACACTTTAGACTCAGATAAATATAAATGGAATAGCTCAGATGTCGTAGGTTTTTCATCTTCTACATCTTGTTTCTTGTCTAACAAAACATTATCAATCCAATCATCTGAAAGAAGTCTGTTATCAGCTACATCTTTGTAAGCCTGTTCAATCTTCTCTTTAGCGAACTTAACCGCTGTATTTATTTCCTCCTTGTTGAATCCTTTAGGCAATATAGCTCTATTCTTTACTTCTTGTCTTGCCGCATCCCAAAACTCAGGAAGTACCTCAATATTGGTTACCCCATATCGAGTAAAATCCCGCCCATCAGACAGCCTTAGCCTGATAAATACCTTTTTAGATTTTACCGTTGTTCTTATAAATGCTTTGATTGTTGCCATTCCTTACTTTATTTTCTGCTTTTCTCCTATGAATTTATATAACAACGATCCAATAATATTCAAGAAGATCATAGTTAAAACTCAATATAATTTTATTTTTTTCTCTCTAACTTAAAGTCTGTTCCGTCTCTGGCAGTCCATTCTATATTATTGAAATTCTCGGAAAATTTAATAATAGATAAACCGCCACCATCTAATTTAAATCCGCCATATGCGTCAACAAATTCGTAGCTTCCCGCTTCAGGCATGTTATAATTAGAGGAATATGTGTTATCGCTATTAAATGTAAAATAATAAGAACTATTGTATATGCTAGTCCATCCATAATCCCTGTGATCATAATGTGTTACAATCCAAGTTCCAACTATTTTTTCTTTCAATCTGCTGAGATTTCCTTTTTCCTCCTCATTATCACTACTACACGAAGCAAATACAAACGGCAACATAAGGAAAAGTAAAAGTAATTTTTTCATATATTTAAATTTTTAATTAATATTGTTATTAGAAACTTATTTGTGATTGCGTTTTTTTGCAGACTATAAATATTTGGTAGATATCATTAAAGTATATTTTAAAATCATCATATCTAGGGTCTGGGTTAAATGATCTACATAAAACATACTCTTCTTCTGTATTTACCTCAGCTATTTGTTTCAAAACATTGCCCTCTCTGGTTGTAATAACAAACAATGCTTTTTTTATTGGCAGCTCATTTATTTTATAGTCTTGCTTTTCTTTTATTAGAACCTCATCTCCATCAGATAGTGATCGCTTAGTCCCGTCATCCATAGAGTCACCGTCTACACGAACCACAAGAAAATCTCCTTTTTCATATTCTTTTGGTACAAGCCTTGTATGTGTTTCGGGTAATTGTAAGATATCTGAACCTCCTAACCTTCCAGCACTTGCTCGCAAATCTGCGTATTCAACCATCATATAATTATCACTTGGGACTGGTGTAACATTACTTCTATCTGACTTTAGCATTGAGCCTTCACCTGTGAGTAACCAAGTCGTGTTTAAGTCGGGGTGTTTGTTAATTATTTTATTAAGAATAGCCGTCCTAATAGAGTCTCCAATTTTAGAAACATACCCTTTACTTAAACCACAATCTACTTCAAAATACCCTTCTGATATATTAATGCGATTCAAATATTGTTTCATTCTAGCCCTCACTGACGTATTTTCAGTATTGATCATATTTGTGTATATTTATCTTATTAACCAATTAAATTATATTGCATGGAATTAATATTTAATATCCTTTTTTTTATAAATCTCGAAATACTAATATTTCTTGTTCTGTATAAACCAATTTGTTGGTTTCTGAGATATTGCCTTGGGTGGAGGATATACAATGGGAACGCACTGGTTATTCATAATTTATTGATGGGGATTGCTTGTCAATTAAAGAATCCATTTGTATTTTTAACATGTCTGCTTTTTTTGATATGGATTTTATTTCCTTCTCTAAATATTCAAGTCTTTGATCGTATTCTATATCTGATTCACGGTCTTTAGGAAATAAATAGACCAACATTGAAACTATAATAGCTAACCCCGCCAATCCAATACTAATCATCTCTAATCGGTTCGCCCTAATTTCTTTAGGTGTTGGTTTGTAGCCCAAATTAAAGAAATCATCCTTGATGTGCTTCTTACCCAACTCAGATGTCACCCATGTTTTTGCTGGGTCTTTTATATATTCATCTCCTGTTTCTTCATCTTTCTCATATTCTCCTATCCAATCAAGTCCATTTTCATAAAGGTGATTTGCGACTAAATACTCCCACCCCGAATCATCTTGATAGACAGCATATAGTTCATTCCATATCTTTTCCCATCTTCTTGGTCTATCCTTCCAATATTTCAGTAAAACATAAATAGACTTTTGATTCTTATCTGTTAGACTGTTATATCTTTCTATTTCAGCATCATACAATACTCTTTTATAATACATAATCAAGGATTAACATTATTTAACTAGATAATACTGAAATTAAATCAGTAAACTTTTGTTTATGCTGAATTAAAATCAGTATCTTTGACTTATCAATTAATAAAGACAAAAGAAAAGGGTATAAAAAAGCCACCGAGTAAGAGTACTCAGTATTACATTTTCTTTCGCACAGCAAATGTACGGCTTTATACCTCTTTCTAAAAGTAATAACTGTTAATAAATTTAAATTATGAAAGAAAAAGATGACGCCACAATTGTATCAAAAGAAAGAACAACAGTTCTAGGACTCATTCCTATCATCAAGGAAACAAGAACAACCTATCTATATCAAGATAAAACAATAATTTACCGCCTATTCGGAATCACTATTTACAAGAAATTACCGACCGATCGGAGCTTAGTAAAGTCTTCAACGACTCGTAATCTACTTTAATCGGAACAAAAGAAACATCTCTAACGAGTGGTACTATTATATTCCTTTTAAAAGATATAGTTGTGGGGAAATCTTTGTTAGCCTCAGAAGAATCGGAAAAACTGGAAATATCATCAACATTGACAACAACAAACCCGAAAGATGTTTCAAGCTCAATAAACTTACTCATAACATTCAAATTTTAAATTAAACAATCAAAATAATGAATAAAGCAATAGAAAACATAACTAACCGTGATGCTCGTCTTTTGGTAGATTACCTGATTTTGCTAAGACCTCTGTCTCTAAGAGGAGAAGTTCGTTTACTACTTTATTTATTGCGGACGAAACGGACGGATTTAATACTTCCGCATCTCTCTTCTTTGTTAGATCGTTTCGGATTTTTCTTATTTCGGAAATTCTGTCCTGCACGTTTACACCATTTGAGATATCGGCAATAGCAGCCTCCATCTGATTTACTAACTCCTTTAACTCATCTGGCAACTGATCATAAATTTCTTTCTTATTAATACTCATAGCATTCAAATTTTAAAATTTCAATAAAAGTAACAAATAAATTAACAATAGTATGAACAATTTAGTATTTAATCAAAACGGAGCAGCCCTAACAAATAGTTTATTGGTTGCTGAGAAGTTCGGAAAAAGACATGACCATGTATTACGTGACATTAAAAATCTTATTGACTCAACCCAAAATTGGGGGCAGCTCTTTGTTTCAACTACTTACACCGATAATAGCGGAAAATCGAACCCTATGTACATTATGAATCGTGACGGCTTTACCCTCCTTGCAATGGGATTCACCGGAAAGAAGGCATTAGAGTTCAAATTGCAATATATAGAGGCTTTCAATAAGATGGAATCGGCGTTAATAAACAAATTCACACTACCACAATCTTTTTCAGAGGCGTTGCGCTTAGCGGCAGAACAAGCAGAGACAATCGAGAAGCAACAATTACAAATAGAAACACAAAAACCAAAGGTATTATTTGCCGATGCAGTTGAAATGTCAGACAATTCTTGTCTCATCGGTGAATTAGCTAAAATATTGAAGCAGAACGGAGTTGAAATAGGTCAAAATAGGCTGTTCGAATGGATGCGCTACAATGGGTATCTGTGTACTCGTGGCGAACTTTACAACCAACCATCACAATCAGCTATGGAATTGGGCTTATTTGAATTAATCAAACGGACTATCAACAATCCTGATGGTAGCGTCCGAACTACCTGCACGACCAAAGTGACGGGTAAAGGACAAATCTATTTTGTTGAAAAATTCCTTAGAAAGAAATCAGCATGACAAAACTAGAGCCACGCAAGGTAGATACGGTTACTGTGGATGACTTGAGGAATATTGGAATAGGACAGACAGCAGCATTCACCCTACCCAATTTCAGAAAAGTCCGATCAGCGCAAAGTGTAGCATCCTACTATGGAAAGATAAAAGAACTTGGAAAGAAGTTTAAAACACAAAGTCGAGTAGAAGATAATTTATTAATTATTAAAGCGGTAGAGTTATGAATTTTGATATACTACTAACAAATCCAGAGCTGGCAAAAAACATCAAGTTTGAGATAACAGGTGAGAATTTATTAGAATTGTCTGCAACACTAATTAATGCTAGTAAACGAAATGGCGAACAAGAGAAGAAAGAATCATATTATTCTATTTCGGAGACGTGCAGAAAACTTAATAGGACTCGTGTGACGCTTAATAAATGGCATAATGCAGGTGTATTAAAGCACAACCAAATTGGTCTATATAAGAAAAGCGATATAGATAAATTCTTAGAAAAGAAGTGACATGCCCTACCCTACCGACCCTTACGAATCTATCTGGAATGAACTATTTGAGCCCAAAGAAGAAAAGGACACTTATTTTGAAGAAGAACGAACAAAAGAAAAACATTATGAAGAAAAATATGAAAATAGGAATATATCTGATAATTAGCTTAATGCTTTTCATTATAGAATTTACTGAACTGAACCTGATTGCTTTAACCTACTACGGATTTGCTTTATTTAATTTGTATAATGCTGTTCGGTTGGCAAATAAATACAACAAATTGGTATGATACTGATTGCTTCTGTGCTATTTATAGCATATATAACCGCCTTAGTTATCTCCTGAAAAAGTGCAGCCGAATTTGATAAACACGATCCTACTTTTTAAACCATAACATTCTATATATAAGAGTATTAATCAAGCAAAATGTTGCTTGTCATGCGATAGCTATGCTCTAAAGGCTACAGATAAGATCAGCCCTGTTCGATCAGGGGTAGCCACAAACGCAAGATCTTTGACATGTTGGACGCTATATAAAACATTAGAACTGCCTAGCGTAGCAGATCTGCTATATCCTGATGAGATAAACCGGATAGGCGAAAGTTGAGGACTGACCTCTGACGGCAGACGTATAAGCGTTAACGAGACAAACGTAATGAAAAAGAATATTTAGCACCATCGAGGCACATATGAGGCTATTGGGTGTGAACAAATATAAAACAAATCATGCATATACTTGGGGTGTCAGTGATGTATATCAAACCCTGCATGATTGAAAATATAAAGGTGCTTCGTAGTTCAGCGGAAGAACATCACGGTGATAACGAGAAGGTCGGTAGTTCGAATCTACCCGAAGCCACAATGCAATAAAGCAGATAACTAAAAACAAATAATTATGTCACGTAAACATTATTCAGAGGACGAAGTGATTAGAGTATTGTCAAAGAAAAACGACATTCGGATATTAAAGGTTAACAAAGAAATACGTATTCTTTCGGATAAAATAGTCACTTCAAATGGTATCTCAACTAGAAACCCGAACAAACGATTTGATCTTGGAAACGGAAGTTGGGGGAAAATAGACTATCTGACCAAATTTCATGGATATGATATATGGAAGGTATCTAAATTCTAAATAAATAATTCTCCGAACAGTACGATTCTGTGTAATAAACTTGGGTGTTTGTCGGAGAGCAACCCCAACATAGATTGAAGATGACCGTAATTATTACTTATGTGTAGCATTTTTGGTAGGGTTATTTATACCGATGACATATTGGAAAGAATAGAGATACGACAATACGGACGGGTTTAATACACTAAACGGTAATTATTACAATGATGACTACGCTTACGCTTCTTGCGATACGAAAGATGACTGCTCGGAAAGACGGGCAGATATGATAGGATGCAGAAATGGTATCTGCTGAATAAGAGAAATCGAGGCTGGAGTAGTTTAAACCAGTCGATGGCGGCTAAGCGCACCCACAAAACCAATAAGAGGTGCCGATATGGGGGCGCAATTATGAGTTCAAATCTCATACCTATCACACGTATCTGCACTAGCAGATTTGTTTCATGATTAAAAGAGTTTCAGCGCTCTGAGTCGGGATGATTCGGGGTGCTTTTGTTTTGAACGAATTATTAAACTTTAAATAAATTGAGTATGAATTTTCAAGAATTAAAAAAAGTAGTATTAGCGGTAGCCGAAAAGAAAGCTCCCGACTGTTCCCAGACAAAAAGATTAAGTGAGTGTAACACTATCGAAGAGTTATGCGAAGTAGCAAAAGACAATCTCGATTGGGTAAGAAATAACCTTTCTATTCAAGAACTTATCCAAAAGTATGACAATCCAGAAGTATTCAATATCGGGAAGGATAATACGGGCTTGTTTAACTCTGGCGACCGTAACTCTGGCTACCGTAACTCTGGCTACCGTAACTCTGGCGACCGTAACTCTGGCGACCTTAACTCTGGCTACCGTAACTCTGGCGACCGTAACTCTGGCGACCTTAACTCTGGCGACCTTAACTCTGGCGACCTTAACTCTGGCTACCGTAACTCTGGCGACCGTAACTCTGGCGACCTTAACTCTGGCGACCTTAACTCTGGCGACCGTAACTCTGGCTACCGTAACTCTGGCGACCGTAACTCTGGCGTTTTCTGCACACGCAAACGTGAAGATACAGTTCCCATTTTCAACAAAGATAGCGGTATGACTTGGGACGAATGGTATAACCATCCTGCATATAACGCTGCTTATGGATTAATGATTACAAAGTGGGTATCATGGAATAACATGACGGACGAAGAAAAGAAAGACAATCCTAAAGCATTTGTTCCAGAAGGATATGTAAAAGTTTATACATACCATGAAGCGTGGGCGAATCTTTGGAAAACACTTTCAGACAGCACGAAAAACTCATTTAAAGAATTACCGAACTACGATCCAGACATTTTCGAGGAAGTTACAGGAATCCGATTTAATTAATACAAGAAAATATGAAAAATGAGACATCACCCACTTGCCCGATCTGCTCTGCCACAATGGAAGAGAATCGGTACAAAAAGATTACTGTTTGTTATCATTGTTTGGCTTGCGAATATGCGACAAAGAATGATTTTGACAGAATAATGAGAGAAGAAGCGATTATTAACGGAGAATTAGATAATATGTATGAATAATGAACTATTTGAAATAATAGATCCCGAAGCGGATGCGCTGAAAAATACGCCCGAAGAAGAGGCGTTAAGGTTGGCTGATTATATCTACCCGATCAAGGCCAATACATTCAGAAAGCCACCAGAGATAGTACAAGTGAAGCGGATAGCATTTAAAATAGATGCCTTGTGTGATATTGCACATTTCATAAATGAAGATTTGAAAGATGCGGACATTGTCGAGTCTGCATTGAGCTTTGGAAACGATTTTGAGACAGAAACATTCGAGTCTGACAAAATTGTAAAAGTACACTTTGATGCGGATGAATTTACACTATTCCTAAAATGGTGCGAACCGAGAGAAAAAGATTTGTTTAATCAATAAAAAAGAAAAGATGCCAATTATTAGAAAAGAAGAACAGTTACCACTAAGATCAATTGTAATGGTCATTTACGGTCAGGCAGGAGTAGGGAAAACGAGTTTAGCTAATACAGCTAAGAATCCTATACTTATTGACTGTGATAAGGGATCGGACAGAGCCGTAAATAGAACAGATACCCTTGTTGCTTCTACGTGGGATGATATTTTGAAAGATGAGTCGGAATTAGCCAATTACAAAACGGTGGTTATCGATACAGCAAAAGCAGTATTGGATGATTTCCTGAGCATCTGGGCTGTTAAACAAGATTACAGGCTGAAAACCAACAAATTAAGAATGTTCGGCGAGATTGGAGAGCAGTTCAAATCATTTGTTAACCGTTGCCGTTCACTAGATATTGATATTATTATCATATCCCATGTGAAAGAAGAAAAGGATGGCGATATTATAAAGCTATCACCCGATGTTACAGGACAATCGAAAGACCTTATTATCCGTATTGCAGACCAAATTGGGTATATCTCAATGGTAAATAACCAACGAGTAATATCTTTTGATCCTACCGATAATCGTGTTGGAAAGAATACGGCTAAAATAGAGGATGTGGTTATCCCAGATAGTACTTCGCCTGAGTTTGACAATTTTATGGATAGCTTTTCACAACGAGTTAAAGATGCTATTCAGCGATTAACGAAAGATCAGCAAGAAGCTATAGCAGTTGCTCGTGACATACAAGCTAAAATTGAGGCTGTGAAAAACGCAAAAGAGATGAACTCTCTGCTTGGAGAGGTAAATAAATTACCTATAAGCCAACAAAAAGCTATCAAGAACAACATGATAGAAAAAGGTAAGACTATCGGGGTTACTATTAACAAATTAACGAAAGTATTCGAAGATGCAACTGATAAGGGTAACCCAGCTTGAACAGTTTAGAAAGTGGATGACAGGCTGTTTCTATGTAAATGAGCAGTCTGTTATTGACTCACTTTCAGGGGACTTTAAAGGTAATAACAAGACCCGAATAGGCACAGCAGGGCATTTATTTATAGAAAAAGGTGGTGATTGCTTGTTTACTGATTATAATGATATAAACCCAATTATCCCCATAGATGATGAATATTATTCTCGTTACAGTTGGGAGCAGTTGAAAATATTGGATACTCATAGGCGAGAAACAATACCAAGTGCTTTCCACGAACAGAAGTATGGTAAAGAGTTTCAAACAAAGCACTATCCTGTATATGTCGGTGGTACTATAGATATTATACACGGAATAACGCTTAGAGATAATAAGTTCGTATTCAGTACTCCAGACTATTCGAACTATACCGAAAGTCAACAATGGAAGCTATACCTCGAGTTCATGGAGTTAGACATTTTCTACTTCGACCTATTCGAGTTTAAAGGCTACAAAGATGAAATGAAACTGAATGTATCGTCATTAGAAATGGTTCAGCACGAACCTTTAGAGTGCATCCGATACAAGAATATGGAGAAAGACAATCAACGACTCGTAGAGCAGTTTATTGATTGGATTGAGTTTAGGCAATTAAAGCATTTATTAATGGATAAAAAAGATTATTTCAATGAGTGATTTTTTAACGGGTTCTATCTGCCTTACAGATATACCAAAAGAGTTTATAACAGAAGGAAAGAATGGTAAAAAGTATGTCAACTTTGCAGTAAGTAAGCGAAAAGAGGTTAGCCAGTTTGGTGAAACTCACACTATCACCGTTTCAAAACCTAAAGACCAGCGTAAAGAAGGCGAAGGTTTAACTTTCATCGGTGGATTGAAAGAATGGAAAGGGAACGGACAACAGCAATCATCTAATACGCAACAATCAAGTTCGGGTAACGAAGATGATCAAATGCCATTCTAATTTATCTGTCTATGGAATATAAAAAGTGTTTCAAGTGTTCCGAAGTATTGCCTATGACATCATTTTATAAACATCCACAAATGCCTGATGGTCATTTAAATAAATGTAAAGATTGCGCAAAGAATGATGTTCGATTAAACTACTTAAAGAATATAGAGAACCCTGATTACGTAGACAAGGAAAGATTAAGGGGGCGCGTAAAATATGCTAAGTATAGATACAAATCAAAAAGAAGGGAGTCTGGTAGATGTGTGGCTCGTCTTTTAAAACGTAGAGGTATTGATATGAATGAAAAAGAAGCACATCATTGGAATTATAATTTTCCAAACAGTGTCTTTATTGTATCAAAGAGGATTCATTCGCTAATTCACAAAGAACTAACATATGATCCTGATAGAAAAATATTTCACGCCAATGGAATATATCTTGATACAAAAGAAAAGCATTATCAGTATATAATATCTGTTCTAACCGAAAATAATATAAAGTGTAGGATAGATTATTTCGAAACGCTTCAAACAGCGTAACACCGTTCCAACCAAACAGAATTAAATTAAGTCAAACTGAGCCTCTGCATTTTGTAGGGGCTTTTTAAATTAGAAAAATGGAAGAAAATAAAAAGATTATAGAGGTTAATGGTATAAAAATGGAAATTGACCTCAGAGAAGCCAAGGTGATAAACAACTACAAGGTTGGTGACAGCGTAAAGCTCCTTAAAAAAGATTATAGCACATATAGATCTCACCTTGCTATTATCGTAGGATTTGATGAGTTCGATAAACATCCGACCATTATTGTTGCATATCTGGATATCGAATATTCAGGCGCATCTATCAAGTTCGAGTATATAAATAGCGAAACGAAGGATTCTGAAATATGTCCAGTAAACGAATGGGATATACCATTTAGTAAGCAAGATATTTTGGATAGGATCAACACGGAGATTGAAAAGAAAAAAGAGGAAACTAGGAGCCTTGAAAGTAAACGCAAGTGCTTTATAGAAATGTTTGGTAAATACTTCGAAAACAAATAAACCTATGCAAGAAATAAAGATACCAGAACGATGCAAAGCGTCTATAGATTTTGATAAGCGAGTCGTGGTGATTGAGAGTGAAAAGTTTACACCAAAAAAAGGTGATATATGCGTAAAGCGGAATAAATGGATTTTT
The DNA here is from genome assembly GCF_900079725.1 of uncultured Dysgonomonas sp. Lineage (NCBI taxonomy): Bacteria > Pseudomonadati > Bacteroidota > Bacteroidia > Bacteroidales > Dysgonomonadaceae > Dysgonomonas > uncultured Dysgonomonas sp. The sequence goes on from NZ_LT599032.1 coordinate 475,574, forward strand.
ATTTTTAGTCATACAATTCAATTATTTTCGCCTGATGCAATTTGTTATTATGTTCTTATCTCGAAGATGGATGACTTAATCCGTTTTGATAAACATGGAATAGGTTCGCTTTCAGATAGAGAAGAAATTCGCCTTGCCACCAAATCCGAACAGCAACTATTACTCGATGCCTTAGCGAAAGAGGGTAAGAAATGGAATGCTAATACTCTACAAATCGAGAATATTGAAAACGACATTCTAGTTCCTGAGAGTATAGGGATATATAGATATAATGCTCCACATGAATATGGTGGTGGGGATAATTTATTTATCGGGTTTAATGACAATACTCAATTATTAGGTTACTGTGCTGACAGATGGGTTGCATATCCGAACATCTATAACGATAATAAAAAAGTCCAATGCAAACTAACCCCATGCAAGCGTGAAGATTTGAAAAATGGAGATACAGCTTTTATTAGCGATACATTCCGATTGGATGACAGTATGTTATCAGATAGAGGTAGATATGTTAAGATAATAGGTGACAAAGCTATTAAAATTAACAAGAAAGGCGAACCGATATATGATAATGCTTTTCATAATTATTGGTATAAGGTTGAACCTGTAAATAAATAACAATATGGTTAAAAGAATATGCTTATTTATTATACTGCTTTTTGTAATCATAATTACGCTTAATACAATTAATTACTTCCATTATAACGAAAATCCAACAATCCTTCAAATATTATCATGGCTATTTATGTGCTTCTTTTTCGGGGCTGGATTAGGTCGTTTATTTGGTGAATCCACTAATAATAAAAAAGATTAATATGCAATTTACAGTTAACTCAAAAAAACTCTTTACCAAACTGCAAGCAGCAGCACAGGTAATAAATAAAAAGAACACGCTACCTATTTTAGATTGTTTTCTATTGGGACTGCGTGGAAATATACTTAACATAGCCTCGACAGATGGTGAGGTTCGGTTAGTAACGAAAGTAGAGGTTCAGGATGCAAAAGGTGATATAAAAATTGCCGTCAATGCTCAGACCTTAGTTAGTGCATTAAAAGAGCTACCCGATCAGCCTATTACATTCGAGGTTAATAAGGATAACTTCGAGATATTCATTCACTACCATAACGGGAAGTTCAATTTTATCGGGCAAAGTGCAGATGATTATCCTATTCCAAGGCTATTAGATGAAAAGGTTAAGCAAGAACTAACTATTGATGCCGATGTTTTGCTGAACGGAATAGCAGGAACGTTGTTTGCGGTATCTGACGATGAACTAAGACCTGTAATGTGTTCAGTTTATTTCGATATTACTAAGGATGATGTAACGTTTGTAACGTCTGACGGACACCGCCTAGTTAAACTTGTAAGCAAGGTGGCGCGAGGTGTGGATAAGGCTTCGTTTGCCTTACCGACAAAGGGTGCAAATGTCATTCAAAGCTTACTCGCCAAACAAAGCGACCCCGTAAAGATTCGATTCGACTATAACAACGCTGTATTTGATCTGTCCGACTATTCCGTTACGGTTCGGTTTATTGAAGGGCGTTATCCTAATTATAACAGCGTGATTCCACATGATAATCCGAATAAGTTTACTATAAGTAAAAGTAGTCTGTCCGCTATTATCAAACGTGTATCTGTATTTGCAAGCGAGGCAAGTAGCTTAGTTAAGCTCGACATAGACAACAATGCTCTGACTATCTCAGCGCAAGATATTGACTATTCTACTGCCGCTGAAGAAAATATCGCTATTGAATATGATGGTATACCAATGCAAATAGGATTCAAATACACGTTCCTACTCGATCTGCTAAAGAATATCCATTCCGATGAAGTAGAAGTGCAGCTATCCGAACCGAGTCGAGCAGCCTTACTTATGCCGATTGGTAGCGGTTCGGGTTGGGATAGTACGTATTTATTAATGCCGATGATGTTGAATGATTAAATAGAATAGTTATGGGACAGATGAAAAAGTTTATTTACATAGGAGCTTATATTGAGTTAGGAAACTTGGCTGATGGCGATTTTGAACCATATAAAAAGTTTCAAGATTACATGAATGACAACGATAGATTTGACCACTTCTTTGAGAAATTCATATTTCCTTATCAAGGGCTTGAAGGGTACAATATCCTCGTTCCTCATTCGGGGGATTGGGGTGAGCATCAAGATGAAGACGAAGAACATATTTGGAATTTTGGAGATTTTGATGAATACAAAGAAACCGAGCTAATAATTTCATTCAAAGATGAATATACTGCAATCATAGGCGAAATAACTAATGTTGTCGGCTCTGAAAATATCCATATCCGATGTGGAATTATAGATTATTTTGACGAAAGAGCTTAATGGCAAAACGGACTAAACCGCCTCAATCCGACATGACCGATTGCTGCCGGAGATGTGCGTTTAATGAAGGTGAAGGAGTGATGGGCAATATGTTTCATTGCTCCTTTCTTAATTACTGCCACAACTCATACAAAGGTTGCGAAGCGGAACGACTCGGTAAAGGAAAATTTAAAGAGAAAAAATAAGATGGAATTTAAAAAATATCAACACATAGAGCGATTCGGAACAACAGAAGTTGAAGGAATCCAAAACGGTAAATGCTATATATTTCCAAAAATAGATGGAACTAATGCGTCCCTGTGGTGGAGCAATGGACTAAAAGCAGGGAGCCGAAATAGGGAGCTATCAATTGATAATGATAACGCCGGGTTTTATAAATGGGCTTTAGGACAAGAACATATAATACAATTTTTGAAATCTCATCAAAATGTTAGGCTGTATGGGGAATGGCTCGTGCCACATACGTTGAAAACATATAACGATAATGCTTGGATGAATTTTTATGTATTTGATGTAATGGTTGGTGATGAATATGTTGATTTTGGTAGTTATTCATCGGAACTACAGCAATACAATATAGAATACATACCCGCTATTTGCATTATTAATAACCCATCGTATGAAAGGCTTATAGGGCTACTAGAACAGAATGACTATTTGGTGAAAGATGGCAATGGTATAGGCGAAGGAATAGTTATAAAAAATTATGATTACAAGAACAAATACGGTCGTGTTGTTTGGGCTAAAATAGTCTCTAATGAATTTAAAGGTAAGCATAAAAAAGCTATGCCTAATGAGATTAAAGAGAAGAATTTAGTTGAGAAGGATATTGTAGACAAATACATAACGAGGTCATTATTAGACAAAGAACAATCCAAAATCGAAAACGAAATGAACGGTTGGAGTTCTAAGTATATACCACGTCTCATCAATGTTGTTTTTTACAATCTTATTAGAGAAGAGAGTTGGAATTTCGTAAAGGAATTTAAAAACCCTACTATTGATTTTAAGCGGCTATCATTCTTTACTACCACAAAAATAAAAGAACTAAAGCCAGATGTATTCAATTAGCTATCAACAACTCATCAAAAACAAATCACCAACATGGAACAATTAGAATTATTCAATATAGAACCGATACAGCCAGCACCGAAACGAATGAGAGAAATAGTCGTCGGAAGAAAGCGAATTAAACGCCGTGTAAGCAACGGGAATACTTTAATCGAGCAATTGCAGCCTGAGATAAGAAAAGTGCCGCTAATCGTCTGCAAACAACCTAAAACGATTAAGATGATTCCTTACAACTGGACTAAAAAGCAGAAAGAGGCATATATCAAGTCTCACTATGACGAAAATGGCAGATTCATATTCGAACCTGCTGGAGACTTTACAGTTTTTGGAGGTGCAGCAAGTAGGCAGTAAAATTTAATTTAAGTATTATGGAAGAAATAGTTTGCAAGAAATGTGGAGTTGTCAATGAATACAAAACAGAATACAGAGGAAAACATTTGACGGCGTTCTGTACTGCTTGTGGAACATATATAAAACATATTCCACATGTTGAACCTGCCATGTTCTTTAGTAAGAAATACCCCGACATGAAGATTTCGGAGTGTGAAGATCTACAATACCTCCAATGGGTACATGAGAAAATAAAACTCAGTAACCGATATAAAGAAGCGGTTGAAAGACGTATTGATGAACTTGAAGGTTATAAATATATTTAGAATATGGAAACTATGGCTAGAAAGAATAAAGTAGGACTAGATTACTTTCCTTTTGAAGTAAGTTTTTTTTCTGATTTAAAGGTTCGGCGGCTCATTAGAAAGGATGGCGGACAAGCCGTTTCCATCTATGCTTATCTTTTGTGCTTAATCTACGAAAACGGATATTACGTAAAGTGGGATGAAGATATGCCATTTATTATTCATGAATCAGTTGGAGTAGATGAATCTTATGTATCAAAGGTAGTTACAAGCTGCATAGAAGTTGATTTATTTGATGCAGAAGTTTTTGAAGTAAGCGGAATATTGACCTCGAAAGGCATTCAGGAACGATATTCTTATGTAAATAAGCAGTGTAAGAGAAAAGCGGTTGTTTCCGAATTTAAGTTAATAGATACGGAAGGAATGCAACAAAAGAAAGAAAAGGAAATAAAAGGAAAAGAAATAAACCTAGAGTTTATTGAGTCTGAGTTTGCTGAATCTTTTAATAGGTGGTTGGAGTATAAAAAAAGCATTGGTAAATACTATAAGGTTCAATGGTCTATTGAGGCAGCATATAGAAATATGAAAGATTTGGCAGAGAACTCACCTATAATCTCAACAGCAATAGTAGATCAATCTATCAAGAGAGAATGGGATGGATTATTTGAGTTAAAAGATGCGTCCTTATTGAATAGACTAAGAGCGCAATCCATTTCAAATAAACACACCAAGCCTAATCCTAACGAATCACGACAATGAATGAAGTTGAGATAAGAAAAGCCTTAGACATTCTCAAAAAAGAAAATGAGATAATAGAGGTTCGAATTATTGGCGATTATACTTATTCGGGGTATTTCAAGAATATCGACAATCTGATACAAGCTATCAAGCCTTACCAAAATGATAACATTTATTTCACTCTTAACGAGATAAAAGAAGATTGTTATAGCAGAAGCCAATCCGAAAAGATTGTAAGGTCAAATAAGCAGACAAAGACAACATCAGATACTGACATCTCAGGGCGTGACTATATTCTCATTGACATTGACCCAAAACGGGCAACAGGCGTTTCGGCAAGTGATGAAGAAGTTACTAAGGCTCGAATAGTTGGGAATAAGGTTTATGCTTTTCTCCGAGATCAAGGATTCACTAAGCCGATATGTGCGTTTTCTGGTAACGGTATTCACTTATTGTATAAGGTTAATCTTCTTAACAACGAAGAGAACCGAACGCTACTAGAACGCTTTCTGCACACCCTTGATATGTTATTCTCTGATGAGTTTGCCGATGTAGATACCACAGTGTTTAACGCGGCACGTATTACTAAGCTATACGGAACATTTAGCCGTAAGGGAGCAAATACAGAAGATAGACCACACCGAATCAGTCGTCTTATCTCTGTGCCAGATAGCCTTGAACCATTAGATCGTGCGTATATTCAGAAAGTTGTTGACCTATATCCAAAAGAGGAAGTCAAGACATGGCAGAATAATTATCAGGGTAATAATGCATTCAACTTAGATGAGTTTATTTCGAAACATGGTATCAATGTAATTCGTAAGCAACCGTTCAAAAACGGAGAGAAGCTAATCATTGATTGCTGCTTTGATTCGAATCACAAAGGCGATGGAGCTATCTTCAGGCTTAACAATGGTGCTATAGGCTTTAAATGTTTTCATAATAGCTGTTCGCATCATAATTGGGAGTCATTCCGCAATCACTTTGAACCGAACCGATTTAAAAATAACCAAATATCCTACAACAGACGACTTGATAATAAGCCTAATGTAGAGTATAAGCCGCAAATTGAGAGTGAAGATAAAGGCAAGAAGTTCCTCACGTTTCCCGAGATAAAGGATAAGGATAGAAGTCAAATAGTATCTATCCCGACAGGATTCACTCTGCTTGATGACAAGATAATCGGATTGAATAAAGGAGAACTGACTCTAGTGTCTGGCTCAAACGCATCGGGTAAGTCCTCAATGATAAAGCAGCTGTGCTTAAATGCAGCTGATAAAGGTTTTCGGATCATTGAGTACTCAGGGGAGTTAGATCCTACTCGCTCTAAGTCATGGACAGTTCAGCAAGCGGCAGGTAGGCAGTTTGTAGAAGCTACCAAGTATGCCAACTATTTCAGAGTACCACAGAATATATCTGATAAAATATCAGAGTGGCTATCTGATAAATGGAAGGTATATAACAATCTATACGGTTCAAACTTTGAGCAACTAGTCGCTGATGTCGAAGATACACTGTCTACAGAAACATGCGATATATTCATTGTAGATAACATTATGGCTCTCGACCTATCCGATATATCAAACGATAAGTACGAACGTCAGAAATTGGCTGTATTGCGCTTAAAAGAACTAGCTATTAAGTATAATATTCATATCATATTGGTAGCCCATCCGAGGAAGTCTGTTTCGTTTCTACGGAAAGATGATGTGTCAGGGAGTGCCGATCTAACTAATGCCGTAGAGAATGTTTTACTTGTTCATCGCAAGAATAACGACTTTGTAAGACGGGCTGGAGAGTTCTTTGGAGAAGATGTAGCTAGTCAATATTACAAGTATGGAAATATAATTGAAGTAGCTAAGAATAGAGATTTGGGTATATGCGATGTTCTTGTCGGGTTGTACTACGAAATTGAATCTAAACGCTTCTTAAATGACTTTACCGATAATTATTGCTACGGTTGGCAAGACTCGATTACGGAAGAAGAACCTCAATTCGGTTTTCCACAATTTGATTATGTAATGACAGAACAAGAGTTTTTTTCCGAACCAACACCATCAGATCAATTACCCTTCTAGCAGCTTTCGAGTTGCTTTTTAAATTAATACATATGAAGAACTTAAAATTTAAATTAATACAGAAATGGAACTTGAATTAAAGCATTTGGCTCCGTATTTTCCGTACGGGCTGAAAGGAATAGCCTATGTATCAAAAGATATAGCACTAGACAATGTAGATATTATAGGATGCAATCGTAGCGAACTTTATTGTAAGTATACCTCGGAAAGGTATAAGAATATGAGTGGTGCAAGAAAATGGTTTGATCTTTATGAGATCAAGCCCCTCCTTCTCCCTATGTCCTCACTCTACACAGAAATAACACATAATGGGAAGACATTTATTCCTTGGAAAGAACTTGACTGGGGAAGTTGGAATGACGAAATAGGATATATCGTTAGTGCTGAATATGGAGAGAATCCTAGAGTAGCAATTAATGTCTTAGACTTCATAGATGACTATTATAAACTTCTTGAATGGCACTTCGATGTATTCGGCTTAATCGACAAAGGACTGGCACTAGACAAAACAAAAATAAAATGAAACGATTTAAGGAAAAAATAAAAGCTATCTGGCACATCATAACCGATAGCGAGTATATCGTTTTTACTGTGACGATGAAAAATGGAAAGTACAAAAGAGGTAGTGCTGTAATTTCTGATAATATAAGTCAGACATCTATGGATTGTGCAATTGAAACATTAATAAGAAATTTATAGCTATGGAATTTAAAGAATTAAAGACAATAGAAGATTTTAGATTAGTTCAAAAAAATGATTGGGTTGCATGTGAATTTAATGAAGCCATGAGATATGATTATCCTGAAGGCCCATATAGATTGAAAGTATTCAGGGTGTATCAAAATCTTATAAATAGCAATGAACTGGTTCTACAAAAGAAAAATAATATGTATGTCAATTATGGAATGTTTGTAGAAGGCAAAAGTTATCTTAAAAAAGCAGTTTTGATTTCACTCGGAAAGGAGGCATCCAATGTGTAACGAAGATATCATTATGAGCCATGTTAGGAATAACCTAAAATCGATACAGAGCCTTGTCGAAATAGAAAATTTAGAAGTGTTCACTACACAGGAAGTTCATTTTATGATATCAGAATATTGTAAGATGAATGATGATCTATTAAAAAGCATCAGCCATGAGTAACCTAGTAACGTTCGAGCAAGCGAAGAAGCTTAAAGAGTTGGGGTTTAATGTACCAATAAGAGAGTATTACGAATCAAGCGGGTATTTAATAACTCAGAATGAAAGCAGATTTGCTTTACAAATAAAACGAAATTCCGAATTACCAACTGAATATTCCGCCCCTACCGTATCCTATGCTCTTGATTGGATAAGAGAGAAGAAAGAAATCTATTGCGGAGTATATCCATTCATGTGTGGCTACAATGGCATGGCTATCGTTCAAGATAAATACAATCCATGTACTATCGAAGTTGAGCCTCTAAGCTCTCACACTCTCGCATCCTCCGCATTGCTTACAGAAATTCTAAACCACCTAACAAAATAAAGTATGACCCAAATATTTGATGTACCCATAGGCAGAATAAGAAGAAAAAAGGGGTATCTGAAAAACAAAACATTAGTAGGTGTTCGTTTCGGACGACTTGTTGTATTATCGAAATATAAGGATAGTAAGTATTCAGGAAGCATAAGATGGACGTGTCAATGTGATTGTGGAAAAGAAATACAAATAAATACCGGCAACCTTATTTATAATAAAACAAAATCATGCGGATGCTTAGTTCTTGATTTCGCTGAAAACCTTAATAAATCGCATGGTAAATCAAAAACATCAATATTCAATATATGGGTGTCAATGAGGGCTCGCTGCTACAATACAAATGGCAGATATTATTCGGATTACGGTGGTAGAGGTATAAATGTTTGTGATAGGTGGCTTGAATCTTTTGAAAACTTCTATGAGGATATGGGAGATAGGCCAAGCTCAAAACACTCTCTTGACAGGATAGATGTTAACGGAAATTACGAACCGGCAAACTGTCGGTGGGCTACAAAATTAGAGCAGGCGAATAATACCCGAAATACTGTATTCTTAACCCACAATGGAATTACTAAACCTATCTCGGATTGGGCTAGAAGTCTAGGGTTAAACAAACAAACCATAAGAAGCCGAATAAAGCAAGGAGAAACAGATATGGATAAAATATTATCCACTAGATTAAGAAAAAATCAATTCGATTTCTAACCGCCGTACTTAACTATTTAATAGAGAAAGAAACTAAAATCTAACCCTTATGTCAAAAGAAGAAAAAGCAAAAGAATATGCAGAGGATATCAATCTTGGGCTAACAGGAATTAAGAAAGATATTGCCGTCACTAAATCGTTTGAAGATTATTTAGCAGGCTACACCGCAGCCGAGCAATACCTTTCCTCTCAATTAACAGCATACAAAGAGGCGTTGAGAGAGTTGGTAGAGGAATGTGAGTTTATGGTTATTCCTGATATAAGATCAATGAATCATTTATATAAAGAAGAAATAGATATAGATAAATTACAAGATTTATTAACCAAAGCCAAAACCTTAATAGAATGAGAAAGATAATATTTAGAGGAAAAATAAGATACGGCTCAGAATGGATTGAGGGGGTGCTGCTTACAGATAATAAAACTGTATACGATATACTTTACCCCGAAGTCCAAATTGATGGGAAGTTGAAATTCCGACATTTCGAAGTCATTCCCGAAACAGTAGGACAGTTCACAGGCTTAACCGATAAGAACGGGAAGGAGATATTCGAGGGGGATATAATACAAGATAATAACGGAATTGGCGTGATAATGTGGTTTCAAACAGCATGGGGTATTGCTTCATACGCTTATGGGTACAATGGATTGAAAAGCTATACAGCAGTAGATTCATTTTATAGTAAAGAGACTAAAGAATGGACTGTCATCGGCAATATCCACGACAACCACTCATTACTAACTAATAAAGAATAGAAGATATGAAAATGACACTACTAAACCCAGAACAATATACAGGATATGCAAAACATCCAACTCAGGATAAAACACTAAGAAAAGTGGTAAATTCAAGTATCAGGAAATGCGAACACATGTCACAGTGGTACGAGATAAGAATTGAATTTGAAGGAGGTAAGATATTTTATAGTTCATCGGGATCTATTAAAGGGTGCAAACAGATCTTTGCATTTCAATGTAAAGCTGGTTCAAAATGGAGTATCAACGAACTAAACAAGGAATAAGATGAAAGAATTAAGTATTAAAGAAATAGTAATAAAACTTGTAGGTAGTATAGATCCTATTGGAGAAACTATCACGGATACTGCCAGACTTGAAGCTCTTAAAGACTTATGCGATCTAGTCAATGATTTAGTCGCTGAGATTAACAGCGTAGTAATATGCAACAGACACTCTTATGAATCATCAAGAAAGATAGCTGCTGATTATGCTTATAAATTCTTAACTGATAATTTGCATGACATTGTTAATGACCTTAAAAGATAAATAGTTATGAGTTTCCAATATTCAGCGATAGGCGACAATACAATTGAAAACAGAGAGCATCTGGAGAAGTTGGGGTATACCATATCAATGGTTACAATGGATAAGGCTATTTATCTCAAGACTCAAGCAAACCGTAAATATTATGAGACAAACAATGACGATTGGAGCAAAGTAATTACCAATTGCATCGGAAATACCCTCTTATTCCAAGCGGTAACAGCTATTAGAGACGATAGCGATATGTATCAGTGGTTCGTGAGCGATGAAGATATATTCACTAAAGATGGAGATGATATTGTTGTATCTAAAGGAGACTTCATATTATCAAAAGAAGTTTATTTTATAGACAAGTATCATGACTATCCACGTGAGGCGCATAAAGCCACCCTGGCCGAACTTCAAGAACATTTTAAATAATTAAAGCAAAAGAGATATGAAATTTACTCGTGAAAGATGGCCGTCTTTTAACTCTTATTCTTTTCGGATATTGAGTTATGAATTTAAGCTTTTTGCAAATAAGCCTGATGGAGCCAGCTTGTGTACATTTGATAATGTCATTAAACGTAAATATGAGTTTTACATATTAAAGTGGAAAAGAAATTCCCCACACCAATAACAGATAAACGTCTATAATAGGCGAGATGGGTGATTGCGCTACCAAACCCCTCTCTACAATATATGATATATGTCTCACAGTTGCACAAATATAACATCATAGAAACATATATTGTTGATTTAATTACACTTAATTAACAGGAAACAGATGAAAGAAAAAAAAATCAAAACATACGTCATTACCCTTTCCAAAACATTTATGAAAGGTCACCCGAAAGAAGGGCAGCCCACAAACTTTAGAGAGAAGTTTTTAAACGGAGAGAAGATACATACCATTCGTGGAAATTATGAGCTTTGGGCAAAACGGATTAAAGAAGTTCAAGAGGGTAAAGCAATCCTCTCTGTACGTGATTGGAGTGAAAAAGCATACAGAAGCCCACAGGTGATAATAAAAGACCTTACAGCCAATGATAAGATAGGTTGTCAAAAACTAACCTTTGAAAATGGGAAGTTCGAGGCTCAATTTGTAGATGGTAATTATTCCTATACGGTACTTGAAACTCCCGCCAAAAATGACGGGTTGTCTTTCGATGATTTTAAAGCGTGGTTCAAAGCATATCCGTTAACTAAGCCAATGGCTATAATTCAATTTACAGGATTTAGATATTAAACTCAAATAACATGGAAGAAATAAAAGCAGGGGATATAATGCTCAACAATTGGGTACTCCACAATGGAGAGTTAAGACAAATTAGCGGTTGGCATGGTGAGTTCGTTTCATTATTTTGTAAAGGATGCGATAAGGCTCAATTTGAAACGCTCACAAAGAATATAAAGCCCATCCCCCTAACAGAAGATATACTGTTGAAGGCAGGAGGATATAAATTACCTCACATGACAGTTACCGACTCAGTATTGTTTGATATAGGTAGAGATAGAATTTTAAGCATCGGGTGTATAGAAGATTGTAATCAGATGGCATGGTTGCAACACATTGAGGGCAAGAAAGTCACTGATCTAGTATGCATACACAACTACGATTATGATGGATGGTTATACCTACATACTCTCCAGAACCTATTCAAATCACTAACAGGAAACGATTTAAAGATAGAGGTATGAAAGATAGCGAAACAAAGAAATTGCTAAATAATGCAATTAAGGCAAGAACCAAATACGAATCCTGTGTTGGTAAAATTTCAGCCTATGCGAAAATATATATCGAATTTCCGTATGACGATACTGTATCTTGTGAATATCAACCCTCAGATGGTTATGTAATAGTATTAGATGCCGGAAGTCTCAATCCCTATAATATGCCTCTTGAAAGCTTTTTTAGTATAGCCAAAGAAAATGGCATTGTTACAATTGATGATTTTGATAAATATAGCATTTAAATAGATTAACCAATGAAATATATATTATATCCTTTTGCCATGATTGGCATGTTAATGTTCGTTGTGCTTATTTATGCACCGGTAAGGTTTATCTGGAATTTAATATGGCATTTCAAAGTATTATCATTTAGGCAAGTATTTACATTAAATGATGGGATACAAGAAGAATACCTATTCGATTGTAGTTTCAAAGAATTTGTGAAACAAGTATTTATTTATAAAAGCTAGCCCATGACAGACATTAATAAACTTATAGAGAAAGAAGCGGAACGACACATAAGCCAGTTTAATACTTTCGAGTACAAAGAATATGACGATTTAATATCGTGGGGTTATGAAGGCACAAGAGTCTCTAACGATGCAAATCAATTAAGAGATAGAGCTTTTAGGAATGGATGTAAGGAAGGCGCATCCTTCATCCTCTCCCTATTCAAGTGGAGAAAGGTAGAAGAGGAACTGCCTCCTAGTTATGAAAATGTTATATTTAAAGTAAATGTATTTGCAAAAACATATCAATCCGAAATGGCATCAATAGGATCTATATCCGTTACTGGAGATTATAATCTACAAATTGATCTACAAAAACCAGATATTATTGAATATGAAGTCACCGAATGGAAGCCGATAGAGTAACCTTGAGGTAAATAAAAAAACAACAAAAAACGGTTGATATTTAAAAATAGTAAAACAAACAAATAATGAGATTATTTACAACACCAAAAGAGGTTGCATCCTTCATGCAGAACGCGGAGGGAGAGGTAACTATAAAAGGAAATGATGTCTATTTTAATAAGGAGAAGATTGGCGAGTTTCATTTTCCTAAAGTAAACAAAAAAGGAGGCTCTTAAATGAACCTCCTTATAATGTATATAGCTAATATTATCAACAAACACGAAGCTACACCAATTGAAACTCCGCCAAAATCCATTTTTACTTTTTCCCACTTTGACAGTTGTTTCTCAACAGGATAAGGCACTGAAATGGAGTCAGTACTAAAAACGGAGTCTCGGACTATTTTAATCTTATCCAAGTGTTTATATTTCTCTTTTATCATGAATACCGTGTCGCCTTTCATATATCTATTATAGAAAATAGAATCATACTTAATAACCGAATCTATTTTTAGCCTATCCATATATTCTATCTTAACAGTTTCTACGGGAACATACTGAATAGACCGACATCCGAACATAAACCATGCAGCGATGCAAAGTAATACGATTAGTATTACATGTCTTGTTATTGACTTTTTCATTTTGGTTCGTACTTAAGCACGGTATTTATTATCTGTTTTAATATGGTAGAATAGTTCGAGGCAGTAGCATACCCAGCTTTATGAATTTCTTCAACAAACTTAAATGGATCACGCTTCACTTCTAAGGCTTTTTTGTATCTGGAATTTCTATAGAAGAAGTCGGCGTAATCCGCGAATGCCTTTTCAGGTGATTCGTATTTCATAAACCAATCATCTACATCGTACAAGTAGTTACCGTTAGGTAGCAAATTAACACTATATACTTTCGTAAAAAGATACTTCAAATTGGGACTTCCTAGTTCCTCTTTAGTCCGTAACAATTGTTTTTTTTCTTTTGGTGTATCTTTTGTTGCCTTAATGCCAGCAAAATTATTGCCTTTTATCGACCTTCCCCAGCCTGTTTCAAGAGCATACTGAGCGATTATTGCAGCCCAATGTATTCCTTTTGAGTCCTCTACCTTTTTTGCATAAGGATAGTTTATTGCTACAAATTCACTTGGTTTCATTATCTTTTTCTTTTCGTGTTAAGTATTCATGTACTGCTTTCGCTATATCATCCTTACTTGCAAGTATTGCAGTTACGTCTTTTGCTCCATTCATTAATCGTCTGCGTTCTTTATCTGAAGCTCTCTCGAAAACAGATTTTCCTTCTATGGCAAGAACGAAAATACAGAACAGAATAGATACGTATGGAACGGATACAAATTCTAATCCGAAGGCTGCAATATCCATCATAGAACCGAAAGCCATTAAGGAATAATATAATATAATCTTATTAGCACTTCTTTTGAGCCCATCTGATGTTATAAGATAGTTCAATGACTTAGCTTTGTATAATCCCATGATAAGGTCTATGAATACCGCGATCAGTTCAAAAATCCATAACGCCAATACAAGGTCTGCTTTGGGAAGATTTGTTAATATAAAGTCCATTATTGAGTATGTATTTTATTCAACTCCCTTTTCCACCTCCTTTACGATTTCGGCGAACTGTGAAATGTGTGTCAGGTAGTCCTCAGTATCACGGATAAAAGCATTTACCTGACCATTTTCTTTCCGGATATTCCCGACCTCGTTAACAACTCCATCTATTTCCTTCCTTATAGAGCAAGATATAAGAGTTGAACTATCATTAATTATATTGTTTATAACATAATACTCGTAATCCCCATCTTTTAAGGTTGATTCGTTTGTCACAGTAGTACTTTTAAGTTGTAGCATTGTTTATTGGTGTTTGTTGTAAATAAAAAAATCCGATACGAAGTGAATCATATCGGACTGGCATGTGTCTCTTTATACTATTATAAATATAGTGAATTTATGCGTGTTGTGCAATTGGATATATCTACATTGTAGTACTGTTTTTCTATTTAGTTTTATTAGTTTTGTGAAAAGTTAAAATAATAAATATGAATAATATTTCTACTCAGGAAAAGGATGCAGTTTTATTTGAGATAGTTCGGGTTCATCCCAATAATTGTTTTATTGATGATGACAATAAAAACTATATAGCTAAAAAATTTTTATTACCTGATAGACATATAACTGTTGAATGTGAGTATGATCAGGACAACTTAATTGCATATAAAGCAACAGTTCAGGGTATTAATTTCATTTCAAAAGGCGGGTATGTAAAGGTAGAAAAAGACAGTAAGCCTTTATCTTTTTTTGAAAAAATAAAAAAGAATGCGAATAAAATAGCAATCGAGGTAATTATTGCTGTTGTTGTTGGCTTGATACTGTATTATATCTTCGGAATCAAAAGCTCCTAGTTTTTTTAATTCCTGTATTAATTTATAAATCTGGAATGTGTGGTACACAACTCGAATAATTGCTATTATAAGAACAGCATAAAGAAGTATTATTATAAATGAGTACATATCTTATATGTTTTATACATTCAATATACCACATTACACCAATTCAGGCAAGTGGCAAAATATAAAAAAACACTTCCTATATATATTATCATAAATATTACTAAATTTGCTAAATATAAAAAATACAATTATGAAAAAACTATTATTAATAATGCTATGTATGCCTCTGTTTTTGGCATGTGATAATGATGATGTTACTATCCCTATACTTAATAATACCAGATGGGAAAATATGGAAAATGGCGTCCATTTTTCACTTGAATTTCATGAGTCAGAAAGTATATTAATTGTATTTGATGTTGATAATGCAAAATATACTTCAACCCAATATAGCTATACATATGAATACCCAAATATCACGATGAATACCCAAATTCCCAATGGAGATATAATTATATCTGTTTTGAGTTCCGATAACAAGACAATGACCTTGAAAAGCCTATCTACATCCAAAATAATAGCTATATTGGCCCAAAGATAAGTAAAGTGAAGCATCAATATTCAAGACGGCCATGCGACACTATCAGCTATAGTTCCATTTCGGTTGTATATTATACGTCTTACACCGCTTGGCGTCAAAGCTAATTCAGTTGATAACCACTTGACATTCCCTTCCCTCTCATACATTCTTAAAGACATATTGGATTGCCACATAGTCCAAGAGTCCGAAGGTCTTGAATCCGTATTATAGGAAATAACACCCATCACATCATTTTCGCTGGTGTAAAGACGAATCGACCGATTGGCTGCATTTATAACAATTTTATTACCATTAGCATCTATACTCGTCACAACTCCTTCTATTGATGCTCCTTTTGCTGACATCTTGCCATCTGTGCCAACCAAAAAGTTACCGCTCCCCACATTCAACGCCTGTGTTTGTATGGCATTGGCTATCAACAAACTGTCTACCTTAAACTGATCGCCAAAAGCAGTAATACCATCCGCATTAATGGTTATTCCAGATTTTACTTCATCAAGTGTTGTTTTGCTGTCGGCTATTGCTTTGGCTTTAGCCGAAATAGCATTAAGCAATGTTTGTCTTGCATTATAATAATTGTTCCAGTTTGCTCGATATGTAGTACCAACGATAGTAGTATCAGTTCCAATGTTGGCATCAGACAGCCAAGACGGTATTCCGCTACTCCATGTAGTGCCATTATTTAAATACGTAGCCAGATTTTGAAAAGCTGAATTATAGGCGGTATTCTCTGTTGTGATACTATATGTTGTAGCCTGATCGTTCAAACCTGCCTTTTCTGCCGAAATATCATTCCAACGGGAACGCTCTCCTGATTTCTCAGAGGCAGATAATATATTATCGGATGCTATATTGGCTATAGCTGTATTGGCGGCAGATGCAGATGTGGCCGCATTATCTGCTGCGGTCTGTGCTGCGGCTGCATCGTTTATAGCCGTATTTGCTGTACCCTGAGCTGTATCCGCAATAGTTTTAGCTTTTGTGGATATTGCATTTAATAAATCAGTACGTGAATCATAATAGGCTTTAAATGTGCTTCTAAAGGTAGTACCTACTATATCCGATGTAGTATTCAGGTTGCTAAGCAGTGGCGTAATATAACTGCTCAATGCATTATATGCCGTGGTATAAGCCGTGGTTGATACAGAGAAACTGTTTGCCTGAGTTATATTCTTTGAATACTCGCTTACAATAGCATCCCATTCTTTCTTTGTATTTTGTTTTTCGGCAGGATCGAATTTGTTATCATTAGCTATATCAGCCAACAAACTATTAGCGGTATTTGCGGCGGTCTGGGCGTTTGTAGCGGCAGTGGCGGCGTTAGTGGCGGCGTTTTGTGCCGCTAAAATACCACTCTGAGTATCATCTGAAGCTGGTGAATACTTTGTAGGGCTACTACTGTTCTCAATTTTTATATTCTTAAATGTTGTAGAAGATGTTGTCCCATTACTTCTTAATCCAAGTCTGAAATATCCATTATTAAGCATTATATGAGTGCCTGAGAGTCGCTTAAATACTCCAGAACCTGTAGGTTCTGTATTCTCATTACTCCACTCTGTATATACACGCACATTGCTCAAATTCATCTCTTGAATTAATAGAACCTGATTTATTGTATCCGAATCTTCAAAACTAACATCACAACCAAAAGACACAACATCCCCCGCATTAAATGGAATATCTGCTATATTGTTATTGTTATTACTAATAGGTACTACTCGTGAAGCCGCCGAATTTAAGACTAGATTACTATTATCATATCTTACAGCAGAAACCGCCAGTTGTATTTGTGTCGGAGTCTGATCTATTAATGACCTGAGCGTTTCTCCCGTACCGAGGCTATCAATACCTGTTTTAGTTACAAGTGATGTTATGGAGTCATTAGTTTGTGTTACATATGATCCCGATATGTTCACATTAATCTGAACCCAAGTTGTGCCATTCCATCTATATTCTAACCGACATACATTTTTTGTAGAATCGGCATTTACGTTACCATTTATATCGGTAAGAGTTGTTTTCTGCCATATATCCCCTATCGTAAATCCTCCGCTTGGAGCTGTAGGTTGCGCATCTTGATAGTGTGTTCGGTTCTTGCTGTTAGCAGATATCTGGGCGTTGCCTGCTGCTGTGTTAGCAGCATCGATATTAGCTTGTACATCTTCGGGTGCGGGTGACCAGTCTGTTGGTATATTTCCATTCTCAAGTTTAAATTCCCAGAAATTATGATTTACACTTCCTTTGTTGGAATCAATGCGAATCCAGTAATTGCCATCTACCGGGACGGTGAACGTGATAAAGTTTTTATCTGATGTTCCCCAGTATTGACCCGCAACTACCTGTTTGTCCTTCATTATCCACATTTGAACAGTATCCGTCCCTTGAACGCTACCCCATATACCGTCAGATTTTGCGCTAAGGGTGTATGTTTCACCTGCGCTTAGTATTGCACTCAAAGTTGTCCAAGCGGTTACCTCACTTGTTTCAGAACCAGAACCACCTACAGATTGTATCGCTTTGGAATTAAATAGAATGTTTCTTCCACCTATATTAATATTATCGACTTTAGTGACGACAGATGATATCTGCCCTGCCTGCTGTGTAATGCTGCTTTCTGTATCGCTTACTCTTTGCCCCAATACATTGAAATCAGTCTGGCTTACCTTTGCCGAAATCTGTGTATTCAACACTTGCATCTGAGCGTTATACTCTGAATAGGCTACTTTATTCAATAGTCCTGCATTGGCAGTGTCTGCACTAGATTGTGCTGCATCCGCAAGTTGCTTCGCTTTTTTAGCTATGGCATTTAACAATGCCGTCCTTGCATCATAGTAGGCTTTCCAATTCGCACGGAATGTACTTCCGTTTATAGTTGTAGTAACTGATAAATTGGCGTCTGCAATCCAAGACGGTACTCCGGTACTCCATGCCGTTCCATTATTCAGGTAATTTGCTAATGCTTGGAATGCACTGTTATACGCTGTTTTTTCGGTAGTTATTCCAAATGTGTCTGCTTGTGTATTATTTACTGATAATTCGGTAGCAATAACATTCCATTCCTGTCGGGCTTGGCTTTTTTCATTCGGAGTAAATTTATTATCGCTAGAGATATCCGATATTAGTGAGTTTGCTGTGGATGCACTGGCAGATGCTAAGTCGGCAGTGGTTTGTGCATTATTAGCGGCAGTTTGTGCCGCATTAGCATTGCTTATTGCTGTATTAGCATCAATTTGGGCTTGATCTGCTAGTGATTTAGCTTTTCCAGAAATAGCATTAAGTAAATCGGTACGCGCATCGTAATATGACTTAAATGTATTTCTGAAAGTTGTACCCATAATATCAGATGTTGTGTTCAGGTCTGATAATAATGGGGTAATATATGTGTTAAGTGCGTTATAAGCAGATTGGTATACCGAAAAAGACACTCCGAATGATGTAGCCTGAGAAACGTTCTTTGTATATTCTGATTTTATCGCATCCCACTCCTTTTGAGTATCCTGTTTTTCGGAGGCGACCAACTTATTATCACTTGCTATATCTGATAGCAAGCTATTGGCAGCTACAGCTTTGTCATCAGCGGTTTTCGCATCCAATTTAGCCTGATCTGCCACTGTTTTTGCAGCATCTGCCGCCTGTTGAGCTAACTGTGCATTATTATTCGCATTATTAGCATCTGTCTGAGCCTGATCAGCAATAGTCTTGGCTTTATCTGTTACCAGTTTTAACAAGACTATCTTAGAGTCATAGTAGTCCTTAAATGTACTCCTGAATGTGGTAGCTACAATTGTGCTGTTAGTAGTCATACTGGACAACAACGGAGTTATATAACTACTTAGAGCGTTGTACTTAGCTGTGTAATCAGACGATGAAACGCTATATGTTGTAGCTTGAGCTACAACGGTAGGATACTCACCCTGTATTATCTGCCATTCCTTTAATACATCCTGCTTCTCAGATGGTATTAATAGATTATCATTAGCAATATCAGCTAACAGGCTATTCGCTGTATTGGCGGAAGTCTGAGCATTACTTGCAGCGGTAGAGGCATTGGTTGCGGCTGTCTGTGCAGCATCGATATTAGCTTGTACATCTTCGGGTGCGGGTGACCAATCTGTAGCTTTATTTCCCTCTTCATATTTAACATTCGCTATATAAAAGTATGAGTCAGTATAAGACCTAATATAAAATGAGTTATAAACTCCGGATCTCCGCACTCCTGAAATTGCATATTTTTGCCACTCTGTAGTAACGTCAAAATCTGTTCCTATTTGAGATAAGCCCTCCTGTGCTACTCTAATACGTGATGCTGTATCTGCCTTTATCCAAACTGTGGCAATAAAATTATTACCAGATGTACGGGCATTTACAGGATATGTATGTATTCCGCCTATTGATGTCCCCGGTGTTTTTAGGACTTTAGCCACATTCCCGAACGTAGTATCTATGTCTAAACTTGATGAAGCTTGATATAGTCCCCAGCTAGATGCGACTCCTGACTTAAAGTTTGAATTTAGTATCAGATTCCGACCTCCTATCTGAATTGAATTTACTTTATTCGTTGCATCAGTTGCAGCGGTGGAGATAGCCGTATTTTTAGCATTATCTATTGCTGTAGTTACATTTGTGCCGGATGACTGAATAACAAAGTCACCTGTAAACTTATTACCAGATGGAGATATAACTGTTACTTCTTTCCCGGTAAGGTTATATGAGTTTATTCCGGCATATTGTTTTATACTCGGTGCATCAGAACCATAAGCAGATAACATGATAGCTGATTGTCTGGATGTATTTGTCCTGTTTCCGAATTGAATAATCTCGTCATTAATGGCAGGGATACCGGAACCGTCTTTGTCTGTCTTGGATATATTAATATAATCTGTTCCTACACTAGTAACCCGTGCCCAGTAATACTTAATATTCGCTCCATTGAACTTCCGGCAAATAACCTGATCATCGACTGCAAATTGATTTGATATTGTTCCGTCAGCTGTATCGAATGTACATTTCCAATACGCACCTCCGTCTGTTACCCCATTGCAATACATACTTGCCAGTGATAAAAGAATCTGACCGCCCACACTTTTTATCTCGGCAATGGTAAGCGTATTGACGATCATTTCACGCCTTACCATCAGGTTGTCAAATTCAGCGTATGATTGACCGTTGGCTGCTAGCCATGCTCTAAATCCTGAACCGAACTGACCCGATGTAAATGTTTCATTGCCGAACTGATCAGAGAACACATTGCCTTTAGAAATAATATCCTCGTTAACTAGTAAATCCTTTACGATGGATACATTTTGCATGAAATTCATATTTCCATTGGCTGTATCATCATATAGCTTACTTAAATAATACCGTGTGCCTATGGATGCAATCAAAGATTTAACTTGATCTATACTTACACCAGTTACATTCTGTTGCAGAGAACTGATAGCGTTCTGCATCTTTTGAATAGTGGTCGATATCCTCTCATTGCTCAGTGATATCTCATACGTAGGTACGGGCTTAGAACTTAGGTCATAGGTTATCTTTAGATTCTGGATTATAACTGATGCATCTATGTCTAAATCGGTGTCTGTAAAATTAAAGATATCACCTTCTTTTATAGCATCTCCTATCTCAGGATGACGAGCCATAAATATTTCATCGATCTTTGGGGTATAGGTGTATTTTGTTTCATCGTTTTGTGACAGGTACTCCCATGCTGCCGACAATAATCGTTGTGATGCTGCTTTTATATACACATCGGGCATAGAAATACCAAGTAGTACAAATTTATCACCTGAGTCTATATGATATTGTGAGTTAGGATATGCCATATCTACGGAGTCATCTGTAAATCTGTTACAAATAACTTTGAACCGGGTATATCCTAGTGATGTATCTTTGGTTATACCATCTTCCAGTACATCAAATGTACGACCGACACACATCCCAGATCTCATGTTTATTTGCATGGTATCGGTTGTCGCATAAACATAATTACCGGAACTGTCTTTCTCAGACAAATCGAACCCTAAATCTTTCAGATATATTGTAAACTGTCCGTCTATTGATTCTGGATTTTCGGGAATTTCCCCATTGTCCGTTGGGTTATTAGCACCTAATACTTCATCTATATTTCCATTGTCGCCGCTAGGTAATGATACGATTATTCCGGCATCAGCAAGCTGCTCTGATGTCATCCCTTCCAGTGATGGATATATTTCCGTATTATCGTCTGACCCGTCAAAATATACATGGCCATATCTTACACCATATTCAGCAATATTGTCGGATTCTAAATACACCCGTTTGGGATCGTTCTGAACTACAGGAAAGTCAGGTAGCATTAGATTGGGAATATAAGCACTCTCACTTATATATGGCTGGTCGCTTTCGTCTTTCAGCTTGTTATAGTACCTGTTTGGCAAGTTACGTGTACTACCGTATGCCCTTAATCGGGTTATAATCTTTGCATCCTGATTGGTGTTTTGCTGTATATCGTACAATCCGTTTCCTTTTCCGTAACCAAATACAGCACCTACAGCATAACCAGATGTGCCAATTGTAATAGTCCTGTTTCGAATTATAAAATTTGCAGCGAACTCTGAGCTTACCAATGCCAATGCTTCCCATACCGATAATCCTGACACTGTTATATTTCTGTCTGGTGTAACCAATTCAGGTAATACAACTACATTCCAAGCCTTATCACCCGTAAACTCCGCATTCAGGTTAGCTTGTATTCTGTCTGCTAAATCTTTTACCGATCCGGCATAAAAAGAAAAGTCAGGTTTGCTTGTGTAATGTATGTTGTTATCAGGAAGAACGATATCAATAAAGTCAACTCTGGTCAGCTCATCAGCGAGTGAGTTAAATTTTATATTATCATATACAAATGCATCCCCATAACTATTGGCACTGGCTTGTTTTTCTTTTGCCGGGATGTAGTTCAGTTCAAACCGTTCACCCCTGAAAATACAATAATCACCTATCTCAAAATTGATTGGAGAAGGAGATGTTATTGTGGCAGAGACAAAACATTCGCCAAGAAACTGACCATTATAAGTAAACTTTTTAATTTCTGCTTTGGTGGTTAAGTCGTCTTTTGAGTATAGTGTTATCATGTAGTTTTAGTTAATATTATATCGGTTACAGGATCATTAACCTTTAGTGTTACCTTGAATAGTATTAGGTCTTTACTTCCTTCTTTTCTGTAAAACATATCAGTATCCATGTCGACATACCTGACATTCGTCCTGCCTATCTTTGTGAATGTGTCGTATAGCTTAAATACGCCTCCGTTTACCAGATAATCTTTGAATGATTTTATCTGTACGTTTGCTGTTTCATATGCACCGATATAGACAAACTCGCAATCTATCTCATATGCCTTGTATGTGGGTGTATCAGGATAAAATTCATCGTCACCCTGAGAGTCTACCCAAGTACGAGATGTAACATTCTGTAGCTCAGATGACAGTTTAAACGGCACACTCTTAACCCATATATTCCATTCTTTAGAATCTCTAACTGGGGCGTTATCGGTAAGTTTTTGAATAAGAAACGGTTTGTATATCATAGCTGTATTTATATAAAAAGCCCGACTCGGATTTCTCCAAATCGGGCTGATTGCCTCTGTGTAGTTTTATTTCAATGTTATAGGTCTTTAAATGTTTTCTCTCGTATTAAAACATCCCCACCAGTGTATATTTTTCCATTAAATCCGTCTGTATATTTATAAACGAATACCCGTCCGTCACTCTGATTATCGACTGTTACTTTTGCGTTATTAAACACACGAATAAAAGACTTTGCGCTATCTTTTATCGTAATATGAACCTCACTGTCATGCCTCACATAAATGTCCCTAGAAACATATCCAGACAGCGTTATGTCACCTGTTGTTTTACCCAACAATATAGCAACATCAGGATTCTCTATAGATATCTTAGAATCCGTAAATATTCCGTGATTTTTGGCTACATCACCAAAGTTTGCCTTAATATATTCGGTTGAAGGATAGTCGTTTTTTATGCAAAAATCTTGACCTGTAACAAACATCTCACACATACTATCCAAGTCTGGATCTTGCCATCCGTCAGTCCACTCCTTACACAGATTAAGTTTAATGGCTTTTTGTTTTAAATCTTCGGATATGTTCATTGTGTTTTAGATTGTTTTGTGTAGTTTTGTTAAAATTTAAAACTTCAAGTATTATGAGTTTAATTGATTTATCTAGTAATTCCCATACATCTTTATTGATTGACCCAATTTTTATTAGAAAAGTGGAGAGAAAAGGGAACAAAACAATAGTCACTGTAGATGATGTTATCAATAAAGGTGAATACATTGAGTATCACATTGACCTACCCATTGAAACAGTAAAGTCTCTTATTCACAAAGCTGAGTAAAAGTTTCAACCGAAATTTGTGGCATAATGCCTGTAATTATCCAGTGATACTGTTCTTGAAATGTGCCAGATTGAAAATTACGGCTGCAAAGCATATATACCTTTTTTTTTAATTCAAGTTCCTCTATTGATTTTGAATTAATCAGCCATTTATATGTTTCGTACATTTCATGGTGGTTATGTGTCATACACCAAAGTCTTAACTCTTGTTTTTCGTTTTCTGATAAAGTCATTTTATCTTGTTTTATTTTAAATATACAAAAAACATAGGGGCTGAACAAGCCCCTACTATTTATGTATTAATTGAAGTACCGCTACCCGGAGTTGTGGCATTCCTTAGTATGGAATTTGTTTCCCGTACTGTATCTGCAATCTCCCTTGTATTATTAGCTGTAGCCAATGTATTTACCTGTATCTTAATCAACTCGGCTAACTGCAAAGCGAAAGTATTTGAATTTACCTGTGCCAATTGAACTAGCTGTAATAGAAAGACACGTTGTGCTGCAACATCTGCCCGTATAGCATTCAAATAGGATGCGACAAGGTTTCCGGTATCTTCCGTTAAGGACTGGATACCTTTAGATAACGTATCTTTTTCTGAAACATCCCCTAAATCTATTCCGACATCCTTGGCTGCCTGATTAAGAATATCCCATATATTTTTAGCATCACCTATAGAACCTTTTAAGGCTGCAAGTTGGGCTGTAAGTCCTGCTGCATCAGAGGTTGAAAACTCACCATCAGTAAATATGCCGTTTGTGCCAAACAGATACTCTCTGAGACTATTCATTGATTGTTGCAAAACATTCATGGAAATCATCTCTTTTATTACATTTCGCATCACATCAGCAACGGTATCGTCAAATGCTTTGGCTGCATCTTCCCCGGCAGAAAAAGCATCAACTAAGGCAGATGCTAATTGATCTGATACATCCTTAAGGTTAAAATCGTATAGTTCCTCAAATAAATCCTCGTAGAAAAACTTTATTTTATCCTGAGCCTCTTTAATTTGTCCTTCTAGGTCTAATACTACATTCCAGTCCGTTTTCTTCTTGTCGATTTCAGCCTGTCGTTGCTTTTCCAGTTCGGATAACTGCTTCTGCTGATTATCCAATTGCTCTTTAGCCTGATTAGCGGTAAGGCTACCAAGTTGCCTTGTAATGGTACGCCCTAAATCTTCATAAGCCTGTTGCAGTTGTTTAACCCTGAATATCGATTCTTCAATGGTCTTATTAAGTTTCTTGTCATGCCACGCATTCAAGGCTGTTAATCCGCTTGTAACTATCCCTACGGCATTAGATAATGCCCCAGCAGCATCGCCACTTTTGGCTGAGTCCCACGATGCTTTAGCTTTTGCATTCACCTCGCTCATAACACTCATTAGACCTTTTATATCACCCCAAGTACCCTTGTCCGTATCAATGCCTCTGGACTCCGCTAGTTCGGCAAACTGGTCTACTAATTGCTGGGTAGCTCGTACCGATTGGTCTATGGCAACAACAATTTTATCCACGGCTCCAATAGCCCCCTGAGCCACCCCTGCAAAGTTTTGCATATTTTGAGCTGACTTCATTACACCATCAGCACCCTGCATGTTACTTGTAGCCAAAGCCTGCGATCTCTGATCACCTACTTTTAGAGCCTCATTGTAATCTTCTTGATACCGTTTTCTATCTATTAGTGCTGACTGATAATCCGAACTTGCCTTTTCATCCATAGCACCGAATAAGCCCTCAATGCCACCAGACTGTAGTTTACCTAAGTAATCAATTCCTTTTTGAGACTTTTTGAGTTCATCGTTAATCTTTTTTATTCCCTCATAGTAATCCTGAGTGCTGATAACTCCTTTATCGAGTTGTTCCTTTAGGTTTGTTTTAATTAGATTACCTATCTGGATTGCTTTGTCTTGTGTCAGGCTGTATATAGATGTGAAGAATTTCTGATAATCAGGTGTCAGTTTTAGAAGTTCGCTACTTAGACTCGACCTGAGTCTGTCGGCTAATCCCTTATTTCCATTTTCTTCGGCTATCTTAATCTTCTCATCGTATTCGTATTGCAATGCTAATCTTTTGTCCTGATAGCTTGCAAATTCCTTTAACGATTCAGCGTATATACCTTGTCGTCTCGATACCTCGTCTTTCTCTGCTGCTTCAATTTGATTAAATATGCTTGATGTTTGTTTATTAACCAACAACTTTAGCTTATTACTATCATCTAATTTTATAAAGTCAGAAAACGAAACACCACTGGACTTCTTAAATGCGTCCTTTAGTACATCTATATACTCTTTAACCGGATTGTTTGCTCCAAAAGCAAGTTTAGCTGCCTGTCCTTTGTCCCCAGTAATTCCAAGTATCCTTTTGTAAAAGTCAAAATCAGTCTTGTAATTGGAAAGGTACTTTTCTATTCTGTCTATTTCATATTGTGCCTTTTCTGTTATTTGCTCTATCTGTATCTGACCTAATTCCTTGTTCCATGTAACACGGACATTCTTGGCGGCTGTAGTATTTCTATTCTCTACCTTTTTAAGCTGCTCACTTAAATAGTCAATATAACCCTGATCAGATAGGTCTATGTTACCAATAGATGAATATTCAGAGATACCACGAATTTTATTTATGGCTTCATCCCTAGACATCACCTTTATCAGCTTTTCGTATTCAGATTTTGCTGCTTTTACAATTTCAACTTGGCGTTTTAAGTCCTCGGTAAACTTATCTTTCTTCTCTCCTTTATCCTTTGGTTCATACAGGTCTTTTAATGTTTTACCTAATGATTTAGCGGCTGCATCTAAGTTTGTTACATCTTTTTGATCGGCAATATAGCTATCGGCTAATTGCTTAATAACTGGGGATATTTCTGCTGGAGAAGGAAATGCATTTTTATCAAAGTCGAAGCCAAACTTTATCAATATAGGCTTTGTTTTATCTATTCTTGTCTTTAGCTCTTTATACTTTTTTTCCATCTCTTCTGTGACAGAATTTATATTAGTATCTGTCTGTATGGTAATCGTATTACCTAGCTTTGACTGCAATAAATTCTGCCATTCCGATAACTGAGACTCATCATTTTCTTTCCCATCCCACTCTATACCCAACTTGAGTAATATTTGTTTCTGACTGGCTAAACCAAGATCGTCCCAAGATTTGATAATAGATCTTATAGTGTTTTCATTTTCCTTTATATCGAGATTGTTAACCTTTAGGTATCCTTTCAGGTTCTGAACAAAAGTATTTATATCCGCATCAGCTTCTGATGTTGCTTTATTTAGATTTTGATAACTATTTATCCAAGAATTAAAAGAACCTTCGTCTATCATATTGGATAAATCGAATAGGGCTATTCTCTCGTTTCCGGATGAATTAAATGCCAACTTTCTTATTTGAATTATTTTGTCAGTTACGTTTGATGAACTAGATACAATGGCATTTAGTGAGTCTAACGTACTGCTCTGTAGATCAGACATAGTTCCCGTAACATCTTTGCCTTCACTATTCCATCTGGATAAAGCTTCCTCTATCTTAGAATACCCTAAAACTAGTTTACTTGAATACAAATCAGCTTTATTTTGTGCTTCATTCAGCTCTTTAAGGGTTTCCAGTAAATTACTTGTAAATAAACCACTACCTTCGTTTGCTGCATATGTTGCAAACTTTCTTATGTTTATAGAATTATTATATTTTTCTTGTGCTATAGTTAATAAATCAAGGTTATCGGCTTGGTTCTTTATTTCTCTGGCTACCGTTGGTTCAATTTCAGAAAGCTTGTTAAGTATCTTAACTCTCTCTTTAGAAGCATTACTATTACTATCTGTGCTTTTAGCTAGCTCCTTTAAACGGTCTAAGTGAGTATTTACACTTTTACTCTCTTCATTAATTGCATGTATTGTCTTAAATAGCTGCTCTTCGAGTTCCTGTTGATGTGAAACATATGAAGCTATTAAACCTATAGCAACAGTTATTCCGGTAAGTGCCAATGCTGCTGGATTAAATGACAAAGCTGACTTTAGACCATTTAACTTCCTAGTCAATAATTCAGTCTGAGCGGCTGTTACAGCTTGTGTTTTTGATAGACTTATATTTTGTGCTGCATATGAACGC
The DNA here is from genome assembly GCF_900079725.1 of uncultured Dysgonomonas sp. NCBI lineage: Bacteria > Pseudomonadati > Bacteroidota > Bacteroidia > Bacteroidales > Dysgonomonadaceae > Dysgonomonas > uncultured Dysgonomonas sp. Next base: position 504,002 of record NZ_LT599032.1, read on the forward strand.
ATTAGAATTATAGCCTCTCGCTTTACAGCCAAGTTTGTCTTTTCTATAACACTTACAGCTATCAACGTAGCCCTATAAACACCATAAGCTGCAACAATGGTTTTTATGATATTAAGATAATCTCTCCAATTATCCATTATGCCTACAAGAGCATCAACGGCACCCTTAAGGGTTTCACTATTTGCCGATCCGATGCTATCCAACATAATATCATAAGCATCTCTTAGATTGGATATCTTACCTGCCAATGAGGTTGCTTGTATCTCCTGCATCTGATAAAACTTGCCGCCTTCCGATGTAAGGTCAGTAAATATGTCTTTTATCATAGCAAATGGAACTTCCCTGTTAGATATCTTATCAAACACGTCTCCGGCAGAAACTACACGCCCCTCTAGCTCCCCAAATTTCTTAGCTAATTCATCTACCAATGGGATACCAGCCTCTGTAAATTGCCGCAGCTCCTGACCTCTAAGCACTGACGCAGACCTAACCTGACCATATGCAAGTATTATTCGATTCATGTCAACACCAAGACCAGCAGAAATATCAGCCAAGCGAGTCATTGTATCGAATATCTCATTTGTAGGTATCGAGAAAGCAGACAGCTGTTTTGCGTAATCAGTCAACTCCTTAAAGTTGAATGGAGAATATACAGCAAGGTCTTTTATCTGATTAAATATCTTATTGGCAGATGCACTATCTTGCATTATGGCTCGTAATGATAATCTCTGCTTTTCAAACTCACCACTTACCATCGCAAGTTCTTTTACAAACGCCCCTGCTTGATATATGGAAAAGTAGATACCCATAGCACTAGACAGTTGTTGCAATATATTTTTTTGGCTGAACATGGTCTTATTGGTCAGTCCATATGCAACTGCCAAGTCTTTTTGTCCCTGAACTCCAATGAGGGCGTTCCTTTTTTGCAATCCAGCAAGCCTTTCTTCATCATATATGGCTTTTCTCCTTGCCTCTTCTTGCTTTACTAGTGTATTAGCTTTTATATTCTCCGATTTAGCTACCGCAATTGCTGTATTAGCCAACTCTGTATTCCTTTTCTGGTCTATAAGTAACCCTGACTTTTTTGCATTTGTAGCTTTCTCTATTGCCTCTGTTGCTTTGTTTTCGGCGGCAACTGTATTATGAACGGATTGTGTTACTTTATTCTGAGACACAGCTAACTTATCGGCGGCTATCTGGGCTTTTTGTATGTCGGTAGATAACGGACTTCCTCCTACATTCAGTTTTATATTTTTAAATATCTGTTCTATTGAAACTGCCTCTTTTTTAGCCTGTTCCAACTTCTTCATTAGTTCTTTATTATCCCCGTCTATGCCAAAATTTAAGAATCCTATTGTAGTCCCTTTTGCCATCGTATTATGTGTTAGGTATGTTTGTGGTTAGGTCAGAAAGATTTATTTTCTTCCATTCTCTGTTTTTACGCCTTTCAAGTGACTCCTTCAAAGCCTCTTCGTTTTTCTTTATAGCTTCGTAGTCAACCTGATTACTATTTGCCTTAGCCTTTTTTTTATCTTTTTCTATGTATTCTACACGTGGAAGGTCTAGCGACATTATTTCTATTTTCGCAATAGATAGTTTGAAGCGATATACATATTCAGGAATGGTTATTAAGCCAAACAGTAAGATCAAAGGTTTTAAAGCCCATCCATGTTTTTCTCCAAAGGCAGATTTAACGCCGAGGAAAGTTCTGCTTGGAATTGGTCGGCTTCCTCCTTCGTCAGTGTCGGATTGGTTATCTTCATGTGAGACACCAATGTTAAACCGAGATATAACTTTACTTGCGGAACTTTTTTTTTTGCTTTTTCAATGATTGGTAATAGTTGATCAAAGGAATATCCTTTTATATAGTAGAAATATCTCCACACTAACCAATGAAAGAAGAATATACTAACCCCATTTAGAATAATGTAAGATGCCGCCTTCGACAATATTTTGGCTCGTCCTTTCACATTTTTATCTGTTTCGGTATTTGTAGCCTCAATTCCAGAGTTTAATTCCAATAGAGACAACTTCTCTGTGGTGAATGGACGTATCCATCCAACCTTATATCTATCTTTTGTTCGGGGTATCTCTATTACATCCTTACCATTAGAATTTATTGATAGTAATTCTTTTTGAGCTTGTGTATCAGGTTTGTTCATATAAATAAAAATTAAAGGGGATAGGGTAATTCGACCCGATCCCCTTTGTGGTTTTGTAAAGTGTGTTTGTGTTAAGCTTTTTTCAGAACTACAAATGAACCGACACCATCTGTACGAGGTTTAAGAACAGTTCCTGTAAAGTTCAGTGTAAACAGGTTAGTTTGAACGCTGTCATGATTCATAGCCACTGTCATACGAACGTGAGTGAATACCAATGCGGTTTTCTTAGATTGGGATTCTACTAGCATTGTCACATTTACTTCTTTCGGTTCGTGGTAATATGCTTTTGCTTCCGTGTATTTAGTCACACCATCATCACTAGTTATTCCAGTAGTTAATGTTGGCTGAACGGATGCTGCCGGATAGAAGTAATCAAATAACTCAATTGCAGAAGATGGTATTGAACCTGAGATGTTAAATTCACCCGTCTCTATGGCTGTATCAATCGTTTCGTCATATTGATCTATTTTTATATCCGTTCTTGTTGGTTCTGCCTGAGCAATAGCAAAGGTATCTTTTGAAGTAAACAGTTTATCTGCATCAGCAAATGTAGTATCAGAAAGGGTGTCTGTTTGAGTTACAACCTTAATACACGCTTGACCTTTTTCTAGGTCGTTTAATATTGCACGGGTTAATGTTGCCGCCATAGTATTAAATAGTTTTGATTATTGTGTTTATGTTTATTGCTTGTACATGAAAACCCTCATTATCATTACCTAGTGGTATGATTGTCGGGTATATGTCAAATAAGTATGTATCGTTTTGTATCGGAAAGATGTTGCATAGCTTAGTATACATCAGCGAGAATTTGGTCGAGTTTTTTAACCCATTTGCATCGTTCTTTACAAACATTTCAATTCGGGAAGTACATCTGCCATAAGCAGCTAGATCGGTAAGTGATGTTGGTACTGATACCACAACAAAGTCGGTCATGCCCTTTGCAATACTTGGTCTTTGACCTTTATATACCTTTGTTGATACCCCACCAGCAAGAACCACATCAGCTAATGTTTCTTCAATTTTCTGTATGTCGTAGTTTAGATTCATTTGATAGGTTTAAAACTGCTTATAAATACACTTTTCGAGTATTCAAATCCTTCAGTTAGCACATTAAGGTCACGGACATTTTCTAGGTAAGCTGAGTATTCTGTTCCTGTGGTGAATATGATAGAATATCTACCTTTCGGCTTGTATGTTTGTAGAAACAATGATGCGCTGTTTACGCCATAGTCGCCATCTGTATCTATATTCGCCTGAAAGTATGCTCTATTATTACCATCATAATCCACAAAGTCACGGACTATCTCATCTTTCTTTAGCTTTCTTCTGATTGCAGGTTTACCATCAAAATAATTCAGCAATTGAAGGATACCATTCAGATATATACCATAAGAATAAGAGGTCAGCGTATTCCCTGTTAGGTTTCTAAATTCAGCTTGTTCAGGTAAAACTCTATTCACCATCGCATCGCCAAACTGTTCCAGATTAGTTAACACAACTCGGTTAACCTCTTTCTCAATATTAGACATACAAGCCTCGAATTGTTGTGAGATATTTTTAGCCATTGCCGCCTGATTCGAACCAAATGTTAGTACCGAAGTTGAATGTTTTATGATCCTCTATAAGTCCTACAATGACTTCCCCCGTGTAACTATGAGTAAATCGCACAGTATCACGCTTTTCTAAACGGAAAGAGGTTCTAGGTAGGGCTAGTTTATAGTCAGAGTTAAGTACTTTAGCATTTACATCAACTCCTCTTACCATGTCTCTAAGTCCACATTCAGATTCGAATACTTTGTTTAGTATCTCATCCCCATTCTCGTCTTTGATTGATTCTCCATATTGGTCATATTCTACTCTGAGAATTTCGACTTTATGCGGAAAACGTGGGTTATCTATAGAATCCATTCCAACTAAATACTCTTATATTAGCACTAGATTTTCTGCTGTCATTGTACTTGATGTAAATATCATTGGCCATCTGCTCGTAACGTTTTTTATCGGTAGCGGTCAGTGTTTTACTAGCTTCTGTTTGAGACCAACCTCCATCAGACTGTTTTGCCCCTGTATAACTTGAGGGGTTTGTTGAAGCCCACATCAACAGGTCAGCATAAAGCAGGTCTAGTTGTTTTTGAGTTAGGTCATTTATATCAGAGTTAAAGTCCACATTACGATAAATAAGCATTGAAGTTAGAGCCGCATTTGTTACATCAAATCCGACAAGTCCCTTTAAGTAGTTTTCAATCGGAATATAAAAGACGGAATACACAACTAAATCACTACCATCATATTCGAATGTATATGGGTTGTCTGAATATTCATTATCTCCTATCTCGAAGTATTTAAATAGCCATGATTCTTCGGGTGTGGCTGTTAAGGTAGCGGAGTTTACCTCCACTACCTTTTCAACCGTACCTTTACCTTTTATATTGATTGTTAGTGCCATTTATGTTTATTATTATGGTTGTATTGTTGCTACATCCATGTACAAGAAGAAATCTATATTTCGAGGTACAGGGATGCCAGTAGACTCAGCTACAAAGTGCATTGCCTTACGCATAGAATAAGTCTCTTGTTGTACTCCGATACGACCTCCATCAGCCAAATACATAGGATTGACATTTGTGGCAAAAATAGTTGTAGGTGATTGCCATTGAAGTTCTCCGACTGTACCTATAGGACGCAACAATACAGTCCCGTCATTGAAACCTTGACGTAAAGACTTTGTCCTCTTTTGTGTCTTTGTATCAAGGGTCTGAACCACTCCATTCCAATCTTCAATAGAAATTCTAGGCAAACGAAGTTCTGTTTCCAGGTAGGAGTTTATTTGACTTTCAGTTACATTTATCTTCAAAAGATTGTCAGTAGCCGCTAAGTAGCCGCTTCGCCAAAGAGCTACAGCCTCTATAACTTTCGGATGAGAAACAAAGGTGTTAAAGGTATCTTCACTCATGCGGAAGACAGGGATAGCAGGATTTCCAAGTTCATTCTTGTAAGTCCAATACATATCTTGCAAGTCTCCAATTGGATTCGCATCTGGATCAGACCAAGATTTCTTTACTCCTTTTGGACTTTTCGGATTGCCAAAATACCCTGAAAGGCGTCTATTTTTATCAGATTGTCCTTCTAAGAAGTTAAATTGTAAACCTATAACACCACCATTGTTATTATCTTTCGAGGTAATATACTTACCTGTACTTTCGATCTGTAAAGCGGTGTAGCTCCGTTGCATATGAATACCAGCGATAAGATCTGTGGAATCCTTAAGGAAAGATGAATACATCTTAGCCCATTCAGGAATACCTTGTTGACGAATTATCTTTTGCCCGTCTCGAAAACTCTTTTCATTGAAGTTCACTCCCAGACGCATACGTGGCATATCTTTTGACTGAACTTTAAAGCCGTCATTGGCAATCAATTGTCCTTCGGAATCAAAAGAAACATAGTTAGCCATTACTGGACGAGTACTTATTCCTGTGAACTGCACATACTCGCCACTTTCATTTTCTTCTCCGGCAGGGAACAGCTCAGACCATTTTGCATTTGGAAAAGTATTCTCATTAAACTCATCTCTGAAAAAAGCAGATACATCGGCATAGCCAGCCTGCATTACTGCACCTGTCAGAAATTGGTAAAACTGAGATTCATTTGTTAATTGTGGTAAAAAAGCCATTATTAGTTTGTGTTTAGGTTAAACTTATTCTTCTGGAAACCAAGCAAATTCAACTCTTGCTTTTTCCACTATGTAATCTTTTATAGCGTCAGGCAAAGCAGGTATTGTATTCTCATACAAATATTTCTCACCACGAGGAATGCCGACAGTATTTTGATCACCGCCTACCGTATCATCTTTAGTGAAGTTATTTGGTATGGCATACATACCCACGGCTGCACCAGCACCAGCAGCTTCAACTAAATAATCAGTATCAGAAACAGTATCAATATCAGCAGTTACGACAGTTATTTTATACTCACTATCCGTACTTTCATCGACAGATGTAATCGTTACTCCTAAACCTGTACCATTGATATCAGAAGGTGCTACCATCAAATTCATTCCGGCATAGAGCTGTGGAGTACGTGCTGTTCTTAACAGTGTGATAATGGAGTTTGTACCACTCGCCGTTACATCTGTTACTTTAAAACATTTTAGAATCTTCGCCTCAAACGTTCTATGGTTATACTCAACTGGCGATCCACTTGCTAATACTTCATCCTTGCGGAGATTATTCAGCAACATTCCACCACTAACCACATCTTTAGGTATTTCAACCCATACAGGAATACCACCGCCTACCTGATCAGAGGCAGATATGTATCCGTTCCATAATTGTGCCATTTGTGTTTTTGTGTATTAAGTTTATACTCTCATTCTTTTTCTTTCTTCCGCCATAAGTTCTTTTCTTCGCTTTACATCAGGGCTTACAGATATAGGAGCAGAAGAATTATGCGCACCGAAAGCAGGATTATACCCTTCGCCATACACATCCGATAATGTCTCATTGTATAACTCTTTGGCTTTTTTAACCACACTATCAAGTGGCTCATCAGCATCGACTTTCAGCAAGCCGAATGTGATTTTGAGAATCTTTTCATTATCAGCACCATCTTTTTGAATTGCTGATTTTGCATCAGAAAGCGTTTTGTCAAGTTTTGCCGTTTTAGCCTCATTGGATTTTTCCTGTTCGATCTTATCAACCTTACCCAGCAAAGACTTAGCCCATTCTGGCATATCGTCTGGTTGTGGTTCGGCTTTAGTTTCAACTGGCTTCGGCGGCTGTGGATTGACTGGTGTTTCAGGTTTATAAGTCTTTTTGAACTCATTGACCCTACCTGCAACATCGTAATTCAATTGACCGTTCAAAGATTTTAGTGAAGTGGCGTGTTTAGCCAGATAATCTGAAATCTTATCTTCCTCAATTGGGAGGAACGGAACTACTGAATTGTCGATGTAATCATTCCACGTTCTTTCGGATAGGCTGTTTTCTCCAACTAATCCTTTTAATTCATCAGAAAGTTTTTCTTTCTCCATTTTAGTTTTATAAAAGTTTGTGTTAATAAAAAAAAAGCCCGACATGCGGACTGTTTTATCAGTTACGCAAATCGGACTTTATAGTCTCTAAATAATAAATATTACTATTCTATATTTCTACCTTCTCAATACTACCACAACGCCTACATTTTATTTCTGCAATAGAACCTTTAGATTCGATAACCTCTAAGAGTTTTTGTCCGCAATGGGGGCACTTTATCCAGTTCTTTTCAGTGTAGGAGTAAACTATCTCAGCTTTCCCCGTTGATGTAGTATTAAATCTGTTTCTCATTCGTTATTTTCACTTATCATAAATATAAGCAAATATATTTTCACTCGCAAGTGGCATTTTTTATTATACCCAATTCCATTAATTCAGAATAATCGGTCGTTATATTTTCTTTTAATAATTCCCATCCAAATAACTTTATGCCATAGTAAGCGTCAGAATAATCATACTCATCATCAAACATCTCACCTTTGATTGAGATAATTTTGTTTTTGAAATCAACACCGTAATCGGTTTCATAATCTCCCCATCCATTAAATAAGTGATCACTTTGTGTGATTTTTGGTTCGCTCTTTATCCATTCATATACTTGCTCATCGTTTTCTGCCAATAAAAGACATTTAATACCAACCTCAGTATCTTTTGGGGCTGTGTGTGAAAATAAAATCTTGTATAGATTCATATCTTAATAGTTTGATTTACAATAAATATAAGTATTAATTATTAGTAATACAAGCCATTGTGAATTACGCTAATTTTAGCTATATTTATAGATAACACAAACTTAATTAGAGGCACAATAGCCCAATGTATCGAAAGGTATGTTGGGCTTTTTTGTTTATGGCAGATAAAGCAGAAATAAAAGATACTTCATGTTTCGATCCTGTATTCCTTGATTTAGGCATAGAGGTTTATACGTATGAGTATATCGAAAAGCTAAGAAAAGAAGAAAACTCAAATAACATCATTGCTCAGAAAGGTAGTCAAGAGGTTTTTTTATCATGTGACGCAGATATTTGCATATTTGGAGGAAAACGGGGAGGGTCAAAAACGTACTCACTTCTCTTAGAAGCTCTCAATGATGTGAAAAATCCATATTTCTATGCCTCGCTTCTTCGTAAGGAAAAAGAGGATTCAAGAAAGACTGGTGGTATCATAGATGTGTCCGATCAGGTATATGGTCAATTTGGAACATATAACCGAGCGCAACAAGATATGACTTGGAACTTCCACACAGGAGGTAAGTTAAAATTTGACTACTATTCAGACTCATTTGAGGATTTCAAAAAGCGTTTTCAGGGACTTGCTATGTCAATGATTGGTGTAGACGAGATAACTCACATGGCTTATGAGTACTTCAAATATCTGCTGACATCTAACCGTAACGCACACAATATAAAGAACCGTTTTCGTGGAACATGTAACCCTGACCCAGATTCGTGGGTAGCTACATTCATTGATTGGTGGATTGGAGAAGATGGTACACCGATCCCTGAGCGTAATGGAGTGGTGCGGTATTGCTTTATGTATGGCGAAACGGTTGCGGAAATATATTGGGGTGATTCTAAACAAGAAGTTTACGAGCAAGCTAAGGACAGAATAGACCGATTGTGGCGCAAAGAGTATGAGCAATTCGGCACAAAAGAAGATATGTTTATCAAGTCGGTCACATTTATTGAGGGTAAACTTGAGGAGAACATAAAGTTGATGAAGTCCGACCCAAACTACCTTGCCAATCTTGCAAACCAAAGCGAGGAACAGGTTGCTCGTGACCTAGATGGAAACTGGAAATTCAAGACTGCTGGAGTAGGTTTAATCACGTATGAAGATATGGATAGGATGTTTCACAATGCCTATCAGAATCAGGGATTACGGTGCATTACCTGTGACGTAGCCTTTGATGGTGGCGATAAGTGTGTCATGTGGTATTGGGAGGGGTTTCATGCTAAAGACATTCGAGTTATAGGTGTGGATTCAAAAAAGACTGTCGATTACGCTAAAGAGTTTATGCAGCTTCACAATGTACTTGAAGAAAATTTCTGTTATGACCTGAATGGGTTAGGGCAAATATTTAAAGGATTCTTCCCGAAAGCCAGACCATTCAATAATAAAGAAATGCCGACAAATGGTGATAGGACGATGTTTGAGAATCTTAAGGCTGAGTGTGCCTATTTATGTGTTCAGAGGATTAAGGCAGCAGGATATAGCATAGAGGCTTTTCTGCAAGGACGAAAATTCTCAGGTAAAAATTATAAAAGCGTAACCCTTCAAAATATACTTCTTACTGAGCGTAAAGCTATGGCTCAGGATGACAAAGACACAGATAAAAACTGGAAACTTATTTCTAAACCTGAAATGAAAAAACTGATCGGGAGGTCGCCAGACTTTTTCGAATCTTTTTTTATGCGTGAATATTTCGAAATAGCTAAAAAGAAAGTTGCTCGCACAGGGCTTTGGATGCTTTAACACAAACTAATACTACAAATATATGCCAATTACAGTAGATCAAATAGCAGGAACACGGGAGAGATTCTTTCGGATGTTGCCTAACAGGGGATTTGCAAATATAAATTCATTTAGAATAGAAGTATTCCAATCTGAGTTCATATCTGAATTAGATCCCAACGGACATAAGATAAATGACCCGTCATATTATGAAAATCCTATAAAGAAAAAGCCATTAGTAGATGAGCAAGGTAATGCAACAGGGAAATTTCAATACATAGAGACACAATTACAACGTGTAGCTATTCCAATGCAAAAAGTCATTCTTGAGAAGCACCTGACTCACCTTTGCGGAGAAGAACTTAAATTCACACTGAATAAACTAAATCCTACCGAAGCTGAATCGAATGAATTTATCGAGTTAAAGCAAGGGTGGAAAAACAAGAATATGGAGACAGGAAAGTACGAGTTCTGTCACTCCGTAAAATCTACTGGCGATGGGGCTTTTTGTGCCGTCCTAAACAATAGAGAACTGTCGTATAGGGTGTTTTCAGTTGCCAAAGGAGACACATTGAATCCTATTCGGGATTTTAGTGGTAATCTCAGAATATTTGGGCGACAATTTGCGGCTTATGACTACGATCGTAACGAGTATGTTCCATATATGGAGGTATGGGATGATAAAAACTATACGCTTCTGTCTTATGATACGGATGTTAATGGAAATTACCTTGTTTGGGACTCTGAGACGTTTTTACCAAGAGCTGCACGAGAAAATGAAGTAGATGGGTGGAAAGTTGTAAAGAATCCTACGCCTCATGGTTTTAAGAAGATACCGATTGTCTATCTAAAAGATGACAATGGTGCTTGTTGGTCAACTGTTCAAGACTTGATTGACAAACTAGAAATGGCTTTATCTCAGCTATACGAGAATAATAAACACTATGCTTTTCGTATCATGGTTGTCAAGGGGGGACTTGAAATACAAGGCGATTTAAACGGAAATGCCAATGTAATAGCATTTGAGGACACAAATGGCGATGCAAGTGTTATAGAAGGTGCAGATGCTTCAAGTTCATTCAAACTGCAATTAGAGCAGACATTGAAATATATTCTTATGGGTAGCTTTACAGTATTACCTCCCGAAAATCCGAGTGGAGATTTACCCGGTGTTACAATCAAGATTATGTACTCTCCTGCAATAGAACAAGGACTTAATGATATAAACTTTTACAATAAATCAATAGACCGCATATTTGAATTATTCAAAGAGGGATATGGTATTGAAAGAAGAAAAACAATTCAATATAATGGTTTAGATGTACGTGCAGACATGAGAGTGTATATTCATCAAAACGAAAGTGAAAATACAAATAACATGGTACTCTTAGGTCAGGCTGGAATTGTTTCCAAAGAAACACTTCGTGAACAAACGCCTTATGCTGCTCCAGACGAAAACGTGCGAATGGAACGTCAGGAAGATCACGAATTAGACTTACAGCGTAAAGAATTGATGAATGATGTCAGTACTACTCAAACTACAACTTCTGAATCTGAAAATGACGGCATGAACGAAACAAATTTGGAACGAGAATTAGTAGCACAAGGTAGCTAACAAACAGATATAGAATAGCCGCTTATCACTTGCTTGGTAGGCGGCTTTTGCTTATATTTAATCAATGACCGAATCACAAAAAATATCCGAAGCTAAGAAATATATATCGCAAGTAGTCGATCAGATGATACTCGCCGATTCCGATTTGAGACGCATAATCAAACGTGATATTGGCGAACTTATTGACGAGTGTTTAGCCTATTCAAACTTAGGTAAAGCGTTTCAGTTCAGTGCCAATCCACAACTAGAAAAAGCAGTCAACGACATATTGGATAAGCTCAGAACAGACCTATTCAATATAATATATATCCGTGCAGAGAATGTAGATAAAATAGCACATAAGAAAGAGGACAAGAATAGAGATAATAATTCTTTACTACTTGCTTTTCTAACAGCCGAAATAGCTAATAAAACGCTCGAAATGCGTATAGCTGATTATGTAAGTCAAATGCGTAGTGAAGTAGAAGCGTTTGTAGCGGCTGGAATATTTAAAGGACTTAATAAAGATCAGATACTTAATGCTTATTTAGCCAATATTCAAAAACCATATTTATCACCAATATTATTAGAAGCATTCCGGGAAGGTGGATTTAAAGCGGAACGTATAGTTTCAAAGGGTATCACTTTCGGAACGGGTAAATATGTAGCAGCCTTTAACAATCTGAAACGCTTAGAACAAGATACGATATTTAGAGCATATTCTCATATTGAGCATTCTATTTGGTCTCTTGACAATAGCTATATTGGCTGGATGACCTACAGAAATAGTGGGTATGATTGCCCTAATTATTGCCAACCTCAGGTCGGAGTGTTTCATCCTAAAACTGAGTTCTTCTGGGGGTGGCATAGTGGATGTGTTTGCTTATGTATTCCTATCTACAAAAACGACATTGTGTAAGTCAAATCAGAGTGGTATATTTATATATGGAAAGTGAAACATCAAGGTTTTGTAGCTCCCTGCTAAGGATGCTGTTCTGGTAAAACGGGATGGGTTTCGAATACTCCGCTTTCCGCACTGTAGTAAAACAAACTGATACGTACAGTTGCTCCACAACGTTTACTCTGAGAGAGGTTTTATTTGTGGTTTGCTTGGAATAATGGCAGAACGGTTATTGCAGCAGTCTTGAAAACTGTCGTCTTTCGGGGCATGTGGGTTCGAATCCTACTTATTCCGCTTTCATATCTTTGTTATAAGATTTTCAAGTTTGACTAATTCAGTCTGAGTCGTGAGATTCGGACTGTTTTGTTTTATATCTTGTGGCATGCATAATGAGCCATCAACAGTGAATCGACCAATCCTTCATCAAAATTCTTAGCTCTATCTGATTTCCTCAAATCTTCATTCGGATATAAGTAGACTGCTGCTTTTAGCGATGTAGCCTTTGTATCTGTTATGCTTCGGTCTTTTTCTGACTTCTTTTCCTTTAATACTTTTTCCACTCCACTCCAAGAAAATGCTTGCCATTCCTTTGGAGTAACCAATGTGAACGGTATTTTGTTTGCTATCAATAAGCCTATCCACACACCTTTATTCTCCATTAGACTAGCATTAGCAGCAGCAGATACCCCACCCAAAGAATGAACGTCCTCTAATAATACCATAACATCGTCTTTGCCAACATAGGCAGAAATCAGTTCGTTCATGCTCGGTATATCATACTCATTGCCGATAAGAGGTGTTGGTACTTTCTTCGTAACTACGCCATCTGTAATTTCGACTAATGCACCTTTCTTACCGGGATCTATTCCTACTCGTATTTTGCTCATTTATTAATGCTTATATCCACATAAACAGACCACATTTTCATAGGATCTTTCTTTGGAAATTTATCTTCATATCTAACAAAACGAATGTCCTCAACTTTTACGCCAGTTTCCTTTTGGAAACATTCCACCGACTCAACAATAGTTCTTATTAGAGCTTCTTTTCTTTGTTCTACAGTCATAATAATATTTGTTTATACACCTCAATTTACTCACAAAAACTCACTTTCGCAACCCACTATTTTTACTTATATTTATTTGAAAGATAATTATATAGATATAATAATTTCAAGTAATAATTAACCAATCAAATTATACAAAATGGGTAATAAACCGAGTAAATTAAAAAAGTCCGATAAGAGGATAGGTAACTTCATTGTATCTAGGTACGGAAATGAGTTACAGTACATCAAAATAAGTGCATCCGCAGGACATTGGAGCGAGACGTTTCGTAGCGACAATCAATTTTATAAACTATTAGATGATCTATTAAAGGTTACCGATGAGCATTCAGACAAATACCTACATTCTCTAATAATTACGCACATGATTGTCTGCAACGGTTTAAAGGACTGGAAATTTATGGAGGATGTATTTGAAGCACATAAGAGCATGATGGAACGCCTTAAACCGATTGACGAAGTTTCGGAAGAAGAAAATAAAAAGATTATTAACGAAGAAAAAGAAAAACATGAAAGCAAGTGAGGCAAAGAATATAATGTTAAATGAAGGATTTGATTATTTAATTGATGAAATAAAGGATGCGGCAAAAAGAGGAAAAGTTCAAATAAGCATGTATGACATGCCTATTGAATACAATAATAAATTAACAGAATTAGGTTATAAAATTATTCAGCAACCTACACATATAACAATTAGTTGGAATAAAATATGAAACTAGAAACTAAATACAACATAGGTGACTTCGTTTGGGTAATAAATGGAAGAACAGGTCAGATAGTTCAACGTGAAGTAATGGGTATAAGGTTACAATTTATTAATAGTGAGCAGAAAAATAGCTATTCATTCGTTAAAGATAGATTTAATCCAAACAGCGGATATCACGACTTTTTAGGTTATGATCCAGTAACCGAGCAAGAAAAATACTTCTGGTTATACGAAGATATTTGCTACGGATCAAAACAAGAATTAATTAACAGTTTGTAATATGGAGAATAAATTTGAATCAATTTGTAACGAATTAGTCGCTTTGCAGAAAGCTAAAAATGCAGATTACGGAGATTCTTTCAGTCAGTCTGTAAAAGAATTTGGACTAACAGCAGCACTTATACCTATAACAAACAAAGTAAACCGATTAAAACAACTTATTAATTCTGATTCAGCACAAGTAAAAGATGAATCAATTGATGACACATTGAAAGATCTCGCTTGCTATGCCATAATGACGCTGTCGGAGATGGAAAATAATCATATAACCGTAGGTAATATATTGTCCGACGACACATCTTTTGAAGCAAAATATAAAGATGTAAACATAACAGAACAAAAGGTAAAATATTTTAAGATCAATAATAACATAGAAAAAGTATACTATAGTGGTGATTAGGATGACTCAAAATTAGATTATTATATAGAGCGTGCAAAGATAAAAGCTAAATATGATCATCTAAGGCGGAAAGCACGACTTCAAGGGGCTTCACCCATATATATTACAGCACTCAATATTAAAGAATCTGGTGAAATACTTAATATCATTAAATAAACATGCCATATCAAAATTTAGACGAACTTAAATCAGAAATAGTAACGCTATGGGAGAGTGGAAAGTATTCGAGTATAGCAGACCTGACTAGACATATCATAGCTGAACATGGTGACTTCGGACGGGAACAGGATAGTTTAAGACGGAGCGTGAGTAAGATAATTCAAGACTCAGAGCCTGACAAAGAGCTGCTTGTTGAGAATGTAAGACTCGCTAAAGATAAACAACGCTTACAAGATGTTCAGAGGATTGAAAGAAAGGCATTTCGGGAAGATGTGAGGGTGGAGAATGCTGTGGCTCAATTTGGAAAAGAGTTAGCCAATCAAAACAAACTTCACGCAAAAAAACTGATTGAAAATATCAATATTAAGCCTTTAGAATACAGTGCCGATAAACATGGTGTAGGCGTAATACAAATAACAGACGTTCATGCAAATGAGCTTATAGATTTGCCACACAATCAGTATAATTGGACTGTACTGTCTAAGCGGATGAAAAAACTGATTAATGAATCATTGAGATATTTTGCTTTCCGTAATGTTGAGAAGGTCATAATGGTCTATACTGGCGACCTCTGTAATTCCGACCGCCGATTGGATGAATTGCTAAATCAAAGCACGAACAGAGCAAAAGCAGCTAACCTATTGGCTCATATCATAACCCAATCTATACTTGAGGTACGTAATGCCGGATATGAGGTTGGCATTGTCTCGGTACTAGGCAACGAGAGTAGAGTAAAACAGGAAATGACATTCTCAAACGAGGCTTTTTCGGATAACTATGATTATACGATCATGGCGCAAGTCAAACAAGTATTAGAATTTGCCAATATTCAAGGAATAATGTTTCATTCTATTGATAAGATGGAGAACGTTATAGACTTCGGAGAGCAAAAATGGCTCGTAATGCACGATATGCCACAGTCTACATCGAAACAAGAAAAAACTCAATCTATTATCGGTAAATACGCACTAAGCGGTAAGCCTGTGGACTTTGTTATATCAGGTCACATTCATGCACATAGAGGAACGGATATATCATGTCGGTCAGGGTCTATGAGTGGATCGAACACGTTTAACGAGCATGCTTTAGGTCTTATTGGTCGTGCATCTGGAGTATGTTATGTTGTAGATGGTAAAGAGCGATACTATCAGTATATAGACCTTCAATATGCAGATAACGAAGGGTACGGAATAGTAAAAGAATTAGAAGCGTACAACATAAAATCTGAGTTGAAAACTAGACAACAAACAGCTATATTTCAGGTAGTAATATGAGAACCGAAACAGTAAGGGATATAATAGAGTTGTTTGACAGTGCCGACATAATGATGGCTTATCACGATATTCTTTGCGGTGATCTGATTGCAGAAGGTTGTTCGAGAGTTGTCTATGAATGTGATTATGATAAATCATGTGTTGTAAAAATACATAAGAATGTATACCGTTTGCCATCAGATAACATTCTCGAATGGGAGTTATGGGAAATGGTAAAGGGCATGACTAACGATGTTCCTAAGTGGTTTGCTCCCTGTGTCAGAATATCCGAGAACGGACGTATCCTTATTCAAAAGAAAACAACACCTCTGACTGATAAGCAGTGGAACTCATTAGATCAAATACCCACATACCTTTCAGATGTAAAAAAATCGAACTTTGGAACATATAAAGGTCATATTTGCATGCACGATTACGCTTTCACTCTGTATCGGTTAGGAATTAGTAACAAGATGCGTAAAATATCAAAAGAAAATAGAACAAGATTATAAACTACGAACACGAACTATCAGATACAATTCAATTTAAAAAGTAAAAAATGGAAATAGAATTAGAAGAATACGAATTACCTAAAGGTAAAATGATGCATGATGTGACCGCTTATACCAAAGTCGGCTTATTCCGTGTAAATGATGGTGTGGCTACATTTATTGTCTCGGTAGTGAAAGTCGGTGATCCTCCATTTAGTATGCCGATGCCTTTGGAATTAGTAACAAGCCATATTAGACATAAATCTGCAAAAGAAACTGAAAGCGATATAGCGGCTAAAATAGTGAAACGACTAGAGGATATAAGCGCAAAATTTGACACTATCACCGAAACGAAAGAAATAGAATCAATTCCTCAAATTTACCATGAAGAAAAGATAGATGGATCAACTTTATTAAAAGCTATCGCATTAGCTCAAAACCCTGATTTGGCAGCAAAACTATTAAATAACGAATAACAACTTCCCAACCTTAACACACAGGAAGCGAAGAGGAAAGGAATGTAGGGGTATCCCGACCCTCTTTTCCATTCTCGCATACCAGCGTTTGGTCTAAAATAAACATTTTGGGTACAAATCACTTTTAACTAAAACAAATATGCAAGAAATAGAAAGATTTAAAAAAGAAGCATTAAACAGGAATCTTTGTGGTGAATTTCATCGCTTATGGGATAAGATGGAAACTAGGGAAGATTTTTTACAGTTTTCTTTAAATCCGAAAAGTATATCATATGTCGCTCTATCAACGTGGGAAGGCTGGGGATTATCTACAGAATATATTAAAAAGGAATTTTCCAAACATATTAATAGAGCTAACAAATTCACCAACAAAGCTTTTTTGTATTGCAGGGCGGAAGGGCAACACATTATAGATTGCACTGAAAATAATATCATGGATACAACTGGTGTCTTTATTATTCAAAAAACTAAGTGTCCTATAATTCACGTAAATAACAATAGCGATATTGATGTTGAGTGCAAAGGTATGAATATTGTTAAAATATACATATACGATACATCTAAAGTGAATATAAAGATTGATAATTCGTGTAAAGTATTTGTCATGTCCTTATCAGAAGAATCGTTTATTGAGTGTAATGTGCCCGAACTGATGAAGATAAGACACGGAGATGTAAGGCATTATGCTTATGGAGAAGGAAACTATTAAAAACATATAACACATTTGGAAGATAAACAGACACTTATACCACAAACTAACCGAGCCAGTCAGAAATGATTGGCTTTGTTGTTTTTTAGAAGCAAAATAGAAGCAAGCAGTAAGCAAAAGACAAGCTAAAAACAACCTAATGTAAATGATAATGTATAATGGTAATGTAAATGAAGAATGAATAATCTAAAGATTATATATTTTGTCGATGTTATTTATTCGGAAGAAATGGACTTAAATACGGAAGAAATAGGCATTGTTTCCGAATTTAGTACACAAAGAAAAGTAAAGTAAATAAAAGAAAAGTAAATAACCTTAAAGGTTAGTCGTTACACTCACATGAAAGAAATAACCTAACTAAGCTGATATACTCTAATACTCCGTAAGGCTGTCCGGTTAACTAATAAAAAAAACAATTTATGGCGTTTTGCGTCGATTTTAACCGCATCGACCTTATCCGATGTACACCGAACAGGACAAAGTGCCTCAAATCGGCTAAAAAGTGCCAAATACGATATGTTTTTAGAATCCCCATGTTAAACAAAACTTAAAACACCTCTAATTTACTATCTATGGATTGATTTAAGGAACTTTTACACTAAATGTGAATACTTATTCACCCGATAAAAGATAATCGAAATTAGATAGGTTAAAATCGTTATTTTATTTCATGCTATTCTGAGGGAGTAAATGAGGGTACAAGTGATGGTACTACTGAGGGAACAAATTATCGGCAGTAAATCAGTCATCCTACCGTAATTTTGAACCAATTCACAAAGAAAGGTCTTTCTCTCTCATACTCTCTCTATCTAAAGAAATAACCTATACTAATACTATTACTATTACCTAGAGGGGATACAAGGAGGATATATCCCCCATTGATCCCCCTTAGAAAGTATTTGTGGATGCGATGTTTGAAAATTGGAATAAAACAACTCTACATGAACCGTCACTTGCACATCAGGCGAAAGTTGGGTATATTTAGGTAAATGATTAAATGAAAAGATTATGATTAAGCCTTATCGATTAAAACATATACCAACAGGCGTATATTATCAACCTCATAAACATAGAGGAAGCAATGTTTCACTAAAAGGCAAGGTGTATCTAAATGGAACACATGGATTAAGTTCGGCATGGACTTACGCAAAACGATATCCAGATAGTGCCAATAATCAAACATTCAGTATTTTCGTGGAGAAAGACAGTCGGATATACAAAATGCTTGAGGATAAGTTCACATGGCATGAATGTAAGTATTTACGAGCTCAGTTAAAAGCTGAGACAAATGTTTGGGATTGGCAAATAGAAGAGCTAAGTGTCTAAATACACCCACTTAGTTGAATAAAAGCAGAATAATTGTGTAAAAATAGATAGTTATGACATTGAAAGAAAAATACGACTCAGCTTGTAATAAATATGCAAAGCAATTTGCTAAAAAACAAGGATTATATTTTGATTATTGGATAGGACATGACGATCAGATAGGATCACTTGCGTCATTTAGTGATACATATTACTTCACTATGGAAAATATAAAGTTGGATATGGATCAAGATATACCGAAAGGCGAGGCTTTAAAGTGGCATGAGGATAGTGTAAATCTTCACTATACATGTCAAGGAGATATGAACTATTTTAGCTACCTTATGGGGAGAGGGCTATTGAAGAAATGAGCAGATCGTATCGGAAAGCAATATTTAAAGATAAACGCAAGAATTATAAAATATCTCAGTTTGCAAATCGGATAATCAGGAGAGTACAGAAATATTTTGTCCGAAATATTGCGAATTTATCCGACATAGAAGATTACAATATTCCTAATCACCACGAGATATTCAATGACTATGATTATTGCGATTATCGCTTTACACCCGAGTATGACTATAAAGGAAAAAATAAAACAAGAGATGTCTTAATTAGTCAAAAAAAATGGAGAAGAAAGTAGTTAAGGTCGTATCAGTTCGTTATAAAGCTCTATTCTATTTCCGTTGAATATTAGTAATGGGTTTATCATATAAACTTTAGGTTGAGAGGATTCTGCTATGAAGCCTTTTCCTTTTAGTTCACGTATAGCTCGATAGATATTGTTATTGTCCTTATACCCTGTAAAGTCCATGCACTTCCTCATAGTGAAGTCAATCGTATCGGTACTATCCATCTCGGATATGATATAAAACATAACTTTTAATGCCGGAGTACTCAACTCTAACATCTTATGCCATCCTTCTCGATATACTTTTGTAAACCTTTTCTTATCATACAGTTTCGGCGGCGTAACAAAACCAATAACTCCAGTATGGACTTCTCCATCCAAATTATATACCTCGTTGCTGCCTTTGTTTGGAATGATTTTCTGTCTTGAACTAGGTTTAAATGTATCTTCTGTAAAGAATGGGTTTTTATCTTTTACCTTTCTAGGCTTCATATAGATAAATATAAGGCTAATTTAACCACAAAACAAGGCTACTTTAGCATTATTATGAAAAGTTAGTAGTAAGTATATCAATGAAATATGAGTAATTGCTATTTCTTAATATAATAAGAGGACGAAGTCGGATGACTTCGGACATAGTAAAATAAAAATAACCGCACAGATTGTACTTCTCCATGCGGTTCTTATTTCCCATAATAATAGCTAGTACTAATAAGGGCGACTTTTTTAGTCCTATTATTATCGCAAGGCTCAAAACTTAATCGAGTAACCCGAGCCTCGAAACGGAATGTAAAATACATCCGAGAGATACTGCAATATACAACCAATTTACCTCTTTCACAAGCCACTCATTTTTAGTATATTTAGATATAAACAAATTATATTAATTATGACAATCAAAGAATTACAACAAGCAAAAGTTGAATTGGATAAGGATTTGACGAAATCAGTCAACGACATTATTAACAACTTCTATAAAACGAATGGAATTATACCTAGTGGAATAACTGCTTCGATAGAATTAATTGAAGTGAAGATAGATACTGAGGCTAAACCTATTTCATCACACATTGACATTACAGTTAAAAGTAAATTTAATTTAGCATAACCATGAACATCACGCTAGATCAACTCAAAGAAATAGCTAAGGCTGGGTATGCCACAAGTTGTGTATATAACAAATTAATAGATGAATGCTCAATAAAATGGGATGACACTATAAGTATACTTCTATACCCAAAAGATATGATTGAAATATTACATGTTGAAATGAATAAGTCATCATATGTATGCTTGAATGCTGATGGAGATAATTTCAACCACTTAGCCGCCATACTCAAAATGGAAGAACTCGGACTAATAGAAAAACAGAGATATGAAGAAACTGAAAATAACAAACTGTTCTGATAAGCTAATGTGGTATCGAGATAAAGTAGGGCAAACAGTACCGTTCCTGTTCAAAATAAGCGAAGGGTATATGTCTCGTGAAGATGCAGGGTTTACAAATATAGTATTAGAAAAGGATGCTGAAATAATTGAAGAATGAAAGCATTCCTAAATAGATTGTTCCATATGCATCAGTATGTATGGATTGAATCAAAATATATTGATACTGAATACGAAGGACAGCCGATGAAATACCACTTATTAATACAAGTATGCTCTATCTGTGGTAAAGTTAAAATAAATAAAACGAGATTATGAAAAACAAATGGACTGATAACGAGAAAAGCATTCTATTAGGATATACTCAATCTTCTGATGAAGAAACTGTCGAAGATACGTTAGAATATATTAGACATATGATGTATTTCGAAGGTAATCATCCTGAACTAAAAGAAAGGAGCATCGGAGCGATTAAGAATATGTATTACAAAGTTACAAATGGGATATAAAAATACTATTGGTACTGTGGAGACATTCTTGATTATAACGAATTATGTAAGGCAACGTTAGCTGATACAGGAGAAAGACCATACCTCCCATATATAGATAAATATTGGAAAGCCTCAATGAAAGACGTATTTATATACAACACTAAACTTTATCTGTATAATTTGAAATACAGAATTAAACAAATATTTACTTTAAGCCGATGAAAGTATACAGAATTAAACACAAGCCGAGTGGGTTGTATATATATAACTCACAAAATGAATACTATAACAAAAACGGTCAGGTATATTTCCGTAAATGCTTCAACTTTGATAAATACGCATCAGACCCCGACTACGAAATACTTTACGATGAAATAAAAGATTAGAAAAGATGGAAGTAACTATAACAAATGGTGCAATTGTATTCGTTATATGCTGCTCGCTTGTAGGAGGTATATTGTTAGAACGATATACATCAAAGAGAACCAAGTATATAGAAATACTCGAAAGCCATATACAGAGGCAAGATAGTCTCATAAATCAGCTTAGAACTGACAAAGACAGACTGCGGATAACACGTGCTGAATTTGACGAAGCAGTGAAACTACTAAACGAGAAGAAATGAAAAAGAAACTAACCCTAAAGATAAACGCAACCATCCTGAAAGATAGAACCGAAATGGCTTCAATTATCAATACAAATGATATGGGTTCGGAAGGTAAAATAGTGCAAATCCGAATGACCGAGGATGGAACAGGATTAAACCTATCATACGGAAATAGGTGGCTAATACTTAGAGATGGTGAGATAACTGAATGTAAAGTCTATATGAAAGAGATAGATGGTAAGAAACAAGAATGTATTAACCCACCAATAAGGCAGATATGAGCCAAACAGACATAAGTAGCGAAATCGGAGAACTAAAGGACACAGTAGATAATCTTCGTGGTGCATTAGAGATACCTATGCCACCTCAGTTTCATGTAACACAAATGAAGAGTCAATTAGAGGAAATATCTGAGAAGCTAAAAGGAATTTACATCGAAATGACAGACGAAAACCCGTGGAGCGAATAGAGCCGATTCAAGACAGTCTACTGATAAAACCTAGCAATCCCTTATAGACAAACAGAAAATAGCACAGAAGTTATGCGAATGAGTATAGAAAGGTATAGTAATGACTCAAGGAGAGTATAATTTTAAGTATAGAAAATTGAGGGGTATTTAGCCCCTCTTTTTAGTTAAAATAGATCCAAAAAATCCAAAAAAAAATTCTGAAAACCCAAAACTTGGAGGTGGATACATACGCCAACTCCGAAAAATCGACTTACCCCGTGCGCCCTACCTACCTTTTGTTATTCAGACCATTACACACGCTTCGAAGTCCACCAAACTATATGTATAAGTTGTAACGTATTGATAAACAGTAAACTAATTATTTAGTAGAGCTATTTGTCATTTTGGCAGACTTATAAAGCTGACATTGAGAGCATTTAAGAGGTAAATAGTATTTAATTTGCGTTTCTTCGTCTTTATCCTCTGTTTTATTCCATTGCCGGAAAGTCATTTGTGTTTGTGCTAAATCTCGCACCGTTTTAGAATCACCTGCTTTGTCAGCAGCAATTAGATGTTTATTGATAATTTTTTCATATTCTTCTTTCGTGATGTTTACATTCTTAATCCCCTCGTCATCCTTTCCACTTATTATAACATTCCGTTTTGTAGCGGTTAAAAAGGCTTGAACCGGATCGGATGTAAACCAGCGCCTTGCTTGAACGTAAATAGATGTTTCCTTTGCATCTGATTGGTTCGGTCTTGATAGTTTGTAGGCGGTTTGTAATTTATCTTTTTCGTTAAGATCGGATAATATGTAAGCAGACAGACAAAACTTTTCAAGCCCTGATAATTTTGATATTAAGATTATTTCCTGCTCTCTGGTCTTATCTAATGGTATAGCGTTGTTTGCTTGGTTTGGTGCTTTCTTTGCCATGCTTATTTGGTTTGCATCATCATATTAAATTTACACTCTAATTTTTGTCTTTGAGTTGCAATGTATATGTTGTAATCTTTAATAACTCGTGATATTACTAGGGCTGTTTTTATTTCATTTATATCGAAGTTATTGTTGTTAAATGTATCTAGTATTATTAATATACTTTCGATTGGGTTATCTGAATTGTCTACATAATCATATATGTAGTTAAGCCTATCAAGTATATCGTTATTAAATGGATAGTTTTTTGTGAATGTGTTCTTGTTTTTCATATTCAGATGTTAAATATTTCGCTCCTTATTTCGGTGTGTCTCGTATTAGCTTACTGTATCCGATTTAAGCTAACTACTATCATTTACATACCGGTTCGTATTTATGAATATACATCTTTAAATTGAGTGTTACAATGTGGTTGTTTTGTGTGTAGTTGATTGGGTTGAATTGGTATATTTTATTACGCTTAAATATTGCATTAATTATCTGATTTACTGTAAATTAATTACTATTTTTCTTGCATATTATATATAAATGTAGTATCTTTAAGTATTGAAATAAGAGATAAACGGAGGTTTATGATCTTAGAAAAGTAAAGTAATTAACAAAAAAGAAACGGTGGTCGTCTTGCCAAAGCCTCCACCGTTCCAACCAGTTCAAATTAAAAAATTCAAACAAATACGGGAAAATTAAATCCCTGCCGTATTCAGGGTAAAGATAATGACTACAAATAATATTACCAATTTATCAGACGCAAAAGTTTACGTAGGTACATATAGAAAATATAACGAAGGTTCAATTTTCGGCAAATGGCTTGATCTTTCCGACTATTCAGATAAAGACGAATTTTTGCAAGCTTGTGCAGAACTACACGCAGACGAAACAGACCCCGAGTTTATGTTTCAAGACTTTGAAAATATTCCCGATTGTTTTATATCAGAATCATATATAAGTGAAAACTTATTCGAATTAATTAGCCGAATAGACGAAATAGATAATATTGAAGCGTTCGAAACTTACCTAAATTGGAAAGGTTGCGATATAGAAAACGACGATTTTGATGCTCTTAAATCTGACTTCGAAGATGCTTTTTGCGGAGAGTATGATAGTGAGGAAGCATATGCCGAACAGTTAGTGGATGACTGCTATAATTTAGAGGGTATTGCAGCAACTTATTTCGATTATGACCGATTTGCTCGTGATTTATTTATGACCGACAATTATTACGATAATGGTTTCGTGTTCTATAATCGTTAATGTTCATTGACACTGAACGATATAAATAACTGAACAGGGGCGAAACTTACTGCCCAATCAATTTTAACCCCACAACAATAAAGATATGAAAGCGAACGAATTAACAATAGGACAAAAATACATTTGGAGAAGAAACAGCGAAGTAAGTCACGAAGTTATTTATTTAGGCACTTACGAAATGAGTAGTTGTGTAGTATATGACTTTGAATATAAGGCTAATGGTGAAACCAAAGTGACTGTATTATGTGAGGCTCACGTCGAAAGATGTATTCAAGTATTACCGACTAACACAAACAATTTAACTCAATACATAGCGGAGTTTAAAAACAACCCATGTATTGCAACCTATTCTAATTTATATAATTGTGGCATTTACATGTATATGTTAGTTTCAAATGCTTGGCAACGTGTGACTACTTATAAATCTGATTTTTCGGATATTGAAGTAGGTGGAGGATTATACAATAGTCCCAATATAGCGGATATTTCAGGTGTTTGGGTATTAAGAAAATAGCCTACAGCCGTCCAAAGTCGGTACTAAAATTGTGATGGGTGCGAGTCGGTCGGCTCGTATTAAACAAACTGATAAAGGTTATGATAAAGCTTAAATATTTCAGTCAGCTAACACCAAAGCAAAAAGATAAAGCTAGTAGGCTATATTTATATGCTAGACTTAATTTGTTAGGAATTGATTCGGGACTAAGAAATTCTATTTTGTCGGGTATTGATTTTAATAAGATAATTAAGATAAAGGAAGAGATACACGATCAAAAGATGTTTTATCTTGAAAAAACAGACTGTTATATTCCTTTACGGTTTAATGAATTAATAAATAACTAACTAAAAATAATCGTTATGATAAAAGTACTTATTTCAAAGAATAGAGTCGTTTCTCACTATGTGTCATACAAAATAGGTCGGAAACCATTTTTTTTATTACCAACGATAACAGTATTGAATGGATGGAGTAATGAAGTAAAATATATTAATATCTGTCTATTCTTGTTTACAAAAGAATTAAGGACAATTATATATCTATCGAAGCAATGAACAACATAACATACACCGAAGCAATAACCCATGTCAAGAAATATAAAGACTTCTATTGTCTTAAGGCTATAGCCGAACGAATAAATATGAACCCTTGCTATTTTAGGAATATTATAAACGAACGATACAGGCAAAAGGATTTACCAGTAAAGTATAGATCTGATTTTATTCTGGTTGTTTCGGAGTTATGCAGCGTTAGGCAGATCGAACAGAAGCAACAAGTATTAATTAATGGTTATGATTATACCGATGACTATGACGAACCATTTTAGTCGGATAGCTTATCGAATGGTCAAGCGAACAACTCAACCGTTAAATAGGTCGAACGGGTCTAGCGATATTGCAGCCGAACGATTTATCCTTTGAACGATTATCAATTTATAACTTGAACGATTTTTAACATGGAAAATATAGCATATCAATTACCAAGCCGAACGAATGTTGATGTTGCTCTATTGATGCAGCAGAATCAAATGCTACAGGCTGAAATAAAGCGACTGAAGGAAGAATTGCGTGTAAGTGGAGCAACTATATACCAGCAACGTAGAACAATCTCAGAACAAGCTAAAAACATCCGAGAGCTTAATAAAAAGACTATAAGACTGCTTGAAAAGGATAAGATTGTATTGAATAAGGATAAGGTTACTTTTATGCAAGCGTTTGGTATGAAATGCACCGAGAAATCTATTCTGACCTATTTAGAGCAGTTCTTAGCCACTCAACCTACATGGGATAACCTCAATACGGATAACCTGCAACGGTTCAGTATGTGGCTCCGAAAGAGTGCTAAAAATAAACGTGGTGAGTTGTTTAATGACAGCACGGTCTGTACCTATATTGCACGGTTAAAAGTCGTTATTAAGTACGGTTATCAGAATAGTAACGATGCTTCAACCGCTATCAAATCGGCTCGCCCAGCTAAGAAGAAAAAGATTTGGCTACGTCCTTCTGATTTGCGTAAGTTGGTCGAGTATGTACCTTTGAGTGATGAAGAAGCAAAAGTTAAACAAACCGCTTTAATATGTGCCATCACAGGTTGCCGTGTGTCTGATACATTAGAAATCAAACAAGGCAATATTGACGGAAACACGCTACATTATACGCCAATTAAGACAAAGAATCAGCAATGTTACGTAAAGTTGTCTGATGAAGCCGTAGGGTTTCTTAAATCGCTTATATCGGATAGTCCAGAACAAGACTATTCGGATAGTAATGTTGTGCTAAAAACTATTTTCCGAAATTTGGGTATGACAAATAAAGTGGAGATAGGCACACCCAATAAACCTGAGTTGGTTGAGTTCTGTGATGCTATACATTTCCATTCATTTCGGCACAGTTTCGCAACAATTCGTTATCGTTATTCTGATTGGACTGAGCGTGAGATAGCAGATGCAATGGGGCATAGTAGCTTCAATCAGACATTCGAGTCTTACATCTGTGATAAATCAACCGTGACTACTAGTGAAAAAGAGGCAAATCAAGACAGTTTATTCGTTTAATTTTTGTATATTTAAAGAAAGAAAAGATTATGAAACTAATATTAAATCCCAAGGACTTTGAACGCATACCTGAAATTTCTTGTTATAATAACAACTATTACAAACATAAAGAAACCGAAATTATAATATATGAACATTGCGATGAGTTATATCAAGTGAACACATATACCGATGTTACCGATTCTAAAAATGAGTATTTTTTAGGGTGTGCCGGATGCCATGATGGAAGTTCTTTAGATGGTGATAGACCTGTAGAAGTTGAATTTAAAATACAATATACATGAACAGCCTCATCAAATCGTTTCTCTCAGGAGGATGGAAAGCCCTAGTGGTAATAGTTATTTTAATAATGATAATTAAGGGTTGTGTGGTATGAAATGGTATGATCAGCGAATGAGAACTCTTGAGAACATGATGGATTACCAAGCCCGAATTTATTACGGAGCAGAACTAACACCAGAACAGAAAAAACAGCGGGTTGAAGCTCAAAAGAGGGCTGAAAATTTAAGAGAGCTATTGTTCGGTTCTGTCCAAGAGGAAATGACAAAACATTTTGAGTTAATAAATGATAGAATACAAAAGAGTATTAAAGTCGGCGGTAGTGCGGTTTTTATTTATCCATATACAAATCATGTAATAAACACGGCTCATACTATGGAAGAATATTTCAGATTGGCTTCTGATAATGGCAATGCAATAATTGTTTATAATAGACCAGACGGAACATTTATACCAAATAATGAACCCATAAGAGAGTAAGTACTTTCCAGAATAAAAATATTTAACTATATTTATATAAACCATTCAACTCGAAGATAAGCAAGAGGAAAGTAAATTTAGTTTAGCTAACGTCATTCCTGATTGAAATAGCATCGTGGACGGACGACTCTAAAGCTGATTCAGCAGTTTGATGCTTATTGTAGAGATATCTCTCGTCTCTAAGACGTATGTTTAGGCTTGGTAGAACACTTACCATTAAAAAAATAGTATAAACAAGCGGTATTCCCCTGAAAATAGGATTGAATGGTTTCTTTTAAAACAAAGAAGGGTACGAGCGACATCGCACCCTATAACCATTAGCCTCTACGAACTCGTACAGTTGTACGAACAGTAGTTCTAATACGGATTGTAATTCTACGTGCCATATAATTATGAATTATAGTCGCAGACAACACTGACCCTGTCTGCATGAGCCTCTTTCAATCTCTCATGCTTTCAGTGGTTGGTAAAATTATAAATGCAAAAGTATAAAAATGGAAATATATAGTATGATATTATAAATATGTTATTCAACACAAAAGGAAGCCTAATCAGCCTCCTTTTTTTGTGGTTGTGCAAAATAGGTGTTGTGCAAATGTTGTGCAAGTAAAAAATAAAAAGAGCCGTAAATTGTTGTTTTACAGCTCTTTATTAAATCAAATAAGTGACCACGGCAGGATTCAAACCTGCAACCTTCTGATCCGTAGTCAGATGCTCTATTCAGTTGAGCTACGTAGCCATTGGTTAATTGCGATGCAAAGGTAAAATAGTTTTATATATTCTCCAAATCTGCAACAGTATTTTTTACAAAAAAATTATCGAAACCTTGATCAGCACTTGATATTCAGCTCTATAAGAACATTTCTTATTTGCTCATATGTGGTAATACGAGTAGGCACAAGAGGCAAGCGCAGTTTATTTTCAATATATCCCATCATATTCAGCATACATTTCACTCCTGCCGGATTACCATCCACAAAAAGCAGATTGAATAATTCGTTGAAGCTATGATGTATTGTAAGGGCACTATTATAATCACCCTCAAGAGCAAGGCGCGTCATCCGGCTAAACTCTTTAGGAAATGCATTTCCTATAACAGAAATAACTCCTATAGCACCTAAGGTTATCAAAGGAAAGGTAACCCCGTCATCTCCCGATATAACGTCGAAGTTCTCGGGTTTACGCTTGATGATTTCGTCCATCTGGCTCATATTACCCGAAGCCTCTTTCACGGCAACTATATTCGGAAAATCATTGGCTATACGCAATGTCGTATCGGCAGTCATATTCACCCCCGTTCGACCCGGTACATTATATGATATAACAGGTAGGGGCGAAGCTTCTGCTATTGCCTTATAATGCTGATAAATACCTTCCTGAGAAGGCTTATTATAGTATGGCACAACGGAAAGAATACCATCGAGACCTGTATAGTTGTTCTTCTTTAGTTTCTCAACAATAGCACGCGTATTATTACCACCTTCACCCAGAATAACAGGAATATGGCCATTCACACGGCTCACTACCAGTTCTACAATCTGTTTCTTTTCATCTTCGGTCAGTGTAGGGGTTTCGGCTGTAGTTCCCAGCACCACAAGATAATCAGTACCATTTTGCAGTTGGTAATCGACAAGGCGAAGCAGTGCATCGTAATCCACACTTTCATCGTCTTTAAAAGGAGTTATCAATGCAACTCCCATTCCTCTGAGATTTATTCTAGGCATAAAAATAGTTCAAGACATTTGTCTTTTCTTCCAAAAAGACTTTCTGCATTTTGTTTGTGCAAAATTAAGAATTAATTTACACCTCAGCATACATTGTTCAGGTAAAATTTAACCTGTTCATATGTTTCAAGTAAATTTGTATCTTCCTCTTTAAGGATAATAAGGTCATAAACTTTAAAATCCTGCTCCCTGATACCAATGCAAAATTCTGCTGAATTATTTGCCAGCAAAAATAGCAATGTCTTATCATTCTTTGTTGTTAAATCAAACAATGTATCATACGACAGTTTCTCAAATTCATCAATCACAATAGAAGACAACCCCATCCATTTGGAAATATCTTTTTGAGCAATAAGCCTCACTTCAGATGGATATGCCTGATTTCCTCCATCTTTACCCGATTGGACCGTCCACAAAATAACCTCTTTACCCTTCTCTCTTAAATCCTGACTGATTTGAACGACTTCATTCCAATCTTCACGGGTAAATAATATGAGTATCTTTTTCATATCGTCCAGTTTATGAAAGATATGTGTACGTTTGTTGCTCTCAAGGGCAGCATGTATCTTCTTTTTAACCTTAAAACCAAACATATGATTAAATATATGGTGAAATATTATCTTAGTTATTGGTATAGTGTTTGTGTATGTGTGCTGTGTATCAAATTCCCCCGTTTAATATAAACGAGGGAACTATTAATATTAGTATCAATGGGCTTATATTTAGTTTCCTAAAATCCGGCCTGATTATTAAAGTTTTCTTGCGCCGTCTTTGATTACGACATCATATACTTTAGGCTTGATTTTGAACTTTTGCTCATAAGCTTCGCTCGCACGCTTGATAAAGCTATCGTGCAACTCATTCTTCACAAGGTTGATAGTACAGCCTCCAAAACCACCTCCCATCACACGTGAGCCTGTTACACCACATTGGCGTGCTACATCGTTCAGGAAGTCTAGTTCTTCGCAACTTACTTCGTATTTACGGCTCAATCCGATATGAGTTTCATACATCTTCTTACCTACAGTTTCGTAATCGCCTTTTTTCAGTGCTTCACAAGCATCCTGCAAACGTTGTATTTCTTCAATTACGAATTCAGCACGCATATAATCCTCTGCGCTGACTTCATTTGCCACTTCTTTCAGCATATCCAGTGTCGCATCGCGAAGCAATTCTACTTCGGGATGATATTTACGGATGTAAGAAGCTGCATTTTCGCACGATTCACGACGCTTGTTATAAGCCGAAGATGCCAATTCGTGAGCCACACAAGTATTAAGCAATACAAGACGGTATCCTACCGGATTGAATGGAACATATTCGTATTCCAGGGAACGACAATCGAGACGGATAAGCGACCCTTCTTTACCAAAACATGAAGCAAACTGATCCATAATTCCGCATTTCACACCTACATAGTTATGCTCAGTAGCCTGACCTATCAATGCAAGTTCGAAACGGTCGAAACCAAGGTTATACATATCGTTGATTGCAAAACCAAAGCAGCTTTCCAAAGCAGCAGAAGAAGACATACCTGCACCCAGAGGTACATCGCCTGCGAACACACAGTCGAAACCTTCAACTTTCTTTCCACGCTTGATCATTTCATTACATACTCCGAATATGTATTTACCCCACTGTTTGATTGGAATATCATCCAGTCCGAATTCGTCCATTTCGGACAAGTCCATAGCGTATGCCCTGATGCGATCCGGTGTACCATTCGGTTTAATCACGCAATACATAGCTTTATCTATTGCTCCGGGTAATACGAAACCACCATTGTAGTCTGTATGTTCTCCGATAAGATTGATACGTCCGGGCGATGTATATGTTACACCATCAGTCCCGTAAAGAGATTTAAATTTTTCTTGGATTGGTTTCAATTCCATGGTTGTTTTTTTTATTTAGGTTTATAAAAAATAAGTTTCTTTATTTTATCATTTCCAGAAATACTTCTTCGCTTATAACAGGTACTCCCAGGCTTTCAGCTTTTTCCAGTTTAGCCGGGCCCATATTATCACCGCCGAGTATGTAATTTGTTTTTGAAGAAATAGAACCACTGTTCTTTCCTCCGTTTTGTTCTATCATGGCTTTGTATTCATCCCGTGAATGTTTTTCGAAGGTGCCGCTGATAACAATCGACAAGCCTTTCAACTTCTCTGTTCGCTGAGAAACGATATCCTCACTAAGTTCAAATTGTATGCCAAACTCTCTCAGTTTATTTACCACTTCCACATTGCTTATTTCGCCGAAATACCTGACAATGCTTTGCGCTATCCTGTCACCTATTTCGTCCACTTGCACCAGTTCTTCTGCCGAGGCTGCCATAAGCGCATCTATATTA
This sequence comes from uncultured Dysgonomonas sp., assembly GCF_900079725.1. Classification (NCBI taxonomy): domain Bacteria; kingdom Pseudomonadati; phylum Bacteroidota; class Bacteroidia; order Bacteroidales; family Dysgonomonadaceae; genus Dysgonomonas; species uncultured Dysgonomonas sp. The sequence continues at coordinate 536,120 of NZ_LT599032.1, forward strand.
GGAAATGCAAGTGCCAGCTTTTTAGCCACAGTTTCTCCTACATAACGGATACCCAAAGCATAAAGAACACGGGCATAAGGTACCGAAACGGATGCATGAATACTATCTACAAGGTTTCTTGCACTTTTTTCGGCCCAGCGTTCAAGACGGGATACATCCTGCCATTTCAACGTGTACAGGTCTGCAATATTATGTATAAGACGTGCATTGTACAAATGCTCTACAGTTTCCGATCCTCCGGCTATATTCATCGCCTTGCGGGTAAGGAAATGCTCTATACGGCCTTTTATCTGAGGCGGGCATGATATGTCATTGGGGCAGTAATAAATTGCCTCTCCATCATCTTTCACTAAAGGAGTACCACATTCAGGACAGTTTTTAGTAAACTCTACCTTTTCATCGAAGATTCCTCTTTTGGTAGTATCTACCCCGGTTATTTTAGGTATGATTTCACCGCCTTTTTCAACATACACCTGATCGTTGATATGTAAATCGAGCAGATTTATATAGTCTTCATTGTAGAGAGAAGCACGCTTGACTGTGGTTCCGGACAGTTTCACAGGCTTCAGATTGGCTACAGGAGTTACAGCCCCCGTCCTACCCACCTGATAAGAGACAGATTCCAAGGTGGTCACCGCCTTTTCGGCCTGAAACTTGAATGCTATTGCCCAACGCGGAAATTTTGAGGTATAGCCTAAATTTCGTTGCTGCGCCAGCGAATTCACTTTCAATACGATCCCGTCGGTAGCTACAGGCAGATTTTTGCGCTCTATATCCCAGTAATGTATATAAGCAAATATCTCGTCCAGCGTCTTACATTTTTTTGTTGCATCTGATATTTTAAAACCCCATTCTTTTGCTTTCATCAGGTTTTCGTAATGTCCATCAGTCGGCAAATTCTCTCCCAGCATATAATAAAGGTAAGAATCGAGCTTCCGCGCAGCTACAATTTTGGGATCTTGTTGCTTGAGCGTACCCGAGCCTGCGTTACGCGGATTGGCAAAAAGCGCCTCTTCCTGCTCTGCCCTTTCTTTATTCAAGTCTTCGAATACAGACCATGGCATCAGTATCTCGCCGCGTATTTCAAATTCGACAGGGTAATCATTACCATGCAAACGCAATGGAATACTGCGAATCGTACGCACATTAGCCGTTACGTCATCTCCCTGTACGCCGTCGCCACGGGTTATCGCCTGTGTCAGTTCGCCGTTTACATATGTCAGGGATATGGATGTTCCGTCATATTTGAGCTCGCAAACTATTTCAAACTCATCATTCAGCCCTTTTTGCACACGGTTGTAAAAATCTGTCACTTCGGCTTCGGTATAAGTATTCCCAAGTGAAAGCATAGGATATCTGTGTATCACCTGTCTGAATGATTTATTGATATCGCTACCTACACGCTGAGTCGGGGAATTAGCATCGAAATACTCCGGATGCAGGGTTTCCAACTCAGATAATTCCTTTAATTTTTTATCAAATTCGAAATCAGATATTGTAGGTGAAGACAGTACGTAATAGTCGTAATTATGTTTATTCAGCTCTTCCCTGAGAGCATCTATCTGCTGTTTTATATGGTCCATTATTAATGCTAAAAGTGTATATACAAATATAGAAAGAAATAGGTTTACCAAACAAATAATTAGTTATTTTTCAGATTTGGCAGATATATGTTAGCAATAAACGGTTGTCAGTTAGCAATAAACAGTGGATGCGCATTTTCACTCCGGAAATTTTCAGCCCTTAACTTGGAACTATTTTCTAAAAACCTGACAAACTTGACACATTTCGCACTTTTTTTCATCTGTCAGTTTTTCTCCGTTTTACGATATCTCTATAACTTCTCCGCTAATATAAAAACTTGACAAACCTGACACTTTTTGTTATTTTTTAGTTTATCGCTTTCCATTCAATATTTCAATAAATTAGCGGCCTACCACCATACTATATATAGATAAATTTATTCTATTTTAATCAACTATAAAATAGCTTATTTTTCATACTTCCTTTTCCTGTAGATACAAATACCTCCCATAAGAAAAACCATAAACAAGACAGGAAACCCCATATTCAGCACCATATAGTTATCCCTGCTCTCAAAGGCTTCTTTCTTATTTAACAGATAAAGCCGCTGCTGCTTTGTCCGTAATGCCATCAATCCGTCCTCATCTGTCAGCCAGTTAACGGCATTTACGATAAAATCACGGTTACCGTATTGCTGTTGCGACACACGGTCATATCCCATTGGCAATACCCGGGAGTTTTGTCCCTGACCCTGTACTTCGTTACTGATAATATCGGAAGATGAAACAATTATCATTTTTGTATGTGTACTTTGGCCTGTACTTTTATTTACACCATGTACACTATCGGGTACCAAACGGTTCGTAAATGCCGAAGGAAACACACCTTCGAGACTTATCGCCACAGGCACAAACGGCTGATTGAAATAATTCGGCTTATCCTGTATACGCTCCACATCAAAATCAATTATTTCAGGAACCTCTAGTAAATGAGCATTTGCCGAACTTGTCAACAATATATCCTTCTTTATGGCAGGCGAATTATTCACCACATCTATGGAACTGGCGAAGCCTGCTTTTACATCTCTTATATTTTTAGTTACAGGATGGTTTGGAGAAGGAATCAGCAGGGGTTGAAAAAAACTGGGCAAGAGCGTCCCGGCCTGTGTCTTTTCATCGGCAATCAGATATGTGGATACGCACTGCCTGTCCTGTACCAGATCGGGGTTTATACGCACCCCGTAGGTAAATAACAGGTCATCAAGATTTACATCATTTTTCATTGTAGCCGATTGTCCTGTCAGGGCCAAATCCTTATGCGAATAGTACACGCCGTCTATCAGCCACAATACCTTCCCTCCATTCATTATATACTGGTCCATAATATACTTTTCGGCCTCGGTATATTTTGATAGCGGGCCGGCAATAATAATCGCGGCAAAGTCGTCCAATATTCCTATATTATCACCTATTTCGCCGCGATTGACAGAATAATATTTGGACAATAATTCTTCGGCATCGTATATGTATGTCCTGGGTAGTTCATTATGACCCTCTATAAAAGCTATGTTCTTAACATTCTCCTGATTCAACAGACGCATGGCATCAATAAATTCAAATTCCAGACTTTCAATAGATGCATTCAGGTTTTCTTCAGCCGTATTACCGGCTACATTTTTGAGAAGGGAAACCACCAATGTATCTCTCCCGTTTGTAAGTTGCGCATAGGGATAAATCATCTTTCGGCTAGCCTTCCCCTCACGGTCTACTTCGTTCAGCATGATACCGGTCATTCCGTTTGAAGCAAAGGATTCAAATGTTTCATCCAATGATCTGCCGCTTTCATACGGATTTATATATCTGATATCTATATTACCATCCGCATGGCGGTTAAAATCAGAAAGCAAATCTGTTGTAGCATCTTTCAATCGCTGAAAGCCATAATTTAAGTCGCCTGTCAGGTAAACATTCACCTTTAAAGGATTCTTTCCCCCCACCCGCTCCAGTATATCTTTGGTATAATCGTTCAATGTGTAACGTTTATCAAGCGTAAAGTCAACCCTGAAATTTGGGATAAAAAGAAACGCTATATTTAGAATCAGCATCGTCGATATCAAAGAAATCAGTATTCGCTGCTTATTCTGTTTCAGATACAAGATAGACAATAGTATAAATATAATCAGATAGTTTGCCACTATCAGCAGATCCCTTGTTTCTATTACTCCACGCTGCATCAGTTTATAATGTTCCGATAATCCTAAAGAAGCAACCAAAGCCAGTATTTTCCCTGAAAGGAAGAAGCCCGATAGCAGATCGAATCCATAAAAAGAAAATAAACAGAGAGAAACGGATACAATAAGCGCAACTACCTGATTCTTTGTGGTCACAGATCCCAATAATCCGATGGCAATAAATACCAAAGCTATTAATATCAGAGAAATATATGATGCCGCGATACTGGCTAAATCGATATTTCCTACCGGGTTCGACAATCGATACAATGAATAGACATAAATCAGAGTAGGCAGAAGGGTAACCAGCACAAAGACAAAAGTAGCCAGGAACTTACTAAAGTAAATTGTAGAAGCCTTTACCGGCCTGGCTTTCAGTATATCAAGAGTTTTAGTTTTCCTTTCTTCTGAAAACAAACGCATTGTCAGAGCAGGAATCAATATAGCAAATAAGACAGGTGCCAAGCCGAAGAAGTGGCTCATGTCCGCATATCCGCCATCGATAAAATTGTAGCTACCAGGAAATGCCCAATGCATTGCCCCTGTTATTAAGAGAAAAGCCAAAGCAAAAAAAGCGCCCGCAGGGGAGCAAAAAACAGACTTAAGTTCTCTTAATACTAAAGCTTTCATATATCTTTGTAAGAATACATTCTTTTACTTATCTATGACTAAACGGGGGATAAAGATAGTTATTTTATTTGTTCTGATAATCACTATTCTCATTGGCGGATGGCAGATGTACCAGAGATTGAAGTATAATAAGCAATCTTTCGATACAGACCTGTACAGTTATGTGTCACCTCAGGCTACGGAAGTAATAAATATAAACAGAGGATATAATTTCGAAAAGTTGTTTCTGTACGAACCGTGTCTGCCCCGGTTAATACAAACCCTAGGCGATAATATCCATTACCCGGTCATAATATCAAAGTATGCCAATGGAAAAATCCTGTTGGCGATGAAGACCAGCCATGAGCAGGAATACACAATAAGGGAACATATCGATAAACAGATATCACTGCCCTTCCCTCCTAAAATAGTAAAATATAAAGATGCTGAAATATATATACATGCACTAGCAAATAGTCAATTCCTTGTATATTCTTTTTATAAAGGGCTATTCTTTGTAAGCCATCATTACAGGCCTGTTGAAAACATTCTGGACTCTGATCCCGAAAACACATTCTTCTCCGGAGAAAAGTATAAAGAGATCATAGAAAAAGTAAGGCTTAGTGCACCTGTCAGCATGTATATTAAAGTGCATAACGATATGCTGGCTATAGAATACAATATACATAACGACACCATACAGATGGAAGGATACATCCTCAATCAGAATGAAAGTGATACCATTGGCCCTAACCGGGAGGTGATTCCTTTTATGATGGATCTGCCCGATAGTATATGTATAGAAGACTATACAATATCGAATGAAAATAAACCGGCGGCCGTTAAAATTAAATTAAACAAAATATATTAAGTTTGTGTTTTAATTTTAATTGTAGTATTTAACAAACTAAAACATATAAAAAGAATATGGCGGTTTTAAAAGAATTGAAGAATTTCATGATGCGCGGCAACGTGGTGGATATGGCTGTCGGTGTTATTGTCGGTGGAGCATTTGGTAAAATAGTATCATCTCTGGTGAGTGACATCATAATGCCTCCTATAGGAATTATCTTAGGAGGAGTCAATTTTACGGATTTGAAATTCGTGCTTAAAGATGCCGTTGGCGATGTTCCGGCTGTAAGCATCAACTATGGTACTTTTGCCCAGACTATCTTAGACTTTGTGATTATTGCAACAGCTATTTTCTTTGCCATCAAAGGTATAAATGCTTTACAGACCAAAAAAGCGGAAGAACCGGCAGCACCTCCTGCTCCGACAAAAGAAGAAACCCTGTTGACTGAAATAAGGGATTTATTGAAAGAGCAGAATAATAAATGATTATAACCTATCAAACTAAACAAACTATTATGGTAAAGAAATGTCTTATATTAGTTCTTGGCTATACGTTGCTCTTTACGGGATGCGGAAGTGTTCCTGTAACAGGACGTAAACAGCTGAATCTGGTTTCGAACAGCGAAGTGCTGACTCTTAGCCTGCAACAATACGGAGAATTTATAAAATCGGCTCCTATATCTACGGATAAAACGAATACTGCCATGGTGCAAAAAGTAGGCCGGAATATAGCTAATGCCGTAGAGACTTATCTCAAAAACAATGGTTATGCCGATCAGGTAAAAGATTACTCATGGGAGTTTAATCTGGTAAAAAGCACTGATGTAAATGCATTCTGTATGCCCGGCGGAAAAATCGTAGTATACGAGGGTATATTACCTTACACTCAGAATGAAACCGGATTGGCCGTCGTATTAGGACATGAGGTTGCACATGCCGTTGCAAAGCATGCTAACGAACGTATGAGCAACCAGATGGCTACGCAATATGGCACTGCGGCTGTCGGAGCTGCCCTTGGCGGAACATCTGCCGTTACGCAACAAGTAGCAGCTGCAGCCTTAGGATTAGGGGCGCAGTATGGAATCCTGTTACCATACTCGCGTAAGCAAGAACTTGAAGCTGACCAACTGGGGCTTATATTCATGGCTATGGCCGGATACGACCCTAGCGCCGCATCTGCATTCTGGCAACGTATGGCCCAGAACGGAAGCAGTACGCCGGAATTTATGAGTACCCACCCTTCCGATGATACCCGTATCAAACAGATACAAAAAGACCTTCCTGAAGCTTTGAAATATTATAAAGGAGGTACAAGCAAAACAGGCTCGGCTAAAACATCGAACAAATGGAGTTTTTGATAATATACTTCTGATAAAAACAAAAGGAGGCTATCCCAAAAGTATTTTTTCAGATCATTTTGTCATGTTGAACGGAGTGAAACATCTCGTATCCGGAGGGTCGAGATTCTTCGTTACACTCAGAATGACAAAGAGGGTAACACTTTAATAGTGTAATATTACTTTTGGGACAGCCTCTTTCGTTTTTAATCCGATAAGGAAAGTAACCTATTTCTTCATTCCAAGTATTTTATCTGTGGCAGCAACTATGTCATCAATATCCATAATATTTGTATCTATAGCCACACTTCCATCATTATAGGGCTTATACTTCTCTATATTTGTAACAGAAAACAATCCAACAACAGGAGTTTGCGCTGCGCTTGCCAAATGCATAATACCACTATCTGCACCGATAAATACTGCTGTATTATTAATAAGAGCGGTCATCTCACGAATATCCCGACTATAGTATGATGGAGCGTGAAAGTCTATTTGTGAAACATTCTCGATAGGTAAAACTTCCAGAATATTGTATTTTTCTCCATATTCAGCTTTAAGTCTATCATAAGCATTGAGCCACCAATCTTTTGAATAACATTTATCACCTGTAGCGAAAGTGTAAATAGCTATTGTCTCTCTGGCTTTATCTACCAAACTATCTAATATTTCTTTGCCTGTAGTAATTTCGGCGGAACTCAATCTTATGTCTAAGACCGGCATGGGTTTTTCTATATCCACATCTTTAAATCCTAACTGTATAAGATTGCGCCGAAAATTATATACCGGAAACTTCGCCATATGTTCGTAATCTTCATACTTTGCCCGAAGATCTTCTTCTACATCATTGAAGAATTTAAACCTGGCATTTGAAAACTGTGTAGACAACCTCCCCGACGAGGAATTCTTATCTACATTAATTACGATGTCATAGCTATACCTTTCTAAAGAAAACCAGACTTTAATGTATTTAAATAATTCCTTGAAAGGCTTTTTGGGCAATCTGATTATCCGCTCGATACATTCATAGTTCTCGAACAAAATAAAAGAAATGTTTCCCCTTACAAACAGATCAATCTTACAATTTGGAAATGTATTGGAGATTTCCTGTACCAAAGGAGTTATCAACAATTGATTTCCTAACCGGCTGTTTGGTCTTGAGATTAAAACTCTTCTAATATCTGAACTAGATATACCATGGGCATCCCTATTAAGCGCAGAACGACCTATATTTTTGGTCAATCCACGCATGATGGCCCGTCTTTTGCCATTTACAACGCTTTTAAAGCTCATATGTTATTTTACTCAAACTCTCTGGCAGCAAATATATGAATAAACACTGCAATGTAAATCACATTTTATCAGAAAAAAAATCGATGTAAATAATATTTTATACTGAGTATTTTACAGAGAAGATACACTGCCGATTTAAAAAGATATACCCTCGAATATTGCTATGCAATTACCATCATCAGATATTTATAAAAATTGGGGCTAAACCTTTTAAGCTCGCCCCAACCTGTTGATAAAATGATCAATAAAATTAATTGTATATCTCTATGCCTACAAACTATAATGTGTCTAATAAAATTTAAATAATTACTTAATATTTATTTTCCACATTAAAGTATCCGAATACAGCCTTATTATCCGTCCCATTATTTTCGGTAAGCAGGCCGATACGCAATCCGCGACCCCATTGTGGGAGCCCTGTTATATCTACCCGTTGATCACCGGATGGAAAGATATGCCACTCAGTTTCGTCCACCGACCAATAGAAACGGTATAGTCTGGCATTTATGGCTTCAGCTTTTAACATTACAGATTGATAATCGCCGAATGGGGCTGAATACAATTCTGTTTTTTGCCCTTTCTCCAGTTTGAACAGCTTTACGTCTTTACCTTCAACGCCCCATGCATAGAGATTTTCAAATCCACCATATATAGTCAGTCCTTTAAAGTTGGAACCTGCAGCATTTACCATCGTAGTCATAGTATAATTACCTGTCTGGACATTTATTCCCCGAAAGACAAGGCCTACCTTGTTATTTGCTAAGATCAGTGAGCCGTCAGCCTTCTCTGTCAACGGTTTGGATAAATACATATCCCATTGCCAATATTTATCTTTTCCATCATCTGCAACAGTAAAGTCGTCATAAAAATCTATATTCCTCTCTTGCACAGTCCCTTTGAATGGAACCGGAGCCTGGGCTGTCGGAGTATCGCCATATCTGAAATAAGGCCATCCTGTTGCATCATTCCACACAAGCTCGTCTAAAAGGGCCTGGCGGCCTACATATTCGAAATCGTAAGCATTGTATGCGTGATAGAGGTAAAAATATCTGTTATCGGGAGTCTGCACAAGTGTACCATGCCCCGAGCACCGCCAGTCTTTACCGCCCTGCAGTATCGCGTTAGGCTCATATTGCTCCCATTCCCCCCTGAGGCTTTTTGCACGGGCAACATGTACCCGGTAATCGCAACGATTGTCACAGCATCCACCGATGGAATAGAAATGGTAATAGTAACCGTTACGTTTCACAATACATTGCCCTTCATCGCCACGCCCGATCCAGCCTTTAGTATGATCGGTGAGTGTAAAATGTTCTCCTTTAAGAGACAAACCATCAGCCGACAACTCCGATGCCAGTATTTCTATCGGACGATCTTCGAGCCCGTAAGCCTTCCATGTGATATAAAGCTTACCGTCATCATCTTTGAATATATAGGCATCTATCGCTTCCTTCCCCCATTCTATAAGCGGGCCATGGTCGGTAAATCCTTTTGTAATATCTTTAGTGGTAGCTACACCTATGCACGATATGTTGTCACTCTTCTTACGGGCAGTGTAATAGACAAAATATGTACCATTATTGTAATACAGTTCCGGAGCCCAGCAGTCACCTTTAATCCATGCCGGATGCTCATTAAACACAGCGCCTATACGCTCCCAATTTACAAGATCTTTGGAATGAAATGAGGGATAACCGGGTGCAAACTCGGAAGTTGTCCCTGCCGCATAGTAATTGTCACCTACACGGATTACCGTAGGATCCGGCAAGTCACCTGCAATCACCGGGTTACGGTATGTCTGCTCTATATTTTGGGCAAAAAGAGAGACCGAAATAAAGAATAATAAAAAGGTCAATTTGTACATAAATCGTTATATTAGATAAGTGTTCATTCAAATAAGGATGTTTATTTCTAGTTGTCCGGACGCACAAGAAACCTATTTCTTACCTGTTCGGTCAACCATCTTCTTCCAAGGTTTCAATACAGATATTATAATAAAACTAAGCAATATCGTTGTTTGTACTGTTCCCCAGATACGCGTCATTTGCAGATTATGGAAATAGTCGACGCTGGAGAGTATATCCTGCCCTAAAGTCTGTGCCAACTCCACATTTCCGTTTATCCAAGGGCCTAATACAAATGTACCGAATAACACCTGAACAATCGTCAATACCCACTTCACTGTCAGCCAGCGGTGTTTGAAGAATCCCCATTTCGTCCATATACCATAAACGACACCTATCAGTATATTTCCCATCGCACCGGGAATAATCAGGTAATCGTCTATTATTTGCAGCATACGCGAAAACGTATACAGTTCATCACCCGTTTCGGGCTTACTTGTCAAAGCCAGTATCGACATAGCCAATGCTCCGCCAATCCACATAATAGCAAGAAAAAGATGCAGTATTTTCAGGTACTTTACACCTTTGGGCCCTAGTGTTTTCATGGTTACTGTTTTATTTACCCAAAGATATCAAAATCCCATTCCTAAACCAAACATAAAACGGAAATCATCTCCCGAACCAAACCATGAATATTTAGTGGTTATTTTATTGATTATGGTTACCCACGCACCCCCACCATAAGAGGCATGCCATTTTTTTGAAGATTCGTGCGGATACCACACCCGGCCAAAATCGAATCCTGCAAATAAACCATATTTAAGGGGAGTAAACGGATTCTTTATTTTTCCCATATCTATGCGTAAATCTGAATACTGATAGTAAGATTGTCTGCCGATAAACCGACTATCACGATACCCACGCAATTCGGTAGAAGCCGATTGATAAAACTCATACTTATCATTAAAAATGACTTTACCTTTCAGATTCGTAGCCCAGGTAATCCTGTCGGTAAGCTTAACATTGAGTGCCAGATCGAGTTCTGTATAAGGGAAATTGCGTTCCGGATGAAGAATATTCATCTTCCATCCGGCAGTAAATGACCCGGTAAAAGTAGGAACAATATTGGAAATCTTCTTATCTAATTCATACGACACACTCAAATCTGCAAAGTAACGGGTATCGAATATGGAATAATCATTATTGTAGTATTCATTGATATACCTGCCGTCGACTTCTTTTACTTTAAATATTTCGAATGCGGTTGATAATATGAGCTGATGATCTTTCGCCAGCGTATAATGAAAGGATGGAGACAACGAATATTGCCCCACCTTCACTCGATTATATACTTTCTTTTCATCTTTAAATCCATCTGTATTGTTCCCAAATCCAAAGAAGTTGGAGAAGTTTGTCGGAGAACCGACAAAGGCGTCTAAATAAATACTTTTGCGATCGTCGTACATCGGGAAAATACCTTTATACATAAATCCTTTCAGATAGTTATAACCTATACGGTGCTGATACGAAAAAGGGGAGCGTTTCAGTCCGTAACGGGTATATGTTACAAAACTACCTAAGCTCAGCCCCCAGTCAGAGTCATATACTCCCCACGGACTGAACGAAACACTATTGTAGCGCGTCTTTTCATAATCATAATCATGTATCTTATCATTGTCCGTGATGATCACCTTCGCATCCTTAACAGAGTCTAATCCCTGTTTTTGAGAATTATATCCAAGTATTTTTATTTTACTCTCAGATTGCATACTATACCTGTTATCTCCTTTTCCTCCCAAGACATACAATGGTATCTTATTTCTTTTATTCCCCTTCACTTCGAAGCTGTCATCTCCATTCAAGCCGTACAACCATATTTCCCTTGAGTTTCTTTTCGTGTATCTGTGCCTGAACACAAGTTTATCAGTATTTCTGTTATATATGTCGACCTGTATACTGTCTCGATGAAATTTATCTATTATAAACTTATCATTATTATTCGTACCGGTTATTACAGGATTGAACTGCAATTCTTTATAATATTCCATTGCAATCTCATCGAGTTTATCCCTTCGTTTCTTTAATTTCTGCTTGATCTTATTTATTTCCTCGCATTGTATTTCTTTAGGTAATCGGGCAAAAGCATAATCTACTACACTGTCAGTCAATAAGTTTTTCAGATATTGCGACTGCCGGAGCCAGTCTTTCTGTTCACTTTGGGCAGTCAGAGCCACATCAAGCGTAAAACCCAATTTATTGAACTTTTTCAGATTGCTGATATGATCTTTATAGTCAGATATAAAACCGAGAGAAAGTACACTCAACATTTGACCTGTCAGCAAGCCATCCACTTTCATAAAAGCATGGCTACGATCTATAACAATAGGTTTATACACAATCTTATCATCCGCTACACTTCTCTGCCAGTTCCAGTTCTCAGGTGTCTTGTTCCAGTCTCCGATCAGCATATCAAATAAACGTTCACGGATATAAAGATCCTGATCAACAACATGAGACTTATCATCTTGCAATTTTTTCAGCAGATCACCTGTGCTAATGATATCTTTTCTTGTGGCAAGATCAGGGACATTCATTATACTTACAAGCTTATCCTGAATTTCCGTACCATCTACAATAGTATCAGACGTAGCATTACGGGCAATATAATAAAGGCGTGGATTATTTGAATTCAAATCCAAAACTTTAGCCATATAGTCGGAAGCTATAAATGTATATGGATTTACAATAGTATATGCATCTCCTATAAAACTATCGAGATACGTATCCTTAAAATCATCTTTATTATACATTTCCTGGAAGAACTCGGATTGAAGAAAGCTGGACGATCCGCTCAAAGGCTTCACCAGATAGTTTCGACCATTTTTATCAACCATATAAAGCCCATGAAATTCCGGGGCCTGACCCGTCACTTCGAGGGTTCCGAAGAGGGAATTCAGGGTAGAAGAACCCACCGAAACAGGAATCGTATATAACTCTCTGTAATGTTTTCCCCATACAAAGTCATAAACGCAGTTCCGGTTTTTCTTCTGCTGTGAATAAATGGATTTCCGTATTGTATCGCCCGAATATAAGGGAATTGTATCATTATTAGCCCCTCCCGTCTGTGCCGACAAGATTGCAGGCAAAAATAACTGAGATATCGAAAAGATAAATAATAATATAGCTATATATTCTTTGTTGTGTTTCGACAAATTATTCACGATTAAGTATTTCTTATACATATTAAATAACCAAAGTTACTATTAATAGAGACTAACACCCTAGATGCTACGGCAAAAAAAATTGAAACAACGATTCTAATTAAAATTAAACTTTCTAATAAAGCTGGATCAACTTATCTTTAAGCTACTATTAAATAAAACGCATTAAAAGAACAAAAATTATCAATCACTTGTTCTGCCATTTTAAGTTAATACATTATATCTTCACGAAAAATGATTAAAAACAAGAAAACTGTATGTTAATTAACATAATTGATATACTTATATATAAATCAAATGTTAATATAGTTATCCATTGATTTATTTATTGATTACTAGCAATTTATTTATATCAATATTTAACATTTGATCGATATTTTTTAGTTGTCTATGCAATCAGTTACAAAAAAACATATATCTTTGCAGTGTCAAAAACGAAAAAAAATTATAAAACATTTACAAAAACAGAAGAGTAATGGAAACTAGCAAACAGACACTGGAACACAACTTGGTACAGATGCAAAGCAACATGTTAAACTACGCATTAACCCTGACAACCAACCGTGATGACGCTAAAGATCTTACTCAAGAAACTACACTGAAAGCCTTGAGTAATATAGACAAGTATTACGATAATGTCAATTTCAAAGGATGGGTTTTTACTATAATGCACAATCTGTTCATAAACAATTACCGCCGCGTAGTACGCACACAAACGGTTTTAGACAACTCTGACAGCCTGTACCAATTAAATATGCCGCAGGAATCAGGCTTCGATTCCCCTGAAGGCTCTTTCACATACCATGAAATAATGAATGTCCTGGACACTTTCAATGACGATTACAAAACGCCGTTTTCTATGTATTTTACAGGATTCAAGTATGATGAAATAGCCAAATCATTAAACTTGCCGCTAGGTACAGTAAAAAGCCGGATATTTTTTGCACGAAAAAGGCTGCAGGAGATTCTGAAAGATTATAAATAATTTAGTAAGTAAGCAAATAAGTAAGTATTAGTTAAGTCTTGAAGCCTTCCGGATACCCCCGGAAGGTTTTTTTCATATTTACGAAGCAACAACATATACCTTTTTATGCAAACAGTACACAACAGATAGAATCACTTTTTGAAACACCTTCTCCGTCAAGGACTTTTTCTGACAGTTTTAAACCCTAATACAAATAATTTTCGTAAATTTATAGCCAGTTAAAGATACTAAGTATTAATCGGTCTGGGCAAAAGACAATTGATTATATGAAAAATGATTTTAACAAAAAAATCGTATCTGTATTTAACTCATACTTCCCTCAAGCAAAAGAACTTGCGCACTATTTAATGGACATCCTCGATTTGAGCCGCGAATCAGTTTACCGCCGGCTCAGAAGCGAAGTACCTTTCTCGTTTGAGGAAATTTGTATAGTTGCGCAGGATTTGGACTTATCGATAGATAAGCTTATCGGATTAAAAAATACAGATACGGCGCACTTTGATCTGAAGATGCACCAATGGGTAAAACCGGAAGACGTTTTTTTGGAAATTCTACAAGATAATATAGAAATCATGTGGAAGCTTCAAAAGGTCGACACATTCAGAATGTATTTTGTATTGAACAGACTTCCATTTTGTTTTACGCTAACACAGAAAATCCTATCAAAATTCTACTATTATAAGTGGTGTGTAAATGTACTGAAAGGTGATGTAGATTGTAATTTCAGTAACTTTACCGTTCCGGACATAGTATATGAAAAGCACCAGCAATATATAATGAATGACAACTTACTGACCGGTGAGATGATCATGATATTAGATGAGAATATATTTCTTTATATGATAAAGGAAATCGACTATTTCCGGAGGCGCGGTTTACTCAACAACAACGATCTGATGGATTTACAACAAGGATTATCACAGGTTGTAGACAGGATGGAACTTATGGTACGGACAGGCACCGGCAGCAGTGGTGCAAAAATACGTATCTACTTATCTGCTATAGACATAGAACCTAGTTATTTATATGCTGAATACGGAGACAAGGTTTCCGTCAGTTTTTGGTCTCCACAAGCAGAACTGGCAACTACCCACAATCCGGTGTTTTGTGCACAAAAAAAGGAGTGGATCGAATCCCTTACCAGATACACAACCCTCATCTCTCAGTGTAATGAAATGGAACAAACGTCTTTTTTTAGCACGCAGCGTTCTCTTATCAATGCCATGGGGGCAGGAATACCTACAATAAAACAAGAGGTATTGTATAGATAATTTTATATATAAGTCAGATGATGCCACTTTACTTTCATTTAAGAATGTGGACTCAGGCTCCCGCTTCGTGATTACGGAAGAGAAAGTTTAAAGTAAATTATGGAATCGGGTCATATCGTACTCTATATATAAGCTTATATTCAAATTACAATGTACACTGATAGAACATTTATCGTATATTTGAAATATTATCATACAAACTCATTGCCAATGCAAAAAAGAGAAACCGACATAGTATACTATTCGAACAAAAGACAGGACTATATTTTCGGTACTATCTTTTTATTCATTACATGTGCCTTTATTATCTTTTCATTTCTTTTCATTTCTGACGGAATCAAAGCAGTCCGCATCGAGTCGGCAAAAGACAGTACAATTGGTTCTATAGCAGGATTTGTGCTTATTTCCTTATTATTTGTAACAATAACAATGTTGTTTGGGATAAGAGCTTATGCCAACCTTTTCAAGAAAATAGAAATAGCCCGTCTTGCGGACGATGGCCTGTTTTTCTCCGAAATGAAGGGACAGATGCAAATTCACAAAAACTATGTCGCATATGCTAATATAGGCAGGGCATACATAAAAAAAAATAAATTAACAGGCTCGACGGTTATCATAGAGAGTAACGATGAAATACCCGTACCACTGGGCTATATAAACACTTTCTTATCGCTGGCAAACAAAGAAGCTCTTATAGAAAGTATAAATGAGCGCGTAAATACAACATCAGCATCAGCGCTAACTCAACCCGAATAACGCCCCCACCCTATGGACATACTTACCCACGCCCTGTCAGGAACAGCCGTAGCAACCTGTGCTTCAACCTTCGTTAAGACGACACCCTTAAGAAAAGCAAAAATAATACTGGCCGGTACTCTTGGCGGAATGCTTCCCGATATAGATGCCATCAGCATGTGGTCGCGTTTCGATACTACATTGGGTGAATTCTTCGGGCTCTCTGACACTGGCAAAGTTGTCTATAGCAGTAAATTCTGGTATTCGCATCATGCATTCTTTCACTCGTTGCCGGCCAGTATCGTTCTAGGGATACTACTTATCGTTAGCATTTATCTTATACAGAAATCATTAAAGAATAAAGATCTACATTTTACCGGTTTTATGAAAGACCATTCGATCTACTTCATAACCTTCGTTCTGGGTTTCTGGGCGCATCTGGCAGGAGATCTGCCTACTCCCGCTTCGGCTTGGGGAGGAATAGCGCTCTGCTGGCCGGGAGAAAACTATACCGGGGGATATGGGAAGATATGGTGGTGGAATAATTATGATATATTTCTGCTAATTACATGCTGTATTATCATTAATCTTATTATCTCCGTATTCAAAATCCTGAAGAATAAATCAAAGATAATTACCTCTACAGTCATATCTCTTACTTTCATCTTTATACTTATACAGATAAATAGCCGGCAATATGATTATGCCTATACAAAAAGTACAACAGCAATTTATGCCGAAATGGAACAAAACTCAAAAAAAGAGCAGGAACGTATATTGGGGAAACACCTGTATAAATTGATGGATAAATTTGATCGCAGATTGAAAATTCACTTTTAAATTCTCCTATTTAAAAGGTCGGATAATGTTAACAGAAATTAAAAACAAGAACAGCCCCACCAAACGGACATCTGATTTACAGCACAATAATAGCACCTCAATATTTTAACACTGTTAATTCGAAATATACAGCGAACATTTTACCCTTATAATGGTTTTATGTTTGTGTAGTTTTGTAAAGTTTGTGTTAAAGTTGGGAAAGTCAGCGATGTGATGTTGCGGACTTTTTCGTTTTATATAAGTAAGGATGATCTAATCCTTTTTTTTCAGTTTTTCTACAAATTCATCTACTATAGTCTCCGGGGTAGCCCATGAGGTAATAAATCTTACAGCTGTTTGCTTTTCGTCCACAATACTCCATACCAGGCACCCATAATTATCCTGCATATACTTTAGTAATTCGTTTGGTAATATCGGAAAAATCTGGTTCGTATCCGAATCAATAAGTAGAGAAAATCCTTTTGCTTTGAATGCAGCGGCCATTTTTGCCGCCATACGATTGGCATGGTCTGCCAGATTAAAGATCAAGTTATCCCGCAACAGCTGATCGAACTGTATTCCCATTGCCCGGCCTTTTGCAGTAAGTGCCCCCCGCTGCTTAAGATGGAATTTGAAATCTTTCTTCAATTCAGGATTTGTTATCACAACAGCCTCGCCAAGTAATGCTCCGCATTTAGTACCTCCAATATAAAACACATCGGTCAGTGCTGCTATATCTGCCAAAGCCATATCGTTAGAGGGGGCGGTCAAAGCCATCGGCAATCTGGCCCCGTCCATAAACAAGATAAGATCGTTAGCCTTACAAAACACATATAAATCAGTTAGTTCTTGTTTTGTATATACTGTCCCCAGCTCTGTAGAATTTGATATATATACGACCCTCGTACGCACCACATGATGCCCTCTTATTTTATTCAGAAACGGCTCTATATCTGCAGGGCATAATTTCCCGTTACTTGTGTGAGCTGCTTCAACCTTGTGTCCGGTAGCTTCTATAGCTCCGGCTTCATTTACATAAATATGCCCTGTGCTGGCAGCTACTACCGATTCGAAAGGGCGAAGGATAGAGCCTAATACGGTAAGGTTAGCTAAAGTCCCTCCCGAAATCATATGCACATCAGCATTACTATCGGTTAATTCCCTGATCATTCTTTCAGCATTGCGGCTATATTCATCGTCGCCATATCCAGGTTGCTGAGAATAATTACTTTTTGTCAAAGCCTCTAATATAGAGGGATGGCATCCTTCTGCATAATCGTTTGCAAAACTGTATATCATCTTTATTTGTAGTTATTAAGGTCACAGACCAATTCATTGATTCATTAAGTTAAATCCAATGACTAGTCAGAGATTCTAAGACTATCATTAAATATTTACTTTTACTTAATTGCCTACAAATGTAATATCTTAACAGGAAAAAAAGGAATGTAAGGTATGAAATAAATTATATATCCAATAAATGGCAATTAACCATTTGTGCTCTTTTGAGAACCGGACCCGACAAGTTGCTTTTTATACTTTCTTCCTTTCAGCAATGCGCTCAATGCCTCATCCAAATGTTCGAAAATAAAACGATAATGCAGATCGGTAAGATGCTGGGGAATTGCCCGCTGACCATCTACAACCATCGTGGCAGCCTCACTCATTACAAGTTTCATCATAAATGCAGGCATGCGAAATATACGAGGTCTATAGAGGGTAGCTGATAATATATTAGAAAAACGCTTATTTGTCACCGGATTGGGAGCTGTAAGGTTGAATATACCCTGAGCTTCGGGCATATCCATCAGGTAGATAATGGCATTCACCATATCCTGTATATGTATCCATGATATATACTGACTACCTTTGCCAAGTGTACATCCCAAGCCCAAGCGAAAAGGCAAGGTAAGAATAGCCAACATCCCACCCTCCTTTGATAGAACGACCCCCGTACGCGATATGCAGACCCTCGTCTTGTTGCTTTGAGCTGCCAATGCCAATTCTTCCCATTTTTTGCACAATTGATGAGTAAATTCATCGTTAAACCCTGACTTCTCAGTCAAAATATTATTATCCTGCGCACCATAATACCCGATAGCCGAACCGGATATAAATACTTTAGGAGGTATGTCACTGGCTTTTATCAACTCTGTGAGCCGACGGGTTATATTCCAGCGGCTATTGCACAAACGCTCTTTCTGCTTTTTAGTCCAGCGTTTCCCGATAATAGGCTCTCCCGCCAGATTTATGACAGCATCGTACCCATCAAGAGACTTCATAGCTTGCAATGAAGTACAGAATTTTGCCTGTTTTTCGAGCTTCTTCTCAGCCTTAAGCGGATTACGGCTCAGAACCATAACATCATGGCCTTGCCTAATGAGTGTCTTAACCAAAGCTGTACCAATCAGCCCTGTGCCTCCGGTAATAAAAATATGCATAGCTGTCTTTTTTTGAGCAATGAGTTACTTATCTACTATAAAACAGCAATATACATCTTAATGTTTACCTGAGTCCGTTAATGTTTTCTTTTTTATTACGGCTTTTGATTATGAACTTTCTATTTTCCATAAATGTAGTCTTTCAGCTCATTCAGTTCATAGGCAATCTGATCTTCCCATTCTTTTTGCTTAACCGGATCGCTTGCCGAATTGGTTTCCTGAGTATATTTACTTCTGCGATCGAGAAATTCCGACATCACTTTCCAGTTCAGCTCATCAGCAACCTTAGTTCCCGAGATCAACAATTTTCGATTTTCTTTTAGCGCTTTTCGGAGTTCACGAGCATACACTTCACTCAAATCGAAAAGCGTTTGCTGGTAAAGTAAATATTGTTGTACATTACCGGTAGTATCGATCTGCGAAGTCGATTTAACCATATAATTACGAACATTTTTATTGAAATTCTTACTGACAAAGTTAAAACGGCTCACATCATAGTCGATGGCGAAATCTGCCGAAGTGGCTCCGCTTTCCAGATTCTTTGTTTTGATACCAAAATCATCAACAATCAGCTTTTGTCTGTCATTCCAATATATTCTGTCGTCATCCTTTTTTTGAGAATAAGCAGCTGCAAAAACGAGAAGAAAAAAAGTCAGGATAAGTAGTCTTTTAGATTTTAAAAGTTCCATAGCGGTATCATTTTATCGTTTAACAGATAAATGTATGGAAAATGCCAATATAGCAAGGCTAAAGGTCCATTATAATTATATTGAATAACAAAATAAAACTTATTTTTGCATACATTAAACTTGAGAAATTCTCTCTTGCACCGCAAAATCCTTTTTATATTAATTATATGCCTTTATTTACTTATCGGAAAAAGCATTGCTGTATACACCCTTTTATTCTGCAGGCATAGGCGGCATCAATTTACAGCATCGGGCAAGTATCTGCAACCCATTCATCTGAAAAAGTGTCTGATTTTTCACCCTCATAGAAAAATCCCTGCATAAAATAAAAGAAAGTGTAAGCAGAGGAAACAATCCTGTATTATTCATTGACGAACCATTAGATAGCCAACCCGGACTTTGTCCCGGTATTGTCCAACCCCTCATACTGAAAAGATAATCTACAATCCAGGGTCTTTCTATATCAGCCCGCGTAAATTTCAGACTTATATCTACCTGTTCATTATCCTCACTCATGCAAGTAAAGGATGTATCAGCCCAATTGGATGCAACATCGGCGGGTGAGGCAAAATGAAGTGGCAATATATTTGATGGGCAATAGGTAAGCATCGGATTATCTACACTGCTCTTTTCCAGTCTGGCCACCAAAGAGTTTGCATATAACAAGACCCGTTCTACAGGCAAGGCAGTACCACCGCCCGATGTATATAACTTCAATTTTCCTCTTTTTACCAAGTCTTCATTCTCAGTTTCTATCTGTTCTATTTGTTTTGTGCCTACGATACCGGATATGGTCAGCGATTTAATCTTTTCCTTAGCCCTTTCCACCGATTTAATACGCTCCGAATCGTCCGGTTTCATTTCCGGCAACTGTTTTTTTATTTCTTCAAACTCTTCATCAGATAATATCCCATCTGCACTTCCATTACTTACCGCCGTTTTTGTACTACGCACAGGCTGAGCAGGCAAGATCAAATTACGATAAACGCTTTCTACCGTGTTGTTGGATGGAAAATAATTATCACTCCACATCGGAATAGGATCTACCAGTGACGAAATATTTTCTATAGCCATTTGGCTTCCATCCGGATTATTTACCGACCAGGGATTAGCATACTGCGATTCTTCCAGAGCATCGGGAGGCCATGAGAATAAATATTTGAGCTGATCGCCTGCCGTACCCATAAATGACTGGGTTATAAATCCGTCGATGAGCAGAGCCCTCAGGGCCCGCTGTACGTTAGAGTCTTTTATGATTGGATTCATTTATGTATTTATATCGTTAAGGTAAAAAGAGGTCGCAGAGGATGTAATCCGATCCCCTGCCCCCCTTATTCAGTCATTTATTGTGGTGGACATTCCGGCACAATAGTACTTAGCCATCCTATAATTTGCAAACCCTCATTTTTGAGCGTTTTTCCGTCAAAAGAGGATGCAAATTTCTTATCGCTACTACCATGCTCGTATCCTCCGCTGATAGCGAATGGGCCCCATCCAAAAGAAGCCTGCGTCTTCAGTTTACTTGTTATCAGTTCTGAATCCTCTTTCGAGAAATCAGCTTTTATCGACAAGTCCCTTACAGCAATAAAACTGGTTGGTAGCATAGGGAAAGGTGTGTTGAGTGGTTGATTTCTTGTTCCACTGGATAGTTCTCCTTTTTTATACGCATTCCCAAGCGACCATCCTTTGATAGAATACAACAAGTGATTGTACCACGGACGATTGATCTGTACACGGGTAAACTTAAATGACACTGTCAGATTTGTTGTCTGTTTACTCATCGATACATGTGAGTCTTCTTTATCGAAACTACCGCCTACATGCCACAATCCCCAACTAGCATTACCACCTGCACTGATCTTAGAAAAATCGGAATGTTCACTGGTCTTCAGAGTTTTAGAATCCAGAGTTACTGATGTCCATGTACTGGCGGCACTCGGAGCAAACCAGTTAGCAGGTATCGCATAAGCCGGATAGTATACACTATTCGGGTCAGATATATTTCCTCTCTGATATTTATCATATTGCAATTGCGCATTATTAAATACCTGACCGACCTGATTGTTTATATACTGAGCTTCAACTGCCAGCATATCTTCTACCCTGGCTTTTTGGGCATTAGTCCAGTCCTGATAAGCAGAGTCCGCCTTCGATATATACCTTGGACCTAATAAGCTCCATTGTTTTTGATCTGCCGGTTTACTCATATCAAGGGCAAAATAAGCAGCGATCAAACTGGTTAATGCATCATTATATGCATCCATCTTACGCTTATAGTTAGTATAAACCGGAGAGTCTACCTTTACGGTGATAGGTTTTCCCTCACCGTCAAAGTCCGTACCGTCTGCATGCAAAAAGTTATAAGCTTCTTCATATCTCTTTTTTGCATACTCGTCAATAGGTGGTGGTGTTACGTTTGCCTTAACAGTCAACGGATAGATACCCTTCGACAGAGTGTGCCCGTTTTCTGCAGTAATAGGATTAATACTAAACAAGCGGTCTACCAATTGCGAAAAATTTTGTACAGATTTTTCACTTCCATTAGGATTTGCCGGCGATTGAGGATTGGCAAAAGATTCGAGGTCAATAGCCTGTCCAGGCCAGTTTAGCGACAAGTATATGTTCTGATTCTGGCTAGTTCCCTGTAGCTTGAGGTCTGCAGGTGGATCAGCATAGGCACTAAATAACGTGTCATAAATAGACTGTAGCATCATTTTATCGATGTCTGCCATAGTAGTAATGTTTTTAGATTAGTACTCTAGTAACTATATGGAATGCATTCATATATTTCATATTTGAAATGGGATTTTCCTTCCCCCAATATTATTAAATATAATAATTCAATATTATCTTCCGAAAACTCTCAATATGATTTGTTAAAGCTATTTCTAAATACTGTCTAAATCTCAATAGATTTAATAAGAAGGCAAATTGGGCATTGTTTGTTAATATTATAACATCACCTTTTAATAAAAGTTCATTATTTAAATAATTATTTTAAGTTAATTTTTAAAATATTGCATAAATAGCCCGTAAATAGCTGTTAAAATCACAAAAAAAATCTGATGAATTATATGTTAACAAGGATTTCTGTTTTTCTAAAATTTTCTATCGTTCATAATATCTGCTGTAGAAAAAATAAGTATCTTCACATTGTGAAAAAATGACAACAATTCGACAAACTAAAAAACGAAAACAATATAAACATGCTAAAAAAGGATACACTGGATTTCCTCGCCGCACTAAAGGAAAACAACTATCGCGAATGGTTTACCGAAAACAAGAAATGGTATGACCGGGCACGTGCCGACTATGAAAAACTGGTAGGACAGACAATACAGGCAATAGCCACATTCGACCCTGAAATAGGATTGCTGGAGCCGAAAAAATGTATCTTCCGCATCTATAGGGATGTACGTTTTTCTACCGATAAGTCTCCTTACAAAACCCATTTCGGGGCAGTATTCCGTCCTCGCACACTGGATAAATCGTCAGGCTATTACTTGCATATCGACCCGGAGGAAAGTTTTATTTCGTGCGGGCATTATATGCTGATGCCGGACCAATTGAAGAAAGTAAGACGGGGTATATATGACGACTTCGAACTGTTTCAGGAAATACTCAACGAAAAGCGCTTCAAAAAGGAGATCGGAGATCTTTACCGCGATGAAGACGCTTTGCAACGTGTACCCAATGGATTTGATAAGAACCACCCAGCAACAGAATATCTGAAATTGAAGCATTTTTATGCATATAAGCCAATCCCTACAGATAAACTGCTGAGCGATGAACTTGTACCATACATCAAAGATATGTATAAGCTGATGCAGCCATTAAGCGAGTTTCTGAATGATCTGATAATGGAGGATTAACCAATAATCCTCCCTCCCCTCCCTTCAATTAACAAATATTCCTTTTTCTTAATTTGGAAAAAATAGCGATAGCCAATATCTTTACGGTATCAATAAAGAATATATATGGAAATCGCAATAATCGTTGCATTAATACTATTGAATGGTATTTTCTCAATGTCGGAAATAGCAGTTGTGTCTGCCCGTAAGTCCAGTTTGAACAATGAAGCCAAACGAGGTAACAAATCTGCCCAGTCTGCTGTAAATCTGGCTAATAATCCTGACCGATTCTTATCTACTGTACAGGTTGGGATTACATTAATCGGAATTCTGACCGGTCTTTATTCGGGAGATGTACTAGCTGATGATTTTGCCAAAGTGCTAAATAATACAGGCATCCCTCAACAGTATGTACTGACTGTTTCAAAGGTGAGCATTGTTATTGTGGTTACCTATTTTACGATTGTTTTCGGTGAGTTGGTACCGAAGAGGATCGGCTTAAGTGCCGCCGAAAAGATAGCCAAATTTATAGCCCTCCCCATGCACTATCTCTCCATTATCGCATCTCCTTTTGTATGGATTCTCTCCAAAAGTACCTCTCTGATTTTTAACCTTTTGGGAATTAAAAACACTGACACAAAGGTGACAGAAGAAGAGATAAAGTCAATGATACAGGAAGGAACCGAAGGGGGCGAAGTTCAGGAGGTAGAACAGGATATAGTGGAACGTGTCTTCACATTGGGCGACAGGGATCTGGAATCTATTATGACCTACCGGGGCGAAATAGTATGGATAGATACCGATATGACCAATCAGGAAATAATCGGGATTATACAGAATAATCCATTCGACAAATATCCTGTAGGCAATAAGGATCTGGATCATGTGGAAGGCATTGTGCACCTGAAAGATATGTTTGGAAAAATAGAAGATCCGGATTTTGATATTATGCAGGTAGTACGTCCCGTCCATTATTTTTACGAAAACATGGAAGTCTACAGCGCTTTGGAAGAAATGAAGATGAAGCATGTACAATACGCCCTTGTTTGTGACGAATTCGGTATTGTACGCGGTATCGTTACTCTCAAAGATATTCTGGAAGCATTGGTAGGAACAATCCTCGACCCGCATGAAGAACCCGACATAGTGCAGCGACAGGATGGCAGCTGCCTTGTAGACGGACAATGCTCATTCTATGATTTCCTTACTTATTTCAAAAAAGGCGATTTATATTCTAAATATGAATACAATACACTTAGCGGACTGATACTAGACTTATTGGAGCATATACCTAGAACAGGCGAATTATTGACATGGAAAGGATTCTCTTTCGAGATAGTAGATATGGATGGTGCACGTATCGACAAAGTGTTGGTGAAAAGACCATAGCATCTGCTAAAATTTATATGTGAGCATCAAACGACCCTCTGCTGTGGAAGAAAATACATTATCGAAATATTTATAATTCGTATCACGCGCGTAACTATAGCCAATACCTGTCAGATAAAAACGGTCTTTCAGCTTCAAATCCATCCGCAGACAGACCACATTCAACACTGCTTGCGAATGGTCACCTTGGGCATTCAGTGTTTTTTCGTTCACTGTTTCCCAATTTATATCCCGTGGATAGCCTTTCCACGTGAACATGCGGTATCCGTCGTCGGTGAGCGAAACACTGAATATATCCTTGTACGCAATACTGGCTCCCAATTTCCAACTAAAGCCACTAGCCAGATTATAATTACGGTCGTCAAGTATATAATGGTCGCTAAGAGTACCACCCAATATAATGGCATTGAAATGAGCAAAGGAGTCGAACACCCAGTTTGAAAACCGTTTGCTCTTATGTATCAGCCCTACCCCGAACGAAGCCGGTGCAGATATCTTGTAAGGTATACGCGACGATACATCGGATATCGTATCGGAATCATAATAGTCGAAATGCTGATATACTCCAATACTGAGAAAATCCTTCGAATTATCGATAAGTTCCGCAGAATACAATCTTCCGGTAATATTCAGCTGGCTTAGCATAGGCTGTGAGCCTTGTCCGTTAATATTGGCTTTGAAAGTAAAATAATCGTATGGTTTATTTGTTTCAGCTTCGAACCTGTCGCCATATTCCACGTTAATATTTGTAGCAAAACCAAGCCCTTTATCTATCACGGGGTCTTCAAATTCCAAGGCCCTCACCCCCATGGATACTTCGACGCTTACATCAGGTACTCCAAACTGTTTGCCCGAAGTAGATCTTTTCCGCCAGGCATCTCCCGACATGATACGTGTAAGGCCACGCATAGGTGATATGAGAAATGCTGCAGCTTCGAGTCCGAAACGGGAAGAACCTGTACGCCTGTCGTCGAGAATAAGATCGGAAGTACGGTAAAATACTTCGCCTATAGCCATACCACCTATAGGTGTAGCTATTATATCATTGGTAGAGGGAAATTCATTTTCCATAAACATTTCCCACATAGCACTCCCGGCTAAAGCCAAGCCTCCCGATTCCCAATAAGTAAGGCCGTTGGCCCGTCCTGCATTGAAGTGAAGATTGCCATGATAAGGGTGTGCAAACATATTTGTTTCCAGATTATCATTGTCCCAGATGAAGCCTTTCTTAAAATTTCGCCTTACAGACTTCATACTGATATAAGCATAATCACCTTTCTTCACATATCTGTCAAATGCCCATAATCCAACATTGAAACCCACAGTGATTCCCCCGGCACGATACCAGTTCTTTTTCGAATAATATGCAATATCGAGCGAATCGGCAAGTTTCGGTTTAGCAGTCTGGTGCCGCATAGTGATCTGCGAATACCCGCTCAAAGAAATAAAGAAAAATAATATGAGGAAAAAACGGCAATTCTGCATTATTATATATCAAGTTAATCTTTAGTGTGTAAGATATGATTTCTACAAAAATAAAAGAAAACAGAAATAAAGAGGTATTATATAAAAAAAGACAGGGTTCTCCACTGTCTTTTTAATATAATTTCACACAATACAGATATTTAAAGGTGCAAAATAAATAATTGAAAACGCCATATACCAGAACATTCCCTACTCTATATTCAGAGTAAAAATCTGCATATACATCTTAGCATCGTTCCGAGATTCATTGCATATCTATATTATCAATGTGATACTGCTTTTAAACCAACTACCGATGCTATCAAAGTAACAATAAAAAATATCCGCATCAGATTGGCTGGCTCTTTAAACACAATTATTCCCAAAAGTACAGTCCCGGCAGCGCCTATACCTGTAAATATGGCATATGCAGTACCCATCGGTATCGTTTGAGTAGCCTTTACCAACAACCCCATTCCTAATACCAAACACACTCCGAATGCGATATACCAATATGTAGATTGCGGAGCAGCTACGATTTTTGCTTTTGATATACAAAAAGTAAAACCTACTTCGAAAACACTTGCCAATAATAAATAAACCCAGCTCATACAAAATCTATTTTAAAAAATATTTGAAAAACATTGAACACTCGTTCAATATAATTATAAAAAAATATATACTCTTTATTTTAACAATGCAATATAATGGCTTAAAGCATTCTCCAGATTACGGATCACACTTTGTCCGTCTGATGAAAAAATACTTTGAAACCATATACCATCCGTAAGTGTAAACAACTGGTTTGCTGAAACATTTACGTCTATATCTACACGTATTTCATCTCTGTTGATGCTATTCTTCAATGCATATTCCCAACCCGTACGCTCTTTTTCGGTTGTTGCCCTGTAATTATTTCTGAAAATGGCATCCCGCTGCATTACCTGATAAAACAAAAAGTGATAATTTAGCATTGAAACTTCTTTTACACTTCCGGTTTCCTCTACTATTCCGGATATAATATTACTGATATGGCGGAAGCGATCGCACATAAAATCAACAAATTCAGCCACTCCGTAATCCTTAGCCTTACGGATATCAAAATCAAATATCTGAATAAAAAATTTCTCCGTCACCTGTATAAACAGCTCTTCCTTATTCTTGAAATAATGATAGAGAAGCCCTCTCGACAAACCGGTAGCCACCTGAATATCGGTTATGGAAGTAGCATCAAAACCCTTTAACAACAAGAGTCCAAACGTTTTTTTCAATATAAGTTCCTCTGTATTCATATATTTTTATTGAACAATCGTTCAATAAAAATATAACATTTAAAATGAATGGCCAAACTTTAATTATAATATTTATCATCGAAGGAAAATTTTATCTATGTATATAGCTTTTAGCCGTTGGCTGATAGCTGATAGTTCTTTGAATTGAAAATCAGCAGAGCCAAATTTTAATTAGCAGATTTGCAAATTAGCATATTAGCAAATGTGTGATAAATGTTACATGTGCTTAAGTATTAAGTTGAAAGTTATATGAGAGCAGACAAGATACAAGTTGTTAACTGTTTACTGTAAATAGTGTTCTTTGTGTAAATCTTTGTGCCCCTTGTGGTAAAGAGATTTAACCATTAAGCACACGAAGGGAATCATAAAGGGCACAAGGGATAAAAAACTGTAACCTTTGTTACCTTTTAACAGTTACAAGTTACTTCGCCCTGCGGGCAGTTACGAGTTACAAGTTGGTTTACTGATGACTGTTTACTGATCTGTTACCTTTGTTATTTTTAACTATACACAGTTAATGAATAAAAATAAACAAGATAAGAATAATGAAAAATGTGTCAGAAGTGTCAGGTTTTAACACTATATAGTTAATTAATGCAAAAACACAACAGATAACTACAGTTATCAATTTTCGGGGGTTACCCTAGGTCTGTAATCTTATAAGTTGTGTGTATTACAAAAAACAAATATCTTTACATATAAAATTAATTAAACTATATGAATAAATCAATTATGGCATTATTACTCGGCGCATCTGCTGTTTCGTGTGGCGGTAACTTTTCCGCAAAAATAGAGAACACGGAAAAAGATGCCCCGCTCATCGGCAAAGCCACCGTAAAAGTTGAAAATGGTATTATGACCCCCGAAGTCCTCTACAGCTTCGGACGTGTATCCGATGTACAAGTTTCACCTGATAAATCAAAAGTACTTTACGGAGTCACTTATGTAAGTATCGAGCAAAACAAGACTAACCGGGAGTTATTTACGATGAATATCGATGGCTCGGACAAAAAGCAAATAACCCAAACTGCCAAAAGCGAGAACAATGCCGTATGGATAAAAGGAGGCTCTAAAATAGCATTCCTTAGCAGCGAGAGTGGTTCTTCACAGATATGGGAAATGAATCCGGATGGAACCGAACGCATGCAGATCAGCGAAATAGAAGGGGGCATAAATGGTTTTTCTTATTCTCCGGATGAAAAGAAGATACTATATATTAAGAACATAAAGTTCGGGGAGCGCACAGCCGATAAATACCCAGATCTGCCTAAGGCGTCAGGACGTATTATAGATGACCTGATGTATAAACACTGGTCGGAATGGGTGGAAGAAATCCCTCATAGCTTTGTTGCCGATTATGATGGCACAAAAATAACAGAAGGCATAGATATCCTAGGTGATGAACCTTACGAATGCCCAATGCTTCCATTCGGAGGTACGGAGCAATTGGCATGGAGTCCCGATAGTAAATCGATAGCATATACATGCCGCAAGAAAAAAGGGATGGAATATGCTTTGTCTACGAATTCCGATATATACCTATATAATATAGATACAAAAGAGACTAAAAATCTTACAGAAGGTATGATGGGATACGACATCAATCCTGTTTTCTCTCCTGACGGCAAATATATTGCCTGGCAAAGCATGGAGCGCGACGGGTACGAGTCTGACAAGAACCGGATGTTTGTACTGAATCTGGCTACTAATGAGAAAATCTATGTAACCGAAAAGTTTGATTACAATACTGATTATCTGGCATGGAACGATAACGAAAGTATCTATTTTGTATCATGCGTGGAAGCCAAGACTCACATATTCAAAGCATTTGTGCACACTAAAGAAATAAACCGGGTAACAAAAGGTGACTACGATTATGAATCTTTTGGTATAGCCGGAGATAAACTGATTGCGACACGTCATTCATTATCAGCACCCAATGAAATATATTCTGTTAATACAACTAACGGTGAAGCTACCGAATTGAGTTTCGAAAATAAAGAAATACTGGGACAGCTAAAAATGGGTAAAGTAGAAGAGCGTTGGATAGCCACTACTGATGGAAAGAAAATGCTGACATGGATCGTATATCCGCCAAACTTCGACCCTAATAAGAAATATCCTGCCCTTCTATATTGTCAGGGTGGCCCTCAGAGTACAGTAAGTCAGTTTTGGTCGTACCGTTGGAATTTACAGATGATGGCTGCAAACGGATACATTATTGTAGCACCCAACCGCAGAGGACTTCCGGGCTTTGGACAGGAATGGCTGGAGCAAATCAGCAAAGATTATGGCGGACAGAACATGAAGGATTACCTTTCGGCTATAGATGCAATGGCTAAAGAGCCTTTTGTGAATGCCGACAAACTTGGATGTACAGGAGCAAGCTATGGCGGATTCTCCGTATACTGGCTGGCAGGTAACCACAATAAACGATTCAAAGCATTCCTTGCACATGCCGGTATCTTCAATGTGGAAGCACAATATCTTGAGACAGAAGAGATGTGGTTTGCTAACTGGGATCTGGGTGGTTCTTTCTGGGACAGAAGCAATTCTATCGCACAACGTTCATATGCCAACTCTCCGCACAAATTTGTAGAGAAATGGGATACTCCGATAATGATCACGCATGGGGAACTGGATTACCGCATACTGGCATCTCAGGGCATGATGGCATTCAATGCAGCCAAACTGAGAGGCATTCCTGCTCGCATGCTTATTTATCCGAACGAAAACCATTGGATAGCACAGCCTCAAAACGGGATATTGTTCCAAAGAGAGTTCTTCCGTTGGTTCGACACTTATCTGAAATAGAAGATCAAGATTCCTTATATGCAAAAGCTTATCTGATAGATTATCTGATAAGCTTTTGTATTTTAGATGGACGCAGATTTAGACTACAATATAAAGGATATAGATATAAAAGCGCCCTTCATTCATTTTCTGTATTAAATAAAATCTATATTATTTTCAAAATATATCTTATTATTTATATATTATTCTCTTGTTTTTACTAAATTTGTAGCCGAGACTTACACTAAGAATAGAGATGGAAAAATAGATATATTTATAGTGCGGTTGGCCGATTTCGAGTCAATAAGGGTATTTTTTGTGAAGAATTCAGACAAAAAGGATACCATACTTCCTAAATGTTATACCATATTTCCACAAGATGAAAATTGTAAAGAATGATGTTATATATTTGCACCCGATATTGAGGAGAGACAAGACTGAGATGGAAGACAAGACAAAAATGTACGGAGAAAAAAAAGCTCTGTCAAAGGACAAGAAAAACTCTGTATATTCTTTTGGGTATGACTTTAATATTTGTATGGGAGAGAGCGCTCTTCCCGTTACATATACCCAGACATATCTTCCCATAGGAATCTTAGGACTCTGTACTGAAGGATCCGCTATAATAGATGTATATATGCACGAACATCATTTGTCGAAAGGAGAATTAATGGTAATTCTTCCGGGGCAGATAGTTTCGTTGAAAAGTAAAAGTCCTGATTTTTCAATCAATTATTTTACAGTATCACATTTGTTAATAAACGATGTTCTTAGTGGAGTCGCACGCCTTTCTCCTTTATTCTTTATACATATGAGAAGGAAGTATCACTATAAGCTATCTAAAGATGAAGTATATCGGTTTTCGCAATACTACAATCTTATATATAGTTGGGTGAAACCAGCCGACAATTTATTCCAGAGGGAATACATTGTCAATCTGCTGAGGCTTTTCTATCTTGATCTTTATAATAATTATAGGAACAATCTACTATCTAAAAATGCCATTCGGGATATTGATAGCCGGAAAGAAAAAATTACATATGATTTCTTCCTTCTGATAATGCAATATTTCAGAGAAAATAGAGAGATTGCTTTCTATGCAGAGAAACTCCATATAACGCCTAAATATCTGACCACGGTGGTAAAAGATGTGAGTGGCAGGCCGGCAAAGGACTGGATTGTAGAATATAGCATTATGGAGATAAAGTCACTATTAAAAAATCCGGCATTGAATATACAGGAGATAACCGTGAAGACCAACTTTTCTAATCAGACTTCTTTGAGTCGATTTTTCAAGAAGCATACAGGTCTGTCTCCTACACAATACAGGATGGATAAATAAGAATAAACGATATAATAAATATATATGTAGTTTTGTAAAGTTTGTGTTAAGGTTGGGTCCTGTGAGTCGAGAGATTCGCGGGACTCATTATTTTTAGCCCAGAACTCTATCTAAAAACAGAAAGGCACATGCTCACGCATATGCCATCCCAACCTTAAGACAAATTAAAAAAACTACACAGAGTAGATAAATCTTATTTATATTGAACTATTCTTTTATACAACGCACCGAACTACCCTTGGCCCTATTATCCGTTGCATCTACCTGAATGTAATAGGATTTGAAAAACAACCTATACACAGTACTATAGAAAGCTGTAGCAGACCAGTTATACCCTTCCAGCCCAACCATTGTCAGATTACCTGTCGCCGGATCACGATACCCTGCTGCAGGATAATAACCTGCCACAGTCCATTCTTCTCCTTTACCTTTATCAAAAGCAGGCCCACCGCCACCTAAACCATTCCATGGACAAGCACTTCCCGACCCACTGCGTGGCACACGCCATCCTTTTGGGCAAGGATCGTAGGTACCCTTTGTATTATCTGTATTACTCCACAAATAGTTATTGGTTGTACCCGAATTACTATACCAATCCTGATTGCCCTCTGTACTATAATAAAATGTGTACGGATTAATAATAGAAGTCGGCATATTAAGGCTATTATTCACCTTGTTCTTCCCTATAGCCACATTGCCACCAGACACAGTATAGAGTACAATTTCTAAATTATCATCTACAGCCGAAGAGCCAGGAAAAGGATCTTTTCTTCCCCATTGATAAAGCATGCCTAATGAACCTATATTACCTGGTGTCGTATTTATCGCGCCTAGATTACGATCCATAAAGATTGTATTGTTATAGACTTTCTCCCCTGCCAATACTTCCGGATCATAATTTGTCACCCATATATGCCAACTCCAACGTATCACATTATTTATTTTCACTGCAACAACAGCATTCCCTTGCAGATTATTACTATTGGTTGTAACCCTCAGCATTGAAGCCGTACCTTTATCTCCTGATGCAAGAGTAACTTCCTTTATCAGATCTTTTTTATCTTCCCATAATAATTCCACACTAACGGCTCCCTGCAACCCTACCTCATTCAGATTCAACAATTGATTCCAAACAGCATAAGCCTTTATAACGGGGATATCAATTGTTTTATTGAAGCCAACAATAAATGAATTCGACAACTTCAAACCAGCAGGGTCTGTCATACTGGATGGAGCATTCGGTTCAACGGGAATACTCCCCGAGTTATCTCTGGTAGGCACACTATCCGAAGTTGCTCTCAACACCCCCCACTGCTCTCCGTCCCATAGATACAAGCCTGGAACAAAGGGCGTTGTTTTAGTCATATTATAGACCAGCAACCCCACATTCTTCGCTTTTTCACTTGCATATCCAGCTTCTGCGGGGTTAACAAAAGGCTCCAAAGTTTTCAGATTTACCAATGCCACCCGAGGCAAGATAAAACCGCCGGTTTTACAGGTTATATTATTAGCATCAGGCTCCTGTTCTTTCAGCTGTAATAGTCCGGCTTTAGCAGGCGCCTCCCCCAATCCTATTGTAACCTGTGCCTGAATGTCTATTGTATGAAGTGCTAATGTAACAAACCCTAACAAAGTAAATCTGATTGTTCTCGTGCAAGTTTTCATATGTGAGTAAAATTATTTTCGTTTGCATCATTATGTATGTAGTTCTTCCATATAGAAATATTCCTAGTCATGGGGTAACCCCGTAAAATACAAGCTATTATTTTGCATAGTAACCAAGAAGCGCATTTGTATATTTTGTGATTTCCTATTAAAATTTCCGCAAAATTAAAGAAATATTTCTCAATTAAAAACAAATAATATGAAATAATTCTACATTAACCATTTTTTGCTATATCTTTATTTTAGTGGCAAAAAATTAACTTTTTTGGTATTTCAAGAATTAAAGTTATTTTTGTTAGAAATCTTACAAACTATATTGCAATTATACCTCAATAGGTATAGTTATAATTCATTATCGATTACACACAATGAACAAAAACTTAACTCAAAAGGACAGGATTATACAGTTTATAGACAAACAGGGGATTAGCAAAAATAAATTTTATAATCAGACTGGTGTCTCTAACGGTACTCTGGACAAGAAAAGCGGTATAACAGGCGATACAATAGCAAAAATATATGCTGCATATCCTGAAATAAATCTAGAATGGCTTATTTCGGGTGAAGGTGAAATGATAAAATCATCCATATTCTGGCTATACGACAACTTACAGTCGGTACGGGAACAGTATGCTGCTGTAATGAATATAGACCCGTCGACTGTCTCTGACAAAAATCTGCTCAAAGCAGAATCCCCTTTGGAGTTTATACCAATATTCTCCTATAAGGGTTCGCACAAATGCCATGGGTATCTATCCATACCCAACTTAAGCTCATGTGACGGTGCCGGATTTGTGAAGACAGACAGCATGTATCCATTGATCAAACCCGGGGATATCGTATGCTACAAAACTGCGAATCACACCAACGATATATATTGGGGTGAAATGTATATCGTATATCTTACCATCGATGGAGAAGAGTTTCTCACAATTAAAAACCTGGATAAATCAGATATGGGTGATGACTATATAAGGCTTAGCGGATACAACCAGAAGTATCACCCAAAAGATGTACCCACAAAAAGTATACAGTGGAAAGCGATAGTAAAAGCCTGTATCAATTACAATTCGATGATATAATACAGAAAAGCGGCCTATCGCGCTATCGAATAAAAAGGGATACCTTAATAATTAAAGTATCCCTCCATTATATTATCCGTAATATTTCTCTTAACTATTGAAGTGATATAGAAATATGACTGTTTCTTCCAATGCATTCTTCGGGCAGTCTTTTATTTCCAGAATAACCTTCAATTCGGCTTTGGCTATTCCTCTCAGGTTAACAAGCGAGGCCAAAGTAACCCGTAAACGTACTTCACTGTCGACAATTACCGCCTGATTAAACTTCAACTTTTCGATACCGTAATTTATCAGCATCTTTATATTGTTTACCTCTATTATCTGATCCCAAAGATAGGGCAAGATAGATACCATGAGGTAACCATGTGCAATTGTACTTTTGAAAGGACTCTCTACCTTAGCTCTTTCTTCATTTACATGGATCCATTGATAGTCAAGTGTAGCTTCTGCAAATTTGTTGATGCGGTCTTGAGATATTTTCAGCCAATCAGAAGTCCCCAGTTCCTTTCCTACATACTGCTCAAAATCGGCATAGGAATTAATAATAAGTTTTGCCATAATAGTTAATTAACAAATACAGTATAAAAATATTGATATTAAACGATATTACCAAATAAACATAATAAGGAATATAAATTTAACTATATTTTTTCGCGATTTAATAATTTCCTCTACTATAACACACTTTCGATGCAGCATGTAATCTAAAATTTAACAAGAAACGCATTAATTCCTTTATCAAAAAACTTGACAAACTTGACAACTTTTACACATTTTTTATCTGTCAGCTTTTTCGTTCATTTCAACTTTGTATCCAACTTAAAACTTGACAAAGTTGACATATTTTCATATTTTCCACCTGTCAGTTTTTACTCTTATTGTAAGACTCTCCTGAGGAATAACGTCGGCTTCTAATATTTCAAAGAACGCTTGTTTCATTTTATTGAATACATCAATCATTTACTTATAGATAAAGTTATTTGACTTACATTATATAAATCTTTATAAATTTAATTCCATATCTTTGCACTAAATTTTGGTGTTACAAATCCGCATTACCGGATGAGTAATTAAAAGGGAATCAGGTGTAAATCCTGAACAGACCCGCTGCTGTAAGCTCTTTTCAGTGAGCAGTTAACAGTCATCAGTTAACAATTTTGCTGAAAAAAGTCTTTGAACAATACCAAACACCACTGTTTCACAGTAATCAGTGATACAGTAATCAGTTAACAGTTTTTTTGACTGTTTACTGATAACTGCTAACTGTTTACTGAAAATGGGAAGGCCGTTCAAGGATGGAGCAAGTCAGAAAACCTGCCAAAGCGTTATTAGTTGAAAGCTCGAGGTTTAGGCTTAAAATACTGCTTACAGACAACATTTGTACCTGTTCGTCTATTTTTCCTATACTAAAAGCATCTTATTTTTTAACTCCAATAAAATGGATTGTATAGATGTTTGATTCTGTTATGTTCGTATCTCTCGGTCCCGGAGACCCGGAACTGATAACCTTGAAAGGTTTGAAAACACTGCAAGAAGCAGATTTAATATTTTGTCCGTCAACCGCCCTTCCCGGAGGAAAAAGGTCCTCAAGGGCAAAGGATGTCTTATTGCAATTGGGCGTCGATGAATCAAAGCTGAACACATTCAATGTACCGATGAACAAAGACCGTTCACTGGCCATTGAAAGCTACAAGGCTGTGGCGAAAGAAATATCGGATAAGTATAAATCCGGACATAAAATAGCTGTTACAGCCGAAGGAGATGCCGGATTCTACTCTACCATTTACTACATAAGCGAATATCTTACACAGGAGAATATACCGGTCAGCCGTATCGCGGGCGTGCCTGCATTTATAGCCTGTGGCACTCTGGCCAATATTCACATTGTGAAACAAGAGGAAGAACTCGAAGTTATTCCGGGTACCATAACATTAGACAGCCTGAAAGAAAAGATCAAAAGAGAGAAAACCGTTGTACTAATGAAAACTTCGCAGTGCGAACAGGTAATAAAGGAAGCATTAGAAAATATTCAGGACGTCACTTTCCACTATTTTGAGAATGTTGGGATTTTAGGCAAGGAGTTCTATACTCCTAATAGAGAAGAAATACTCAATCGTAAATTTCCTTACTTTTCACTAATTATAATCCGCAAATAGACCAATATGAAAATCCTTGTCCATTCAATAATCCTGCTTGCTTTTGGCTGCTTCATTGCATGCAACCCGAATAAGAAAGACAGCAACAATATCTTCGGCTCGCACGATACTTTAAATATCAAATATGCAAAAGGCTTTACCGTGTCCGAACATGGAAATTACAAGCTGGTGGATATACACGATCCTTCCGGGGAAAGCGATACCAAATATCAATATGCTTTATTGAAAAGAGGGGAAAATAAAACCGGCATACCTGCCGGATACCAGATTATAGAAGTCCCCGTAAGAAGCGTGGTATGTATGACCACCCTGCAAATTTCCAATTTTATCAAATTAGACGCTGTGGACAAAATAGCAGGGATAACCAGCACCCGTTTCCTGTTCAATCCTCAGCTAAACGAACAATTAAAAACCGGAAAAACAAGCAAAATCGGTATCGAAGGCGAGTTTGACAACGAAGTGGTTATGGCTCTCGATCCCGATATTATCCTTGTTTCGCCCTTCAAGCGTGGAGGTTATGATGCTATCCGCAATCTGGATATTCCTCTGATCAGCTTTTTAGGCTATAAAGAATCGTCTCCTCTGGGGCAAGCCGAATGGATAAAATTTACGGGTCTATTATTGGGCATGGAAGAGCAGGCCGGTAAACAATTCGATGAAATAGAAGAAAAATATAACCAGTTGAAATCACTTGCCGCCTCGGTGGCGCATAAGCCATCAGTACTCAGTGGGGAACTGCATTCGGGCAATTGGTATGTCGTAGGAGGAAACAGTTATCTGGCGCAACTCTTCCGCGATGCGGGAGCATCCTATTTTATGAAAAACGATGATGAATCGGGAGGATTTTATGTAGATTTCGAAACTGTATATTCTCAGGGCGCAAATGCCGAATACTGGCGTATGGTAAACAGCCACAACGGAATGTTCAGCTATGAAGCACTGAAACAAAGCGACGCACGTTACGCCGACTTCAAAGCATACAAAGATAAAAAGCTTATCTATTGCAATCTCAGGGAAAAGCCCTTCTATGAAAATACGCCTGTAGAACCGGAAGTTGTACTGGCCGACCTGATAAAGATATTCCACCCCGAGTTGTTACCCGAACACACACCTGTATATTATGAACTATTGAAATAATGAAACGTCATATACTTTTACTCGCACTTATTTTTGCATCTATCCTGTTGTTTTTCACACTCAATCTTGTATTGGGAACTATCTCCATACCCGTAGGTTCTATCTGGAATATATTATCCGGAACAGGAGATGAACCGCTGATATGGCAGAATATAATCTGGAAATCCCGTTTTCCCCAGACACTCACAGCCTTGGTTGCGGGAGCAGGTTTATCTATAAGCGGGTTACAGATGCAGACCGTATTCCGTAATCCCTTGGCGGGTCCCTCCGAATTGGGTATCAGTTCGGGAGCAAGCCTCGGTGTAGCTTTCATTATCCTTCTGTCGGGAAGCATTGCCGGAACGGCGTTGAGTACTTTAGGCTTTTTCGGGGAAGTGGCTGTATCTGTGGCGGCTATTGCCGGGGCAATGACTGTAATGGCAATCATAATAGCCATTTCGCAACGGGTAAGGGGAAATGTCATACTCCTTATCATCGGAGTCATGATAGGCTATATAGCGACCGCCATTATCGGCGTCCTTAAATTTTTCAGCAACGATGAAGATGTCAGGGCATATGTAATATGGGGACTGGGCAGTTTCGCGAAAGTATCGGGTAATCAGGTCTATACTTTCGTCTTTATAATGGCCGTACTTATTCCGCTTTCATTCCTGCTTATCAAGACTCTGAACCTTATGCTGCTCGGCGATGGCTATGCCCGTAATTTAGGGCTGAATATAAAACGTGCCCGCCTGTATGTAATCTGCTGTTCATGTGTCATCACGGCTATCATCACGGCTTATTGTGGGCCTATTGTCTTTTTGGGGCTGGCCGTACCCCATCTGTGCCGTACTATATTTGTCTCGTCCGACCACCGGATACTGATGCCTGCCGTCACACTCACCGGGGCATCCCTTGCCCTACTATGCAACCTGATAGCACGCATGCCGGGTTTTGAAGGGGCATTACCCATCAACTCGGTGACGGCACTCATAGGTGCGCCGATAGTTATATCGGTATTATTCGGAAAACGTAAGAATGAGATAACGGAATAGGAAAATGAAACAAAAGACAATCGACATACAGCATCTTTCGATAGGATATTCTTCAAAAGAGAATAGCATCACTGTCGCCGAAAATATAACATCATCCATCTTCAGTGGGGAACTTACCTGCTTGCTCGGAGCCAACGGGATAGGCAAGTCTACCTTGCTGCGGACACTTTCGGCTTTCCAGCCCAAATTGTCGGGCAGTATCTATATACGCGGAAAGGAAATAAAAGAATATAGCGAAAAGGAATTTGCTACCCTCGCCAGTGTAGTCCTGACCGAAAAGTTCGATATAAAAAACATGAGCGCCCGCGAACTTATCGGCTTGGGACGCAGCCCATATAC
Organism: uncultured Dysgonomonas sp.; assembly: GCF_900079725.1. Lineage (NCBI taxonomy): Bacteria > Pseudomonadati > Bacteroidota > Bacteroidia > Bacteroidales > Dysgonomonadaceae > Dysgonomonas > uncultured Dysgonomonas sp. The sequence goes on from NZ_LT599032.1 coordinate 575,514, forward strand.
AGGATTCTGGGGACAACTGAATAAAGAAGATAAAGAGATCGTAGATAAGGCCATCGCGATGGTGAAAATAGAAAATCTGGCGCACAGGATGGTACATACACTAAGTGACGGGGAACGGCAGAAAGTGATGATCGCAAAAGCGCTGGCGCAGGAAACACCGATAATCCTTCTGGATGAGCCTACTGCTTTTCTCGATTTTCCGAGTAAAGTAGAGATCATGCAATTGCTGCACCAACTATCCCGCAAGACGAATAAGACTATTTTCCTTTCCACTCACGATCTGGAACTGGCGCTCCAGATAGCTGATAAAATATGGCTGATGGACAAACAGAGCGGAATAAAGATAGGAACACCCGAAGACCTGTCCCTGGATGGCAGCCTCAGCAGTTTTTTTGCAAAAAAAGGAATAATCTTCGATCAGGATACGGGACTGTTTAGAATAGAGAATGAATCGGACAGGCAGATAAAGCTACTTGGACACGGACAAAAATATACAATGATAAGAAAAGCACTGCAACGGAATGGAATACTGGCTTCGCGGCAGTTTAACACCGATTCTTACATTGATATTACAGATAACGGGATAAAAATTTGTATACCGGAGCAACCGGACTTATTAATTTCCAGCATTGAAGAATTACTGGACAATATACATCAGCTATGATACTTATATTCGGCGGAACAACAGAAGGACGCAAAGCCCTATCGGTGTGTGATGGAGCCGCCAAACCATATTATTATTCCACGAAAGGTGATTTGCAGAAAGTGGTAAGTGTGCATGCTATTCTTCTCTCCGGAGGCCTTGATGAGGAGTCTATGATTACATGCTGTAAGGAGAATAACATTAAGCTTATTATAGACGCAGCGCATCCCTTTGCCGAGAACCTACACGGGAATATAGCTTCCGCGTCCGCAAAATTGGAAATACCCGTAGTCAGGTATGAACGCAGTTATCCGGAACATGCAGGTGATTTGCTTTGGTTCGATTCTTACAACGATGCAATCCATTATCTCGAAAGTAATAAGATAGATAATCTGCTTGCGCTGACAGGAGTAAATACGATAGCAAAACTTAAAGCGTACTGGGAACGGCACAATTGCTGGTTCAGGATTCTGGACAGGGAAGAATCCCGTTCTATTGCAGAGGCAAACGATTTTCCATGCGACAGAATATTATATTACAGACAGGGAGAGGATGAAACTCTCTTATTCGAAAGAATAAAGCCACAGGCGATTATAACAAAAGAAAGTGGCGACTCCGGCGGATTTAACGAAAAAGCAGATGCCGCCCGCAAACTGAATATACCCTTTTTAGTCGTCAAACGGCCTCCCTTATCTCCTTCTTTCATTTCCGTTTATGGCGAAAACGGACTACGCAAAGAAATTGAAAAATATACATCCGGATTCTTCGATTTAAGGACAGGATATACTACAGGAACATGTGCCACTGCTGCTACTAAAGCAGCACTCACAACCCTGCTCACCAATGAGATACTGGAAGAAATCGGCCTGACACTGCCAAACGGTGAATGGATACGCATTCCTGTTGCTACCACACGGTTTTCAGAAAATACAGTCAGTTGTTCAGTCATAAAAGACTCCGGAGATGACCCGGACATTACCAACGGATGCGAAATAGTATCTACGGTACAACTCTGCGATACTCATAAAGGCGTCCGTTTTTTACAGGGAAAAGGCGTGGGTACAGTAACACTTCCCGGACTGGATATAGAAATTGGTGAACCCGCTATCAACAAGACACCCCGAATGATGATAAAGCGGGAAATTTTCAAAGTCTTGCGTCACAATCAGGACAAATTGCCGGACGGGAATTTAAAGACAGGTGTAGATGTGACGATCTCCGTTATCAACGGAGAAGAAATCGCACTGAAGACATTCAATCCTAAACTGGGTATTACAGGTGGAATATCTATTATAGGCACTTCGGGAATAGTGAAACCCTTTTCCTCCGAAGCATTCATCAATTCTATCCGTCGCGAAATGCAGGTCGCTAAAGCCCTGGGATGCGAGCGGGTAGTGATTAACTCGGGAGCAAAGAGCGAACGTTTCGTGAAACAAAGATATCCTGATCTGCCTGCACAGGCATTTATCCATTACGGGAATTTCATCGGCGAAACAATAAAGATAGCGTCTGACCTCGGTTTCAAAAGCCTGACATTGGGTATTATGCTCGGGAAGGCCGTGAAACTTGCCGAAGGCTCACTGGATACACACAGTAAAAAAACGGTGATGAACAAAGAGTTCCTTACCGGCTTAGCTTACGAAAGCAATTGCTCCGAAAGGACAATTGCAGCAATACAGGAAATGACTTTAGCCCGGCAGTTATGGGATATTATTACTACCCAAGAGGAAGTTTTTTTTACACTTCTTATCAAACGATGTTATGATACGTGCGTTCCGCTTTTACCAAACGGAAAGCTGACAATTATGCTCATAGACGAAGATGGGAATATTATCCTCTGAACAGATGCTTGAACTGGTGAGAATATAATTTCGACAATCCTTCCCTGTTTCCGATCGCGTCACCTACTACAATCATGGTAGTCAGCGTCAGGTTATTTTCTTTGACAATCTTAGCCAGATCCTTTAGTTGCCCACGAAAAATCTTTTCATCTTTCCATGTAAGTTTATAGCATGCAGCTACCGGAGTTTCGGGCGGGTAATGTACCATCAGTTCCTTTTGTACCTGCTCCACGACAGTAGCACTCAGGAAGATACACATTGTGCTTTGTGAGCGCGCCAGTAAATGAAGCTTTTCTTTTTCCGGCACCGGAGTCCTCCCCTCTCCTCTTGTAAGTATGATAGTCTGCACCTTTTCGGGTATCGTAAACTGTGATTCCAAAGCAGCTGCAGCAGCCAGAAATGACGATATGCCCGGAGTGATATGATAAGACATATTATGTTTATCGAAAAAAGCCATCTGCTCCTGAATAGCCCCGTAAATACACGGGTCACCCGTGTGCAAACGTACTACCAGTTTGCCCTTGTCGTAAAACTCTTTCATCAAATCAAATTGCTCTTCCAGATCCATCGAAGCGGAACTACGCACAACCGCTCCTTGTTTTGCACAATAAGTAAGCTCCACCGGAACAAGGCTTCCTGCATATAAAATCAGATCGGCGGCTTCAAGAAAATAACGGCCTTTTACCGAAATCAAATCCGGGTCGCCCGGCCCCGCGCCTACTATCTCGATATGTCCTTGCCGGACTGCCATACGTTCGACAGCAATAGCAAAAGTAAAATCATTGCCCTGACTCAATACTCCTTTCTGTTTTTCCAATATAAGAGGTCCTCCGTCAGAACTTTTAATGGCTGTGGACTCGGAAACTCCGGCAACTGTTGTTACTTCTTTCACCTTATCCGATGGATTAGGTACTTCTATGTCTTTCAGTTCCTCTGCGTTATATATACGTACCGGGATATTCCCGAGATACGATTGTAACTCACGAAGCAGAGGCTCATCCTTTTTAATATCTATAGTAGAAATACTGCTTATGGAAGCGATAGCAATATGCTTTTGCAACAGAGTATCCGCAATATATCCGCTTATACCCTCAGGATTACAGTCCTTGCGGCATCCGATACCCAGATGCAATACTTTCGGATGATAGCTGATAACAGGTATGCCCGCATCAGGATAAAGGTATGGAGAAACTGCTATCAGCAATTCATACTCCTGTAAATCAACGTCTTCATACTTGTAATATATCTTCACATGCCCGGCAACTGTACGCTCCATAAATTGAGTTCCTTCGTCCATAATATCGAGCAGTAGTGCAGTGGGCTTTCTGTTTACATAAGCCGTAAGCGGTTCATTGAAATTATCTGCGTTGGTAGTCGTTACCCAATTATATTTTTCACCGATTGTATCCAGCGCCCAAAGGTTAGTATTATCGCTTTGGGTAGTGATAACCGCGTCAGCACCTGTAATGTTGGCGATCCTCTTTGTCAGCTCGTTAGCGCCTCCCACATGCCCCGAAAGCACGGACACCGCATAACGCCCGGTACTGTCCACATTTACAATGGCAGGGTCGGTATGCTTGTCTTTGATATAAGGGGCGATACTGCGGACGCAAATGCCCATAGCCCCTATAAATATGATCGCCTCCGATTGGCCGAATAAGTCTTTTACACAGTCGTTTATAGAAGAGATCCGATCCGTTCCTTTTAAGCCGGCTTTTGTGTATATATTAGTTTCACCTAATTCTTTCCTGATGGTTTCAGCTAAAGGATAGCTAGTTTCAGATGTTAGTATTATAGCGTATTTCATATGTTTTCAGTTACGAGTTACTTCGCCCTATGGGCAGTTACAAGTTATAAGATGCTTGCGCAATTATTAATTCATTCTTAATTTTTAATTTCATATACCCTCTCTGTAAGTCCCCCTCGGGGGATTTAGGGGGCTTGTGCTTTCATCACTTCAATAGCATTAAAATCATCCACGGCAACAGCGATGTTTTCCTTTATTACCAAATCATTATCCTTTGCCGCTGCCAGAAACATTTCTTTGCTTTCGGCTGATACAGAATTGAATACTATTGTTCCTCCCGGGACTAATACCGAAAATACTTTCGACATTATATCCTTCATGCGTCCGCCATGCCCGCCGATAAAAACAGCATCGGGACGGGGAAAGCCGGAAATATCCGTTTCCACAAAATCACCGATGATGGTATTTATCCCCGGTGTACCGAATTTCCGGGAGTTATTTTCCATAAGCCCTTGTCCTTCTTCCCGTTTTTCGAAAGAGAAAACATCTAAATGAGGAAATTGCATCTTGGCTTCAATAGATACCGAACCTGTACAGAAACCGATATCCCAGAATACGGACTTACTTCTCAAATCCAGCAAACTCAGTGAAAGCAGGCGCACCGGCATTTTTGTTATCATCTTAGCCCTGCCATTCAGCAAATCGAACTCGCTTTCAGGGATGCCGAAAGGGCGTGGACGTTCATATGTCTTTTGCAAAATAAGATTATTGGGAAACGAGAATGTTTTTCCCGTAACATCGGATAATTCCAATGTAGTTACATTCTCCTTTTCTTTATTCCCCAACAATTCACCTATATACATCTTGTAATTATCATACCCATAATACAGCATTCGTTCTGCGATAGCCGCAGGTGTATGTTCCTTATTGTCGGTAAGCACCCCTATCTTATTATATCCGCAGATTAACGCCTCATCGAAACGAAGCCACGGGCGTCCGGTAAGCGAAACGATATGCATATCGTGATATGGCATCAACAGGCGGTGAGCCAGTAATTGCAAGGAATTGAAATATGGATACAACAGTATTTCAGCCTCCGGTAACTCCCGCCGAATGGTGTTGGCAAAACCATAAAAAAGAGGATCTCCCGAAGCAAACACCACGATTTCGTCATAAGTCCGGTATTGCCCGAAAATCTTGTTCAGGGGAACAGTTATCTCTATCCACGAATAATCTTCCGGAAGGAAAGGCCTCACTATTTCGTGATGGCGTATTCCACCCGAAAAAACAGTATGCGAGTTAATCACATCTGTTATTTCAGGAGAGAAATGTTGCGACTGGTTATCGTCAATACCTATAGCATAGAATTTCATTCGTCATATTTTCTAATTAACGTATTATCTATTACCCTATTTGCAAGTCCCCCTCCGGGCAGGGCTGTTAAGTTCTATTTTTTTTCACCCTCTGTGTCATGTTGAACGGAGTGAAACATCTCGTTTTTCAGGGTCGGGATCCTTCGTTCCACTCAGGATGACAGCAGAAAATAACAGAACAAAGTAGAGAACTTAACAGCCCTGACCCTCCGGGGGGGGTAAGGGGCCAAGTTAAACATCCCTGCCCGGTTTCAATTGCTCTGCGTCATCGAATGTCAGAATGGAATTAACCAGTGTCGCCGCCAGATTACTTCCACCTTTTCGTCCTTCAACGATCAGTTTCGGCACATCTTTAAAGGGTTTGGTCATATGCTTGGATTCCCTGACATTTACGAAGCCGACCGGAGCAGCGATAATACCTGCCGGATGCGTTTTCTTCTTGCGTATGAGTTCGCACAATTCCATCAATGCCGTAGGGGCATTACCAAACACATACAAGGCATCGGGATGTTCTTCCGCCGCCAGACGGATACCTGCCTGAGTACGGGTAATCTCCTTATCTTTTGCCAGTTGCGCAACACGCTCATCATGCAGATAACATTTCACCTCAACGCCAAGACGCTCCAATGCTCCTTTGCGGATGCCCGAGGCAACCATAGTCACATCCGTAACAATCGTTTTTACCTTTCCCGATATAAATTGATTATGGAGTTTCTCAACAGCTCCTTCATCCGTATATAGTATATTCTCCATATCGAAATCGGCAGTCGTATGTATCGCATGCAGCAAAGCCCATTTCTTATCCAAAGGAATATCCTTCTTTTTCAGTTCGCTTTCTATGGTTCTGAAACTGCGGATCATTATATCCTGCCCGATACCGACATCATCTGTTTTAGACTCCCGATAATATCCTCTCGGTGTTACAATGTTCTGATTGTCGAAAATATAAGACTGGGAATTCCCGATAATAATTATGGTAAACATATCTATTTCCTCGGGGTCCAACTCTCCTAAAGTGGTTACGACCACCTCCTGCTCCTCCCGTCCCGCCTGACGTACATAGCCGACCGGGGTTTCGGGTGATCGTTCCTGGAGAAAAATTTCTATCAACCTGTATAGTTGCCAGTAACGGCCATTGCTCCTCGGATTATAAACTGCCGTTACAAAATCGGCGGAGGCCGCGGCTATAATGCGCTTTTCTATCCTGTCCCACGGTGTCATCAGATCGGATAAGGAAATAATACAGAAATCGTGTCCGACTGGTGCACCAAGTAGAGCCGCTGCCTTTTGGAAAGCACTGATACCCGGCAAGACATCGACAGCTATATCGCTTTGCTTTTCCTTTTTCATTTCGTACACCAGAGGAGCCATTCCGTAAATTCCGGAATCGCCCGAACTGATAACACAAACGGTACGCCCTTCTTCGGCATGGCGGAAAGCTTCTTCTGCCCGTTCCCGTTCTTTCTTCATTCCCGTGTCGATACAAAGCGTCCCGGGACGGAGAATATCTTCTACAAACCGGAAATAATATTTATAACCTACAACTACGTCCGATATCTTCAGCGCATCCAGTACGGCAGGAGTAATATCCTCCTGCGAACCCGGGCCTATCCCCGCAACAATAATTCTTCCTACTGACATATATTCGTATTGTTTTTTTTCTTTGAACAAATATACTTTTTTAATCTCTTTATTTTCCTCTTTATATACCTGAATCCTAACCACACTCCCGTCAGGGAAACCAATGTTCCGCCAATCATAGTTGTCCACATCACTATGTTCCAAAGGACAGGGCGTTCTGCCAGAAATTTAAATTTAAAACTATGTAAAGCCTGATAAGACCAACGTCTTACTTTGGTATTATTATTAAAATAACGTGTATTCCCATTCTTCGGGTTAATGTAATATATACTGTTGTCGGCATCTTCGACCTGTACTTTATATACAGGGAGAGGCAGGTGATCTGTCAATCCTACATAATAGTTGTCGTATTCGTCCATTAAGGATATAACCGCCGGTTCTTTATGAAGCAATGAGATACGGCTCTTAATAGCTGCTTCGTCCAGCTGCATGGCAAGCACAGATGTACCGGAAGCATCGATTGTATGCAAACGGTCATCTATTACAGCCTTGTATATTGGCTTTTGGCCGAAAAAACTCCATTCTATGGATTTTATCTGGCCGTGATATTTCTCATAAAGACGCCTGTAATCCAAGGTATAAGTACCGGACTCTATTTTTTGTTTTGAATACAGCCTTTTCTCAGCCGATGGATCATGTACTTTTACCATCCATCCGGGCACTTTGGCCAGAGACATCATGCCGCTGAAAACGAAGGTAAAAACAAATATACCGAACATGAAGCCCAATATATGATGCCATTTATATGCAAACTTCCGATAAGGGCTCTTCATCTTTTTCTTCCGGCGATATTCTTTTATATACGAACGGATGCCCAGTATCAGCCCGGCAATACACATAATGGAACCTATTCCCGAAAGCCATATGACAACATCCATCCATTGCTGCGAATTCTGACGGAGCGATGTAAAATATACCCAATGGGGTATCGCGCCCAGCCACGCCCAGAAGCGGCTGTCTTTGTCTGTAAACTGCAAGGCGTCTCCCGATACGGACGAAACATATAACTGCGACTTCCCTTCATCTCCGAAGTAGAATTTATAGATAGGAAAATCTTTTCGTAAGGGCCCGAAAGGAATCCATTGCTCCAATTCCCGCAAAGTATCTACCCTGACAATTTCCGCCTGACACCAACGTTGGGCATAGGCTTTAATTTCCTGATAATCCGGCGGGGTTTTCAATTCCATGTCCGGACTTGCGGGAATCCGGTAAATACTATCGGATGTTTTTACTTCAAAAAAAGGAGTTCCGGCATAGGATTTCAGCGAAAGTGCGGATATTTCCTCATCCTTCGGGATATTATTAGCCAGTATGGAATCAAGAGCCGGCATATCTCCCTGCAATGTATCCATGTGCTTGTTTTTATCCCGCTCGGTTGCTTTTGGAAATGTATGGTATATCATTACAAATCCGGACAGGAACCAAACGAGGAACAGGATACTGAGGATTGTCCCCAGTATCCTGTGAATAGAATATAGTATATTTTTCAGCATATTCTACAGGCTGTATGCCAGCGTAAACAGATAATTGCGAGGCATGCTCGGCACCATCTGAGTACCCAATGACTGATTATAATATTTCTCATCAAATACATTATTGACATTCGCCCTTAGCTGTATTCCATTTTTCAGTTTATACGAGACACCCAGATCGGTCAGCCAATATGCGGGATATACGACACCTTTGTCGACTGTCCTGTATACATTATCTGTGTATGACACTGTCAGATTGAAACCCAGATTGCTGAACATCCCTTTAGATATCCGATAGTTTCCCGCCGCAAAAAACGTATTTTTGGGAATTCCTGCCAGACGCATCCCTTTTTGCACCTCTTCTTCCATGTATTCATTCTTCTTTATATCGCGGATAGTAGCATCGGTATAACCATAACCGAAAGACAGGGCCGCATTATCTACAGGTGTAAGGGTCAGTTCCAACTCAAAGCCTTTCGATTCCGATGATCCGACAACACCTACTACACTTTTGGTTACTCCGTCTTCGACCACTCCTGTTTTCAATGTTTTCTTCTCATTGTTTTTGCGGATATAGAATGCGCTTGCTGTTGCCTGTAAGATATTATTGTGAGAATATCGTACACCGATTTCCCCCTGATATCCCGTCTGAGGTTTGAATGCCTGATCTCCGTCTTTGGGTTCGAACCTGTTACCATCGGCATTGATATAGATAATATTAGAACTTACTATATCCCGGTACGGCATAAAGAAATTGGCAAAAGATCCATATACAGAAAGATTTGTAGCAGGTAAATAAACTGCGCCAAGCCTGTATGTAAAAGAGGAAGTTGTAGTTTTGTCGAATTCAGGTTGATCTGAATATTTCCGTTCTTTTGATATTGGATTTATTGTGGCTGTGGCTGTTTTAAACAAAAAATGATCGAAACGGCCGGAAGCCATCACTTTAAATTGATCTGATAATTCCAGCAAGTTCTGTAGATAAACACCATTTGTAATATTCCGAGTCGCGGTTCCCGCGCTAAAATGAGGGTCCATATATCCCATACTGTGAGGATTATAAACAGGGACTTTAGAGTTCAAGCCGGGTCCGTCAATTAAATCAGAAAGTTGATAAGTTTTGTTTGTTTGAGGATTTGTACCTCCATAACCACGATAAGTATTGCGATGAAAATAAACGAAATTGTATCCTCCCAAATAATTATATTTCATACCGTTGTCAAACTCAATTTTCCCCGATGCTTCTAGCTGTTCGTTTATCACATGCACAGTATAAGCAAAACGCAATGGATATGTGAGTTGTACAGTATCCAGACAAATATATTGCTTTGTTTGTTCCTTTGTTTTCGCATCTACTTTCATATAATAATGATTGTATATAGGATCGGCACTCTCCATATAGGATAATGTTTCGGTACTGAAATAATCAATATTATCGTAATTATACGCCAATCTGTTTTCAATCTTCAATGACTCCGACACCTTATTGCTATAACGGACTGAGACATTCGAACCGTTATTTTTCATAAAATCCGATTCATTGTTGTACCTCCACCGCCTGTTGAGGCCGGGAAGCATATCCCCCTTTGATAAATATTTACTACCATCAGCATTATAAACATCATTCGCCATAAACTGGGGCAGACCAATCTCCGTTCCATACCAGTCACGGTTAAAGCCGGCGCGTATATCCAGTTCCTGCTTGGCATCCAATTGTCCGCCCAAAGCGAAATAGCCGGAGAAACGTTTGTCGTTAGTATATCTGTAACCTTCGTTATCCGACCAGTTAACAACAGCCCTGTAATTGAACGGACCGAAAAATTTTCCACCGAAATCAATCATAGCCCTCTTATTATCCCATGACCCGTAGCTCATCAGTGCATTTAATGTGTTCTTTGATGTCGGTGCTTTTCTAATCACGTTCAGAACACCACCGACTGTAGAATGCCCGTACAGAACAGAAGCCGGCCCTTTGAGCAATTCGATAGACTCTACCGAAGACAAATCGGGTAAAGGAGCAGAATTAGTAATAGAAGTACGTTCATCTCTCACCCCATCTATCATTATCGGTGTAAAATCGAATCCCCGAACTTCAAATTGCTGATATGCACCATAGGTAGTACGCATACGGGTGTTAGGCAAGAACTTTACAGCATCCTGCATATTCACAATACCTCTCATATCCAGGGTATTTGCCGATACTGTAGTTACAGAAAGCGGCAAATATTGGAGAGGCACGTTGAGTTTGCCTACTTCGTTCTTTTTCAGATTAGTACCCACAACCTCTACTTCCCGAATAGAGAAGATTGTGTCTGTCATATTTTTATTTTGGGCAAATACATTGCCTATCATCATGGTACCGATGATTATATATAGATATTTTTTCATTTGTTTTTTGTCTTTTATTAATGCATTACTTCCCCCGTAACTTCATAGATGGCTTTTTTCTTCATTATTCCGATTTTACGGTGTCCGGCTTTAAATTTGAGATGGGAAATATACAAGTCCTGTATCGCTGGATTTTCCCCCAAGCCTTTCAACTGAAGTTCCACTGTGAATCCTTCTTCTTCCAAATCATTCTTCCAGTCTTCGGCAATATCGTTTTTTGCATGTTCACCAGCCACAAACATAAAAGGAGTCAGCACAACTTTCTTCAGACCCGAAGCTTTCAGCTGCGCCAGCATGTCTTCAAAAGCGGGATAGCCTTCTATCGTACCCACAAAATGATTTTTATGCCCCTTTGCTTTCAGCATGTAATCGAGCATTGCATATTGAGCCGTAGTAGCATCGTATGTTCCGTGTCCTACCCAGACATAAGCTATCTGACTGTCAGTATCGTCTGTCAGTATTTCTGTTACCTTTTCATAATCTTCAGGAGTGTAAAGCAAGGGATTACCGATGCGTATATCTTTAAACAAGGGCTCCACTTCGTCTACATTCTTTTCCAGTGATTCCATTTCCACTCCGTCGATAATCGTAGATGCCTGTATCAAAACATGGGTATATCCATCTGCATGTAATTGTTTCAAAGCCTCTAACGGATTCTGTTTATTTATCCCCCGTTCGCCCAAGCGTTTGATAATTATGCGCGAGGTATAAGCTTCACGCAATTCCACTTCAGGAAATTCTTTCCTCACTTTATCATTCAGTGCATCTATGGTCAGCTCACGGGTATCGGCATGTGTAGTTCCAAAATGCACCATCAGAATAGCAGCCTTATCTCCCGGCTTCATCGTTTTGAAGAAATCGGAATGCTCATAATTTCCACCACCATGAGCAAAAAACGGTAAGACTGTAATATATAGTAATATAGTTGCTAAAATCTTTTTCATATATCCTGATTATTTGCTAAACTTTAAAGACAAACTCACATAGAAAACCCGTCCGGGAGACAGTGTAGCATAATTTGCGCCGAAAGGCTTGTCGTCCACAAAATCAAAAATATTTTCGATACCGAAGCCCGGTTCTACAACAAAACCGTTGAAATTCTTCAAACGATGGCGGGTAGCCAGATTCCATTGATTATATGCGCGCGCAGGATCTTTATCTCCCATATAACGGCTGCTCTGTATCCGTCCGTTAAAGTTTATGTTCGAATCTACAATCCACCATTTTTTATTCCAGTTTACATTTCCTGTACCAATATGCTTGCTGGAACGTACCAACGGCTTACCTGTATCGTAATCCTTGGAATTTACATAACTGTAGCCCAACCCTATACTCAGTCCTGCTCCGAGATATGAATTCACGGAGGTTTCGAATCCGTTTACACGAGCTCTGGATGAATTGGTGTATACCTGTTTTTTCTTTATCCCTTCATTCTTTTCGTCTTCAGTTATCGTTTCGGTAACATCCCTTGTCTGGATAATATTCTTTATCCGGTTAATATACCCTGTAACAGAAACTGTCAGAAAATCGTTGTGGTATTCAGTATTGAGTGAGTAATAGTTGGATGATTCCGGTTTCAAATCGGAATTACCAAGGCTTAAAGTAGAACGTGTTATAGTCCTTGTATATAGTTCTTTCATATCAGGAGCGCGGAATCCGGCTGAATAAGATGCCCTGAAATTGAAATGATCGAGTGAATACATTCCCGACAACTTTGGCGTAAGCCTGTTACCGAAAGCTTCATTATAAACATAGCGGAATCCCGGCACGAATTGCAGTTTGCTATCCAGCAGCTTTATCTCATCCTGCGCATATACCGAATATGTATATACATCTCTCGAACCGTCTTTTGTATCCGACTGGCTTTCGATATAGTCCAACTGGTATTGCGTTCCTACCGAAAGACGATTGTACTTTCCTAAATTGAATATGCCTTTCAGATTGGCATCATAGTATTTCTGTCTTCTTTCTTTCGATTCTTCTCCGTTTTTATAATTTCCATCATCCTTGATGTATTCACGGTAATATTCAAAATTGTCAGTATATAAGTCCAATGTAATTACAGCCAGATCTTTAAGCATATACCTTGCTCCCGCTCCTATATTGTAATCTTCATATTTCATATTATACGCATATGACGATACTGGTCTTTTCAGCTTCTTGTCATAGAGGCTTCCTTCTGCGTATATGCTTAGAGATTTAGCCGGCTTTACTGTGAATTTCTGACTCACCACATCAGAATAATTCGTGTTCACAGCCATTTTATCAGTATCTATCAACTTATCTCCCGATGTTTCCTGTGTGTTCAACTGCCAGCCATCGCTTTGGTTGCGCTGAAAAGAAGTTGATGAGGACAGCCATTTGTAATTCACATCAGCGTTTATAGCCTGCGAAAATTGGCCATATTCGGCATAGCGGGTATCGGATGTTATATAGATGGATTCTTTAGGATTCTCAGTGATAATATTGATAACCCCTCCCATTGCCTCGGATCCATATAATGCAGATGCAGCACCTTTCAACACCTCTATACGCTTTACATTCTTCATATTTATCCGCGACAGGTCTGTATTACCCGATACATCTCCTGCCAGTTTCTTTCCATCTACCAATACAAGGATGTAACGATTGCTTAATCCGTTCATCTGCATATACGAACCCATAGCGTTAGTCATGAAAGAGAAGGATGGACTGATGGACATCATGGCATTTTCGAATGTAGGGACATTTATATTCTCCAGTTCCTTTTTGGTTATCATATCCATTGCTACAGGGGTATTCTTTAATCTGTTGTGCGTACCTGTACCTGTAACTACTACTTCATTAAGTTTTAGTGGGGATTTTTTTAAGACGAATAAGATATCTTCGCAGGAAGATGCAATATCAATCTTAGCTCCATTGTAGTCGAGTGTCGATGCTCTTAATCTGTGTTTGCCTTCGGGTACTCTCTGCAAACTAAACTCTCCGTTCTCGTCCGTCGAAGTTCCCAGTGTGGTATATTCGATCCATACACTGGCACCCGCAACAGGTTTCTCATTTTCATCCACGACTTTTCCCTTTAAGGTCATTTGGGCAAATGCCATGTTTACAATACAGCACAAGATGGCTGTAACCAATACTTTTTTTCTCATTAAAATGCGAAGTATAATGTTAGTAATTATATTCTTGGCCCCGAGAATATTTAATTTATTGTATGCTAGGCAGGTTTCCTGACTTACTCCATCTTTGAACGGCCTTCCCGACATTCAGTTAACAGTGAGCAGTTAACAGTTAACAAAGAATTGATAACAGTTGACTGATGCACGATAACTTTCAATCAGTGGTATTTGGTCTTGTTCAAAGACTTTTTTCAGAAACATTGTTAACCGATGACTGTTAACTGTTAACTGAATAGAGCTTACAGTAGCGGGCACTGTTCCGGACTTTAACCGGATTCCCTTTTATGTAAAAAGACGGATGTCTGTTTACATCACCTTAGCGGCGGCAAAGTTAATTTTTTTAAATATCAGAAAAAAGTATTTAAGGAAATAATTTGCATCTATGTTATTTTCTATATATCGATACAGGTTTCATATCTCATATTTTATACTTTTGCTGAAGAAAAAGAAGAATCATGGCATATACATCCCATTCCCTTATCTCGGCAATAGCGTCCGGTTCCGGTAAAACTACAATTACTTTAGGTTTATTGAGGGCACTCCGGAACAGAGGTCTGAGTGTACAACCTTTTAAATGTGGACCGGACTATATAGACACCAAATATCATGTCCTGGCAGCAGGAACCGAATCAGTCAATCTCGACCTGTTCCTATCGTCTGAAAACCATATAAAGAATTTGTATAATAAATATTCATCGGGTAAAGATGTTTGTATTACCGAAGGTGTTATGGGACTATTCGACGGATACGACCGCATGAATGGAAGCAGTGCGCAAATAGCGGAGAAACTGGATATCCCTGTCATTTTAGTCCTGAATGCGAAGTCGATGGCTTATTCGGCGGCGGCCCTGCTTTATGGTTTCAAGAATTTCTCTGATAGGGTGAATATCGCAGGTGTCATTTTCAATTTTGTAGCTTCCGAAAGCCACTATAATTTCCTAAAAGATGCCTGTCACGATGTAGGACTTGAACCATTAGGCTATCTGCCCAAGAATACTGATATAGAAATTCCATCCCGCCATCTGGGTTTGAATATCGACGAACAATACCGCTTCGATGATTTCGCGGACAAGGCTGCTGACCTGATAGAAAAGCATATAGATATAGATAAGCTCTTGTCCATTACAGTAAGGAGACAACCGCATATAGAAGTAACAAAAGAAACTAATGTACCCTTACAAGGTTTAAGAATAAGTGTTGCCCGAGATTCAGCATTCAACTTCATGTACCATGAAAATATCGAATACCTGAAAAGATTAGGCACAGTATCCTACTTCAGCCCGTTATCCGACAAGCAATTACCTGAATCCGATTTTATTTACCTGCCCGGAGGATACCCCGAGTTATATCTTAGCGAATTAAGTAATAACCGGACAATGCAGGACAGTATCCGCCATTACGTTGAAGCCGGAGGTAAAGTCCTCGCCGAATGTGGAGGTATGATGTACTTATCTTCATCTATCTCCCATGAGAATGGTACTGAATACCCGATGGTAAACATTTTCGACCAAAAAGCCACAATGGAGAATATGAAGCTCAAACTGGGTTACAGACAATTCAAGTATAATGGTCTGTCGCTGAAAGGACACGAATTTCACTACTCCACAATAAATAGCGAACAACAAAGCGTTGTACAACAATACACAGCCAAAGGGCAAGCCACAGATACTAAACTATTACGCTATAAGAATGTCATCGCAGGTTACACGCATCTGTACTGGGCAGATATGGACAATCTGATGGATATATTTTAAGAAAAGAGACTCCTGTGCATCTATTTAGTTATTATATTTGTAGAAATATATAACAGATGGCTATCGATATCATTCTTACCATAATAGGAGCAATTCTCATTATCACGGGCATAGTGGGTTGTATCGTGCCCGTACTACCGGGTATTCCTCTCAGCTATGCAGGTATCTTTCTTTTACATCTGACGTCGAAAGTTGAATTTTCCACTCAGTTCTTAATCATATGGGCCATTGTTGTCATCATTGTACAAATACTCGATTTCTATATCCCGGTATGGGGTACCCAGAAATTCGGCGGAGGGAAGAAGGGTATTTGGGGTAGTGCGGTAGGGATTATCTTCGGTCTGTTCTTTCTTCAACCCTTCGGTATTATCCTTTTCCCGTTTCTAGGAGCCTTTATTGGAGAACTGATAGACGGCAAAGAACCAAAGCCCGCTCTTAAGGCCGGGTTTGGAGCTTTTATCGGATTTATGGCCGGAACTGTAATGAAACTGGCTGTAGCTTTCATTCTTGCTTTTTACTTCTTCAAAGAGGTAATTGGTATCTTTTTCTGAAACTTTTATAGACGGCACTCTCTTTTTAACATTTACATCCACATATCACCCAAATGTTAATTAACAGATTTAAAATACAACTAAGCTAAACGATCCCTATATTTGTATATTATAGAGAACCCTTAATTAAAATTAAATCGTTATGCTAATGAAAAAACTAGTTCCTTTGTTTTCTCTGACAGCTATGGTACTGATAACGTCGTGCAACGGTCCGGAACCAACTGTAGAGAAGCCTTACAACCAAAGTATAAACATTACTCCTATCCCGCTCGAACTGATACAAAAGCAAGACACTTTCAAGCTTTCTAAGAGGATTGTTTTCGTCGCAGGCAATACAGATATAGAAAAGGTTGCTGCTTATTTTTCCGCAAAGATAAAGGCCTCAACCGGATATGACCTTAAAACAGTAAAAGACAAACCGGCTTCTGATTACATAAGCCTGAATATTGTACCCGACCTCACTCTCAATGATGAAGGATATACATTAGACATAACACATCAAGGTATAGATATACAGGCGAAAACGGCCCAAGGATTATTCTATGGCATGCAAACAGTTATGCAGTTACTGCCTGCCGAAATAGAAAGTCCTACCCTTATTAAAAATATAGCATGGAATATTCCGGCAGTAACAGTCAAAGATGAACCCCGGTTCAAATATCGAGGATTGCATCTCGATGTATGCCGCCATTTTGTCGATGTGGACTTTATCAAGAAGCAACTGGACGTGTTAGCCATGTTCAAAATCAACAGATTCCACTGGCATCTGACAGAAGATCAGGCCTGGCGCATCGAGATAAAGAAATACCCTAAACTGACAGAGATGGGCGCTGTACGCACCGAAGGGGAAGGAAACACCTATGGACCATTCTTCTATACACAGGAACAGGTGAAAGAAATAGTAGCCTATGCCAAAGAACGATTCATAGAGGTGATACCCGAAATCGAACTTCCGGGACATGCTGTAGCAGCATTACACGCTTATCCGGAATTTTCATGTACCGGAGAACCAATCGAAGTACGCAATATCTGGGGCGTTGCAACGGATGTTTTCTGTGCAGGGAACGATTCCGTGTTCCAGTTTCTTGAAGATGTGATAGCCGAAGTAGTCCCTCTGTTCGAGAGCGAGTATTTCCACATAGGCGGAGATGAGTGCCCTAAACTGCGTTGGGAGAAGTGTCCTAAATGTCAGGCACGCATCAAAGAACTGGGGCTAAAAGGCAATAAAGAACACAGCGCAGAAGAAAAGCTCCAAAGCTACTTCGTTCAGCGCATAGAGAAGGTACTGCTGAAGCATAACAAGAAAATGATCGGCTGGGACGAAATACTCGAAGGTGGGCTAGCGCCATCTGCAACCGTTATGAGTTGGCGGGGAGAAGAAGGCGGCATTGCCTCGGCAAATATGGGACATGATGTAATTATGACCCCGGGAGCATGGCTATATGTGGACAAGTATCAGGGAGATCCCAATCTCCAGACAGTAACCATAGGCGGATATCTGACATTAAGCAAAGTCTATAATTACGAACCTGTTCCGGGACTAATAGATGACGATAAGAAGCACCACATACTGGGGGCTCAGGCGAATATGTGGAATGAATATAATTATACAGGAGAAGAAATGGAGTATGATATATACCCACGCATAATAGCCTTATCTGAATTAACCTGGTCTGCAAAAGAAAACAAGAGTTATGAAGATTTCGAACGACGTATCGATAACCAACGTGTACGTCTCGATATGCACGGTATCAATTACTATATCCCTATGCCTGAAGACAAAAGCCCTCATATGATAAAATACTGGGGTGATTCTGTCAGCGCGCCATTCTCCTGTAATTTTGTAGTATTTACAGATCAGGCAACACTTGATTTCAAAACAACCGAACCTGCCAGAATGGTTTATACAACGGACGGAAGCGAACCTACACTGAAATCGGAGGTATTTACAAAACCATTGACATTTACAGAAAACACAACACTGAAAATACGTTCGGTACTGCTTTCTGATAAAATGAGTCCTGTACGCACAATTACAATAGAAAAACAAACATATGCGCCTGCTGTAGAAAAAGAAAAAAATGCTAAACCCGGACTAACAGCGGAGTATTATAAAGGCTATGTAAGAACAGTTGCCGAATTGAATGGAAAAACTCCAACTGAAACCGAACAGGTAGCAACACCTCAGGACACCAAATACAGAGTCAAAGACTATATGGAAGTATATGCCGACGATTTCTATTCTTATATTCTGACGGGATATATAAATATTCCTGAAGATGGAATATATTATTTCAATACGGATAGTGAATTATGGTTGGACGCCACATACTTAATCTCTAATGAAAAAGATAATAGCGGCACAGCCCGACGATTCTCCCGCAGCGACAAGTCCATCGCTCTGGCAAAAGGCCCTCATGCTATTAAAATAGTAAGGCTAGGTGCTATATTCGGAGGCTGGCCTACACAATGGGACCCGGTAATGCTATCGATACGCAAAGCCGATCAACCGGAGTTTACTCTTATGGATGCTTCTTATTTTAAATAAAAGCTTTTGGTTAGATTTTTGAAAGCCCTTGAAGAAATATTTCTTCAAGGGCTTTTCTTTTTCTTTCAAGATTAGAAATCATTTAACAGATTCAATCTCAAGCTTATCCCATTTTGTATTTTATCTGATCGAATAAGTAAGGAAATATCCTCTCATCTACACCATGGTTAATAAGAGTAACTCTATCTGCATCGAAAAGCATCTGAAACAACTCAAAATCATTATCCTGATATAACGCTTGCTTATAATATTCGACCGCTTCCTTCTTGTTTCCCATGCACATCTCCACATGACCGGCATTCAGATAATCATGCACAGTAGGTTTGCCTGTCAGTATCCGGCTGTAATATTTTTGAGCAAGATCATATTTCTTTTGTAAGAAAGCAGTCCATGCAATCGGACGCTGAGCCTTCACCCCTTTGCTATCGAGCAATTCTACTTTGAAATAAGTGTTCAATGCTTGTTCATAATCGTTCAGTTCGAGATAGCAATGACCTATATTCAATTCTATATTTATATTATCAGGAGTCAGTTTTGCTGCTTTCTTATAATATTCCAGAGATAATTCAGGTTGTTTCTGCGAACGGTACAATTGAGCGATACGCTTAATTATCCACGAGTCGTTAGGCTTCAGTAAATCTGCTTGCAGATAAGCATCGAGAGCACCCCCCAGATCATTAATCATCTGCCTGCAATAACCAACCTTCTGCCATATATCGTCGCTTTGATTATCTATAGCTATAAGCCTGTTGAAGATATTAAGTGCTTCACCGAAATTATTTTTATCAAAACAATACAGTGCGATTTTCTTCATATCTTCTATATTTGAGATAAGCGGAGCTATAGATTTCTTATCATAGAAATTGAGGCTTAGCCTGAATATATCATAGAAACTGTTTCGGTAAGGATTCAGTTTGAAAAAACGGTACAAATCCTGAATATACTGATTTGACACCACCTCTTCATCTATAGCCGGATTCATTTCTTTAGCCTCCTTTTGCAATTGTTTGATCTCTTCCGATTCGGCACCCATACGTCCGAGCATCATTTCGCGCTGGGTAGCGGGAATCTGCAAAAGACTCAGGCAGAATGAATACTTATCGGAGTTACACATATGTCCCGAATCTACAACTGCAGCCTGTAGCAGAGCACTCTTCTTCTCTTCGGGGAACAGTGTCGAAAATTCGGAGTAAGAAGGATCGAACGGTAAGAACCAGTTACCCATATCGGAGAAAAATGAAAAGTTCTTTAATCCGGAGAAAGTAGAATGGAACACATCTGCTCCTTCCATTTGCAAATTGGAATACTCCTGTAGCTTTTTACCCAGGCCGGACTCTTCAAGTTCTTTTTGCCATTCAGGATTCTTCTCCGAAAAATCGGAATCGCCTCCCATCAGTTCATCCATATTGAGTTTTCTTCCTGCCAGATTATTGAACTTCATCATCTCGGGAAGTATCTCTTCCTTGATTTTTTTGGTTATCTGTTCCGTTTCGCGGGAACGAATAAGTTGTATGATTGTTCTTAATACGGCTTTCTTAAATTCCGGTTTTTCGGAAAGTGTATCCAGTTGACTTTGTAATTCGGGATACAATGACCAACGGACATCATACATTTGCATCACAACAACCAGCCCCACGATTGCCCTGGCCCTCAGCTGTATATTATCTAAGGCTGAAGCCTGCATCAATACCTGTATTTTCCGAAAATCGAAACGGTGAAACAGGCTCAAAGTAATCGCCGACAGAAACAGGCTTTTTTCGCGTACAGGCAAACTAAAATTGGTAATAAACGAAATATAATCGTTAAAGTCATTCACATCGGCCCGCGGTGAAACAAATACCATATTGAAGATATCAGAAGCTATACGCTCACGTTTTACGGCCAGTTCCCGTTTCTTATTTGTTTTTTCCTCGCCATCTTCGAGTAAATCGACCAGGGCAATAGAGTCAGCCACATCTTTCAGCTGCGAAGTATAGCCGGACACTGTTCCGTTTTTCAGTGAATTAATACGATACTTTTCATAAAAAACATTCGAAGACTCTATTCTCAGCAACTCATCTGCCGAGTCATCTGCCAGTTCATACAATGAACGTAATAGATTATTATACACACTCTCCCGCTCTGGGTCTTCAACACCCTCGAAGAGATAATGGAGCATGAATTTATAATTTGTCTCCAACTCACTGAGGGTTTCAGAAATTTTCCAATCCTGTGTATTTATTGTCAGTTTCATTAATGACTCAAAGGCATCTTTCAACTGTCTTTTTGACAGGTTTTGAAGAATCTCTTTCTTTAATGAAATTATGTCGCGGCTATTCATACTTTAGTTACGAGTTATAAGTTGCAAATTTACCAGAGTTCCGGCAATTAATTAGTTAGGACTAAAGTAGAGGGTGCATCTTTCATTAGTCTAGGATTTCTGCTATCCAGTTCCTTCCAGCTATTGAGGCTTATCATTATCAGATCCTGCTTTTTCAGAATATCACTATCTATAGGGATATTATTATTCCAAAGCTGGAACAGATAAGGGTTTATCGCCTTAATCGCACGGACGGATTTTATAAAATCCATCGAGGTATCCATCAGCCCGATAGCATCCCAAAGGGTAATCCGCACATACGAATTTTCGGCCAGCCGTTCCATGAAATCTCCTACAAAGATGTCGTCCTCGTCGAGTATAGGAACAAAAATATTCCTCATACTTACCAGTCCTTTATCTATACCTCTATCAACAAATATGCCAACCGGCATATCGCTCTTGGAAACAATGGTACGTTGTCCTTCGTCGAGGGGAGCCAGCAGCATGCGGCTCCATTTTTTCTGATTTCCTAATTTGGTAAGTAAATAATTAGGTAAATGAAGTATCCTGTTAGAGAAGCCAAGGAAGCGTCCCAGAACATTATCTGACAAAACAGAGCCTTGATATCCTATCAGCAGGAAGTCATATTCCCCTTTATTTGCTATCTTGGCAACACTATTATTGGTATCTCCCACTACCTTGAATACCGGAATGAAATTTTGTTGCAGGCTATGTGCTTCCTCTTCCACCGGCTTAAACATTTCCTCCTCTTCTTCCTCTATACCATATTGATACAACAGGTTTCCTTCTGAAAGATGAAGCATTGTCAACTCCGAACTCGCCTGTTTCTTCCTTATGAAACTATTAGCTACAAACATCAGTTTACGCCCCATTTCAGGGCTCTGAAACCAAACCAATATTTTATATTTATCCTCCTGAACGAGATCGGTATCTGTTTGTTTTTTCTTGAATACTTTATCTATAAGACTTAATAAAGGAGATGTCATAAAAGTAGTGGTAAGTGCCATCACAACCATCATAGCAAAGACTTCGGGTGTAAGAATACCAAGATCAAGTCCAATATTAAGTACAACCAATTCCATCAGTCCCCTTGTATTCATCAATGCGCCGATGGTAAGGCTGTCTTTCCAGTTATTCCCGACAAATCGTGCGGCAATTGCGCTTCCCATTGTCTTTCCAAAAATGGCAAGGAAAACGATCCCTCCGCAGATCATCCATAAACCGGGTTCGTTGAGTAGTCCTATTTCTGTGCGTAAACCTGTAAAGACAAAGAATAAAGGCAGCAATAGTACCAATGATACGTCTTCTATTTTTTCGGTAAACAGATTCCTGAAGTTAAGATTGGGAGGCATAATCACACCTGCCAGAAATGCCCCGAACAGCGCATGTATTCCTATTACTTCAGTAGCATAAGCGGACAGAAACAGTATTAAGAAAAAGACTCCTATAACCGACTTGCTTATGGTCCTGTTAGAAGATTGCAAATCGGCTATCCGTTTCAGGAAAGGACGCACAATCTTAAACATGGCCAGTACATATAATAGCGCCAAAAGGATGATGAACAACGAGCTGGCAAATGAGCCTGCCTTAACAACGGCAATAACGGCAGCCAACAAGCACCAGGCAGTAATATCGTCTATTGCAGCACATGTAATTATGGTAGCACCCAAGGGAGTTTTATTAATTCCTCTTTCGTGTATAATGCGTGCCATAACAGGGAATGCCGCAATACTCATCGCAATACCCATAAATAAGGCAAACGGCAGAAATACCGTACTCTGATGTGTAAAATTTCCAAACAAATAGTATGCAACAAGAACCCCTAATGTAAAACAGACGGCAATACTGGTATGGCTGATAATAAGAGCATTATTGGCCCGATTTTTTAAAGTTTTCAAATTCAGCTCCATGCCTACGATAAACATAAACAGGATAAGGCCTATCTGACTGAGAAACCGTATATTTTCCAAGGAGGAAACCGGAAAAAGGAATTCGGATATCTGAGGAAAATAATGCCCAAGAAGAGAGGGTCCGAGAACTACTCCTGCAAAAATCTCACCTACGACGGTAGGCTGTCCTATCTTTTGGCATATCCAGCCGAATATTCTTACAGCCAACAGGATAACAACTATCTGCAACAATAATATAGCTACGGGCGCGGCGAAGTCTTCGCTCAGATGATGCATAAAATCGCTCCAGGCAGAAGTGGTTGACGCCAATCCGTATACGTTTTGTTTAGCTTCGAGATTATGTCTTCCGACTCTGACGATAAAATATATCAGTGCCGAAAACAGGCCTATGATAGATGTGTAAAATACAAGGTTTCTATATTTTTTCATAAACTTAATCAGCTGTTTATGAGCTCACTTTTTTCTTTCTGATGCAAAGGTACAATTTTTAAATGATAATCCGACACTTCAATCCGGCACGAAAAAATAGCAAATATTGTTTCTGCACGATATTTATCTATATATAAATAATTTGTGATATGATAGTCTGACTATACAATATTTATATCATTATTTCGTTATTTTTATTATAAAAGATGTGTCTATAAGCTTAACAGTTAATATAGCGAAGATTTGCATAGTAACCTGTAGAGACTTAAATAAGTGATAGTTAAGGAGGGGTATAAGAAGAGGCTTTATCAAGGACTTAAAACCCTTGATAAAGTGTTAAATAGCTATACATTTGTTAAAAAATAGCTTTAAAAGTATGTATTAATCCAAATTTAAACCCGAACTTATCAGGAATTTATTATATAATAATTATCTTTGCAGCGTTTTTCTATAACTATAAATATTACAAAACTTTACGATTTCGATTTTTCGAGCCAAAAATAAACTTTATGGAGAAAAAAACTTACAAACTATTATCCGGATTATCGTTTACTAGTATGTTGTCCATCCCTATTGTGACACTGACTTTGATGTTGTCGTGTTCCACATCCAATTCAGTGCGTGAAATACGGGCTTCCCGCGACCCATACGCAAATTATGTACCTCAGACTATTAAAGTCAAAGTTCCGGTTACAAAGGATGAAGCTTTGACTAAGGATTTATTTATGCAATCCCAATCCAAGCGGCCTAATATAGAACTGCCCTATATAGAAGGACAGGATAAAGGCCAGGTTGTAGTTGCCGAGCAAGTTACATACACCAATGCAGAGGCAATAAACCAAGCTAAGCCGGATGCAAATAAAGTACTCGATCTTAGCCAAGTACAACACCTGAGTGAGGTAGTAGTTACCGCCAAATCGCGTTTTACACCGGAGCAAAACGGACGGGTAAACGTAGACTTTGTAGTGAGAGTTCCTAAAGAACTGCTTTCGACTAACTTCCGGGTAACAATGTCACCTAAGTTATTGCATAATGACTCTATAGTACCTCTAAAAACAATTGTACTGAAAGGGCAGGAGTTTTCAAACAAGCAGAAACAATCCTATAAAGATTATGAGGATTATGTAAATTCCATAGTAGATGAATCGCAATACGACAGCGTATTTGTGGATTATAAAGGAGTAGAGGAAGATATAGCTTTCCAGCAAAACTTCTATTACAACCAGTACCATAAAGAATGGAGCAGACAGGCTGATTTCGAAGAATGGAAAACCAGCAAGGAAGATGCTGAAGCGTTGATGGCTGCCAAACAGACAGGCTTTGACAAAAAACTCTACTATGAGAATGTGCGTAAAGCAAGAGAGAAAGCAATGAAAGAGGTGGCAAAAGGTAAAGATACCACAGGCTTTTTTGCAAAATATATGAAAAATGTTCCTAAACCGGATGATCTGAAAAAAGGCAGAACTGTTGTGGAGCAGAAAAATGATTATCGTCTCGATTTTTATAAAGAATATTCGAATCGTGCCAAAGAACAGGTTTTGCGCGATTGGGCCACAGGTAAGGATACAATCGGAGCGTATGCCCGTTATATGAAAAACTTCGATAAGAACCTGAAAACGTTGATGCTGGAAGGTGAAGACCTTACCCGTATTCCTGAGAGGTTCCGTGATATATACAGGGAGGGCCGGGCAATGAACCAGATCAAGAACCAATATCTGACCAATCAGGACTCAATAGAAATTGCACAAAGCCGCTATAAGTTTGAAGATATAGCGCTTAACGAGATGAAGAAAGAACGACGCGAAGAAAAGAGACGCGAAC
This sequence comes from uncultured Dysgonomonas sp., assembly GCF_900079725.1. Classification (NCBI taxonomy): domain Bacteria; kingdom Pseudomonadati; phylum Bacteroidota; class Bacteroidia; order Bacteroidales; family Dysgonomonadaceae; genus Dysgonomonas; species uncultured Dysgonomonas sp. The sequence continues at coordinate 601,110 of NZ_LT599032.1, forward strand.
TAATTATTTTTCCTTATGAAGAAAATACCCGTCTCGATACCGTGATACAGACCGACCGTGATTTCTTCTTTGTATACAAACAGGATTATCCGGTTACTCCGGGGATGAGAAGGCTTCGTTTGGCAATGAATACTAAAATAGATGCGATAGACCGCAGTAGTTTTATTACTCCTTTGTCTGATACATTGTCTTATTTCATTTCATCCTTGTCTCAGCTGGTAGATTCTACACTCATATCCAAGACTACTACAATTCACCGGGATGTGTATAATACAATGGTTGTTTATCCTAAATTCGCAACAGGAAAATCAGCTTTCAATGTAAATTACAGGGACAATAAAGAACAGGCAGATAAAGTATTAAATACTTACCGTACATTTACCGGAGAAGGCAAATTATTGATGGATAGTGTAGTCATACGGGTATCTACAGCCTTAGACGGTTCGTATGACGATAATATAGAATTGTCGATGAAACGTGCAAATGCATTGAAGGATTATTTTGTCAAGTCGTTAGGAGGCAATAAAGCAGATGTGGCAATGGTATTCAAAACACGTTACAGTGGAGAAGACTGGAATACAATGGCTCGTTTGATTGTCAAGAGAACCGACATGCCTAACAAGTCTGAAATCTTAGATATGTTAACACAAGCGGTAAACCCTGACCAATGTGAGCAGGAAATAAAGAAAAACTATCCGGCAGACTTCAAAATCATTCAGGATTCAATATATCCATTGTTAAACAAAGCGGATATTATTTTCAATATGACCCGCCCGGGTATGGCAGAAGAAATTTCGGTGAATACCGAAGTACGCCCCGATTATGCACAGGCACTCCGCTTCTTACAAGATAGGGAATACTGGAAGGCATTGGATATATTACAGGCTTATCCGGATTATAATACAGCACTATGCCTCGTATGCATGGGCTACAATGCGAAGGCTTTGGATTTATTAAATGATTTGAAGCAGACAGGGAATACCGAATATCTGAGAGCCATACTCTCTATCCGTGCCGGTAATGATAGTGAAGCTATCGAACATTTAATAAAGGCCTGCGAATTAGATCCTACAAAAGCATATCGTGCACCACTCGATCCGGAAATTGCAGGATTGGTACGCAAATATAACCTGCAAGACCGATTGAACAGCAATGCCAATACACCTGTAAGTTTACCTGATCAGGAATAATGTAATCGAGATAAAGGAAATTGAAAACGCCTCAGCTAAATAGATAGCCGAGGCGTTTTTGTGCTGAATATTGAAATGCACTTTAGTATGCAAGTATATACCTTTCCCAATAGCCATCCCAATTCACCCCTCCCCCAACCTACCGGAATATATTCATAAATACTTTATATTACCTGACTGATACTTTTTAGTATTTTATACTTACATTCTCTTTCTTTCTTGTTATTTTTACATTTTATTAGTTATCTGAATGACTTATAAATAATAAAATTGACAATCAATATATGACTTATAGAGCTCTTACCCCTCAGGAAATAAATGTACTAAAGACACAAAACTGTATTGCCGATAATTGGGATAATATAGAAGTTGCGGATAATTTTACACCCGATTATATCAGGCATGTAAATTTTTCGGGTAAAATAAAAATGGGTGTTTTCGAGGAAGAGTTCTCTCTGCCGGGTGGATTAAAAAAGCATTCGGGTATCCACCATGCCTGTCTTCACAATTGTGAATTGGGCAACAATGTACTGATAGAAAATATTCAGAATTATATTGCAAATTATAGAATCGGTAATAATGTCCTCATTCAAAATATACACCATCTGTATGTAGATGGGGAAACATCCTTTGGTAATGGCGTGGAAGTAAGTGTACTGAATGAGACCGGAGGGCGTGAAGTTTTAATATATGATAAGCTAAGTGCGCATTTTGCATATATACTTTCGTTCTATCGCCATCGTCCGGTACTCACCAAGAAGTTGCAGGATATGATTATGGCATACGCCAGAGAAAATACCTCAACAACAGGTACCATCGGTAATAATGTAACAATAGTAAATGCCGGCGCCATAAAAAATGTCCGTATAGGAGACTATGCTGTCATAGAAGGTGCCCGCCATTTAGAAAATGGGAGTATAAACAGTAATGAACACGACCCTATACATATCGGATATAGTGTAATGGCGAACGATTTTATCATATGTTCGGGTTCGCGAGTAGAGGACGGAACCATGCTCACCCGTTGTTTTATAGGTCAGGCATGCCAGTTAGGCCATACATATTCGGCCAGCGATTCTTTATTTTTCAGCAATTGCCAGGGTGAAAACGGGGAAGCCTGCGCCCTATTTGCAGGGCCATATACAGTTACACATCATAAATCGACGTTACTGATTGCCGGTATGTTTTCCTTTATGAATGCCGGTTCGGGTTCAAACCAGAGTAATCATATGTATAAGTTGGGTCCTATACATCAAGGAATTGTGGAACGTGGAGGCAAAACAACCAGTGATTCGTATATATTATGGCCATCCCGTATCGGGGCGTTTTCCCTGATAATGGGACGCCACTATCACAATACCGACACATCGAATATGCCGTTTTCGTACCTGATAGAAGACAAGAACGAAACAGTTTTAGTTCCGGGTGTTAACTTACGCAGCGTAGGTACTATCCGTGATGCACAAAAATTTCCAAAGCGTGACAAACGCAAAGATCCTGAGATGCTGGATCAGATCAACTTTAACCTGTTAAGTCCGTATACTGTACAAAAAATGTTCAAGGCAATATCTATATTAAGGGAAATGCTAGAAACATGTGGCGAAGCCAGCGATTTTTATTCATACAAAGGTTGCCGCATCAAAAACTCTTCCCTGAATAACGGGCTGAAATTGTATGATATGGCAATCAATAAGTTTTTGGGAAACTCTATAATATCGCGTTTGAGCAATTGCCCTTGTACGAATAATGAAGAAATCAGGAGCTATCTGAAACCCGATACCAAAGTAGGATTATGTGTATGGAGTGATATAGGCGGCATGCTTGCCCCCCGTTCCGAAATAGATAAACTGATTGCAGATATAGAATCGGGGAAGATCACGCAGGTTTCGGAAATAAATGCCACTTTTGCCCAACTCCACAAAGATTATTATTCACTGGAATGGACATGGGCATGGGATAAGATACAGCAATACTACGGATTATCGCTGGAAACAATAACAGCGAAGGATATCATAAACATTGTTGAACGTTGGAAAACAGTAGTCGTAAACCTTGATCAGATGATATATGAGGATGCTAAAAAGGAATTTTCTTTGTCTTCACGTACAGGCTTCGGCCTTGATGGCGACCGCAACCAGCAGAAAGATGATTTTGAACAAGTACGTGGAGTATTTGAAGAAAATGCTTTTGTAAAAGCTGTATTGACACATATAGATACGAAAACAAAACTGGGTAATGAGATTATTAACCGACTGGAAAAGAGCGTGAAGTAATAATACGCTTAATTAAACACAAGACATAAGTCTTGGACTTAAGGATAAAAATAAAAAAGCTCTAAAGTTTTACTTTAGAGCTTTTTTTAATTCTTTTGACCGATACTATACTCTTATTTTTTAGGCTGAGTACGTTTTGCGTAACGGTTCATAAACTTATCAACACGTCCTGCTGTATCCACAAGTTTTTGTTTACCTGTGTAGAATGGGTGGGACGAACTGGTAATTTCAAGCTTTACCAGCGGATAAGTAACACCATCTATTTCGATAGTTTCCTTTGCATTGATAGTTGAACGTGAGATAAATACCTCATCATTTGACATATCTTTGAAAGCTACCGGACGGTAATTCTCTGGATGAATATCTTTCTTCATTTTATAGTAGTTTAAGTTATTTCTTCTTTTTCAGCCGACAAAGATAGGCCTTTTATCCTATTAAAACAAAATATTTCCCTCAAATTTAGGATAAATATATGAATATTTCTTTTGGATTTTTATCAATATATACAAGAGTTACAAGTAGACAAGTAATAAATTGTGCCTTGTTGTGCGTGCATTAAAAGAGTATGAATGTAAGGTAAGTTTTAAAAATTCAGATAGAGGCAATGCCTGCGATTATCTGCTATCAAAATAAAGGGAGTGGAAGCAGCTGCAGAAAAATAGAAAATGTGTAACTTTTGTCACTTTTTACCCAAAAGAGATTCCTGCGGATATCCATATGGAATATCCCTTCACAAAGAGAATAAGAATACGATAATAAAAAACAGGGTAAAAAGTGTCAAGTTTGTCAAGTTTGTCAAGTTTACAGGAATATATTTCATCTCTAATTTTATCTGCTAAATATATGCCAATATAATAAATTTTGCGTTCTTTTGTTGTGTAAAACGTTTTTGAATAAGTAAATATAGAAATTATGTGTAAATATATTTTATTATCAACAGCTATTGCATTTTCCCTATTATCGTGCAATAATAAAAAAAGCGCCTCAGATAATTTGACCGATAATCAAACCGACGTTATAAATATGGAATCTATATCAGACGAAACCAGTATGTATCTCCTTGTGGGCACCTATACTGCAGGAGAAAGTGAGGGAATATATGTATATCAGTTCGATACCGTATCGGGATACTCCCAATATAAAAGCATGGTGAAAGTAGCAAACCCATCTTACCTGACTGTTAGCAAGGACGAAAAATTCGTTTATGCCGTGACCGAAACAGGTGACAATACTGCCGCTGCCAATGCTTACTCTTTCGACAAAGCAAAAGGGGAATTGAAACATCTGAATACAGAACCAACTAAAGGAGCCGACCCTTGCTACATTTCAGTGGATGCCGCGGGTAAACATGTGGTTACGGCAAACTATTCGGGTGGTAGCCTCAGCGTGTTTGGAGTGAAAGAAGATGGCTCACTTACTACGGCATCCCAAGTTATTAGTTTTACGGGTAAAGGTGCAGACCCTGAACGTCAGGCAAAGCCACATATACACTGTGTTATGTTTTCTCCTGATGGAAAATATCTCTTCGCTGACGATTTGGGAACAGATAAGATACATAAATTCGATGTAAACCCAAATGCTACAGGCGACTATCTCAAGCAAGGAACACCTCCATCATTTAAGGTTGCCGATGCATCTGGCCCACGGCATCTTGCATTTCACCCGAATGGCAAGTATGCTTATCTTATAAATGAGTTGTCCGGTGCAGTAATCGCTTTTAATTATGACGGGATAAAGGGTGATCTTACCCAAATACAATCTATACAGGCAGATACACTCGACGCAAAGGGTAGTGCAGACATACATATATCTCCCGATGGTAAATTCCTGTATGCATCCAACCGACTGAAAGGTGATGGAATAGCCATATTTTCAATCAATCAGACAGATGGAAAGCTGACCAAAGCAGGTTATCAGGAAACAGGAGTACATCCCCGTAATTTCGTAATTACGCCAAACGGCAAATATCTACTTGTAGCGAGTCGCGACAACGATACAATCCAGATATTCCTCAGAAATAAAAATACAGGCTTATTGGAAGATACATTTAAAGACATAAAACTGGATATGCCGGTATGTCTTAAATTTGTTTCTTTCAAATAGCTTAACCTTCTCCAGAAGCGTCTTCGGTTTGAGGGTCTTCGTTAAATTCATGTATGTTTACAACCCGGTTGACACGGTAATGAGGCGATAGTATTTCTATACCTGCTTCTTTGAAAACATCCTGAATATTTTTACGGAGGTCGGAATATATATCATTCATTTTATTGGCATCTTTGGTGAATACATTTAATTGATATTCCACATAGAAGTCCTCAAAGGCAGTCTGCATGATGAAAGGCTTTTGCTTCCGGTTCAGGTTGTCAGTCTTATATGCTACTTTTAGCAACAATTCATGTACCAGCCTCCATGGCACATCATAGCCGATAGTGACTGTTGTATACAGGATTAGACCATACTGGCTCGCTGAGAAAGAGTAATTAACGGTTTTCGTGCTCATTACACTGGAATTAGGAATAGTGATCACCTCATTCTTGGCTGTTTTTACACGGGTTACCAAAGCCGTTTTCTCTATCACGTTGCCAACTGTATCGTCCATTTTCACACGGTCTCCTATTTTAAAAGGCCTCATATATGTGATTACAAAGCCGGCAATGATATTTCCTATAACGGACGTAGAGCCCAATGATATCATTAACCCCAGAAATACAGATACACCCTGGAATATCTGTGAGTCCGAATTAGGGAGATAAGGGAATATCATAATGAATGTGAATACCATCAGTATGGCTATCACAATATTGTATGTAGGTTTCGCCCAATCGGGATAAAAACCTTTGAACGTAATCTTATTATCTGATATTTTATCTGTGATGGAACGTAGGAATTTCTTTACAAACCTGAATATAAAAGCGATGACTATTATTGTAAACAGATTTGGCAGATAGTTTTTGATACTGATAGCTACTTTCTTTACCGGAGATATAACATAGTTGAGAAGTTGATCCGATATACCTGTTGTATGCGGGAATATCTTGAAAAATAACAGAGTACATACAAATAGGGATGCTACGATTAAGACAAAGCGCAGTATCTTGAGCAAGACAAATATGATTTGCTCTGCTTTCTCTGCCTCGATTATACCAAACAGACCTTTGACTTTTTTATGCCGCTGTTTGCGCACGAAGATTTTAAGTCTACGGTATCCATAGCGGAATCCCCGGAGGAAGAAATACTCTCCGGCAATTATCAGTATAACGAATAAGGCTTGCATTCCTATTCGTTTCCAACTGGTTTCGTTCTGCCGCTTTTCGATAGCGCTGATTATAATATTGCGATACGAATCGGCCAAATCGAGCTTAGCTTTGCCATATATCTGAGCCTGTAGGGTATCTATACTGATTATAATTCTTGAATTCTGGTATTTCTGATCGTCGTATACTACATTTATCTGATCACTAAACTCAACCAGTTTTAGCGAATCGGGATTAAAAAGGGGGTATTCTTCGAGCGATCTTATTTTATCTTCAATAGCTGATGCTCTTTGATCTACTGTAAATGAACCGACTCCACCATGTATCAGAAACAATGTATCGATGAAAGGTGCTACCGGCGCGCCTTTAGCCTGGGTTAATACAATCTCGGTAGAATCAACCTTGGCAATAACCGGTTCTTTCTTTTTGGAGGTTTTCTTTTGAGCTGAAGCATCTACTGTGTTAAGGCACAAAATAGTAATGCATAGCAGTGTAGTTAGGATGTTATATTTGCTCATAGCTGTCTGTTTTGCAATTTGAATATAACAAATATAAATAAGTTAACTGATAAAATAAACAATAAACAGATAATAAAATCTGAAATCTGGTTTAGAAATAGGTACAGAAATAAACTCCCTGCATTTGTTCCATGCAGGGAGTTTTGTTATACAATCTTAATATCAACCTCTACTTTTCATACTGTCCTCATCCGGATTTATCTTATTGAGAGCAGCTTTTACCTCTTTTTCGCTAATGATAGCCGGATAAGAACTATTGCTTTTATCCTTGCGGGCTTCTTCATAAGCTACAAAATCCTGTGGCGACTTTACTATTTCATTCTTTTTCATGACTGATGGTAGATTTAATTAAACATATATACTAAACACGACCACAATAATTTATGTTCAGTGGAGACAGTAAAAAGGCGGGTGATTTATCGTAAGTCACCCGCCTTTGTCATCTGAACTGTGTTTAATTCTATTTACAAGATGACACTTAAATTAGCTCTGTTTTCGTATGTATAATTGTCCTCCACATTCCTTGCATAATCCACTATTTTACTTACTGTTATCGTAGACTTTGGATTATTTAGCATGTATTGCACGTAGAATCCCCGTACATATCCATGAGGTAACTCCTTGTATCCGCTTGGAGGAGGTGTATCCAAATCCAGTTTCTTTATATCTGTCTGATTTGCGTTTATATATAATTTATAGCCCAATTCTATATCGCTAAGTCTTCTGCACCAACGTACATTCATCATATGATAGCTTAGAACATCTTTGGTATCCACATAGTCATGCAACATGACCACTCCCATCGATAATTCATCATCCCAAAGCTGCACAGCCATATATGCAGAGTAGAATAAGTGATAGATATCCCCTTTCTTCGCATCTGTATAACACCCGTTTGTAGGACCCAATCCATTACACCACGGACCATCACCGTTCAATCTGGCTCCTCCCGGCATCAGGTTGAATTTATACTTATTGGTAGTATTCTTTTGGTCAAACCAGTATGTCTTATACGGGCCACCTCCCGGATTTGCAATATCATAAGCTAAAGGATTGTCACCCTGCCTTGCACCTAATGCAAATCGTACATCTCGTTCATTTAGCCGCGTATGAGGACCATCATGCGTAGTATTGAAGGGACACATCGCAAATAGTTGCCTGTAATCTTCAGGTGCAGGTATCTTCCATCCTTTGATATTCTGATTGTTCTGATCACGCATTACACCGTATTTATTCATATACAATATACTCGGATAGCTGTAGTATCTGCCATAGCTTTTTTCAAAATCATTGATATTTTGTAACTGAAATTGTGATGGTGCTATTCTGATACGTTCTACATATTTATCCAGAACACTCTGGGTAATCGGATAGATATTCTCAAAATCATTGCCCCATTTCACCGTATGGTAGAAATTCTGATCTACCCAATAATATTCTCCTACACGTACTGCATTATATTCGCCAAGTAGCTGATTTCCCTCAGTGGTATAAAAATTGACCTTCATGGATTCGGGTAAAGCTCTGGTATTTTCGTTGATATACTGAAAGACAAAATCTTCAGAATTTTTATTGAAGTATAGATATTTCTTTTCTTTTTCGTCCCCCACATAGCCACCGGGAGGTGTAACTTCTACTACTGTATAATTTCTTGCAGGCAGGTCTGTAACCTCGGTTTTACCTTTCGAAAGAGTATATGTGGCTACAACTTCATTATTATAATCGAGTATCTGGTATGTTCCTCCACCAATAAATTCATTTGTTACAATATCTCTTGCCGAGATTGTGAAGTGAGCCATTTCCATGTCGCCATTGTCGGTGCATGCATATAGTCCGATAAATGACAATAAGTAAATTATAATATTCTTTTTCATTATCCTTTTCCTTTTATTTTATTCTATATTAAAACCGTAGCTTGTAAAATAAAATGGTAAGGTACATCGCGCATAGATGTGATAGAATCTATATATCCTTATGTCTTCCCAAGATAAACATGTTAGCTTATTTATTTGTTTTTGGAATTTAAGTTAAAATGTAAAAAAATTCATCCCAATGAACTTTTTTGTATTCTTATACACCAAACTATAAAAGCAAAAAAAAGCGTTATTGAAATAAATAACGCTTTTTTCTATAATGAATAAATTTAATCAATAATATGTTTCAGATACTGAATGATTCAATTCGATATATAAATGACCATTTTCGTCAAAGAAACGGATTTTATTTTCTCTTGATAACCAACCTAGTGCCATATTTATAAGAGAATCTTTAAAATCGGAAAATTCTCCGATTTCCCTTATGGTTAACTTACCTTTTTCTGCCAGTAAATTCCATATTATACCTGCATTAATTCCAATGTCATTTTTCAGCATAATTTACTAGTTTTAATTTATAAAATGAATCATATTTCTTTATTATCGACCAGACTTGAAGCAAACCCTCCTATTAAAGCACCATAGCTGCAATTAACCCAACATTCGGCCGATAATGGATAAGTACCCCAGTAACATGCAAAATAGAACCAATAGACAAAACCTATAATTGTACCGGCGAGTATGCCAAGCAATATGGTACTATTATTCGTAATGAAAGCCAATACCTTATTCATAATCAAAATTCTTTAGGGGCGATTCCAATAAAATTGTCCGGTATGTACCGGTTCTGCTAGCATAGCAACTTTCGTCGGCTTAGATTCCTTTATAGCTTCGCGTATAGCTCTGGCAAACAGATTATTGATTTTGTGTCCCGGGCAATTTGCGATAATTTTTCCTTTTATAAAATGACCGACCAGTGCTATGTCACCTATAATATCAAGTAGCTTATGTCTGGCCGGTTCGTTAGGATAAAGTAACGGCTTATTCATGATATATCCTAATTTATTGGCATCCTTTCTTTTCACCCCCATTACATCGGCCAGATGATCAAAATTATCTTGCTCGATAGGCTTGTCATATATCACGATAGCATTGTCCAAATCTCCGCCTTTGACCAAATTATTCTGTAGCAAAGGTTCTATTTCGCGGACGAAAACAAATGTCCGGGCAGAAGCAAAGTCTCTTGTAAATTCTGACAGGTCGTTGAGGCTTGCATCTTGCCGCCTTAATAAAGCTGAATTAAATGAGATATGCGATTGAATACTGAATGACTCATCAGGCAACAAAAGCATCGAAGATCCGGTAGCTTTATCTACCACTTTGATTCTTTTCCGCTTGAATGTTATATACTTTCTTACAGCATTCTGCTGTTGTATTCCTATCTCTTTTATTTTGCTCACATAGGCTATGGAACTTCCATCCAGAATGGGGAATTCGGGAGCATCCACGTCTATCAGGCAGTTGTCGATTTCACATGCATACAATGCTGCCAATGCATGCTCTACAGTACTGACCTGCACACCGTTGGCTGACAATACCGTGCCTCGCTGTGTAGCCGATACGTTTTCGGCCAGGGCATCTATTACAGGTTGGCCCAACACATCGGTACGTCTGATTTTGTAACCATGGTTTTCAGGTGCAGGATTGAACGTGATATTGATACTTAGTCCAGTGTGCAACCCTTTTCCACTCAGTGAAAAACTATTCTTTAAAGTTCTTTGATTAACCATAACAAATCTTTTTATTGTTTTTGTATCTTAAGGCATCGTTAATAAGCAGGCACCAGCAGAATATCCTCCACCGAACACCGATATACATACCAAGTCTCCCGACCGGAACTTATCTGTATTCTGAGCATATACCAACAAAGCGCTGGCAGAGCCTGTATTGCCTAATTCTTCTATATTGGATAATATTACCTCGTCACTCAGATCGAGCTGTCTGGTTACATTTTTCAATATTCTCATGTTAGCCTGATGGCCGATGAAATAAGTTAACCTGTCGAGAGAGTATCCGCTATTCTCCACTATTTCTTTCGTATTTTGTGAGATGTAGTTACAAGCATACATAAATACATCTTTTCCGTGTGGCATTTGTAGCCCGCCATTAGCAGGAGTAAGGTGAACTCCTTGCGGCCCTAATCCGACATGCCCCAGTCCCTGAGTTGTAATATCAATAATATGAGGATCCTTGGGGCTTTGTGCTGTGTCGGAGAAGAAATATGCAACTGCTCCATCTCCCCACAGATGCCCCGACATGCAATCGGTATCATCCGAATAGGTCGAATTCCGGTCGGCACAAATTAACAAAGCCTTACTTGCTATTTGTGACGAGAAAAACGAGTATATAATTTCCATCGCATTAATTGCAGACGAACAGGCCGATGATACATAAAATACTTTAGCATCGGATATGTTATATTCCCGTTGAATATAATGTCCGGCCGTAGCAATTGTATCGGATGGTGTATACGAAGCAAATATGATCAGATCTACTTCATTGATATTGTATGGCAGTTTACCCAAAGCATTATTCACAGCTTCTGCGCACATATAGTTCATTGTTTCTTTCTCGGTAGCTCTCGAACGTGAGCGTATACCGGTTCTTTGCAAAATCCAGTCACTTGTAAGACCGTTCACTTCTGTGAAGTAATCATTAGTAACTCTTGTGGGTGGGATATAATACCCTGTTGCATTAATATACATATTCTATATGTTTAAATTCTCAATATTGGTTTTCACATTCGGGATGACGCAGCAAATATTTTTTCCAAAAACGCCTGTTATACAGATGTATTAGTTTTTGGCATATTTTTTCATCATATTTACGGATTTTTGAATATTCTTCACCAATATAATCCAGTGTATTATCATTGGCTTTGATGCGTTTGAAGCTTCTGCAACTATCCAGCAATCTGATGTTTTTGAACGACATCCGGTTGAGGTCTACCAGATAAAACTGATAGCCTTCTTCGGTTGTTTTATAAAGGATATTGCCAGGCGAATAATCTTTATGAAATATTCCTTTTTTATGTATTTCGGCTGTGAACATCGTAAAGGCCTGTATCAATCCCTTACTTTCTTCCTCTGTTTGTTTATACACTTCTTTCATCGTACCTTGCACCTCCTCGTGTATGGAAATATAGTACGACTCCGACAACAACCTGTTTTTGCATATATCTATATATGCGATGGGTTCAGGTGTATTGATTCCCTTATCGAGAACGTATAAGGCATTATTGAAAGATCTTTCAGCCTTAGACTTTCTTATATATTTATATACAAAACGATTGATCAGTATGGGTCTTTTAAAGGATTTTACATTTACCATAAAACCATTTATCCGGAACAACTTGATTGTATTGCGTGCATTATATACCATCTCTCCTTCCTGAGAAAAAATCTCAGGGATCGAATATATAAATTCCGAAAGCCCGTTATATTTAGGATTGATGGATAGTTTCATTTTGTAACTCTGTTGTAAATGATTTTTAAATTAGATTCTGGTATAACTCCCAAAATCCGTTCTCTCTCTTTTCCTTCTTTGAATACCAGTATACTCGGAACCCCTGATATACGATACTCTGCTTCCAGAGCGGCAAATTCAGTAATATTTACTTTATAATAATTAATTTTTTCTCTATCATCTACAGGTAATTGGTTGAGATTATACTCCATTTTGTCACACAAATCTGAATTTTCTTTGTAAAAAAGAACAAATCCGGCACCTGTACTGATTGCTTCTTCAAATGTTTTATCATTCAGTTCTACAAAGCGGCTATCTTCAACATTATTCGGAATACTGTTTACTGCCCAGGTCCCCATAATATTCGTAGCTATGCTTAATATTATAAGCATCAATCCGAAATGCCATGTCTGAAGTTTAAAAGTTTTCATTACTGTTTAGTTTAATAAAAAAATTTAATGCTGCACTTCCTAATAGAAGCTATCAGCCATAGTTATGCTTCAATAGATGTGATCGTACTAAACCTAGAAAAGACTGTAAAAATCAGGTTTAATACATATTCCCACCCGGATATTCATCGAATATTTATCATAATCCAGCAAACTCTCACCATATCCATGAAAGAAACGGGCAAAAATATACTGGTTCGCTTTCTCGGAAATCCTGAAACTTGCCGTGAGTGTTGTATTGATATTCCCAAATCCTTTTTTAGGATTTAAATCTGCAGATAACCACCATTTATGCTTATCGCTTATATAGTTTATCGACAGGTAGCCTAATCCCCTATAGTCGATCAGATCTTTATTATTGCCCCCATCCACATAAGGTACCCAAAATTCACCGGACAAATTGAAGCGTGCGTTGAAATAATATTTCATGGATATGCTTAAATAATTCCAGCTACGCGAATCTTCCCCGTCGCGCCCGTTCGATTCATGCTTCAGTTGGGCAAACATTGCTCCCACCAGCTTTTTATCATGAAATATATATTTCCCCAAACCCAAACCCGGGTTATAATTTGTATCCCTGAAAGGACTGGATTCAGCATATATATCCCAAAACGATCTCTGGGTATATGTCAGGTAAGCAAATGTTTTGAACGGAAGTACACTCTTTGTCAGACGCTGCCTTATACTTATCTGAAAACTGGCATCGGCCGAACTGTTTGTAATTTCCTCATTCAACGGTACACCTGTTACAAAGTATGTATCTTTATATACTGCAAACGAAGGCATCCGGTCGGCCATTTTTATAGCTTCACTTTCCGATATTTCAAAATGTCTGGGTTTGAATATATTGGGATCCCGCATGGCTACTGTGTATTGCTCCCTGATACTGTCATTAGCATACAGCAAATCGTCCTGAGCTGATAGAGAGACAGATATTATTGCTAATAAAATAAATAAATAGATTTTTCGCATAAGTTAAAAAAATCAGCTAAATGATCCCTCACTTTTAATTTTCTGAATATTTGTTACTATTAATCGAAGATAATTCCCCTATTAGTCGAAGATAAATTGATTAATAAATCTGTCGCTATGTATATCTTCTTTACATTTTGTTTTGATTCCTATTTTACTCAGGATACTTTTTAGGTCTGAGTTGATTGTATCTGCATACACCAGACTGACTTTTTTAATGGCCATCAGTAGCGAAAAGTAGTTATCTTCGGTACTTTCCAGTTTCAGACTTTCAACACCTTTTACGTTTTCATTTTCCAATTCAAATAGGTTTACTGTTGTATTTTCTTGAACCCCTTTGCTTAGTGCTCCTTTTTGAGTGAGGATAGCTATTATTTTTTTCATAAAAGTTGTCATTTGATATATGAACAATTGTTCATTTGTTTATAAAAATAAATGCCCGATTTTTATCGCATTAATGAACGATAGTTCACAGTCCTGTAAAAAAAATTAAGCTTTGATTAAACAATATAAATAATCCATCACTTCTTTTCTTCTTTCCATATCTTTTACCACATTTGTCACAAACTGGGATTCGTCACAAGCCTGGTCCGAAGTTTCCTTTACACCCGTATTATTAAATAATATGCACATTATCTCAACGTCAATATCAGCTCTCACCTCCTTGATTTCTATACTCTTAAGCAGAGCATTGCGCCAATGATCGATCAAACGCCCATAGATAAACCTAAAGCGATTGACAAAATCCGGATAATGTTTCGCTGCTTGTATTATTAAAGCCGTGTAATTCAGAAAAACAGTATGCGTAACACCGGCTCTCATAAACGCATTTGTTACGGTTTTTTGACGTCTATGCATGGCTTCAATCAATTCGGGTAATGTAATATCCCCTTTGATACCATTAAGCATTTTGTCGAATATTTTAAAGAAATACTCGTCAATAACAGCAAAGAACAGCTCCTCTTTATTCTTAAAATATCGGTACATAGCTCCACGAGACATTCCCAATTCCTCTTGTAGAACGAAAATTGATGCACTATCATACCCCTTATTCATAAAAACGTCGAAGGCTCGTCTTAATATATATTCTCTGCTGTACTTCATTAATCAATCATTTTAAATATGTGAACAATCGTTCACAATGCAAAATTGCGACATAAAATTTAATTGCACACTATTTTTAATGTTAAAAAACATTTTTAAATAGCATCAAAAGCATACATTTCCTGTAAATATTTGATTGATAGAGAAAATTTATTTTTATTATCAGGTGTTAAACTTCCAGATTTTCTCTTCTCCATCGAAGGTAACACCGAACAGGGCAGGCGAAGGTAAGCGCAGATAACTAAACTGTATATCCAGTGCTATTTTGGCGCCGGAGAGTTTCTCTACTTTAGCATTCCATTCCAGTACTTTATCGTAAAGTTCGTTTGTTTTGGCCATATCTGATCGGGAAATTGCATTGTTTAGTGTCTCAACAAGATTGCTTATTTCCAACTCTTCAAATTTCTTTGCGAGTTCATTATATTTTTCCATGTAGCGTTTTGATAGTTCTTCGGTATCCATAAGTGTTTCATTTAGATTGTTAATAACAGTATACGTATATATGCTTTAGCGTGTCATTTTTCTCTATATTAAAATAACATTTCAATGAGAGATTAAGTTTAGGCCTGAATCAAGAATAATTGATCGTAATACTCTTTAAACATCCTATTATTTCGTATTTTCCGGCTTTCTTTGTTAATTTGCATTTATAACCAATAGCTGTTTATCTAGAATAATAAAATTAGTGGCAAAGAAAAATTTTTATGTAGTATGGAATGGCGTAACTCCCGGGGTGTACTCGTCATGGAATGAGGCGAAAGCACAAATAGAAGGGTATGAGGGCGCTATTTATAAATCTTTCCCAACCAAAGAGGAAGCCGAAAAAGCATATAACGATAATCCATGGCTATATATAGGCAAAAATGCAGAAAAGAAGAAAATATCCATTCATAATATACCCGAAATCATAAAAAACAGCTTGTCTGTGGATGCCGCTTGCAGCGGAAACCCCGGCCTATTGGAATACAGAGGTGTGTATGTGCAGACCGGAGAGCAGGTATTTCATCAGGGACCGTTTGAGAAAGGAACAAATAATATAGGTGAATTCCTTGCTCTGGTACATGGCTTGGCTTTGCTAAAACAGAAGAAATTTAAAATCCCAATCTATTCGGATAGCGCTAATGCCATAAAGTGGGTGAAAGAAAAAAAGTGCAAAACAAAATTGGAAAGACTACCCGAAAATGAATCTTTATTCTACATGATAGAACGTGCCGAGAAATGGCTCCGGGACAATACATACACTACTCAAATAATAAAGTGGAAAACGGACGAATGGGGTGAAATCCCTGCCGATTTCGGACGAAAATAATTTTAGAACTAGCTAGTCCACGGATTCACTGACATTAGAAACCTCCACTTGTCTATATCATACTTATACAGGTAATATTTTCCATATGCACATCCGTACCCGCAGGTATAAACTTTATAGATAATAACATATTCCTTATTTCGCGAAAACAGAGGTACAGAATAATAATTCACATCTGTGTAATCTTTCTTCTTGGCCGGGAGCATTTTCTTGCCGGACATACCCTTATGCCAGACTGAATCCTTTATGGATATAAACTGTTCATAAAAATAATCTTTATCAGCCTGAGTAAACAGTGTATCAAGGCCGGAAGATTTTTTGAACAGGTATTTATTGTCTGGTTCCAGATGACTGATGTCATATTCTCCTATATATTTACTGATAAAATTAGTTGTATCCCACGGCAGTATCTTAACAGATACTTTTTTGTTATCCCTAAGAAACTTTATTTCAGATTTTTGATCATTATTGGTCATCCAATTCAGGAAATCATAAATTTCTTCATCGGAAATAAGTGTACTATATGTATACGTTTGTGCCTGTACAATACCTGATTGCACAAAACAGACAACAAGAAAAATAAGTAACCATCTGATCATCATATCTATTCGAGTTTGTCTCAAAGGTAATAAAAAAAATAAAATCTGAATATATTCATATCTTAATCACAAAACATAGAGATAATGGAGTGTATTCTATATAGCTTCCAAATTTTATTTATATATAACAAGATGTTAAACCTATTATTCCTTAAAACCATCCAGTTTAAATAGAATACATAGATAGAACAAAATGATATCAGAAGGGCTAAACGATCATTTTCTACCTCCGTTCCACCCCAATAATTAATTTTTTGGAAATCATTAGATATAACTTTATATAAAAAAAATTACTTATATTTTCTTACTTTTTCTTATTCCTTAACAGCAAAAAAATGCTACTTTTGCTTTTTGTAGTATTAATATTACATAGAACTATAAATAATAAAACAAACACGCATGGAAAGTAATGATTTGCTAATGCAAGTGACAGCCAAAGCCAAAACATGGCTATCAGACAAATACGATGAAGAGACGAGAAAAGAAGTGCAAGCATTATTAGACAAAGAGGATAAAACAGAGTTGATAGAGGCTTTCTACAAAGACCTTGAATTCGGAACAGGTGGTCTTCGTGGTATTATGGGAGTCGGTACCAACAGAGTTAACATATATACTATAGGAGCAGCTACGCAAGGTCTGACCAACTATCTGCTGAAAGAATTTTCTTCACTAAAACAGATAAAAGTAGTTATCGGACACGATTGTCGTAATAATAGCCGGAAATATGCCGAAATATCTGCAGACATATTTTCTGCAAGCGGAATCAAAGCATATTTGTTTGAAGATCTGCGCCCTACGCCAGAAGTATCATATGCCATCCGGAAACTGGGTTGCCAAAGTGGTATTATGATCACAGCATCTCACAACCCGAAAGCATATAACGGATATAAAGCATACTGGGAAGACGGTGCACAGGTTATACCTCCGCATGACAAAAACATCATTGCTGAAGTAAACCGTGTAAATGTTGAGAATATCAAATTTAAAGGAAACAAAAGCCTGATAGAAATATTAGGTAAAGATATGGATGAGGCATACATAAAAGAGCTGAAGACTATATTACTTTCATCGGATGCCATCAAACGTCACAGCGGAATCGGTATCGTATACACTCCATTACACGGGACAGGATTTACAGTAATCCCGCAAGCTCTGAAAGCGTCCGGGTTTACAAACATTATTAATGTACCGGAACAAGATGTATTGAGCGGTGATTTCCCTACTGTTGTATCTCCAAATCCTGAAGATCCGGCTGCAATGGCTCTTGCCGTGAAAAAAGCTGAGGAAACAAATGCAGAGCTGGTATTTGCGACAGACCCCGACGCTGACCGCTTCGGAGCAGGTATCCGCAACGATAAAGGAGAATTTATCCTGCTGAACGGAAACCAGACAATGCTGATTCTTATCTATTATATTATTACCCGTAAAAGAGAACTCGGACAACTTACCGGAAAGGAATATACTGTGCGTACAATTGTAACCAGTGCCCTAACTCAGGTAGTGTCGGAGAAAAACGGTGTAGAAATGTTTGAGTGCTATACAGGATTCAAATGGATTGCCGCTATTATGCGCGAACTAGAAGGTAAGCGTCAATATATAGGAGGAGGAGAAGAAAGCTATGGTTTCCTTGCCGAAGACTTTGTGCGCGATAAGGATTCCGTATCGGCAGCTATGCTCTTCGGTGAAATTGCAGCGTGGGCAAAGGACAATGGAAAAACGTTGTACGAAATGCTTCAGGATATCTATGTAGAATACGGATTCTCTAAGGAAAAGGGAATTTCGGTAACTAAGGAAGGACGTAGTGGTGCCGAGGAAATAGAAGCTATGATGAAAAACTTCAGAGAAAACCCGATCAAACAGATTGCAGGCTCTAAGGTGACGCTCATTAAAGACTTTGTAACCCTAAAAGCTCAGGATTTGGCTATCAATGAAGAATACACATTGGAAATGCCTACCACATCAAACGTATTGCAATACTTTACCGAAGACGGAACAAAAATATCTATCCGTCCTTCCGGTACAGAACCCAAAATTAAGTTCTACATAGAAGTTAAAGCAAAACTGAAATCCAGAGCTGACTACGATGCCGTAGATGCCAGTACAGAGAAGAAGATAGAACAAGTCTGTAAAGACCTGGGAATCTAAAGATACTAAGCAGAGCCGGATTGTTACGATCCGGCTTTTTTGCCCGATATATTTGCGAAAATAATGTCACACAATTGATTTTAATCCTTCAAGAATTGAATTCTTAAATAAATGCTCACAGTAAACAACAATTATTGAATCAAAATTGTTATGAAATATCTAAAGGATTCACACTAACAACACATTAACAATTAAACTGGAATATTTTGGCAAAGGATTATAAAAAGACTCATATCCTCTCTGCTTCACAAAACCTCTTCTGATTATTTCGGTAAAATATGTTTTATAACAGGTTTTTTTATAAAAAATGTTAAGAAAGTAAATTTTACTTACTATCCTATAAACTTATTATAAGTACACTTACTATATTTGCACCAAAATTTTTAAAAATGAATAAATGGAAGTAAACTGCAAATTAGGGAATCCAAATGAGGAGGTGGGATATCTAATCTGGCGTGTTTCCAAATACTGGCAAAGAGGTAAACACAAAGTATTGGATGAATTTGGACTAACATCATCACAGATGGAATTATTAGGAGCTATATATCATATGTCGAGGCAACAAAAAGAAGCCACACAAATCGTTTTATCGCAAGAAACGGAAATAGATCCTATGACTACTTCCACAATATTAAGAAATCTTGAAAGAAAGGGATTGATAAGCAGACGGGAAAGCGTAACCGATACAAGGGCGCGCATTGTAGAACTTACCGAAGAGGGAAAGGAACTTTTCGAGAAAGCAATAGCCAAAGTAAAAAGCGGACAAGAGCTTCTATTCAAAAATATAGATGTAGAAGTATTAAAGACACAATTAAGTATCCTTTTACAGGAAATGGACAGATTAAGTAAATCAAACAACTAAATAAATATAGGTATGAATGTGAAAAAGATTGTTATCGGAGCAATGGCTCTATTGGTTATGGTATCTTGTGGGAACAAGAATGCTAACCCTGCGGGGGGAGGTCAAGCTGCACCTCAGAAATACACGACGGCTGTTTTGGCTGAGCAGTCTGCGCAATTGGAAACTGTATATCCTGTGACTATAAAAGGTAAGGAAGATATAGAAATCAGGCCACGTATAGACGGCTTTATCGATGCTATCTATGTGGACGAAGGCTCTGTAGTAAAAAAAGGGCAAAGTTTATTCAAGATAAATTCACCTTCGGCAGATCAGGCTGTAACTACTGCGGAAGCTGCTGTTAGCAGTGCTAAAGCCCAGGTTCAGACCGCACAATTGAACGTAGACAGAATCAAACCACTTGCCGATAAGGGTATTGTGAGTGTCACACAACTAAATACATATCAGAATGCATTATTATCGTCTCAAGCGACACTGGAGCAAGCTAACGCGCAACTAAAAAATGCGAAAGCAACAAAAAGTTGGGCTGATGTAACAAGCCCTGTTGATGGAGTTATAGGAGCAATCCCTTACCGTCAAGGCAGCTTGGTAAACAGTACTAATGCACTGACTACAGTGGCTAATACCAGTAATGTTTTCGCTTACTTTTCGATGAACGAAAAAGCTCTAACTGAATTTTTGAATACATTGGAAGGAAAAACCCAGGCTGAAAAGATTAAAAATGCTCCGGAAATTACATTAACTCTTGCTGATGGAACGGTATATCCTGAAAAAGGTAAACTGGAAACCATTACAGGTGTGGTAAATATAGCAACAGGTTCGGCTAATTTCAGAGCTGAATTTCCTAATACACACGGAGAATTGAGAAGCGGTACCAGCGGTAAAATCTCAATACCAAGAACATTAAGCAATGTATTTATAATTCCTCAGGAAGCTACATTTGCCCAGCAAGATAAATTACTTGTATATAAAGTACAGGGAGACTCTGTGGTACAAAAAACAATTACAGCATTGTCAACACCTGATGGAAAACAATTCGCTGTAACAGATGGCTTACAGTCAGGTGACAGAATCGTTCTAAAAGGTGTAGCCACACTTACAAACGGTAAAAAGATTATAGCAGAATAATTGCTTTAACTAGCTTAAAATTAAAAAAGAAACACAATGTTAAAAACATTTATAGAGAGACCCGTATTATCTACCGTAATATCCATTATCATTGTGGTATTAGGGATAATCGGCCTGGCAACATTGCCGGTAGAACAATATCCAAATATTGCTCCGCCTACAGTGCAGGTGACAGCTAACTATCCCGGAGCCAATGCCGATGTGGTGATGAATAGCGTTGTTATTCCACTGGAAGAGCAGATAAACGGTGTGGAAGGTATGACTTATATGACATCCTCTGCATCTAACAGTGGATCTGCCAATATAACTGTATTTTTTGAACAAGGGATAAATCCGGATATTGCGGCCGTTAACGTACAGAACCTTGCCGCTCGCGCAAATCCGTTGTTACCATCGGAGGTCACTCAAACAGGGGTGACGGTGAGAAAACAACAGAGTAGTACAATCATGATGATCGCGCTAACCGCTGATAATCCTGATTTGGACGCCCAGTTTATACAGAACTATGCTAACATTAACATCCTGCCTCAGATCAAGCGTGTACATGGTGTGGGAGATGCGAATGTATATGGAGCAAAAGACTACTCTATGCGTATCTGGTTCAAACCGGATGTAATGGCATCATACAAAATAACTCCAATGGAAGTTATTGCAGCTCTGACAGAACAGAATATAGAGGCTGCCCCGGGTGAGCTTGGGCAAAATAGTGATCAGGCATTCCAGTACACTTTAAAATTTACAGGCCGCTTAAAAACTACAGATGAATTCGGCTCCATAATCGTACGTTCTCAGAACGGACAAATACTTAGATTGAACGATGTTGCAGATGTTGAACTCGGATCGTTGAGTTATTCGGTAATATCCCGAACCGACGGTTTGGAATCTGTTGCGATAGGTATTAGCCAGACAGCAGGGTCGAATGCACAAGAGGTAATTGACAACATCAAAAGTGAACTATCAAAAGCTTCTGTTACATTTCCTCCGGGACTTAAAATTACTTACATGATGGACGCTAATGAATTCCTTAGCGCATCTATCGAAAAAGTAATCCATACGTTGATCGAGGCATTTATACTCGTATTTATTGTTGTGTTCGTATTCTTACAGGATATACGATCTACTCTTATACCGGCGGTGGCCGTTCCGGTAGCTATTGTGGGAACATTCTTCTTCTTACAGTTATTCGGGTTCTCTATCAACCTGCTTACCTTGTTTGCTCTTGTACTGGCAATCGGTATTGTAGTGGACGATGCCATAGTCGTCGTCGAGGCCGTCCATGCGCAACTCGATGCGGGTGAAAAAGACCCGAAAATAGCGACTATGACGGCGATGAAAGAGATTGCGCCCGCTATCGTTTCCATTACATTGGTGATGTCTGCGGTGTTTATTCCGGTGAGTTTTATCGGCGGTACATCGGGTATATTCTATAAACAATTTGGTTTAACACTTGCCATATCCATCATTATATCGGCTGTTAATGCCTTGACCCTGAGTCCGGCGCTTTGTGCCCTTTTCCTTAAAGGTCATAACGAAGAAGATGACCATAAGAAGAAAAGCTTTGTACAAAGATTCTATTATAGCTTCAACGTAGCCTTTAATGCTGCGACAATGAAGTATAAATCGTCTCTCCACTTTTTAGGTAAACGTGGACACCGTTGGATAACCGTTGCAATTATTGCTGTTGCAGTAGTGATCATGGGAGGACTGATGAAGATGATTCCAACCGGTTTCGTTCCACAGGAAGACAGTGGCGTTGTGATGGGTATTATCACACTCCCTCCGGGCGCATCATTAGAGAGAACAGATTCTTTAACTAAGGATATAATAAAACTGGCCCGTGAAATACCACATGTTCAGAATGTATTGAACATCACAGGGGTAGACTTCCTTAGTGGAGGGCTCGGAGGTTCTTATGCTGCTCTTATCATAAAAATGGAACCTTGGGCCGAAAGAAAGAATACTGTAAACGACGTTGTGGCCGAAATGACTCAGAAAACGGCATCGATAAAAGATGCTACATTCCTTTTCATGGGAGCTCCTACTTTACAAGGTTTCGGACTTGGTAACGGTGTGGAAATGAAAATGCAGGACCGTACTGGTGGCGACATAAATAAGTTTTATGATATTACCAATCAGTTCCTGGCTAAGATGCGTCAGCGTGAGGAAGTAATGGTGGCGATGACTACATTTAACCCTAACTTCCCTCAAAAACAAATCGAAGCCAATATACCAAAAATAAAAGAAGCCGGACTAACCCTGACCGAGGTGATGACTACCTTGCAGGCATATGTAGGTAGTATGTATATTTCGAACTTCAATTTATATGGTAAACAGTTCCGCGTGATGGCTCAGGCATCCCCTGAATTCAGATCAAAAGTTGAAGACCTGAACGGGCTATATGTACAGACTTCAACGGGCGAAATGGCTCCGATTACCGAGTTTATCACCATCTCCGATGTTACCGGCCCTCAGATGTTGACACGTTTCAATATGTATTCATCCATGAGTTTGAACATTATTCCAAACTTTATGACAGGGAAGAGTACCGGAGACGCGCTTAAAGCTGTAGAAGAAGTAGCAGCCGAAACATTGCCGCTCGGATACGGATACGAATTCTCGGGTATGACCCGCGAAGAGGTGAACAGTGGTAGCCAGACTATCCTGATCTTCGCGCTCTGTCTCATCTTCGTTTATTTGCTACTGGCCGCGTTGTACGAAAGTTACATTATCCCGCTGGCAGTTATATTCTCTCTACCTGTTGGTTTGGCCGGAGTATTTATATTCATATTCATAGCCATGATGGCAGGTACAGGTATTGTAAACAATATATACGTACAGATATCGCTCGTCATGCTCATAGGGCTCCTGGCTAAAAATGCGATCCTGATTGTAGAATATGCCATTCAGCGCCGTCAGCAAGGTATGAGTATCGTGGAAGCTGCAGTAAATGGTGCGGTAGCCCGTTTGCGTCCGATCCTGATGACATCTTTTGCATTTATCTTCGGTCTGATGCCACTAGCCTTTGCATCGGGTGCAGGTGCCGTGGGTAACAAGTCTATCGGTATCAGTGCCATTGGAGGTATGCTTATTGGTACTATGATTGGGGTACTGGTTATTCCGTCACTCTACATTATCTTCCAGACCATACAGGATAAGATTAGTAAATCGGGAATGATTAACTCAAATGATGAGTTCATAAACAGTAAAAAATGATGACAATGATGAGAAAACATATAAAAGGTGTAGTTCTGTTGGGAGTAATACTCTCAATAGGCCTCACATCCTGTGGAGTTCTGAACAAGAATAAATACAAATCCCCCGAAGTGGATTCAGCAGACATGTTCAGAGGAGAGAATCCAACGGATACTACTACTATAGCAAATATCCCATGGAGGGAATATTTCAGCGACCCCGCTCTTCAGGCATTGATAGATGAAGGTCTTACCAACAACTATGACCTGCGTCTGGCATATAACCGTATCCAACAGGCCGAAGCCGGACTATATATTGCCAAATCGGCATATTTCCCTACTGTTGCTTTAGGGGCTCAGGTTACACATACACAGAAAAGTATCAGCAATGGCAAGGAAAGGGTACTCGGTTATAATGGCGGCGACCAATGGGCGCTGGGTTTTGTAGTACAATGGGAAGCTGATATCTGGGGTAAACTGAATAGCAAAACAAAAGCTCAGTATGCTAACCTTGTTAGTACACATGCATACCGTAATCTTATTCAGACATCTCTGGTTGCCAATATAGCTACCACCTATTACTCGCTGCTGGCACTCGACGAGCAGTTGAAGATTACATTGGAAACGATTGAATTGCTAAAGGAAAGTACTGCAACAATGCAGGCCATGATGCAAGCCGGACTCCTCAATCGGGCCGGTGTAAAGCAAAGTGAAGCTTTACTCTATAGTACTCAGGTTAGTGTGCCGGATCTGCAAATGCAAATCAATCAGTTGGAAAATTCCCTTAGCCTGTTATTAGGACGTAAACCGGGACCTATCACAAGGACAGCTATTGACAACCAGGCAGTACCAGCCGAACTAGAAGTTGGTATTCCGGCTCAGATGTTGGCAAAACGCCCGGATGTATTGCAAGCCGAGATGGGATTCAGGTATGCGTTCGAGATGAAGAATGTAGCTCAACGGTCTCTGTATCCGTCTTTGACCCTAGGAAGTTCTTCTTCGGTAGGATTCGCATCCAATACACTTTCACAGTTCTTCAAACCGACAAACATTCTTGCTAATATCGTAGGTGGACTTACACAACCTATATTTGCAGGGAATCAGTTAAGAGGACAATATAAGATAGCTAAAGCTCAACAGGAAGAAGCATTACTTACTTTCGAACAAACAGTATTAACTGCAAGTCAGGAAGTATCGAATATTATGTTTACATACGAAACTTCACTCCGCAAGAATGAAGACCGTGCTAAACAAGTAGATGCTCTTTCCCTTGCGGTGGGTGATACCCAACAGTTACTGAAAGCCGGTGAAGCTAACTATACAGAAGTGCTACAGGCAGAACAAAGTTTACTGCAAGCACAACTTGGACAGGTAAGCGATAAACTTGAACAACTACAGGCATCTGTAAATCTTTACAGAGCACTTGGAGGAGGTATCGAGTAACAACAATCTGATAACATTCTTATTTATGAAAGAGGATACTTCCACAGGGAAATATCCTCTTTCTTTTATTTCATTTTTGGGGGAATACTTTATCTATGTATATAGCTGATAACTTTTAGGTATTAGCAGATAGCTCTTTGAAAAGTTTTAAGTAATAAGTAAAAAGTCGACAGGCGAAAAACAAGAAAAAGTCGTTAGTTTGTGTCAGGTTTGTCAGATTTTTATACAGTGTCCTTCGTGTAGACCTTTGTGCCCTTTGTGGTAAGGAGTTTTTAATCATTAAGTACACAAAAAGAAATCACAAAGGGCACAAAGGTGGAAAAATCCGTTACGTTTGTTACTTTTTTGAAATAGTTACAGGTTACTGCGCCCTTCGGGCAGTTACAAGTTACGGGTTGATGGCTGTTTACTGTTTACTGAAAAGTGTCAAGTTTGTAAAGTTTCAGATTCTCTGAAATATTTGATGCGGTTAGTATGACAGAAATAAATAGTTGCCGCTAAGTTGAAAAAAATAGCTATATTAGAAGTGAAATAATAAGGAAATAAAGGAATGGAAATAAAATCTCTTAGTGAAACTGACTTCGGTGTCATATTCCATGCTTTTAATCAGGCTTTTGCCGATTACGAAATTCAACTGGACAGGCAACAACTCCGGACGATGGTAAAAAGGCGGGGTTTTAATCCCGGTTTATCTTTTGCTGCATTTGAAGGAAATGAAATCGTAGCTTTTACGCTTAATGGAACAGGAAATTTCAACGGAATTGCAACAGCCTACGATACAGGTACGGGCACATTGAAAGGATACAGGGGAAAGGGTTTGGCTACAAAAATCTTCGAATACTCGATTCCTTTCCTAAGGGAACAGAATATCAAACAATATTTACTCGAAGTTTTACAACATAATACAAAAGCTGTATCTGTTTATAAAAATATAGGGTTTGAAGTAAGCCGGGAGTTTAATTATTTCAGACAGGAAAACGAAAAGATCAAGAATGATATTAAAACTTCCGATATACCCTGTTCGATAAAACAAATCAATATCCGGGATTTTGACTTCCTGCCGGATTTCCGGGATTTTTATCCATCATGGCAAAATAGCTTCGAATCCATCAACAGAGCGAGTAACGATTTCGTGAGTCTGGGTGCATTCATCGAAAATAAATTGGCCGGATATTGCGTATTCGAACCTGCTTCGGGAGATATTACCCAAATAGCGGTTGATAAGCAATGCAGACGCGAAGGAATAGCCTCGCTGCTACTGAAAGAAGTAGTCTGCTTAAACAAAAATGATGCTGTAAAAGTTATAAATACAGATATATCATGTAGCTCGATTACAGCGTTTCTGAAATCAAAGAATATAGAGATTACGGGGATGCAGTATGAAATGATAAAAGAGATGTAACCCCCTAATCTTGAACGACACAAGCAACTAGAGATATATAGTTATTAAGGATTCCAAATATCTTGGATTATGAAAATATATATTGCAATATTTTACTGTCTCCTCTTTTTTTCATGCCATAGTTCAAACGATACAGAAATTGCTCAGGATAAAGTAGAAGATTATCTGACAAGGATACAAAAAACAGGGAACTATGAGCCAATTCTTTACGGAGAATTGGATTCATCATTTACATCGGTAAAAGAAACGGAACTGTATAAAGAATACGATCAAAGACGGGGAGCTTTCGAGGCTCTTGAAATATTAAAGAGACAACACCCTGATATATTTTCGGACGAAGAGTCAAAATCCAATATAGAAAAAGGAAAATATTATCAGGTAATTTGTGACTCTTTGGAGTCAGTATTTGTTGCAGAATTTAACGGATGGAAAATACAGCATATTTATAAATTAAAAAATGACAAGAATGAATTAGTTGTAAATAACTATATTTTTTTCTTAGATAAAGATTTACAAACAGTTATTAAAAAAGAACAAGTATACCGGAATTTACCTTTTAAGACTTATAATCAGAATACTGACTATTATGGAATAAAAAACAAACAATGATAAATAAACAGAAAATAAAAATATATCTGCGATATCCGGATATTGACTTTTTAGCCCGTGCAGGCAAAAAAGGACATAAGGCGCTATTAAGTGATGAAGATTGGTTTCTTATAGACAATTTAGTTCAAGATATTCACTTAATGAAAAATAATTTAGTTTCCGATAAAATGAGAGCCGAAATAGAACGCAGGGTCAAAGAATATACTGAAGGTGATAGCGAATTGGCACTAAAGCTTTCTTTAGTAAAATAACAAAATCGATATTATTGCAATCTATCTATTCCTGATTTCCTGCCTCACTGAGAATCTCATTCGCCCGGGCTATTGCAATATTGATATTATCGCATATATTCATCTCACCTATCATAGTAGGTATATCTGAAGTTTCTATCATGGCGTGCACCTTGAACCTTACCCCCGACAAAATAACCTGTATGCCGTCTTTCATTGACTTCTGACAGAGGCTTTCCAGATTATGCAGTCCAGTGGAATCTATAAACGGAACTTTACGCATCCGTATAATGCGTATCTTCGATTTATCTCCAATTACACGCATGCTTTCCTCAAACTTGTTGGCAATGCCGAAAAAGAAAGGACCATCGATCTCATAAACCTCTACCCCCTCAGGCAGGGTAAGGATTTCTTCATCCTGGGTAAATTCGCTTTCATCTGTCAAATCCAGTTCGTTCTTTATGACAGAGACATGTGTTACCTCGTTGATTCGTTTCATAAAGAGTACCACAGCCAGTAATAAACCCACCTCGATAGCAATGGTAAGGTCGAATATTACCGTCAGGAAAAATGTTATAAGCAATACTGCGACATCCGATTTCTGATTTCTCAGCAGAGCTTTGAATGTACGCCACTCGCTCATATTATATGACACAATAACCAGTACTCCGGCAAGGCATGCCATCGGTATATATTGAGCCAAAGGCATCAACAGAAGCAGAATAAGCAATAAGACAACGGCATGGATTATACCTGCCACCGGTGTCCGTCCCCCGTTATTGATATTCGTCATAGTGCGCGCAATGGCACCGGTAGCCGGAATACCGCCAAACAGAGGGGTAATGATATTTGCGACCCCTTGTGCAATAAGTTCGGTATTGGAATTATGTTTTTCTCCTCCTATTACACCGTCGGCCACTGTAGCCGACAATAACGACTCAATAGCTCCGAGAAGGGCGATGGTGATCGCGACAGGAAGTAAGTCGGTAATGGCTGCCATATTGATATCAGGCATTACAGCATCAGGCAGTTCCGCATTTATTCTGAAGCGGTCGCCAATAGTATCTATAGCGTTTATTCCAAAATATGTTTTCATGAAATAAACGATGGCTGTAATCAAGATAATGGCGACAAGCGAACCCGGCACTTTTTTTACTATACGTGGCGTAAGCACAATTATCAGTATACTGCCTATACTTACAGCTGTGTTCCACCAGTTGATAGTATCGAAATGCTTAATGTATATAATCCATTTTCCGATAAAATCTCCGGGAACTTTCTCCCCGCCGAAGCTGAGTCCGAAAATGTCGGCAATCTGTGTAGTAAAGATAGTGACGGCAATACCACTGGTAAAACCGACTATGATAGGATACGGGATAAACTTGATGATCTTCCCTAATTTAAAAATACCTAACAATACCAGAATAACCCCTGCAATAATAGTAGCAATGAGTAACCCTTTTATACCATGCGTTTGCACTACCCCATAGACAATAACGATAAAAGCGCCCGTAGGTCCCCCTATCTGTACACGGCTACCTCCCAGAAAGGATATGATAAACCCGGCGATAATAGCCGTGATTATACCTTGTTCAGGAGTTACACCCGACGCAATACCAAAAGCCAGAGCCAGAGGCAGGGCAACAATACCAACAATAAGACCTGACATGAGGTCGTTTATGAATTTTCCTTTATCGTACGTCTTCAGTGAAATAAATAACTGGGGCGTGAAATCTTTGAGAAGATCTTTTTTCATATCAAAACAAAAAACACTATTAACTCACATTAATAATCAGTTCGCAAACATACAAAATACTAATAAATAACCGGTTATTAGAATATAGAAACGACTAGTTTAGAATGCATCTAATTTACTTATTCAAAACAGGTTATTGATTACGTATTTTTAAGGTGACAAAGTTACAAAATGATTTGGTTTCATTTCTTTTGATTGATAATAATTATTAATTTTGTAAAAACTATCAATTTAAACTATCAAAAAGTTATGGAAAAAAGTATCAAAGGTACTGAGACCGAAAAGTGCCTGTTAAAATCATTCGCGGGAGAATCTCAAGCTAGAATGCGTTACACAATGTTTGCCAGCCAGGCGAAAAAAGAAGGTTTTGAACAAATCGCAGCTATCTTCCTAGAAACTGCTGATCAGGAAAAGGAACATGCAAAACGTATGTTCAAATTTCTTGAAGGAGGCATGGTAGAAATCACAGCGATGTACCCTGCCGGTAAGATAGGGACAACTGCCGAAAACCTTATAGAAGCCGCAGCCGGAGAACATGAAGAGTGGGCTATTGACTATCCTGCTTTTGCTGAAATAGCAGAAAAGGAAGGCTTCAAAGAAATAGCCGTAATGTACCGCATGATAGGTAAAGTAGAAAACATGCATGAAGACCGCTATAAAGCTCTTCTTGCCCGCGTGGAAAGCAATGGTGTATTTACCCGCGAAGAAGCTATCGACTGGCAATGCCGCAATTGTGGATTCGTTATCAAGAGTAAAATGGCTCCAAAAACTTGTCCGGCCTGCCTGCATCCACAAGCTCACTTCGAACCATTGAAATGGAATTTCTAAGTAAAAATCAGCGATAAACGAAAAGCCTCAGAATATATCTGAGGCTTTTCTCTTTATCGGGGAAGTTATATCTTCAGCTTTGCAGAAACTTGATGTAATTATAAATCGCATTGAACGGATTCTTGCTTCTCTTGAGCGGAACAGTCCTGTATAAATCAAGGAATGCGCCCATATGTCGTTCTAAGGTATACGAATTTGCATATTCTACCTGCTGTTCAATGAATGAAGTATCCTCATAGAATCTATTAAGATTTTTCTCTACGACTTCTTTCATATGCTTAGCATCGAAATTATCCCAGAAAAAAGCGTATTTATTACCGACTTCGGGCAAACTTGTATATCTGGACGAGAAAACCGGCTTACCAAACAACATGGCCTCAATAAGCGGTAATCCGAACCCCTCAAATTTGGACGGGAAGAGGAATGCTTCACAATTTCTGTACATCCAGACCTTCTCTGCAGCACTGATTGGACCTGTAAGAAAAACATTACAGATCTGCTCTTGGGCTATACGCGTTTCAATATATTTTGCATATTCGAATGTATTATCACCACTTATATATAGATTATACGCAGGCATGAGCTTCATCATATCTAGCAACACATGAAAGTTTTTCTTCTCTAAGACCTGTCCTATTGTAAAAAAGAATTTCCGGCTCGAATCTATACTTTCCGGCCTCACGGCTTCATCATCAGCAATACTTCGTTTCCCCACATAGTTCAATAGAACAGTTTTTCCTTTCAGATCGATATGTTGTTCGAGTTCGCTGATCGTAAAATAGGATATGGCTGTAATAATATCGGCAATATCCAGTATCGCCTGTTGCCTTTTCAGCTTCCTTTTTGCCTTAGCTGTACCCCTTTCGTACAGGAAGTTCAAGTCATGTACGCTGATTATCCTTACTGTATTGCTGTGCAATGAGATAGTTTTTACCTGCTGGGTTATACTGTGCCATATGTCATAATGTGGCAGTAGAAAAGGATATACCTTGTAATTACGCTTATATTCAAGGTATTTTATATTATTTCCAAACTTATTGATATATTCTTTGGGTACAAGAAGTGTTATATCCAAATCCTGTATTTTTTCTGGATTATCCTTAAAATAGTTACCGTAATTCAAAGCCAGTTGTCCGAAACCGTTGTTGAGGTATGCCAGATATCTTAAATCGATTAAAATACTTCTTTTTTCCATAGTTATTATTTACAAAGGTCAAATGTAGTAAAAAGCGATTAGCTATTAGCCTTTATAAATAGGATAATAATAAACAATCCCCGCTTCGTAGCCTCCTTTATGGGGAGGATGGTAAGGAACAAATCTTTAATATGATATTAACAACAAAATCACAACCTATTCTCTGAATTTTGCTAGATACTTGGAGTAATGGCTCCCCAATCGTTAAATAAAGGTAGATACCAATACTTAGATTGTTTATCCTCTTTATATTGGCTATCTTTGCGGCTATTTTGTAAATTATGACTATCGATATATTAGAAAAAGCTACACGGGATATTAATAACACGCCCATTGTACAACAAACTGCCTTTTGGTCGGAAGTGAAAACTCATCAGGGATTAGAAACTAAAGCCTTCGATTTTAAGGTGAAGAACCGTGATATATATACCAATGTGGGAGGTCATTCGTATACCTATGCAGATTTACTGGTATTACAGAAACCCCTCGATTCGCAATATAGTATAGCATATGTACCATACGGGCCGGAAATAGAACCCTCTGAAGAATATCAGGGCCGTTTTTTGGAAGAATTATCGGAAATTATGCGTTCATATTTGCCGAAAAGCTGTATTGCAATACGTTACGATCTCAATTGGCAGTCCCACTGGTGTGATGAGAGTTATTTTGATGAATCAGGCCTGTGGACAGGGCCTCCGGATAAGAAATTCCAGGAATTCAATTTAAATTACAATACAATAGAGTGGAACCTACGCAAGAGCAATTCGGACATTCTGCCATCTACAACGGTTTTTCTGGATTTATCCCTTTCGGAAGAAGATATGCTGATGCAAATGAAGCCTAAGACGCGTTATAATATACGGTTAGCCGAAAAGAAAGGTGTACGTGTATTTCAAGCCGGCATGGATAAAATATCCGTCTGGTACAAATTGTATAAAGAAACAGCACTGCGCAACGGACTTTTTATAAATGATATCGAATACTTCGTTTCAGTACTTACGGCGCGTGCGGATGATACGTCTTCTCCTGCCCATGTAGAGTTGCTGATAGCAGAGCACGAAGGAGAGCCTCTTGCCGCAATATTCCTGGTAATGTCGGGACACCGGGGGACATATCTGTATGGCGCCTCGTCGTCACATAAGCGGAATTATATGCCTGCTTATGCCTTGCAATGGGAAGCAGTAAAGATAGCTAAAGCAAACGGTTGCACGGAATATGACATGTTTGGGGTATCTCCCGGACCGGACAGATCACATCCGATGTATGGTCTTTACCAGTTTAAAACCGGATTTGGCGGAGAGCTGTTTCATCATTTGGGTTGTTGGGATTATTTGTTGGACGAGGAAAACTATAAATACTTACAGATAAGTGAGATGAATGCACAAGGGTACTATTTATCATAATAATTAATCTTACAGGATATACTCTTTATATTAATTACTCAATAGTTATTCAATGTTTTTCCTCTTAATCCACTTAATTCCAAATAAAATCAAAATACTAACTAGCACTATAATGAACATTTGCCCTATAAAATGTCCGAGGGTTAATCCTGTTTCATAATCATTTAATTCTCCTGAGAACATTTTTATCGGACCAATAATATTCCCAATAACTTCCGGCAGCCTAATTATCTCTGTAATACTAATAATAAATGCGAAGATCAGGAAAATAATACCAAATATTTTTTTTATCATTTCAATACAATTTTTCAGGTATATACCTTTCGTTTATCAACTATTGATTCACCGATTCATCCATATCACACCATTATATGTTGCAATCCATTTATTACCTTCACGGTCAAAGGCTATAGTGCTGACATAATTATCAGGAATAAATGAATTAGAGCTATCATATATCTCCCAATCATTTTTTTCAAGACGTACTAAATATTTACCCGTGCAAATCCAGACTATTTCATCATTCTCCCCTTCAAACTTTATATCAGAGACTGTAGGATTCGGTAATTCTGAGTTCTTCATCGTGTAAACAATCCATTTATTATCAGGGGTAATTTTGACTACACCACCTATATTATCATGTTTATCTGTACTTACACCTATCCATATATTTCCCTGTTTGTCACCGGTTACCATTCTCCCTCCGTCTGCAGGCATCTTTGAATTCTTACTCGTATATGTTTTCCAGTTTTTACCATCAAAGAATGATATTCCTTTATCTGTTGCAACCCATATATTACCGGATTTATCCCGGTATACACCACGTGTTGTATTACTTACCAATCCGGAATTACTTACAGTATATTCGCTCCATTTTCCATCAGTAAACTCGTAAAATCCATTGAATCCTGTTATCCAGACCGTATTATCCTGTACTTTTATTTTACCAGATCTTTTAATGGGTGAATTTGTACTGTCAATAATACTCCAATTCTGCCCATCATATACTTTAATTTTAGACATTGTTTCCGTCCAGATTCTATCGTCTTTATCAACTGCCAAATCCCACGTGACTGTATGTCCGCTTTGATTACTTTCCAGACCGCTATTATCAGCGTCGAACACTGTCCATTTTTCTCCATCAATTTTCACGATCCCTCTGTCTGTACCAATCCACACATTTCCTTTACTATCAGTTTCGGCACTCCAGCAAAGATTGTCAGGAAGCATTGAATTATCGAAGGTATATAATTTCCATGTTGAATTGGTTTTCTCAACCTTCATAACTTTAGGATTATTTGAGGTGTTCTTGTTTTTTGTATTTTGAGGTAGATCATATAATGGATTTCGTTTATCCGTTATTTCATGTATTCCCAGATTATTATCCATACCTAAACGTCGTACTTCAGCTTTACCATTTTTGAAAGTTATGTGAACTATCGCACATACAGAACTCATATTCCCCGTCCACTTGGTTGTTTCAATGACTTTACTTAGATTAAACTCCTTAGTTGGAATATTAGTTTTATTGTCTGCACTTATCAGACAAGCCTTTCCGTTCTTGTCAACATATATTTGCATCATCAGTATACCTTCAATCTTGGATAGAGAATGCCTTTTCAACAGAGACGTTAACAAGTCCTCATTCGAAATACGCGCTGAAGTTATCTTACTTTCTAATCCAAAAGCTTCGATTTTGCAATTATCAAATTTCTCCGGAAAGATGTTTTGAGCATGCATTACTCCTATAACCAGAGTAAGGAATAGAAATATGGATATGATCTTTTTCATTATAGTATTTTTTAACTTAAGGCTTGTGGTGTCTACTAAAATAAGTATAGAATATTGTAATGGGCTTGTCGTTTATAGGCCAAATATAGAAATCCCCACATTATATGCAGGGATTTAATCTTCTGTGGAGAATATCGGACTCGAACCGATCACCTCAACACTGCCAGCGTTGCGCTCTAGCCAGATGAGCTAATTCCCCGAATCGGATACAAAGATAATATTTTTTGTTATCCAATTATACTTTTACAGAAAATCTTAGATATCCACCACAAACTTTTTCAGTTCAAGGTTCAATAACGGCTGAGGTACAGACTGTTTTATCTCGGAGACAATGATGTCGAGTACCCGTTCGCGTAAGAATTCCTTACGGGTAACAAGACTCACCTCGCGCACAGGCGATACCCCTTTCAAAGGGCGTACGTTGCGTCTCTGCTTTTCATTCAGTTCCTCTATCGCCATTTCAGGGATTATGGTCAGCCCGCTGTTATTGTCTACGATATTGATCAGGGTGCTGATGCTTCCTGCTTCGTATGAGAAGAGCGAATGAGAACTCTTGCGCTTACGCATATTGCATATACGCAATATTTGCCCACGGAAACAATGTACTTCTTCGAGTAACCACAGGCGGTTGATATTCAAATCTTCCTCCTCCAGTTCTTTCTTGGCATACAGCGATGTTTCACGAGGCGAAACATAAGCATAGAACCGTTCATAATAAATCGGATGCTCCGTGATCTTTTCGTTTTTAAGCGGAGTGGCCAGTATTGCACCATCCAAAGCCCCATTGAGAAGCTTTTCTATAATCTGTCCTGTAGTGGTCTCTTCTATTACCAATACAATATCGTAGCCATTCTGATCATGCACCTGCATCAGCTTAGGCAGCAGGTAAGGAGCAATGGTAGGGATAATACCCAGTTTGAATACACCTTGCACTACACCTTTTTCTTCCTGGATGATCTCTTTTATTTGTTTCACCTGTGAAACGATTACCCGGGCCTGATTAATAATTTGCGTGCCTATTACTGTAGGCTGAACTGGCAGTTGGCTGCGGTCGAATATCTTTACACCCAACTCATCTTCCAACTTCTGAATCATCATACTCAGCGTAGGCTGGGTAACAAATGAAGACTCTGCTGCTTTAGCAAAGTGGCGGTGATTATCCACTGCTATAATATATTCCAGTTGCTGTATATTCATTTTCTTTATATTTTGTGTTAATATTCGCGTTCTCCAAAAATAGATGAGCCTACCCTTATCATTGTAGACCCTTCTTCGACTGCTATTGTATAGTCTCCCGACATACCCATTGATATTTCAGAGAAGCAATCATCCTCTGCAAAATAGTCTTTTTTTATTTCATCGAAGAATAATTTTAAACTTTTAAATTCTTCTCTGATTTGCGATTCCTCTTCGACATTCGATGCCATGCCCATTACTCCTCCAATATAAGCAAATTTATAATCTTTCCATTGGTTTCCCGATAAGAAACTTCGGCATTCTTCAAAAGAAAACCCAAACTTGGCTTCTTCCTGCGCAATATGAATTTCCAGTAAACAGCAAATCCGTTTTCCGATACGGGCTGCGGACTTCTCTATTTCGGTCAGCAGTCTCCAGCTATCGACACTGTGTATCGTATGCGTATAAGGTATAATCGACTTTACTTTGTTCGTTTGCAGATGTCCTATAAAATGCCATTCTATATCCTGTGGCAGCAAGGGATGCTTTTGGCTGATCTCCTGCATCCGGCTTTCTCCAAAAATATGCTGACCGGCATTATAAGCCACCCTGATAGCATCAACAGGATGGAATTTAGATACTGCTACCAGTTTTACATTTTCCGGTAAACGTTCCTTTATGGTATGTATATTTTCGGATATGCCCATTCTGTATATTTATACAAGAACTATTTTTTTCTTCTGGTCTTCCGAATAAGGGAATACATCCATTATCATTGTTTCACTCAGGGAGGCTATGGCATAATCGGCCAAAGTACCCTCCATGCCTTTTTCTACAACTTTCAGCGCCTCCTTCAGGTCCGAAGCCTGAGCCAGCATGTTTACGGCCGTTTTCTTCTCCGTGCCACTCTTTTCGTCCAAAGAGATAAACATCACTTTAGCTTTGAAGAAGCGGTCGCCATTGTCGTTAAAAAACAACTCGGACAATTTAGCGCGTTTAATATCCGTGATGGTAAATTCACCTGTTATATAAGGTTTTATTTCTTCTATGATACGTGCTTCTGCTTCTGTAAATGATAGAGCATCTACAAGATAAGGTTCTGTAACTTTTTTCTGCATGCCGTTTTCCAGCATTTTTTCGTAGCTTACCTTGCATTCAAACCAATTGTGCATATACTAATGTATTGTTATTATTAAAATCTATAATTTGTCGTTGCAAATTTAACAAATTTAATTTATAAAATCTATCATACAATAAAAGTTCTCTATTTAATTGATTTAAATATTGTTATAATTCGTATTCTTTGTACATACATACATATATAATCTATGTTGGCTGTATGTTTTATTTACTATATATTATAATTTGTTTTTAGCCGTTAGCTCTAGTTATAGCGTAAGTTACTCAATACTTATTTCTTTGGAACTTACTGCCTGTTAAAACCTGACAAACTTGACAACTTTTGCACTATTTCTATATTTCGACTCATAACCTTTTATCTTTCAACTCAATCCGTTCTCGATGTATATCCCGGCGGCAGAATTGGATAAGGATTCAGCCTAGGCTTTTCTACCAGAGCGGCAGATGGTTGCGTGACAGGAGGCTGTTCTGCCGCTTTATCCTGTTTGTCCACCTGCTCACTTTTCTCTTTTAGTTCTTCACTTTTTGTTTTCCGTTCTTCATTTTTCACTTTATCTTCCTCTTCCAGTTTCCTGTCCACAGCCGCCACTATCTCCGGATCGAGCGCACCGCCCGAACGGAAGCCGTTCTCCTCTAATATCATCAGTTGCCGTCTGGTTTCCTCGTCCTGTACCTCTATGATCAAGGGACGTTTTTCCTTGCTTTCCAATCGTTGCTGCTCTTTCCTCCTTTCCTCACGGTCGAGTACGTACTTTATCGCGCGGATGCTTGGCGGGCAGAATTTCTTCTCCACTACGCGGCATTTCTCCACATCCTCCACCGGATTGTTCTTGTCAGGGACGTATGTGATTTTTTCTTTTTTCTGTACATACCCTTCAAGTAATTGTTTCAGCCCGATACGGGCATTTACTATCAGCACTTCTTCCCTGCGGATAAAGGCTTCTTCCACTTCTTCCTTAAATTCCGGTTTATTCTTTTTCCAGTCGTAAAAAGTCTGGCGACTGATCCGTAATATTTTACATATTTCAGATACTCCGTAAAGATCTTGTTCAATCATTTCTACAATGCGTTCGGCGGTTTTGTTGTTATATTTCATAATGTTAAAGGTTTGCCCCTCTCATTCTCCCCACAAGGGTAGGCTACAAAAAGGGTATTGTTTGTTAATATACTATTTATAATAGCTAATAGCGATCAGCTTTTTAGTATAGATAAATGATTTGGATTTTGATAATATGAATTCGTAGTAATGTTATTAAAATATTGTTATATAAAAAACGTTGGATTTGTTCTAACGCGCCATCCGGCTCGTTTTCTTAACTTTTTCTTGATAAAAAGTTACAAAAATCAAGGCTGCATCCCCCGGTGACCCAAAACCGCAGCTCCGGTGGGGCAAAATAATACGGAATCATCTATAGCCGGATTATCAGCCGGGTATAGCAGCTACCGTATTTTGCCCTACACCTCCGCTTTGCGGATTGGGTGCCCCGCCTGAGGGACGAGGCCGGGATCGCGATGCGGCGACAAGACAGAGGCTCTTCATGCTTTAGCCCCACGTGCGTCAGCCGACTCGTAACTCGTAACTGCCCGCAGGGCGTAGTAACTTGTAACTAAAAAACGAATAATTTTATACTACAATAATCGCTTTAATGGCAAATTAGCACCAATTTAGCAGATACAAAAAAGCAGAGTCACAAATTTTCATTTGCGACTCTGTAATTACAATGTATAGTAATTATTCCTTATTTTCCTTGTAACAGGACTTCCACTGCTTTTTCCAATTGGCTGTCCTTCCCTTGTAATGTAGAAGCAGGATCATTATATATTTCAATATCCGGCTGTAATTCCTGATTTTCCAGATACTGCCCGCGCATATCTTTCACTGCTACCTGCGGAATACCGAAAACAATACCCGGATCGATCTGTGATTCCCACCATACTGCGGTCATCGTTCCGGGAACAGGCGTTCCTATTAGCTTACCTACTTTCAGTTCTTTATACAGCCACGGGAATCCATGCGCATTCGAATAATTATCTTCACACATCAATACGGCTGACGGTTTAGTCCATTTATTATACGGGTCACTGCCTATATATTGCCCGCGAGGCTCGAAACGCTGATATTCTTTTCCACTGAGGAGAGTAACCAGATCGTCGTGCAACCAGCCACCCCCGTTATGCCGTGTATCTATCACTACAGCATCTTTGTTGCGGCAACGGCCTAGTAATTCGGAATATACTTCCCTGAAACTGTCGCTATTCATGCCACGCACATGTACATAACCGATTCTTCCGTTCGATAGTTTATCTACCATCTGACGACGCTGCTCTA
The DNA here is from genome assembly GCF_900079725.1 of uncultured Dysgonomonas sp. NCBI lineage: Bacteria > Pseudomonadati > Bacteroidota > Bacteroidia > Bacteroidales > Dysgonomonadaceae > Dysgonomonas > uncultured Dysgonomonas sp. Next base: position 640,742 of record NZ_LT599032.1, read on the forward strand.
CCCAACGCTTATAAAGCAGGTTATTTTGTTCACCGTAAGAAACGGGTTTTACCCATTCTTCTATCTCACTACCCGATTCGGATGTTTTAAATGTAAGCAGCACCTTTTTTCCGGCTTTTCCTACCAGCAAAGGATAATAATCCTGTCCCTTCACTATCGGCTTGCCGTCTATCTTCAATATAATGGTCCCCGCTCCTATTTTCGTATTCGCATTGGTTAATGGTCCCTGACTAATGATTTCCTTAATCTTGATACCATCTCCCGGATAAGTTTCATCGAAAAACGCTCCCAGAGAAGCCGTAGGCATCGGAGAACCCTGACCGAAACTTCGTGCCCCTGTATGAGACCCGTTTAGTTCACCCAGCATTTCCGACAACATTTCGGCAAAATCATTATTGTTATTGATATGAGGAAGAAAACGTTCATAAGCAACTTTATAGCCATCCCAATCCACACCATGAAGGTCTGTCACATAAAACTTGTCTTTAACCTGCTTCCAGGCATGGTTGAAGATATAGCTGCGTTCCTCTTCTGGCTGGTATTCAAACTGCGCGTTGATTTTGATAGGAGTCACGGTTCCGTTTTCCATATCTATTTTCTTGAGCTGACCGCCTCCCAGCAACAGGATATTCTTCCCAATGCTATCTGTATTCAATTCGCCCGCTCCTGCTTCTTTTACCAATATCTTAGACGACTTATCTTTCAAGTCATACACCCACAAATCATAACCTTTCTCGAAACTGGTCAGGTAATAAAGTTTATCACCCTTTTTATTGAGCATGGCATCTGCCAGAGACGAAGAATTCGGCGTCAGGCGGATAACCCAGTCCCGTCTGTTATCCAGATTGAATTTCAGAGGTTTCACTTCTTTATCTTTCTTGTCATCCTTCTTATCATCCTTCTTTCCCTTGCTGTCTTTCTTATCCTTATCTTTTCCCTCTTCTTTTTTCTTATCTTTCTTTTCCAGCTCTTCTTGCAAAGCAAGTTCTTCTTTGCTCATCCTGAACTTGTCGTATGCTTCCCCGTCGAAGAACATGATGTATGCATCCATGTATGCGCCCCAACTGCCATGACTGCGGTATCCGGCCCTGTCAGAGAACCAAATCATAGCTTTCCCGTCTTGTACAAAGCGTGGGTTAGCATCGCTATAGCCGCTCTCTGTCAGATTGGTGAGTTCCCCGCTACCGTCCGCTTTTACCAAAGCCGCATCCGTACTGTTCCAGCCTCCTATACCTATATACTGGGTCAAAAGCCATTTACTATCCGGTGCCCACCTGAACCACTGGTCCCCATCAGCGTACGAATAATTGAACTTACCATCCAGTACTGTGCGTATTTCTTTACTGGCCAGATTTAACACCCGCAAAGTCGTGCGATCTTCGAGATATGCTATCTCCTTTCCGTCTGGCGAATATAATGGCTGAAAAGAGGCCAAAGTGGAATTTGTCAGTTGTTCTTCTTTAAAATCCTTAGCATAAACGAAAGATTCGTCTTCTTTGTGTGTGAGTGTAGACTGATATACATTCCACAATCCGTTCCGCTCGGCAGCATACAATACCGAACGTCCGTCCGGACTGAAAGACACATTGCGTTCCTGTTCCGGCGTATTGGTTATCCGTCTTGTAGTACCGTATTCCACAGAAGCAACAAACACATCGCCGCGTATCACAAAGGCAACTTCTTTTCCACTCGGTGAAACAGCCATTTCTTTTGCTCCCGTAGAAAAATTGATATATTTCAATTTATTTTCCTGATTGTCGGTAGCAATCTGAATGTTCACCTTTTGAGGCTGCTGCCCCTCATTCATCGTATATATTTCACCATCATACGAAAAACAAAGCTTTCCCTGCTTACTCGATGAAAGAAAGCGTACCGGATGTTTTTCCATACTCGTAAGTTTTACAGGTGTAGATACGTTCAAACCGCTTTTATAAATATTAAACGATCCGCTTTGCTCACTCAGGTAATAAAAGTTTTGTCCGTCCGCAGCCCAGACCGGGTTACGGTCTTCTCCCCTGAAAGTCGTCAGTTTCTTATATGTTCTTTCACCACTCAAATCACACAACCACAAATCGCGTGTTATAGACGATTGGTGGTGCTTACGCCACGGGTCTTCATATCCTTTCCTGTCGTGGTAAAGGATCTTTGTCCCGCTGGGGTCGATGGATAAATCTTCCATTGTCAGCGATGAGAATAAAGACGGACGCCCTCCCGATGTATTAATCTCATAAATCTGAGCAAATAGCCCTGATGGGAACTCTCCGTCTTTTACATCCTGTATGATACTGGCCGAATAAAGCAATCGTTCATTATCGCGGAAAGCAACCGGATATTCACCCGCGGAGTGTGTAGTCAGACGCCGGGGTGCACCTCCTTCGGCCGACACGAGATATACATCAATGCTGCCCTCCCTGTCGGAAGCAAAAGCAATACTTTTGCTATCGGGCGACCATACAGGGCGGGTATCGTATCCCGGATGAGTCGTGATCTGCAAGGCACGACCTCCGGAAGCGGATACTTTATAGATATCTCCCTTATAACAAAACGCAATCTGATTACCATCCGGAGATATTGCGCAATACCGTAGCCACAAAGGGGGCTCCTGCGCTTTCAATCCGACTATGAAAAAGAGGAAAAAAGCAGTAAATAAAAGTTTTCTCATAATATTTTAATTAAATAAGTAATAATAAGCATTTGACTCTGTAGTAATCCATTATCTCCAATAAATATCATAGCATTGAAATAAAATAATAAGAACGCTAAACCTGAATATCCTATATTTTAACGTATCAAATATAGCTAGATACTAGCTATATGACGAAAGAAAAACGAAAATGTTACAAAAAATTATTCAGGAAGGGAAATACAGGATAAATGGAATCTGTTATTTTGCAGGAATAAAGCTTCCATCCTATTTTATCAAATTATTTCAGATTCAATATGGTATGATTCCCAAGGCGTTTGAATAACAAAGCAGGCCTAGAATCTTTATAAAAAATGAAGGCTGTCAGAATTTCTGACAGCCTTCTTTAAAATATATAAATGTGTTATACAGGTTTGCTATTTTGAGTTTTACGCGCTTCTTTGATTATCTCTTGTTTTTCTTTTCGGAAATTCTGACGTAAATCAGCAATTTTTTGTTTTTGTGCATCAGGAGCAATACGGCTCAATTCCACAGCTTTCTTCTCCTTCTCAAAGTTTTCACGCAATGATTTCAATTTAGTTTTGCTTGCTTCATCAAGCTTGGCCATTCCTCTCCTTCCATCGAAAGCGAAACGACGGTCTTTATTAAAATCTTTTCTGAATTCCTTCAGTTTGTTTTGTTGTTCGGGAGTATATACTTTATTCAATTCCTCACGATGTTGCTTAGCCAGATCTCTCGATTTTGTCTTAAAGTCTTCATTCAATGCCTTGATCTTTTGTTTCTGATCGTCTGTCAGATTTAAATCCTTCATACGGTCGCCTCTTCTGTCTGCCCTCAAGTCTTGGCTACGGCCATCTTTTTTGCCACGCATGCCCAACTCCTTGCCTCCTTTTTTCATGTCTCTGGTTCCCCTCTGAGCCATGAGTTCTTTCATTTTAGTTTGTTGGTCGGGAGTCAGTATATTATTTACCGCTGTTTGATGCTGCGTTCTCAATTCCTTTGCTTTTGCCTGCCGATCCTCTTTCGACAAATCAGACTTAGCCCTTAGTTCGGCCATTTTAGACTTAAAGTCCTTATTGGTAGACTCTACTTTTTCTTTCTGTTCAGCAGTCAGATTCAATTCTTTCTGAAAATCTGCACTACGCTTTCCATCCCTTTTTCCTCCCTGTGCACTAACTGATGCTGTAAGAGAAATAGATGCTATTATAGCCAATGATAAAAATAATCTTTTCATAATCTTTATTTTAAATGTTTTATAGTGGTTAGATGCGATTTCGAGACCGGGGTTTAATCCATATTTATTATTTAACTTTTCATTACATTCTGTAACCTATATATAATCCATATAGAATCAATACCATACAAAATGTTAAATAAAGGAATTTTCAATCATATAAAGACCGAAAACAAATTCTTTGTCTTGCTTACTATAACAAAGCGGAGTACCTTTGTTATCTGATAAATTACACACACAAATGAAAAAACTTATTATACCTATGATTTTAGCTTCACTCATTGCCACATCATGCGACAAGAAAGCGACGCAGAACCAAGCCGGATATACCGGGGAAGACATTTCAAATGATGTATCCATCATCAGAGACAAAACCACCAAATCTGCAACTATTCAGATATATACACAAGGTAAATGGACGCTTTATGCGGGCAGGTCTGTCGATGGCATAGACTTTTCCCAGCCTGTAGCACAAGGCATAGACAGCGGCACATTCCCGCTAAATATTACAGATTCGATACGTTCTTATTTTGAAATAATTACAGAAAAAGGAAGCGCCATCGTATCCGACAGGCATTTACCGATGACGGGAGGCTATAACTTCCGAGATTTAGGCGGATACAAAACCACTGATGGCAAATATGTAAAATGGGGTAAAATATTCCGTTCCGATGATTTACACAAGCTGACCGACTCCGATCTGGATTATCTCGCTGCCATACCGTTAATCTCCATTGTGGATTTCCGTTCGGGCGAAGAAATGGAACAGGCCCCCGATAAGAATCCTTCTTCGGTAAAGAGTAATTATCCTTATTCCATCAGTCCGGGAGACCTGATGGCAGCAGTAAAGCAAGATATAAGCAAAATTACTGCTGAACAAGCCGACCGGATGATGAAAGACATGAATATTCTTTTAGTTACCAATTCGGCTTGTATACATCAGTACAAAGAATTCTTCAAATTATTGCAGAACGGCGATAATATTCCGCTAATGTTCCATTGTTCGGCAGGAAAAGACCGTACCGGAATGGGTGCAGCATTGGTTCTATCGGCACTAGGGGTTGATGAACAAACTATATTGAAGGATTATTTATTATCAAATACATATTTGGCTAATAAATATGCGGGGTTAAAATCACAATATCCGGCCATATCTTCACTTTTCGAGGTAAAACCTGAATTTCTTCAGGCAGGACTGGATCAGATAAAAAAAGACCATGGTTCGGTAGAAAACTATCTGACAAAGGTTTTAGGTGTTGACATACAGAAAGTGAGGGAAATGTATTTATACTGATGCAATAACTTCTACTTCAATTCCCGTATTACAAAATCAGCTCTTTCCGATACAGGCAGCAGAGGTACTTCAACTGGTATATAACCTAAATCCTTATATACTTCCATCATTACTTTGTATGTATCAATAGCTGTCCGGAAATCCTGTTTTCGTTCGCTGTCTGTTTCATATATTTCTCTCCATGGTGGCAGAATAAAAACAAGAGGATTGTAACGATATTGCTCAACTGCATTTTTCAATACATCGCCAATATTAAACCCCATCAATACCTCGTATCCGTATGTATCAGGGATACCCCTGTCAAAAAAGTAAATATCCTCCCTATCTTTCAAGTTGATAAAATCCAGGACAGAACGGAAAAGCATCAGATCGGAATATGCTCTGGTATCACCCCATGGCAAAGCACGACCTCCGGCCTCGACCTGTTCTCTGATTATATTCCGGGCAGTTTCCGGAACACAGTTACAACCATTTTTCCGAAGTTCGTTCAATAAGGTAGTCTTACCGGAACCAGGACCTCCGGTAATTATATAAAAGTTATTTTTTACTATCATATTTTACACTATTTAAGTTTACTTAGTAATGAATAATGCGAATCAGTAGTTGACATTTAATGTTCATTTTGGCATTGCCCAAAACGAAGCAAAAGGCTAGCGCTTCGTCCCTCGGCGACCTGTCAACAGTTTGCCGGCTGAAAGTGACACACGGGCTATCGCCCCGTTTGATTCCTCGTCGACTTCACCGAACAGGTGCCCGCCTGGGGAACTAATGCGCGTCCGCTGACTCACAAGTGGGGCTAAAGCCTCTTAACTAAATTGGCGTACAGTTTATCAGGCGTCAGCCCGGCGCTGTATGCTTCATGGACGGGCACCCGTCAGAAGAGAAAGGCTAAAAAACGAAAACGTGTTTGAGCTTTTCTGAGTTTTCGGATATCAGAAGTTTTCCAGCGAGTTTTTTCGTTTAGCCGTCTCTGCTGTTAACGGGTCGGCCTTTGAAGCGGGCGCTAAAGCGTTTTTGGTTCCTTTTGCGGCTTTGGGCAAAAGAAACACAAGCAATCTTTGATTGCGCGTAGAAAAAATGTAGAAAATAATTGAACATTAAAATACGTCATTCATATTTATTACTTAATACAGAAACAAATTAAGTCTTCGTTATCAGGATTAAGCATACAGGATCGTATATGGGCAGGTAATTGAATTTGCTTTATAAAAGTGGGGATAAAAACAGGTGGACATCTTATAAGTAAGTCATACAAAGAAACATATTTATTTAATAAAATCAAAACCGATGAAACAATTTTTAAAAATTACCAGTTTACGCTAAGCTTGCAATGTCTGATAATTAAAAGTTGATATTTCTTTTGTATATTTGCACTCTAATTTGGGGTAGTGTTTCTATCCCGGTTTGAAGAAGATTAAAAGAATCAAATTATATAGATGAATAAAATACGGAATTTTTGCATTATAGCACATATCGACCATGGTAAGAGTACGCTTGCAGACAGGCTTTTAGAATACACACGCACTGTCGAAGGTAAAGATATGCAGGCGCAGGTACTCGATAATATGGATTTGGAGCGAGAGCGTGGTATCACCATCAAAAGCCATGCCATCCAGATGGAATACACATATAAAGGCGAAAAATATATCCTCAACCTGATAGATACTCCCGGACACGTCGACTTTTCGTACGAAGTCTCACGTTCCATAGCGGCTTGCGAAGGTGCTTTGCTTATTGTAGATGCCGCACAGGGTATACAGGCTCAGACCATTTCTAACCTCTACATGGCTATAGAAAATGACTTGGAGATTATACCGATTCTGAATAAAATAGACCTGCCCAGCGCAATGCCGGACGAGGTGGAAGACCAGATTATAGAATTACTTGGAGTAAAACGTGAAGAGATAATCCGTGCCAGTGGAAAAACAGGAGAAGGAGTATATGATATAATCGATGCTATCATCGAACGTATTCCTGCACCAAAAGGAGATCCGGAAGCCCCGTTACAGGCCTTGATCTTCGACTCGGTATTCAACTCCTTCCGTGGTATCATCGCATACTTTAAAGTGGTAAACGGCACAATCCGTAAAGGAGACCTGGTTAAATTCTTCGCCACCGGCAAGGAATACGACGCTGATGAAGTCGGAGTCCTAAAACTCGAAATGTCGCCCCGCAATGAAGTGACATGCGGAGACGTTGGCTATATCATATCCGGTATTAAAACATCGAAAGAGGTAAAAGTAGGTGACACCATTACCCATGTAAAGAACCCGTGTAAAGAGGCTATCGACGGATTCGAAGAAGTGAAGCCGATGGTATTTGCCGGAGTATATCCCATCGAGAGTGAGGATTTTGAAGATTTGCGCGCCTCACTCGAAAAACTTCAGTTGAATGATGCCTCCCTTACTTTCCAGCCTGAATCATCGGTTGCCCTTGGCTTTGGCTTCCGTTGCGGATTCCTCGGGCTACTGCATATGGAAATCATACAGGAGCGTCTCGACAGGGAATTCAATATGGATGTGATAACCACCGTGCCGAATGTATCCTACATTGTGCACGATAAAAAAGGAAATACGAAGGAAGTGCATAATCCGGCCGGATTGCCCGACCAGACATTGATCGACTATATAGAAGAGCCGTATATACGCGCGTCCGTGATTACAAACACGACCTATATAGGCCCTATCATGACATTGTGTCTCGGTAAGCGTGGTATCTTACTGAAGCAGGATTACATATCGGGCGACCGTGTGGAAATCACTTACGATATACCTCTGGGCGAAATTGTAATCGACTTCTATGATAAACTAAAAAGCATATCGAAAGGTTATGCCTCGTTCGATTATCATATGCACGACTACCGCGAGGCGAAACTTGCCAAGTTGGATATCCTGCTTAACGGCGAATCGGTGGATGCCTTATCTACGCTTACCCATGTGGATAATGCCGTAACGTTCGGACGCCGCATGTGCGAAAAGCTGAAAGAACTGATTCCCCGCCAGCAATTCGACATTGCCATACAGGCGGCTATCGGCGCTAAGATTATAGCCCGTGAGACAATAAAGGCCGTCCGTAAGGATGTAACTGCCAAATGTTATGGCGGTGATATTTCCCGCAAGCGCAAATTGCTGGAGAAACAGAAAGAAGGTAAAAAACGCATGAAGCAGGTGGGTAATGTGGAAGTGCCTCAGAAGGCATTCCTTGCAGTATTAAAACTGGATTAAAAGATTGGATATTATGAATAAGTATATTTATATTCTTTTTCTTTTTTGTATGATATTTACAAATTGCAAAAAAGAAGTAAAAGCTAATGATGAATTCAGAAATGAAATCCTTTCAAATATAGAAATACCGGCAGATACTGCACACGTATTTTATACTCTTTTAAACAAACTTGACTCAAAGGGTATTACATATGGAGCATTTTACAAAAAAAGGCTTTACGAAATAGAAGATTCTTGTTACAATGCAAATAAAATTCTGCTGGATTCATTATCTAATATAAACTCTGATTTATATAGCAATTACATAGATAGCATCAGAAACAAGGCTGCAAAAGAATATCAAAATTATTTGTCCATATCCGATGATGAGTTGGATGCTGCCATATTTGTCACAACTGTCAATACATCTATAAAACATTATTTAAATCAGAGCTATAATTTAAATTTATATATTCCTGAAGACATTTCAGAAGAATAAAGATTCGTATATGAACCAATTCAAAGAAATAAACATAAAAGACTTCTCCCCCAACCCATTTGAAATAAAAGACAAATGGATGCTGATCTCCGCTGCCAAACCCGATGGTACGGTAAATACAATGACCGCAAGCTGGGGCAGTTTCGGCATCATGTGGAACAAAGAAGTGGTTTTTATCGTTATACGTCCTCAACGTTTTACAAGGGAATTCGTAGAAAGTTCAGAATCATTGTCGCTAACATTCTTCGACGACAGCTATAAAAAGGCTCTTGCTTATCTGGGAAAAGCTTCGGGAAGAGATGAGGACAAGATAACAAAAGCAGGATTATCCGTTGCGATGGACAATGATGTACCTTACTTCGAACAAGCAGAAAGGGTAATCTTTGCAAAGAAACTTTTCGTACAGCGTATCGAAGAAGCGGCTTTCCTTGATGAAAAGATAATAGACAGATGGTATCCTGAAAAAGATTTCCATTATTTATATATTGCCGAAATAACTAAAGTTTTGGAAAAATGAAACAAGAGGAAGTAGTCTTGGACAAATTCTCTGTTGTTGGCATCTCCGTAAGGACTACCAATCAGGATTATAAGTCGCAGAGTGACATAGCCAAATTGTGGGAAATATTCCTGAGAAACGGCTATTTGGAGTCGATGCCGAAGGTATCGGATGATATTTACTGTATCTACACCGATTACGAGAGTGACTATACAGGTGAATATACCACCGTACTGGGCTATAAGGTTGCGGATGCAGAAAGTATCCCTACCAACCTGAGCCTGACTATCAAAGAGATTCCTTCCAGCAAATATTATAAATATATATCCGAAGGTGAATTGCCATATGCCGTTGGTAAAACTTGGGCGCACATCTGGCAATCGGATATAGACAGACGATACCAGGCTGATTTTGATGTATATGGTAAGGAAGCAAAAGATCCTGCCAATGCGAAAATCACCACATTTTTATCCATTAAATAATTTATCACTTTACAAGAAAGAATGAGAAAATGGCGCATCGAAGACTCATCCGAGCTGTATAACATCCCGGGATGGGGAATTAATTACTTTTCTGTCAACGAGAAAGGTAACGTTGTCGTAACTCCTCGTAAAGACGGAGTGGCTGTTGATTTAAAAGAACTGATGGACGAGCTGCAACTTCGCGATGTATCGGCTCCCGTATTGATTCGCTTTCCGGATATTCTGGACAACAGAATTGAAAAGATATCGACGTGTTTCAAGCTGGCCGCCGAAGAATACGAGTACAAAGCGCAGAACCATATCATATATCCTATCAAGGTAAATCAAATGCGCCCTGTGGTCGAAGAACTTATCAGCCATGGTAAAAAATTCAACATTGGACTAGAAGCCGGTTCTAAGCCCGAACTTCATGCTGTTATTGCCATCAATACCGACTCTGACTCGCTGATTATATGCAACGGATATAAAGACGAAAGTTATATCGAACTGGCCCTGCTGGCGCAGAAGATGGGTAAGCGCATTTTTATTGTAGTGGAAAAGCTTAATGAGCTACCACTGATAACAAAAGTTGCCAAAAGACTGAAAATAAAACCGAATATAGGTATCCGTATCAAATTGGCCAGTTCCGGCAGTGGCAAATGGGAAGAATCGGGAGGTGACGGCAGCAAATTCGGATTGAATTCGAGTGAACTACTCGAAGCTCTAGCCTATCTAGAGAAAGCAAATATGCAGGATTCGCTTCGCCTTATCCATTTTCATATAGGTAGCCAGATCACAAAAATACGCCGTATCAAAACGGCACTGCGTGAAGCCGCACAATTCTATGTTCAATTGCATACGATGGGCTTCAAAGTAGAATTTGTGGATATCGGTGGCGGACTAGGTGTAGACTATGACGGCACACGTTCATCATACAACGAAAGCAGCGTTAACTATTCCATACAGGAGTATGTGAATGACTCTATCGCCACAATGGTAGATGCTGCAAATAAGAATGATATCCCCCACCCTAATATCATTACCGAATCGGGGCGTTCGCTTACGGCCCATCATTCTATATTAGTGTTCGAAGTGCTGGAAACAGCTACTTTACCAGAATGGGACGAAGACGAAGAATTGTCGGACGATGACCACGAACTGGTTCGCGAACTCTATCAGATATGGGACGACCTCAGCCAGTCGCGTATGTTGGAGGCATGGCACGATGCCCAGCAAATCCGCGAAGAGGCACTGGACTTATTCAGTCTGGGATTACTTACACTGAAAACAAGGGCGCAGGTAGAACGTCTATATTTCTCCATTGCCCGCGAAATATTCCATATTGCAGGCCGTTCAAAGCATGCTCCGGAAGAGCTGAAGCAATTATCGAAGCTGTTACCGGATAAGTATTTCTGTAACTTCTCATTGTTCCAGTCGCTACCCGATTCGTGGGCGATAGACCAGGTATTCCCTATTATACCGATCCATCGTCTGGATGAAAAACCCGACCGCACTGCCACATTACAGGATGTAACCTGTGACTCGGATGGCAAGATCGATAATTTCATCTCTAACGGCAACCAGTCTTCTTATCTGCCTGTACATGCGAAAAAGAAGAATGAGCCGTATTATCTGGGCGTGTTCCTTGTAGGTGCATATCAGGAAATACTGGGAGACCTACATAATCTGTTCGGCGATACCAACGCCGTACATATATCGGTAGACGAGGGAGGATATAAGATAGAGCAAATGATAGACGGTGAAACGGTGGCAGAAGTACTTGATTATGCCCAGTACAATGCCAAGAAACTTGTACGCACAGTGGAAACATGGGTTACCAGCTGTGTGAAGCAAGGTTCGATAACAGTAGAGGAAGGGAAGGAATTCCTCTCCAACTATCGCTCTGGCCTCTATGGATACACATATTTAGAATAAACAATTTTATTATATTCCCTCTCCATCGGTATGTGGAGAGGGATTGTTTTTTAAACCGAAACTATGAAAAGATATTTATCCATTCTTTTTCTACTCATTACGGTATTTTTTAATAGCTGTGCCATATACGAAAATATATATTTTCAGGAAGACGGAAGTGTAAAATATGATATGTCTATCGACGCCAGCGAGATATTGTCCATGACATCGGATATGAACATGAGTATGGCAGACAAAATACCGACAGACAGTGTCATTTATCTGTCCGACATCCTCAAAGATACACTGAATATCACTGATGATATGAAAAAAGACATGATAAATATAGCTCCGTTAGCTATCAGAATGCAGAATGATGTGGCAAACAAGAAGCTTGGGATCTCCTTGTCGGGTAGCTTCAAGGATGCAGAGGCTTTCAATAAGGCTTTTGTTTCTATGAAGAAACTGGAAGACAAAATAAAATCGAAAGATGAAGAAGCACAATCACTGAGTCAAAACCTTTCTATTGATAAACTATACAATCTAACGTCACTTACATGGGATGGTTCGGTTATGACTAGAACCGTAGAAACAAATAAGGATATAGAGCCTGAAAATGGGGTGGATAATCTGTTGAAAGGCAATAATCCGTTCGGCATGTTTTTGGAAAAAGGAAAGATGGTGGTAAAATATCATTTCCCTAAAAAAATAGAAAAGATAAGCAATCCTAATGCAGTATTCTCTCAGGACGGAAAAACTGCTATAATCGAATATAGCGGCTCTGTTTTCACTAAGCCTACGACTGAGTTTTCAGTAGAAATAACGACAGAGAAATAAAATACGATTACAACCTTTTGTTGCCGACATTCCTTTACTTAGTTATTTTTTGGATAGAATATGAGTAAACATAAAATCAGACATAAGAAGACCTGCTTAAACTGTAGTGCCTTTGTAGAAACTCATTATTGCCCTAAATGCGGACAGGAAAACAGTGAGAGCCGTCAATCTTTTCACCATCTGTTTACACATTTTGTATTCGACTTCATTCATTACGACAGTTCCTTTTGGAGAACTGTTAAGTATCTGTTCCTCTCCCCGGGAAAACTTTCGATAGAATATATGAACGGCAAACGGAAATCTTATGTCAATCCGTTTACGCTTTATATATTCATCAGCTTCATCACGTTTTTTATCCCTTCTGTTTTACCGGACGCTTCTAAAAGCAATAAAAACATAGAGGTAGAAGCCGAAGTCACTGAAGCAATGAAACTAAGAGATAGTCTGATAGTTACTGATCCGCAAGGTAAACTTACAGCAGAGAAAATAGATTCTAAATACAAGACTCTGCCCAAAGAAAAGCAAATACTGTCTCCTGATGGTATAATGTATAAAACAGGACTTGCCATAGTAGAGAACTCCAAGGATAAACAAAAAAACAAAGAGGCTATTGAATTTTTAATCCACAATATGCCAAAGGTTTTATTTCTCTATATGCCTATATTTGCCTTCTGGCTGTGGTTGTTCCATAATAAAAGAAAACGCTTCTATTTCGATAGTGGCATCTTCACCCTCCACTTCTTTTCCGTAGTGTTGCTATCTATTACTATTTGCAATGTTTTCTCCTGCCTTTGTGACTGGATAGGCATAGGTTGGCCTGCAGGCCTGTTATGGACATTTATGGTCTTTTATATTACGTTCTATTTTTTCAGGGGATGTCGCCGCTTCTATGATGACAACCGGTTTATATCCAATTTGAAATCGGGAGTCCTGGTTATGATAAACAGTTTCATGATTATATTGATAACTACCCTGTATGCTATTCTGGGAATCTATATGGTTTATATTTATCACCATTAAGAGCCTGTTAAATAAGTACCAAAGTCCTCTGAAGCCTTCCTTATCAGCTTCTCCAACGCTTTATCTGGTTGAGAAAAAAATTCGGATGAAACATTCCTCTTATTCAAGAATTTTTTCCAGAGGCCAATAATCTCTCCATTATGGGAAATAGCAGGCTTGAATATTCCGTTGCTTGTTATCACCTTTTTGTGGTGAACAAGAGACAGAATCTCTTTCCGGTCTTTATAGCTCACCAATAATTCATCGAATGCAGGAAGGAAATGCACGATATCGTCTCTGTGCTTATAGCCTGATGAAGATTGATGGAATATATATGTTTGCTCGCCTGCCGTTTCGAAGATAAAATCCGGTTTTATCAATGCTACTGCGCTTCTTGCCTCGGTGGCTGTCAGTCCCGACCACCAGATAAAATCCTGTATTGTAGCCGGACCATGGCTCTGAAAATACTTATATGCCAAACGGTACAATGTTTCGTCCATGTTATAGTTCGATGTCTTTGGCACACGCTGTTCCAACAGAGCATAGGTCAGTTTCTTATCTTTTATCGCACCATTACATACCAAGCCATCTAATTCGGCGTGATACATAATATGGCTCAAACGGCGGCTATCACATTCTACATCCGCCTTCTTCAATATTACACCAAGCTCCTGGCGGGTCAGATTACTTTCTTTTTCTAATGCTTTACGGATAATAGCCTTTGTCTTACTCAGCAAATCATCGGAAAGCTCCAATTCCCTATCACTTGAACGAATAGCCAGCTTTACCCGAGGTGCACTCAACTGAAGCATCCAATGTATATCGTCTCGTGACACAAAATGCCATGTAGGGCGTAAAATATGAGTACGGATAAGCTCACCTTCGTCCACCGCTTTTTCCACCTGCTTATCGGTTATTCCCGGCAACCGTACACCAATAGCCCATTTTGCCATATTAAAATCCTGAGCCTGCATGGCGCCCATCCATGATACTATCTCGCGTGGTGTTTTATATCTGGTCTTAACAAGTTGCTGGTTAGCAAGTCGCATAGTTGTGATGTCCGCTATATTCATTGTTTGTCTATTATCTTTTTATTCACTTCGCCATCAATGGAATACCTGAAACCATCAGATAAACCTTGTCGGCTCTTTCTGCAATATACTGATTGAGCCATCCCTGCAAATCAGCAAATTTGCGCTGCACCTCATTTTGCGACATCTCCCCCATGCCTATCTCATTAGTAACAATGATGAAACGCGCATCCTGTCCTATCAGTTTATCGAATTCCGTTTTTAATGCCTGTAAGGAAGATTGAACATCTGCTTGCATATCGAAGAAAAAGTTTGTTGCCCACAGGGTCACACAATCTAACAGCACAACCCGTCCTGTGAGATCATGCAGGCTCAGTTCTTTTTCCTCTTCTATATTAGTCCATTCACAGCCCCGTTCGGCCTTATGCCGGTCGATACGCTTGCGGTGTTCATCATCCCATACACGGGACGTAGCGAGATAGACAGGGTTTGTAGAAAGGGACAATACCAGTTTCTGGGCATAACTGCTTTTTCCCGAACGTTGCCCTCCTGTAATAAGAATTATCTGTTTAGCCATTCTTCTTTCTTTTGTACAAAAAGTCCTTCCAGCGTTCTTCTATATTTCCGGCCTTATACATATCGTATCTAGCCATAGTAAAGAAAAGGTCGGACAGGCGGTTAATAAATCGCATTACCGATGCCGGAACTTCATCCTGCTTGTTCAGTGTCCATAAGCGGCGTTCCGCCCGGCGGGCAACAGCCCTTGCCAGTTGCAGGTGTGCCGAAACAATAGTGCCGCCCGGCAGTATAAAAGTTTCACTGGGCCCCATCTCATCGGTCATTCTGTCCATCCATTCCTCGCAAAGTTTATCCAAATCTTCATCCAGCGTATTTGTGTTGGTATCCCTGATCGCAGAAGGGGTTGCCACTTGTGACATGACGGACATCATTTCGGTTTGAATTTTGAATAAAAGGGGCTGCCATTCATGGTCTGCCGGAAGATTGGCTCTTACAACTCCTATTACCGAGTTGAGTTCATCGATTGTGCCGTTGGCTTCGATGCGTACATCATCTTTATCAACACGCTGTCCTCCAAAAATTCCGGTTTTTCCTTTATCGCCACCACGGGTATATATTTTCATAGGTATATTGTTTTATTTATATTTTGTTTCTTATTAAATAACTGTTATTCGTAATAACTCGAATTCTTTAGTTAATTACTGCCGCGCCCTCCCGGGCTTGTCCTTACTTTTGGCATTGCCCAAAAGTAAACAAAAAGCTAGCGCTAAGTTCCTCGGCGACCCAAAACCATTTTGCCGGCTGAATCAAACAAACGGGCTAATGCCCCGTTTGATTCTACGCCGTCTACAACGGATTGGGTGCCCCTCCTATGTCACTAATGCGCGTCCGCTAACGCCTTAGTAAGGCAAAGCCCTAAAAAAGATTATGCTTTTCATCGTCAATTGTCCACTGTCAATTTTCAACTTGCAACTAAATTATTTAAAATTTATATAATAAATAGTTTCAATCGCTACAATCAAAACCACCATTAATATTTCTGTCCAAGTATTTACCTGTATTGCCTTTTTCATATCGGCGGTGGTCAGTTCTTTTTCTTTATAACCTATATAGGGCTTATCTACCAGTTCACCAAAATAGACGTTTGGTCCACCGAAACGACAATTAAGTATTCCTGCCAGAGCAGCTTCGGGATAACCCGAGTTAGGACTGGCATGCTGCCCTCCGAACTTTTCGATAAAGGGAACCAACGATAGTCTACCACTAACTATAATCATCAGTAAAGAGGTAAGACGGGCGGGAATATAATTGGCAGCATCATCAATGCGCGCAGCCCAGCAACCGAATTGTTTATATCGCTCGTTCTTATAGCCGATCATCGAATCCAGCGTATTTATCATCTTATAGGCAAACATACCCGGAACGCCGAGTATCATATACCAGAATAGCGGAGCAATAACGCCATCGCTCAGGTTTTCGGCCAATGTTTCCAATGCAGCCGTACGGATCTGCTGTGGCGACAGGTTGGATGTATCACGTCCTACAATACGTGCAACCTGCATCCTACCCTCTTCTTCTGATGAATCTACTGCTATAAACACTTTCTTGACTTCATCTATCAGCGTTTTTCCGGCAAGGCAATAAAATACAATGATTGTAGAAAATGCGATGGAAAGCCAAGGGTATGCTTCATTCAAACCATCTGTTATAAAATAGATAAGAAAATAACACGCAAAGATAAGGACAATGGAAAATAATGCGCCTTTCAGCATCTTACTCTTCCCTTTATTCAATATTTTTTCGCCCCATGCTATTATCTTACCTTTTGCCACCACTGTATGCGGCAACCAAGCAGGGTCACCGATGAGCTTATCGATAATCCAGCCCAGAACTAAGGGTAATAGAATATATAGTAAATTCAAATCCATTTAGCTCCAATTTCAAGGCTTATTTTCAACACTGAAATTCTGATACCCCCTTCACTAGCATCGTGTTCTCTTCAAATGACTGTGTGGCAATACGAAAGTAAGACTCATCCAGTCCATAAAAATTGGCAGCATCGCGAATAAGGATACCATATCCGTCTATAAGGTACTTTTTCAGTTCAGACGCTTTCCCATCTTCAAATTTACACAAAAAGAAATGTGTATCAGTAGATTGAACGACAATTTTTTTTATTTTTCTCAGAGACTCTTGCAGTTGTATAGTATCTCGTAAATATTCTTTGATATTTATTGTTTCCATACCGTTATTCAACAAGAATTTCCCGGCTTCAATTGCTAATCCGTTTACAGACCACGGCATACGGTATTTTGCTACCTGAGCCAAAGTATCCGCATGTGCCGTAATATATCCTAGCCGCAACCCGGGTATGGCAAAATGCTTTGTCATGGAATGCAATAATATCACATTCTTATATTGCGCCGCCTCTTCAATAGTGAATAAATCACTGAGTGTGAAGTGCTCATACGACTGGTCGATAATAATATATTGAGACGGATGATTTTCAATATATGCTTTCAGTATATTTTTATCAGTTACTGTACCAGTCGGATTGTTTGGATTACAAAGCCATACCACACGGGTATCCTGAGGTACCTCGCTGAGAGATGCAGACCAGCATATCGTATGATTGTTGATAGTTGCGGCATCGCCATATTCACTGAAAGTAGGGTATATTATAGCCGATTGGGCATTGTTAAACGCCTGTGCGATCAGATAAATGGCTTCCGTGGCTCCATTGGTCACACATATATTATCCGTATTAACCTTGTACTTCTCAGCCAACAAATGAACCAGAGAAGATGCATCGGGTTCGGGATAAGAATGTATAGCACTGATATGAGCGCACAGATGCTCCTGCAAGGTGGATAAATCCTGTCCGCTGCGTATATTGGAACTGAAATTGCTTACAATCTTCTTTCCGTGAGTATATATATCGTCACCGTGTCCGAGTATCATATAGTTACAATTTATTAATGTGCCAATATTGTAAATGACAAATTAAAAAAAACATCTTTTTGCCGCTTTGCTCCATTGGCATATTAGCACATTACCTCACTAGCTAATTATCTTATACACCAGCTCCATATCCACATAACTGCGCACATGATCGGCCAGCTTATTATATTGCTCTTCTTTAAAAGCCTTGAAGTCGAACGCCGTATCCGACAGCTTATCAGCATAGGGAGCCAGCAAATAATCTATAACAGCCCCATTATCAAGAATACCATGTATATATGTACCAAAACATTTCTCATTCAGGAAGTAGCCGTCAGTACGGCCGTCCTCCAATATATTTAATGGTGAAAGGCTGGTATCTTCCATGGGAATAGTTGCCCCCATATGTATCTCATATCCTTCGCAAACGGTGTCGGAACCGAGAAAAGAAAACTGCACCTGACGGGTCACTTTTTCTCCTTCCATCTGTGTAGTTACAGGCAGCAAGCCCAATCCGGGCAGACGCTCAATATTGCTTTCCACATGATTGGGGTCACATACCTCCTGCCCCATTATCTGATAACCACCGCAGATGCCTACTACTGTAGCTCCGTTCTTATGGGCTTTCACAATACTTTGCGCTACACCGTTGCGACGCAGTTCGTACAGGTCGGATAGAGTACTCTTGCTTCCGGGAACAAGCACAATATCCGCCTTTTCTATTTCATCCGTATTATTGGTATAATACAGATGCACGCGGGGATCACGTTCCAGCACATTGAAATCGGTAAAGTTAGATAAATGACGAAGCAGGATAACAGCCACATTCACCTTGCCATGTGTTGCCTGCAAATTCTTGGTTTGCAGCATCACTGAATCTTCCTCTTCAATATATATATCCTTATAATAAGGTACCACCCCGATAACAGGGATGCCGCACAGGTCTTCAATCATTTTCACTCCCGATTCGAAAAGCCTGATATCACCCCGGAATTTATTGATAAGGATGCCTTTTACATGTTTACGTTCTTCCTCGGTAAGTAACATTACAGAACCATACACCGAAGCGAATACTCCGCCCCTGTCTATGTCCGCTACCAATATTACATTAGCCCCGGCATGTATCGCCATCGGCATATTCACAAGGTCTACAGCCCGCAGATTGATTTCGGAGATACTGCCCGCCCCTTCCATTACAATAGGGTTGTACCGCCGGGCCAGACGGTCGAATGCATCATTTACTTCCTTCCGTAATTCTTCGCGCCCTTCCACCCTGAAATACTCATAAGCATGCTGGTTTCCCACCGGTTTGCCATTCAACACAACCTGACAAACCTTATCCGTTGTAGGCTTCAGTAGCAAAGGGTTCATATCGGTATGGCATGGAACACCCGCAGCCTCGGCCTGAACGGCTTGTGCACGCCCTATCTCAAGCCCTTCGGGGGTAGCATATGAATTGAGAGCCATATTCTGCGCCTTGAATGGAGCCGGCTGATAACCGTCTTGCAGAAATATGCGGCAAAAGGCCGATGTAATAATACTTTTACCTACATCGCTGCCTGTTCCCGCAAACATAATGGGATTGAGCCGTTTCGTCATTATTTTAGATCCTCTGATATTTTAGTTCTTATGTATTTTAATATATCCCTGACCCCGGGGATATAAAAACTGAATATTTTGTCCGGCAGGTTTCCTGACTTGCTCCATCTTTGAACGGCCTTCCCATTTTCAGTAAACAGTTAGCAGTTATCAGTAAACAGTCAAAAAAAACTGTTAACTGATTACTGTATCACTGATTACTGTGAAACAGTGGTATTTGGTATTGCTCAAAGACTTTTTTCAGAAACATTGTTAACTGAATAGAGACCACAGTAGCGGGCACTGTTCCGGATTCTGACCGGATTCCCTTTTCATGTAAAAGACGAGTGTCTGTTTACATCACCAAAACAGTTACAAAGATAGCTTTTTATTGAGGTTATACAATACGAAAATTGTAACTTTGAAATTCTGTTAATCGAGATATATTATTAAAATGGTAGAAATAAAGGTATCGGAGGAAATAAGGAAATCCTGCCCCGCTTTTGCCGGAGCAGCCATTTGTGCCAAAGTAAATAATACCCCTCACAATAAAGAATTATGGAAACTGATAGATAACTGTGTCGCTGAATACAAGGCAAATCACCAGATAGAAGATATAAAGAAGAACCCGGCTATTGCCGCTACCCGTGCGGCATATAAAAAGTTCGGAAAAGACCCGAACCGCTACCGTCCATCGTCTGAAGCCCTTTGCCGCCGCATCGTCAGAGAATTACCCTTGTATCAGATAGATACACTGGTAGACCTCATTAATCTGGTTTCTATCCGTACAGGTTATTCTATCGGAGGATTCGATGCAGATAAGATAAAAGGCAACACGCTGACATTGGGTGTCGGGATGACCGATGAACCCTATGAAGGGATTGGGCGGGGTATGCTGAATATTGAAGGAATCCCGGTATATCGCGATGCTATCGGTGGTGTGGGAACACCGACAAGTGACAATGAGCGGACAAAGATAGAACTAAGCACAATAAGTTTTCTGGCTATTATAAACGGATATAGCGGAAAAGAGGGTTTGAATGAAGCCGTAAAATATATGCAATCCTTACTTAAAGATTTTGCAGATTCGGATGGTGGGGAAATTATTTTCTTCTAGTCATTTTTTTGTTCAGACTTTCAGAAAACTTTATCTATATAAATAGGTTATAATAAAATAAGTATGATCGCATGCGAGAAAAAGTAACAGATAAAAACAGAGGTAAAAGGTGTTACTTTTGTTACCCTTTATAAAAAGTGACAGGTATAAAAGTGTGTAAAAAGTGTCAAGTTTGTCAAGTTTTTTATATAGTGTCCTTTGTGCTAAGGAGGTTTAACCTCTAAGAACACAAAGAAAATCACAAAGGGCACAAGAACTGAAGATTCGTTCCTTTCGTTACTTTTTAACGAAACGAAGTTAATTAAAATAAACCTTTGATATATGAAAATACTAACAGGCGCACAAATAAAAGAAGCTGACCGCTATACTATCGAGAATGAACCTATCAGTCCGATAGAATTAATGGAAAGAGCATCCAATACCATCGCACAATGGATATGCAACAATGTAGAGAAAGATTATCCCCTGCTCTTCCTTATCGGAAAAGGTAACAATGGTGGTGACGGACTGGCTGTAGCCCGTATCCTGTACCATGCAGGATACAACTGTTCTGTGTCTATGGCATTTGATAAAGAACAACTCACCGAGGAGTGCAGATATAATCTGGAGCGCCTACCCTCCGGTGTCGCCAGCAGTGGTTTAGAGAATATAAGCAGGAATACTGTCATTATCGACTCCCTGCTGGGTACGGGAGTAAAAGGAGAGATAAAAGAGCCCTTATTATCCATTATAGACAAAGTTAATTCTCTACAAAGCAAGGTTATATCTATTGATTTACCATCCGGTATGATAAGTGAATACGGAAACAAAAACCAAAAGATTATTAAAGCTGGCATAACCCTGACCCTTGAATTTCCCAAACTGGCGATGTTATTGCCCGAAGCCGGGGAATACTGCGGAGAAATCAATATATTACCGATTGGACTCAGTTCACAATACATATCCAATGAAGAAACTTCCTATCATTATATAACACCCGGTTTCATCGGGAAAATAAAATTGACAAGGGATAAATTCGCTCACAAAGGAACTTACGGACATGCTTTGCTCATATGCGGGTCGAAAGGAATGGCCGGAGCCGCAATACTGGCGACAGGCGCCGCTTTGCGCTCTGGGTGCGGACTAGTAACCACACACATACCTGCCGAAGAACGGTATGCCGTAAATATGGTGTATCCATCTGCCATACTAAGTCTGGATGATGAATCTTATTTTTCCGATCTGCCCGCGAATGCTTCCAAATATTCATCCATAGGTGTCGGTTGCGGATTGGGGTTAGCCCCGCAAACAGCCGATGCCCTCAAGCAATTATTGGTTTCGGTTTATAAACCGGTTGTGATAGATGCCGACGCTCTTAATATCATATCGGAGCATTACAAGATGAGACACCATATTCCCGCCGGTTCTATCCTTACACCGCATATCGGAGAACTGAAAAGGCTGATCGGGGAATGGACCAGTGATGAGGAAAAAATAGAACAGGTGAAAAGGCTTGCCGCCAATCTAAAATCCGTCATTATCGTAAAAGGGGCGCATAGTATGGTATGTTTACCGAATGGTAACTGCTATTTCAACTCTACAGGTAACAGCGGCATGGCAAAAGGCGGTAGCGGCGATGTACTCACCGGTTATATTACAGGCCTGCTGGCACGCGGGTATAGTAGTGAGCACGCTGCTATCTTAGGCGTATATATGCATGGTCTGGCTGGAGATAAAGCGGCTAAAAAATATGGAACGGAGGGAATGAATAGCAGGGATTTGATAAAATATTTATGAATTTCAATATTTGAACTCATATTCATAACTACTCTCATTTCCACAGGCATCCGCAGCAGTAAATACCAGCTTATGGATTTGTCCCCGAGTCAAACGTTTCGGATCGAATTTGTAGGTATAAACAGGAGATTTCACATCATTCTCAAACAGGGCGAACGCTCCGTCGATAGTTCCACGATAAGAAGCTATACCGCTTTTATTATCCGATAGTCTTATCTTTATTTCTCCTTTAGCCACCCATTTGGCAGGGAGTACAGGAGTGATGGTGGGGGCTTGAGTGTCGATACTTACAGCATAGGTATTACCCAATTCCCTGATACGGGCGGTAATAGCGCCGTTGTTGTACTTACCACCTATCCACGATTCACGGCTGCCGGTGATGCGTACGATACCATACTGGGATTTGTTGGTCATACTGTCTTTGGTCATCTTGATGGTTATGTCGCAGGATTTATCAAGAGGGACATAACTATCGTTAACCTCATAGATGGCAGACATATAATTCTTCGACAAGGTTCTCTTCAGATTGAAGCAGAGGTCTTTATATAGTGATCCGCCGGCAATGAAAATAGAGAACATATTGCCTTCATAATAATTATCCTTGTCCCATGCCATTAGTTGAGTACAGTCTTTCCGCCGGGGGATATCCTGCTTTTTGCCGTATACATCGAAAGAATGGGTGGTCTCGTTGCCATAGAGGTCTTCGAGTTCGTATTTCAGCTTATATACCTTTTCCTCGTTTATGTCGATATAACCGTTATTGACGGTCTTATATATAGAGAGCTTATTACCCGGCTCAACAAATGACTTCTGATAGAAACTCTTTTTACGATACCAATAGTCGAAATCGATCATACTGTTTATCATCCTCGTATTCCCGAAGTCTACAGATGATATATCCGAGAAGAATATCTCCTTACCGTCGCAGAACAGGCGTACAATCTTTACTCCGTATATATTGCTTGTTCCTGTCATCCGGTCGTTTGCATAAACACCTACGCCAATCTTACCCCACACCTTTATTGAATCGGGGACGGTTTTCACTCCTTTTTTCTTTGGCGCTGCTCCAATAATACGACGAAAGGGTTCATAATTATTATTGACCGCACCTCTGCCCTCTATAGGATACACAGCAATACCTTTTATCGCAGGTGAAACATTATCTGTGATCTGACCCTTATAATATTCAAGCGCATCGAGAGCCAACTGGCTCTCAGTATCTCTTATTTCGAAATGAACATGAGGCCCGCCGGAAGAACCGGTGTTACCACTATAGGCTATCAGATCTCCTTTTTTAACGGGAAATACCGATTGATCCAATGATAAATCTACTCTGTAAGACTCCTGCTCGTATTGCTTTTCCTTCACATATTCGGCAATCTTAGGCGCAAATCTTTCTATATGGCCATACACACTTGTCTGTCCATTGGTATGAGCGACATAAATAGCCAATCCGTAGCCCGAAGGAGATACAGAAATACGCGAAACATATCCGTCTGCAATAGAATATACAGGCTTATTAATCACACCCTGAGTTTTCAGATCAATGCCCGAATGAAAGTGATTAGGACGCAACTCCCCGAAATTTGCACTAAGAATAAGCGGAATATCGAGGGGTGAACGGTATGTATTCTGGGCATTTAAGTTAAAAGTATATATAATGAGTAAAACCGAAAGAATCTTTTTCATTTGTAAATTGTATTAATAATAAATTAGAGCCGTATTTAAACGGCTGCTAAAAGTGAGATACAAAAATAGCCTTTTTTTGTATAAAGCCAATTATCATTTATCTATATATGGAAAGGAAAGAGCTCAAATTTATTTCTCGTTTTTTTACTCTTTTAGACCCTTTCATCGTTCTTTGACAATTTTATTTTAAATAAATTTCGTTTTTGCACAAATGAATTTGTATTTTCGCGACAAATAAATGACATTGAAAATCAATATCATAATAAAATAACTAAAATTAATTTCAAAAAAATAGCATCAAACATTTGCAAGTAATCAAAAATGAATTACCTTTGCATCCGCAATCGAAGGAGAAAGCAGCTGTAAAAAACAGAACAAAAACTCCGCAAGATGGCCCATTCGTCTATCGGTTAGGACGCAAGATTTTCATTCTTGAAAGAGGGGTTCGACTCCCCTATGGGCTACAAAATAAAATAAAAATTAAAAAAATAAGGATTAGTCAACATGGCAAATCATAAATCAGCAGAAAAGAGAATCAGACAAGCAGAAGTAAGACGCTTGAGAAACAGATATTCAGCAAGAACAACCCGTAATGCAGTTAGAAAGTTCCGTACGCTGACTGATAAGGATGAAGCACAAAAATTGTACCCTTCGGTATGTTCTATGCTTGACAGACTGGCTAAGAAGAACGTTATCCACAAAAACAAAGCGGGTAATCTGAAATCTAAATTGGCTGCTCACGTTAAATCATTAGCATAAGATACTAATATAAGAACTGTCAATATAAAACAGAGGCTAAGCTCCACGGAGTTTGGCCTTTTTTAAATTCACACCCGGCAGAATAAACAGACAATATTTCATTGTATTCCAAAAACTTATTCTTATCTTTGCACCCGCTAATAACAATTATGTATTAATTAATAATTAACAAAAGAAAGAAAAATGGCTACAAAGATCCGTTTACAAAGACGAGGACGTAAAGGTTATCCTTTTTATCACATCGTCATTGCAGATAGCAGAGCTCCACGTGATGGAAAATTTATTGAAAAGGTTGGTTCATATAACCCGAACACAAATCCTGCTACAATAACTATAAATTTCGACAGGGCTTTGTACTGGTTACAAGTTGGTGCTCAACCTACCGACACTACTCGTAACATCCTTTCTGAAGAAGGAGTATTGTTAAAGAAACACCTCCTTGGTGGTGTTGCTAAAGGTGCATTCTCAGAAGCTGATGCAGAACAAAAATTCGAAGCATGGAAAGCAGATAAAGAAAAAGGCACTCAGGCTATCATCAACAAAAACGAAACAAAAGCTAAAGCCGATGCTAAAGCCCGTTTAGATGCTGAAAAAGCTGCAAACAAAGCTAAAGCAGAAGCTGTAGCACAAAAGAAAGCTGAAGAAAATGCTGCTCAGGCACAAGCTGAAGCAGAAGCTGCCCCGGCTGAAGAAGTTGCTGAAACTGAAGCTCCGGTTGCAGAAGCAGAAGCACCAGCTACTGAAACAGAAGCTCCGGCTGAAGAAAAAAGTGCTGAATAATAATATTGAAAGATAATATCACAGCATAAAAAAAGAGCTCCGAGAATTCGGAGCTTTTCTATTTTATATGAGTGGCCGGTCATTCGACCCACATCAGATCGCTCATAATACCATCAGAGATAAAGATACCTTCGCGGGTCAGCTTCAACACATTGCTTTCATTAACAACAAAACCCTGATTGATATAACGCTGTACATTCTTCATACAGTAATTCTTCATTGAAGTATCAAAGCGGCTCTCTAATTCGGTTAGATTCACACCCCACATGGTACGCATACCTGTAAGGATGAAATCATTATAACTGGTATGCTTATCTAAATATTCCACTTCAATGACAGGGCTCCCCTGTCCTATTCCTTCTACATATTTTGATATAGAGGCAACATTCCACGCTCGGTTTTGTCCATCGAAAGAATGTGCGGCAGGCCCTAAGCCCAGATATCTATCTCCAAGCCAATAAGAGCTGTTATGTTTAGAATATAACCCGATCCGTGCAAAGTTGGATATCTCATAATGCTCGAAACCGGCAGCAGCTAACCGATCGATCATC
This sequence comes from uncultured Dysgonomonas sp., assembly GCF_900079725.1. Taxonomy (NCBI): domain Bacteria; kingdom Pseudomonadati; phylum Bacteroidota; class Bacteroidia; order Bacteroidales; family Dysgonomonadaceae; genus Dysgonomonas; species uncultured Dysgonomonas sp. The sequence goes on from NZ_LT599032.1 coordinate 667,063, forward strand.
GTTGAAAACATTTGCACACTCAAGTCTTCGTCTACAGCCTTTACATCGCCTAGTTTAAACAAACGGTACAGCCGTGTACCCTGTTCATAAATAAGGTGATAAGACGAGATATGCTGCACATCAAGATTTATAGCTTGTTCCAGGTTTCGTTGCCAGATATCCATTGTCTGATTTGGCAGGCCGTACATCAGATCGATACTGATATTGTTATAGCCTGACGACTTACATAAGCTGACCGCATCTATTGCTCTTTCGGCAGAATGCCTACGTTTGAGGAATTTCAGCTCATTGTCATCGAAACTCTGGATACCAATGCTCAGGCGGTTGAAGGGTAATCCCCGGAGCATTTCCAAATATTTTGTATCCAGATCGTCCGGATTGGCCTCCATTGTTATTTCAGCATTTGGAGCAACTGTAAAATTAGCCCTGATGGTGTCAAATATTTTTTGGAAGTCACCGTATGACAATTGGGAAGGTGTTCCTCCTCCGAAATAGATTGTCTTTACTACCTCATTTGAGATATAATCTTTACGCAATTCTATTTCCCTGCATACGGCCAATACATAGTTATACTTGGGAGACATATCGGTGCGGGTGTAAAAATCGCAATAAATGCACCTTGTCTTGCAAAAAGGAACGTGTATATAAATGCCTGCCATAATCAGTAAACAGTTAACAGTAAACAGCTAGCAGCCATCGATAAGAAAGCAGAATTCATTCTTTATACATCTTATCAATGATATCTTTATATTTCTCTGCTACAAACTTACGTTTAACTTTCAATGTATTGGTGAGTTCACCGCCTTCCATTGTGAATGGCTCTGGCAGCAGCCAGTACCTTTTAATCTTTTCGTAAGGAGCAAAGTTTGCCTGTAGCAATTCGATACGGCCATCCAGCATACGCAGAATATCTACATTCGAGAGCAATTCTTCCAATTTATCATATTGAATATTGTGAGCCTCTGCATATTCTTCCAATGCTTTATAGTCCGGCACGATCAGGGCGCTCACAAACTTGCGTTCATCCGCTATAACAGCTATCATGTCGATAAACTTATCTTCAGACACTTTTGTTTCTATCGCCTGAGGAGCAATATATTTTCCGTTAGCCGTTTTGAAAAGGTCTTTTATACGCTCGGTCAGGAACAGGACATCGCCCTCCAGTCGTCCGGCATCACCTGTGCGGAAATAGCCATCTTCGGTAAATACTTTAGCCGTTTCTTCCGGTTTTTTATAGTATTCGCGCATAACTGTTTTTCCTTTCACCAGTATCTCGTTGTTTGCAGGATCTATCCTTACATCCACCTCCGGCATAATAGTGCCGATAGAACCTATTCTAAATCCTTTTTCCGGATAGAAACTAACGGTCGCGCTGGTCTCTGTTAATCCGTAACCTATTATTATAGGTATATTTACCGATTGCAGAAACTCATTTATAGAGTCTGACAGCGGTGCTCCGGCACATGGAAATATATTACCGTTCTGGATGCCAACCACCATCTTCAACACGCGGAATACAGTATTATTATATAAGAAGAACTTGATCCTCAAGCCAAAAGGCGCACGTATCCCATTATTTTTATAATCGAGGTTATATCTCTTGCCTGTTCTGATCGCATGAGTATACAACCACTTCATAACTCCCTTCGAATCTGAAATCTTCTCATGTACCCCGGCGTATACCTTTTCCCAAAAGCGGGGAACACTGCACATAATACTTGGCTTAACCTGCTGTATAGATTTCTGTATTTCTTTTGCATCCTGATTGATGGCAATAGTCATACCCTTATGAAGGGCATAACATGTCCATGCCCGCTCGAAGATATGTGCCAGCGGCAAAAAATTCATGGAAACATCTTTGTTGGATGTCATTGTCAACCGCATATCGTGAATACGGAATACCTGCAAGAAACAAGAGTGAGGTATTACAACGCCTTTAGGTTCTCCTGTTGTACCCGAAGTATATATTATGCAGGCAATATCGTCTTCTTGTCTCGATTTCATCCGTACACGTACAATAACTTCCGTATTGGAATTCTCTCCTGAAGCGATAAAATCATCGAAATAAATAGATGTCTTATCTTCAGGATGAAACTTTACTTTGTTATCAAATACAATTATCCTTTTCAGGACTGAAGATCCGCTCTGCTGTACCTTAAAAGCATTATTATACTGAAACTGCTCTCCGGCAAACAATAATTCAACATTCGCATCATTGACTATATATTCTACCTGCGTAGGTGAAGATGTCGCATATATAGGCACCGATACGCATCTGTTGGCATACGAAGCAAAATCGGCAAAAAGATACTGAGGCATATTTTGGGAATAAACCGCTATTTTATCACCTTCATTTACACCTATTTCAGCCATAGCCCATGCCGTCTTCATTACATTATCAGAAAACTTCTTCCATGAAATACTCTTCCACTTTTTCTCGTAAGGGTTCCTATACTTCAGGGCTGTTCTTTTCCCATATCTGATGGCTTGGCGATGCACCAAAATAGATAAATGATAATAGTTCATGGAAATTCTTTTTGATTCGTAATTGCTACAAAGGTAGTCTTAAATATGGAAAATATATTATGTAATTGCAATTTTTATAGTTGCACAAACACCCATTGTCGGGCCAATTAAACAAAGATGTATAAACGGTTTGCCCTCTTGTTTTCGGCAATATGGCAAAAAGTTATAACCCATAGCTTATAACTCATAACTTATTTTACTACTTTTGTAGCCAAATAATTTTCTATGGCAGGTAGTGGAATGAAGAGTTTGGCGAAAGATACTGCAATCTACGGATTGAGTAGTATTCTCGGCCGTGTTCTCAACTGGTTTCTGATGCCACTACACATCAGCATTTTCACCAATACTATCGAATATGGGAAAGTCAGCCGGATATACGGGCTTACGGCCTTATTTCTGGTATTGCTGACTTATGGTCTGGAAACGGGTTTCTTCCGCTTTATGAATAAAAAGGAAGAAAACGCGGATAAGGTATATTCTACCTCATTGATAACCATAGGCTGTACCTCACTGCTCTTTATATTGTTTTCTATCTGCTTCATCACACCTATTTCCGAATGGCTCAGGTATACAGATCACAGGGAGCATATAATGATTATGGCAATCGTGGTTGCTTTGGATGCCTTCATGACCATCCCTTTCGCATATCTGAGACAACAAAAAAGGCCGAAACGGTTTGCTGCACTGAAACTCGCCTTTATTTTCTTCAATATATTTTTCAATCTGTTCTTCTTAGTATTTTGCCCGTGGATAAAAGAGGCTTACCCCGATTTTATACTCAATAAGTTTTATCATCAGGATATAGGTATAGGGTATATATTTCTGGCTAATCTTATATCAACGCTGGCTGTACTAATCCTGTTGATACCGACAACGATGAAAGGATTGAAGATAGACTTCGACAAAAGCCTGCTGGGCCGCCTGCTAAAATATTCCTTTCCACTGTTGATGCTGGGACTGGCAGGAGTTATCAGTCAGACTGTGGCGCAATTGGTGTATCCTTATCTTCCTTTTGACAGTGTCGAAGAAGCCGACCGCCAGTTAGGAATATACAGCGCCTGTGTCAAATTCTCGGTCATAATATCTATGTTTATACAGGCTTTCCGTTACGCATATGAACCCTTCTTCTTCGGGAAAAACAAGGATGGGAAGGATAATACCAAGTCATACGCGGACGCAATGAAGTATTTCATCATATTTGTACTGTTGATATTTCTGGTAGTGATGTTCTACATAGATATTATCCAGTATATTATGCATAGAATAGGCCGTAATTATGCCATAGGGCTGGACGTTCTGCCATACGCCATGATGGGTGAAATATTCTTCGGTATCTATTTCAATCTTTCGGTATGGTATAAGCTAACGGATAAGACCAAATACGGTGCATATTTCTCCATACTGGGATGCATCATACAGGTAGTAATGAATATTGTGCTAGTTCCTGTTTACGGCTATATAGCCAGTGCGTGGGCAACATTCGCCTGCAACCTGGTAATTGCTGCTATATCATATTTCATAGGACAAAAGTATTTCCCTATAAAATATGACCTGAAGAATATATTCCTTTATTTCGTTCTGGCAACCGTATTTTATATAGCTGCCATGTATCCGCAGATAGACAATGAGCTGTTACGTATGGGATACCGTACATTATTCCTCATCGCTTTTGCAGCGGTTGTGATCAAAAAGGATTTGCCTTTGAGTGAAATACCTGTTATCAACAGATATTTCAAGAAAAACAAATAAACTGAAAAACAATCAATTAATCAATAATAATTATAAACTAATGAGAAAGATATTTCTATTTTCTATCCTCTTCCTCTCGGCCCTGCTGGTAAAGGCTGACGAAGGCATGTGGCTACTGAAAGAGCTGAACAAACAAAGTCTGGCTCGTATGAAAGAACTGGGTTTTTCGTTTCCGGCCGATAGTATTTACAGTGAGACAAACCCATCGCTGAAAGATGCGGTGGTAATCTTCGGTGGCGGATGTACCGGAGTTGCCGTTTCTGATCTGGGATTGATTTTCACAAATCATCACTGTGGCTACGGAAACATTCAGAAACTTAGTTCGGTAGAGCACGATTACCTGAAAGACGGATTTGTCAGTCAGGCATTTGCTGATGAATTACCTGCAGAAGGATTAATGGTTGCTTTCCTGCAAAAGACAGAAGACATTACAGATTTCGTGACCTCTACTCTGTTGCCTGATGACAGCGAAGATGTGCGCGATCAGAAGATAGATTCATTATCGGAAGTATATCTGCAAAAATACAAAGGAAATGAATTTATACGTGCGCAGGTAGTACCGTTCTATTCCAACAACAAATATTATGCGGTTATATACGATGTCTTCCGCGATGTAAGACTTGTTTTTACTCCGCCTTCATCCGTAGGTAAATTCGGAGGTGAAACAGACAACTGGATGTGGCCGCGCCACACAGGCGACTTCTCTGTATTCCGCGTATACGCGAACAAAGACAATCAGGCTGCACGCTATAGCGCCGACAATGTTCCTTACAAACCTAAATATTCTGTTCCTGTGTCTATCCAGGGATTCAAGGACAAGGATTATGCCATGACCATCGGCTATCCGGGAAGCACTGAACGCTACATGTCATCGTGGGGTATTAACCAAATGGTAGAATCGGAACACAAACCACGTATCGAAGTACGCGGAGCAAAACAGGATATCTGGAGAAAAGCGATGAACGCAAGTGACGCTGTACGCATCAAATATGCAAATAAATATGCAGGTAGCTCCAACTATTGGAAAAATGCAATGGGAATGAATGAAGCTATCGCAAAGCTGGATGTAATAAAAGATAAAGAAGATCTTGAAACGAGATTTGCACAATGGGTATCTTCATCGAACAATCAGGCTAAATACGGCGACGTATTACCAATGCTGAAAGAAGGGTATACTTCTACAATGGATGCCGCTAAAATACAGACATACCTGTTCGAAACATTCTATAATGGTATAGAGATAACCCGCTTTGCCAATACAGCACTGTTTGTAAGCAAAATGGATGAAGGGGATAAAGGAGACGAACTGAGAAGCCGCATGACTAATGTGTACAAAGACTACGAACCGTCTCTCGACCGTGAAGTAATGCCTGTATTGCTGAAACTATATGCGGAACGTGTGCCTGCCGCTTACCAACCAGCCATATATGAGACTATCAACAAGAAGTTTAAAGGCGATTACGATAAATACGCCGACTGGTTCTATAAAAATACGAAGCTGACTAGTCTGGACGGAATAGTAAGCCTCATTACCAGCGGTAAGACTAAAGATATAGAAAAAGATCCGGCTATAGAACTGGCTAAAGCTCTTGAGCCATGCCTGAAATTGCTTCAGAAAGACTCTGCCCCATATCATGCGCAAATAGATAAAGGTGGACGTCTGTTTATGGCGGGATTGATGGAAATGGAACCGAATAAAGTATTCTCTCCGGACGCGAACTTCACCCAACGTCTGAGCTATGGTTCTATTGGCGGATACAAACCTGCCGATGCTGTAACATACGACTATTATACTACATCGAAAGGAGTTCTGGAAAAAGAAAATCCGAACGACCCCGAGTTTGCCGTACAGGAATATATCCTTAACGATCTGAAAGCCGGTGACTTCGGCCAGTATGCTGACGCAGATGGTAAAATGCATGTAAACTTCTTGTCTAATAATGACATAACCGGAGGTAACTCAGGGAGTCCTGTTTTCGACGGAAAAGCTCAACTTATCGGTCTGGCTTTCGACGGAAACTGGGAAGCGCTGAGCGGAGACATTGTTTTCGAGCCGGAAGTACAACGTACTATCAGCGTGGATATTCGCTATGTACTTTACACAATAGATAAAGTAATGAAATGTCCCCGTTTGATTCAGGAACTGAAAATTATAAAATAAGGGATAAGCTAAAATAAAATGGCTGCCGATTATTTTCGGCAGCCATTTTTATTTTATACAAACCGGCATTTTGACTGTTTTATGCCATTTCTGAAAACACACTTTACTATCGCCGGTCTAAATCTGTTATCATTAAGGGATTATTCACCCTCATTTCCTCCAGTACTTTCTTTACTTCTTCATTAGCCAAGTCGTTCGACTTTATCCTGTCCATCTCCTTAGAGGTAAGTCCGACCATCTGCAAGAAGGCCACTTCTCCATGCGGAGTCTGTATTTTTCCCATTTCGGGATCAAGCGTAAAGGCAACGCCTACGATATCGATCTCCTTTTTCCCACCTACCCGTATAGGTCCGTTGGCCGGGATTACATGATTTTCTTCAAACCATCGGCCGCTTTTTATCACATAGCGTGCCAGGTTATTCATCAGGTTGACAACCCATGTAGGATCTTCTCCGTCTTCTTCGAAAGGCTTGAGACGAAAAGTAAATTCAAAACCCCATTTACTAAACTCACCACCCGCAGCCTCTTCATTATAATAAAGTTCCGACATGCCATAACTCACCAGATGACGGTGAAATTCCTGGCTACGGGAATCGAAAATGCTGACTCCGTCCAAAGGGTCTTGCCCTCCAACCATATAATGCAATTGTGGAGCATAATGACGGGGTTCAACATCTCCATATAGCTTTTCTATTGCCTTGTCTATTTCCCACCAGCCCACGGCATCATCTTCATCGAAGAGATTTTTATATTCTTTCTGTGTCATATGTGTTTAATTGAAGGTTTAAAGATATAAAAAATTAAAGAAGTAGTAATCCTGATTTTTTAGTGCAAACGCACGAAATTATTTAATTTAGTCAGTACGATTGTTCCGAAATTTTATCTATATACCGAAGAAGCTGTTGGCTCTTTGAAAATTCGCCCTAATAAAAACATGCCTGTGAAGTTGTCTAGACTTTTCAAATCTGATAACATCATGAAACAAATACCCTCTTTGTCATTTTGAACAGAGCGAATTGAATTGAAAATCGACGGAGTCAAAATCGGCGGAGCGAAGTGTAGCCAAATATCTCTTGAGAAACGAGATGCTTCCTATCGTCAGCATGACAAAAAGATATGAAAATAAAAAGTCTAGACAACTTCTACGAAAAAACATAAAAAAGTGTCAAGTTTGTCAAGTTTTATACTTAAAACCTAAATGTGAAAAAATAGAAAGTTAAAAGTAAATGATGGATTAAAAAAAGTTACAATGGAAAAATATGGTGAAAGCTGTCAAGTTTGTCAGGTTTTAACAATATGCTGCAAACATAGGTTAATTCAATACTGTTTAGAGAAAGTATTCGTTAATAAACAACTCCGGAATGTTACTCATTAAACATCCGGCGATGAGTTTCTTTTATCATGCAACTAAATATGATAAATGAAAACTCTCAAAATATTTCTATCTTTGAACTTCTATTTTGAGTAATATCTATGAATCAAAAATATCCTTCCATACTGCTGGAGAATGCAGTAAATGAATTTGCCCGCCTACCCGGTATAGGCCGTAAAACGGCACTACGCCTTATCCTACATCTGCTAAGGCAGGATGATGCGATGGTAGACGGTTTTGCACAATCGCTGGTCGCGCTGAAACATGAAGTAAAATACTGCAAAGTATGCCACAATATCAGTGATGCCGAAGTGTGTCCTATTTGCCAGGATAAGTCACGGGATGCCACAACAATCTGTGTAGTGGAAAACATAAAGGAGGTAATGGCTATCGAAAACACCATGCAGTTCAGAGGACAGTATCACGTACTTGGCGGCATCATTTCCCCTATAGACGGGATAGGCCCTGCCGACCTGGAGATAGAAAGCCTGGTGGAACGTGTATCGCAGGGAAATATCAATGAGGTCATTCTCGCCCTGAGCACGACAATGGAGGGTGATACCACTAACTTCTATATCTATAAGAAACTGGCACCTTATGATGTAAAGGTGTCCATGATAGCCAGGGGAATCTCCATCGGAGATGAAATAGAATACGCCGACGAGGTCACTCTCGGACGTTCGATACTGAACCGGACGTTATTCAATGAATCGTACAAGATGTGAAAGTGAAGAATTATCCAACAACCCGCAACTGTAATTTATTGTTATATTTGCATTATTCTTAACAACAATACAATGTTGAAACTTGTAATCAATCAAACATATGGTAATCGCAGTAGATTTTGACGGAACAATTGTAGAGCACGAATACCCTAAGATAGGTAAAGCAATACCTTTCGCTATAGAGACATTGCTCCAACTACAGAAAGAAGGGCATATTCTCCTCATGTGGACAGTACGCGACGGCGACTTACTTCAGGAGGCAATAAACTATTGTGAAAAGAAAGGCCTGAAATTCTATGCAGCCAACAAGAACCATCCCGACGAAGATGTATCGACCGCCTCACGCAAGTTGAATGCCGAAATGTTTATCGACGACCGCAATCTGGGCGGGTTGCCCGACTGGGGAGTTATCTACCATGCAATAAAAGCAATGGAAAGAGGTGAAACTTCATTTGAAAGGATAATGATGTCATCAGGTGAAAACCAACGTATACGACGCAGGAAGAAGAATTTCTTTATCCGTCTGGGGGAAATGTTTGAGAACAACAGATACTGAAATAATTAAGAATGAATAATTAAAAATTAAGAGTGGTGCAGGCGATTCGTAATGCATCATTTATAACTCATTATTAGAAAACATGTTGCTGAAGAATACACATATATCGTTAAGGGCTGTGGAGCCTGAAGACTTAGACCAACTCTATTGCTGGGAAAATTCTACTGCGCTGTGGGTGCATGGCAATACACTTGCCCCGTATTCAAAGCTCGTATTGCGGCAGTATATAAATGATGCATTGGAAATGGACATTTTCCAGAGCAGGCAACTACGCCTGATGATAGACCTGACCGACGACAAAACCACTATCGGAACAATAGACTTGTATGAAATAGATGCACATAACCGCCGGGCCGGTATCGGAATACTGATAGACGAAACATATCGCAAGAAAGGCTATGCTTCGCAAGCTCTAAGCCTGATGGCCGATTACGCCTTCAATTTTCTATACCTTCATCAGTTGTATGCATACATATCCGTCAGCAATATAAAGAGTATCGGGCTTTTCGCGAAAGCCGGATACAAAGAAGTCGGTATACTTAAAGAGTGGATACAAAGAGGTGATAAGTTTGAAGACGTACAATTATCTCAATTAATTAACAACAAGTAGTTTAAACAATTACAATGAACGAAGATATAAAAAAGGCTTTCGACGTACTGGTAGCAGGAGGCCTTATCCTTTACCCAACCGATACTATCTGGGGAATCGGTTGCGATGCAACCAATGAGGAGGCAGTACGGAAAGTATATGAATTGAAGAAGCGTGTAGATAGCAAAGCGCTTATTACACTGGTAGACAACCCTGTGAAGCTCGATTTCTATATAGATGGAGTGCCCGAAATAGCATGGGACCTGATAGAAATATCTGATAAGCCTCTTACCATAATATATGATAATGCCCGCAATGTGGCACCCAACCTGATAGCGGAAGATGGCAGTCTTGCTATCCGCGTTACAAAGGAAAGCTTTTCACAAGAGCTTTGTAAACGTTTCCGCAAAGCGCTTGTTTCTACATCCGCCAATGTAAGTGGAGAGCCATCTCCTGCAAATTTCAGTGAGATAAGTGATGAGATCAAAAACGGAGTGGACTATATTGTCGAATACAGACAAGACGACATTTCCAAATCAAAAGCTTCAAGCATCATTAAACTAGGTAAATCGGGGGAAGTAAAAGTAATAAGGGAATGACAGTTATACATGAAGATAAGCTATTGGAAAGTATATCCTACGCCAATGGGATAAGTAAAGAAACATTTGACCAATGTACATTCTCGAAATGTGATTTCTCCAATGCCAGGATTACAGGTTGCAGTTTTACCGATTGTGTCTTTACCGACTGTAATTTCGCCATGACCGATCTATCGCAAACCACATTGAATAACGCAGAGTTTAGAAACTGTAAAATACTGGGTGTGAAATTTAACCACTGTCACGATTTTATTTTTCAGGTGGGTTTTGATAAATGTATGCTGGACTACAGTTCGTTCGAGAAACGGAAGATGATAAAAACACATTTCAAAGATTCATCGCTCAAAGGTGTAGACTTCGCAGGTGCTGATCTCAAGCAATCGAAATTCATCAACTGTGACCTGAACGAAGCTATATTCTACAATTCTAATATACAAGAGGTAAACTTCACCTCTGCATTCAACTATATAATAGACCTTAGCCAAAACCAGATAAAAAAAGCCCGTTTCTCGAAAGACGGATTAGCCGGATTGCTGAGCCAGTTTGACATTGTGATTGAATAGAAATATAAATCAGTATTGCCTTATCCTATTCTTTTACTATCTTTATTACCTAACTACTAATATTAACCCTAAAAGACAATGAAAAAAGCCCTTAACCTATGCATTGCCATGCTATTCCTTTCGTTTATAATGATAGCCTGCGAGGATAAAGAGAAAGATGAAAACCCACTTCCTTCGGCCGGCCAAAAAGAGATGCTGGAAGTTGTAAAAGGCCTGGAGAAGATATCCGAAGTATCGGGCTTCACGAATGCACTGAAGAAATTAACTCCCGAGCTCGACTTTGAAGAAACCCAGCTAACTGTGTTAGCCATAAAAGATCCTACAGTCAAAGCAACCGAATCCGGCTACTATGGGTATACAGCAGAGGCACTGAAACGTCACATAGTAAAGGGTAATCAAGATTTCGGGCAACTTGGAAGTGATACTCTGATTCTTAAAAGCATATCAGACGATGTCTTATATGCAACAAAAGTGAATGGACAAATACAGATCAATGGAATTCCACTGGCCTCAAATGCTCCGGAAAAAGCGGGCAACAGTTATATATATGTTGTTTCAAAAACTGTACCCGAAGTAAAGGATATCCCGGATACAAAATATAAAATGACCTTTACTATCCATGAATGTAATGAAAAGTGGTCTTCTGAAAACAATAAGGAAAGTTCCGTTTCGGAAAATTCCACTATTACTTTTTACAAAAAGAACGGGGAAATATATGCTGCCATAGATAGCATAAGAACAGACGATAAAGGTATAGGTATATATAGGCATAACTATGCAGAAGGACTTTATTATACTGTAAGAAAAGATCTGAAAGGGCCTATATTTAACGGGTATCTGGTAAGAGGAATATTTACATCCCAAAGTCAAATAGATTCATATGCCCAGTACAGAACAAACACATCTCTTGATCTAGTAAAGCCAGGAACACTAAAGCTATCTGATATCAATGGTGACGGAATCATCAATAAAGAAGATATGCTCTCTACTAAATACTTTTTTGCAGAAAACAATGAAACTGACGATATTTTCATCGTTTCAAACAATTTAATACTGCCTGAGGGTTTTATTACGATAGAGAATCTGCCTTTGATAAAAGAAAGCCTCGATGAGACATTTACGTCGTTTGTCTCTTTCAATTATACCACCAATAAACGACTATCCGCTCCCGAAGAAAATAATTTACGGTATCCGGATTTATATAATCTAAGATCGTCAGAATTTATGTATGACAGAGGATATAGATATATCAATAACTTTCTCAAAGTAGCTACAATCATCGAAGAGCCGGGTTACCCCGAACATATCAAAAAAGAATGGAACAAGATGGCAGCCAGGCTTTGGGCTCAATATGCTTATGTATATACAGTAATGACCAGCTATTATGGAGACTTGGTAATCGTTACCAGACCTCTCACTGTAGACGAAGTTCTGAATGTAACACGAAATCCGAAAGCTGAAGTATTGCATTATATAGAAAGCCTTATAGATAAGGTATCTCGTCCCGAAGCCGATGTGGTAAGAGCTCTTGTTGCACGGTTGTATACGAATGAACATGAATACGCGAAGGCTCGTCAATTGGCACTCGATGTCGTTAACAGAGGAAATTATTATTTACCGGATAACAGTAACAGCTCCGATCATGAAACCAATGCAGAAGTTATGCTGGGAGGCTATGTAATCACAGATATTCCTGATCAAAAAGGGAAATATACCCATCCGGTGAGATTTACCGAAGTAATGCTCACTTTAGCCGAGTGCGAGTTGGAGTTAGGTAAAATTGCTGATGCAACCTTAAGTATCAATGAGATATTAGCAGCAAAAGGAAAACCTTTATACTATGACGGTATAACAGCCCAAACACTGAGAGACGCCATTCGTAAACTGTGGAAGGATGAAATGAATAAAGAAGGTTTTGATTATATGCTCCTCAACCGATGGGATATACTGATAACCACGCTTGGCCAATTCGGAGCACTGGACTATAACAAATTACTCCCTATACCTCAAAGAGAAATTGATAACAATCCGAATATTAAACAAAATCCGGGATATTGATCAGAATACAAGGAACAGATAGAAGAAAAAGGTGGCTTTATGAGCCGCCTTTTATATGATTGCCAGATAATGAGTCGGCTGGTCGAGAATAAAAGATTATAAAAGGTTGTTCTACCTTATCTTTTTTATATTTTTGTGCTCGGAATGATAAATTGATGCCTGTATTCATGAAGAAGTATTTGTTTTTTGTTTCCCTATCGTATTCATACACCATCCTTCGTCCTTTACAAAACGAAATATGGAGAAGAGGCGACGACGTAGCATGGTATATCGAAGATTCTGCTCCCGTATGCCTATATGACAACGAGAAACAATTGAAAACAATCAAAGAAGTCATGGAATACAACCCCATTGCAGTATTTGTTCCGGGGGTACGTGTTTATGACTTTTTCCCGGGGCTGAAAGTAGAAGTATTTCACGGATTATACTACAAACGGGGTGATTATGGCGACCACTACAAAATCCGGGGATTCTTCGACATTTACTGTACCACCAGCCCAATGTTTACACCGCGTTTTAAAGAGTTGGAACAAAAATACGGATTCTTTAAAGTATATGAGACCGGCTGGAGTAAGTTTGACGGATGGCTTCCCTCTCCCGAAGGCGAAACTTCAAGTACGAAACCAACTATTGTATTTGCACCCACTTTTACTAAAAATATGGAATCGGCCTCAGTCCTTCATGATAAGATAGAAGAACTACTGAAAAAGAAAGACTGGATATGGTTGTTTTCTTTTCATCCTAAGATGGTTAAAGAAACTGTTGACCGTTACAAAATTCTGGCTCAACAATATGGCAATGCTGTTTTTTGTGAAACGGAGGATAAAGCGGACCTATTCCGGCAATCAGATGTAATGTTAAGCGATACCTCATCTGTTATTTATGAATATCTCTGGTTTAACAAACCGGCTGTAACATACAAAAACACGTTTCCGGCTAACCATCTTATAAACATAGATACCCCTGATCTGCTCGAAGAGGCATTGGAGAAAGCCCTGAAACGACCAGCTGATCTGATGGAAAATATCAGGCTGTTTATGGAAGAAGTACATCCTTTTCGTGATGGTAAATCATCGGCTCGTATTCTCGATTCTGTCGACGACTTCATTGCACACTATAAAGGTAAGATAAAAAAGAAGCCTTTAAACCTGTATCGCAAATACAAGCTTCGCAAAAAAGCCGGATACTATCCCTTTGGCCCGCGCTACAAAAAGCTATCTGAATAACCTGTTTATACGTCTGGCTATTTATATCGGGACGGAATATTCTTTACAGGGATTCATTCTATACCCTAACAATCCCTTTATACTTTTTCCGATCAATCGGCCAGCATACCTTTTCTGACAATATTTAACACATAAAAAGTCCATTTTTCGACCAACCAACTATACCGTAACACAAATAAATCACAAAATAGACACCTTCACTCAAAAAGCATGTCAACTATCGACACTACCTTTAAGAAAACACACATACATCGCTTACGGAAAGAGTTAATACACTTAAATATCCCCTTTTTATAAGTTTTGATAAATTACTTTTACTGCCGAAGATTTAATAAAGACAAAAGACTCAAATTCAAAACAATTTGACTTTAGCAGCAATGAAATGAAGCAAACAAAAGCTATCATATATAATTTGCGTCTGTCTGTTTTTTTAGGAAACAGTAACAGTTAGCAAGTTAATTGTAATATGAGAGTAGTAATAAGTAAAAGTATCTACACAACTGAGAAATTTGTCTCCATCTTATCTTCTTAATTATTTAGTTCACTATTAAAAAATTATGCATTGAATACTTAATCATAAAATTTACAATATAGGCTTACCAAACTTAGCACATTTATTATACTATTTTTGAATAGACATTAAGGCAAAAAGACATAAGACAAATTGATAATAAAGAACGTTAATAAATTTTGACATGAAACTACAAACACACAGATTTTTGTACCTGTTGCTGTTGGCTATAATTATTTCAGTACAGGTCGACGCACAAGTAACTGTTGGCTCAAATCTTACTCCTTTAGATGGAGCTTTACTTGATTTGAAGCAAAACGATAATATCAACTCCAATTCTACAAAAGGCCTTTTGAATGCCCGCGTATATCTGATAGGACTAGATAAGATGGATCCGTGTATCAAAACTGAAGACCTTCAGGCTGGAGACAAAGAGTCACACATTGGTTTATTAGTTTACAACATTACAGATTCATTGGAGGTCGGCTTATGCCCGGGATTACATGTATGGGATGGCATTCAATGGATAAGATTACCGGAACCATGCTATAATCCACTTGATCCGGAATTGATAAATTCTCCGAATTGTTACATTGTCCCGCCTAACGGAGGAGTGTCTGAAGAAATACCAGTAGGTAAGCCATATCTGGTATGGGAACAGCGTTCCGATTTAGGGACTTTCGATGACAAAGCAAAAGTTTTTGTTGATCTGATTTGGCAAGATAAAAAAGACCTCATAGAAAAAGTTGAACTATCGACTGGAGATAAAGGCGGTTTTTCTAAATTTAAAGTTACCACTAAGGCAGGAAGCACCGAAGGCAATGCTCTGGTGGGTATACATATAGGCCCCAACGGAGATGCCACAGATCCCATATATTGGTCATGGCATATATGGGTAACAGGTTTTGATCCTGAAGCTACATCCTATACACATGATAACGGAGAGGCTACTTATATTTTTATGGATCGTAATCTGGGGGCTGTAAAAATGGATGCAGGAGCTGCACCTTCCGAACCTTATTTCGAGGATGCCATGGGATTATTATATCAGTGGGGAAGAAAAGACCCTTTCACAGCTTCCACATCATTTTATAATGATCCTGATATACGTGAGTTATATGACATTAACAATAATGTACTGACTGAACAAAATGAATTTGACTTTTCGGGAGCTTCGGGAAATGGAATAAAACATGTAGAAGTTGCAGCAAACACAACTTCCAACCTGAAAAAATCAATACAGAATCCTACGACTTATTACTATGGAGAATATAAGTCTTCATTTCCTCCTTTCGACTGGTTTACATCGGACGATACGGGAGCTGGAGGAGACAACTCCTTATGGACTGAAACGGGTAAAAAATCAATGTTCGATCCTTGTCCTGCAGGATGGCGTGTACCTGCATATAGCAGTGCCAGTAAATCTCCTTGGGCTAAGTTTGAATCAGCCGGATGGGATCCTGCTCCAAATGTAACCAAAGCCGGAACAGGCGGAGGATATGGAATCGGGCTTATGCTCAATGCATATGCTTCTACCAGCAGGACTGAGCTGGGCTTTTATCCGTATGGCTTCGAACGTATAGCCAGACAATTCTACAAGCCCGGAAGTGTAGGTAGTCAGACAGGAGCTGTTTCCGGGGGGCTTTTCACCTATTCCATCGAAGTGTCTAATCCGACAGGATATTATTGGACTGCGACTCCAAAAACCGGAGAATCTTCGGCCAAAGCTGAAGTTATTAACTATTCTCCATTTCAAGGACCTGTTGTATCTGCGACAACGGCTTCCAGATCGATGGGAGCATCTGTAAGATGCGTTAAAGATCAATAGAACACAACTTTTATATATTGTATTATATCCGGAAGTTTTCGATAACCTTTATCAATGACTTTCGGATATATTCGTAAATGAAGCTTAGTTTTCATGGGTAAAGTTTTGCCTACGCTCTCTTTATATATAATAAGGCTCTCATGAAAGCAACTTTACAATCTATTATTTTACTTCATTCAGATCGATTAGGGAGTAAAGACTTCAGTGCCTAATTGTAATATAATTCGCTCTAATAGTTTTTCCGTATATTTGTAATTACAAAAAGCGATCCTTATATGCGTAAATATAAACATAAACTATCCGACCTGACCGAAAATGACATTTGGAGAGAACCTATTATTCCTTTCTATGGGAATATGGGGCAACCGGAAACCGTACAGGATTTAGAAGACAGGAAAGCATATACTGAAAAGATAAAAGAAATACGCGAAGATATAAAGCATGGTACTCTGGCAATAACATCTAATGGAAAAATTATTGCGATAAAAGGTGAACCTGTGGAAATAACATTTATCCTGCCATTCAAGCCTCGACGCCCGGCTGGAGGATTCCGGGTGATGTATGAATATGCGAACCGGTTGGCAAAGCGGGGTTTTAAAATACATCTTATATATCCCATAAGAACCCGGCATATGAAATACCGCCTACCCTATTCCATCCGTTGTATGCTATCCAAAATAGAAGGCTTCAAAAGAGATATATGGTTCGATTTTGAACCTAATATTAGCATGTCTTATGTCCCTCGTATAGAGGATAAATATATACCCGATGCCGATGTTGTAATAGCTACATGGTGGTCTACAGTGTTGGAAATGGGTAGTCTGAACATCAGCAAAGGTAAGAAGATAAACCTGATACAGGGATTTGAGAACTGGGAAGGACACGAAGATCTGTTGTTTGCTTCTTATGACATGAAAGATACTGTAAATGTAGTTGTGGCATCGTACCTGAAAAATACTGTGAGTAAGTACACCAAAAACAGGATAGAACTTATTGAAAATGGAATAGACAACACAAAATACTATATAAAAGACAAGATCGAGGACAGATATCCGTTATCTGTAGCCATGACTTATTCTATACAGGAAATTAAAGGTTCTAGATACGGATTGGAAGCATTAAAGCTTGTGAAAGAAGCAATACCCGAACTGCATGTAGAATTGTTCGGTATCTCACCTTGTCCGGACGGACTACCCGAATGGATACGATATTTTCGCGAACCGGACGACCTTTGCGATCTTTATAATCGTAACGCTATTTTCATTTCCAACAGTTTTACAGAAGGCTTCGGATTGGTATCCGTCGAATCCATGTTTTGTGGATGTGCGTTAATATGTACTGATATAGAAGGGCATCAGGAATATGCCTTTGAAGGCAAGACCGCATTACTTGTAGAGGTGAGAAATGTAAAACAGATGGCAGACAGGATCATCTGCCTGATTAGGAATAATGATTATCGTATATCACTGGCTAAAAATGGCAACGAATATGTACAACGCTTCAGATGGGACAATGCGATAGAGAAGATGGAAAAAGTGATAGATAGTTTGTTGTAAAAGAGGGATATTGAAGTCCCCTACGACTGATATAAAAAGGTAAAGCAACCTCAAATGAGATTGCTTTTATTTTATTTGCAGAGACCAAATTCGCTCTTTATATATAAAATTGAATTATCCCTTTACCAATATACTATCTTTTCTTATAAAAAGGACTTATTCACCTGACTCAACAAATAATAATCGAGAATCGTCATCGCTGCCATAGCTTCAACAATAGGCACAGCTCGGGGAAGTACGCAAGCATCATGACGCCCGCGGGCTTTAAGATCGGTATGCTCACCCTCTTTGTTTATAGTTTCCTGATGCATCAATATAGTCGCTACCGGTTTAAATGCCACACGGAAATAAATATCCTGCCCGTTGGATATACCGCCCTGTATACCACCTGAATGATTCGTATGCGTTTTTATCTGTCCATTATCGTTATAGAATACATCATTAACTTCGGAACCGCGATGATTGACATCGAAACCATCTCCATATTCGAATCCTTTTACAGCATTGATCCCAAGCATAGCACTACCTAATGCTGCATGAAGCTTACCGAAGACCGGCTCACCCAAGCCTACGGGAGTTCCTGTCACAACACAAGTAATAACACCTCCAATTGTGTCTCCTTTCGATTTAACTTCTTCTATCAGAGAAATCATTTCTGCAGCCTTTCCCAAGTCGGGGCAACGTACTGGTGTAGATTCTATCAAGGAAAAGTCATATCCATTATATGCTTTCTCCACTTTGATATGACCTACTTGCGAAGTATAAGCCGTAACCTCAATATTCAGCTGTTTCAGAGCCAACTTAGCCAATGCACCACCTACACAGCGGGCAATAGTTTCACGGGCCGATGAACGCCCTCCGCCGCGATGATCACGGATACCATACTTTTGAGTATAGGTATAATCGGCATGAGACGGGCGATATATATCTTTCAGATTGTCATAATCGGATGAATGCTGATTGTTGTTACGAATAATAAAACCAATCGGGGTTCCGGTGGTCTTACCATCATATATTCCCGATAAAAACTCTACTTCGTCGGATTCTTTACGAGGTGTAGTAATTTTTGATTGCCCGGGACGCCTGCGATTCAGTTCATTTTGTATGAAATCCATATCCACTACAATTCCCGCAGGACATCCGTCTAAAACTCCACCAATAGCAGCACCATGTGATTCGCCGTACGATGTGAGCCTGAAAATATTGCCAAATGTATTCATATCCGCTTGTTTCTCTAATATTTTACAAATTTACATCAAAATATTCAAACGACATGCAAATCGATATATTTAGCATTACAATTACATTTTTTGTTTATCTGTGTACTCTGAATCGGAGACAACTCATTTAATATAAATTAAAATGAAAATTAAGATTAAATTACTAAATTTGCAACTTAGTAAGTAGAGGAAAGTATTTATTGCCCTATCTCAATGAACAATAGCGATTTGGAAAGACAGTTAATAAATAAATCCAAGACCCCGTAAAACAGTCGAATGTTCTTTTATAGAAAAAAGATAAATGAAATGAGAGTATTCAAGTTCTTTTTCAGTTTTATTATATTTTTTATTGTGTTCGTATCAGTTAGTGCCCAACAAACAAATAATACGAAAATCAATAAAGACAGCCTGTTGAATAAAATAACAGATATTGATACCAGGCTGAAAGAAATCTCAGCCAAAGATACAACAAAAGGATTTTCAGCCCCTCTGAAAATAGATACTGCATATATCAATCAAATACACGAAGCAAATCTGCAACCACTTAGAGACAAAAACGGTTTATTGATAGTAGAACCGGACTGGATTCCTTTCGATAATTATAAATCATTCAGGGATACGGTTATTTTCGAACCGGCCTTTCTTCCTGTTGTATTTGACGGAAAGATACTTCCCTCAAGCTTAGATTTTATACCGAAAGATACGGTCTCTACCGAGACGGAACCATTTTATCTGATATCACCCGATAGTACATTTGCTCCTTTGCTTAAGCGAACAGAAGAAATAGAAGCTATGAGACGGAGATATTATATGAATAATCCGCAACAGATAAGATTAAATGCGATGGCATTCAAGGATGCTTCTGTTATAAAAGAAAAGGTAGTTGAACAACGAAATCCTTGGAAAGAGCTGATAACCGCGGACAATCCAGTGGAATTAAGTACACCTGAGATAGAAAAGATAAGAATTAAGCCTGTATATTGGCTCAAAAACGGTTCTCACAAATTAGACTTAAGTCAGAATAGCTTTTCCGATAACTGGTCAGGAGAAAACAACTTTAATATATATAGTGAGCATAAAGTAAATTTGAATTATAAGAAAGATAAGATATATTTCAATAACCTACTGGAATGGAGACTTAGCATTCAACAAATGAAGGCAGACACAGTAAATAAAGTAAATATATTGGACGACTTGTTCAGAACATACAGCTCTTTTGGGGTGAATGCATTTAAAAACTGGTCCTATTCTTCAAACCTGGAAATGAAGACTCCATTGTTTAACAGATATAATGTAAATGATGCGAGTAAGGTAAGACAGAGAGCCTTTCTATCCCCGTTTGAACTGAATCTCGGAGTCGGTATGAGATATGCAAAAGAAATAGTTTCTAAAGCAGACAAGTACAGGAAATTTAATATAACTGCAGATATCTCGGTACTGTCTCTCAACTACAAATATGTAAGGAGTGATAAGGTCAATGAAACATGGTTTGGTATAGATGAGGGAGACAAAGCTAAAACTGAGTATGGTTCTACATACAACCTGAATGTTAGTTATAGCCGTAACAGGTATACAAATTTCACCTCCCGCCTGAAATATTTTACAAACTATGAAAGAGTCTATGTCGAATTTGAAAACTCCGTAAATTTCAAACTTAACAGCTATTTTAGTACTTCGCTTTATTTATATGTGAAGTATGATGATAATATTCCATATGATAGAAAAGATTCCAAATGGGGATATTTCTCGTATTATCAGAGAGTGGGATTTGGCTTATACTATAGTTGGTAAAAAAACATCTACGCTAATGCATTTTCAATCAGCACATAACAAAACAAGCAAAAGTTTTTTATTTATTAATGCCATTTTTATTTGGAGCGTTATAATAAAATGCATACTTTTGCACTCACAATATCGCGGGGTGGAGCAGTGGTAGCTCGCCAGGCTCATAACCTGGAGGTCATCGGTTCGAATCCGGTCTCCGCAACTAAAGAGAAAGCAATTGAGGAATCAGTTGCTTTTTTTTGTTCTGTAGCAGTTGATTATTGAGTTCAATAAAATCAGAATTCTGGTATTTTTGTCTTTTCTTTTAGTAAACTATACAATCGTTTTGTTGAAGGAGATATTGTAGTCCAATTTCCAACTGAATTGTATTTACATATTTGAGAGGTATTTCCTATACTGAATCCAATAGAAATATTACCTGCATAGCAGGTTGCAAATTGTTCTGTATAAATAGGATTAGTGACAATATCGTAAATGTATTTGAATAATGAATCTTTTTCTTGTTGGCTTATATTAAAATACTCTTGACCTCTATTTATCGGTTTATATTCAATTACAAACTCATTAATTTTCACTTCTTCAAAGTCACAAGTATCTCGTACCCCATATTCTTCATATCTATTAATTATAATAGTTTGGCTTCTTGATTCTATTTTAAGGGTTTCCCAATACATCGGTTTGTCTTCTTTTTCTATCGACATTTGCGAATAGTTACAAGAAATTAAAATAGATAGTAGAGCAAATGTTATTATAAAAATTTTCATGATCAATTATTCATAGTTTTTCAATTAGAGTTAAATTTTCCACAAATTCCATAATCTTTCTCCAATCCTCAATAAAATTGTTCTACAATTCAGCCTACCATCAGCTAATAATACCAGTTGTTTTCCCTCCTACAAAACTTTATATTCCAAATCATTGTTCTATCCATATCTAATCAATAAAACCGGATACCATGTTTACATTAGCCCAAATAAAGGAAGCCCATTCAAAAATGAAAAGCGGCGCTGATTTTCCGCAATATACCAAAGAGTTATTATCCCTCGGAGTGTTAAAATATAGTATTTATGTCTATGACGGACATGCTGAATATGTCGGAAAAGATGATCATACCATTGTGTCGAATAGCGAGTATACAGATTTGCATATTTCACCTGAAATAGACAGTAAAAAATTCAAACATCAGTTAAAAGCCCATCAACAAGGAAAAACTGATTACTTGACTTTTTGCAGAGATTCTGCTGAAACAGGAATAGCCAAATGGACAGTAGATATACTTACTAAAACGTGTACTTACTATGATAAACCCGGAAACTCTGTTCTGGAAGAAAAAATATCTATATAAAAGAAGTACTTATAATCCTACTTCTTGCATATATTCGTAAAAATACACCATTTACACGCCTCACCTGTCGGAGTCTGACTAAACGGCACCTGAGGATCGAATATCTCTTCAAGGCAGGCATCAAAATATGCTGTAAACTCCGCCCTGTACTCCGAAAAATCGGTAATACGCCCGTCTCCCCTACCCGATTTACTGATCACATCAGGGTCAAACTTATTATCGAAAAGGTTTCGCAAGTAATAGATCCCCGGTTCCAGTATTTTATCAGGGTGGTCGAGCATATACAGGTGTGAGTACATGAACACCTGCATAACAGCCTTCGGACGATCTTTCATCTCCTTGTCGAACAAATCCTTCATTTCCTTATAGCGTAGCACTCCTTTTCCCGTCTTGTAGTCGATAATACGGGTATGACCTCTCACCTCATCCACACGGTCGATAATGCCTTTCAGCGAGACTACTTTACCCGAAGGCAGGAGATAGTCTTTTTTGACACGCTCCTCTGAGTCTATATAGATAAATGGCGTAAGTTTAGCGTCAGTGGCCAGCACCTGCCTGATATATTTGCGTAAAACCTCCCCTGTCAGATAGTTCTGACCTGTCAGCCGTTTTACTTTTTCACTCTTAAAATAGTTTTCGGCAAACGACCGTTCAATCATTTCTGTCAGCAACTTATTGTTCTTACTGATATTATGAAGTAAATCGGCTGTTATCATTTTACCTTTAAACGGCTCGTACAACCATTCCATAATAGAGTGAAATATAGTACCGAATGTACTGGCTTCAATCGTTTCCGCGATCTCGTCCTCTTCTTCCATATTCTCCACTACGGAAAAATAGAATTGTAAGGGGCAATTCAGGTATGTATTAATGGAACTGGCCGACAATCGTTTATCCCCGCCTTGCAGAAAAACATTCATTTTTTCCATTATTTGAGGCGTTTTCTGTATGGAAATGGCAAGGCTTTCGGTAGACGACACTTTATATACAGCGAGTTTTTCGCGGATATCGAATGAGTCGTTATATAAATGCTTTATCTGGTTATAGTAGCGGCTGACTTCACCAGTTTGCAAACCTTCGGTACGGGTATCATAAAGCAGATAAATACGTTTAGCCCTGTTTATCATCCTGTAAAAGTGATAGGAAAAGATACTGTCCTGATGCTCGTATGTAGGCAGGTCAAAACCTTTACGCAAATTATATGGGATGAACGAACTGGCGGCCTTCTTCAACGGAAATATACCTTCATTCATGGACAGGATGATCAGATTGTCGAAATCGAGGGCGCGTGTTTCCAATACACCCATTATCTGCAAGCCCGACAGAGGCTCTCCTCTGAAAGGCACACTAATACCGACAATCAGTTTCCGCAACAGTTTGAAATAAGTATCTACCGACATTTCTGGCGAAACATTTCTAAGAGCTTCGTCCATCTTGTTTATCGTCTTATAATACTCTACAATAAATTCACATTCAATATCGATAGAACGTGCATTTATATCCTCATCTTTTTCTTCGCTTTTCTCATTCACGGATAATGTCCTGTTTAATGCTGACAGTATCGACTGTAAGTAACCGGGTATATCCTGCCAGTTGAACACTGGTCTGAAAATGAGTTGGAAAAGAGGATGACTCTGTAAATCCTGGGATGAAACTGTTGTTTTATTATATTGGATAATATTTGTCCGCAACACTTTGGCTTCGTCACTTGCCACATTGGTTATATAGCGGTGGTTGAGTATCGCCAGTACCGGCTTGTAATAAAAACCCGTATAGTTTTCCGACCTGCGTATATTACGCTGCAATTCAAATACATGCTCCATCAATCCCGAAATAGAACTATTACCGAGGCTGTAGCCCATTGTTACATTGATCTTATCTATCTCTCCGGGGATGGAATATAATGCCGGTAACAGCAGGTTTTCGTCAGGCAACACCAAAGCTGTATTCATTGCTTGGGTAGACGAAGTTATCTGTTTCTCATCCATCAATGACCTGATGATAGTATGCACATATTTAGCCTGTCCTACAGCCGAAGGAATGCCTATTACCTCAACTACAGGCAGATCCATACTCAATTCTTCCGGCTCCAGAGTCAGCTGTGTAGGAAAAAGCATCTTATTCCTGTCTATAAAGAATGAGGCTTTATTTTGAGGGTCACGAACCAATGGAGAGGAGTAGTCCCAGTAAAAATCAGCGATTTTCCGTTTATGCAAATACTTCAAAAGTGTTTCTTCCGATTTACTGTGCCCGTTCAGTCCTACAAAGATTACTTTTTCGAAAGGCAGCTCATAATCTATATCATTCGCCAAGCGCTCGGTCACATCACGGAAAATCATTCCTTCATATGCCATACCCTTGTTATGAAGCTGCTCACGCAAAGATGTGTACAATTGGAAAAGTACCTCCCACATCTCCAAAAAGTCCTTTTTTTTATCATTCTCTCCTATTGGAAGAAAGTTGGACCAAAAGCGGCGGATAGCTTCTATCTGGCTTTCGGTAAGATAATCGAACCCGGCATCGATCTCTTTCAGGTCATGTATATTGCGAAATAGCTGCTGTGCATCTACAAGGTATTTATCCACATCGTCGAAGTCATTCAGCAGCATCTCGCCCCAATAGAGAAACTCATCGAAAGTCTCGGTCGATAAGCTCACCCGTATATAAATATCATACAATAAGAAAAGCATCTCGATCCGGTCAGCTTTCTTATACGGACTCAACTTTTCGAAGAGGTCGGTAACAGTCAGTATTTCGGGAGAAAAAATCGGGCGTCCTGCTATTTGTGACAAATAGTGCTGAAAAAATATCCCTGCCCTACGGTTAGGAAATACAAACGTATAACGGCTTATATCCTGACCGTAAGATTTGTAGTATGCCTGAGCGACATTATATAGGAATGGAATCATTTAATCAGCTCTGTTTTTATGAGTAATACAAAGGTAAAATTAATGTGCAAATTATCTAATATGCCGATGTGCCAATTAAATTAGCAAATACAAAAATTAGCAGTTGTTACTATTGCTAAAATATACATTTATTAACCATACAATGTTAAAACCTGACACATCTGACACTTTATTACTATTTCTATCTTGCCATTTTTACTTTTATTAACTACATGTAGTTAAAAGGTAACAAAGGTAACGCTTTTTCTACCTATTACTTTTTACCCTCTCTGTGGCCTCCCCTCGGGGCAGAGCTGTTAAGTTCTATTTTTTTACCCTCTGTGTCATGTTGAACGGAGTGAAACATCTCGTTTTTCAGGGTCGGGATCCTTCGTTCCACTCAGGATGACAGCAGAAAATAACAGAACAAAGTAGAGAACTTAACAACCCTGCCCCGAGGGGAGGTTGGAGGGGGCAATCAATTTTTCAAAGAACTATAAGCTATCAGCTAAAGGCTATCAGCTCTAACTATATAGATAATTATCTTCAAATCTGTTCACAAATTCCCTGGCAGTTATTTAGAGCCTTTAACAATAAATCCTTTACAATCTCGTTTTTAACTTAATTGAATAAAACTGCCGATCAATCGGTTTTTAGTGTAATTTTGTATCTGAAAAAGTTCCGGTGAACTTATACCCGTGAATGGTTGTTTATCAAGTAAAATAAATACAAACTATATCGATTATGAAAAAACTTCTTTTCGTTTTATTTGCAGCAGCAATGCTTACAGCATGCGGTACTGCTTACAATACTCAGCTCAAACAAGTTCAGTTGGGTATGACTCCCCAGCAAATCGTGACATTGATGGGTGACAAATACACTGTGGTTGAACAGAAAGACAATAACAACCAAACTATCATGTACAAAGACAAATTCAAGAACGAATGGTATTTCCAGTTTGTAGACGGAAGTTTGTATAAATGGTATAAAGAAAAAGAATAAAGCAAACTCGTTTTTATTTAAAAAACATAAAAGAATCGGCGAAAGCCGGTTCTTTTTTATTTCAGGAATACGGTTCTATAAGTAATTTAATGTATTTTTATGCACTTAATTACAATATAAGTTTTGTAAAGCATTTATTGTCGTAATTAAATGTTTGATTAATTTTGACTCCACTTCGTTTCGTCAGAATATTCATTTTGCCTTGATGCAAAACGAACCAAAAAATCAAGGCTGCATCCCTCGGCGACCCAAAACCGTAGCTTCGGTGGGGCAAAATAATACGAAGTCATCTTTAGTCGGATTATCGACCGGGTATAACTGCTACCCTATTTTGCTCTACACCTCCGCTTTACGGATTGGGTGCCCGCCTGTGGGACGAGGCCGAGACCGCAATGCGGCGACGAGAGGCTGTCTTATTTGAGTTCAAAGGGCTTCGCGCCCCTAAGGCGTCAGCGGACGCGCATTAGTTCTGCAGGCGGGGCACCCACACGGTGCAGGAGGCGTAGATGGTGATGGGGCGATAGCCCATTCGTCACTATCAGCCGGCAAGCCGACTGTGGGTCGCCGAAAAACTTAGCGCTAGCCTTTTGCTTACTTTTGGGCAATGCCAAAAGTGAGGACAAGCCCGGGAGGGCGCGGCAGGACTGAGATAAGGCCGCAAGTCCGAGAAAAGGTATGGCTATTGTACAAAACAATCAGACAATTAAATACGACAATAAATATCATTTATTACTTAATACCTGAAAACAATTATGGAACAATCACCTTTATCTAAAATGCCCCGTATAGAAGTTGTTGATGCTCTCCGTGGATTTGCTGTTATGGCAATCTTACTTGTACACAGCCTTGAGCATTTCATTTTTCCTGTATATCCCGATCCTCTATCGCAACCCGAATGGCTGAATATTCTGGATAAAGCTGTATTCAGTATAATATTTACTCTTTTTGCAGGCAAATCATACGCCATCTTTGCTTTGCTTTTCGGTTTTACCTTCTATATCCAATTGGCAAACCAGCAGGCCAAAGGCCGGGATTTCGGATACCGTTTCCTGTGGCGCTTGGTACTTTTAGTTGGTTTTGCCACACTGAACGCAGCATTCTTTCCTGCCGGAGATGTTTTATTATTATTTTCCATAGTCGGTATTTTCCTGTTCATTGTCCGCAACTGGAGTGAAAAAGCTATACTGATCACTGCTATTATTTTTCTGTGCCAGCCCATTGAGGTCTTCCATTATATCGCCAGCCTGCTCAATCCCACATATACACTACCCGATCTCGGAGTAGGCAGAATGTACGGAGAGGTGGCAGAATATACAAAAAGTGGCAATTGGGGTGAATTCCTTTGGGGAAACATCACACTCGGACAAAAAGCTAGTCTTTTCTGGGCCATAGGTGCAGGGCGCTTCTTGCAAACCGCAGGACTTTTTCTGCTCGGATTCCTTATCGGAAGAAAAAAACTGTTTATCTCGTCGGATAGCAATATTAAATTCTGGATTAAGACACTAATCATTTCAGCTATATTATTCGCCCCGCTGTATCAACTTTGGGTGGAATTGTCGGCCAGCAACAATGCCATAGTAAAACAAAGCATAGCTGTATTATTGGATATGTGGCAAAAGCTCGCATTCACTTTTGTACTGGCATCCTCGTTTGTACTGCTATATCAGAAGGAGAAATTCCGGAATATGGTTTCAAACCTGCGTTTATACGGAAAAATGAGTTTGTCTAATTACATCACACAATCTATCACCGGAGCATTGATTTATTTTCCTATCGGACTTTACCTTGCCCCTTATTGCGGATATGCGTTAAGCCTGCTTATAGGACTGGCAACTTTCTTCTTACAAGTACAATTGTGTAAATGGTGGCTAAAAAGCCACAAACAAGGTCCATTGGAAAGATTGTGGCATAATCTCACATGGATTGGAAGTAAATAACTCATTAAAGAATCCTTGGACGTAAATAAGGGTCAGTTTAAATTTTTCACGAATATTTAAACAGGCTCTAAATACCACTCTTACAAAAATCGGTATATTTGCAATAAATAAAAATACAAAAAAGAATGAAAAATGTTTTTGGATTGCTGCTTGCCGGCTTACTCTTTACTTCAGCCCATGCGCAACGTTTAGACCTCAGGGATATTAATGCAGGAAAATATTACGCACGTGGCGTACAACCTGTAACATCGTCAACTGACGGAGAATCATATTTTCAGGCCGACAGGGACAATAAAATGATTATCAAATATTCGTATAAAACAGGATTGCCTACCGATACGATTTTTAATGTAAAAAAAGCCCGGGATTGTACATTCGACTCATTTCAGGGTTTTCTCATAAGCCCTGATGAAAAACGATTGGTCGTATACAATGATTCCGAGTCCATATACCGCCATTCTTTCAAAGCAAATTATTATTACTATGATGTGCGCCGCAATCTGGTGCGCAAACTGACCGAAAACAAAAGCAAACAATCTGTACCGGTATTTTCCCGCGACGGACGTATGCTTGCTTATGTGATAGACAACAATATCTGGCTGGCTAAATTCGATTACGATACAGAATCGCAGGTAACCAAAGACGGTGAAATAAATAAAATCATCAATGGAGGTACCGATTGGGTATACGAAGAAGAATTCGGAACTACCAGGCTGATGGATTTTTCGGCCGACGGAGGCTTATTAGCTTTTGTCCGTTTCGATGAAACCGCCGTACCGCAATATTCTATGCAGATGTATGGCAATCAGTTGTACCCGTCGCTGTTTACATTCAAATACCCAAAAGCAGGAGAACAAAACTCAAAAGTAACATGTAATGTGTTCGATATAGATGCCAAGACTATCCGCAAAATGAATATCCCTGAAAGCACGGAGTACATCCCGCGTATAGAATTCCTTCCTACGGGTGACGAACTGGCTATTATGACTCTGAACCGTGACCAGAATAAATTTGAAATGTTCTTCACCAACGCCCGTTCTGCCGTTCCCCGCTCGGTGCTAAACGAGGTGAATAGCCGTTATGTAGATTCCCAATCATTGAATACAATACACTTCTTTGGGAATCAGTTTACATATGTAAGCGAAAGAAGCGGCTACGCCCATATCTATCTGTACGACAATACAGGTGTAATGCAGAAACAACTGACTTCGGGCAATTACGATGTAACCGGCCTGCTTGCCGTAGACCCTGTTGCAAAAGCTGTATTCTACGAAGCTGCAGAAGAAAGTCCCTTACAACGCGCCATTTATAAAGTAGATATGGTGAAAGGCATCAAAACGAAGCTATCGGCTAAACAAGGCACAAATGAAGCGACATTCAGTGAAAACGGTAAATATTATATCAACAGCTATTCCAACACATCTACGCCAAAGATAACCACTGTGCATGACGCCACAGGCAAAGAACTACGGGTACTGGAAGACAATGCCGCTCTAAGTAAAACACTGGCATTAATGACTCTTCCCAAGAAAGAGTTTATAACTGTAAAATCGGCTGATGGCAGGGATTTGAATGCATATATAATGAAGCCTGCCGACTTTAATCCGTCCCGTAAATATCCGCTGGTTATGGTGCAATATAGTGGACCGGACTCACAGCAAGTACAGGATCGTTATGGTATGGACTGGACTGATTATCTGACCACCCAGGGCTTTATAGTAGCCTGTGTAGACGGACGCGGCACAGGAGCCAGAGGGGAAGAATTCCGTAAATGTACCTATATGAATCTGGGTATCTATGAATCGGATGACCAGGTGGCTGCCGCTAAACACTTTGCCACACTTCCATATATCGACGGCAGCAAAATGGCAATCTGGGGATGGAGCTACGGAGGGTATAATGTACTGATGAGTATGAGCCGTGGTAACGGCACATTTAAAGCCGGAGTGGCAATTGCACCAGTAACCGATTGGCGCTTCTACGACTCTGTTTACACTGAACGTTTTATGCGTACACCTCAGCAGAACAATGCAGGATATGAAGCCGGCTCACCTGTCAATTTTGCAAATAAGCTGGAGGGGAATCTATTATTGATACACGGTTCGGCAGATGATAATGTACATTTCCAGAATACGATGGACTATGCTGCTGCTCTGGTAAAAGCAAACAAGCAATTCGATATGTTTGTGTTTACAGACAAAGACCATTCGATACGGGGTGCGGCTAACCGTACTTATCTGTATGAAAAAGTAATTAAGTTTTTGAAAACAAATCTGTAATAATGCGAATCAGTAGTTGAAATAAGATTCACAGAAACGAAGTGTATGTAATTTTAATATTGGTTTTTTATTGACTACACTTCGTTTCGTCTGAATGTTCATTTTGGTATTACCCAAAACGAACCAAAAGACTAGCGCTTCGTTTCTCGGCGACCCAAAACCGCAGCTTCGGTGGAGCAAAATAATACGGAATCATCTTTAGCCGGATTATCAGCGAGGTATAGCAGCTACCGTATTTTGCTCTACACCTCCGCTTTACGGATTGGGTGCCCCGCCAGCGTCACTAATGCGCGGGAGCGGACGCCATAGTGAGGGCAAAGCCCTTAAATCAAATATGCATCAGCCTTGTCGTGCGTCAGCGGACGCCATTTGCTTTATGGACGGGGTACCCATAGGGTGAAAAAGGCTAAAAAACGAAAACGTGTTTGAGCTTGTCTACAGATTCGTATTATGCTCTATTCAGAGCGAGTTTTTTCGTTTAGCCTTTAAGTCCGTTATGGGTCGACCTATAAAGTGGGCGTCAAAGCATTTTTGATTACTTTTTTTGCTTAGGAAAAAAGTAATACAAGCAATCTGTGATTGTGCGTAGTAGAAAAAAACAATTTTATACTACAATAATTGCTTTAACTACTGTATTGATATAAAACATTTTTTTAGCCACATGCCGTATCATAATTTACATGTCTTTATGGAGTAAAATGAACAATTGAGACCTCTCATCTTATCGAATATGAATTTCTGATAAAAAACACGCTTATAATAACATATCGTGAACTTTTCATTATCTTTGTGCTTCGAAAATGAGGTGAAATATATGACTAAAAATAAACAACAGTTGCTGGATGAACGTTATATGAGAATGGCGGCTATCTGGGCTGAAAATTCATATTGCGTACGCAGAAAAGTCGGGGCTTTGATTGTTAAGGATAAAATGATTATATCAGATGGATATAACGGTACTCCGGCGGGTTTTGAAAATATCTGCGAAGATGAGAACAATGAAACCAAGCCGTACGTTCTACATGCCGAGGCCAATGCCATAACAAAAGTAGCATGCTCTCACAATAGCAGTATGGGTGCAACAATGTATGTAACGACATCTCCCTGTATTGAATGTGCCAAATTAATTATCCAGGCAGGTATTAAACGCGTTGTTTACAACCAAAAATACCGGCGCAGCGACGGTGCGGCATTACTGGAGCGTGCCGGAATTGAAGTTGTTCTTATCGAAATGGACGAAACAGAAAAGAATCACTAAAAAAGCATTTAATGCAACATTGTTTAGTCATGGTCGGCTATTGCTGTTGCTGATATAAAAATAATAAACAGGTCTGAGACCTTAATAGAGTCTAAGAATAAATGAAAAGTAATAAAAGGATATATATTTGGCTGCCTTTGTGCATCGCATTGAGTATCGCTGTAGGGATACTCATTGGTAATTTATTTTCTGTGTTTACCCCTGTACGGAAAATATTCGGAGGTAGTAATAAACTGGAGACTATATTTGAATATGTAAATAAGTCGTATGTAGACACTGTCAACGTAAATGAATTGGTGGAAGATGCTATTCCCACGATTTTGGCCGGACTAGACCCTCACTCTGTATACATTTCGGCAGAAAACATGGCATATAGCGGCGATGAACTGGAAGGTCACTTCAGCGGGGTCGGAGTAGAATTCCTTATCAAGAACGATACGGTAAATATCGTGAACGTTATACCAGGAGGGCCATCTGAGGCAGTAGGCATTATTCCCGGCGACAGGCTGGTATATGTCAACGATAGCCTTTTTGTAGGAAAAGGGCTTAGCGAGGAAAAGGTATTCAAGACATTACGGGGTAAGAAAGATACCAAAGTTAAGATAAAGATAAAAAGGGACACAAGCCCCGATCTCATCGAATTTGAGGTTACCCGTGCCGATGTACCTGTAAAGACAGTTCCGGTATCATACATGATAGATGATAAGATAGGATATATCAAAGTTACGAAGTTCGGCAGTACAACTTATAATGAATTCATTACAGCTATTGCTAAGCTGAAAAGTCTGGGATGTGATTCATTCATCGTAGACCTCCAACAGAATACAGGTGGCTATATGGGTGCGGCAATTATGATGACGAACGAATTTCTCGCAAACGGAAATATGATTGTTTATACCGAAGGACGTGCTTATCCCCGCGAAAATGTATTTGCCGATGGTTCGGGCACATGTAAAGATAACCAGCTGATCGTGCTTATTGACGAAGGAAGCGCTTCTGCCAGTGAGATCTTCGCAGGAGCCATGCAGGATAACGACAGAGGCCTGATTGTAGGCCGCCGTTCATTCGGAAAAGGCCTTGTACAAAACAGGTTTATGTTTAAAGACGGGTCGGCTTTACAATTGACCATCGCCCGTTATCATACCCCTTCGGGAAGATGTATCCAAAAAGCATATAAAAAAGGTGACCGAACCGATTACGATATGGATATACTAAACAGGTACAACAGAGGAGAATTCTCGAACAGGGACAGTATAAAACTGGACAATCTCCCATTGTTCCATACTTTAGCAGGACGTCCCGTATATGGTGATGACGGTATATTGGCCGATGTATTTGTCCCCCGCGATACAGTAGGAATCAACTCTTATTATCTGAAAGTGGCTAACAGCGGTATGATGCGGGAATACTCTTTTGTTTATTCAGCCAAGAACAGGGATAAGCTGAAAGGGTATAAGACATGGCAGGAGGCTCATAAATACCTGGCTGCGCAACCAATTGTAGATTATCTGGTAGAATATGCATACAGCAAAGGAATACGTCGCCAGCCATACCTGATAGAAGAATCCAGAAGGCTGCTACAGGCGCAGATGGAAGCGATCATTTTGCGGAATATTTTCGGTGAAGACGCATACTATCCGATAGCACAGAAAGACGACCTGATAATGAAAGAGGCGGTTAAACTACTCAAAGCAAATAAGGCAACCCCCGAAGCAATAAAGAGCGAGCAATACAAATAAAATAATATAAGAGAAGCATGAGATATTAACTCATGCTTTTTTTATGTCCCTATTGTAACCTTTTCCCTCTTACATTCGTCATATAAGAAACATTTAAAATAAAAAGGATGAAAAGAGCCGCACTATCTGTTATTTTTGTTATAATGACTATTGCATCCCTACATGCGCAGAATAATAAGATATATACTGTAAAAACAAACTCTGAGAATGTAAGAATCATTGTAAACGGATCAGAATCAGAAGAGTCGATTCCCTTTAATGCTAACAGAAGCGACACGATACAGCTCTCTATAAATGTAGACCCTCTCTGTCTTGAAATTCAAACAGATATCGATAGTTTAAAACTCCTCATACCTGTGGACCTGAAGTATGTATTCAACATTCGGAAGGAGACCATGCAACCTTTTGTGCTGATTATAAATCATGGTTTGGAAATAGACAGTATTAGTTTTGATAAAGCAGAACAAGACTTTAAATTAAAGTTTGCCTATGAGAAAGAAACAAATAATCCATATCTTCAAAAACTGAGAGCCGAATACCCGATTGACAGTATTGCTGCAATAGGAAAGACAGATATAGAAAAAGTCCGTCATATCGCATCATGGGTACATAACCTTTGGCAACATGATGGGATGAATGAACCGAAACAAAGCAATGTATTATATATTCTGGACCAGGTAAGACAAGGGCAACGGTTCAGATGTGTCGAATACGGAATTGTTACAACTGCCTGCCTGAATGCAATAGGTCTGCCTTCCCGCACACTATCTCTTAAAACAAAGAATGTAGAGACTACTCCTAGCGGTGCAGGGCATGTAGTAATGGAAGTATTCCTGAAAGATCTGAACAAATGGGTTATGGTAGACCCTCAATGGGATGCTATCCCCTATTTGGAAAATACACCCCTGAATGCAGTTGAATTTCAGGAGGCAATGACCCAAAAGAAAAATATAGATATCAAATCAAGTGACATAGAGTTCAATAAATTCCAATACGAAGCATGGATATATCCTTATTTATATTATTTCTCCTGTAAATTTGATAACAGGGAAAATATACCCAAAGAAGCAAGGATTACTATAAATGGTAAAACCGATCTGATGCTTGTACCCCTTGGCGCGAAAGAGCCCACTGTATTTCAACGTCGTTTCTCTATAAACTACTGTATATATACAAATTCATTATCAGACTTCTACAGCAATCCGTATTAGACCGGAAACTATTATTGGTCGATGAGATAATCTTCTGACAATTCTTTTTCTGACGTTTTCCGGAATGCTACAAGCTGGTAAACCAACACGAACCATACCAGCAGGCTCGGGAGAGCTTTTAATGAGTATGGCCTTATAATCTCCCTTCTGATAAAGGCCGGAATTATGTCCGAATTAGCAAAAAGAGTTAAAAACAGAGTGAATACAAATAAGACAAGCAGGTATTTATTCAGGGGCTTCTTCTGTATCAGAAACCAAATAGCAACCCCGGTTACGGCTATGATGTAAGTACTGTTTTCGGAGCCGGTACTGAATAAGACGATAAAGATAAGGGTAGAAGCTAAAAGGCCATATTGATAAACCGGATTCCGGTATTCCTTTATCGGTATGTATTGCAAGGCAAACAAGATAACAGCAGGAACAAGAATTATAAGATTTGAAAAGGTTAGTCCTGAAACCCTTTGTACTAAACCTATTGCAGATATATTCTGATAAACGGAACCTGCATTCAATGTATTCTTCAACATCAGCGATTCGTACCAGTCGGCATAGCTTTGTATAATAAACTGGGGCGAAGAGATGATCATTGGTAAAATGAAGAAAATAATCCCCCATAAAAATAAATATCCGATAAGTTTTGGCTTATGTTTTGAGAAAAAGAAGAATGCCAGCCCTACAATACCATACAGTTTTATAAATAGTCCCAGCATAATAAAGCAGGCTGCCCAAAAGTCCTTTTCCGACTTGATGCAAATGAAAGATCCGATTATCAACGCTGCTATAAGTGTATTAGTCTGACTGTTAGTCGCATTCAGATACACTTCGAGTATGGCAATCCAATAGATTATAACTTTGCCTTTCCACGACATAGGAAGTTTATAGATCGCGACTAGTAATGTAGCGGCAATTACCATTTCCCACAAAGGTATTCCGAGGAAATCAGGCAGCAGGGCAAAAGGCGCTATTACAATACTGAATAGCGGTCCGTAATGGTTCGAATCAAAATATTTATCAGGATATTCGGCATAAAGATTCACCTGTTCGATTGTATGATAAAATACATACTTGAATATCTGGTAATTATTGGCTTTATTCAGATGCCCCAACCCTGCGACCAAAGCAGCACCAATCCATAAGACAAATATCAGACGCTTATCATAGAAAATCGGTTTCTGAAAGAACTTGAAAACGGAATTCATTGCTATTATTCGTTGTTTTTTAGGATATTTCTTATTTTCAGCATCAAAAATAGGATAATATTACTGAAGAAATGTATTTTTGTCTGATATTTCTATATCAAGCTGAATTATGATATATTCTTTTTCAGCTTCAACGGTCTAAAAAGGATGAGCAATATACAACAAGCAAAAGATAAATTACGAAAAGAGATTTCCATACTCAAAAAAAAATGTACTTCTGATGAACTTCATAATCGTTCACTGGAAGTATTATCAGTTCTTGAACTAACCGGGATATTTCAGGAATCGAAGACGATATTTATATACAATAGTCTTGAGGACGAGGTGCAGACCTTCGATTTTATTCGTAAATGGAATTCCGAGAAACATTTTTATCTCCCGGTGATTGAAAAAGATGAAATGGTTTTCAGGAGATGTACATCCAACACCTGTTTCCAGCAATCCGCATTTGGCATCATGGAGCCTGTGGGTGAAAATTACACCGATTATAAAAAGGTTGATTTGATAATAATTCCCGGGGTGGCATTTGACCGGAAAATGAACCGGATGGGCAGGGGGAAAGCTTATTACGATCGTTTTTTACCCAAAGTAAAAGTACCTAAGTTGGGTATATGCTTCGAATTCCAGCTATTCAACGAAATACCGGCAGACAAAAATGATATAAAAATGGATTATATTGTATCTGAGAATGAATTGATTTGGTGAGGTGTCAATTAACAGAAGCTAATTCATAATTTATAATTTATAACTCATCATATAAAATATTATCTTTACGCCCAAATAAGTAACGGAAGATATTTAATAATATACTTTCGAGCGATAATTTACGTTAGTTGTTATACTTACCAAAGCAACGTTTAAAGCAGAGAGAGCAGAGTCAAGTGTACTTGAACTATGCCGAATCGCGATAAACGACTAATGAATTGAATAAATAGGTCTGAGACCTTAGAATCAGAAATTGAAGTATGTCTATAGTAATTAGAGAAGTAAAAGAAGACGATAAGGCACTAAAGAAGGCCTTTGTGAAATTCCCTATAAAATTATATAAAGATTGTCCGTATTATGTGCCTTCCCTGATATTGGACGAGTTGGACACCCTGAATACAAAGAAAAACCCTGCTTTTGATTTTTGCGAGATGCAAATGTTCCTGGCCTATAAGGAGAATGAGATTGTAGGTAGGATTGCGGCGATCATCAATCATAAAGCCAATGAAGTATGGAACGAAAAACATGCGCGTTTCAGTTTTGTCGATTTCATAGATGATAACGAGGTCGTAGATGCTTTATTCGCAGCAGCAATAAAATGGGTAAAAGATAAAGGAATGGATGCGATAGTAGGACCTATGGGATTCACCGACCTTGACCCAGAGGGCATGCTTATAAAAGGATTCGATCAGGTAAGTACAATGGCGACTAAATACAGTTACCCATATTATGTGGCGCAGATAGAGCGATTAGGCTTCGAGAAAGAAGCGGACTGGAATGAATACAGGATTCCTGTGCCTGATGCAGTACCTGAAAGACATCAGCGAATAGCCAATATGGTAGCCACACGTTATGGTTTGAAAGTTCTTAAATTTAAAAGTTTGAAACAGATAGCCCCATATGTGGACAGGTTATTCAAATTGATGAATGAAGCCTACACGCCTCTTTATGGTTTTGCTCCTTTATCTCAAAAGCAGATAGATCATTATGTAAAAATGTATGTACCGCTTTTACGTTGGGATATCGTATCTATTATCATCAAAGAAGAAACGGATGAAGTAGTTGGCTTTGGTATCGGAATGCCAAGTTTATCCCGGGGGCTGATTAAGTCGCGTGGAAAACTATTCCCTTTCGGATGGTATCACTTGCTGAAAGATCTGAAGAGTAAAAAGAATCCGGTTATTGACCTGCTATTGATAGGTATTTCACCTGAATATCAGGGAAAAGGTGTGAATGCGATTATATTCAATGACTTTATACCATCAGCGTACAAATGTGGTTTTCAGTTTGCCGAATCCAATCCGGAATTGGAAATGAATAATAAAGTAGCCTCATTATGGGATGGCTTTAATGCAGAGAATCATAAGATGCGCAGAGCATATATTAAACATCTAAATTAAAGGATGAGGGTCTACTTTAACTTTTTCTTCCGAAGATTTTTTTATAATTTTACGCTGCGTTTTTCATTACTAGAGATTTTTTAAAAGTTTATGGAAGAAGAGAAGATCGAACTACCCGAAGTTAATTATTCCGATGATGATATAAAAACCCTCGACTGGCAGGAGCATATCCGCCGCCGTCCGGGGATGTATATTGGTAAGTTGGGCGATGGCTCATCTGCCGATGATGGTGTCTATGTGCTTCTCAAAGAAGTGATGGACAACTCTATCGATGAATACATGATGGGTTTTGGCAAAACTATCAGTGTCACGATTGAGGAAGGCATCGTCAAAGTGCGGGACCACGGACGAGGAGTGCCATTAGGTAAAGTGAAAGATGTATCATCTAAAATGAATACCGGGGCCAAATATGACTCTAAAGCCTTCAAAAAATCGGTAGGACTGAACGGTGTAGGTATAAAAGCCGTAAATGCACTTTCTTCATTTTTCCAAATTCAAAGTTTTCGTGACGGACAAACAACGTCTGTTGAATACAGCAAAGCGATTGTAACCAAAGAGGATAAAATACACGATACAACAGAAGAAAACGGTACACTAATTGAGTTTATTCCTGATAATACGATTTTTACAAATTATAATTTCAGGGATGATTATGTAGAGAGCCTTCTCAAAAACTATGTATTCCTTAATACCGGGCTTACCATAATTTATAATGGTAAGAAATTCTTTTCCAAAAACGGGCTTGTAGATCTCCTGAATGAGAACATGACCTCCGAAGCCCTGTATCCCATCATTCACCTGAAAGATGAAGATATAGAAGTCGTTATTACCCATACCGACCAATACGGGGAAGAATATTATTCGTTTGTGAACGGACAACATACCACACAGGGAGGAACGCATCAGTCTGCATTCCGTGAATCATTATCCCGTGTAGTCAAAGAATACTATAATAAGAATTTCGATTATGCTGATATCCGCAGCGGTATTGTGGCAGCTATCAGTATAAAGGTTGAAGAACCCGTATTCGAATCCCAGACCAAAACGAAGCTGGGATCAAAAGATATGGGACCGGGTGGGCCTTCTGTACAGAAATTTATCGGAGACTTCCTCAAAAAAGAATTGGATAACTACCTGCATAAACATACCGATGTATCGGAGACGTTACTTAAAAAGATTCTTGACTCGGAAAAAGAGCGTAAAGCTATTGCAGGGGTAACCAAGCTAGCCCGTGAACGTGCAAAAAAAGCCAATCTGCATAATAAGAAATTGCGCGACTGCCGCATTCATTATAACGATACCAAGGGCGATAATCTGGATGAAACCAGTATTTTCATTACTGAGGGGGATTCCGCCAGCGGGTCTATCACAAAGAGCCGTAATCCGAATCTGCAAGCGGTATTTAGCCTTCGTGGAAAGCCTTTGAACAGTTTCGGGTTGACAAAGAAGATTGTATATGAGAATGAAGAATTCAACTTGTTGCAGGCAGCTCTGAATATCGAAGACGGACTGGACGGGCTACGCTACAACAAGATAATAGTTGCTACCGATGCTGATACGGATGGTATGCACATCCGTTTGCTGATACTTACTTTCTTTTTGCAATTCTTTCCGGATTTGATAAAGAAGAATCACGTATATATATTGCAAACACCACTTTTCCGTGTTCGCAACAAGAAAGAGACATTCTATTGCTATACCGAGGAAGAACGAATTACTGCCATCAGTAAATTGGGGGCAAATCCTGAGATAACCCGCTTTAAAGGTCTGGGTGAAATATCGCCGGACGAATTTGTGCACTTCATAGGGAAAGATATGCGTCTCGACCGGGTGACAATGAAGAAAGAAGACTTAGTAAATAATATGCTCAACTTCTATATGGGTAAGAACACTCCTGAGAGACAAGAGTTTATTATCGATAATCTGGTGATAGAAGAAGACTAAATAAATTAAAATGAACAACGCTCACGCAATTATACTTATATCTTCACCCGACCAACCGGGGCTGGTAGCTGCCGTTACCGATTTTATCAATGTAAATGGAGGTAATATCATCAATCTGGAACAACATGTGGATAAACAAGCAAATACGTTCTTTATGCGTATCGAATGGGATTTAACCAATTTCATTATTCCTCGTGAGAAAATCAGTGATTACTTCCAGACGATGTATGCTAAGAAGTACGATATGACATTCCGGCTTTACTTCAACGACTATACGCCACGTATGGCCGTTTTTGTTTCTAAGATGTCACATTGCCTGTTCGATATACTAGCTCGCTACACTGCCGGAGAATGGAACGTGGAGATTCCTCTTATCATCAGCAATCACGAAGACATGCGATGGGTTGCCGAACGCTTCGGTATTGAATACCATGTATTAAAGCTCAACAAGGATAATAAGGATGAAATAGAAGCTCAACAATTGGCACTATTGAAAGAAAAGGAAATCGATTTTATTGTCCTTGCACGTTATATGCAGATATTGACGGATAAATTCATCGAAACATATCCTAATAAAATAATAAATATCCACCATTCTTTCCTTCCTGCTTTTGTGGGGGCAAAACCCTATCATGCGGCATATGAGAGAGGTGTGAAAATTATCGGCGCTACAAGCCACTATGTAACAGCCGAGCTTGATGCAGGCCCGATTATAGAACAGGACATCACCCGTATTACGCATCGCGATAGT
This sequence comes from uncultured Dysgonomonas sp., assembly GCF_900079725.1. Taxonomy (NCBI): domain Bacteria; kingdom Pseudomonadati; phylum Bacteroidota; class Bacteroidia; order Bacteroidales; family Dysgonomonadaceae; genus Dysgonomonas; species uncultured Dysgonomonas sp. The sequence goes on from NZ_LT599032.1 coordinate 707,745, forward strand.
GTGGAAAATCTGGTGCGCAAAGGACAGGATCTGGAGAAGATAGTATTATCCCATGCTATCGAATATCATCTGACGCGTAGGGTATTGGTATATAAGAACAAAACTATCTTATTTGCATAAAAAATGCGGTTAGCAAGGTTTTATGTTCTTTAATATGTTTGGATAAAACGATTATCTGGTATGTTTTCTTACTTTTGTAAAGTTTAATACCACACGGAGGAATAAAATAACTTATAATATTAATCTTAAATATAATTTTATGTTTAAAAATCATCCTAAAGGCTTGTTAGCAGCCTCATTATCTAATATGGGAGAGCGCTTTGGCTTCTATATTATGATGGCTATCTTAGTTTTATTCCTAATGGGAAAATATGGTTTAGACCTTAAAACAGCAGGAGGAATATATTCCGGATTCTATTTTGCAATATATGCATTAGCCCTTGTTGGAGGGATTATTGCCGATAAAACAAAACAATATAAGAATACTATTGCTGTAGGAATTGCGCTTATGGCTATAGGGTATCTTATTATAGCTATACCGACAGACACACCTGTAACTAACTTTCCTTTAATGCTAGGTTTAACATGCTTTGGTCTATTTGTAATTGCATTTGGTAACGGCTTATTTAAAGGGAATTTACAAGCATTGGTTGGTCAATTATATGACGAAAATCCAGAATTTGCAAATAAACGCGATGAAGGATTTTCTCTCTTCTATATGTTTATTAATGTTGGAGCTATCTTTGCACCTATTGTAGCTGTATTGATAAGAAATTTATGGTTGAAAATAAATGGATTCCTCTATGATTCTACGCTGCCAGCTCTTTGTCATCAATATTTAGGGGGAACAATCAATGCTGAAGGAACAGCTAGTCTTACAACATTGTCTAAAGAAGTTTCTATCAATGGTGCTCCGACAGATTTGACTGTCTTTGCCAACGAATACTTGAATGTCTTCAACACTGGATTTCACTATGCATTTGGGATTGCCATTATTGCTATGCTTATATCATTCACAGTATTTCTTATCAATAAAAAAGGATTTCCTGATCCAGCTAATAAGAAAGTTGGCGATATTGAAAAAACCAGCAAAACAGTAGTAATGGATGCTACTGAAGTAAAAAAACGTTTGTACGCACTTTTTGCAGTATTTGGAGTGGTTATTTTCTTTTGGTTCTCATTCCACCAAAATGGGTTAACTCTTACTTCATTTGCGAAAGACTTTACTGATCTTAGTGCCTTCGAAATCAATTTCTTCAATATTGTAACCCTCAAAGGAGCTGAATTATTTCAGATATTCAATCCTTTGTTTGTCGTATGTTTAACACCAGTTGTTCTAGGATTGTTCGGATGGCTGCGAGCAAGAGGAAAAGAACCATCAGCACCAAAAAAAATCGCAATAGGTATGGGGATTGCTGCTATTGCATATCTTGTAATGACTATCGGTTCATTGGGGTTGCCTTCTGATACCGAAAGAATTGCTATGGGGGGAAATATTGAACGTGTAACCCCTACACTTCTGATTGGTACCTATCTGATACTTACAATAGCAGAATTATTTATTAGTCCTCTTGGGTTATCTTTTGTTTCGAAAGTAGCCCCTCCACATTTACAAGGCGTTATGCAAGGATGCTGGCTAGGTGCTACTGCCATTGGTAACTCATTGTTATTCATAGGGGCAATATTCTACGAAAAAATATCTCTATCTGGTACTTGGGCAATCTTTGTTGGAGCCTGCCTGATTTCCATGCTTATCATGCTGGGAATGGTAAAATGGCTTGAGCGTATTACAAAATAAATAACACTTAAATATTAAAAACAAACCCCGGTTTCATAACAGAAACCGGGGTTTATTTATCTCCAGATACTAATTTAAAGTATGTTGCAAAAGCAAAAAGAAGTCTAAAACCTCACCCTCATATCAACTGGTAATCAAACACATACAAAACAGTCAGAGACTCTAAAAATTACAACTATTAATAATTAGCCGGAACAGATTATTTACATTTCGCGAAATTGTATTATCTTTGACCCCGAAATACAGAATTATGAATTATCTAAGCGTAGATAATTGATTCTGTTCCCAAAAGTTGGGAGGGTCTTTTTTTCCCTTTTCTGTGAGGGAAGTGAGGGATAAAGACTTTAGTGGTAACCTAATGATTATTTTATGAAGTATTTGAAGTACTTCTTGATTGCGGGTATAACCTTTATAAGTTTATCATCCAATATGTCAAGAACTTCTAGTCTTTCGGAAGGTATTTATCCGGGAAACCTGTTGCCTGATATTAAAAATTTGGTAAATGAATCAGGAACAAAAATTAGTTTGTCTGACCTTAGAGGTCAAAAAGTATTGGTAAACTTTTGGGCGGCTTATGACGCCTATTCGCACAAGGACAATGTGCTGCTGTCTCATCTGATCGAGAGTAAGCAGTATCCGGTGCAGATGGTTTCGGTTTCTTTTGACAAGAGCGAGTCGGTGTACGAGAGAACGTTGGTTATGGATAAGATTGATACCAGGTATCAGTTCCTGGCCAAAGGGGATGCTTCCTCTGAACTGTACGATCGCTATCAGTTAGAACGTGGATTTAAAAATTACCTGATTGATGAAAACGGGGTAATTGTGGCAATGAATCTTACGCCTAATGATCTCGGCAGACTGTTGAATGAGAATTAAATTATTTTACTTTTTATTAAGGCGTTTCATTTCTTGAAAATGAGACGCTTTATTCTTTTTGTCTAACTTGGCATAGTTATTGTTTTATTTTAGATAAGAAAAGTTTAAAGGTTTTGAATTATGACTGACAAAAAACAAAATATAAAACCAAATAACGGACTGATAGCCAAAACTCTCGACTGGGCATATTCAAAAGCAGTAGTTGGTCTGACAGGTGTTGATTCGGCCTATGATCTTGGCAACAGCTATCTGCATCAGGATGGTACACTGAGCCAGCAAGTAGATTCGCTTATCAAATGGCAGGTAGCAAAAGCTGCAACGAGTGGTTTCGTCACCGGGCTTGGCGGAGTTATGATTATGCCCCTGACTGTTCCTGCAAATATTGCCAGTGTGATTTATGTGCAAATACGCATGATAGCAGCTATAGCTTATATGGGTGGACACGACATCAGAGACGACAGGGTTAAATCGCTCGTCTATATCTGCATGGTAGGCAATGGAGCAAAGGAGCTACTGAAGGACGTAAGTATCAAGGCCAGCGAAAAACTGATATCTAAAACCAGCGAAAAAGTCAGTGCTAAATTAGTTGCAAAAGCAGGTGAGAAGGGAGTAACCTCCCTCGGAAAAGCCATTCCTGTTATTGGCGGGGTAGTCGGAGGCTCCTATGACGCCATATCTACCCGTGTAGTGGGAAAAGTAGCAAAAAGAATATTTATTGACAATCCGGCTGCAAGCAAATTTGAAGAAGTGGTTGAAGAAGATTAGAAGGCATAGGTGCCTGCAGTTTCGAAACGGACTCCCATTTTTCTGGCATTATCAAATATTGTTTTTGCCCTTTTGTTCTCAGGATTGATCCACGACATACAATCTGTAAGAACTACAGTCTTCTTTGCCAGTTCGCTGCAAGTATCAAGAATGTCGTTAAGAGAGTTAGCCACACAGTAATCCGCAGCTTCCCCTATAAGCAATACTTCATCATATGAATTTAGAATAGATATCAGTCTACTATTCAATTGCGTTTCAGGTTGGGAATCCCATTCTACAGCTGCCCTGAAAATACTGTAATGTTCCGTTGATTGCGAATATCCCTTATAGAATAATTCATATGACTTATTATTATTTACGGCCCATTCAATAAGGCTATCGGTAATCATTTTATCTATAGACCAACCGCTTGTGCCCAATACACAGTGCATAGGCCATATTGTGCACACTTCACCTTTAGCTTCAAGCTGTTCCAGATATGGGATCGTTAATTCTTTGTTATACTGTGCCTGCCACAATCCAGACTTAACATCTGTCGCGTTAATAATGGAGAACAACGGCGGATGATTCCCATTCTTATCCTTCCAATAAACTTGATGAGCTACATGTATAGGCTGATGAGAGTCAAGCGTAAGAGCAACATAGTCTATTTTGGCTTGATTTTTCCGAATAAAGTCTGCGATGCAGACTACATCTACATCAGCGTTCTTTACAAAAAGGGAACCTGTGGGAGAGGTGAAATCATTTTGCAGGTCTATGGCAAGTATGGCTGTTTTTTTCATCATTTAAGTATAACATTCTGACACAAATATAAGTAAAAAAAGCAACCCCGAAAGGTTGCTTTTCTAATATAATAAACACTAATCTATTAATAACGAGCTTCTACAGCACTCCAATCGATTATTTTCCACAATTCGGCAAGATGGTCTGCACGACGGTTCTGGTAATCAAGATAATAAGCATGTTCCCATACGTCGAATCCCAAAAGTGGAGTCAAGCCCTTTGTAATAGGGTTTCCTGCATTAGGTTCTTTTGTAATTTCCAGATTGCCTGCATTGTCTTTAGCCAGCCATACCCAGCCCGAGCCGAATACTGCTGTACCTGCTGTAACAAATTCTTTTTTGAAGCTTTCGAACGAACCCCATTTTTTGTTTATGGCTTCAGCAAGTTTTCCTTTAGGTTCTCCACCACCATTAGGGCTGAAAGAAAGGAAATATATATTGTGGTTTAATGTCTGTCCTGCATTGTTGAAAATAGCGCCGTCACTTTCCTTTACAATTGTTTCAAGATCTGCATTTTCAAATTTTGTTCCGGGAACAAGATTATTCAGATTTGTTATATAAGTCTGAAGGTGCTTACCATAATGTAACTCGATAGTCTGTTGGCTTATAACCGGTTCTAAAGCATTTGTTGCATATGGCAACTTTGGTAATTCAAATTTCATAGCTTTTGTTTTTTGATTGTTATTATTATCGTTGTTTATATTTTGTGCTTTTATATTACCAATAAGTAATACAGAGAGCGTTAGACACGTAAAAAATATCCTTTTCATAAACTTCTGTTTTTTAGTGTGTATGCAAATTTAACAATCTTAATCCGATATTTGTTTAACAATTGGCTGATAATTATCATAAATTGTTTTTAAGGGTTTATCGCCAAAATCTATAAGTATTGACTATGATATAAATAGAGACTATATTTCTTTAATTATATAGATAAAGATTTTAGAAAAAGATATCAGAATAAATATGTACTTTTGTTATCAAAATTATCAAGTATATGCTCTTTGTAGATTCATCCTTTATTTTATCGGAAATCATAGAAGAAAATCACCAGTTGATCCCTGTTATAAACCGTTTCGGAATAAAGCTGGGATTGGGAGATAGTACCATTGCCGACATTTGCAGGAAAGCAAATATCAATACGGAGTTTTTTCTCGCTATACTCAATACGTTTCTTAACGAGGACTACTTCCCTGAGCGCAAACTTCAAAAGTTTGATATTGAGCTGGTAATTACGTACATAAAGCAGACTGATGCATACCTGATACACGGGCAACTTCATAATCTGGAAAAGCATCTGAACGCTTTTATATCTATGAGCGACCCTAATAATCCTCAGTTGAAACTGATAAGCCGCCTGTTCACAGAGTTTAAGAACGAACTGATCGGGCAGATCGAGCAGGGGATGATGAAAGGAGACACTCCCCTAGCCCTCCTCACAGACCTTAAAAGCATCATAATTAAACATATATCAGGCAACTTCAACGAAAATATGTGTTATGCCACTATATTTACCATAGACAGTTTTCAACGGGATTTGGAGAAGCACAACCGCATAAGGGAGAAGATCTTAAAACCCATGATCGCAGACTTGTCCGAATCAGGGGTAGAAGATCTACAGGAACTGATATCGGTTAGCCATGCTATCAAGGCAACAAAAGCTCAGGCTTTGTCGCAGCGCGAACTGGACGTTCTCCGGCTTGTGGCATTGGGACTACTAAATAAGGAGGTGGCCGATAAACTCAATATAAGCCTGAACACTGTATTGTCGCACAGAAAGAATATCACAGCCAAACTGGGGATAAAAACAGTATCAGGATTGATATTCTATTGCATGACAAACGGATATATAACCGCCGACGAAATAGAACTATAATATTATGGACAAGCTAAACCGTTACATATCTTTCGAATTGCTCTTTGCTCTGTTATTTATCATCGCATTTTCGTTACCGTGGCTCGATATGGGATTGGTGAAAATCGTAGGTTGGGATATACCCGATATACAAAAGAAAGTAACAAAAGTCACTAATTTCTTCTCCCGTAATAAAGAATCGGTTTATACTACATATGTAGTTTATCTTGTTCCTCTTCTCAGCATCTTCAGCGCCGTATTATGGCTGTCTCTAAAAAAGAAATCAGCCCGCATACTTCTTATGGTAGCGGGTATATTGGCCTTCGTAGTATCCCTCAACCTTTTCTATAAGCTTCCGAAATATGGAAGCGGGGTGTATCTACTTTTCGCCACTTCAATTCTGTCGGTCGCATATTTAATAATCGTGTTCCGGAAAAAGAAAGTTATACCTACAATAGAAAATGATAACCTGTCGGATAACCCCGGCCCCGAAAATATGCAGCCTTTATAACCTGATATATAACGATGTATTATTTTTATATTCTCATCATTATATGTACTCAAGCCGGACAAAACCATAGTTCATCGGTAATCCATGAAATACAACCATTTCTTATTTATGGTTGATTGATTATCTCTTTTGTTTTGATATTTGTAGCTATAATAGCTATTAATATAAGAATAACCCCGACCCACCGTGTAGCATCTACAGATTCGTGAAGAATGAATGCCGAAGATGAAATTGCTACCGGCAATTCTACTGCACTTAATATGGCTCCGATAGAAACGCCGACACGCGGTATACCCATCGAAAAAAGAAGCGGAGGGATAACAGTGCCGAGTAAAGCCAGGATTAATCCCCAAAAGACCAATCCTTCCCAATATATACCGTTGAAAAAAAACATAGGAGGAAAAATAATCCAAGTGATAGCACATGAACCGGTAATCATCAACGCGCTCTTTTTCAATACAGGAAGGTCATTACCTACACGCCCGCTGGTCATCAGAAACATGGCATAACAAGTTGCCGCCAGTAAACCGAAAACAATACCTTTCAGATTAAGAATTATTTCATGACTAAATATTCCACCGGCCAGAAGCGTGCCTAACAGGACAACGCCAAGCAGCAACAGTTGCTTCCAGCTAGGCTTTTTCTTAAATACGATAGCTTCGATCAGTATACTTATCCACAAATATTGCATAAGCAAGATAATAGCCACGGATGCTGGTAGTAATCCGACACACTGATAGTAGAATATTCCCACAAGGCCCGTAAAGGTTCCAGACAAGGCTATTTTCCACCAACTGGTCTCAGCTTTTATTACTTTTGACTCTTCCGGTTTATCTTTTCTTTTAAACGATTTGGTGATCATATATAGTAACCACAAGATAACCATTCCCGAAAAAGACTGAGTGCCTGTAATTTCGCCCAGCGTATAACCATTAGCATAAGCAAATTTTACAATAGTAGACAACAAGCCAAAGCTGGCTGCCCCCACGAATACCAGCAGCCCACCTTTTATTCTTTCATTCATAATATTTAAGTTATTTATTGCCATTCTAACGTACTTTTTTCAGAAGAAGACACACAAAAAGGGAGTACCCTTTTGCGGATACCCCCTCCATTTGTTTTATCGTTCGTATATAATATCAAATAGAAATATCATATACGGGTTGGTACTGCAAAATTACAAAATTTATTTTCATGGTCAAAATATAAAAATAAGGCGCTCAAATCCAGCCTTAGATTTAGATACAACAATAATGTGAATCACAAAAAGCAACTAACAGCTAAATAGGTTTCTTTGCAACAGACAATCAAACCTATAGGGAATTGTCATCAAAATCGGATTATTACCTGTTAGCGACAAGAATAATAAAGGTATCTGCTAATAGCCAAAAATAGCTATCTTTGCTCTCTGTAATTAAATAAATTTATAAGGGATAGATTAAACATTTATTCTGATAGAATGTTTTAAAATTAAATATGAAGAAAATAGTTATTGCAATCGACGGTTTTTCATCAAACGGTAAAAGCACAATGGCTAAAAGCCTGGCAAAACAAATCGGATACATCTACATCGACAGCGGGGCCATGTACCGAGCAGTTACACTTTACTGCATACAACAGAATTTATTCGAAGACGGTAAACTAAACGAAAGTAGATTGCGTGACGAAATAAAGAATATAAAAATAGAATTTCATTTAAATAAAGATACAGGAGCGCCTGACACATATCTTAACGGAGAAAAGGTTGAATCCGCCATTCGTAGTATGGAGGTTTCTTCAAAGGTAAGTATTGTTAGTGCTATTCCATTTGTACGCCATGCAATGGTTACATTACAGCAGCAAATGGGTGAGGCTAAAGGCATAGTAATGGACGGGAGGGATATCGGCACTGTCGTATTCCCTAACGCTGAAATGAAAGTCTTTGTTACGGCTGACGCAACTATAAGGGCACAACGACGCTTCGATGAATTACGTTCGAAAGGTAATACGGAAACGACTTTTGATGAAGTATTAGAAAATTTAAAGTCCAGAGACCATATGGATCAGACGCGGGCAGAAAGCCCTCTGATAAAGGCAGATGACGCCATCCTTCTGGACAATTCACATATGACCATTGATGAACAGATGCAATGGTTGCTGGACAAGTTCAAACAAATAACAACAAACTAAATGAGTAATATAGAGATAGACGCAAAATCAGGTTTCTGTTTTGGAGTGGTCAACGCCATAAAAAAAGCGGAAGAGGAACTCGCAAAAGGAGGTACATTGTATTGCCTTGGTGATATAGTCCACAATAATCTGGAAGTTGACAGGCTTGAACAGCTGGGCTTGAAAACAATCAATCACGAGGAATTTGCACAATTGAAAGATGCCCGGGTTTTATTGAGAGCGCATGGCGAACCACCATCAACTTATCAGATTGCAAAAGATAATAATATTGAAATTATTGATGCTTCATGCCCGGTCGTACTTCGCCTGCAGAAAAAGATACACGACAAATACGATAACGAGAGAGACAATAATACACAAATCGTTATCTACGGAAAGAATGGACATGCAGAAGTAAACGGACTGTTAGGACAGACAGAGTCGACTGCAATTGTCATTGAAAAGAAAGAGGATTTGGAAAAGCTTGACTTTTCAAAAAACATATGCTTATTCTCGCAAACGACCAAACCTCTCGATGGATTTCAGGAAATCATTGATATTATGCAAAGCCGTATGATAGGCGATGCTAAATTTGAGTTCTTTGACACTATATGCCGTCAGGTATCAAATCGTATTCCGAATATCAAAGAGTTTGCATCTAAGAATGATATCATCTTCTTCGTTGCAGGAGAAAAGAGTTCGAACGGAAAGGTACTGTTTGCAGAATGTAAGAAGTACAATCCAAATTCTTATTTCATAACCACGCCTTCAGATATAGATCCAGATGTTGTGAGTAAGACTGCGTCCATCGGAATCTGTGGTGCGACCTCTACACCAAAATGGCAAATGGAAGAGGTTGAAGCCAAGATAAATGAAATAAGATCGGTATTAGTTTAGCCAAATTGCTTAAAAAAATTACCGAATCAGCTATTTTATTCTTACTTTTGTACCTGATTTTTTAATGTGCTAAAAAGAGAATAAAATATTAGTAAAACTATGTCTACAATCAAGTGTATCGGTATTTTGACATCCGGAGGCGATGCTCCCGGTATGAATGCAGCAATTCGTGCTGTCACTCGTGCTGCTATTTATAACGGGCTGGAAGTAAAAGGTATTATGCGTGGTTATAAGGGACTGATATTCGACGAAATCGAACCATTCAGAACCAATAGTGTAAGTAATATAATACAACAAGGTGGTACAATTCTGAAAACCGCCCGTAGTAAAGAATTCCAAACGCCGGAAGGTCGCAAGATCGCTTTTGAAGCACTACAAAGAGAAGGTATTGATGCATTAGTAGTTATCGGTGGAGACGGTTCTCTTACCGGAGCGCGTATATTTGCTCAGGAGTTCAACTATCCGATTGTTGGCTTACCCGGAACAATCGATAACGACTTACAAGGCACTGACCTTACCATTGGATATGATACGGCTCTGAACACCATTATGCAGGCGGTAGATAAAATACGTGACACAGCAAGTTCACACGAACGCCTGTTCTTTATAGAGGTGATGGGACGAGAATGCGGTTTCCTTGCCTTGAACGGTGCTATTGCATCGGGGGCTGAAGCTGCGATTATCCCCGAAATGATGCTGCAACAAGACCAGTTGGGAGACCTGATCTCGAACGGTTTCCGCAAAAGCAAAAACAGTAGTTTAGTCCTTGTAACCGAAGGCGATATTACCGGAGGTGCAATGGCTATGGCAGAACGTGTAAAAACGGAATATCCGCAATACGATGTACGTGTGACTATTCTGGGACATGTCCAACGTGGGGGTTCTCCTACAGCCAACGACCGGATTCTGGCAAGCAGAATGGGTGCAGCGGCAATTGATGCATTATTGGACGGACAGCGCAATGTAATGATTGGCATACAAAATGACGTGATTATAAATGTGCCTTTTTCAAAAGCGATTAAGAAGAATAAGCCGTTACAACAAGATCTTTTAAATACATTGAAGATTCTTTCTATATAATAGAAAAGTCGCTTGAATATCAAAATAAGAAATACAGAGCCTATTTGAAAGGCCCTGTATTTTGTTTTTATGAAGGTTCATATATTTACCACATCAGTACTACATGGAATGTTTCTGTACCTGGTTTGATCTTGGTACTGAAGTCTGAATATGTAAGATAAAACCTTATATTTCCTGTCTGAAAATCAAAATCAAAGGTTTGTGTCCAAAAGAATTCACCTAAATCATCTTTTCCGGCTTTGTGTAACACCAAAGGCATACCGTTTTTAATTCCTGTGTCAGTTTCAATATAAGCAATAACTGTACCGTCATCGTAAACGAATTTAGTCAGCTCTTTCAACGGCTTATCTGCATAATAATAGGAATTCAATTCATTTGGTTCTCCCATCAGTTTCCAATCACTTTGTGTTACAACGATAGTTTTTGCATACCAGTTTGTCCCGTAGCCAGGTTCACCTTGTGGTCCTTCCGGTCCCATTGGACCTTCACATGCGATAAATATCAATGCTGTAAATAAAGATAATAATACTTTTTTCATGACTGTTCGTTTTTTATAATTTGACAAATTTGTTATATCTGATTTAACGCCTTCTGCTACTTTCCGTATTTTGTCTTTCCCGTTCTTGCCTTTCTCGCTGTTCTTGCTGTTCCTGTTGACGACGGCTTTCGGCTTCGCGACGTTCTTGTTCTTGTCTCTCTTGCTGTTCTCGCTGGCGACGATTTTCAGCTTCGCGGCGTTCTTGCTCTTGTCTTTCTTGTTGTTCCTGTTGACGACGATTTTCAGCTTCGCGACGTTCTTGTTCCTGTCTTTCCTGTTGTTCCTGTTGACGACGATTTTCGGCTTCGCGACGTTCTTGCTCTTGTCTTTCTTGCTGTTCCTGTTGACGACGATTTTCAGCTTCGCAACGTTCTTGTTCCTGTCTTTCCTGTTGTTCTCGCTGGCGACGGTTTTCAGCTTCGCGGCGTTCTTGCTCTTGTCTTTCCTGTTGCTCCTGTTGACGACGGTTTTCAGCTTCGCGGCGTTCTTGCTCTTGTCTTTCTTGTTGTTCCTGTTGACGACGATTTTCAGCTTCGCGACGTTCTTGTTCCTGTCTTTCCTGTTGTTCTCGCTGGCGACGGTTTTCAACATTCCGGCGTTCCTGTTCTTGCAAATCTGAAGTTATACTTTGAGACGACCCGTTTATATTTGTATTATCTGGCTTTTGACTCGATTCAGGGACTGGTCGGTCAGATGTTCTTATTTCAGTTGTAGATTCCGGCTTCGGGCGCTCCGATGTTCTTATATCTTCAACTGGCGGTTGAGGTTGTGTTGGTGGCTGTGGCCCGACGGGCGGTTCCGGCTTAGTAATAGGAGGTTCCGGTCTTACCGGTGGCTTTGGTTTTGACGGATGTCCCGGTTTTGGTTTATGCGGAGGCCTCGGCCTATTTGGCTTCTGATTAGGGTAAGACGGATATGACGGATAATAATAGTTGTCGTCATAGTAATCTGTATGGTAATAATTCTCATCAATATATACAGGATAGTATTCTTCATAGTAGTATGTGTCATATGGAATAGAGTAATCTCCATAAGACTCATTCTGAATATAACTTTCTGATTGATAACCATTACTTAGATTGTATGACTCATTGGTTATCACACCTTCTGTTTTTACTGCATCCGGTGCAGTAGCTAATATATAATAATTACCAGTGTAATTGCTTTTATAAGCTTCCTCATTCTTTATACTATCAGATTGGAGGAAACCGTTTGACGAATCACCGGATTTATTAATTTCCGGCCTATCAAAGGCATCCTGTACTCGATTATCAGTAACGCTATTTTCGGGTTCTGAGCTATTGTTATTGGAAGCCACAACAGCTATATCATTACTGTTATTCTCATTCACGCTATTCGCTTCTTTCTTACAGTTTTGTAATAAAAGAGTCAGGCTGATTAAGCACAAAAAGTATAGTGACCTTCTCATAATGATAAAGTATTAATTATTTGTAATAAATGAAATTTTACAGTCGGTTAATAGAATGTCGGCTAAGTAGTAAGTTTGCTTTTTCCTGATTAATATAGTTTTTTATTTTTGGTTTCATTTTCTATATTTTTTAGACTCTCAACCTTATTAAAGGTTTAAATTGATAATATGAATAAAAAAGTGTTTCAAAACATGCTATTCTTTTGACATATTGCTATATTCTTATTTGACATCACTATCCGGATTCTTCAATTATTTAACCTGCAACCGTTTGCAGGTTAAATTTATCGATTAAACAGCTGAACAAAAACCTGCATAAATAAATTGAATTAGTTTTACATTCGGTTCTACCTATTGATAATTCAATCTAATTTTAATCATGAAAAAGCTTCATTTTTTATTCTTGTTCTTATTAATATTCGCAGCTTGCAGCGACAACAATGACGACCCTATTATACCGGAAGTTCCGGAACCTCCAACCCCAAGTTCATCTATCGAAGATTTAAGAGATGGAATAACTGTTATCAGCGACGATTCCTTAGCCTTTGTATTATTCGCACCAGGAAAGCAATCAGTATATCTAATCGGCGATTTCAATGACTGGAAAGTATCGGATGCATATAAAATGAATCAAGTTGATGACCGTTTCTGGATAAAGATCGGTGGTTTGGAAAAAGGTAAAGAGTATATATGCCAATATCTTATCGATAATAAAATAAGGGTTGCTGATCCATATGCATCTAAAATATCAGACCCTAATAATGATAAGTATATCAATAAGGAATATGACATATATCCGGGCTTGATTACTCCTACTACAAAAACTACCGGCCTGTCTATGGTAGTGAATACCTCTCCATCCAAATATTCCTGGAAGGTATCGGATTTTAGCCTTCAAAACCCAGAAAGTATGGTTGTTTATGAAGTTCTTATCCGGGATTTTACAGAGAAACGGAGTATAAAAGGTGTGCAGGAGAAACTCAATTATATAAAAAATCTGGGAGTAAATGCCATAGAGTTTATGCCGTTCAATGAGTTTGAAGGAAATGACAGTTGGGGATACAATCCGTCTTTCTACTTCGCTACCGATAAAGCATATGGAACATCAAACGATTATAAAGCCTTTATAGATGAATGCCATGCAAATGGTATAGCCGTAATTATGGATATGGTACTGAATCACAGTTTTAGCCAAAGCCCTATGGTTATCATGTATAAAAATGAGAATGATGATAATATAGGAGATAATCCATGGTACAATAAAGAATCTCCAAACCCGGTTTATTCCTGGGGCTATGATTTCAACCATGAAAGCAAATACACTCAGGCTTTTGTAGACAGTGTATGCTCATACTGGATGAAAGAGTATAAGGTAGATGGTTTCCGCTTCGACTTCACAAAAGGGTTTACCAATACCAAAGGAGATGGCAATGCGTTTGACCAGGCCCGTATCGACATACTGAAAAGAATGGTGAGTGAAATCCGCAAGCGTAATCCTGATGCGATCGTTATCTTTGAACATCTTGCCGATAATAGCGAAGAGAAGGTATTGTCCGATTATGGAATCTATCTATGGGGCAACATCAACTACAACTTCAACGAAGTAACCATGGGTTGGGGACATGAGATGGGAGACTATGAAAAACTGAAAGGAGATATCAGTTGGGCCTCATATAAGGTACGGGGCTGGACAAAACCAAACCTTGTAGCTTATATGGAAAGCCACGACGAGGAACGTATCATGTTCAAAAACAACATGTATGGAAACACAAACAACCCGTCTTATAATGTACAGGAACTACCTGTGGGACTGGCACGGACAGAAGCTGCCGCTGTTATCCTGATGTCGCTCCCTGGTCCGAAGATGATCTGGCAGTTTGGCGAATTGGGATATGACTACTCTATCAATGCCCGTGAGGATGGTTATTGGACAAGCGACTATCAAGACGGGCGCTTTCGTACAGCTAAGAAACCTATCAAATGGGACTATTTAGAAGATACAAACAGGAAAGCCTTGTATGATGTATATGCCAAGATGAACAAGTTGCGCACGACTAATTCTATTTTCTCTACCACTGATTATACTATCGGGCTCGGTGATAACTTCAAACAAATACTGCTAAAATCGACTGAGGGCTATGTGTGTGCTATAGCGAACTTCTCAGTTGAACCTGTGACTGCAACCGTAAATTTCGGCAAGACAGGAACATGGCAGGACTATTTCACCAGCAAGACTTTGGTTGTAAATGAATCGACACAAGAAATAACACTGGATCCGGGCGAATATTATCTGTACTTCAGCAAGTAATCAGATTAGGACGGTAGCCACGATATGGCGGCGGCCTCCATGGTTGCGAAACTCGCACAGATAGATTCCCTGCCAGATACCCATATTAAGACGGCTCTTTGTAATCGGTATAGTAAGACTAACCCCTGCAAGAGTCGTCTTTGCATGTGCAGGCATATCATCATCCCCCTCCATTGTATGCACATAATAAGGCTCACGTTCGCGTATCAGACGATTGAAAATAGATTCCATATCTTCCCGCACATCGGGATCGGCATTCTCATTGATGGTGAGAGCTGCAGAGGTATGCTTTATGAACAGATGCAGCAAACCTGCCTGAGGTAAAGCAGGCAGGTTTTGCATTATTTCTTCCGTTACCAGATGAAAGCCTCTGTTCCGGGGCTGTAATGAGAATTCTATCTGGTTGACCATGATTACAAGCAGTTTTCGGCATGATAAGAAGATCGAACCAATGGGCCGCTCTCCACATAATCGAATCCCTTGCTTAAGGCAACTTCCTTGAAACGCTTAAACTCATCCGGATGAATATATGAAACCACAGGCAGATGCTTACGGGATGGTTGTAAATACTGGCCGATTGTCAACACCGAACAGTTCGATGCCCGGAGATCATCCATTAACTGGAATATCTCGTCGGTAGTTTCTCCCAAACCGACCATCATCCCCGATTTGGCTTTCAGTCCATTATCTGCAATACGTTTCAATACTGACAAACTAACATCATATTTTGCCGCACTTCGTACTTTCGGGGTAAGGCTTCTTACTGTTTCCATATTATGCGAGATAACATTCGGAGCAGCCTTGCATACCATATCTACAAATTCGAATTTCCCCTGAAAATCAGGAATCAATACTTCAATAGTAGTGGAAGGATTCACCTGACGTACTTTATTGATGGTATCTACCCAATGCTGAGCCCCCTGATCCGGCAGGTCGTCCCTGTCTACCGAAGTTATCACAGCATGCTTAAGCCCCATCAACTGTATCGATTTGGCAACATTTGCCGGTTCGAAAGGATTCAAGGCCAATGGACGCCCGGTCTTTGTATTACAGAACTTGCATGAGCGGGTACATATATCACCGCCGATCATAAATGTGGCAGTTCCCCTCCCCCAGCATTCACCCATGTTCGGGCAGCGTCCGCTGGTGCAAATTGTATGTAATCCATGTGATTCTACTATATTTAAAGTTTCGGAGAAATGGTCGCTACCTCCCAGTTTTATTTTCAACCAGTCCGGTTTTTTTACATGTTCCATCTATATTGTGAATTATGATTTTAGAAAATATAAAACAAAGATAAGCCTTAGAATGTTTCCCACGAAAATAGTAAGGGTTAAAAAGTCATCTATTTATACTATCATTGATAGATGAACAAAATACAAAACTAAAGAATAAACATTATTTTCCGCTGTCCATCTTCACATACATTAACAATATATGTTTAAAAGGTAACAAAAGTAACAGAAATCAATTAATAATTAAAAATGAACAATTAATAATTAGTTTGTCTGTTAGCTGCCATCAGTCAACAATGTTTTTCTCGAACTACACACAGGGCAGAGTAATTGTTAAAAAGCAACAAAGGTTACACTATTTGCAGTTAACAGAAATGCAGGTCTTTCAACTCATTACTTGTTAAAAGGTAACAAAGGTTACACATTCTGCATCCTCTCTCCTATTACTTTTTTTGTTCTCCCTCTTTCCTATTCTCATTTTCAATTTTTTGTTTTTATTCTCTTTTTAAGTCCCCTTTGGGGGATTGAGGGGCCGATCAATCTGTCAAAGAGCTATAAGCTAACAGCTAAAAACTAATAGCTTACCATATAGATAAACTCTTTCGAAAAAATAAATTTCGTGGTTTGCCCTAACTCTATTCACTATATTGAAAAAATTGTTTAATTTTGCAGCCTGAAACATTTTAATGTAAAAATGATAAACCGCGTTCTTATCCGTATCAGAGTTGTCCAAATACTGTTTTCGTACAGTCAGGGTGAAACTACAGACATGAGAAAAGCTGAAAGCGAGCTTCTTTTCAGTCTGCAAAAATCATACGATTTATACTTCTATCTACTTTCACTTTTGGTTGAACTTACCGACTCTTATGCCCAGAAAGTCGACAACCGCAAGTCGAAGCTTTTGCCCACAGAAGAAGATATAAAGCCAAACACCAGATTATTAAATAACAAATTTATTCTTCAATTGAGAGAAAACCTCGAATTGAATAAATATCTTAAAGACAGGCCTTTTTCTTGGTACGATCACGATACTTTCGTTCGTAAAATGCTTGAGAACATCCTCAATTCAGATATCTACAAAGAATATATGGACGGTGATTCGCATAGTTATGATGACGACCGTGAATTTTGGCGCAAAACGTTCAAGCATGTCATCTGTACCGACGAGGAATTATACACCTTACTGGAGGATGAAAGCCTTTACTGGAATGACGACATCGAAATCATCGAATCTTTTGTCCTGAAAACGATTAAAAGGTTTGAGGAAAATAAAGGGGCCGCTCAGGAGTTACTTCCTATGTTCAAAGATGATTCCGACAGGGAGTTTGCTGTAAAATTGCTTCGTGAATCCCTTTGGAATGGCAAAGAATACCGGGAACTGATAGATAAGTATACCAAGAATTGGGAATCGGAACGTATAGCCCTCATGGACATGGTAATAATGCAAATAGCAATAGGAGAAATAGTAAGTTTCCCATCCATCCCCATAAGCGTAACTCTGAACGAATATATCGATATAGCAAAATCGTACAGTACAGCTAAAAGTGCTTCTTTTATAAACGGTATTCTGGATGCAATTGTAAAAGAACTAAAGGAAGAAAAGAAGATAATTAAGAAATAATAATATTTATCATATTTTCACCTTCACTCTAATTCAAAATAATCGCTTATATTTGTAAAGCGTTTTTAGGAAAGGAGAAAAATCAAGAATAATATAAATCAAATATTAAAGAATCTATGACTTTATTAAATGTATTATTACAAGCAGCCGAAGGTGGTGCACCTGCCGGCGGAGGTTTTCTGGGATTAGGCAGCAGCGGTAGCATGATTGTGATGATGGTGCTCTTATTCGCCATCATGTATTTCTTTATGATACGTCCGCAACAAAAGAAACAAAAAGCGTTGCAGGAAGCTCGTAATGCAATCAAAGTAGGAGACAAAGTAGTTACTGCCGGAGGTATCCACGGAAAAGTGAAAGAAGTAAACGATTCTACATTTGTGCTGGAAATTGCCGACGGAATAAAAATCACAATCGAAAAATCTTCTGTTTACGTTTCAGCTGCTGATACTCAGGCTAACAACAGATAATTCTTTTGAATGAAACATAAAAGTCAGGTATAGCTATATGAGCGATACTAGAAATATCATCATACAAGAAGTCAGATCGTTTTTCACAAATATATCATGGAAAAAGATACTGACTTTTTTGTTTTTTGTATTGCTTTCCTCAGTTTTTTGGATGATGCAGGTCTATCGCCAGAAATTTGAGTCTACCCTTACTATACCTGTTAAATATGTAAATGTACCCGACAGCATCGTTTTCGAAAACGAGCTGCCATTGAAAATATATGTACGTATTAAAGATGACGGGGCAGCCATGTTCAAATACTATTTCACCCATAGAAACGACTCTCTGGTAGTAGATGTGAGGGATATAGTAAAGGGAACACAGGAAAAAGTGATACAGGGCCGGAACTTTGAACAATTGGTACGGGGAAAACTCTTCGCTTCTTCAGAACTGATAAGCTACTCTCCCACCCGTGTATCTTATGCCTATGCTGTATTGCACCAAAAGAAACTACCCGTTATATACGACGGTTATATAAGTCTGGCATCTGGTTATCTGATCGACGGGGAACTGACAATCGAACCCGATTCGGTGCTTGTATACGGCAGCCGTGCCGCACTAGATACATTGCATTACGCTCACACAGTGAACGATACACTTCGAGAAGTAACCGAGGATAAAAAAATGCTGGTAGCAATGAAGCAAACCAAAGGCATTCGGTTTGTGCCTAACACTGTAGAACTAAATGTATCGGTAGATAAGTTCAGTACAAAGGAAGTAGAAGTTCCTATTGAATGCATTAACCTGCCGGAAAATCTGACAATCAAGTTCTTCCCGTCATCAATCAAGATACCATTCTTTGTAGGTATAAAAAGATACAATGACATTTCGTCTCACGACTTTCAGGTAATTATAGACTATAATGATCTCAAAGACCTGAAAGAGGCTTCGATCCCGGTACGAATAACTGAAAGTCCGGATTATATACAGACCAAAGGACCTGTTCCGTCCGAAGTGGAATTTGTACTGGAACAAAAATAAAGGCAGCAGATTTTTTTATTTGCCTCTACATGCAATATATCAATACATTCTTTTACACGAATAATAATCCCTCATAGAATGATCAAATTAGGTATAACAGGAGGAATAGGTAGTGGTAAATCTACCGTTTCGGAGATATTCTCCCTTTGCAATGTACCTGTTTATATAGCCGATACAGAAAGTAAAAGGCTTGTGGCAACTTCACCTGTTATAAAAGAAAAATTGATTAATATCTATGGTGAAGAATTATTTGAGGGTGGTGTGCTGAATAAAGCATTACTGGCTTCCCATATATTCAATGATAAAGCCAAATTGGAACAGGTAAACGCAATAATACATCCCGAAGTAGAAAAAGATTTTAAAGAATGGGTGGTTAACCATGCACACAGTCGGGTGATAGCACACGAAGCCGCAATTCTTTTCGAGTCGGGTTTCAATAAACTTATGGACAAGATAGTGATGGTATACACTCCCCTCGAAATAAGGCTGGAACGTACGATGAAACGGGATCATACTACCCGCGAAAAAGTATTGGAACGCATACACAATCAGATGCCTGATGAAGAAAAAGCTAAACTTTCTGATTTTGTAATTGTTAATGATGGAGCACATTCATTGATCGAACAAGTGCTCGACATTCTGAAACAAGTAAAAGACTTATAAAACATAATGGAAATACAAAAATCATATAAAGGTATATTCGAAGCGAATAAGAAATGGGTAGAGAAAATAAATGAGGAAAACCCGGACTTTTTCACGCATCTGGCAGATCAGCAAAACCCTGACTATCTTTACATAGGATGCTCCGACAGCCGCGTGCATGCCAATGAGATAATGGGCCTGCAACCCGGAGAAGTATTCGTACACCGTAATATCGCTAATATGGTGGTCAATAATGACCTCAACGTATTGTCGGTCATTAATTATGCCGTGGAATACCTCAATGTGAAATATATCATTGTATGCGGACATTACAATTGCGGAGGGATAAAAGCCGCAATGGAACCGAAAGATTTAGGAATACTGAATCCATGGCTGCGTAATATACGCGATGTGTACCGCCTGCACGAGAAAGAGCTGGATACTATTTCCGATCCGCAAGCCAGGTATAACCGCCTGGTAGAAATAAATGTATATGAACAGTGTCTCAATATAATAAAGACAGCAGAAGTACAGAAATCATACCTGGCAAAAGGTTATCCCCGTGTAGCCGGCTGGGTTTACGACCTGAACGACGGCATACTCCACGATCTGGAAATAGATTTTGAAAAAGAACTGAACCGTATTCGTAAGATTTACGATCTAACAAAAGGAGAATAAGTCTGACGCAAGTTATAAATTAAAAATTATGAGTTATAAATTAGCAGTTACGGCTATATTGTTAGGAATCCTGTCGCTTTGCAGCTGCAAACCATCCAGAACAGATAAAGCCCGCACTCTATCAGTTACTATAGAGCCTCAAAAATATTTTCTAAGTAAAATCGTAGGAAATCACTACGAGGTAAATTGTATTGTACCATCGGGCTCCAATCCCGAAAGTGCCGATTTCACCCCATCGCAGATGATGGCTTTGGATAAGAGCGTAGCCTACTTCAAAATCGGTTATCTGGGGATAGAGAACACATTGATAGATAAAGTGTCCCAAAGTAATCCTGAACTTAAAGTTGTAAATTGCTCGCAAGGTATTGAACTTATAGGCGATGCTCATATACATTGCGAAGACGATAATCATGACCACAATCATACACACGCCCATGCTGCAGGTGACCCGCACACATGGAGCTCGGTAAGATCGGCTAAGATTATAGTCGAAAACATGTATAAGGCTGTACTGGAATTAGATGCCAATAATGAAGCAGACTATACTGCCAATTATGATAAACTGGTAGCTGAGATAAACAGTACCGATAGTATCATCAAATCGTATCTGGAAAAGGCTCCGAGCAAGGCATTTATAATATATCATCCTGCACTCAGTTATTTTGCCGATGAATACGGATTGACCCAATATTCAATCGAACATGAAGGAAAAAACCCGTCGCCGTCACAGTTAAAGGAGCTTATAGATAAAGCAAAATCTGAAGGTATAAAAGCTGTTTTCATACAGCAGGAGTTCGATACAAAAAATGCAGAAACTATAGCAGAAGCAATAAACGGGAAAACTATCCCCATAAACCCGTTATCATATAACTGGAGTGAGGAAATGATAAAAATAGCCAAGGCTTTGGCACAGGAAAACGAATGAGCAAAATACTTGAAATAAGAGATCTTTCGGTAGGATACGATGATAATCCTTATGTACTGAAAAACGTGAATCTGGATGTTTTCCAGGATGATTTTCTCGGTATTATCGGTCCCAATGGCGGAGGAAAGACCACATTATTGAAAACGATCCTCGGGCTTGTAAAACCGACGGACGGCAGTATATCTTTTTTCAGGAATGACGTGAAAACGGATAAGATAAACATCGGTTATCTGCCGCAAATAAACCAGATAGATAAAAAATTCCCCATATCCGTCCATGATGTTATACTGTCGGGGCTGACAATCAAACACAGCGTATTTTCACCTTATACCAGAGAACAAAAAGAGAAGGTCGGTGTTATAGCGCATCAGATGGGACTGGATAAACTTATCGACAGGCCTATAGGCGCATTATCCGGAGGCCAGCTCCAACGCACTTTGCTTGGGCGTGCTATTATAGACGGACCAGACCTGCTGGTGCTCGACGAACCTAATTCATATGTGGACAAACGATTCGAGACTGATTTTTATAAAATACTCGAAGATATAAATAAAGACACCGCCATTATTCTTGTCTCCCATGATGTAGGTACAGTAATATCGCTGGTTAAAAATATAGCCTGTGTAAACGAAGGACTCCACTATCATTCAGGTACCAATATCACGACCGAATGGCTCGAAGAATCATACTCCTCCTGCCCTATCGAAATTGTCGGTCATGGCGATTTTCCGCATCGGGTATTGGATAAGCATGAGGGTTGTGAATGTTGTAAAGATGATTAAGAATTCTATAAAATTCTACGTCATTTTGTAAGTAGCCTCTTTATTTCCTCCCTGTACACTTCATTTTCGGTTATACCATTGTGCTCTTCGTTTTCTAATGTAATAAGCAAATCCGAATCTTTCAATACAGGCTTCAATTTCATGGAATTATTATAGTTTATCACCTTATCTTTATTTCCATGAAAGATGACAACAGGCATTTTACATTCACTGACATATTTATATGTTTCCAACTTATATTTGACCAGAAAACTGGGGATAACAGGGCAAATATCCTGAATCACATTCGTAAGACTATAATAAGGAGCCTGCAAAATCAACATATGGGGGTTATTTACCGATGCAATCTTTGCGGCTGGCCCCGTGCCGATAGAAAAACCCAGTACAATTAACCGGTCTTCATCATATCGCTTCTTCATTTCATTATAAGCGAGCTGAATATCGCTGAATAATTGATTCTGGCTGTCAATCTCGCCCCTACTTTTGCCGAATCCCCTGTAATCGAGAAAGAATACATCATAGCCTAAATCCGTATACACAGAAGCCAAGTGTCCCCATGAATCAAGAGCCCCGGCATTGCCATGCAGATAGAAAATCAATCCTTTGGGATTTTCTGTTTTGAACAGAAGGCTATTCAATGATGTCCCATCATCCGCTTTTAAATATATTTCCTCAAAATCCTGCTTAAACCGGAAAGTATAATTATTATCAAGTTTTGTTGGGTAAAAAATCAGTTTTTCCTGAAAAAAGTAAAAGAATCCACACAGTAATATATAGAGTGATAATAAAATCGCACATATTCTGATTACTGCTTTCTTCATCATTTACAAAGTTCTTTTACCGTCTTATACTTCATCGGCACATTGTTCAATACCTGTCTTTCCACAATTTTTTCAGCCATTCCACAATTTTGCTCTCCGATGCGTTTTGCTGCGGCTTCCAGAATTGGCGTCCTTTTATTTCTTTAGGCACATAATCCTGCTGTACAAAGTTATTCTCGAAACTGTGGGCATACTTGTAGTTTTTGCCATAATCCAGTTCTTTCATAAGCTTGGTCGGTGCATTACGCAAATGCAACGGAACCGGCAGGTTACCCGTTTCATTCACCAATGCGATAGCCTCATCTATAGCCATATATGCAGAATTACTTTTTGGTGAAGTTGCCAAATACACGGTGGCTTCGGCTAAGACAATCCGGCCTTCCGGCCAGCCAATCTTCTGCAAAGTATCAAAGCATGCATTCGCCAGTAAGAGGGCATTAGGATTTGCCAACCCTATATCTTCCGCCGCCGAGATAACCAACCGCCGGGCGATAAATTTCGGATCTTCCCCCCCGGCCACCATCCGCGCCAGCCAGTAAATAGCCGCATCGGGGTCACTACCCCGGATAGACTTGATAAAGGCTGAAATAATGTCATAATGCATCTCACCTCCTTTATCGTATGCCGCCGGATTTTCCTGTAAGCGTTCTGTCACAAGCTTATCCGTTATGACAATTTTGTCACTCACATCCGCGCCTGTTACCAGATCGAGTATATTCAACAGTTTACGGGCATCACCTCCCGAAAAGCGAAGCAATGCATTGGTTTCCTGTAATTCGATATTCCGTTCTTTAAGTATAATATCCTGCGTCACGGCACGATGAGCCAGTTCGATCAGGTCATCCTTATCCAAGGATTGCAAAACGTACACCTGACAACGTGACAACAATGGCCGTATAACTTCAAACGAAGGATTTTCCGTTGTAGCGCCTATCAATGTAATCACACCTGTTTCCACTGCATTGAGCAACGAATCCTGTTGTGATTTTGAAAAACGGTGGATTTCATCAATAAACAAAATAGGGCTTTTCGTATTGAAGAACTGACTCTTTTTAGCCTGTTCTATCACCTCACGTACATCCTTTACACCCGAGTTTATCGCACTCAATGTATAGAAAGGAGTATCCAGCGTATTGGCAATAATCTGGGCCAATGTCGTCTTCCCTACTCCGGGAGGGCCCCAAAGAAGAAAAGAAGGTATTCGTCCCGATTCTATCATCTTGCGCAGGATAGCACCTTCACCCACAAGATGCTTTTGTCCTATATATTCGTCCAGGGTACGTGGACGCAAACGTTCTGCTAATGGCTGGCTCATATTTTTGTTGAAATTATCGTAATCCAAATTTACAAAAAGTTTCTATTAGTCCGAAATAGAATAATGAATTCTCCGTTCCCTGGCAGGTAACTAATAATCAAATTGGTAGTATCCAGCGACAATTAGATTAATAATATTATCTTATTATAAAAAAATGCTTTACATTTGTTTTAACAATTACACAAATGTGAAGGATTATATAGTGCGATTGCAACTACCATTGACTGGACGTTGCAACAACAAGTTAACGATTAAATAAAACATGACAAGCCCGGAGATACTATGTAACAGATTGCTCGACGCAATCAAGCGCAAGCTACCCAAAGATGCTAATATGGCCAATATTTTAACCGATATATTATTTATAGGTAAAGAGGCTGCATACAGAAGATTGCGCGGAGAAGTTTCATTCACACTATATGAGGCTGCACTCATAGCCCGAAAGTTTCAGATATCATTAGATTCAATTATAAACCTAGCCCCTTTCGAAAATCTGATTTTTGAATTAAAACCCCAACGTTTTTATAATCTTCGGGATATAGATTATAAAATGCTGGAAGAATATATCGATGTGCTTAAATTCTCAAAAACAGATCCGAAGGCCGAACAGGTATTCACTTCCAATGTGTTTCCTCAATTTCCATCTCACAAACATTATTTGTTAACAAAATACAGTTCGTTCAGGTGGATGTACCTCAATGAAAAGGCCGATGCTATAAAAAGTTTCCATGAAATGGAATTTCCCGATAGGTTGTATAAATTATGCAGAGATTGTGTAAATGAAACTATGAATATTGCAAATACATCATATATATGGGATAGTACTATTTTTCAAAGCATAGTTAAGGAAATAAAATATTTTTCAAACATTGAACTTATCAATGCCCAAGATGTCTTGTTATTAAAAAATGAACTTGAGGAATTATTAAATTTCATTGAAAGAATTACTGCAATTGGCCGTTTCGAAAACGGGAACAAAATACAAATATATATATCCGATATTACCTCCGACACGGGATATGCTTATCTGGACACAGAGTATTTGCATCTTAGCATGATAAATGCTTTCGCCCTAAATTACTTAGTAGCCCTCGATAAACGTACACTGGACAAGATAAAGGAAAGAGTTCAATCACTGAAAAGAGTTTCCACGTTAATATCCGAAAGTGGGGAAGAACAACGCCTCAGATTCCTCAGGGCACAGAGGGAAATAGTGAGTACTTTATAAATGAGTTTATATCCTTAGACCGAATAACCGGGGCCACTAAAACAGCTAATGGTAAAGTTACTCTATCTCCTCTACTAAAAATACTTTTCCAGACAATACACATTGTCTCCTTACCGCATAGATTCAGACTTTTTAATCAATAAAGATTTCTGACAAATCGTCATATTTCATATTTTCTCAAAAAAAATATCACTTTGGCACAGCATTTGAATAACAGATAGTGTCGCTGCAAAGCGCAAAAAAGATCAATTAGAATTAAAAAACAAATAAATATAATAAACTAAAATGGGAAAAATAATTGGAATTGACTTAGGTACCACAAACTCTTGTGTTGCCGTGTTGGAAGGTAACGAACCTATCGTTATCGCTAACAACGAAGGAAAAAGAACGACCCCTTCTGTTGTAGCATTTATTGAAGGAAACGAACGTAAAGTAGGAGACCCTGCTAAACGTCAGGCTATCACAAATCCTGAAAAAACAATATACTCCATAAAAAGGTTTATGGGTGAAACCTGGGATCAGGTTCAGACAGAAGTTACACGTGTACCTTACAAAGTAGTAAAAGGGGACAACAACACTCCACGTGTAGATATTGACGGACGTCTGTACACTCCACAGGAAATTTCGGCTATGATTCTTCAGAAAATGAAGAAAACAGCAGAAGACTACCTCGGACAGGAAGTAACGGATGCTGTTATCACTGTACCTGCATATTTTAGCGATTCGCAACGTCAGGCTACAAAAGAAGCCGGAGAAATTGCAGGACTTAAAGTACAACGTATTGTTAATGAACCTACAGCCGCAGCCCTTGCTTACGGTCTGGATAAGGCTCATAAAGATATGAAAATCGCCGTATTCGACCTTGGTGGTGGTACATTCGATATTTCTATACTGGAACTGGGTGACGGTGTATTTGAAGTGAAATCTACTAATGGTGATACACACCTTGGCGGTGATGACTTCGACCAGGTAATTATCAACTGGCTGGCAGAAGAGTTTCAGAAAGAAGAAGGACTTGACCTTCGCAAAGACCCAATGGCTCTTCAACGTCTGAAAGAAGCTGCCGAAAAAGCAAAAATCGAGCTTTCGAGTACAACATCTACCGAGATCAACTTACCATATATAATGCCGGTAAATGGTATACCAAAACACTTGGTAAAAACATTGACACGTGCTAAATTCGAACAACTGGCCGATACCCTGATACGCAAATGTATCGATCCTTGCCGTCAGTCATTGACTGATGCCGGATATTCTGCATCTGATATTGATGAAGTTATCCTGGTGGGTGGTTCTACACGTATACCTGCTGTACAGGCCGAAGTTGAAAAATTCTTTGGTAAAACTCCTTCTAAAGGTGTAAATCCGGACGAAGTGGTTGCTGTAGGGGCTGCCATACAAGGTGGTGTATTGACAGGTGAAGTAAAAGACGTACTTTTATTAGACGTGACTCCGCTATCTCTTGGTATAGAAACTATGGGTGGTGTGATGACCAAACTGATTGAGTCGAACACAACAATACCGACCAAAAAGAGTGAAACATTCTCTACAGCAGCAGATAATCAACCGTCAGTACAGATTAATGTACTACAGGGCGAACGTCCGCTGGCCAGAGATAACAAACAAATCGGTGTATTCAACCTGGATGGGATTATGCCAGCCCGTCGTGGCGAGCCTCAGATAGAAGTGACATTCGATATCGATGCCAATGGTATCCTGAGTGTATCGGCAAAAGATAAAGCTACAGGTAAGGAACAATCGATCCGTATCGAGGCTTCATCAGGACTAAGCGATGCTGAAATCCAGAAGATGAAAGATGAAGCTGCTGCCAATGCTGAATCTGATAAGAAAGAAAAGGAAAAGATAGACAAGTTGAATCAGGCAGACTCTATGATTTTCCAAACAGAAAAGCAATTGAACGAACTTGGAGATAAAATCCCGGCTGACAAGAAAGCCCCTATCGAAGGTGCCCTGAACAAGCTGAGAGATGCTCACAAAGCTCAGGATCTGGCGGGTATAGATACAGCAATGAACGAACTGAATACCTTGTTCCAGAATCTAAGTCAGGAAATGTATAATCAGGCTGGAGCAAATCCTGGCCAACAAGCCGGAGGAAATGCCGGGGAGCAGCCGAAAAACGGTGATAACGATGTTACTGATGTAGATTTTGAAGAAGTGAAATAAGCATATACACACTTTTATATACTACAAAAAAGCTGTCGGATTAAATTTCGGCAGCTTTTTTTATTTATGTGATATCTTCTTTGCAGGCTTCATACCTTTTACAAGATGGACTATCGCCAACATAGGGCTAGAGAATATCATACGTGGACCGGAGTAGCGCATGACTTCCTGCATTCGCAGTTTCATATCGGGTCTATAACAATGGATAGGGCATTGCTGGCATGTAGGTTTATCTTCACCAAAGGTACAGCGTTCCAGCCTGTCCATGGCGTATTCATTGAGCTGCAAGCAGTCGGCACACAAGCTTTCTGATGTACCATGCCTGGCAGCACAGTATATCTTTATCATCTTTGTCACCGTCTTTTTTTCTGTATTATTCATTTTCTACAAAACCTCCGTCAATCATTCTTTCGGGATTTATAAAATAAGCCATACCCGTCTTCATTTTCTTGAAGTTCAGCTTTTTGTAAAATCCTTCTTTCCCCGGAGAGGCGTATAATATAAAATTACAACCAGGAGTAACCGACATTAGCCGCGTCACTATCTCCTGTCCTATTCTATGTCCCTGATAAGCCGGGTCTACTGCAATATCATAAAGTGCAGACTGCCGTACCCCATCGGATATCATACGCCCAAATCCAATAAGCACAGTATCATTGAAAACAAAAATTACAGAATGGCTCGCCTCAAAAGAAATCCGGTGCTTATCCACATCTACTGTAGACATGCCAACGATATCCAGTAAATGACGAACCCTTTCCCAGGATACACCCCGGCAATCAGTTTGGTATCTTAAATTCATATATGCAATAGCTAATTATTCAAAATTGAAGATAAGTGAAATCATACGTGATTTTCCGGAAGATATTGCGTCCCTGTATTTGAGCATCTCTCTGTCTGTTATATCAGACTTGTCTTTGTTTATCAAATCGGCCAAACCGAATGAGAATCGTAATTCCGGGCACAGTTTAAACAGTGGTAAATAGATGTTACATCCCACACCAAACTCTAAGCCGTAATCCATCTTTTTAAAACGTACTGCCTGATCATTTTTAGAGCCAATATCCAAAGCTGCATAAGCACCGCCCAATACATAAGGGCGATAATTTCCCATACGCGGCGCACTGAATTTCAGGTGTAAAGGCACAGTGAGATAACTCGCCTTCAATGATGTGGTATATTCTTCGCCGGAAGACTGTTCTCTGAATACGAAGCGTCTTTCGCCCAAATGCATGCTGGGGGATAAACGGAGGTTGAAATATTCATTCAGATACCTGTCTCCTATCATACCTACACTAAATCCGACAGAGTAAGAGGGTATTTCGGCAAACCATGCTTCACCGTTTTCACCCACATAGCCTGTATGCGAAAATATCAGATCGGGAGCATTGATACCTATCGAAAAGCCCAGATGGTACATCTTCTGATCTGCAAACGGCTGATTTAAAGCCTTACGTGTCTGAGCCTGAACAGCGTCTACAAAAGTAAAACACAAGGCTACTAAAATAAATATATATGTTTTCGTTTTCAATACAGAATCCTTTTTTTATAAAACGTAGATCTACAGCCGTTATTATACTAAAAAACAGTATTAATCATTACTTAGAAAGAGTCAAAATAAGCAAGTCGTCAAATGGCCTTACGAACAAATAACACAAATATAATAAACTATAATACAATTAATTAACAAACAACCCAAAACAAGAGATAGATAAAAATGATGAATTATTTATAATATCTAACATTATCTATTTTGGCTGACAAAAAAAACTCTTTATATTTGTTACATCAAAGTTAGTAATAATATTAAAAATCGAAAATCATGGCTTACGTAATTAACGAAGATTGTATTGCTTGCGGTACTTGTATTGATGAGTGTCCGGTAAACGCAATTTCAGAAGGCGACATCTATAAGATCGATCCAGATACTTGCACAGACTGTGGAACTTGTGCTGATGCATGTCCAACTGAAGCAATTCACCCTGCATAATTTTATCAGGAGTATAAAATACAAAGGAAGCTAAAATTAGCTTCCTTTTTTGTTTTCCAAATGTTCTTTGAGATTAACCGGACAGATCCGGCAATACTAAATAAAAAGAAATGGGATACTTTAATAGTATCCCATTTCTTTTTATTTAGTGCTACAGATTAATACACATGTCCGTCGTCTTTCAAATCTTTCACATCGAAGCGTTTCTTTTCCAAAGAGTTCCATGCATAGATAATGTATGCGAGAACAAACGGAACAAGGATGGAAACAACGCTCATCACTGTTAAAGTGAATTCACTTGATGAAGAATTCTCCAATGTCAGCGAACTCTGAAGATCGCTTGCAGAAGGATAATAAGCAGTATTATTAAATCCGGTAATAAGAAGCAATGTACATACAGTCAGCACTGTGCCTACTCCTGTAAACCAAATGCCACAATTATAACCTTTCGTCAATAATGTTTTGCCGATACCAAACAGTACAAGAAGAACTCCTACAACAAATACAATACCTACAACAGGCATCTCTATCAAGTTATTAAGGTATTTGTGCGGCTCCATAAATACTTCTTTTGTATCAGGATTTACAGCAAATCCGTCAGCAATAAATGCCCAGATAACAAAAGCTAAGAAAAATATTACAAATGGAACACAGTTATATAATAAGAACTTGCGTGAACGGTCTACCAACTTTTCGTCCTGAAGACGATTGATAAAGAACAAACAAGCCTGTGTACGTGCGAGGAAGAACACTGTCAGTCCTAACAGCCAGTTGCGAGGATTGGCCAAAGCTTCCAAGCCATGCCATTCACTTCCCCACCGGCTGATAACAGGGTTTATCACATCGGTCATATTCTCTTTATTCACAGTAAAATCCGAACCGGTGAAGAAAGTAGCCAAAGCTGCACCTACGAGGAACGTACCAAGTAGACCATTAGTAAATAAAAACCAACGATATGTGTTACGCCCGAATAAATTGCCCGGTTTGGACTGGAACTCGTATGACACGGCCTGCAATACAAAGCAGAACAGGATTGCCATCCATACCCAATATGCCCCACCGAAACTGGTAGAATAGAATAATGGAAAAGATGCAAACAAAGCCCCTCCAAAAGTAACAAGAGTAGTAAATGTATATTCCCACTTGCGCCCTAAAGCATTAACAAGTATCATGCGCTCTTTTTCGTCTTTAGCCAAAGAGAAGAGCATCGATTGCCCGCCCTGAACAAATAGAAGGAATGCGAAAAGACCTCCGATCAGGCATATGAGGAACCACCAATAATGTTGTAAAAATGAATAATCCATATTTATATCTTTTAGAGATTTCTTGAGGTTAATCGTGAAATCTTGAAATTATTAAATCTTAAAATCTTAATTAGTGAGAGTCCTCCGGACCTTTTTTAATCTGATTGAACATAATACGAATCTCTGCAATAAGCAAAGCTGTAAACAGAGCCAGAAACAAGAAGAAGGATATCATTACCGATTTAACGGAAATAGCAGAAACAGCTGCCTGCAATGGTAATACATCCTGTATAGTCCAAGGCTGACGTC
Source organism: uncultured Dysgonomonas sp. (assembly GCF_900079725.1). Classification (NCBI taxonomy): domain Bacteria; kingdom Pseudomonadati; phylum Bacteroidota; class Bacteroidia; order Bacteroidales; family Dysgonomonadaceae; genus Dysgonomonas; species uncultured Dysgonomonas sp. The sequence goes on from NZ_LT599032.1 coordinate 739,194, forward strand.
CTATTTCGGCGACCATCCAGCCGGCCTGACCTGCAATGTAGGCCAAAGGGATAGTCCACAGACATGCCCATAGAAGCCATTTCCTGTTTTCAATATCTTTATTCCTATACACAAAGAATGATAGTACAACGAACAATAATACAAACCAGCCACCAAGATAAACCATGATATGGAATGGCCAATATACTAATGGTATATTCGGTATCAGCTGATCCGGAGTTTCCAGATATCCGTATCCGAAATATGAATAATTAGCCTTCAATGTTTCTTTATATTCATTGGCTGCAGCTTCATTTCCTTCCTTTTTAGCCTTTTTATAATCGGCTAATGCCTGAATAGCGGCTTTTCCTTTTATTTGCTTTTCTGTAAACGAAAGTGCTGTAGAACCGTCTGGTTCTTTATATCCACCTTCAATTATATCTTTTATCCCGGGAACATATGCGTCTAATTCGCCAAAGCTAAGCCATGACAAGCCTTTCGGTATGCTTATGTTTATTAAATACGGATCTACCCCGTCATTATATGACTCTTTTGCCGGATTAGGTATAGCAAAGGCAATAAGCCCCACTCCTTCTCCACCTTCATACAGGCCTTCCATTACGGCCAGTTTCATAGGTTGCTTATCTGCTACCTGCTGAGCCGAACCATGTCCTGTCCATGCAATAAGAAGTGACGACACCAATCCAAATCCTGCTGCAACTCTCATACTCTGTTTCGCAAATTCTGTATCTCTCTTTTTCAGCAAATACCACGCAGCTATTCCGGCTACGAATACGGCACCCAGTATCCAGCCCGAAAGAACCGTGTGGAAGAATTTGTTGATAGCTACAGGAGATAGAGCTATATCCCAAAAACTGATCATCTCGTTACGGGTAGTATCCGGATTGAACTCCATACCTACAGGATATTGCATCCATGCATTTGCTATAAGTATCCATAAGGCAGAAAGTGTTGCCCCTGTAACAGTTAACCATGTCGCTGTCAGGTGAGCTTTTTTACCAACCCGCTTCCATCCGAAGAACATAATAGAAATAAAGGTGGCCTCGAGGAAAAATGCCAAGGTGGCCTCAATGGCCAATGGCGCACCAAAAATATCGCCAACAAACCAGCTGTAGTTAGACCAGTTGGTACCAAACTGAAACTCCATGATAATACCTGTAGCAACCCCTATAGCGAAGTTGATACCAAAAATTACCATCCAGAATTTTGCGGTTTTTTTCCACTGCTCGTTACCTGTACGCACATACATTGTCTCCATGATTGCCATTATCACTCCTAACCCGAGGGTAAGAGGAACAAACAACCAGTGATACATTGCAGTCATAGCAAACTGGGCTCTAGACCAGTCTATTAACGATGTACTTAGTAGTTCCATAAATATTAGTTTTATATTAGTAAATATATGAGGATTTCTATTATTTATTAGTAGAAGTGAAAAACGAAAAGTGAAAAATACTTTTCAGGTTTCATCTATTACTCTCCGTTTTTCACTTTGCATTACCGATATCAATATTCTTTATATTCAAGGCCGAATGTATGAGCTACGGCTTTGTAAACAATATCACCTTTGAGAATGTTCAGTCCTTTCCGTAAATCTTTATGTTGACGGCAAGCTTCTTCCCAGCCTAAGTTGGCAATACTAAGGGCGTACGGGAATGTCGCATTTGTCAGAGCCAAAGTAGAAGTCATAGGCACGGCTCCCGGTATATTTGCAACGCAGTAATGTACTACATCATCAATAACAAATACGGGGTCGAGATGTGTAGTTGGTTTTGAAGTTTCGAAACATCCACCCTGATCTATTGCCACATCGACCAATACTGTTCCTGCCTGCATCGTTTTCAGCAAATCCTTCGATATTACCTGCGGAGCTTTATCTCCGGCAATCAGGACTGCTCCGACAATCAGATCGGCATCTTTACACAACTCCTTGATTGTATGCGCATCCGAGTAGCGGGTAGTTACATTTGCGGGCATAATATCGCTCAGGTAGCGCAAGCGAGGCAAACTCTTATCCAGAATGGTTACTCTGGCTCCGATTCCAGCTGCTATCTTAGCTGACTGCGCACCTACAATACCACCCCCGATTACAATTACATGTGCCGGTTTTACTCCCGGTACTCCTCCTAAGAGAACTCCTTTTCCCAAATGCGGCTTTTCGAGAAAACGTGCTCCCTCCTGAATAGCCATACGACCGGCAACCTCGCTCATAGGTACAAGCAGAGGCAGAGAACGGTCTGGTAATTCAACTGTTTCATAAGCTATACAGATTGCCTTACTTTTTATCATTGCCTTAGTAAGTTCAAGGCTGGATGCAAAATGGAAATAAGTAAATACAATCTGATTTTCCCTTACCAAGTCATATTCCTCTTTTATCGGCTCTTTTACTTTCACAATCATATCTGCGATAGCATAAACCTCTTCGATGCTGGAAAGAATGGTAGCTCCGGCCTCCGTATAGTCCAAATCGGTAAAACCGCTACTTACGCCGGCTCCGTTTTGTACAAACACTTCATGTCCCTCAATAACAAACTCATACACACCTGCCGGTGTAACTGCTACCCGATTTTCAAAAGCTTTCAGCTCTTTAGGAATTCCGATTTTCATAAGAATCTTTTATTTATTAGTTAAAAATATAACTTTATGCTTCTCCTATTGGTCCTGTTATCGGCGGAAGAAATCCGGCCGAATTATCGGCAGATACGGGTCCGTTTTGGGCTTCGAACCTGTTGATATTTTCATTTAACGCATATAGCAAACGCTTGGCATGCTCGGGTGTTAATATTATACGTGATTTTACTTTTGCCTTTGGTAGTCCGGGCAGAATACGAACAAAGTCAATAACAAATTCGGATGAAGAATGGGCTATAATAGCCAGATTTGAATATGTACCCTGAGCTACATCTTCCGGCAACTCTATCTGTATTTGATTGTCCTGTTCATTTCTATTTTCCATAACTTATCTATTATATAAATTCTATTTGACTTACGTCGATTTGCAATCCAAGATTTGGCTCCGGCAATTGTTAATTCATTTCAGAATTTTGTATATCAACACAATACAGATATCTTTTATAAAATCATCTATTGTAAACTATATAAAATCTCCTTTCCGACAGCCCTTCTTACAAAGGAACAGAAATATCGCATAAAATCAAAGGAAAGCGTATATATTTTATAACACAAATATACATATTTTAAAGCTCTCAGGATACCTTAAGGTCATCCTCTCCACCTACGTTATTATCAGGTAAATCTATCGGCATCAACAACGCTTTCTTTCTTTTCTTTTTACTCAGAACTATTATCTGGGAAATAGTGCCAATCAGGCCTAAGCCCAGCATTACAAAGCGCATGGTACCATTGCCAAATACGACAAATGCCGTGAAGAAGATCATACACCACATAATCCCAATAGAAATAGTTAATCCTTTCCAGCTAAACCCGTCGTTGACACGGCGAATATATTTACCTGTCAACTTATGGTCCATTAGTTTCTGATGCAGGCGCGGTGAACTTTTGGCAAATAAGACACCCGTTAGAAGAATAAAAGGAGTCGTAGGCAGACCCGGTGTAACTATACCCAACAAACCAAGACCTAGAGATATAAACCCTAATATTATATATACATATCTCATTTATTGTGCGTGCTTATTTTTTTGAAATCGTTTCCACAACAAAGGAATAAAAAAAGAATGACATTTAATAATTCTATGATAAGTTTAATCTGTTAAATGTTCTCTATATAGTAACACTTAATATGGTTCACATTTTAGATTAATGCAATTTTGACCATATAAGATCAAATCTTTTTTATTTATCTATATATCACCTGAGAGAAAGTGCTCTTTGAAATAGTATAGTAGAAGTTTATTTTGCAATTAAATATCAAAATTGTAAAAACTGAAAATGTGAGAAAGTTGCTACTTCTTAACTCCTGATTTACATTCCCGAATTTCTATAAATATAAAAGCATGGAAAATATTCCATGCTTTTATATTTATTATAATAATTATTATTTACTATTTTTTCAATGTAAAGAAGAACTCCAATCCTCCTTCGGCTCGGTTTTTAACCTGTATCTCTCCCTTATGGAACAGAACAGCATTCTTTACAATAGATAAGCCTAAGCCTGAACCGCCCGTATCGCGTGTGCGCCCTTCGTTAACACGGTAGAAACGTTCGAAAAGCCTTGCCAGGTATTGCTCGTCAACACCCCGCCCTGTATCGCAGAAGCTAAAATACAGATATTCATTATCCTCCATATAGTTTTTGATATTGATCTCTATATGCTGCCCGGCGTAGCTTATCGAATTATCTACAAGGTTGCGGAAGATAGAATAGAGCAGGGTATAATTGCCGTCTATAGTCAGGTCGTCTTTGATGGATACATTTAGCTTTATATCATTAGCTGCCAGTCCGTCAGTTAAATCTATCCTGACTTCATCCACGAGTTGTGCCAGATTCACTTTCTCCAGTTTAAACTGCGCAGGAGCTTCTTCTATTTTACTGATAAGGCTTACATCATCTATCAGGTTCGACAGGCGAATGGTCTGCTGGTGAGCCCTATGAATAAACTGCGCCTGCTTATAGGCTTCCAGTTTCTGAGAGTCCAGTGTCTCAAGATATCCTCGCAGGCTTGTTACAGGAGTTCTCAGTTCATGGGCGATATTGTTTGTCATCTCCTGTTTCAGCAGGCGTGTTTTTTCTGTACGTGTAATGTCTTTTATTGTAATCTCGAAGCTGTCGTCTTCGAAAACAATTGTCTGGATAGAGAAAGTTTTCCCGTTCTTTTTCAGTTGGAACGTATGGAAGTTTTCATCCTTCGTGCGTTTACTGATAAAGGCTATTGCAGGATCGAATACTTCTTCTTTGATAATAGCTTCCAGATTGAAAACAGGCTGGTCTACAATAAAATTGAAATACTGGAAGAAATGTGTATTGGCATATATTTTCTTAAACTCTTTGTCGAAAATACAAATACCTTCATGTGAAAACTGGAAATGCTGTATCAGTTTTTCCCGTTCTACTTCTATTTCGCGCTTACTGTTTTCTTTCTGTTTGAGTATGGTTACCAATTGTTTGCCGATTTCACCCAACTCATCGTCAGGGAATTCTATCTTCTCTGTCAGCGGCTTGTCATCTTTTATCTTTGTAGTCAGAGCTTTTAGCTGTGAAATAGATTTTCCGAATCGTCCTGCTGCATAATTGAGTAAAATCAGTACTATGACAAATATACCGATGACAATATATATAAAGAAATTGTCAGCTTTAAGCATACCTTTTGTCTCTATGGTATATGGCAGGGCTACCCGTACATAGTATTCTTTATAATGCTTGGCGTAATATAAATATTCGTGTTTGGTCGATGCTGACATCCGGATATTGGAACCTGTATTCTGATACAAAGCATTGCGTATTTCGGGACGGTCGAGATGATTGTCCAGTGTACTGATATCCTTAACATCCTTGTCGAAAGTAACTTTTCCTTCCGTATTTATAATACTGATACGGATATCTTCAGGTAATATATAGGCAAGTGTATCTATATGTACCATGTCGCTATCTTTCAACTGACGCATTTCTATATATGTATGTATCATCTCGGCATAATTGTCGAGCCTGTCTTCCAGGGCCTTTGTACGTTGTGCCTTTTCCTCCTTCTGTTCGAATATAATAATAGACACCGTGAATAGTGCAAATATGATAAAGAAGTAGGAGAATATCCGTTGCTTGTAAGTCAGTTTCATAATTATGGCCTCCCCAACCCCTCCGAGGGAGGGGCTATTTTAATGTTTCTATATTTTTTCCTCTTTGCTTTCCTCCCCAGGGGGATAGCAGGAGGGGCTATTTGTTTTGCAAATTAAATGTATATCCATATCCGGTACGGTTTACGATATAATCGCCATAAGTACCAATCTTTTTCCTGAGACGTGCGATGTGTACATCCACGGTTCTTTCCAATACAATGCCGTCGTCCTTCCAGGCCTTATCCAATATATCGGTACGTGAAAATATGCGGCCTGTGTTTTGCACAAGCAATACCAATATATTGAACTCGGTTTTGGTAAGTTCTACTACTTCTTTGTCTACAGAAACGGTTTTCGTATCGAAATCTATCTCCAGATTGTTCACTGTCAGTATATTTTTGTTTGCTGCGCTATTTTGGTTTTCTGTCCTTTTCAGCACACTTCTTACGCGGGCTACAACCTCCTTTATAGAGAACGGTTTGGATATATAATCATCCCCTCCGATAGAAAAGCCTGTCAGCATATCATTTTCAGTATCCTTTGCCGTAAGGAAAATAATAGGAATATTATTTCCGTCTTTTCGTAACTGGTCGGCGAATTTAAATCCTGAGATTCCTCCCATCATCACATCCAGTAATATCAACCGGTGCTTAGGGGTTAACATCTTTGCAGCCTGTTCTGCCGATTCGGCAAGGTCTATATCATAACCCTCATTTTGCAGATTGAATTGCAGGATTTCGCGGATATCCGGCTCATCGTCTACTATCAAAATAGATATATTCTTATTGTTTGTTTCCATGCCTGATATCTTTTCCTTCGGTTAAATAAATAGTGGCCTCAGCAATGTTAGTAGCACTGTCGCCAATGCGTTCGAGGTTGTGAGATATGGAGTTTACATTTATCATATTCTGTATCTCTTTTTTGCTCAGCTTTTTGTCGGCAAAAGTCTCTTGTAAAGATAAGCCTATTTGATGATATAATTCATCAACTTTATCATCATCTTCTATTACCTGGTATGCCATATGACTATCTTCGTTCGAAAAAGAGAATATGGCGTTACGGAGCATTTCGCTTGTATACTGCACCATCTTATGAATGATCTTCTTAATTTCTTCAAAATAAGGAGTGGACAAATCTACTTTTTTCAGAAAATGAATAATATTCAACAGCATATCACCTATGCGTTCCAGATTTGTAGTCAAATCCTGATAGGTTATTATTTTACGCAGGTCGGCAGCAATAGGATTGAACTGAAAAATGGTGAATACCACTTCTTCACGAACTTTTATTTCCAGCCTGTCCATGATTATTTCGTTCGATTCGGCTTCCTCATAAAGTGATTCGATTGTATTGTCATTGAGCAGTTTGGTGGTTATCTGCATCTGTATCATGGCTGTCCGCGACAATAGTTCGAAGTCGTGGAGCAGAAGTTCTAATTGTTTGGCTTTTATATTTGTTGTCATAATTATGATTTGAAAATTAGTAAATTAGCATATTAGCAAATTATTTTTCAATTTTCACATTTGCTAATTTCCGGATTGGCATATTAACTGAATACCCCTGTCAGGTAATCCTCCGTACGCTTGTCTTTCGGCTTGGTAAACATCTGCTTGGTAGTACCATATTCTACCAGTTCACCCAGATACATGAACATCGAATTGTCCGATAAGCGGGCTGCCTGCGACATATTGTGCGTAACGATTACTATTGTATATTCTTTCTTTAGTTCAAATATCAATTCTTCCACTCTGTTGGTCGATATAGGGTCGAGAGCCGAAGTCGGTTCGTCCATCAATAGTAATTCGGGCTTCAAAGCCAGTGCGCGCGCTATGCACAGGCGTTGTTGCTGTCCTCCCGAAAGGAATGTTCCTTTCTTATTCATTGAATCTTTCACCTCATCCCAGAGAGCTACGCTACGGAGGCTGCTTTCTACGACTTCGTCACGTTCTGTTTTGCCCAACTTTATGTTATTTAGTTTATATCCTGCAATAACATTATCATAGATACTCATCGTAGGAAATGGATTCGGACGTTGGAATACCATTCCTGCACGGCGGCGCACTTTCATTGGGTTCATATCGAATATACTCTGTCCTTTTAGCAGTATCTCACCCGTTGTCTTTATGTCGGGATATAATTCATGCATACGGTTTATAGCGCGCAAAAGCGTACTTTTACCGCAGCCCGACGGTCCCATGATGGCTGTAACCGTATTCTCCCTGATACCTGCATTTACCATATTCACCGCATTTTTGCCGGGAGTATATGAAACAGATACATCCTTGAGTTCCAGTATATATTGTTCGTTCAAATTTACTGTATTTTCCATTTTTTTGCTATACTTTTTGCGAAAAGATTAATACCCAATACAAACAAGAGGAGTAGTAAGGATGAAGACCATACCAGATTTGCAAGATTAGGATCGTTGTAAAATTCCCATATCAGTAAGGATATGGCACTTGTAGGACTGGTAGCATCCCAGTTTACGGTAGATGCACCTAAGGCTGTAACCAACAGAGGGGCGGTTTCGCCCATCACACGGGATATGGCCAGTAGCGATCCGGTAAACAACCCGCTAAATGCCGAAGGTAATAATACCCGCAACACAACAGTGGTGTATGAACCGCCCAGTGCCAGTCCGGCTTCTTTTAATGATGTCGGCAGCATCTTTATACTTTCTTCGGTGGAACGTATTATCATCGGCAACATCATTATGGCGAGGGCAATACTACCTGCCAGTGCCGAATAACCCGACATGGGGATAACGATCCATATATAAACTACCACCCCGATGACTATCGACGGTATTCCCTGCAACAAGTCACTGAGGCTGCGCACAAAACTTGCCATCCGTTTTTTCGGGTTTTCGGCAAGGTAGACGCCCACCATTATCCCGATGGGGATAGCTATTACAATTGCAATAGCCAGAATAAGCAATGTACCGGTGATACCATTCAGTATCCCACCCGGTATAGGGCTGTCGCTGATACGGGCGAGCATGGCTTCCATAGAGGTAGGTGCTACTTCCGTAAACAAGCTTAGATTGAACTGTTTATATCCTTTTTTTACTAGTTCCCAGAGGATAAGAAAAAGAGGAATCATTGTGATAGCCGACAAGGTGCAAACAGCGAAGAAGAATATTTTACTCTTCGTCAGCCTGTATTTGGCAGTGGATGTCAATCTCTTTTTCTTTTTCATTTATTTACCATTTTCATGATGTACTTGGCTACAAAATTGATACATGCTGTGATAAGGAACAGCAATAAGCCGATAGCCATTAATGAACTTAATTTCAGTCCACTGGCTTCTCCAAACTGATTGGCGATGATACTTGCCATTGAATTTCCGGTATCTGATATACCGGTAGGTATGTTATTGGTGTTTCCTATCAGCATGGTTACGGCCATTGTTTCTCCCAAGGCACGTCCGAATGCCAATACATAGGAAGCGAATATACCCGACCCTGCAACAGGCAAATTTATGGAGGTTATTACTTCCAGATTGGTAGCACCGAGGCTGTATGCTCCTTCTTTAAGATCGTTAGGCACCATAGCTATGAACTCGGCACTAAGTGATGAAGCATAAGGAATAATCATAATAGCCAGAACGATGGATGATAATAATATACCGAAGCCCTGATCGCTCACACCCATATCAATCAGTATAGGGCGCAGGGTATAAAAACCCCACAACCCATACACGATCGACGGTATTCCTGCAAGCAGGTCTACGACAGAACTTACTATTGTCGATATTTTCTTATTTCTGAAATATTCTCCATTAAACAATGCTACGGAGAGAGAGAAGGGGATGCAAAACAGCAGGGCTAATATAGATGTCATCATTGTACCTGCAATGAAAGGCAGTGCTCCGTATACATCGTTCCGTGAATCCCATTCTGTAGAGGTGATAAAGCCTAATCCAAATTCGGAGAATGCCCCGATACTCTTGCTCACCAGCCCGTATATAACCCCTGCTGTGAGTAATATTATCAGGCAGGCTGCAATGAATAATATGGCTTTAAATATTTTATCTTTCATTTATGTAGAGATTGTAGCCTCCTAAATCCCCCGAGGGGGACTTTGGTAAACCCGAAGTGTAAAATTTGATTTTTTATCAACATATTGTTATTCTTCGCTTTGTAAACCTCCCCTTTGAGGAAGTATGGAGAGACCTTAGTGGGCTGCTCCTTTTGCTACAGACAATTGGTAAGTCTCTATTTTTTTCCCATCGTATGTCATCGATTCGATGATAGCTTTTGTTTTCTCCAATGCTATTGCCGGAAGTGGAGCATAGTGTGTTTTTGTTGCGATATCTTGTCCTTCGGAGCTGATAATGTAGCTCAACAGACCTGCCAAAGCCTTAGCCTGAACTTCAGATCTTGCGTTATAATTTTGCTCTTTATAGGCTATGATCCATGTAAATGTGCTGATTGGATATGCTTCAGGATTTGGAGAATTGGTGATCACTACACGTGTATCGCTTGGTATGTCTACATTAGCAGATGCAGAGATGCTTTTGGTATCAGCAGCGACAAAGTTCCCGGCACTGTTTTGTAATAGGGCCGATGACATATTTAGCGCCAGCGCATATTCAGAGCCTATATATCCTACTGCTCCTTCTGTTTCGGCAATGATACCTGCTACACCCGGATTGCCTTTAGCTGCAATACCGACAGGGAATTTCAACGATTTGCCTTCACCTATCTCTGTTTTCCATGCTTCGTTTACTTTCGACATGTATTCGGAGAATACAGATGTAGTCCCACTGCCATCCGAGCGGTAAACTGCTGTAATACCTTTGTCGGGTAAGTTGAGCGTAGGGTTCAATTCTTTGATCTTTGCATCATTCCATTTGGTAATTTTACCTCTGTAAATGTCTGATATAATATCTGCTGTCAGTTTCAGTTCTTTTACATCTTTCAGATTGTAAGCCAGTACAACTCCACCTAGTGCTGTAGGTATATGTACTATATCTGCACCCATATCTTTAAGCTCTGCATCGGATAAGAATACATCGGTTGCACCGAAGTCTACAGTCTGGTCTTTCAGGCTACGGATACCACCGCCGCTACCGATAGCTCCATAAGTAACAGGGCTACCTATTTTTGCATATTCTTTAAACACTATGTTGTAGAATGGTGCGGGGAATGTAGCCCCGGCTCCGGATAATGCCGATTCCTTCTTTCCGCAGGAACTTAGTGCGATAGCTAATGTGATTGCTGTAAATAATAAAACTTTTTTCATTTCCTTTTGCTTTTAAATTCTGATGCAATATTATTATGTTATTATAACAAACGGACTAAGGATTTGTTACGAAACGGTTAAGATTGGAAACATTCCTTTATAATAATTCCGAGAATGATTTTATGTAGCAGAATATCAATTGAAACAGGCCCCAAGTAACTATATACGCAAGAAAAAAACGCCCATAAAAATGAGCGTTCAAGATTATTTTTGTGTATCAGAAATCTTACAAATTAATCTCTAAGTTTATAAAGAAATACTGTTCTGCTTTACCTCTGTCTGCATTTATATTGCGGAAGTTGGGTGCAATTTTCAATTGTTTCAATGGCCGGAATTCTGCACCTATCATCATAAGTTGACCATCGAGGCTATTCCATGGAGAGGTAAAATTATCAGGATTGGACGAGTCCATCAAATCGTACCGGGCAAATGTCCTCCATTTTGGAGCTACCTTCGCCGATGCATAGACGGAATAACCGTAATAGTCTTTTTTGTCTATAAAACCTTTGTTGTAAACCCTGTTATATTCCACACCTCCCGATATTTTCTTATCCTGATAACCCGCAAAGAGAGACAATGAGTACTGGTCTTTGTATTTAGCGTCTGTTATACCGGTGGGCAAGGCGTCGCGCTGAGTCTCATCATCGTTATATATGTCTGCGTAAACCCTGAGGATAATGTTCTTTATCGGGTGCAAGCTCAATCCTGCTGCATAGCGCATGCTATTGTCCTTCTTTACTTTCTTATATCCTTCTCCATTGGTAAGACTGAAGTCGGCAGAAATATAGTCGTTAAAAGTATATTCTGCAGTGATGCCAAGATCTACGCTGGGAGCCATTTTATTGAGATCCTGAAACGACTTCATCACATAGCGGTGCATAAAATATTTTTCCTGGATGCTGAACTGCATCAGTCCGGTAAGACCTACATTAATATTAAAACCTTTGTCGTTCCAGTTTACAAAAGCATTGCGCAGATGCACTTCAAGCCCGTCGGTAGATGTTTTTCCGGATGCTCCGTCGATAATCACCTGAGCTTGAACTGTCCGGGTGAATTTGTATCCATATCCCAAAAATGCGCGGGTAATGTCGAACCCTTTCTCTTTGTTTACATGTCCGAATCCGGTGCTGTAATCCAAAAATCCTCGGGCTATGATGTTGCCTGATGGTTTGAAAGCTACGGAGTCTTTTTCCTGGGCAAAACAAGGCGTAAGGACTTGTAAGATAATGAGGCTGAAAATAAAATAAAGTTGTTTCATATCGATTTCCTGATTTTTTATGCAAAGTAAAGCGTAAAGATTTGAAAACAGCTTTGTATCATCATTAAGGTTTCGTTAAGATAACGTTACGTATAAATATATACTTAAACTGTATAATGCTTACCATGTTTTTACAGACTTAGATTTCTGCAAAAATAGTGATTTATTTATACTGTTGAATGAATTAATAAGGGCAAACTCATCAAAAAACGACATTGTGCCTTTCTTGCATTTTGCAGAAGGCGAAATATCTTTCGCCCTCTACAGTATAGCCAGATAAGGGCTGTATTTTGATGGGTTTGACCTATTAAAAAAGCTGTTTGAGCAGGTGCCCAAACAGCTTCTTTTAACGAAAAAATTATAATAGAATTATTTCTTAGGATTCATTATCACTTCAATAAAGTTGCCTTGAGATATGAGCTGTTTTGTTACATCTTTGATATCATCTTTAGTCAAAGCATTTACGATCGACAGATAACTAGAGTAATTATCCTCTCCATAGAAATGATATGCACTCAGTACACCTACCCAGTAACCATTTTGTTTTTCATCTTCCTGGAATTTCTTCACCATATATTCTTTTACCTTCTGGAAGTCGGCATCTTCAGGTCCTTTTTCCGCTATATTTTTCACTTCACGGTCAACAATAGGAGCTATCGACAAGGCTCTTTCAGGATCGGTGTCGAATGTCATTTGCAGAGTGGTCTGCCCTTCCGGTATACGACTGATTCCTGCCTGAGCACGTACACCATATGTACCTCCGGCTTCTTCCCTGATAGTACGTACATATACGATATCCAGGATTTGTTTCAAGGCAGATAATGTAATCTGGGTCTTCTGATCGCGTTTCAATGTTCCGCTATATAATTCGAATACAGAAGTCTTAGGTGTTTTCATTTCCTGCTCGAATACGTCTTCGAATTTTCCTTTGCGTATATCTGCTTTTACATTTTTATACTTAGCATCCTTGTTTCCTGACGGAAGAGAAGCCAGATACTGTTCTACCAAAGGTTTTAACGTAGCTTCGTCTATAGTTCCCACAAAGGTGAAAGTGAATGAGCCGGAATTAGCAAATACTTCTTTGTAGATTTCGATGATACGGTCATAATTCAATTTCTCTGCATCTTCCAGTGTCATTTCTTTCATACGTGGGTTGTTCTCATATTTAGCCTCATTGGTGCGCAGCCCCATAACGTAAGATGGCTCCGAACTCAGGTTTTTCAATTGGTTCTTTATTGCATCCATCAATGTTGTGTATGCCCCCTCATCTTTACGAGGTGCGGTAAAGTACAGATATGTAAGCTGCAATAGAGTTTCCAGGTTTTTGATATTCGAAGAACCATTCAATCCTTGAGTCCATCCTGATATATACGCATTTACATTTGCCGATTTTCCGGCTAATACTTTTTTCAGGTCTGTAGAGCTAAAGTTTCCGATACCACCTACATATGGTACCATGGATGCCATGTTCGCATTGTTTATGTCCGCATCGGCTATAACGGATGTACCTCCATAAGCATGTGAAGCCATAATGATTTCGTCATCTTTAAAATCAGTCTTTTTGATAACAACTTTCATTCCGTTCGACAAAGTCCATACTGTAGCACCCAGTTTATCGTCTGTTGCCATACTAACCACTTTGCCTGCCTGCGGTATCTGGCTGATAAGCGGTTCATTCGAAACGGTTTCTGCATATGGTGTAATTTCTTCGGCTTCCACAGATTTGAATACATTAAGTAATTCGTCTGTGGTAGGATACACCAAGCCATCTTTTTCCGGTCCTGTAACGGTAATAATAATATTTTTGTTGCTAATAAGCCCTTGAGACATTGCGTTGATCATCTGAGCATTAAGCATAGGGGCGATCTGTTTCAGGAAGTTGTATTCATATTCTATGCCGGGAATACCTTCATTGTCGGAGAAACTGCGGACATATTCCTGTACATATCTTCGGTTCAGCTCTTTGCTTCTGTTGTTATACATATCTTCATATCTTTGCAGAAGAGTTGCTTTGGCTCTTTCTACTTCGGCTTCGGTGAATCCGAATTTGCGGATACGTTCGTTTTCCCTTACCATACTTGCTAAGGTTTCATCGACTTTGCCCTCTTTACTCAAAGCCATTGTGGTCCAGGCATCTTTGGTTTTCGATACAAAGAAATTACCATCGTAGGCATATGATGCTGCAAATGGAGCGTCGGCTTTTTGGGAGATTTCGTTCAACCTGTCAGATAACATGCTCGATGCCATGCTTTTTACAATACCGGCCATTAGTTCAGCTTGTGTTTTCTTTAGATTTTCGGGCAGAATATCATGCTTTATATATAAGCTAACAACGGTTTGCACGGCTTCCGGGTCTGTTATTACCGATACGATAGGATCTTCATTGTCCGGTACAGGGAAATATACTCTTTCTGCTGGATCGACAGGTTTAGGTATATCGGCGAACATCGTTTTCACCTGCGCCTCCACTTCATCTACATTTATATCTCCTACAACAATGATCGCCTGCAAATCGGGTCTATACCATTTGTGATAATAATCTTTTAGTGTCTGATAAGGGAAATTCTCCACTATCTCCATTTTTCCGATAGGCATACGGTCAGCATATTTACTGCCTTGGAAGATGATAGGTAACTGTTTGTCCCAGATGCGGGATTGCGCTCCGCTACGTGTACGCCACTCTTCTTTTATAACCAGGCGTTCTTCGTCTATCTGCTCATCCTTGAGCGCGATAAAGCTCGACCAATCGTGCAATACAAGCAGACAAGAGTCGATAATGGCCTGGCGCACAACAGGTACATCGGAAAGGTTATATACTGTTTCGTCAAAAGACGTGTAAGCATTAACGTTTGCACCAAACTTGACTCCGATACTCTCCAGGTAATTGAGCATTGTCTTTTTGCCGGGGAAATTCTTAGAACCATTAAAGGCCATATGCTCGAGGAAGTGAGCCAGCCCGGCCTGATTGTCTTCTTCCTGCATAGAACCTACTTTCTGAGCGATATAAAAATCGGCTCTTTTTTCAGGATAGGCATTGTGCCTGATATAATATGTCAGACCGTTTTCCAGTGTGCCGAATCTTACCTGCGGGTCTACCGGTAACGGTTGAGGTGCTTGTGCTTTTATCAGGCCTGTTATGGCTAATAAAGCAAATAGAATAATTGATTTCCTCATACTTAAATGTTTTAGTTTAGTGAACATGTTTGTTATGATGTGATTGATTGGATTTCTTTGTTCATGTCCGAATATTTATATCCAACATTTATTATTAGTCTCAGTATTATGTGAAAAAATCACAAATCTTAGGCAAAAAAATAATTATGCCGCAAGTAACAGATATCATGGCTGCGAGAAAAACGGCTGCTGCCGCCAGGTCTTTTATCTTCTTTATCATTTTATGCCATTCGGGCGATATATAGTCACATATATTCTCGATAGAAGTATTAATAATTTCGAGAGACAAGACCAGACCTATCAGCACCAAGATAACTAGCCATTCGGTAATAGATATATTGAGTAGGGCACTTAGTATTATAACAATGACAGATGTAATAATATGGATGCGGGCATTATGCTCTTCAGCCCATAATACTTTGAATCCGTAAAATACATGCTTAAATGTTAATAATCTTTCTTTTATAGAAAACTTTTTTTCGCCTTTTTCCATATTTATCTGTCAGTTCATCTTTCCTAAGGATGTGCTAATGTATGAAATTATGCTGTGATTTTTTATATTGAGATTGGTTTTAAATTAAAATTATTTATTATTCAAGAGCCAATTATGTTAATACGGGCTTGTGTCGGCGACTTTTAATTCTTAATTTTGGAAGACTTCGGATGATTAAGGTCTCAGATATGTTAAGTTGATTAAGAACTAAGGCCGGACAAAATCCGTTTACATAAAGAGTATATTGTTTCAAAAAAAATATATAGTATGGATATAGAAGATTTACAATCTGATTATGAGTCTATGACTGTCTCGATAGCCCGATGGATGCAGGAAGCATTATCTCATTTGGGGGTTCCCGAACAATGGATTGAATATGTCAAATTGATAGTACTGCTGGCTATTGTTACAATAACGGTGTATGTGTTGCAACTGGTGGTAAGGAAGATACTGACATTCGTTTTTCACCGTGTGGAAAAAATAACCACACTTTCTTTTTTCGGATATACCATAAATAATAAACTGCCTCATTATCTGGCTCTGGTTGTTCCATACTCGTTTGTCAGGGGAGCCATACCAATTGTATTTTACGACTTCAAAGGCCTGATAAGCCCACTGATAAAGCTGACTGATATTTATTTGGTTTTCATGGTGATATGGACTGTGATGGCATTGGTAAGATCGTTTGGAGATGTTCTGCAGGAAAAGCCTGCGTTCAAGAATAAACCGATGAAGAGTTATTTTCAGGTAATACAAATCATCCTTTTCATATTCGGAGCAGTAGTTGTATATGCCATTCTCACAGGGCGGTCTGCCACAGCGTTTTTTGCTGCTATGGGGGCAGCTTCGGCAGTGTTGCTATTGATGTTTAAAGATTCTATCATGGGTTTTGTAGGTAGCATACAGATTACGACAAACGACATGGTACAGATAGGAGACTGGATAACAATGAACAAATACGGGGCGGATGGTAATGTGGAAGAAATAACACTGACAACGGTAAAAGTCCGCAACTTTGATAAAACAATTACTACGATCCCTACTTATGCCCTGATATCGGATTCGTTCCAGAACTGGCGCGGCATGCAGGAGTCTGGTGGCCGTCGGTTCCGACGGGCATTGAATATTAAATATGACAGTATCCGCTTTTTGACCGAAGAAGAGATTGAGAAGTTCAAAAAAGTAGATGGACTTGCCGATTATATAAAGGAAAAGCAGGGGATATATGCGAAGTTGAATAAACAGACGGCCAGTGATCTGCCGTTGAATAAGCATGCTATTACCAATTGCGACCTGTTTATGCAATATGGAATTTATTACCTGCGCAATCATCCGAATATAAATAAGGATATGACCCTTCTGGTAAGGCAGCTGGCATCGACTACACAAGGCTTGCCGATAGAATTATATACATTTACCAGTACCACCATATGGGCAGAGTATGAAACTATATTGGCAGAGATCATGAATCATCTGATAAGTGTGGTGCAATATTTCGGCTTGACAATATATGAAGAATCATCGGGAAGTGATGATTATAATGTATATATGAAACGGATGGAGCAATAAATATTTCGGTGTTATTCTTGAATTTCTTTAACTAAAACAAGTATGAAAAAGTATATATTTTCGGTAATCGTCCTTTTTTGCACCTTCTCCCTGATTTCTTGTCAGAGTGACCTGGATAAAATGGGACAGGCTGTGAAGAGCCATTTCAAATACAGGGATGCCGACAATGGGACTATCACAAAGATAGAAGAAGTAAAAGCTCTGTCGTATGATAAGATCCCTGAAGAAAAACGAGAAAATCCGGATGAGGTCTATCTTTGTAAAGTATATGTAAGAGGTACCTGGAGCTATGCAAACAGTTTTCGTATCTATAATATAAACGATACACTTGATTGTTTCTTTAGCAAGAACAAGACTTTTCTAAGATTGGGAGAGAATAAAACCGAGTGATATGCTGTCGAGATAGGGTTGTACGATGAATGTTGTACAACCTTTACCGGGCCAGTGTAATCTCTAAGATTTCGGGAGGTGCAAAGAACCGGAAAGGTACAGCTCCCATACCAATGCCCGAAGTAACATATAATTTGACTCCGTCTTTTTCTTTCCATCCATAGCGGTATCTCTGTCCGGTATTCAGATAGCCTAGATCTTTTCTGCGTGCATCTGTACTTGGCATAGCCGGTGCATATAGGCCTAAGAATGTAATTTGTCCGCCATGAGTATGGCCGGAGAGCATCAGGTCTACCTTGTTTGTATTCAATAATTCCACGTAATCAGGATTATGCGATAAAAGAATACAGAAATCGGATTTTTCGACATCATTAATTGTATTTCCAATCAACTGCTTATCTTCCCAGAAATCCCCGACACCTCCAATTTTTATACTGTCGTTCCCTTCTTTTATCCAATATGACTGATTGTCGCAGATGAAGAAACCACAATCGGTCAATCCTTTCTGAATGAGCCCAGCATCTTCCCAATGGTCGTGATTTCCCAAAACGGAAAAAACTCCATAGGTGCTTTTAAGGTTCTTTATTTCTTTAAAGAATGGATTTGTGTATGTTGTATCCTTGAGAATGTAATCTCCCCCAAGCATGATAATATCGGGATTCCTCTCGTTTATTTGTTCTACAAGGTCTTTTACATCGGAAGAAGTAAAATAATGGCTGCAATGAATATCAGAGACAAAAATGATCTTCTTTCCTACAAAAGATGCCGGTATATCTTCATTGGTGAAAGTCATTTTGCGTATCTCTATATGTCGTGCTTCCCAGTATCCGTATGTAAGACCAAGAATACATGCAAGTAAAACAGCAGATACAACAATCAGAAATCTTTTCTTTTTACTTCTCATTTCTGTACTCGTTGTCGTAATCTTCAATAGACCTACGGATGACTTCGTGCGCCGTTTTCACATCATATATATCAGTTAAAATGCAGCGAGGCGATTTATCCCCCGGTAAATCCTTATAGGTAGTAAAGTAGTGCTTCAGCCTGTCTATTACCATCGTAGGCACATCACATATATCACGAAACGAACCATAAATGGCATCATTCTCCAGTACTGCAATCAGTTTATCGTCGGCTTTGTTATGATCCAGCAATCGGAATCCGCCTATAGGACGCGCTTTGACAATAATGTCCCCGTGGGTAATATCTTTTTCTGTCAGCACACATATATCTACAGGGTCATTATCTCCTTCTATATCTGTCCGGTTCAGCTGTATATTAGTAACTTCGGCTACCCGGTCGGCACTATATGTCTGAGGAATAAAACCATAAAGAGCTGGTATGATATTCGAATATTTTTGTGGACGATCTATGCTCAGGTATCCGGTTTCTTTATCTACTTCATATTTTACTGTATCAGTAGGTACTATCTCGATAAAGCAGGTTACTACTTCCGGGGCATTATCGCCAATAGTGATACCGTGCCACGGATGAGCTTTGAATTTCTGTCTGTTCATTTCAATGATTTATCTTTTGTAAATGTTGCATTTTGTTTAGCAGATACAAATTTACATCAATATTTCTGTATCTCCATACCGATTGAGAAAACATCTCTTGTAAGACAGGATTGTTTAATACATAACGACTATCTTAATTTAAAAATTGGGGGCTTTAGCTCACATCTGCCGCGCCCTCATTTTTGGCATTGCCCAAAAGTAAGCAAAAAACTAGCGCTCGGTTCCGCGGCGACCCAAAAAGGCTGCATCGCTTCTATTTTCACTAAATATTTATCAAAATAAAACATCTTTATCTATATAAGAAATTAATTATTAATATCAATATTTAAGTCTTATGAAGTATAAAGAAAAAATGGCCTCGGAGATTATCCGGATGATAGAACAGGATTTGTGCAGCATTTCCGAAATCTGCAAATCATTTAAGATCAGCCGGAAGACATTTTACGAGTGGAAAAAGGTAAAGCCTGAATTCGGCGAAGCGGTAGAAGAAGCCATCGACCACCGCGAAGATGTAATGATAGCCTCGGCTCGGATAGGACTGAAGCAACTGTTAGAGGGCTATGTGCAGAAAAAAGAGAAGATTACCTATATCCCCGATAAGAATAATCCTGTGGAAGATATGGAGAAATGCCGGGTAGTGGAAAAGAAATTCTGTCCGCCGAGCATCCGCGCCATAAAGTATGTACTCGACCGTGAAGAAAGGAAGAAAGACAAAGACCGCTTACTGGCATCGGAACGCCGCCCGTTGGTCATCGAAGTGCAGGACGAGGAAACCAAACGTGAACTGATGATATTGCAGGAGAACGGCTTCCGTTCGGGAGGCTCGCTCAATGCGGAGGTAGTGGCGGCTGTGGACAGGAAACTGGAAGAAGAACTAAAAGTGAAAAGTGAAGAACTAAAAATGAGAAATGGACAAGAGCAAACGGGACAAGGGCAAGTTATGGAACAGACGCCTGTCGTACAACCATCTGCCACTCCGATGGAGAAACCCAAACCGAATGCCTATCCCTTTCTGCCTCCGGGATATACATCGAGGACGGATTGAGGAAGTTTTAAGTGAAAAATGAAAAATTATACGAGATACAAACTGTTACCTTTGTTACTTTTTAACAAGTAAAGAGTTAATAGTTATATGAAATACAAGTCTACAAGACACGAGATACAAGTTGTTCACTGATGACTGTTCGCTGATAACTGGCGAGATGCTTCGCTCCGCTCTGTATGACAAGCTAATTATTAATTTTCATTATTAATTGTTTTCTGTGTTACTTTTGTTACCTTTTGCGTCTTGGCGTCTTTGCGAGAGAATATTATTAACTAATAACTGTTAACTGAAACAAGTGTATTAATTTAAAATATTAATCTATTACTTATAGGGCTGATATTTCCCCGAAAACTAGTACTTTTATATCCCAATCTAAAAAAAATCGAGGTATCGCACCTTATGTTATCCTTATAAGTATAACAATGATTGGAAGTTACAACTTTAAGACACGGTATAAAATTACTTTTTTGCGACTATAATTAAAAAAACACAGTAGAAAATGGGTGGTTTCTTTGGAACAATATCTAAAACAGCCTGTGCAACAGACCTTTTTTATGGCACAGATTACAACTCACATTTAGGAACCCGCCGAGGAGGGATGGTTACACTCCATAACGGGACTTTTAAACGGGCAATTCACAATCTTGAAAATTCATATTTTCGTCTGCGCTTCGAAGCCGACTTAGACAAGTTTCAGGGTAACTCAGGTATCGGAATTATCAGTGATACCGACCCTCAGCCTATATTTATCAGTTCCCATCTGGGCAAATATGCTGTAGTAACGGTAGCTAAAGTCAATAATATAGACGAACTGGAAAAGGAGCTGCTCGATAAAGGTTGCCATTTTTCGGAATTTAATGCCGGACAAATTAATCAAACGGAACTGATAGCTCTCCTTATCTCACAGGCCAATACCTTTGTAGAGGGAATAGAACTGGTTCAGGAAAAGATAAAAGGCTCTTGTTCCATGCTTATCCTTACCGAAGAGGGAATTATCGCGGCACGTGATAAATGGGGGCGTACACCTGTTCTTATAGGAAAGAAAGACGGAGCATATGCGGCTACAAGCGAACCTTGCAGTTTTCCTAATCTGGAGTACGAATTGGAATACAATGTCGGTCCCGGAGAAGTAGTTATGCTTACAGCCGATAGCATGACGCAACTGCGCAAGCCGAACAAGAAAATGCAGGCCTGCTCTTTCCTCTGGGTCTACTATGGTTATCCTGTATCCGACTATGAAGGAATAAACGTGGATGCCGTGCGCTATGCCAGTGGACAAGCCATGGCTAAGAAAGACGATACGGAAGCAGATTATGTGGCGGCCATCCCCGACTCGGGTATCGGTATGGGCTTGGGATACGCAGAAGGAAAGGGAATTCCTTACCGCCGCGCCATTATCAAATATACACCTACGTGGCCGCGTAGTTTCACACCTGCCAATCAGAAAGTGCGGGATCTGGTAGCTAAAATGAAGCTAATCCCCAACCGTGAACTACTGAGGGACAAGCGAGTAATATTCTGTGACGATTCCATTGTGCGGGGCACGCAACTCAACGACAACGTGAATATACTCTACGGATACGGAGCAAAAGAAGTACATATCCGTTTAGGCAGCCCGCCTATTTTGTTTTCATGTCCTTACCTGGGCTTTTCGGCATCACGTTCACCATTGGAACTGATTGCACGCCGTACAGTGGAGGAACTCGAAGGTGATCACGAGAAAGATCTGGATAAGTACGCGACTACCGATTCGCCGCAATATAAGAATATGATAGACTGCATTCGTAAAAAGCTGAATATAACCACACTGAAGTTTATTACAGTAGAGGATCTGATCGCATCAATCGGTCTGCCCAAAGAATGTGTTTGTACATATTGCTATAATGGTGCTAAACCGGAAGAATAGAGGTTGCCTTATGCAGACTCTGAACAGTATCTCTAGATAAAGAACATCAGAAGCAGTTGCGTGAAGATTATCCTGGCAAACATAGATACGGGATAAACAGTGGCATATGCCACAGATGGTTCATCGTCTTCTATTATCGAGTTTACATAGTTGAGCGCCATTGGATTTGCCATACTTCCACATAGCATACCAACACACTTGGCATAGTTGAGCTTGAACATTTTCATGGCAAACAAGGCGACAATAATAACAGGGACAACAGTCAGTATAAAACCGAAGCCAATCCACAGAAGTCCTTCTGTCTGGAATACAGTCTCGAAGAAATGCTCTCCGGCACTGATTCCCAAGCATGCCAGATAGACTGTGAGCCCGAACTGGCGCATCAGTAAGTTTGCACTCTGGGTTGTATATGTGGTAAAACGGAAGCGAGGACCAAATGCACCCATCAGTATCCCTACAATGATAGGCCCTCCGGCTATACCCAGCTTCACAGGGAATGTCATACCCGGGAAGGGAAGGGGCAATGCTCCCAGGATAAGACCTAAGGCAATACCGGCAAAGATAGCGATGAGGTTGGGACGGTCGAGACGTTTCTCTTCGTCACCAAGTATTTTGGCAACATTGTCTATCGACGCCTTTTCTCCGACCACTGTAAGCTTATCGCCGATCTGTAGCGACAAGTCAGGCGAAGCAAGCAGGTCTATACCTGCGCGGTTGACACGGGTAATATTGATACCGTAATTGTTCCTGAGCCTCAATGTACCCAGCTTCACGCCATTAACCTTGCTGCGGGTTACGATAATACGGCGCGATACGAGTTGGCTGTTATCTATATGGTTCCAGTCTATATCTTCCTTGTTCCAGTCTACGTTTTCCTGCTCACCGAACAAGACTTTGATATGTTCCACATCCGATTTGATAGAGATAATCAGCAGATGGTCGTCATGTTGCATCACGCTTTCGGAAGTAGGGATGGTCACTTTGCCGTCGCGCCAGATGCGTGATATGACAAAACGCTTTGAAGACAGCTTCATGATATCGCGGATAGTCTTTCCTTCTATAGCCGGATTGGTCACATGAAACTCGCCTACATATGTATTATGGTCTTTCTTCTCACTGGGAACAGCGTAAGCACCTTTGGCCACGAATACCTTCTTCAGGAATATGATAGCCAGTATTACGCCTACTACACCCAACGGATATGCCACGGCAGTAGCTAATGCCATATCAGCTATGGCTTTCATATCTCCGCCGGTTATTTGTTTCAATGCTTGTTGTGCTGCACCAAGAGCCGGAGTATTTGTAGTAGCTCCGCAAAGAATACCAACCATATTGGGTAAAGATATATCGCTTACGATACTGAATATAAGCGCCATTACCAAACCGAGGAACACAACACCCAAGGCTAGCATATTTAAACGAAGTCCGCCTTTACGCAAAGATGAAAAGAAACCGGGACCGACCTGTAATCCTAAGGCATAGATAAACAGTATAAGCCCAAAATTCTGAGCAAAATTAAGCATATCTTTGTTCAGGTCAAGATCGAAATGACCCAGTATAATGCCGACAAAGAAGACAAAGGTGATACCCAATGAGATATTGAACAGTTGCAGCTTGCCCAGTTGCAACCCAATGGCCGAAACGACCGAGATAACTATAATAGATTGAACCGACGAGGGCTCAAAAATGGTCTCCATTAACCAATCCATGACATTACACAACGTTAGAAATGCTGTGCAAAGGTAAGACAATAAAAACGAATGCGCCAATATTGCACGAATGAAAATTGTGGTAAGTATCTGAATATTTTCAGAAAAGCTTTATCTATATGTAAAAAGCAATCGTTCTTTGAAATGTTTATAAAACTTCAATATAATCAGAGATATAAATAATAAAAAGTATTTAGATATTTAACAACAGAGATTAATTCACTCAAAAAAACAAGGGTTGTCCCATAAATAAAGTTGTATCTTCAAAGTGTTACCCTCTTTGTCATTCTGAGTACAACGAAGAATCTCGACATTGAGAAACGAGATGTTTCATTCCGTTCAACATGACAAAAGATACCAAAATTTATTTATGAGACAGCCACCCGTTAAATAATACTTTATATCGTTTCTATCTTAAATCCCGCCTTCTGTACAGTATCTATCACTTCATTTTCGGTGATACCATCCGATACTACAGTCAGTACCTTATTCTTATTAGCGGTATCTACATTCCAGTTAGAGATACCTTTCACTTCATCGAGGAACGGGGTTACTTTGGCGATACATCCGCCACAATTAATATTGGTCTTAAATGTAAATGTCTTTGTTTCCATATGTTTAATGAGTTGTAAGTTATGAGTAATAAGTTTTTTAGAATTCTAGTATACTAGACACTAGTACTCTAAAATTTATTTTTCGTTTTTCACTTTTCGTTTTTCCTAAATTCTTATCTCTTCCATTTCAGTCGTAAACTATTGCTTACCACACTGACACTGCTCAACGCCATCGCAGCGCCTGCTATCATCGGATTAAGTAAAAAGCCGTTGATGGGGAAAAGGATACCGGCGGCAACAGGAATCCCTATCAGGTTATATATAAATGCCCAGAACAGGTTTTGCCGTATAGTAGCCACTGTTTGCCGCGACAGCTTAATCGCTTCGGGTATTTTGGTGAGGTCTGATGATATAATTGTCATCTTTGCCACATCCATAGCTATATCGCTGCCTTTACCCATCGCTATGCTCAAATCTGCCTGAGCCAGCGCTGTACTGTCATTGATCCCGTCTCCGACCATCGCTACTACTTTACCTTCTGCTTGCAATTGCTTTATAAATTCAGCCTTTTGGTGAGGCAATACCTCAGCTTTATAGTGTTTTATACCAGTCCGTGCGGCTATCTCCTTTGCTGTGGATTCGTTGTCTCCGGTAAGCATATACACCTCTATTCCGGATGATTGTAATTGCCGGACAGCGGTTTGCGAAGTAGCCTTTATCTCATCGGCAATGGCAACGACTGCAATGGCCTGTTTATCATCGGCAAACCAGATTACAGTTTTAGACTGGGAACTAAGTTCTTTTGCTTTATTGTTTAGAACTTCATTTATAGCAATATTGTTCTCATTCAGCAATTTATAATTTCCGACAAAGTATAATTGCCCGTCAACAAAGCCTTTAGCTCCTTTTCCCGTAATACTTTCGAAACCGGAAACAGGAATAGACGCCTCTGCATTGAAATATCGTACCACAGCCTCTGCCAGCGGATGCTCCGACTGCTTCTCCAGACTTAGTAAAGCGGCTTTCGGGCTGTCATCATTATTCAGCCAGAGAATATCGGTTACCTGAGGTTTACCTTCTGTTATGGTTCCGGTCTTGTCCAGCACGACTGCGTTTATCTTTTTTGCCTGTTCGAGGCTTTCGGCATCTTTTATCAGAATGCCTTTTTCAGCACCCTTCCCTACCCCGACCATTATCGCTGTCGGCGTGGCAAGTCCCAAAGCACATGGGCAGGCAATAATGAGCACCGTTACCAATGCAAGTAAGCCATGAGTAAATCCATTGTTACCACCCAATATCAGCCAAATAATGAAAGACACAATTGCAATGCTTATCACTATAGGAACAAAAATTCCGGCTATTTTATCAACCAGTTTTTGCACCGGAGCTTTGCTGCCCTGCGCTTCCTGCACCATCTTTATAATTTGAGCAAGCATAGTTTCGGAGCCTACTTTCTCAGCCTTGAAGCGGAAACTACCCTTTTGGTTTATTGTTCCGGCAAACACTTTTCCATCCGCTTCTTTCAATACGGGGACAGGCTCTCCGCTCAACATACTTTCGTCCACATATGATGTACCCTCTGTAACCCGTCCGTCGACTGCAATTTTTTCTCCAGGCTTTACTAGAATCAGGTCGCCTATATTTACATTTTCAATTGGGATTTGATTGTGACTACCATCTTCTTGTATTATCGTTACGGTCTTCGGTTGTAATCTCATCAGTTTTTTTATGGCAGACGAAGTATTCCCTTTTGCCTTTTCTTCCAGCAAGCGTCCTAATAGAATAAATGCAATGATAACGCTGGCAGCCTCGAAATAGACATGAGGTTCTACTCCTCTTGCTATCCAGAAATCAGGGAACAGCGTATTGAACACACTGAACAAATAAGCCACACTTGTACTCAATGCCACAAGCGTATCCATATTGGCAGATCTGTGCTTTGCCTGTTTCCACGCATTAATAAAGAAATCTTTACCCAACCAGAAAATAACAGGAGTGGAAAGCACCCACATTATTTCGTTGGCATAAGGTATACGCATAAAGAACATCCCTATCGCAACTACCGGTATAGAAAAGATTATGGCTAATATCGTTTTGCGTTTCAGATCGCCGAATTTCTTCCGGTGAATTTCTTCCAAAGTTTCAGCCGTTGTATTCTTATCTTCTTCGATAAGCAGATCATATCCCCCGTCCTGAATGGCATCACGCATATTCTCGGGCGATATTTCATCCGGTAAATACTCTACAGCCAATGTCGCAGTAGCAAAGTTAACCGATGCATTTACCACCCCTTTCAGTCCCTTAACAATACTCTCCGCGCTTATAGCACACGACGCGCATGACATCTGGAGTACGGGGAACGTCTTCTTTACTGTATTATCTGTTGCTTTCATAATCTTCATCTTTTGATTATACAAAGATGGCAACAAAATAACCGGAAATTGTTATACTATTCTTTGGAAAGTTTATGAGATTTACACCTCATCCAATGGTTTTCGCTTGTTAGTTCTTATTTGTTTGAAATGGCTCGGAGTCAGTCCCGTTACTTTCTTAAACTGGGCGCTAAGGTGAGCTACACTGGAATAATTCAAGTTAAAAGCTATTTCATTCAATGTTAGTTCGTCATACACCAGCAGCTCCTTTACTCTTTCTATTTTCTGGGCTATAAAATACTTTTCTATCGTAGTACCCTCTACTTCCGAAAACAGATTGCTGATATAATTATAATCGTGATGAAGTTTCTCACTAATATAATCGGACAGATTAATTTTCAGATTATTGTTATTATAATGTACCAACTCTATAATAAGGTTCTTTACCTGTTCTATCAAACGGCCTTTTTTATCGTCTATCAATGAAAAGCCCAGAGATTCGAGTATCCCGCTTAGCTTATTTTTTTGCTCTGTGGTTAGTTTCTTTTCGAGGTGGACTTCTCCCAATCGAACTGAAAGTGGTTGTATATCCAGTCTTTCGAGTTCCGATTCTACAACCATTATACAACGGTTGCAAACCATATTTTTTATATATAATACTTCCATAAATTTATCTATATATTATAAATCCGCAAAAAGTATACCATGTAATTACGGAATAATCAACGATGGATACTTTAATAGATAATATTAAACAATAATAGCGATATAAAGTTACAACTCTTTTTTATTTCATTAAATTTGAAACTCTTTAATATAAATATATGAATTTAGAACATATCACATCCGAAGTCTGCAAAATAGCTACCGAAGGCGGGCACTTTCTTGCAAAGGAGAGAAAAGTTTTTCAAAGAAACAGAGTAGAAGAAAAAAATGCACACGACTATGTGTCTTATGTAGACAAGGAGACTGAAAAACTTCTGGTAAAAAAATTATCGGTCTTATTTCCGGAAGCCGGATTTGTCACCGAAGAGGAAACTATAAAAACCGAAGAAAAAGACTATTGCTGGGTTATCGATCCGCTTGACGGAACAACCAACTTTATTCACGACAACGCTCCGTACTGCGTAAGCATAGCCCTTACCTACAAATCGAAACCATTAATAGGCGTTGTATATGAAGTATGCCGTGAAGAATGCTTTTATGCATGGAAAGGCGGTAACGCGTACCTGAATGGAAAACAGATATCAGTATCAGCCACGAACGATATAAACAAGGCTCTGGTGGGGCTTGACTTACCATACAACGACAAAGAGTACAAACCTCTGATGAACCACTTGATGGATCAGCTATACGGTAAAGCATCGAGTATCCGCGTCAATGGTTCGGCTGCCATGTCGTTATGCTATGTAGCTGCCGGACGGTTCGATATATGGTGTGAAGCATTTATCAAACCATGGGATTTTATGGCGGGCGCGATTATTGTAGAAGAAGCCGGTGGCCGTATTTCAAATTTCGAAGGACAGGAACTTCTTTTCAATAACCATCATATCGTAGCATCGAATAATACTGTGATACATGATGAAATACTTGCATTGATACAACCTTTTTTTAGCTTTATCAAGTAAAACCAATTTTATTTTAATATCCGGTCTTTATATTTAACTGTTTTTTTCTTTAGCGCATTGCAAGAGATGCCAAAAAGTAATACTTTTGCAAGTCTTTAATCTGATTAAAAAGAAAAATGGGAAAAACCCTTGACATTGATTCTATATACACACTTTTATTTAAAGAAAAAAAACTGGTTGTTGATAAAGATAGCATCGACCATGTACAACAAAGCTACAACTTTCTGAAAAAATTTTCGGAGGATAAAATCATATATGGTATCAATACCGGATTTGGCCCTATGGCTCAATATCGTGTCGATGACAACTTCCTTACCAATCTTCAGTACAATATTATCCGCAGCCATTCCACAGGGGCAGGTAAACCATTGGAGCCTCTCTATGTGAAATCCGCGATGATAGTACGTCTGAATAACTTATTGCAGGGGAAATCAGGTATCCACCCCGAACTGATTCATTTATTAGCGGAATTTATCAACCGCAGCATCTGCCCGTTTGTACCCGAGCATGGCAGCGTAGGAGCAAGTGGCGACCTTGTACAATTGGCTCATATCGCGCTAGCTTTAATAGGTGAAGGTGAAGTGTTTTACAATGGTGAACTGAGAAATACGGCCGAGGTATTTGATGAAAACAGATTGAAGCCAATCTCTATGCACATACGTGAAGGCCTTTCGGTAACTAATGGAACTTCTGTGATGACAGGAATCGGCATTGTAAATCTCATATATGCAAAGAGATTGCTACACTGGGCCGTTGCGGCATCAGTAATGATAAATGAGATAGCCTCTTCGTATGATGACTTTATGTCCGAAGAACTGAATGCGACAAAACACCATAAAGGTCAGAAAGAGATAGCCAAGATGATGCGTAAATGGAGCAAGGGAAGTTCCAGTTTACGCAAGCGTGAGAATTACCTGTATAATAAAGAGAACAAAGAAAAAATACTTAAACATAAAGTCCAGCCATATTATTCATTACGTTGCGTTCCTCAGATATTAGGCCCTGTATACGATACTTTGGTAAATACGGAGGAAGTATTGGTTAACGAAACCAATTCGGCCTGCGATAACCCTATTGTAGACAAAGAAAGCGGAAATGTATATCATGGCGGAAATTTCCACGGCGATTATGTGTCCTTTGAAATGGATAAACTGAAAATAGCTGTAACAAAAATGGCCATGCTTTCCGAGAGACAGCTCAATTACCTGTTTCACGACCGGATAAATGATATACTTCCTCCCTTTGTAAATATGGGTGTACTGGGATTGAACTACGGGTTACAAGCTGCGCAATTTACAGCAACCTCTACCACGGCAGAGTGCCAGACACTCTCCTACCCGATGTATGTACACAGTATACCGAATAACAATGACAACCAGGACATTGTAAGTATGGGAACAAATTCAGCCCTACTTGCCAAAACTGTAATAGACAACGGATATCAGGTTATGTCTGTTTTATTTATGGCGATAACACAGGCGATAGATTGCCTGAATATACAAAACGATTTATCAAAGAATACAAAAGTAATCTACGATGAAATAAGGGATATCTTCCCTAAATTTGTAGAAGATACGCCGAAATACAAAGAGATAAGTAAGCTGACGAATTACCTAACGAATAAAGAGATAGAAAAAATTTCATGATGAAATACGCTTTAGTAACAGGAGCCAGCAAAGGAATCGGCAGAGCAACCAGCCTCAAACTTGCCGAAATGGGATATTTTATCCTCATCAACTATAATTCGAGCCGTGAAGACGCGGAAAAAACATTAGAATTGGTTAAGGAAAAAGGCTCTGACGGTGAACTGCTGAAATTTGATGTATCGGATGCCGCCGAAACAAAGTCGGTACTTGATACATGGACAGCGCAACATAAAAACGAATATATAGAAGTTCTGGTAAATAACGCAGGTATCAGAAAAGATAACCTGATGATATGGATGCCCGAAGAAGACTGGACAAGTGTCTTAAACATCAGCCTCAACGGCTTCTTCCATGTGACCCAGTATATGTTGAAAAATATGCTGGTAAAGAGATTCGGCCGAATTATAAATATTGTATCTTTGTCCGGCATTAAAGGAATGAAAGGACAGGCAAACTATTCGGCAGCCAAAGGCGGCCTTATAGCAGCAACTAAAGCGCTTGCAGCTGAAGTCGGTCCCCGAAATGTGACTGTAAATGCCGTAGCTCCGGGATTCATACAAACAGATATGGTGAAAGACCTGCCCGAAGAAGAGTTGAAAAAACTGATACCTGTAGGACGCTTCGGCACAGCAGAAGAGGTAGCGTCATTAGTAGGTTTTCTGGCTTCGAAAGAAGCATCATACATCACAGGCGAAGTAATTTCCATTAATGGCGGCATATATACCTGATAATACTATAAATACATAAATGAGGAGAGTTGTTATAACAGGCATGGGAATTTATTCCTGCATCGGAAAAAATCTTGATGAGGTAAAAGAATCGCTATATCATGGCAAATCGGGTATAGGCATCGACCCCGAAAGACTGGACTTCGGTTTCCTTTCCCCGCTGACAGGCATAATAGAAAGGCCTGACATGAAAAAACTTCTCGATCGTAAAAAACGTAACTTCTTAGCCGAACAAGGCGAATATGCATATGTTGCTACTCTCGAAGCTTTCCGGAATGCAGGAATAGACGATGCATTCCTCGAAGCGAATGAAGTAGGTGTACTTTATGGAAATGATAGCAGTGCACTCCCTGTTATAGAAGCTGCCGATATTATCCGTAACAAGAAGAATACGGTGCTCGTTGGCTCAGGATCAATCTTCCAGTCGATGAACTCGACCGTAACAATGAATCTCTCGGTTATTTTCAAGCTGAGAGGAATCAATCTCACTGTTTCAGGCGCATGTGCCAGTGGTTCACATGCTATCGGATTAGCATACTTCCTCATCAAAAACGGTTTACAGGATTGTATCCTTTGCGGAGGCGCACAGGAAGTAAACCCATATTCGGTAGGTAGTTTCGATGGATTGGGAACATTTTCCAAATTGACAGATGAACCGACCAAAGCATCCCGCCCATTCGACAAGAACAGGGACGGGCTTATTCCGAGTGGCGGTGCCGCCAGTCTGGTAGTGGAAAGCTACGAATCTGCGGTGCGACGTGGAGCTAACATTCTGGCAGAAGTAATCGGATATGGATTCTCTTCAAACGGGGACCATATATCTACTCCGAATATAGACGGGCCCATCCGTTCTTTGGAAATGTGCCTGAAAGACGCCAATGTAAAGCCGGAGGAAATCGGATATATAAACGCGCATGCCACATCTACTCCTATCGGGGATATGAATGAAGCCAAAGCAATAAGCACTGTGCTTGGAGAACATAAACCTTTTGTCACATCGACTAAATCGATGACAGGACACGAAATGTGGATGGCAGGAGCCAGCGAGGCAATCTATTCAATATTGATGATGAATAATAACTTCATCGCTCCGAATCTTAATTTTGAAGAAGCAGACGAAGCCTCGGCTTTGCTTAATATACCTAATAAACGTATTGATACATCATTTGACATGTTCCTATCCAACTCATTCGGTTTTGGAGGAACAAATTCAACCCTGATAATTAAAAAATTCAAAGAGTAACTAGTCCTGATGGAAATGACGAACGAAGAGATAATCGAGAAAATAAGAACGACTTTAGCCGAAGAGTTTGAAGTAGATGTAGAAACTATCCAGCCGGATGCGCCTCTGATCGAGACACTGGAAATGGATAGCCTCGACTTTGTAGATATGGTCGTACTGATAGAACAGAATTTCGGATTCACCGTAAACGGTAATGACTTTGTAAATATAAAAACTTTTCAGGATTTCTATGATTTTATCATAGAACATCTCGACAAGCCAAATGACGGAATGGAAGGGTAAAACCAGAGGAGGAGTATTCGGATACCTTTTCTTTATCTTCCTGATAAAGAAAATCGGAATCACTGCTGCTTATGCATTTTTAAGCACTATCGTCTTATACTTTATCCCCTTTGCGCCAAAAGCTACCGGAAGTATCTGGTACTATTCCCGTAAGGTACTAAACAAAAGTAGACTATCTTCTATCGCGATGCTCTTCTGCAGCTATTACAGGTTTGGGCAAACGCTGATAGATAAAGTTGCTATCGGCAACGGGATGAAAGAAAAATATGATTTCCGCTTCGAAAACTATGAAAGTTTTCTAGACATACTGAATGCCGACACGGGAGCAATTATAATCGGGGCACATGTCGGCAATTGGGAAATGGGTACGCCGTTCTTTGATGAGTATGGTAAAAAAATCAACATCCTTTTATATGACGCTGAATATAAGAGGATAAAAGAATTACTTCAAAAAAATTCCGTCCCGGCCGGTTTTAAAGTAATTCCTGTAAACAATACCGATCTAAACCATGTATTCGCGATAAAAGAAGCCTTAGATAACAAAGAATATATTTGTTTTCAAGGTGATCGGTATATCAATGAAGAGAGACGACTGAAAGGTATATTCATGGGTAAAGAAACCAGCTTCCCGTCAGGGCCTTTTCTATTAGCGGCAAAGATGAAAGTCCCCGTAGTATTTTATTTTGCTATGCGCGAACCTAAGAAATCGTACCGGTTCCATTTCATCGTGGCAGCACCTGTTTCTAAAAATGAAAAAGCAAAGCCTGAACAACAATTACTTGACCAATACGTTCCGGCACTGGAAAATATTCTGAAAAAATATCCGGAACAGTGGTTCAACTACTACAATTTCTGGAACGAAAAATAAAGCATTACAATCCGACTAACATATAATCAATCATGAACTTGTTTCCTTCCTTACAAAAAAGATATTCCGAAGAGCAGTTTTCAGCGGCCGAAGCACAACGGATGGCGCAGGAAATAGCCTTTGGCCCTATTGTTTTTCAGGTATCACGGCTTATGCTCAAGTTTGGTATTTTCGAATTATTATCAGAGAGCCGGGAGGGGCTAACGCTGAATGAAATTTCGGAACATAAAAAGCTATCCCGTTATGCAGCACAAGTATTGCTGGAGGCTTCGCTTTCGATTGGCACTGTATTGGTAAAGAACGATAAATATATGCTGTCCAAGGTCGGATGGTTCTTATTGAACGATGAAATGGCACGTATCAATATGAACTTTAATCATGATGTAAACTATTCAGGGCTATTCAATCTGGAAGAAGCACTTCTGAATGGAGAACCTGAAGGACTGAAAGTTTTTGGCGAATGGCCGACAATATATGAAGGCCTGTCAAAGTTGCCTGAGAATGTACAAAAAAGCTGGTTCGATTTCGACCATTTCTATTCCGACAATTCTTTTACGCAAGCACTGCAAATAGTCTTTGCAAACAATCCCCGTACATTACTCGATGTGGGCGGTAATACAGGACGCTGGGCGATGAAATGCGTTGAATTCAACACGGATGTAAATGTAACCATTATGGATTTGCCCCAACAACTTGAATTAATGAAAAAACAAACGTACGGACAAACCGGCTCCGACCGCATATATGGACATGGCTGCAATTTGCTGGACAAAGATGTCCCTTTCCCTAAAGGCTTCGATGCTATATGGATGAGTCAGTTCCTCGATTGTTTTTCGGAAGAAGAAGCTACAAGTATTTTGACCCGCGCCGCGGCATCTATGGAAAAATCTTCGTTCCTTTACATTATGGAAACATTCTGGGACCGTCAGAAATTTGAAACAGCAGCTTATTGCCTCACTCTGACCAGCCTGTATTTTACGGCACTGGCAAACGGCAACAGCAAGATGTATCATTCGGATGATATGATACGCTGTGTAAAAGCAGCCGGACTGGAAGTTAACGAAATACACGACGGATTGGGATTGGGGCATAGCATTATGGTTTGCAAACGAATATGAGTAAGCTGGTAATAACAGAAGAAGGAGGTATATTGGACTTAATTCCGCAATGTCCGCCAATAGTGATGGTCGATAAGTTTTACGGAATTGAAGGTGACTGTTCATATACGGGACTGACAATCAGTCCCGGTAATATTTTCATTGAAAACAATTATTTCAAGGAACCCGGTATTATAGAACATATCGCGCAATCGGCCGCAGCACGTGTCGGATATATCTGTAGGCAAAATAATGTCGCCGTACCACTCGGCTTTATCGGATCTGTAGACAAGATGACAATTCACATCTTACCAAAGGTAGGTAATGAACTGCATACCGAGATAAAAATAATACAGGAAGTCGCCGAAATCACCCTGATAGGTGCGACAGTAAAAATCGGAGATAACCTTGTCGCCGAATGCCGTATGAAAATATTTTTGAAAAAGGAATGAAAAAACATAAATACAGAGCTAAAGAACCCGCACTAACAGACAGAACCACTATAAAAGTCCGTTTCAGTGAAGTAGATTCCATGCGTATTGTATGGCATGGCCAGTACATCAAGTATTTTGAGGATGGCCGGGAAACCTTTGGCAAACGGTATGGAATCGGTTATTGCGACATTTACGAAAACGGATACACTGCACCCATTGTCGACCTCACCTGCCAGTATAAGCAATCCTTATCATTCGGAGAAGAGGCTATTGTGGAAACAAACTATATAGCTTCAGACGCTGCGAAAATAATATTTGAATATACTGTTTATAAAAGTGATGGTGAGACAGTTGTCGCTACGGGCAGTACAGTTCAGGTATTCTTGAATTCTAACAATGAACTGGAGTGGACAAATCCCGATTTTTATCAGGAATGGAAGAAGAAATGGAATATCTGAATGACATATACATTACTGCCGATAACATTATCAGCTCTTTAGGATTTACGACTAAAGAAAATGTTTGTGCCATTAGCCTGAATAAATCAGGGATTATCTCTGTAGAAGCAGGAAAAATCTCCGATACCCCGATTCTTGCCGGGCTAATTAATTCGGATATACTGAACGAACTGACAGAAAAGTATAGCCTGCAAGAATTCAGCAAGGCAGAACAACTTGCCATATTATCAATTAAGGACTTATTGTTACAAAGAGATATAGAACTGAAAGAGTGCGGCTTCATTCTTTCCTCAACAAAAGGGAATGTAGACTTACTGCAACATCATACAGAGAACATTGACAGAAACGTTTTTCTCAGAGAAAGTGCGTCTAAAATTACAGGTTATTTCGGAATGGACGATAGGGCTATGGTTGTATCCAATGCCTGCATATCGGGGGTATCAGCTCTTATTATTGCCCGCCGCTTACTCCTGAATGGTGACTATAAGCATATAATCGTTACGGGGGTAGATGTCCTTTCTCATTTTATTACCAGTGGTTTCCGGTCGTTCCGTTCCCTGAGTGAAAACCTTTGCAGGCCTTACGATAGTGAAAGGGACGGGTTAAATATGGGAGAAGCCTGTGGAAGCATCCTTTTGTCCACAGAATCCGGAACGGATAATATAACTATCAGAGGCGGGGCAATAAGCAACGACGCCAATCATATATCAGGCCCTTCACGCACAGGTGACGGTCTGTACTATGCAATGAGGGATGCAATGGATGAAGCCGGAGTAACTGCCGATGACATCGACTGCATAAACCTGCACGGCACTGCAACGGTTTTCAACGATGAAATGGAGGCTAAAGCTGTTTATCTGGCTCAATTGGAAAAAGTTCCTGTCAATAGCCTAAAGTCGTATTTCGGGCATACATTAGGCGCATCGGGAATCATTGAAACAATTATTTGCGCACACCAATTAAAAGAGAATGTCATATACGGCACATTAGGTTATCAAACAAATGGTGTTTCGCAATCCCTGAATGTAAGTAATAATCACATCTGTGGAAAGACGATAAACACCTGTCTTAAAACAGCTTCCGGCTTTGGAGGTTGTAATGCCGCTGTTGTATTATCCAAAATACCTTCGCATAAGTCAATTGAGCAGGGAACATTTTTATTCAACAAAATAAAGAGCTGTACAATAGAGAATAGTTCTATAAAAGTAAATGATGAGGTCGTATTCAACTCCGCATCCGGTGATTTTGCCGTTTTCATCCGCGAAGCATTCAAAAATACAGGTGACAGCAACCAGAAGTTCTATAAGATGGATGACCTCTGCAAACTGGGATATATAGCAGCGCTACATTTACTCAATGGGATCACTTTTAATCCCGATGAAATGGGGATTATCTTATCCAATTACTCTTCGTCATCAGATACGGACGCGAAGCATCAGCGGATAATAGATGGAGGTGGAGACAATGCCGCCAGTCCGGCTGTATTCGTTTACACACTGCCCAACATTGTTGCAGGTGAAATATGTATCCGTCATAAAATACAGGGCGAAAATACCTTCTTTATCGAATATCCCGGTAATATGGAAAGACAGGAAGAATATGTAAAACTTGCCATGAACAGGAGTAAATTACAATTTTGCATCACAGGATGGTGCGAATATCTTGATAATAAATACAAAGCTGAATTCAGACTCATAAAGAAAGATAAAACATGGAAGAATTGATAGAAAAACTGAAAAAAGAACTGATACAGGAATTAAATCTTGAAGAAATGACTCCCGAAGATATAGATGCCGATGCCCCGTTATTCGGAGACGGTCTGGGCTTGGATTCCATCGACGCGCTCGAAATTATCCTTATCCTCGAACGTAATTACGGCATCAAGATCAAAAAGCCGGGAGAAGGAGAAGGTCGCGAAATATTCAGATCGGTAAGATCATTAGCCGAATTTATTTCTACACATCAGCAATAATGAAGATTTACATTACAGGAACAGGTATTGTATCAGGTATCGGCATAAATGCAGAAGAAAACCTGCATGCTATCCGGCACAAAAGTCATGGAATGGGCAAAGTCACTCTTTTCTCTACCAGCCTCAATGTTCCTGTAAGTGAAGTGAAATATACAAATCAGGAGCTGAAAGAATTATTGGCTCTACCTGCCTATAAGACATATTCCCGGACTGCTTTGCTTGGAATACTAGCGGCCAAGGAGGCCTTATCGGATTCAGATATAGACGTAAACGCCCAACGTACCGGACTTATATCTTCCACCTCGGTGGGCGGTATGGATTTAAGTGAAAACTTTTACGTCGATTTCCGGAAAGATGAGGAAAAGGGCCGTTTAAGGGATATTGTTTCGCATGATTGCGGCGACAGCACTCAAAAAATTGCGTCCTATCTGGGTATAACCGATTATGTAACAACAATAAGTACAGCCTGTTCTTCCGCAGGAAACGCGATAATGCTGGGGGCAAGGATGATTAAAAACGGATTGCTGGATGCTGTTATCGTCGGTGGAACCGATGCTTTATGTAAGTTTACCCTGAATGGCTTTAACTCGCTGATGATTCTGGATAAAGAACTGTGCAAACCATTTGACAAATCCCGTGAAGGCCTGAATCTGGGCGAAGGTGCCGGTTATCTTGTATTACAATCAGAAAAAACACTAAAAAGAAAACCATATTGTATTCTCTCCGGCTATTCCAATGCAAATGATGCTTATCACCAGACAGCCACTTCTCCCGATGGAGACGGGCCGTACCTGTGTATGAAAGAAGCTGTTGAAATGGCAAATATACTTCCCTGTAATGTGAATTATATCAATGTGCATGGCACGGGAACGCCTAACAACGACCTTTCGGAAGGGAAAGCGATCATACGTCTTTTTGGCGAGAATATCCCCAAATTCAGTTCATTGAAACCGTTTATCGGACATACATTAGGAGCTTCGGAAGGGATAGAGGCAGCCCTGTCCGCATTATCCATATCTAAAGGGATCGTTTATCCGAATCTCAACTTTAAAGAACCGATAGAAGATACGAATCTTATTCCTGTTACAGAATGGGACGAAGGCTTAGCGATCAAACATGTCTTATCCAACTCTTTCGGATTCGGAGGGAATGATTCTTCTTTACTTTTTTCGGCAATAGAATAGATTATTAAGTAAACAAAAAAATAATGGTATATTTAAAATGTTCAATTATTTAATGCATAGCTACCGTCTTTGTTTATTTTTAGAGGCTTGGCTCACTACTGCCGCGCCCTCCCGGGCTTGTCCTTCCTTTTGGCATTGCCCAAAAGGAAGCAAAAAGCTAGTGCTTCGTTCCTCGGCGACCCACAATCGGTTTGTCGGCTGAAAGTGACAAACGGGCTATCGCCCCGTCCCTTTCTACGCCGTCTGCACCGTGTGGGTGCCCCGCCTGTGGAACTTATGCACAGATGCTGACGCCTTAGTAAGCAAAGCCCTTTGGTGAATAAATACGCGTCAGCCTGCGCCGTTAGCTTCACGAACGGGGCACCCGTAGGATGAAAAGACGAAAAAAACGGAAACGTGTTTGAGCTTATCCGCCGATTCGGATTGTGCTATCTTTCCAGCGAGTTTTTCCGTTTCGTCTTTTTGTCCGTTACGGGTCGGCCTTTGAAGCGGGGCGCTAAAGCGTTTTTGGTTCCTTTTGCGGCTTTGGGCAAAAGGAACACAAGCAATCTGTGATTGCGCGTAGTATAAATGCATCAAATAATTGAACATTAAAACATATCAATAAATAGTATACAATACTTAGTTATGAAAAGACCTTGTTATATAAACTCATTCGCATCTATCCACCCCGATGGTATTACCGGAGAAAGCGGGATGCTGCATGCGGTGGAGCCTGATTACAAGCACATCATAACCAACGCGAATATGCGCCGCCGTATGAGCCACATTGTAAGGATGGGTGTTGCGTGCGGATTGGTTTGTCTGGAACAAAGCGGGAACAAAAATATAGATGCCATTATTACAGCTACCGGACTTGGATGCCTGGCCGATACAGAAAAATTTCTGGATAATCTCATAGAAAATGAGGAGCAATTGCTGAATCCTTCGGCTTTTATACAATCTACATTCAATGTCATAGGCGCTCAGATCGCCCTGATTACAGGCTGCCATTCTTATAACAATACCTATGTGCACCGCGGCCTCAGCTTCGAAAGCGCCCTGATCGACGGCATGATGAGGATATGGGAAGGTGACAATCAGGTCCTGATCGGTGCTGCCGATGAAGTGTTACCCGCCGGGCATACTATCTTGAAAAGGCTGGGTATGCTCGATAATATTATATTGGGCGAAGGCTCCCAGTTTTTTACATTAGCGGCTGAAAAAGAATTATATACTGTTGCAGAACTGGCAGCTGTCAGGACATTTACAGGAAAGCTGTCTTCGGAGGAGATATTGCAAAAGATAAAGATATTCCTGGCAGAAAACAATCTGAATCCAGCAGATATACAACATCTTATCATAGGCAGAAATGGAAATACAACCGATGACCTGGTATATAATGTTGTGGAGCAATTATTCCCATCCACCTCATACTCGACATTCAAAGACATTTGCGGGGAATACCCGACCGCTTCGGCTTTCGGTATGTGGAAAGGATTAAATCGGTTGGAAAAATCCAGTGATATACAATACCTGCTTATCTACAACCATTATTACACGGTAAATCATTCATTGATATTATTGAAAAAATGCTGATTTTCATTTCATCCATAGCTGCTATACTGCTTATATTCCTTATCTATGCCTCTTACAGCATTCGGTCGGAAATATACTTAAAAGCATTATGCCGGAATGAAAAGAAAGGAAAAGTAGTAGCGCTCACATTTGACGACGGACCCGACAAAGAGCAGACGCCCAAAGTGCTTGATATTCTAAAAGAATATGATATCAAAGCTACTTTTTTTTGTATAGGCAGCAAGATTAAAGGGAATGAAAGTATCCTGTTAAGGATGAAAGACGAAGGCCATTCGATCGGTAATCATACTTTTAATCACTTTTTTTTGTTTCCTTTGTATGCGTCGCAACGGATGAAATCTGAGCTAAGCGATTGCGAAAAGACTATTGAGGAGGTAACAGGAGAAAGAACGATATTGTTTCGTCCGCCTTTCGGCATCACCAATCCAACTGTAGCAAAGGCTGTTAAAGCAATGGACTATATAACTATCGGCTGGAGTATCCGCTCTTTAGATACATGTAAGAAAGAGAAGACGGTATTGAAGAGAATAAAGCGAGGACTAAAGCCCGGAGCGGTCATTCTCTTACACGATCCATTACCACAGAGTGACAGCCTGTTACCAAAAATAATGGAACTTTTGAAAGAAAACGATTACACCATAGAGAGAGTAGATAAATTATTTGATATACCTAAAACAACGAAATGAAACGCATATATATTTGTTATTTACTTATTTTCATTAGTTTACCGCAGATAAACGCGCAGATGAAAAAGATGAAAGATGTGGAAGCCTTTAACAAACGTGTTCTCGCGGAGGCTGTATCAGTAAAAAGTATAGAAAGTGATTTTACTCAAATAAAGCATCTCGACCTGTTTAATGAAGATATAACTTCGAAAGGTAAATTCTATTACAGGCACAATGATAAAATAAGTCTCGATTATAGTTCCCCTACAAAATACCTGATTGTTATAAATGCCG
Organism: uncultured Dysgonomonas sp.; assembly: GCF_900079725.1. Lineage (NCBI taxonomy): Bacteria > Pseudomonadati > Bacteroidota > Bacteroidia > Bacteroidales > Dysgonomonadaceae > Dysgonomonas > uncultured Dysgonomonas sp. Next base: position 780,254 of record NZ_LT599032.1, read on the forward strand.
ATAAACTAAAGATAATTTCGGATGGTAAAAAAAATGTTGTGAACCTGAAATCGAATAAAGTCATGAGTGAAATGAGAAGTATGCTCGCCGCGTGTATGTCGGGCAATATTTCGCAGATCTCAGGTTATAACATGGAATACTTCGAAGATGCGAACTCCTACCTGATAAAAATAAAACCAACTAACAAATCCGTACAGGCGTATATCTCAGGCTTCGATATTTATATGGACAAAAAAGATATGTCGGTATCCAAATTGCGTATATCCGAGAATGCCACCGATTATACCGATTACCTGTTTCAGAACAAAAAGTTTAATACACTGACAGATGACAAAAAGTTTTCAGTTAATTAGTATCCTGTTGGTATGCCTTACTTTCGTCTCCTGTTCTAAGAATACATATCCGCTGAAAACAGGGCCTGCCCCTATTATATCCGTTGGGAATAAAGCACAGAAGTATAATATGACGTTGGATTTCGGAGGTAAACATTTCAATGGCATGCTTATCGCAAAAACAATGGAAGATGGCGAAATACGCATTGTCGCATCTACCATGTTCGGACTCAGTCTGTTCGATTTCGGAATGAAAGGTGAAAACTGGAATATTTACAGTTGTATAGAGCCTATGCGGAAAGACCGTGTACTGAAAATCTTTGAAACTGACTTCAAACTGTTATTTTTATCGGACAGGAACGTTAAAAAAATAGAAAAAACAAAAGAATATACTAAATTTGTAACAGGAGGAGGTATCTCCAAGGGGGTAATTTATGCCATACCTGAGACAGAAAACGATTCTGAGAAAATACAAATAAAGCACTCCTGGCTACGATTAACTATCGGACTGGAGAAAATGGGAGAAAACAATGTTATTGAATGATTTTTACGAAATAACCGATGTAATGAAAGGTGAGCCCGCTCATCGTTTAAGAGTGAAGCTGAATCCCTCGCATCGCATATATGAAGGACATTTCGCGGGACAACCAATAGTTCCGGGAGTATGCACATTACAAATCATAAAAGACTGCGCCGAAAAACTATCCGGTAAAGAGTATATGTACGCATATATATCCTCCTCAAAGTTCCTGTCATTGGTCGACCCCATGGTTAACGGCCTGATAGAGTTTAATATTTCGTTAAAAGATACAGACGATAACCGTATCTCCCTGTCCGCAGAAGGAAAATATCAAAACACAGATACCGTATTCATCAAAGTAAAAGCAACTTTGAAAGAGATTGAAAATGAATGAATCCGTAGATACTATAATATGGCAGGAGAAATTAAATAATCTCGGTATCGTTGTTATTATCCCTACATACAATAACGACAGGACTCTCCTATCCGTTATCGAAGGGGTAAAACAATACAGCAAACATATTATAGTGGTCAACGATGGCTCTACAGACACAACATCCGGAATACTGAAATCCATCCCCGGCATTCAGATCATTACCCACACAAAAAATAAGGGAAAAGGCTATGCTCTCAAAAATGGATTATCAGCAGCAAAAGAGCAGGGATTCAGATATGCAATAACGATAGACTCCGACGGACAGCACTACCCTGCCGATATACCTGCTTTCGCAAATGAAATAGAAATGCATCCTGATACGATGCTTGTGGGGGCACGGAATCTGACAGCCAATAACATGCCGGGTAAAAATACATTTGCCAATAAATTCTCGAACTTCTGGTTTCAACTGGAAACAGGCATAAAACTGGAAGACACACAATCCGGCTATCGCCTTTATCCGCTCCATCATATAGGAAAAATGAAGTATTGCACAGCCAAATACGAATTCGAACTGGAAATGATCGTATTTCTGGCATGGAAAGGTGTGAATGTAAAAAATATCCCTGTAAATGTATATTACCCGCCACAAGGCGAACGGGTATCGCACTTCCGACCGTTAAGGGATTTTACACGCATCAGCATACTGAATACAATACTTGTTATAGTCACCTTCTTGTGGATACTACCCTTGAAATTTTTCAGGAAACTGACATGGACAAATATCCGCGCTTTTATAGATAAGGAAATACTAAAGTCGAAAGATTCGAACAGAACTATGACACTATCCATTATGTTGGGGATTTTCATGGGAATTGTTCCCATATGGGGTTATCAGATGATTGTGACGGTTTTCTTTGCCCATTTTCTGAAACTGAACAAAGTAATTTCGCTGGTTGCATCCAATATCAGTATTCCCCCGATAATGCCGTTTCTTTTATATGGGAGCTATGCTACAGGCTGCTTTCTTACAAATAGCCCTGTATCGTTCGATGTCACCGATATTTCATTGGAAAAGATGAAAACGGTCTTGTTCCAGTATCTGACCGGCAGTATAGTTTTCGCTTTGGTTTGCAGCATGCTGGCAGGCATTATATCGGCAAGTTTACTGCTGATATTCCGAAAAAGGAAACGGGCTGTAGATGTTTAAGTAATCTAATGACATGTTTTAATGTATAGTGACTATCTTAATTTAAAATTGGTGACTTTGTCTCATTACTGTCGCGCCCTCCCGGGCTTGCCATCACTTTTGGCATTGCCCAAAAGTAAGCAAAAAGCTAGTGCTAAGTTCCTCGGCGACCTGTCAACAGCTTGCCGGCTGAAAGTGACAAACGGGCTGTCGCCCCGTCCCTTTCTACGCCGACTGCACTGGACAGGTGCCCGCCTGCGGAACCAATGCGCATCTGCTGACGCCATAGTAAGGCAAAGCCCCTTCGAGAATAAAATATGCGTCAGCCAGCGCCATAAGCTTCACGGACGGGCACCCGTCAGAAGAGAAAGGCTAAAAAACGAAAACGTGTTTGAGCTTATCCGACAATTCGGATTATACAAACCCCGGAGCGAGTTTTTTCGTTTAGCCGTCTCTACTGCTAACGGGTCGGCCTTTGAAGCGGGGCGCTAAAGTATTTTTGGTTCCTTTTGGGGATTTGGTCAAAAGGAACACAAGCAATCTGTGATTGCGCGTAGTAAAAATCACATAAAATAATAGAACATTTAAGCCTATCAATAAATGTTGTACAATACTTAACATAGAGTATAAATGAGTAACTTTTTCGTCAATCTATATAATTATTTCACCCGGCATAAGATAATCCTCTATTTGTCGCTGGTTGCAAGTATAGCCATTATGGGTTATTTTGCCCTGCAACTCAAATTCGAGGAAAATATCACCCAGTTCTTTCCTGATACCAAAAACGAACAAAACCTGAATACTGTTTTCGACAACCTGCGTATCAAGGACAAGATTATTGTCATGTTCTCGTTATCGGATAAGGAACAGGACAACGATACCGCAATATTGACAGAAAGCGCGACCTTATTCGCAGACAGCCTGTTAGCCCGGACACAAGGAACATATGTAAACAATATACTCCTCCGTATAGACGACAGCCTGAAAACCGAGATGCAGAATTTCGTCTATGACAATCTTCCGATCTTACTCAGCGACAGCGATTATCAGCGTATAGACTCCTTGTTTTCAAAAGAGAAAGTCGCATCGGTTATGCAACGGAACTATTCCAACCTGTTGTCCCCGGCCGGAGGCTTTCTCAAAGAATACATTATGAGAGACCCTCTCGGCCTTGGAGGAAACGCACTGAAACGCCTGCAAGACTTCCAACTGGATAGTAATTTCGAGCAACAAGACGGATACATTTTCACCAAAGACGGCTCCATGTTGCTGTTGTTCATTACTCCTACATACAGTATGGGAAGTACGGGGGAAAACGACAAACTAATTTCGGCCATAGAAAAAGAAATAGCCGCCATTAACAAAGACTATCCGTCAGTGAAAGCCGAATACTACGGTGGTCCTTCTGTCGGTGTATATAATGCCCGTCAGATAAAAGAAGACTCCATACTGACAATCACTCTGGCACTGGTTATAATCATTGTTTTCATTCTATTGGCCTTCAGGCAAAAGAGAACGATCTTTCAGATCATCACCCCGACTATCTTCGGAGGATTGTTCGCCCTCTTTATGATTTCACTATTGAAAGGCAGTATTTCGTCTATAGCCGTCGGTTCCGGTTCCATAATCATGGGTGTCGCCCTCAGTTATTCCATACATATGGTCGTACACCAGAGCCACGTGGCCTCTGTGGCACAACTGATAAAGGAACTCACCTACCCTCTTACCGTCGGTAGTTTTACAACAATCGGCGCATTCTTAGGATTACTTTTCACCAGTTCGGAATTATTACGTGACTTCGGGCTTTTCGCATCCATGACGCTGATAGGTACAATTATCTTCTGCCTCATATACCTGCCTCACTTCCTCGACGGGAGGGTTCATCAGAAAAGAAGCGCATTGCTCCGCTTTATAGAGCGCTTCAATGCTTACCGTTTCGATAAAAACAAATGGCTTGTGGGCGGCATCTTAATATTAACGGTCATTTGTGTATTTACTTCACGAAATGTAGGTTTCGATGCCGATATGATGCATATGAATTATGAACCGGAACATTTGAAAGAAGCTGAACAGAAATTGGCGGAGATCGTAGATAACGATAAGAAAAATATCCTGTTTGTAAGTGTAGGTAAAAATACAGATGAAACAATACAAAACTATAATGCGACCAATAAAAAATTATCAGTACTAAAAGAGCAAGGCCTGATCAAAAACTTTGCATCTGCTGATTACTTCCTTATCCCCGAAGGTATCCGGCAAGAACGTCTGCAAAAATGGAATAATTACTGGACTGCCGAAAAGAAAGAATATTTGAAAACAACGCTGAAAAGCGAGTCCGCAGCATATAATTTTCGTCAGGATGCTTTTGCCCCATTCTACAAATGGATAGATTCTGACTTTACCCTGCATAAAGATATTACAGAGACAAACCGGATATTAAACGACTGGCAAACTAATGTGCCGGGCCTTACCCTGCTCATTTCACAAGTGCAGCTCGATGATAAAAATAAGGAAGAAGTATATCAACACTTCAATAATGGCAATGAAGTTGTGATTTTAGACCGCTCCTTCTTTACAAAGAAGTGGGTATCTGCTATCAATGATGACTTTTATCTGATATTATTCATTTCATCATTCCTCATTTTCATCACTTTACTGATATCTTACGGACGTATCGAATTGACACTGATCAGTTTCTCCCCGATGTTTATCAGCTGGATTATCATTATCGGCATCATGGGGATATCCGGGATGGAATTCAATATCATCAATATCATCCTGTCCACTTTCATATTTGGTATCGGGGACGATTTCAGTATATTTATTATGGACGGTTTACAGAATAAATACCGGACAAATAAGCCTGCGCTGAACGGACATAAAACAGCCATCTTCTTTTCGGCTTTCACCATTATTGTAGGAATGGGAGCCTTGATTTTCGCACAGCATCCCGCCTTGCAGTCTATCTCGTTGATGTCTATCCTCGGAATGATAGTTGTGGTTTTGGTTTCGTACACTATCCCTCCTGTTATCTTCCGCATCTTTATGTCTTCGCAGACAACAAAAGGGCTACCGCCATATACACTGGCCTCTATTTTGATAACTGCCTTTATATACGGGCTATTCCTTGCCGGGTGCCTGTTCCTCCGCATAACGATTTTACTATTATATCTCGTTCCTGTAAAGAGGAGGAAAAAACGACAATTCATGTGCTACCTGATAATGCTCAACTGCCGCTTCATTTGCTTTGCTGGATTTATATTGAAAAAAAAGAGAGTAAATGTCGATGGTGAAACATTTAAGAAACCTGCCATTATCATAGCCAACCACCAGTCTTTCCTCGATATACTTCTGCTTCTTACGCTCCATCCTAAAATGGTGATGGTCACAAACGAATGGGTATGGAGGTCTCCGTTCTTCGGCGCAGTAATCAGGTATGCAGGCTATTTTTATACAGGCGAAGGATATGAAAATTCGGTGTCGCACATCAAAGAACGTATCGATGAAGGATACTCAGTTGTCATATTCCCTGAAGGCACACGTTCATACGATGGTAGATTGAAGCGTTTCCACAAAGGTGCGTTCTATCTATCCGAGACACTGAAACTGGATATAATCCCTATTGTATTATATGGCACAGGGATGGTTATTTCAAAATCGCAGCCATTCTATCTGAAACGGGGAATAATAGCGACTAAAATCCTGCCCCGCATTACTTATGAAGACCGCTCGTTTGGAAACACGTATAAAGAAAGGACAAAAAAGATAGCTTCTCTTTTTTCCACAGAATATGCTAAGGTTTGTGCCGAATATAATACGGCCATCAATCCATATTTCTATCATATGCTGGTAAAGAACTACATCTATAAAGGTCCGGTGATGGAATGGTATGTACGCATAAAGGTGAAAATGGAAAAAAGCTATAAGATATTCGACGAACTGATACCTGAAAGGGGGCAAATCACAGATATCGGTTGCGGATACGGTACTTTAGGATATATGCTTACCATGCTATCGCCCGACAGGCAGGTATTAGGCTTAGACTATGATGAAGATAAAGCCGAAGTCGCCCGGTACGGATATTTACATAATGAGAATACCTCTTTTGTATATGCCGACGCATTGGAATATCCGCTACCCGAAAGCGATATGTTTGTATTGAATGACATGTTACACTATATGGATAGCCGGAAACAGGAATCGTTATTAAAAAAATGCATACAGAATCTTCGTGACAACGGGTTGATTATCGTTCGTGACGGGGATAGCCGGGATAAGCAAAAACAAAGACTGACAAAGTTATCGGAGATATTCTCTACCCGTATATTTGGTTTTAATAAAACAAAAGAAGAACTTTGTTTTACTTCGGCTGAGAAACTGTATGAAATAGCTGAGACTTGCAATATGACTGTAGAGAGCTTCAAAAACGATAAATATACGTCTAATACTATTTTTATATTTAAGAAGAAAGAAGAGAAAACAAATGGGTAAATACGATATCATTATAGCGGGGAGCGGATTGGGCGGCCTCGAATGCGCTGCCATCCTGAGCAAAGAGGGATACAACGTATGCGTGCTTGAAAAGAACGTGCTATTCGGAGGATGCCTGCAAACATACATCCGGAAAGGGCGTCAATTCGATACGGGAATCCATTATATAGGCAGTCTGGACGAGGGACAGATAATGAACCAGTATTTCAAATACTTCGGTATAATGGATAAACTGAATATAAAACGTCTCGACACCGATTCTTTCGATACTATATTCTATAAAGATAAAGTATATAACTACGCGGTTGGCCACGACCATTTTGCCGATACACTGGCTCAGTCTTTTCCACATGAACGGGTAAACCTGAAAAAATATACCTCTATCCTCCAAGATGTAGGAAGACTGATCGATATAGACAACCTGAAAAAAGGGAGTATTGCACAAAACGGCATGAAATATTTTTATGCGTCGGCTACTCAGATGATAGCAGATACGGTTAAGGATGAAACACTGAGGAGTGTTTTAGCCGCTACATCCATGCTGTATGGAGGAATAAAAAACAGTTCTACCTTCTACCATCATGCGATGACCAATAACTCGTATATCGAAAGTCCGTACCGTTTCATAGACGGAACCATGCAGATAGCCGAACGGCTGATAGACGTTATCCGGGCGAATGGAGGTACCGTATTGAACAATAAGGAAGTTACCCGCCTGATAGTAACGGACAATCAGGTAACGGCCGCAGAAGTAAACAATGAAGAAATATTTGAGGCCGATCATTTTATCTCCAATATCCACCCCAAACGCACATTGGAGATACTGGAAAAGAGCCGCTATATAAAAAACGCTTATATATCCCGCATCAATGCTTTGCCTAATTCATTCGGAGTCTTCACAACGTATCTGGTGATGAAGCCGGATTCTCAGCCTTATATCAACAGTAATTATTATGTGCATGGAACTGATAATGTATGGTATAATGACGATTCGTCCCGGGATAAGATCAACAATGCCCTGCTCTGCTTCCAATGCAACAGCAATAGTGACTATACGGATATAATCTCGGTATTGACACCAATGTATATGTCGGAACTGAAAGAGTGGGAAAATACCACTGTGGGCAAGCGGGGGGATGATTACATCGCTTTCAAGAAAGCCTATTCAAACAAAGTACTTGAGTTTCTGAAAGGCAAAGGATTCGATTTCTCCGGTAAGATAGAAAGCATATATAGCACCACACCGTTAAGTTACCGTGACTATACGGGAACGCCTTACGGCTCGGCATACGGTATAGTAAAAGATTGTAAGTTTCCCGAATTAGGTTTTATTTCCACAAAAACGAAACTGAAAAACCTTTACTTTACAGGCCAGAATATGAATGTACATGGTGCTCTGGGGGTAACGCTCACATCCATGTTCACTTGCGCCGACTTTGTAGGTCAGGAATATTTAGCTAAAAAAGTAGGGAATGCATAAATTGCTGAAAAAGGGTCTGAAGGCCGGATTATATGTGCTGCTGATATTCATTCTCGCTTTTGGCGGAATTATCGGCTACATGTATTTTTCAGCGGATATGTGCGTGCCCGAAATAGCGGAAGAAGTTCCCCGCTACAAACTGACAGAAGAACCTGATTACCGTCAGTGGGGTGATAATTATCTTCGCAAGAGTGAAAGCGGATTGTGGGAACTGAAAGTCTCCGGCAATGATTACCAGCGGGGCATCGCTATAGGAGAGATGTCGAAAGACCTGCTATATTATCAGGAAAAAGTATTTGTAGACCAGATAAAGGTACTTGTCCCATCCGAAAATCACTTACGATTTCTTGGCTTCTTCACCATCCTGTACAACCGTAATCTGGGAAAGAACATACCGGAGGAATACAGGCGTGAAATTTACGGGATATCCCACTCCTGCTCCGATGAATTCAGCTATATCGGCACTCCCTACGAAAGACAGTTAAATTACCATGCCGCACATGATTTAGGACACGCCATGCAAGACTATATGCTCGTAGGATGCAGTTCCTTTGCTACATGGGGTACAGCAAGCGCCGATTCAACATTGGTAATCGGCCGCAATTTCGATTTTTATGTAGGGGATGATTTTGCAAAAAATAAAGAAGTGCAGTTCTATGATCCCGAGAAGGGTTATAAATTCGTATCTGTAGCCTGGCCGGGGATGACCGGCGTATTATCGGGAATGAACGAAGAAGGGCTGACAGTTACAATTAACGCTGCAAAATCTTCGATGCCTACATCCGCTAAAACACCGATATCCATCCTTACTAGGGAGATATTGCAATATGCGTCTACAATTGAGGAGGCATATGAGATTGCGAAAAAAAGAGAGACTTTCGTATCCGAATCTATCCTTATAGGTTCAGCCAAAGACAAGAAAGCAGCCATTATAGAAAAATCACCTGATAAGATAGGTTTATTCACTACCGATGGAGAACAAATTATATGTACCAATCATTTCCAATCAGAAGTATTCGCCAAGGACGAACGGAATCTTGAAAATATCCGTACAACAGACAGCCAATACCGTTTCGGGCGATTGACAGAGCTCCTCGATAAAAACAAACCTTTAGATGTGAAAAAAGCCGCCTCTATCCTTCGCGACACAAAAGGATCGGGAGATAAAGAAATAGGACTGACAAACGAAATGGCAATCAACCAGTTTATCGCGCACCATTCGGTCATATTCAAACCCGAACAGCGAATAATATGGGTATCTACCCACCCTTGGCAGATGGGTAAATATGTGGCCTATGACCTGAATAAGATATTCGGGGAAGATACGGATTTCAGAAAAGAGATATATTCTACGGAATATACTATTCCCGAAGATTCCCTGATACATGGCGATATGTTCAACAATCTCTTGACATATAAAGAACTGACGAAAGATATAAAAGCTAAGATAAAAGAGAAGAGTTCTATATCTTCCGACAGATTAAACAAATACGAAGCCTCTAATCCCGAATATTATCATATGTACGAAATAGTGGGGGATTATTACATGTCGCAAGGAGAAAAACAAAAAGCAAAAGAATACTGGCAAAAAGCATTGACAAAAGAAGTACCGAAGGTTTCTGAAAAGGAATGGATAGAGAAAAAGATTCGGTTTTAGGCCCATTTATTAAATAATTGGTTTATTTTATTCAAGTTATTTTATCTATACTATTTTTAATGTGCCAATGTTTTAATGTGCCGATATGCCAATGTGGGAATTAGCAAATATGTGTAAAAACTGTAAAGTTTGTCAGGTTTTGAATTTTATATAGTGATAGACCTTGTGCTGTCCAGTATGAAACAAACGGGCAAGCACAAGGGATTTTTATCATAAAAAATAGATGGATAATTTAGAAGAAGTAGTAAAATATGACAAATAAAAATATGTGTAAAAAGTGTCAGATGTGTCAGGTTTTAACAATATATTGTGAATATAGACTAAAATAATATAGGTTTCGAAAGATGTATTGTTAATTTTGAATTGAAGATTATGATCAGAGTTTTTCAGTGTAACAAAAAGTTTTTTACCACGAAGGACACTAAGATTTACACTAAGGACACAAAGATTAAGAATGGAGATACAAAGTTGTAAAGTTTGTAAAGTTTTAACTATATATGGTGAATATAAAAAAATAACAACCCTATGGAAAAACACCCCGATATACAATTTCAGCCTGCTATCAAAATCAAAGAATATCAGGAAACGAAATTACAGGCTGCTCTGCAATACCTAAAAGAACACTCCGCTTTTTATCAAAGGATGTTTGAAGAACAGAATATTGATATAAATGAGATCAAAACAATTGAAGATCTACGGAAACTGCCTGTTACCACAAAAGATGATTTACAAAGATACAGTGAAGATTTTATCTGTGTAGAGAAATCTCGAATTATCGACTATGTAACTACATCGGGGACTCTGGGAGATCCCATCACATTTGTCCTCACCGACAAAGACCTCGACCGCCTTGCCTATAACGAATACCTGTCTTTTACTACCGCCGGATTTACCAAAGAAGACATCATGCAGTTGATGACAACTATAGACCGCCGTTTCATGGCCGGACTGGCTTATTTTCTTGGAGCGCGCGAACTAGGTATGGGTGTAGCCCGTGTAGGAAACGGGATACCCGAACTTCAATGGGATACAATAGAACGGATACATCCAACCTGCGGGATAGCAGTACCTTCATTTCTTATTAAACTGATAGACTTTGCCGAAAAAAATAAAATCGATTACAACAACAGTTCCATCAAAAAATGCCTTTGCATAGGGGAATCTTTACGCAAAGAGAACTTCGAACTGAATACTCTGGGCAGACGTATTCAGGAAAAATGGAGTTCCCTGCAATTATATTCCACATATGCCTCTACCGAAATGCAGGCATCATTCACAGAATGCGACCGCTTTTGCGGCGGCCACCTACAGCCTGAACTGATTATCGTGGAATTTCTGGACGACAACGACAATCCTGTCGGAGAAGGTGAGTCGGGAGAAGTTACCATTACTACATTGGGCGTGGAAGGGATGCCCCTCCTGCGCTTCAAGACAGGAGATGTTTGCTATCACTATACCGAGCCTTGCACTTGTGGCAGAAATACCATACGCCTGAGCAGCGTATTGGGACGTAGGGGACAGATGATAAAATATAAGGGAACCACATTATATCCACCTGCTTTATTCGATATACTGGACAATGTACCGCATATCAAAAACTATGTAGTTGAAGTATTTACCAACGATCTGGGAACAGATGAAATATTAGTGCGGGTAGGCTGTGACGAAGACAGAAGTGACGCTTTTATAAAGGAGATCAAAGACCTGTTCAGATCGAAGGTAAGAGTTGCCCCGAATATAAGTTTCGAGTCTCCTGAATATATCGCACAGATTCAGACTCCACCCATGAGTCGGAAAGCTATTAAATTTATAGATTTACGGTAATTCTTTTGATAAGAAAAGGCTTTTTCTTACATTTGGTATAAAATCACTAATAAAATCTTATTTATATGAAAAAATTAGTTCTACTTATTGCACTACTGGTTAGTGTTGGCGGTTTTGCTCAGAAAAAAGAGCTTTTAAAAGACATTGAAGCCATCAATTTTTATGGAGTAGACTTTTCCCATGCGAAAGTATATGGTGCAAAAGAATCCGGCGAACATTTCAAATATGCATTTCAGGATATCAACAATCTTTTTGTAACAGAAGCGCGTAAATACGACGTCGCTAAATATTTAAAAAGACGAGTTCTGGGTGTCTATATTGATGATGTTAAAGCTCGTATATCAGACCTTAAAGCCGATGACATTTTCACTACAGATGCCGCATGTCAACTGGAAGACAATACAATAAAAGATATTGTAAAATCCCTTTCGGTGAAAGAGAGTGATGGTACGGGAGTAATCATCATAGCCGAAAGATTAAGTAAGGCGAAAAACAGAGGATACTTCGATGTTGTATTTTTTGATATAAAAACCCGTAATATCATTGATAGCTGGAAAGCCGATGGTAAAGCACAGGGATTCGGCCTTCGCAATTTCTGGGCGCACTCGGTACGTGAAGTTCTGAAATTCAGTGAATCTGCATTGAAATAAGAATACTGTACTTGTATCAGAACCTCTTTGTTTATATAAATAAAACCTAATTAATAACGATTTAAATCTTTCGGATAATAATCCTGAAAGATTTAAGTCGTTTATAAAATAATAATACTATGTTTTCAAAAGAAACCTACATCAACCGCCGCAACCAATTGAAAAAAGCAATAGGTTCAGGTATTCTCCTATTTCTCGGAAACGACGAATCCGGAATGAATTATGAAGATAATACCTATCCTTTCCGTCAGGATTCCACGTTCCTTTATTTCTTCGGGCTGCCGTATGCCGGACTAGCTGCCGTTATTAATATAGACGAAGACAAGGAGATCATTTTCGGAGACGAACTTACTATCGACCAGATAGTATGGATGGGGACGCAACCTACATTGAAAGAAAAGAGTGAAAGAGTCGGGGTTGCTAATACCCAGCCTTATTCTTCTTTAGGCGATTATCTGTCAAAAGCTGCGACTAAAGGACAGAAAGTGCATTACCTGCCAACTTACAGGGCGGAGCATAGACTCAGACTAATGGACTGGACGGGTCTTAAACCTGTACAACAAGAGGCCTCCCTCCCATTTATTCAGGGTGTGGTAAATCAACGTATCTATAAATCGGAAGAAGAAATCGCCGAAATAGAAAGGGCATGTGATATTACAGCCGATATGCACATTACCGCTATAAAGAAAGTTCGTGTAGGGATGAAAGAATATGAAGTGATGGCCGCATTGGAAGAAGTGGCCTATGCTGCCGGAGGCAGGCTCTCCTTCCCTACTATAGCCACAGTAAACGGACAAACGCTGCATAATCATTATCACGGAAATACAGTAAAAGAAGGCGACATGTTCCTGATCGATGCCGGAGCAGAAACCGAAATGGGTTATGCAGGCGATATGTCGTCTACCATACCTGCCGGGAAGAAATTCTCGTCCCGCCAGAAAGATGTATATGATATTCAGGTAGCTTCACATATTGCATCAGTAGAAGCATTACGGCCGGGCATTCCATTCAAAGAAGTGTATGAACTTTCAGCAAAGGTTATTTGCGAAGGGATGAAATCACTAGGCCTGATGAAAGGTGATATGGACGAAGCTGTACAGGCTGGTGCTCATGCAATGTTTTTTCAGTGTGGGCTGGGACATATGATGGGACTGGATGTACATGATATGGAAAATCTGGGTGAAGTTTGGGTCGGTTACAACGGAGAGCCCAAAAGTACGCAATTCGGACGAAAATCGTTGCGATTGGGGCGAAAACTGGAACCGGGTTTTGTACTTACTATCGAGCCGGGAGTTTACTTTATACCCGAACTGATAGACTTATGGAAAGGTGAAAAGAAATTTGAAGAATTCATCAATTACGATAAATTGGAGGCATACAGGGACTTTGGCGGATTGCGTAACGAAGAAGACTTCCTTATTACAGAAACAGGTTCCCGCAGGTTAGGTAAAAAGATACCATTGACTACCGAAGAAGTAGAAGCATTAAGATAACGATGCAGGACAACAATAAAGCGCTTATTTATGGCAGTATTGCTGTATTAAGCTGGTCTACAGTAGCTACGATGTTTAAAATGGCGCTGAAGTATTTTTCTCATTTCGAGATGCTTTTGGTTGCCAGTTTTACAGCATTGCTCATATTCAGCATAGCAATGACTATACTGAAAAAATGGACTGATCTGCAAACCCTCCCTGCTAAGCAGTGGGGATGGTTTGCATTGGTCGGCTTATTGAATCCCGTGGCTTATTATCTGGTTCTTTTCAAATCGTATGCTTTATTGCCTGCGCAAGTGGCACAACCGATAAACTATGCCTGGCCGATTGTATTACTCGTTTTGCTCGCTATTATTGCCCGCCAGCCAATACCCAAGATGAAGTATATTGGCATGGCACTGTCTCTCGGAGGAGTAGCTCTTATATCGTTGGGTTCGGGTGGTATAAGCGGACAGAGTTTACCTATTGCCGGATTACTTCTTGCTTTCTTAAGTGCATTTTTGTGGGCAACCTATTGGATAGTAAACAATCAGAATAAAAAAGTGGATGGAATAGTCGCATTGTTCCTCAGCTTCCTGTTTGGGTCGGTATATTTGTTGATCGGAGCCTTGTTTGTTGGAGTCAATCTGAATTCTGTACCCGGAATATTATCCAGTATCTATGTAGGCGCTTTTGAGATGGGGATACCATTTATATTTTTCGGGCTGGCTATCAGGAAAACGAATAATCCGGCTTTGGTGAATCAGATGTGCTATCTATCGCCGTTTATTTCCCTTTTCCTTATCCATCTGGTATTAGGAGAGCAAATATACGTGACTACATATCTGGGATTATTCCTCATCGTGTTTGGTATCGTATTCAATGAGTATCTGACAAAATACTTCCGTAAAAAGGCTATTGACTAAATAAAAAAAGCCGGTATCAACCGGCTTTTTACACTATATTCGGACTGATATTATTCAGCGCCTTCTTCTTCATTCACAGGGGCAATCAGTTTATAACCTTTACCGTGGATATTGATAATCTCAATACTTGGATCCGGTTTCAACAGCTTACGCAATTTTGTGATATATACGTCCATACTACGTGCATTGAAGTAGTTATCATCCACCCAGATTTGTTTCAAGGCATGATTTCTTTCCAATATGTCGTTAGCATGAGCACACAACAAAGCTAATAGTTCTGCTTCTTTGGTAGTCAGTTTAGTACTTTCACCATTAATAGTTAGAATCTGCTTTTGAGTGTCAAAGTTCATATTACCGAATTGGTAAACCTGTTGTTCTTTACTTCTCTTTCCTTTTACACGACGGAAGATAGCCTCGATACGAAGAACAAGTTCTTCCATGCTGAACGGCTTTGTAATATAGTCGTCAGCTCCGGCCTTAAAGCCTTCAAGGATATCATCCTTCATATTCTTAGCAGTTAAGAATATGATCGGAATTTCTGTATTGATTGCTCTGATTTCTTTTACCAGAGTGATACCGTCTTTTTTAGGCATCATCACATCCAGAATACACAGGTCGTATTTTTCTTTTACAAACCCTTTGTATCCAACTTCTCCGTCAATGTAAAGGTCAGTGTCGTAACCTTTTGCCTGAAGATACTCTCTCAGCAGCATACCGAGATTCTCATCATCTTCACATAAAAATAATTTCAATTTTTCTTCCATAACTTACTTATTTACATACAATTTATTTGAGTTGTTCATTATTCTTCATTATAGGCAGACAAATTATAAATTTGGTGCCTTTACCTAACTCACTCTCAGCTTTTATAGTTCCTTTGTGGTCTTCAACTATTTTCCTCACATATGCCAATCCCAGGCCAAAGCCTTTCACATCGTGCCGATTGCCTGTAGATACGCGATAGAAACGTTCAAATATCTTCTTTACAAATTCTTTCTTTATACCTATACCGTTATCTTCTACTGATATATATAGTTTATTATTGCTATTCCATGTGCGTATCATCAATTCCAACGGCACATCCTCTCTTCTGTATTTCACTGCATTATCCAATAAGTTAAATAACACATTGGTAAAATGCATTTTATCTGCTTCAATGGCTGATTCTGTCGCTTCCAAATCGATATCCAGATTACCTCCGAATTTTTCGACTTTTATCTGGAAAGTATTAGCTACACTTACAACAACATCGTTGGCATCCAGTTCTTTCATTTTCAGCGTTGCTTTTTGCTTCTCGAAAAGAGACATCTGCAAAACCTTTTCTACCTGAAAACTTAGCCGTTCGGTTTCATCATTTATCACACCAGATATATGTTTAAAAACTTCCGGAGATTTCGTGATGGAGCCATCTTTAAGCATTTGTGCTGCTAATGAGATTGTTGACACAGGCGTCTTCAGTTCATGTGTCATATTATTCATGAAATCACTCTTCATTTCCGACAAACGCTTTTGGCGGAATGTGATGTAAATGATTATAATAAATGTTACCAGCAATATAAAGGTAAACAAAATTGACGGATATAGAAATTTTACTTCACTAAACAAGTATTTATCCTTATCCGGGAAGTATACTTTCAAGTATGTAACTTTATCCTGTGGATCGTTAGGAAACAACGATTGCAGATAATAGTCCTTCCTGTTTTGCATTGTAAAAAACGGCTGCTGGTATATTGGCTTGTCGTTTTTATCCACCACTTCGTACTGGAATGGCAATTCTATCCCATTCCCTTTTATCTCGTTTCTGATAAGAACCTCAAGCGATTTCAGATTCACCCGTTCTGCTATAGGTATATTACTTGCCGTATTTATAATGCGGTTTAATACCTCGTTCATTATATCGCTCTCGTAAAGATATTTCTTTTTTTGTTCATCCTGCATACCGAATATCGTTTTCGATATAGCATTCGTCCCACCTTTGCTCGGCGACTGGAAAATCTGGCTCTTCGGAGTTTGAGTAGTGGTCGACATATTCAACTCCATATTTATCTCCATATCGGGAGCTGTCATCTTCACTCTTTGCTGATGCGTTACAGTTTCTTCCTGCATTTGATTTTGCAAAGATAATGATCTGTTATAAGCGGCCGCCTGCTTTTTCTGATTCTCGAGAAATGCCTCATTCAGATACTTCTGTGTCTGATCGAGTTCCAAACTACGGGAAACCTGCAAAAGGCTTCTGTTTATAATTTCATTAAACTGATCACTCCTTATCCTTATCGATTCTCTAAGGTAGGTTATTTGTAAGTACAATAGGCCAAAGAACGCAAATGCCATTATTCCGGCGAGTATCCATATTGTCGATTTTTTCATTTTTAGCCTCTCTATTCTACCAAGACTTGCTTACTTTATTTAAATAAATTTTATAGGTCTCGATTTTACTATTTAACAATTAAGACAAAGATATTGTTTAACATTTGAAAAAAATAAACATAAAGGAAATATTTTTTCTATGCAAGCTTATAAATATTTTTTATTGTAGCAAAATAAATTTTAAGCTTATTCCAAAATTACTGTTTGTTGTCGGATATGACGACGATGAAATTAATGGCCTGTTGAGAATACGATCATAGAACGCCCTCAAAGTCAAAGATCTGCTCATTGCATAATCCGCCGATATCTTTAACGTTACAATAGTCGTGCCACTTGTTGCCTGCGTAAAATCTTCCTGAATCTTACGAAGTAAGGCTTCAACTGTTTTATGCGAAAGATCTGCTTTTATATTCAAATCGTTATTGAACTGCCCTGTTGACCTCTGGCTCAATCCTATCAGGCGGTTAAACTCATTGATTCGGTATCCGAATCCGACTACAAATTCTTTTTGCAGCGACTCTATGATCTGATAGGAAGACATATTTAAGGTTAAGGTACGTGCATTATTATAACGTGTATTGATTGTCATATTATTATTCAGTGTACCTTCAACTCCAAACAGAGGATTAAACACTTCGGATATACCCACCGATGATATATTGTATGGAGAAGATGGCACCGGATTCCCACTGAGTATATCACGTATATACCCTAGTTCGTCATCTGCCTGCACCCAATTTGAGAAGGAATTATAATTACTTACCTGATAGTAACAGGTATAAGCATGATTGAGCCTTAAATTCTTAAATTTCTCTTTTATAAGAGGAATACTGGTCAGCCCATCATATGCTACTGTCCAGTTTGGTAATATAGATAGTAAGGACGGAAATGCTGTAAGTGCGATATTATTTGCACTACGTCCTGTATAAGCGGATATAAATGCCGGAACAAGCACGTCAGCAGAATTAACATCGACCTCGCCTGTGGCTGCCGAATAAGGCTGGCCGATAAGACCGGGAGTATTTTCGCTGATAAAGCCTCCTCCAGGGTAAGAGGTATTCCTATATTTAGCCTCCAATCTGTTTTTTATACGATACCTGTTTTCTAGGAATTTTTCGAAGGCTGCCGAATAATAACCATTTTTAGCATTGCTACTTTTAAGGGCTGAAGAAAGAGCCACAGTGGTCATAGAGAAGTTACCGCCGAATGTTCTCGATGTATTCGGAGTACCATCTTCTAAAACTGTATACTGAACTTCTGTCCGCTTATTATTCTCATGCTTGGCATTCAGTTCTATCTTGAAGTCCTTAAATGGTTCTATTTGCGCTCTGAATTCGAATGTTTCGGCTGTATTAAATACCGATGGAGAGACATTCATAACATTCCCGACAAGCCAGTCTCTGTCTATCGACTTTTGTATGAAATCATCACCACCCTCTAGTCCGAAAGCAAAGCCTAGTCCCGGAACCATTCCATAATCGGATCCTTTCTGCCCAAATGCATCACCTATACCAGGTTTGAAACCTGAAATATATGTTTCGTTATGCCTTGAGTAATTAAACCCTAATGTGCGCACCGACATTAGCCCACGCGCTGAATATTCTACTATATCCTGTAACAGTTTCGACGTTCCGGTTTCTTTATATCTACCTTCAATACTCAGTTGTATATCAGCAGAGTCTTTATTATTTATCCGGATTGTATTCTCATCTACCTTTTTAAATTTCACGGTATATGGCTTTCCGCCTTTTCTTGCAGTTACCTGTATATTTTTTGTATTGAGGCCATGCGTAATTGTTGCAGTTGTATCTCTTTGTAGTACTACATTCTGAGTAAAGCGACGCCTTTCAGGCTCACGCTTTTCCCGTTCACGCTGGCTAGGAGATTGTGGTCTTCTCTTCGCATCGAAACGGTCATTTACTCTTTTCAAAAATGAAGATTTATTATACAGCGCGGTCATACTGAATCTATTTGTCAGATCCAGTGTCATTGTATTACTTATGGTATTGCCAATCTCCACACTATCTATATTGGCCCCTCGATCCCACTGATAACCACTCGTATAACCGGCATTAGACGTAACCCAATCCATAGCCGGGATATTCTTGAACGGAAGCTGATAGGTAACTTTCACTGACTGGCGATACGAAAGCGGGTCCCCAAGGCTTTTCAGGCTACGGATAACAGCATCTTTCCATGTATCATAGTCATCTCTGTTCAGCTTTTTATTCACTTGCAGATATGGTTCTTCTATTTCGGCTCTGGTCCCCGATTGAAAAGAGAATTTCAGATTGCGCGTAAAATCCCAATCGATGCTAAAGTCCCTGTCCCATAAGAAAGACTGACTCCATGATAAGAACTCGTTGGATGTTCCGCCTCCAAGCCTGTAGCTTTCTATATCACGCAAGGCTGTTTCGGTATAGTATCGTACTATATTGGAATTAAAGGCGATATTAGACGGAAGATAATTAAAGCCTAATGACCGGGCAAACTTTGCAGCTCCGGACTTGCTCTTTGCATTTTTGAATGGTTCCCAAGTCTTCACCATCGGACTATATGCATAATTGAATGTCGCCCGATAATTTTTAGTCACATCATATACCGTAGTTGGATTCTTCGTCTCACTCTGACTAAATGAATAGCCAAAACTAAAGTTTGCCGGATCGTATGGCATCGGAGTCTTACTCTGAATATTCACCTTAACATTATTCACACTGATGCTCTTCGTTGTGGTTTTCTCCTGCGCCAGACTCTTTATTGAATCTTTTTCAGCTTTGGTTTCCACTATGCTCAATGCCTCTTTCAGTGTAACATCCTGATCGAATGGATCGTATTTTGGAGTAGTTGTCTGATTAGAATATGAGTAATATAAAGGCAGACTTACTTTCGCTTTCTCCGGGAAGAACTTACCTAATTCTATGTTAGCAGCGATGCTATATGTATGATAATCGTCGGAACGCCTTTCCATCAGTTTCTGATCCAAAGCTCCGAATCCAACAGTTTCTTTCCGTCCCGATAAATTTATTGTCCCTAAGTCGGATAGTGCAACGTTCAGATTTCCCTGTGCAGCCCACCCGCCTTCTTCGTCAAAGTCGGTAAGGCGAAGCTCATTTATCCAGACTTCTCCCGACTTGACTACTGTGCTGTTGTTCCTTACGCCAACCATTATCACATTAATCTCGGATAATGAAGGATTACCAATTACACTTACCCTGTTGTTTTGCTTATCAGGGTCATACTCGTAATAGAGTGTTGTATATGAAACCGTAGAGCCCGCCTTTCGTTTCTCCCTGTTGCGATGCAGTTTTACATCTTTCAGTAATTCTAACGGGAAGTCGAACATATTATCGTTAGGCCATACCACATTCCTGTCGCTTGAGCCTTCCGGAGTTATTACTAACGGTATCTCGTATTCGTAATAGTTATTTTTATAATCGGAACCCAGGCGGATAAATATCGTGAAATCGCCTCTTACTAATTTCTCACCATCGATAAGTTCTTCTGCATGGGTAAACATCTGTAAACGTTTATATCGCCTGAGGTCATAATATGTATTTTTATAAATTGCACGCGCATCCCCTGCGCTCAGGTCATGTATACGCATAGACAATGATTGTTCATTCTCCTTTATCATCTGTGCCTGATCGGGATCGGTGACACGACTGAGTCCCGGAGGAAGCACATAACCGACAGGCTTACGATCGGAATTTTCTTCTATATTTACTGTTGCAACATCGAGAGTACCATTTCCCGATGGCTCGTTATTTTTATTTAGGGTCTGTTCGTATGTACGCCAATCGCCACGAACCAATTGCAATGTACCAAAACGCAGGAATGTTGTCTGATTGAAACCGGTCATAAACATGCGCATAAAGCGGATACTTTTAAAATCCGAGATATTCCCTATTTTTTCACCTTGGCGTACAGGTACTTTAAACTGATACCATGTCACTTCTCCCTCTGTACCGTTGCGAAGTGGTACACTCACTTTACGGCTATCGGCTATGAAATTTTCGCCGACATTCATTTTTTTCGGATCAAGTTCTATCCTATACTGGAAATAGGCTTCTGTTTCATTCAGTGTATTATCCTGATCTATGTCCTCCACATCAGGCACTGGCCGGGCGGCGGTAGAATAACTCTCTGAAGTCTGCTTGGTATCAGGAGAGTTTCCTTCGGTATTGTTATAGTATTTATAACGGTCGAGAATACTTACCTCATCGCGGTCATAATCGGCCCCACGATAGAAATGATATGTATCTCCGGCGGGGTCGTTCAGTGGTGAAAACGGATCAGCCTTTAATTTTTCTCTTGCTGCCGCTGATAGTTTGGCATCGTAATCCTGTAGATATTTGCTATATGTACCAAATGTAAATTCTTCATCTGTGCTCAATCCATTCAGTCCCACATCCTGCCTCCTGCGGGCATCAACTCCGGCATTATCGTCAAAAGCATAAACTGTCGACTGGCGTTTTGGTACTTTACCCCATACCGTAGTTTCTACAGCATCAGGATCATCATTGACAGGTAGGCCGTTTTCAAAGAATTTCTTACCGTCTTTAAGAACATCCTCTGATATTTCACCCAGATTTATATATAAATCGCCTCCTTTTGCCGTCTTGTCATAAACAAACGGGTCCATCAGCCAGAATTCTATATACTCTACATTCGACGCTTCAAAATCACGTACATCCATACGGCGGGTAATCCCTCCCCAACGGGTTTCCGGATCTCTCAGCTTTCCGTCCGAATCTATATTTGTTGCATCCAGATTATAAGGCCCTCTCTCATTAGGATAGAAAGACAGATTCAATGCAGGGAGAGTCGCCGATTCATTATAAGGAACATCCTTATTCGGATAAATCTCGTACATATTGATCTCCCGTACAAAGTGGTTGGATAATTGGTCCTGATCATTTTTTATATGATTAGGTGTCAGAGATGAGCCTTTACGGGTAAAAAGATTGTCTATCATAAACCACGATAACATAGCCCGGTTCATTCCATACTCTATCTGGTTACTCAATTTCGCCTCTTCAAATAATACCTTATTATCCTTACCCTTAGCATCCTGAGGAGTAGAAGCCAAAGTCCATGCATACGGATTTTTCACATCTATCCGCGATTGCGATGATTCGAAATCATCCAGATAAGAATATCCTCCTGCTTCTTTACTCTGATAATGTCCGGGGATCATCTGGGCAAACTCGGCATTGAACGAAATCTGAGATGGCTGGGTCGCTTCTACAAATGGCAATTTATCTACAAGATTTGTCAGCCACATCGATTCCGTTTTATAGGATGTGTTCAGCCCCCACAGCGTATTTTTCACAGATTCGTCACCAATCTGAGTTTTCATTGTAAGGGGTTTCTCATAGTAGTGCATGATAGTACCTCCAATATTGAAATTCTTTGAAATATCGTAACTCAGATTAAGCCCCAGTAAGGTTTTACGTTGCATATTAAAGGTTCTTCCCTCGGAAGAAACCTGAATCGGTGTATTGGAGTCCAGCAAATTTTGGTTGATAATAGTAACCCTTCCTGCAATATAATCGACTATATAATCTACACCCTCAACCAGAGTGGCTCCGGCAGCTGTTAATCTCACAGAGCCCTGAGGTATATTAGTGGCGTTAAGGTCTATCTCTGCATTACTGGAACCTGATCCACGATATGAACCTGATATTTTGAATTTATTCTTCTCTGCAATTTGCTGAGCAACAGTCAATGTAGAGTCGTATAGCTCCTGATAGACGTATTTATCGGCAATGGTATTATTTCCTATCTTCTGTCTCAGATGAGATCCAAAAGGCTCGACCACAGGGAAGAAAACACGTCCGTTCTGCGACTTAACGGTATATCCTTCTACAAAGTCGAAGATACCATCCCCTTTAGTACCTTCTTTATTTGTTACTTCATTGTTGCGGGAATCGAGCCTGTCGAGATTCATTACTCTCAACAGTAGTTCGTTCCTGATATTACCTTCCGGAATGTAATTTATATAAGTACCTATAGTGTCTGACTGATAAGATATATTCAACATGAAATGGTCTTGCTGAACAGCATTATCACTTACCTTATATACGTTCTTCATCATCATATCCCAAGTGTAGGAACGAGGAGAAAGAGAGACAGGCTTTATCAGCTTTACAAACAATGCCCCGGATTTCGGATTACCTGAATCATATTTATCCACAATGTCAGTCGCCAGTTCACCCACCTTGTAATCTTTGCCGTTGGCTCTGTATGTATAAGCTACTGCAAGCACTTCATCGGCTTGCAGAGCCGAGGTAAGCGATATATAACCCAATTGCGGATTAAAAGTATATTCAGCCTGAGTCAGCAACCGGGCACTCTCTATTTTTTCATAATCGAGGCCGCTTTCTATATATCCGCTAAATTCGGCTGTAACCTGAGATTTGTCTCTCGCTTTAGGTTTGTCCCTTTTAATTGTAGCGTAAAGATCATTTGCATCATTATCCGGATTATCCGGTTTTCCTCCGGCGGCAATCCATTTATTATTCTTGATTTTTGTATGTTCACCTATATCGGCAAATGCAACTATGTTACGGGATTGTGTATAATCCCCCCTCTTGTTTGTCACCCATACTTCAATATTGGTAATATTGACAGGCGACTGAATAAAAGGCAGTTTAGACATAGCCTTATCATAATTGTCACGAAAATAGTTGGATATGAAGAAATGTCTGTTGGCATCGTATTGGTCAGCTTTGAATTCGTACTCATTGGTTTGGATACCACCCTTCGAACTTGTAGTTTGAGATTCGGACTCTTGTTGCGATACTACCATATTGACACGCAATTTACCAAACTGTAGTTCCGTATTGATACCGAAAAGAGATGTTCCTCCATTAATGAGGGAGTTGGTCGTTGCCATGCTTACGTTTCCGGCTTCGATGCGTTTTATTATCTCATCTTCCTTTCCCTCATATGCCAATTTTAGTTTTTTAGAGTCAAAATCGAATAATGCTTTTGTATCATAATTCATATCGAAATTGATCTTATCGCCTACAGATGCCGTTACATTCATCTGTATATCTTCATTAAACTCAAAGGCAGTCTTACTTCTGTTACGTTCCGACAGGGTAGGATTGTCGGTACTTGTATGCTTGACTCCCATTGTAGCCTCTACATATCCCTGTGTCCGTACCTTTACTCCTCCGGGACCAAAGAGCTTTTCGGCAGGGCCGATATCCAGTTTTATATCCTTCAGTGAGAATTCGTCTTTTTCGTCCTTATTGTCGTAGGTTTCCACATTCTTTCCCTTAAAATAGCTAGACATTGAACGTTTCAACGTATAGTCCATATATTCTTTAGGGGTAAGTGAAAAAGGTGTCGATATCTCCTGGTCACCTACTCTGGTGCGAAAAATGTATAGTTTTGTATTGGGGTCATATTCTACCGACGTCTCAATATTAGAGGGTGTTTTGAGATCGGCAGGAGGATTATCTTTTAGATCCTTATATGTAGTTATCTGCGTTTTCTTTACAGGATAACGAGGCACTGTATCCTGTGATTGCAGTTCGTCAGCGTAAGCAAAAAAGGAATCTGTCTTACCGGTGATACCAGAAAACAAACTCACAGAACTTATGAGGAGCGTAGCTACAAATAAATATTTTATATATTTTTTCAACTCTAAAATAAATAATCGATAATAAGGTTGCAAACCTATTTAGTGCCTGGTTAAGTTAAAAATATAACAATTAGTCAGATTAAAAATGTATCATCAAATTATCTTCTACCGTCTATTACTTCATTCTATGGATAAACCAGCTGCAATTATTATACTTACTATAAAATGCCCAGCTGATCACAACATTTTCAATGCTGTCTTTATAATCTGTTCGACTGTACTATCAGCTTTGTCCTTTAGAATTTTAGCCACAACTTTTTGAGATGCCTGCTGAGTAAACCCAAGCATAACTAATGCTGCGACTGCTTCTTCCCCCGACGGATGTCCCGATGCAAACATATCAACCTGCTCTATCCCACTTACTTTTATCTTATCCTTCAGATCCACTATCACACGTTGTGCCGTCTTCAGACCAATACCTTTCACGGTTTTCAACATATCAGAATTTCCTGAAGCAATAACGTTTGCAAGCTCCTGTGTGTTCATCGAAGACAATATCATACGCCCGGTACTGGCTCCGATACCCGAAACACTTATTAATAACATAAAAAGTTCGCGTTCCTGTTTGTCAAAGAAACCGAATAATTGGTGAGCATCTTCTCTTATAGCTTCGTAAATAAATAGTTGTGCACTTTTCTTACCTGTCAGGTTTGAATATGTATTCAACGATATACTTATAAAATATCCTACGCCATAGGTTTCAAGGGTGACTGAGGCCGGGGTTAATTCCGTGATTTCACCTTTTATATAGTCAATCATAACTCTATTATATTACACTAGTTAATTAATAACGAAAAAACATAAAAAAAAGTATATCCTGCAAGAGAACTTTTTCAAGCCCTTCAATCCCCGCAATTATCTTATTTAATGGGCAAAGATAAAGTTTTTAGATTAGTTTTTATACCTTTGTCTTAGTCTATTAATTCGAAAAGAGAACTATGCAATTAAAGAAAGTTAAGATTCAGTCCAACAATCTGTTTACACAACGCACTTCAATCAGAAAATATGATCCGTCGATAAAAATCAGTAAAGAGGAAATATCCGATATCCTGCAAGATGCAATGACTGCGCCCTCCTCATTCAACCTACAACCCTGGCGTTTTTTCATCTTCGACAGCAAAGAAGGCAAAGAATTGATAAGGCCATATATGATGTTTAATCAGCTGCAATGGGAAACCTCGTCTGCTATAATAGCCATCTATGGCGACATGGACAATTATTCATCTGCCGATAAAATACTGTCGGCCAATGTGGAATATGACTTAATGACACAGGAACATAAAAACAAAATGTTGGAGATCATGACTAGTTATGGTGCAAGTTACACAGAAGATAGGCTAAGAAATTCCATTCTGCTCGATTGTGGATTTGTGACAATGCAACTGATGCTTGCTGCCAAAAATTACGGATATGACACTAATCCTATAGGTGGTTTTTTGCGTAAAGAACTGACTGAAGCCTTTGAACTTGATCCGAAACGATATATTCCCATATTACTTTTATCTATAGGGAAAGCTGACGAAGAAGGTAAAGATACGGTACGTTTTTCTGTAGATGAAGTTACTCAATGGAAATAATATTTAAGATGAACAAATTATAAGATATAACAGTTCATAGAGTTAAGAATCGAAAATATATCATTTCATTCTATCTATTACTTATTAACTTTAAAAACCCTGATTTATATGAAAAAACTCATATTATCTATTTTATTATTAATAATAGCGATGACAACAATTCAAGCTCAAAACCCGTTCTTTTCGGCGTATAAAACGCCTTACGATACTCCCCCGTTCGATAAGATAAAAAACGAACATTACGAACCTGCCATAGAGAAAGGTATTAAAGACCACACTATGGAGATAAACAAGATAGTGATGATCAGGGCTGTCCCTACTTTTGAGAATACAATAGTACCGCTGGAGGAATCAGGAAAACTTCTGTCCCGTGTTACATCAGTGTTCTTCAATCTGCTAAGTGCGGAAAGCAATGACGAAATGCTGCAAATAGCCCAACGGGTACAACCGAAGCTTTCGGCACACTCGAATGAAATCAACCTGAACGAAGGGCTGTTTCAGAAAGTGAAAGCTGTATATGACAAACGGTTCGAATCCAATCTTAATCCTGAGCAGATCCGCCTGGTGGAAAAGACATACCAGGGATTCGAAAACAGAGGTGCTACACTCACTGGTAAGGACAGGGATACCTATAAAGAATTATCTTCTAAATTGAGCCAATTAACTCTGACTTTCGGACAAAATGCGTTGAAAGAGAACAACAAATTCGAAATGTTGCTGACCGATAAAGCTGATCTTGCCGGACTTCCTAAAATAGCTTTAGATGCAGCTGAAGCGAAAGCCAAGTCTAAGAATAAAGAAGGATGGTTATTTGACCTATCGGCCCCAAGCTATATCGCATTCATGAAATACTCTTCACGCCGCGACCTCAGGGAAAAGCTATATAAGGCCTATACAACCCAATGTGCTGCAGGCGGTGAATTCGATAATCAGGAAAATGTAAAAGAAATAGCCAAAACCCGTATGGAAATCGCCAATCTGCTGGGTTATTCCGATTATGCAACTTATGTATTACGAAACAAAATGGCTAAGGATAAGAAGCACGTATATGAACTACTTGACAATCTGTTCGATGCCTATACTAAAGCTGCCCGCGAAGACGTGAAAATGGTCGAAGGTTTTGCTGTAGGCATGGAAAATAAAGATATAGATCTTCAGCCTTGGGACTGGTCATACTATTCCGAAAAACTGAAAGATGCCAAATATAGTGTCAGTGACGAACTGGTACGCCCATACTTCGAACTGGAAAATGTAAAGAAAGGCGTATTCGGACTAGCTACCGATTTGTATGGCATCACTTTCAGAAAGAATACAAAAATACCCGTTTACCATTCTGAAGTAGAAGCGTTTGATGTATTGGACGAAAAAGGCAACTTCCTTTCCGTACTTTATACAGATTTCCATCCCCGTGAAGGAAAAAGGCAGGGTGCATGGATGACAGAATTTAAAGGCCAATACATAGAAAAAGATAAGGATTCCCGTCCACAGGTGCTTATTGTAATGAACTTTACCCGCCCTGCCGGTACAGACCCCGCTCTGCTTACTTTTGATGAGATGGAAACATTCCTGCATGAATTCGGGCACGCATTGCACGGTATGCTTACAAAATGCACTTACGAATCTTTATCCGGAACCAATGTTTTACACGATTTCGTGGAACTCCCATCTCAGATAATGGAAAACTGGCTGACCGAAAAAGAATATCTGGATAAGTTTGCCGTACATTATAAAACAGGTGAGAAAATACCTGCCGAACTGGTAAAAAAACTTGTGGATGCAGCTAACTACAATGCCGGTTACCTGTGTTATCGTCAATTATCGTTCGGATATTTGGATATGGCCTGGCACACGCTTACACAGCCATATACAGGCGATGTGATCGACTTCGAGCGAAAAGCGATGGAGAAGACTGCTCTCCTACCCCTGGTAGACGGTAGTGCTATGTCCCCTTCATTCGGACACATATTCTCGGGCGGATACGCAGCCGGATACTATGGATACAAATGGGCTGAAGTACTTGATGCAGATGCTTTCGCCCTGTTCAAAGAAACCGGAATTTTTAACAAAGAAACGGCAGAATCGTTCCGTAAAAATATTCTTGAGAGAGGAAATACAGAGGAACCGATGAGCCTGTATGTAAAATTCAGGGGACAAGAACCGTCTGTGGATGCATTGTTGATTCGCAACGGTGTAAAAAAATAACAAGTTTTTGTTTTTATAAAAGGCTATTTCTTATACAGGAATAGCCTTTTTACTTTTATCCGGCTGATATGGATATTATAAAAAATAATTGCTATTTACAGTAAATGGTATCATATAAATTTTTCAAAGAACTCCTTATCAACAACCCTTATTTTCTGATTGTTTACTTATAGATAAATATTTCAAGATTTGATTACAATTTTACTTAGTTTAAGCCCATTTTGTATATTGTCATTTTATAAAGTTTTACTATTTTTGTGTCGAAATAATAGAACGAATCACACACTTGACACAGAATTAGCCTTCATGAAATATTTCCTTTGGTTCTCTTTCCTCATATTCTCATTTTTTATAGTTAGCTGTAAAAAGAAAGAACATACGAAAGTCAGCGAATCTGACAAGAAAGAAGTTATCCAATCCAAATTTGCGAGAAACTATCCGGAGTTTGATCTCAGCATATTGCAAGAGTCACTAAAAGCTCATACTACTAATGATTCGGTATTAAAATCAATATACATTGCAACAGAGTTCAACCCCGTATGGATACATGACACACTCGATACAAAAAGATTATATACGTTTATTGACATCTTAAATCAGGTAGAAGAGCACGGATTATCTCCCGAATTATTTTCTTCGTCAAAAATAAAAATGATGGCAGATGCAATAGACTCTGGTACCTTTGTTAATAATCTGGATACAGTGTATAAGATAATGATTGCTTTGGAAGAGATATCGACCAGGTCTGCCATAAAGTATATTACAGGAATGAAATACGGCTTTACTGATCCCAAAAGCCTGTACAAGAAAGATTATGATATCGTCACTTCCGCTCCCGATTCTTTATTCTATAATAATCTATATGCTGAGATAAAAAAGGATCCCATTTTGGCTGTACTCAATTCACAGCCGTCAGATGATATCTATCTAAAGTTGAGGGAAGAGTATAAAATTTTAAGAACCAGACAAGAAACCGGATTTAAAGAGATAGTATCAGGAGACGTTACCTATAAGCTCGGTGATAAGAGCAAATACATTAAAGACATTGCAGACAGGCTTGTGTTGACCGGAGAATATAAACCGGATTCGATAAGTAGCGACAGCCTCTATATAAAGCTGGACGAAGGGCTGCTCGCTGCAATTAATACTTTCAGACGAAGGAATTCATATCCGGAAGAAGCTGAAGTAGGTAAACTGACTATAAGCGCACTAAACAGGCCTTTCGAATATTACCTGGCCAAGATACGGGCAAACATGGAAAGGTATCGCTGGAAACGGACTAAAGCAAAACATAACAAACATATAGAGGTAAATGTGGCTGCAGCCATGTTAGTTGCCAATAATACAAAGAGTGACAGTCTACCTTTGATATCCAGAGTATGCGTTGGTTCGGTAAGGAATAAAACCCCTCTTCTCCAAAGCGATATCAGCTATATGAACCTCAATCCCGTATGGAATGTACCGACAAGCATTGCCCAAAAAGAAGTAGCTGTATTGCAGAAAAAAGACCCTACCTACATCAAACGGCACAATATGAAACTGTATAAGGGCGGTAAGGAAGTAGATGTATCGTCTATAGACTGGAAAGATATCAATCCTAGTAAGTTTTCTTATACTATCAAACAAGATCCTGGAGGAGGGAATTCACTTGGCTTAGTGAAGTTCATGTTCAACAATGCATTCTCTGTATATCTTCACGATACTCCCAGCAAACTGGCATTCAACAGAAAAAACAGGGCCGTTAGTCATGGCTGCGTGAGAGTGCAAAAGCCTTTCGAACTTGCATTTTTCTGCGCTTCACCTGTAACTGAGGTTTATAAAGACCAGCTTTATTATAGCATAAATAAGCCTCCAGTATCAGAAGAAGGTAAAAAGCTGCTTAAAGAGCAGAGATTAAAGAAGCTACCCAACATTATCAATATTGATAAGGATGATAGGATATCCTTATTCATTGACTATTATACTGCATTTATGTATCCTAACGATGAAGTACTGTATTATGCAGACGATATCTATGAATACGATAAACTGATATTGGATGCTCTGAATCCTAACCAAACCGCAGAAAAGAAAAAGGTGGACAAATAGGATTCTCTCCTCTTACCTTATTTCAACCTTTTAAAAGCCTGGATCACTTTTCATCAAAAAAGTCTGCAGCTCTCTGGCTCAGGTCATGAGCGCTTTTCTTGGCTTTATCGGCAAAGCTATCCACTTTATCCACTATTTTATCCGTATAACTTTGAGTTTGCTTCGATACATTTGCGAACAACTCTCTGGCTTTCTCTATAAAGTCTTCGCTCTTGCCTTTAAAGAATTTTTCCCAATCTATATCAAGACCTTCTTTATCCATATAGTCTTTTACTACTGATATAGACTTAATAGCCTCCTCCTCTGTGAGCCCGACTTCAACCTGAAGTCTCTTTACCAAATCTTCCATATCGTAACTTATTATTGATTATTCAGTAAATATAAAACAAAATGAACTGATAAAAGTTCTGATTTGGAATATTATAAGGGTCTGATAAAAACAAAGAAAGAACTGAATATCAGTTCCTCCGGAGATCGCAATACTATCTACATTTTTAGAAGCGAAATCCTAGTGCCACTGACATATTGCGATTTTTCAACTCCCGTCCATCATCGGCAACATTATGAAAACCATACTCATAAGTCAGGTTTATCGTCCATATGTCATATATCAATCCTACCCGTCCCAAGACTCCGTAATCCCATCGGTTCCATTTTCTCAAAGCAAATGTTTCTTCTTCGTATGAGGGTATTGTTATTTGTGTACCTTGTACAACACCATCCTTAATGGTTGTAGCATAAGCCTCCCCCCGGTTCTTACCTTTAAAACCGTATGCAACATAGCCTCCGGCATTGAAATTTACTGCAAAATGTTTTGTCAGATACACCTCATATCCAAGACATAATGGTACCTGCAAGTAGTCTGCTGCTGTATTACGAAGAGTATCACCATAATATTCAATATCCATAGCTGTGTTATATTCACTTCTCTGGATATGCTGCCTAAGCCCTTTCTTCGTCACATAGAGACCTGATTGTAGCTGAATATTATGCAATATTTTAAAATTGACATTAGCACCTATCGTAAAACCAACCTTAGGCTCTTTGTACATGTTACCACCTTTGATATCCATTGTAGCAAAGTTGAAACCGAACAGAAGATCTGTGGTCAAACGTTTTCTTATAGTCTGAGCATTCGCAATGGAAGATACCAAAACTAACAAACCGACAAGTAAAAATATTCTAGATACTGTTTTCATAAAGCTTATATCGTTCCACAAAGTTAAAAGAATTAATTATATAATAAACTAAAGAGTCTATTTTCCTCAAAAATTTCATTTGCCACAGCTTGTATCTGTTCTGCTGTTATGGATTCAATCTTGTGAAATGTTTCTTCAAGAGTATTATAATGATTGTAATGGAAAAAACTTTTTCCGAGCGACAGCGCCATATTTTCATGATTATCACTCATTACACCGATCTGTCCTATCAGTTGTTTTTTAGCTATCGACAATTGCGATGTACTTAGCTTCTCTATCTTTAATTTATTTAGTTCCTTATGGACTAATCCAATACACTTATCAGCATTACGTTTGTCGCATCCGAAGTAAATAGATAAAATGCCCGTATCTGTATAAGCCGTCGCAGTAGAATCAACACTGTATACATACCCTTTTTTCTCACGAAGCGAAATATTCAGGCGGCTATTCATACCCGGCCCTCCCAATATATTATTCAACAGGTTCAAGACTTTCCTATTGGGATCAAACATCGAATACGAACGACAGCCTATCAAAGCATGCACCTGAGATGTCTCCTTATTTTCAATCCTTTGTTCCAGCTTTATTTCGACAGGAACTATACGCCCATTGGGACATATGGGACCTGATAGGTCGGACAAATACTTTTCTGCAAGATATACAACTTTCTTAAAGTCTGTGTTACCTAACGAGAAGAAAACAGTATTGGACGGTACATAAAACCGGTTAACAAAGGCCCTTGCTTTCATTGTATCAAAGTTTAGCAGCGTATCGGGTTCTCCCAAAATGTTGTGCCCTATCTGCGAACCATTGAAAACAAGATTCTCAAACTCGTCAAATATCAGTTCCGAAGGGTTATCCTCATAAGAATGTATTTCATCTATAATGACTTCGACTTCCTTATCTATCTCCTGCTGAGGAAACCGGGAATGGAAGGCCATATCGGATAACAGTTCAAACGCCCGTTCGAAATGCTGTTCCAAAAATATGGCATAAACAACGGTCTCTTCTTTATTCGTATAAGCATTCAGTTCTCCCCCTACATGCTCCATACGATTGATTATGTGATGAGAACGGCGTTTCTTTGTCCCCTTAAACAACATATGCTCCACAAAGTGAGCCATGCCATACTCTTCAGGGTTTTCATCACGTGTCCCGGCATTTACGATAAAGCCGCAGTAAGAAACGTTTCCGTCCATCGGTTTATGTACAATGCGAAGACCATTAGATAATGTATGCGAATGGTAATTGATCATTTCTTCATATAATGTGCCCGTTCTTCAGGCAGGAATTTCTCTATAGAATAGCGTAACATTGTCCGTGGCATTTCCTTATAGAAATGATCGAGAAATGAACACAACCTATCTTTATCTTTTTTGCCGGCTTCACGCAGCATCCAGCCAATGGCTTTATGCATCAGATCATGCTTATGACATAGTAATTTCTCAGATAAAGCGAATATATCATCCAGATCGCCACGCCTGATAAAAGCGAAAGTAGCCAGGATAGAAATACGCTGATCCCAAAGTAATGTACTCTCAGCCAAGCTATAAAGCACTGAACGATCTTTGTCTACAAGATACTTTCCTACTATATCTTTTGCACTCAGGTCCACCAAGTCCCAATTGTTGATATATTGGGTTTTCGACAAATAGTAATTGCAGATTTCAGTACGTTCAGCTTCTTTTGCTTTTTTGAACCTTTCTACCAACATAAGCAAAGCACAAAGACGGCATTCATGGTATTCACTCTCCAATAGTCTGGTAACTTCCGAGAATGGGATATCTTTATATTTTTTCGCCACTTTACGGGTATCAGGTACTACAACGCCGATAAACCTGTCACCTTCGCCGTAT
Organism: uncultured Dysgonomonas sp.; assembly: GCF_900079725.1. Taxonomy (NCBI): domain Bacteria; kingdom Pseudomonadati; phylum Bacteroidota; class Bacteroidia; order Bacteroidales; family Dysgonomonadaceae; genus Dysgonomonas; species uncultured Dysgonomonas sp. Next base: position 814,114 of record NZ_LT599032.1, read on the forward strand.
TGCCCTTTTCCTGTCTTGAAAAAGTAAGGGAGAAATTCCTTCTTCTCCTGTGTGGAGTATGATTCGAGCTCTTTTTGTATATCTTTTGCTGTCATTGTATCTGGAAAAGGTAACAAAGGTAACAGTTTTTTCAGTTAAAAACAGACGCTTCGTAGTTAACAATATCTATTCATTATCAGGAGATGATCAGTGCAATTCACCATTTACATTTATTAACCATATATAGTTAAAAAGTAACAGAAGTAACACATTTTTCAGTTAACAGTCAACAGTAATCAGTTAACAGAAATACAGTACTTCAACTTAGAACTTGCTACTTGTTAAAAAGTAACACATGTAACACAAAAAGCAATTAATAATTAAGAATGAAAAATTAATAATTAGAAACTCTTTATTTTATCGATCACTGTCAATTGTCCATTGTCAACTTTCAACTGATTAAAAAAGTAACAAAGGTTACACTTTTTCATTCATTTGCTAATCACTTTTTCAAAGAGCTATAAGCTAACAGCAAAAGGCTATCAGCTATATATATAGATAAACTTTTATACAAAAGTTCTATTCGGACGGAAGTTTCCGTTCTATATCTTCCGTATATGCCGTATCAGGTTCATATCTCAGCCTTTTGCGTTCATTGAGTCGCCATAGCCAAAACAATCCGCCTATAGGTATACCTATTGTCCATGCGCAATTCAGATACCCCATAAGACTAAAACCAAATCCGAAAAGCAATTGAAACTGCAATAACTGAAATGAAAAACCATGAATGGCCGAATATGCTATTGTAGGTACATTCAGGCAAATAACCGCAATGTATTTTATCCATTTCTTTTTCAGATCACTCCGCTTTATCTGTACAATCACATATACATTAAAAACAGGTATAAGAATTGCAATCAGCCCTATCAACCAAAACGAAAGCATAGACGGTATAATCTTTTTGATATCGAGTACATTTATAAACTTAATCTTTCCTGACTCATCATCGAAAGAAACTTTAAAAACTCCGAAGTAATCATCATTTGAAAACTGAATGTAAGCATCAGTTGTGCCGGCAGGTGTATTGTCTGATGTCATGGTCGATCTCACTTTCTCAGCTTTCATAAAGGTATAATCTAACTCCGTACCAAATTGTTTCACGATATGATGTCGAAAATCAGCCAATCTAAGTTTTAATGTATCCAGATCAACCCCTCCGAAGTCCTCCTTATCTACAGCCATCTGATCAACAGCCTCATCATATTTCTCATTTAAAAGATTTTCCACAAATGCTACAGTAGTGGCTTTATAGGTAAACATATTGGCGACCGTTTCACAACCGGTCATAGTAACAATTAGTAGAATAAATAGTAAAATTTGCTTTAGGTATCTCATAGTATTCACACGTAGTTATCAACAAACAAAAATAAGAATAAAAGCTAAACAAAAAAGTGCAACCATCTCTGATTGCACTTTTCTATATTGAATATCTTAAATCTGATTATTCAGCATTCAATGTAAAGCGTTTGAAACCTGTAACGGCAAGCTCTTTATCATGTTGCGCAAGATACTGAGCAATTGTTTGCTTAGGGTTTTTCACAAATTCTTGTTGAAGAAGTGTAAATTCTTTGTAGAATTTCTGCAACGCGCCTTCAGCGATTCTGTCAATCAAGTTCTCAGGTTTACCAGCTTCAATCGCTTTTTCTCTGGCAATCTTAAGCTCTCTTTCTTTGATTTCTTCCGAAACTTCCTCCGGTACTAGAGCAACCGGGCTCATAGCAGCAATTTGCATAGCTATATCTTTAGCTACTTGTTCGTCAACATTTGGTTTGTTGAAACCAACGATAGACGCCAATTTATTTCCCGGGTGAACATATGCTACTACTGTAGGAGCTGTGATTTGCTCATATACATTCAATTCCATTTTTTCACCTGTAACACCCATTCTGTCAGTAACAAGCTCCGCTATAGTGCGGTCGCCAACAGTAATAGTTTTCAGTGTATTTATATCAGCAGGTTTGCTAGATAATGCAGCATCAAGTACAGCCTTAGTCATACCTACGAAATCACCGTTCATTGCCACAAAGTCAGTTTCGCAGTTTACTGCTACTATTGCAGCGAAATCGCCGTTTGTTGCAGCCAACACACAACCTTCTGTTGCATCGCGGTCTTCACGTTTTGCAGCAAAAGCCTGTCCTTTTTTACGAATTATTTCGATTGCTTTATCAAAATCTCCTTCTGCTTCCGTCAAAGCATTTTTACAATCCATCATACCTGCACCTGTCATTTTGCGCAAGTGTTGGATATCTGCCATAGAAATTGCCATGTTTTTCTCCTTTTATTTTTGGTTTATAATTATACTTAGAAAAGAAAAGACCAAGAAATAGTCTCTAAGAATGCTCTTAGAGGCTAATTCTTAGTCTATTAAACTTTATTTACTCTTCGTCTCCTTTAGCAAATTTACTTGCTACAGCTGCATTGATAGCCTCTTGGTCTTCTTTTTCAACCACAGGTTTCTTTGCACCGGCTTTCGCTTTGCGCTCTCTTCTTGGAGCACCTTCTTCATCCTGAGCTTCTGCAGCTGCGCTATCCGCTTTTTCGATCTTTCTTTCCTCAAGACCTTCTTTGATTGCATCGCAAAGGCTTCCTAGGATAAGTTCGATAGATTTAGCAGCATCGTCATTTGCAGGGATTACGAAGTCGATATCATCCGGATTAGAGTTTGTATCTACCATTGCAAATACAGGTATTCCGAGACGGTTAGCTTCTCTTACGGCGATGTGTTCTTTCATCACATCCACTACGAATAGTGCAGATGGAAGACGGGTAAGATCCTGAATAGAACCTAATGTTTTTTCAAGTTTAGCACGTTGGCGTGTAACCTGAAGTCTTTCTCTTTTCGATAGAGTATCGAAAGTTCCGTCTTTCACCATTTTGTCGATAGTCGACATCTTCTTCACAGCCTTACGGATTGTAGGGAAGTTAGTCAACATACCACCCGGCCAACGCTCTACCACATAAGGCATATTTATTGACAGGGCCAAGTCTGTAACAACTTGTTTTGCTTGTTTCTTAGTAGCAACAAACAATATTTTTTTGCCCGATTTAGCGATCTGCTTCATAGCAGCAGCAGCATCTTCGGTCTTAGCTATTGTTTTATATAGGTCAATGATGTGGATACCATTGCGCTCCATAAAAATATAAGGAGCCATTGCCGGGTTCCACTTTCTCCTCAAGTGACCGAAGTGTACACCAGCGTCTAATAATTGGTCGAATTCTAATTTTGCCATTTTTAGTTTTTTGATCGTTTACTTTCTTTTTCTGTTAGCGAATTGTCGGGTAGCTCATTTTCAGAAGTCCCGGCAATTTAGATACTAAACGTAATTTAAGAGATGAGGCCGACTCATCATATATTAACCAACTTGTAACTTTTAAGCGGCCGTAGCCGTGAAAGCGTAATTGGGTAAAATAATATCCAAATTAACGTTTTGAGAACTGAAATCTTTTTCTTGCTTTTGGTTGTCCCGGTTTTTTACGTTCTACAACACGTGGGTCGCGAGTCATAAATCCTTCAGCTCTAAGAGCAGACTTATCTTCAGGGTTGATCTTCACCAAAGCACGAGCGATACCAAGACGTGCAGCTTCTGCCTGTCCTTTGTATCCACCACCGTTCAGGTTGATCTTGATGTCGTATTTTTCAGCAACAGCCAGTTTGTTTAGCGGTTGTTTTACAACATACTGAAGAATAGTTGAAGGGAAGTAATTGTCTAGTTCACGTTTGTTGATCACTATTTTTCCGGTTCCTTCGCTTACGAATACGCGAGCTATAGCAGCTTTACGTCTTCCTATTGCATTTACTACTTCCATTAATAATTATTTAAGAGCGTTAATATCTATTGTTTTTGGCTGTTGAGCTTCATGATTGTGCTCAGTACCTGCATATACATAAAGGTTTTTCAAAAGAGCTGCACCAAGACGATTCTTAGGCAACATTCCTTTTACTACTTTTTGCACCAGGCGGTCGGCTCCTTTTTCCATCAATACAGCAGGAGTAGCTTCTCTTTGTCCTCCCGGATATCCTGTATATCTCAAATATACACGGTCGTTCCATTTGTTACCAGTCAACACCACTTTTGCTGCATTGATAATAATCACATTATCACCACAGTCTACATGCGGAGTAAAACTTGGTTTATACTTCCCTCTCAGAAGTTTTGCCACTTTGGATGCCATGCGTCCAAGTGTCTGCCCGTTTGCGTCAATCACAACCCACTCTTTTTGTACAGTTGCTTTGTTCGCTGAAATGGTCTTATAACTTAAAGTATCCACTTACTTAAAAATTAATTTGGTTAATGACTTTTTTTGACTCACACAACTTTCATCCGCTTATCGAGCTAAGATATGACAAGCGATAATCGTTTGCTAATCAATTTTTTACGTTTTATTTCGTAATAATCGGCTCGCAAAATTACAAATAATCAGTGAATTAACAAAAATAAACGAGGAATTTTTTGATACACTAATGAGTTAATATGCAGATATACCAATAAATGAGAATATTGGAACAAAATCATCATCGGCATTCCTCTTTCACCCTGTATCCGTCCTGTATTTTATATCCTCTGGCTTCGATACATTGCAGAGGTATAAATTTGGCGTAATGGCTCGCGATACTAGCGGGAAGCGTCATATCGTGAGGCAGGCCTTCACTTACCCATATGGTTTGCTCATTATTAATGGCATATGGCAAAAATTCGTCTGTAATATCTAAACCTCGCGCTTTTTGTTGGTCGGTGATGGAGTAAGGTTTGAGCATTGTATGCGAAAACGGATGAATGTCATATTCTTTGATTTGCGGATAAAAGTTATAATAGCAACGACTTGTCCACAAGCCGATACTGAAAATAAAAGCACAAACCAATATTTTACCGAATCCCGGCAAATACCTTTTTTGATCCGAACCTCTATACGACAGCACCCCTCCCGTAAAAACTACGGCACATAATATTCCTGGTACAAATCGTATATCAGGCCCGCCAAAAACCCAGACCGCAACAGAGGCAAAGAAAACAATATACAGTAAATATATATGGCTTTTTATTTCTTTTCCCTTTTTTAGCATCAGATAAGACGCGAATATAAAAGAACAAAGGGTGAGCAAATATATTACATCAGTAAGTATATTGACAAACAAAGGGTCTCGTGCGCTCTCCCCCGGATAGCGCAAAGCAATCCTGAAAAAATAATAACCGATATCGAATATATAATCCTTTTCTCTCATAGCCACTTCGCGTGGAACTTTCCAGTCGAAAGAGAATAAATCGATCTGATAGAACGGATAGATAAGGTATCCGGAAATGATAACATTTCTTATAAGCCACGGAATCAATATCAAAAGCCCGGTAATACAGACAAATGAAATAACCTTATATTTCTTCTCCTTAAAAAGATTATACAGCAGATAAATACTTATCAATCCGATTGGAAAAAACGACAATTTACATGTAAGCAGAAAGACGGGCAATACAATACCAATCAAATAATTAGTCTTCAACAATTTTGGATACAATACAATCCGGGCAATAATATAGAACACAATAAAATTAGGCAATATATCCGTAGAAGTATTCCCCAGAAAGTAAATAGAAACCCAAAAGAGCAGAATATATGAAAGCAAGATAATTACACGCTTTACCTCATACTTAGAAATAAACAGTTCGTAAATCACCCAGCAACCGATGACTGTTACCACTAGCGGTTGCAACGGATAAATAGCCTCACCCAATAAAAAACGAAACGAAAAAATGGCACTTAGCAAAAAGTAACTGGAGTTGAAACCGAACCTGTCATCCAGATTCGCTACTCCCGGCACGACTGCATATTCTTCATTCCACCTGATATTTTGATAATGGTAAAATGCTGAATCATACACATCCTGTTGCCACGTAAAGAAATAGAGAGAGAACAAGAGGAATAAAATCATCAACACTGATTGGAAAGGTAAGGAAACACCTTTCGTCAACTTCACAATACAATTGTATGCATAGAGGAGCCTTTTACGACAGACAGCCCAATAGCTTACCGAAACCGGAAAGATAATAAATAAAAACACCTGATTGGATGGCAGCCACAACGACCACAACGACAAGGGTATAATAAGAAAACACAACCCGAGCAGCAATTTATCTACAGGGTTGTATTCTTCGTCACGTTCGCAAATCCTATTATATAACGCGAGCAGCATATCCCCGAAACTAAAGAGGATAAAGAATATGACTGTCCATGTTATAAAGTTTGCAAGCATTATTTTTCAATTAGCAAATTAGCAGATTAGTAAATTAGCGAATTAATAGAAAATCATTTTCGAATTTGCTAATTTTCGAATTTGCTAATTATTATATTGCCACTTCCCCTTTTATATGCGGATGCGGATCATAACCCTCCAGCTGGAAATCCTCAAATTTAAAATCGAAAATACTTTTTACTTCAGGGTTTATTATCATACGCGGCAACGGGCGAAAATCGCGAGTCAACTGTAACTTCACCTGTTCCAAATGATTTGTATATATGTGCGCATCTCCTAGTGTATGCACAAAATCTCCAGCTTCGAGACCTGTTACCTGCGCCATCATCTGCAACAAAAGGGCATATGAAGCGATATTGAAAGGTACGCCCAGAAATATGTCGGCACTACGCTGATACAGTTGCAGGCTCAGCTTCCCGTCAGCCACATAGAACTGGAAGAAAGCATGGCACGGAGGAAGGTTCATATTCGGCAGGTCGGCCACATTCCATGCACTGACAATAATACGGCGCGAGTCCGGATTGTTTTTGATTGTATCCACCACATTGGAAATCTGATCTATAAAGCCTCCGTTATAATCGGGCCAGGAACGCCACTGATAGCCATAAATATGCCCAAGGTCGCCATTTTCATCAGCCCATTCGTTCCATATACGCACACCGTGGTCCTGCAGATATTTCGCGTTGGTATCCCCTGCCAGAAACCAAAGCAGTTCGTATATGATGGATTTGAGATGTAATTTTTTGGTAGTGAGTACGGGGAAACCGTCAGCCAGATTATAACGGCTCTGATGTCCGAATACACTGATCGTACCTGTACCGGTGCGGTCACTTTTATGTGTACCCTCTGCCAGAACACGTTTCAGTAAATCGTGATATTGTTTCATATTTGGATATTTTGTTTTGCTTTGAAAATTATACAAAAGTAAGATATATTTCGCTCTAAAAAAAACACTCGTTCGTGTTATGCTTTTGTAATATTTCTAAATTCGGGACTCAGCCCTGTTTGTATCGCTTATATCTCCTCACCTTTTTGCACTTCCGACATTACCCGAAGGAAATTGCCGCCCCATATTTTTTCTATGTCTTTATCCGAATAACCCCTCTCTAATAATTTCACCGTGATATTTATCATGTCATTACTACCCTGACATCCTATTAACCCTCCGCCACCATCAAAATCGGACGCGATACCCACATGGTCGATGCCCGCTACTTTCACCGCATAATCAATATGTTCTATAGCATCAGTCAGGCTGGCTTTACTTTTATCCTTATTGATAAACAGGTCTACGAGGCATATCTGTACGACCCCTCCGTTTTTTGCTATTGCCTGCATCTGCTTGTCGGTCAGGTTGCGGTCGTGATAACACAGCGCCTGCACAGACGAATGCGATGCGATGACAGGTTTGGTAGATAGTTCTATTACATCCCAGAATGTTTTTTCTCCCACGTGCGAAACATCCACCATAACCCCCAGCCGGTTCATCTCCTTTACCACCTGTTTTCCATAAGGACTAAGGCCGTTCCACTCATGTTTTGTATCACTCGACGTATCGCATATATCATTGTCTTTGGTATGGCAAAGGGTTATATAATTCACTCCCATTTTTTGGAAACGGGCAATATTGGAAATATCCTTGCCTATGCCATATCCGTTTTCGATACCGATGAATATAGCCTTTTTACCTTCATTTTTGAGGCGTATAAGATCATCGGCCGTATAGGCTATGCCGCAGATATCCTTGTTTCTTTCTACCTGTTGATGCGTTTCTTTTATATAGTTTTCGATCTTATCCACAGCTTTTTGTGTCGATACTTTATCCCGAGGCCCTTGCGCTATATAAGCAGCGAAGAAAATAGCATCCAGCATCCCCTCTTCCATTTTAGGAATATTCACCTGATTTTCTTCCCTTCTTCCTATATCGAACCCTGCTTTTTTGAATTCGGTCGGTGTATCGCAATGCGTATCAACCGACAAAATATGCTTATGTAGTTCTTTTGCTTTACGGAAAACATTGGCTTCGTTCACAATAAATTTAAATATCCGAAGCATTGTCGTATCCCCGCCAAATACATGCCCTTCGGGATGCCATTGCACCCCTATAACTGAACGGTTGGGATATGCTTCTATAGCTTCTACAACGCCATCGTGGGTCGTTGCTACCGTACGGAAATTCGGAGCAAGGTCTTTTACTGCCTGATGATGAAATGTATTCACCGAGAACTCATCAACACCCAATACTTGTGCTAGTTTGGAATCTTTTTCTATAGCTATCGTATGTGTTCCCTGTTCTCTCGGCTCTGTCTGCTTATGATTGATACTCTTGTCTTTTACCTGCATAGGAATATCCTGATAGAGTGTTCCTCCGAAAGCTACATTTATCAGTTGCATTCCCCGGCAAATTCCAAGTATAGGAACATTCCGGTCGGTAGCCAGCTTCAGTAACACCAAATCGTAGATATCACGGAGGGAATCTATATCGTTCATATCCGGGATTGCTGTTTCCTTGTAATATGGGGGATTAATATCTTCTCCTCCGGTCATCACCAGGCCATCGAGGTCTTTTACGATATCCCTCAAAATTATGCCATCTGTTATTACAGGAATAATTACAGGCTTACCTCCCGCCTTTAGTATGGCGTTGATATATGTCGATTGCACTACGGAGCTGCCTTTATCTGTCCGGCCTGCTGATAAACCGATAAGCGGAGCCGGCTTAGAACGTAAATCAACAAACTCCGAATCTATGGTTTTATATAATTCCGGCAGGCTTGGAGTAACTGTTTTCTGGCTGTATATACTTCCGCTTACTGACAAGCAGATAGAAAATATGATCGATGCAAGTTTTCTCATTGTTATATATATTTAGCTGATCCTTATGTCAGCAAATTTAATATTATTCTTTGTTTACAACTAATTGCTTCTTCACCCAGTCTTTACCATCTGTCAGCCGGGTAACCAATACCGCACAGACGACATTCCCTGTAGAATTGAGTAGTGTAGCCGGAATATCCACAATTGTACTTATTATCATCAGTGTTCCCGCAAGTTGAGGAGAGAATCCAAAAACTGAACAGATAAGCAACTCTCCCGTCATACCTCCGCTCGGTATCGCTCCCATTACCGCTCCCACCAGTAAGGCCACTCCGATAATCATAAACATATTGGAGGAGGATGTAAGTTCCTGCCCGAATATAGTGAACAGGAATATAACTTTAAGCACTCCGGCCATTACTGAACCGTCCTTATGTATATTTGTACCCAAAGGGATAACCGTTTCCGCAATATTCTCCGGAACTCCCATTTTTTTCGATGCCTCGATATTTACGGGAATACAAGCAGCACTCGACGAAGTGGCAATCGCCATCAGGGATGGAGTAGGCATATTGCGCCAGAAAGCGATAAAAGCCTTTTTCCCTCCGGCTATGAAAACATAAGCCGAATTCAGCACAAAAAAAGAGATAGCAGTAAGTATCAGATAAAGCAGAAATACGTGTAAATATCCATTCAGTATCTGCCCTCCTAGTTTCCCTACTGTATCCGCGAAATAACAGCCAAGTCCTAAAGGCGCGGCCATCATAATAATACTCATCATTTTCAAGATTATACCATTGGCGGCATTAAGCAGCTCTGCTACCACCTTCCCCTTACTCCTCGAAAGAGCGGTGGCAAGGCCAAAGAATGCGGAAAATATGATAAGGGGTAGTAAATTTGATTTAGTAAACAGCTGCTGAAAATCGGAGACCGTAAATGTATTTACAAATATTTCAGCTGATGTCAACTGTCTGATTGTTTGTTCAGGTAGCCCTATCAACACATCCGACTGGTTAATGCCACCTAGGGGGTTATAAAACAAAGTGAACAGATATGCTACAATTGCCGCAACCACAGACGTAAGCAGAAATACAAGGGCAATATTACCGACAACCTTCCCCACCATATTCGACTGCTTCATATTACAGATAGATGACGATACACTGAAAAACACCAATGGCACTATCAGTACAAACATCAGGTTTAGAAAAATATCCCCTACCGGCTTAACAACAGATGCACCTTCCCCAAAGATGATACCACATATACCTCCTATCAATATTCCACAAAGGAGAAGAATAGTATATACATAATTTCTTAAAATATTCATCGAAACAAACAAATTGTATAAGTCTGCAAAATTACACTTTCAATTGGAGAAATTACATTTGTTATCTATAAATATTTGCTGTTTTGAAAAAAATGATATTCTACAAAGAATAACTATTCTATTGATAGTCTTAATTTTCGCTGTATATCTACAAAATGCTTTATATTTTTTCTCACGGAAACCTTGTTATTATAATAAAAATACATATATTTGCACCGCGAATGCAAAAATGGTGATTGTAGCTCAGTTGGTTAGAGCGTCGGATTGTGGTTCCGAAGGTCGCGGGTTCGAGACCCGTCTTTCACCCTAAAAAGAAAAGAAACTGTTTATCAAGCAGTTTCTTTTTATTTTTATAGCCATGCTATAATCAAAAGAAGTATGATAATATCACCACAACGACCAAGGCCGGAAGCATATTCGTCACATTGATATCCTTTATCTTAAGGATACTAATCCCTAATCCGATCAACAGAATCCCTCCTACCCCGGTCATATTCGCCGTCATATCATCGCTCATATAACGCATAATAAAAGCTGCAAACAAAGTCAACCCTCCCTGATAAACCAAAACGGGAACGGATGAAAACAAAATACAGATACCAAATGTGGAGGCCAGAGCTATGGACGAAATTCCATCCATAATAGACTTAGTCAACAACAAATCCGGAGACTTTCCCATACCATCTTCAATTGCACCCAATATAGCCATAGAACCAACACAAAACAGCATAGAGGCAGTGATAAAACCTTCTGTAAACTGATTTGTTGCCGCATTGCCTTTTTTCGTTCCCGAACTTTTGGATTCCAGATAATTGGAAAGGCGCCGCAAATGTTTATCTATATCGATACCCTGTCCGGTTATGGAACCCAGTACAATACTCACCACTACAATAATCATACTTTCTATGCGTAGTGACATTGATATGCCGATTGCAAGAGTAACCAGCCCGATACCCTGAAATACAATACCTGTCATTTTGGGAGATAATCTGGAATGAACTATCAAGCCAATAAGACTTCCTCCTATAATTGCCCCAGTATTGACGAGTGTTCCTATCATAGATACAACAATTGTGTTTAAATAGATTTGATTATCTACAAAAATAGAAAATATATTGACATTTTATCACCCACAAATCTAATTCGTTTACAGAAATAAAAAGAGGCTGTCCCAAAAGTAAAATTACACTATTAAAGTGTTATCCTCTTTGTCATTCTGAGTGTAGCGAAGAATCTCGATCCTCGGTATACGAGATGTTTCACTCCGTTCAACATGACAAAATGATATGAAAAAATACTTTTGGAACAGCCTCTTTAAGATTATGTTATTCCAGATTAGAATATTTTGTATGACAACTGAAAATTGAGCATAGGCCACCATTTCAGCCATTTAGTATAATCATCTATATCTTCAAAGCTTTCAGATGCATTACTCACGACATCCACTTTTCTCCCATTTTGTTTAAGACTGTAATTCCCCTGATAGATCATACCAAGTTCAAATTTGAAAGCAACACGCTTGTTTGCGATAGCACGCCCAACTCCCAGTCCGAAATATGGCTTGATCGTTTTTCCCAGTTGAAGGGTTGCATCCAGATTTGCATCATCCAGAGTTAACCTGTGACCATCGAAGTCAAGATACGGCCATTCTGTTACTCCCTCTTTTAGTTTAGCCGGATTTCCGTCATAGTCTGCAAGAAAGCCTTTCGCTTTCAATTTATTTGCACCGATAAACACACCTGCTGTAAGATGGAATATGCCTTTTGTAGGATGAAAATCCACCAATACATTTCCATTGGTAAAGTTCAGTTCTCCTTTCATTTTATAATCAGGAGTATAGCCAAAAGCCGCATCAAAAACACCATCCGGGTCATCTAAACTAATATCGAATGTACTTGTCTTAAACCCGACAAAATCAATTCCTGCACGTAATTTGAAATAATCGTTTATTGGTGTTGCCGCCTGCAAACCGATTCCCATGGTTGAAGCCCTTAGGCCTACACTAAGGTGGGAGAGAAATGTATTCTCAGACTTTTTCTTTGGAACTTCAATAGTTTCCGTGACTGCTGCAATAGAATCGGTAAGTGAAGTAGTTGTAGTCTCTTGAGCGTGAAAAGGCAATACGCATAATGCGATGATAGTCAGTAATAATAGTCTCATGTTTTTTTAGTTGTTAGGTTTAGTTAATAAAGTGTTAGGTTATCTACTCTTCAAGCCGCAAAGATATAAAAAAAGTTAAGCTGCATAAATAGTTGAATGTTAAATTATTTATGACACAGATATACCATATCTTAAAAACGGGAAATAAGAATAAAAATGTACTTTTGCACAAAACTAATTATTATTATGAATTATATTGAAGTTAAATTTATATGTACACCCAATGATGAGATCGTCAATAGTGTACTGTCAGCCACAATCGCAGAAATAGGATTTGAAAGTTTCATTGAAGACGAACTCGGCACAACAGCATACATTCAAAGCAGCCTGTTTAATATCGAGGAGTTGGATAAGTCTCTGAACTCACTCCCTGTAGAAGCCGAAATCCTCTATACATACAAAAGCATAGAAGACCAAAACTGGAACGAAGAGTGGGAGAAGAACTATTTCCAGCCACTGATTATCGACGACAAATGTATCATTCAGAGTACATTCCACAATGTTCCTGCAACATATGACTACAATATATACATCGATCCTAAAATGGCCTTCGGAACCGGACATCACCAGACTACCGAACTGATGATACGGGAAATACTGAAAGACGATTTTCACGGCAAATCGGTTCTCGATATGGGCACGGGTACTGCTATCCTTGCTATACTAGCCTCTATGCGCGGCGCGAATCCTATAATTGCCATAGATATAGATCAGTGGGCGTATGATAACGCTATTGAGAATCTTAATTTGAATAACGTTAACAATGTGGATGTAAAGATAGGCGGAGCAGAACTATTAGGTGGTGAGAAATTCGATATCATCCTGGCCAATATCAACCGAAATATATTACTGAATGATATCCATTCTTATGCTTCAGTTCTAAATAATGGAGGAACACTATACATGAGTGGTTTTTATGTAGAAGATATTCCGGCCATAAAAGAAGAGAGTAGTAAAAATGAGTTAATATTTGAATACAACACCGAAAAAGACAACTGGGTGGCAGTAAAGTTTACTAAATTGTCTTAATAAAAGACATAAGAGGAGGCTTCTGATTCGAAACCTCCTCTTATGTGTGAGTTAAATTAGGTATTAGGCTTTAAGGTAAATAAAGATTGTTTGGTTATCGATACAAAGGAACGACATAAATCAAACCGTACCAAATAAAAAAACATATTATAAAACATATTTTTTATAAATAATGCTAACATATCGAAGCCGAAAACCAATCTTTTTTAAACCCTTTTAACATTGCCCCAATTTTAGTTAATTTTATTTATCAACACATAATTCGCCCCATACACTCTGCATAATAACAAAATACGTGCCAGTTTAATTCATATAATCCCACATTGGTAACTGTACAGGCTTCTGTTTAAGACAATCGACCGCTTTGGCATCCAGATATTTCTTATGTACGACCAGGCGAAACATATATTCACTAAACCATTTATCTGTAAAAGTCAGATAACCTTTATTGCCCGAAGCAGCTCCCCAGCTATTCTCAAATTCCCATTTTACAGGAGTATCACTCACATCCGTGTCGCAACCTATCAATGTCATGGCATGGCTCGACCCGCTTTGCCGTGTTAAGATGCGTGCTTTCTTGTCCATCGATAAATTTACACCCAATAAAGACTGGTAATCATACATACCGGGGTCAAGAATTCCCGATTCCCGGTTTATCTGCTTACCTACATCACAAGAGGCATACATGGCTTCATTATTCTTTATGGAGGCCAGAGCAGCTTTCTTTATATCTTCATTCGGCAGATTCAGATATATCCAGTTGATGCCCTCTATTGTATTCTTGTAATTCTGAATCTCATATAGTTGATAATACTCACGTGTAGGGTCGTTCATCACCATGATATAATTATCAGGAGAATAATCTTCCGGAGTAATTGCGTCATAAAACTGCTTTGGAGTATAATTACGCAACTCTTTTATAATACCGTTTTTATCCTTATATCTCCATGTAAATTCTGTGGGCGGTTCACCAAGACACAGAGCCAGAATGCGGTACACATCTTTTAGTATAACTGTTTTCTCCGACCTGAGATCTGGTATTTTTTTACCTGAAGCCACCTGTTCCCTCAGATTATATCCGCCGGAGCGTAGTCTCTCATTCAGCAAACCAAGCATTTGTCTTGTATTGTTCGAATGCGCCGTTTCGGGCATCACATCCTGAGGCACAACTCCATATTTCTTTCCGGCATTATAATACAGATTCCATACCCCACCGTCGCCTACAGGAGATTTGAACAAGTATTCCACTGCTCTGTCTCCGAACGGATCCTTACTTGTACCTATAATATTTTCGAGAAACAGGTTTGCTTTTTCAAAAATATCCCAGAAATACAGATAATTATGAGAGAAGTCAAATTCGCTGACATTGTATTTCTCCATAATAGACGGACGCAATACATTCATAGATGTAAACATCCAACAACGCCCCGAGCTTTTCTGATCCGTTATCCCTTTTACATTTACTCTGTACCGAAAATAATGATCTATCTTACCTTGTAGATCACGATTCAGGGCATTTGCCGTAATATTGGCATTCGTTGTCAGAATGTTCTGGATGGCTTTCGTAGGAGCATCTTTTATAAAACTCGATTGTATTTCCTGCAGTTCTTTTTCTGTAATGATTTGCGCTGACAGAATTACCGAAGAACATAATAAGGCTCCTGTTAACAGAATCTTTTTCATATATGAATAGTTTATATTTAATGATCATAAGGTAACAACATATACACCAAGTTCCAAGATTTATACTTCTATAAATGTACATTGGCTGTTATGGCCAGACAGATCGATTAATAGTTTTAATAATACAAAAATAAGAAATACGGCGGGATAAATAGTACCCTGGTGTTACATAAATGGATAAAGGTTGCAGTATTCGACCTCCTTTCAAATTAAAAATTAAAAATTAACAATACAATCCTCATCCGCTTTATTAATTTAACCTATATTCACATCGTATTGTTAAAAAGTAACAGAAGTAACAGTTTTTACAATGAATAGTTGCCAGTAACCAATGATAATAACTCGTACCTTATCTGGTCGCAATTCTTTCTCAAAAAAGTAACAAAGGTTACAGTCTTTTACGCTTTCTCAATTTTCAAATCTTTAAATCTTCATATCAATCTTTCAAAGAACTACAAGCTAACCCAAAGATTAGCAGCCATTATATAGATAAACCCGAAAAGAAATTATACCTCAAACTTCCGGTATAAGGATAAATAATTGCCATACATATGAAGATTCTTATCTAAAGAATTTATCTTTGCATCGTTTTAATCAAAAAATCATCAGGAAAATGACTGAAATACAGCCGGCCTCTTACTCCAAACAAAGAATACGTTATGCCGTAATGGCTCTTTTTATAGCCCAGGGATTATGCTTTGCCAGTTGGGCAAGCCGCTTACCGGACATAAAAAAAGATTTCAGTGTAGAAAGTTATCTGCACTATGGTTTGCTTATGTTCCTTATACCGATAGGTAAATTCGTAGCCATACCACTGGTCGGATTCTTTCTGCCTCGTATCGGTAGTAAGAAAACCGTTCTGATAAGTATTACAGGCTTTACACTCTCCCTCTTTTTGGTTAGCTTAATGCCTAATATTACCGGATTGGGAATAACCATGTTCCTGTTTGGTATTTTTTGGAATATGACCGACATATCGCTCAATACACAGGCTATCGAAGTAGAGCGCATCTACGGAAAACCCATCATTGCCACATTCCACGCAAGCTGGAGCCTTGCCGCCTGTATCGGCGCATTGATAGGTTATGGTATGATTAACCTGAAAGTAGGGACTTTCGTCCATTTTGCTATAATTACAATAACCGCACTTATCGCTATACTTATCAATTATAAATATCTGCAGGAAGCATCACCAAAAGCAGAAAAGAAGATAGAACCACAGGTAAAAGCCAAGGGTTTCCGTATGCCGGAAACATTGCTTATACAATTAGGCCTGGTGTGGTTGCTTGCTCTCATCGTAGAAAATACGATGTTCGAATGGAGCGATGTATATTTCCAATCGGTTATAAAAGCGCCTGAATCGCTACAGGTAGGTTTCCTTGTATTTATGATTATGATGTTTTCGGGGCGTATGCTTACCAATTTCGCATACCGTATCTGGCAAAAGAAAACAGTGCTACAGATTGCCGGTGCGCTTATACTGATAGGCTTCGTTACATCTTCCTTGTTTATTCATACTGCCGATACCCTTATTATAAAAGTCATAATCAATTCTATCGGCTTTATGCTTATCGGTCTGGGAATATCCTGCGTAGTACCTACATTATACAGTATTGTCGGGGATAAGGCTAAGACTCCGGTCGGAACTGCCCTTACCATTATGTCGAGTATCAGCTTTGTAGGGCCGTTGGTTGCCCCGCTATTAGTAGGAGCCATATCCGACAGTCATGGAATGGAATGGGCTTATCTTGCAGTGGGATTATTGGGCGGATGCATTGTTGTTATTGCTGCATTGAGCAAAACATTGAGAAAGTAGTTATGAGTTTTGCTAATCAGTGGTTGATTTTTAACGTTCAATTTTTATAGACTACACTTCGTTTCGTTTAAATGTTCATTTTGGCATTGCCCAAAACGAACCAAAAGGCTAGCGCTCCGTTTCTCGGCGACCCAAAACCGCAGCTTCGGTGGAGCAAAATAATACGAAATCATCTTTAGACGGATTATCAGCGGGGTATAGCAGCTACCGTATTTTGCTCTACACCTTCGCTATACGGATTGGGTGCCCGCCTGCGGAACTAATGCGCGGGAGCTGACGCCCCTGTAGGCGAAGCCCTATGATGAAATACGCGTCAGCCTTGTCATGCGTCAGCGGACGCCATTTGCTTTATGGACGGGGTACCCATAGGGTGAAAAAGGCTAAAAAACGAAAACGTGTTTGAGCTTGTCGATCGATTCATATTATGTTTTATTGAGAGCGAGTTTTTTCGTTTAGCCTTTAAGTCCGTTATGGGTCGGCCTATAAAGCGGGCGTCAAAGCATTTTTGGTTCCTTTTTTTGCTTAGGAAAAAAGGAACACAAGCAATCTTTGATTGCGCGTAGTAGAAAACAATTGAACGTTTTAAGTAGCGAGAGCAGAAATAAAATTCATTTTGATTATGCCGAGTCACGAAAAACGACTGATGTAATTGAACCTTAAAATTCAATCACAGATTCATATCAATTAATAAATTATGAGTGAATTCAAAATAATCAATTCATAACTTATAACTCAGTATTAAACAACAGGAATTATCTGTTCCGCTGTCCTTATCCTATTTTCCACATCTTCTTTTGTGCCGTTAAACGGACCTGAATTCTCTATTTTGATAGTTGCCATTGCGGCAGCAAATTTACCTGCCTCTTCTATACCAGCCCCTTTGGCCCGCTTATACAGGTAACCTGTAACATAAGTATCGCCGCAACCTGTTGCATCAACTACTTCTGCCGGTTTATAGGCCGGTATCTTATAAAACTCTTTCCCGTCATAAATTACAGAGCCTAAACTGCCGAGAGTCACCAGTACTTCCTTTACACCCCAATCGTATAATTGCTGTGAAGCTTGCTTTATGTCCTTCATTCCCGTAAGAACTTCCATTTCCAGATCGTTTACTTTCAGGATATGGACATATTTTAAAGTTTCCAGTTTATTATTCCAGTCTATAGGATATACATTCTGATCCCTTACTTCGCGCAGATACCCTTGTGAGTCGACTGCGATAAGTCCCTTGCGTGAAAGATACTCAACCAGTTCAAGCGAAAAATCATCAGCAAGTAATGCACCTAATAAGAATATTTTAGCATCTAAATTTTCAAAGCCGTCTACAGAGAAAGGGTCAGCCTTTGCCAAAACCCGCTGTGTGCGATTATTCTGATTTTCTTCGTATATATTCTCAAAATATACGGAATGTTGGCTCGGGATAACGTGTACATCTACATTTTTGGATCGCAGATCGTCTACGACACTCATTTCAGACTCGGCCAGAGATGTAACCAATGAATAATCTATATCATCAAAATGACGGATAGCGTGAGAGAAATAAAAGGCTGTGCCACCAGGCATATGCACTGTTTTTTTAGGAGTCACCACTTTATCCAAAGTGATGTGCCCTACACAGCAAAGATCATGTTTATGCATTATTCTGTTTATTTGAAATGCAAAAGTAGTAAAATTGTTACGAATTCAGAGCCTGTTTAGATTTTATTCGTTCTAATTTTCTGGTCTGTTTTTAGGTTAATTTATTCTTCCACGAAGCGATAATAGCGGGCTATTGGAGCTGAGTGAAAGGATAAATTAGGCAAAAAGAGGCTGAAGATGAACGAAAAACAACTATAACAAAATGTTTTGGTAAAATTTAAATAGGCTCTCAGTATTATAAATCTTTATTTACTACTTTTGTCTTCAAATAAATAGAACATATATCAGATGCATAAATCCGGATTTGTAAATATAGTAGGCAATCCCAACGTAGGAAAATCAACATTGATGAATCTTCTCGTGGGAGAAAAAGTTTCCATCATTACTTCAAAGGCGCAAACTACGCGCCATCGCATATTAGGTATCGTGAATACTGACGACTATCAGATTGTATATTCAGATACTCCCGGGGTGCTGCGGCCTAACTATAAATTACAGGAGTCAATGCTTAACTTCTCCGTATCCGCTCTAAGTGATGCCGATGTACTGCTCTATATGACGGATGTTATAGAAAAAACAGATAAGAACGAAGAATTTCTGCAAAAAGTACAAAACGTAGATGCACCCGTCTTACTGCTAATCAATAAAATAGACCAGACCAATCAGCAGGAATTGGAAAAACTGGTAACACAATGGAAAGAACTGTTGCCAAAAGCCGAAATATATCCTATATCTGCCCTGAATAAATTCAATGTAGATACCGTAAAGAAAAGAATATTGGATTTAATTCCCGAATCTCCTCCCTACTTCGAAAAAGATGCACTCACCGACCGCCCTGCCCGCTTCTTTGTAACGGAAATCATCCGTGAAAAGATTCTCCTTTATTATCAAAAGGAAGTTCCTTATGCAGTGGAAGTCATCGTCGAGGAATTTAAAGACGAAAGGGAGATTATCAATATCAGAGCTTTGATAATTGCCGAACGCGATACTCAGAAAGGCATCATCATAGGCCACAAAGGCGCAGCCCTGAAAAAGGTGGCCACGATGGCCCGCAAAGATATGGAACGCTTCTTCAATAAAAAGATATTCCTTGAAATATATGTCAAAGTAGAAAAAGATTGGCGAAGCAGGGATAACCTACTCCGCCAATACGGATATCGTCTGGATTGATTTTACTTTTACTCTTCAATTGAAAATCCTACCGACTTGAGGTCGTCCCAGAAGCGAGGGTAAGACTTTGTCACCACCTTAGGGTGCGCAATATTTATATGATCCAGTTTTATAGCCGCCGGAGCAAAGGCCATCGCCATGCGGTGGTCTTCATAAGTTTTTATTACCGGGTCAGCCTCCGGCTCACACTTTTCGCCGTTCCATTCCAGAATACTGTTCTCGCTATCATACAAAAGATAGCCTAACTTCTTCATTTCATTTTTCAATGCCTCTATCCGGTCTGTCTCCTTTATCTTGAGTGTCTGTAAGCCTGTGAACATAAATGGAATACCCATCATACAGCATGTAACGGCAAAAGTCTGGGCCAGATCCGGTTCATTAACAAAATTATGGAACATCTTTTTTGTTACCTTTCCGGTCTTGGTCAGTATCACACCATCTTTGGTATATTCGGTAGCTACACCCAAGTCAAGAAACAACTCGGCAACTTTAGAGTCCCCCTGCATACTGTTTTTAAACAGGCCCTTCAACTCGATATGAGCATCGTCGACAAGTGCAGCTATTTCATACCAGTATGAAGCTGCAGACCAGTCCGATTCTACAATATAGTTCGTTGTACGATATTCTTCGGGATGTATCTTAATTGTTCGCCCGTCCCAATGAGTCTTAACTCCAAACTGGGCCATCATACCCAATGTCAGTTTAATATATGGTACAGATATAATATTCCCTTCCAGATGTATTGTCAACCCCTTACTCATGGAAGGAGCTATCATTAGCAAAGCAGATATAAATTGGGAACTAACATCCCCGGACAAGTAGATTTCACCTCCATCCAGTGCTGTACCCTTAATCTTCAGTGGCGGATATCCCACATTCCCTATATATTGGATGCGGGCACCTAAAGAGACTAAGGCGTCTACCAAAAGATGGATCGGGCGTTCTTTCATGCGTTCTGTTCCCGTTATAATCCATTCACCGGGAGTAATAGCAAGGAAGGCTGTCAGAAAGCGCATAGAGGTTCCGGCCGCTTTCACATCTATCAGGTTACTACCCGAGGTGAAAGCCTCGACCATCACATTGGTATCATCGCAATCTGAAAGATTGGCTATTTCCGAGGCACTTAGGCTCAACGCATTTAATATAAGAGCCCTGTTACTGATGCTTTTCGAAGCAGGAAGCGGTATGATCGAATTTAAGGCATTTGGTGCCGTGATTTTATATTGCATATCGTGATTTAATCTTCATACGAATTTAAACAAAAACTCATAAAAATCAAAGTCTTAAACATAGATTAAGAATTTACTACGAATAACAACATTTTTGACTTTTATGAGTATTCAGATTATTTATTATCACTGGTTATTATCATCCTGTATTACGCATACCGGCAGCGATACCCGAGATTGTAATCATCAGAGCCAATTCCAGTTCCGACGAATGCTCCTCGTCTTTTCTCGTCCGGTGCAACAATTCCACCTGAAGAAGATTCAGCGGATTTGTATAAATATTGCGCATTGCGATATTTTCCGCAACATCGGGCAGGCTCTCCATCAAATGGTCATCCTGAGATATCCTCAATATTGTATTCATATCGCTTTCGAGTTGACTTCTCAGTTTTTTTCCCAGTATCTGTAACTTATCCTCCACAAGCCTTTCATCATAATACTGCGACATACGCAAGTCGGCTTTGGCAAATACCATTTCAAGCATACTGATACGGGTTCCAAAGAACGGCCAGTCTTTATACATCGCTTTCAGCGTATCCATTTTACCATTGTCTATCACCTGCTGCAAGGCTTCCCCTGCACCCAGCCACGCCGGAAGCATCAGGCGGTTTTGAGTCCATCCGAAAATCCATGGAATTGCACGAAGACTTTCCACTCCCCCATTCGGACGGCGTTTTGCCGGGCGTGACCCCAGTGGCAAGCGAGCCAATTCCGCCTCAGGTGTAGCCTGATAGAAATACGGGATAAAATCAGGCTCTCTGCGAACCAGCCCCTGATAACTATTGCATGAAATATCGGAAAGTTCATCCATCAGGTCTCTCCACTCCTGTTTAGGGGCGGGAGGAGGAAGAAGGTTAGCCTCCAGTATAGCATCGGTATATAGCGATAGTGTCTTGATAGCCAGATCAGGTAAACCCAATTTAAAACGGATCATCTCGCCTTGCTCCGTCACACGGAGTCCGTCTTTCAACGAGCCGGGAGGCTGTGAGAAAAGAGCAACCTTAGCAGGGCCTCCGCCACGGCCGACCGTACCGCCACGACCATGAAATAATGTAAGAGCTATTCCTGCATCCTGACAGGTTTTGATCAAAGCTTCCTGTGCACGGTATTGCGCCCACCCGGCTGCAAGTGAACCTGCATCTTTAGCTGAGTCGGAATAACCGATCATGATCATTTGTTTATTCTTGATAATACCTTTATACCAATTGATAGCAAACAATTGTTGCATAATTCCATTGGCATTATTCAAGTCATTCAGCGTTTCAAACAATGGAGTCACAGGT
This sequence comes from uncultured Dysgonomonas sp., assembly GCF_900079725.1. NCBI lineage: Bacteria > Pseudomonadati > Bacteroidota > Bacteroidia > Bacteroidales > Dysgonomonadaceae > Dysgonomonas > uncultured Dysgonomonas sp. The sequence continues at coordinate 836,552 of NZ_LT599032.1, forward strand.
AAAGTAAACGGACAATCCGCTTCCTTGAGCAACAAATACACAGCCAGAATATCTGATGGTGTTCTTGTCATTGAGATGACATAGGTAGGGATAGAGCCAACCGGGCTTTCCGCTATTACCCTACAGGTTTCAAGAACTTCCTTCGTCTGAGGACTAGGTTCCCAGTTACGAGGGATGAGCGGACGTCTCGAATTAAGTTCTTTTATAAGGAATGCCTGTTTGTCTTCCTCCGACCAAGTCTCGTAGTCTCCCAATCCAAGGTAGCGCGTTATTTCAGACAAGGCTTCTGTATGTATTGTACTCTCCTGACGAATATCCAGTTGAGTCAATGTTAAGCCAAAACAACGTACACGCCGCATAGTATCGAGCAGTTTATCGTCGGCTATTATTTCCATTTTACAGGCTACGAGTGATTTGTAGCACTCATAAAGCGGTTCCCATAATTGTTCGTTATGAATAAGTATATCCTCTGTGCGTTCAGGATTCTTACCTTCGATACGCGCATCCAGATAAGCGACAGTATTTTTTAGTCTGGTACGCAATCTTTTCATTAATTCACGGTATGGCTCCTGAATTTCATAATCTTTGATATAATCTCTGAATTCAGTAGTGCATGTAGCCATTGAAAGTTCTTTTACCAGAACTTCAACATCTTCAAGAAACAGTTTTGCTGCTCTTTTGCGGCTGTCCAACAATACTTCGTGAGTTATTTTTGCCGTCACATTCGGATTACCATCGCGGTCGCCTCCCATCCACGATGAGAAGTGTATCGGACGGGCATCAACCGGTAGCCGGTACGGTATTGTATTCTTTATCTGTTCGTCCAGTTCACGGATATATGCAGGAACAGCTTTCCACAGGCTGTTTTCCACAACTTCATATCCCCATTTGGCCTCCTCGTTGGGGGTTGGGCGCTTTTGACGAATTTCGTCTGTATACCAATATTGGGCGATAAGTTGTTTCAACCTACGCAAAATCTGCACCTTTTGGTAATTAGCCAAATCATCATGGTCGAGCAATGCAAGACAGTGATCTACCTGATTCAGGTTATTGATAAGCGAACGCCTGTTTATCTCTGTAGGATGTGCAGTTAATACCAGATCAATAGAGATATTCTCTATTGCTTTTATTATCGCTTCATCACTAAGATTCGCATCTTTCAGTTTTTTATATATATCTGGAAAATTAACCGGATTTTCGGCCCCCTGAGCATGGGGCGATACACTATTATACTGCTCAGCCGTATTCGTTAAATTCAGGAACTGATTAAACGAACGTGCCACGGGAAGAAACTCCTCATCTTTCAGATTCTGTAGTGTCTTCACCAGCGATTTATGTGCTTCAATATCTCCCGAATGCGAGGCTTTGGATAGTCTGCGAACTGTTTCTATCAGATCGACCATATCCTTTCCCTTAGCTTCGCCGATTGTCTTACCCAGCATATCACCAAGCAGTTTGATATTGTTATGCATCAAAGATTGCTGCAAATTACTCATAGTCTACTATTTATTATGTAAATGAAGTATTTAATATTCTGGATTAAGATATAACAATGATTCGTTGCCATATACCTAAAACAGTAAGAAAAAAGGTCTGCGACCTTTAGTATCCATTTAGTGTTTATCTATAAACATCAGAATATCTCTAATGTTTTACATACAGTCTAATTTTTGGGCAAAATGTAGTATTAAAGAATATTAAAGATACCCCTTTCCCTGTTGAAGGGAAAGGGATAAGAATATCTTATTCATTAATCAGTGTGAACAACTCCTCTGCAGCTTCGCGAGGTCCGTCTTTACTTTGACCTTCTATGGCTAGTGAAGTATAAATCTCACCTATCTTAACTCCGTTTTTATCCATATCGGTAAAGTACTCTTTGATAAGCTTACCGGCAAGTTTCTGTTCCTGAACAGGTCCGAACGGATTGGCAAAATAAGATGTCACCAAACCTTTTTCGGTGGTAGTACCTTTTGCTTTACGGGCTCCGGCTTCGAATACTTTGATTGCTTCATCCAGGTCAGTAAAGAATTGAATCTTCGTATCCGACTCTGTATAGTTATTCGCATAAAGGAAATAATCGACTTTGTATCCTTTCATAATAACATCATAAGTGGCAGCAGGTATCGTTATACGGGCATTAACCTTATCTGGATTGGTATAAATTCCTCTTTCTAATTGCTCAAAAGCATACATAGGATCGAGGTCATCGATACGGACAAATGCTCCGATCTCTGTTCCATAACCTTTTATAGTGCCATCTGCTTCTTTTTTCAGATATCCCATGTCATCGAATATGATACGCATATGACGGATATATTTCTCGTTCAGTGTACGGAAGGCCTCGAGGCTTTCTGATTTTCCGGCACCACTGTCTCCCATAATAATAATATTCGACTCTTTTCCGTTTTTCAGCGCGATATTTACCATCGCACCATGTATCGGCAAACGGTTCTTTTCCATTTGCTTCACATTGTGAAGTGTAAGTAACATCTTCTTCATGTATCCGAAATAGTCTATATCATCACAATGGTTCGCATAACCGATAAGGATGTCGTTCTTTTTATCTTTATAGTAGAATGTACGTTTTTCTTCATGTCCGTCAGGATAGCCGAAAACATAGATAATGTCCGGTTTTTTACCGATATATTCGCTCTCTTTAGCTAGTTCGAAGAGGTTTGCCAGTGCAAATCCATGAACCATGAAATCTTTATGGAAATAGACAAATGTGAGCATATTCCCTACTTTAGCAGGAAACAGGAACCAGTCGTCTTCGTTGAGAACAATATTCTCAATCGGATTTATGTTATGTTCCTGGAAAATACCGTCACGTGTATTTCTCTTTGTATATGAAATAAATGGCGGATTAAACATCACTGCCGTAATGAACGGTATAGGAGCCAATCCATTGTATTCTACAGGACAGTTCCAGTTGATATCGCTCAGTGTAAGGGCTGCATTTGCGCCTGCTGTCAGCTGACGGTATACACGATATTGATAGCCGATCACGGTTTCTTCGATACGACGGTATATGGAGAGAATAAGCTCATTGAATAGTTCATTGGCCTGCATAAAGCGAACGCTCTGCAATCCACTGCCTATCGAGCTGTTGTGAACGATAGTGTATCGTTCAAGCCTGCGCCAAAAGCTATATAGCAATTCTATCAGTTCAATAAACAAGTCTTTATCATTGAAGAAGATAGCATATTTACCATGCACATTCTGCACTTCATCTGTATTGCAGACTGTAAGCAATTTAAACGCCTCTATCAGCGTTTTTTCAAACTCCTCATCAGTTTTAAATTCTTTGATATAGTATTCGTAAATAATAACTTCTTCTTTCTTCAGTTTCTGAATAAAGACTTCTATAACTCTATGGAATCCATAACTGTTAAGTATTTTCTGTCGCGTGTCGCAAAATTTCAGAGTGAAGTTGATTATTGCTTTACCTTCGCCTAGAGTGAATTCTTGTAGCATGTCTGATATTGTTTATTATTTATAATTTTTGATTATCCGCACAATTTTCAGCTTATAATCTTCTGTTACGTGACTAAAGCGAACAGAAGATCATAAACCGATTACTCCAACCTGATCATAATCAGGATTGAGATGCTTTCTAGCTTCAAATTTAAGGAAACTTACCTATACAATTAAACGAATTAATGACTAAATTTATAATAAATTGTAAAATTAAAACAAGTTTTTGCTATTTTACTGTAATATAGTTCTTTATAAATCATTCATTTTTGTTCTTAGTCAAAAATTTAGGATTTACATCGAATGCATAGAAGGAGCTGTTGGTTTCTTGTAAACATTTAGGACACAAGCAGTCGCGGTAATTATCTTTTATATAATCACGAACTCCTATAACAAGACTTACTTTACGGCAACTACATAGCTCTATCCTGTCCTCCCTGCAACTGAATGATGCCGAACATCTTTTACATATCTTTTTCATTGTGTTTATTTTTTAAAAATGTGTAATATAATGATAACCAGATCAGAAAGTGCCTATAACATAAACTTATGTTGCCATACAGATACGATGGACATAAGATTGATTTAAACACAATCATTTCTTGAAATACAAATACTTAAAATAGTGAGATAAATCTCTTGTTTCCTATCTTTTTCCGCGAAAGATGAAAATATATGCTTTGGCAGGTCTTCTGACTTACTCTATCTTTAAACATCCTTCCCATTCAATAATGAATAGTGGTATTGGGTATTGTTTAAAGACTTTTTCAGCAATACTGTTAACCGATTATTGTTAACTGTTCACTGATAAGAGCTTACAGCAGCGCGACTGTTCAGGATTTACACCTGATTCCCTTTTCATTACTATCCGGCAAATGCGGACTTGTAACACCAATACGAAAACAAAGATATAGAATAAAATAGAATTGCAATGTGTTTTGACGGAAAGTTATCAAAAAAAAGCATGCTGCCCCCCGGGATAGCATGCTTGTTATATGTGCAGGTACAAGGTCAGTTTTCTTCCTCCAGATCCCAATCATCGAAGAAAGAATAATCGTCCGTAAACTGCTCCAACTCGCGGCGATCTTTTTTTGTAGGACGCCCCGTTCCACGGGCTCGATCTACAAATCCGGTCATCTTGGACATCTCCAATATTTCCAGTTGTGAAGGAAGAGTTACATCACGCATAAATTCAGGAACGAGCTTTGCTCCCATCCTGTTTTCAGAAAGAGCCAATACTTCGAACGAATATGTCACAGGCGGACGGCGAACCTCTATCACATCTCCGACTTTTATCATTCGTGATGGCTTTATTGTTATACCCTTTATTGTTATACGCCCTTTTTTGCAGGCCTCTATGGCAATAGAGCGCGTTTTGAACAGACGCACAGCCCAAAGCCATTTATCGATCCGTACTTCGTTCTTTACTTCTTTAGCCATATCTTATTTGTTGTTATACTGATTCATTGTGTTTTGTATCCCTGCCAGACAAAAACTCTTTATTATTTCTCCGCAAGTTTCCAGTTTAGCCGGAAGCTCTTTCTCCTCTTCGTCAGAGAATCCTTCCAGGACATAATCAACTTGTCCTCCTCTCGGAAAATCGTTCCCAATACCAAAACGTAAACGAGCATATTCCTGTGTACTCAAGATTGACTGTATATGCTTCAATCCATTATGTCCGGCATCACTGCCTTTTCCTTTGAGACGTAAAGAACCGAACGGCAGGGCCAGATCATCTACTACGACCAATACGTTTTCGATAGGAACTTTTTCCTGATTCATCCAATAGCGCACGGCATTACCACTGAGGTTCATGTATGTCGATGGTTTTAGCAGGATAAGTGTACGTCCTTTCACTTTCATCTCCGCCACAAAGCCGTAACGCCTGTCTGCAAAAACAATATTGGACGCTTTAGCTAAAGCGTCCAATACTCTGAATCCTATGTTGTGGCGGGTATATTCGTATTCTCGACCAATATTACCCAGTCCGACAATCAAATATTTCATTCGTTATCTTTCTATAGTTATCCGCTATTAGCCGTTTTTAGCCGCAAGACCTCTGGCTGCACGAGTCAACTGAACACGGCAAACAACGCCATTTTTGGCATTCAGCAATTCAAGTCCTTCGAAATGAAGTTCTCCAACCTGAATAGATTTACCTAATGCAAGGCCCGAAACATCAACATGCACTTTTTCCGGTACTTTATCGTAAAGAGCTCTTACTTTCAGTTTACGCAAGTCAAGAGATAATTTACCCCCTGCCTTAACACCTTCTGCCAGTCCGTCAAGTACTACCGGTACATCAATTACGATCGGCTTGTTTTCAAATACATGAAGGAAATCAAGATGCAGAATCTCATCTGTAACAGGGTGTACCTGAACATCTTTCAATATGGCTTTATAATTGTCTTTTCCTACTGTAAGGTCTACAAGGAAAATTTCCGGAGTATAGATCAATTTACGTACTTCGCTGTTTGTCACAATGAAATGTATAGCTTTGTCAGCTTTTTCTCCACCATAGATAACTGCAGGAATTTTGTCTTCTTTACGAAAAGCTTTAGTTGCTTTTTTGCCAATGTCTGTTCTGGCTTCGCCTTTTAGTTCAAATGTTTTCATCTTTTAATTTTAAAATGTGTTACTCAAATCAAGGATTTGCTTCCTCATTCCCATCACACGTACGGGCTTATAAAAGCGGGGCAAAGATAGTGGTTTTCTTTTTATTATCCTAACTTACTCAAAAAGAAAGAGCATATATTTTTGAGAATATATGCCCTTGATATGTAAATCCTTAATATTCACTTCTTCTTTCCCTGATTGGCAACTGCATCCATCAGCTTTTTGATTTCTTCTGGATCGCCAAGGAAATAATCTTTTACAAGATTCAGATCATCATCGAATTCGAAAACGTAAGGAACTGCTGTAGGCAGGTTCAAGCTTACGATATCTTCATCAGATATGCCTTTCAGATATTTGATAATACCACGAAGGCTGTTTCCGTGAGCGGCAACGATAATTTCATCATGACACATCAATGAAGGATAGATAACTTCCAGCCAATAAGGAAGAATACGCTCTACTGTTTCTTTCAATGCTTCTGTTTCAGGAATATATGCTTTAGGTACGCTTGCATAACGTGGGTCTTGTGAAGCTGAGCGCGGGTCTGTCGATTCCAGTGGAGCAGGCGGAACGTCATAGCTGCGTCTCCAAACCAGTACTTGCTCATCACCATATTTTTCAGCAGTCTCAGCTTTGTTCAGGCCTTGAAGCATACCGTAATGTTTCTCATTCAAACGCCATGTTTTTTCAACAGGAATCCAGTCCAGATCCATTTGGTCAAGAATGTTGTTCAATGTCTTAACGGCTCTTTTCAGATATGAAGTATAGGCCAGGGTAAACTGAAAACCTTCTTTCTTCAATAATTGTCCGGCTTTAGTTGCTTCCTGCACTCCTTGTTCCGACAAGTCTACGTTAGTCCATCCCGTAAAGCGGTTTTCTTTGTTCCAAACGCTTTCCCCGTGGCGAATCAATACTACTTTTTTCATCTTTATTTACTATTTAAATTTGTGATTTTTCTCGCAACGCAAAGTTAACAAGAAGTTTCAAGATTTAAAAATTTAAAGATTTCAATATTCTTTCTAATTCTTACCACCTTGAAATTTCGGAATGCATTTACCTTACAAATACCCATTCCTTGTCATCCGACAATTGTGGGGCAAAAACATATCCTTCGGTATCGAATCCCTTCAGATATTCTACATCTTTAATCTGATGCTGAATAATAAAGCGGGTCATCATCCCCCGTGCTTTCTTTGCATATACCACAATCTGCTTATAACCTTTATCCGTCTGTTGCTTAAAAATAGGAGTTATTACCTTATGTCCTTTGGGTAAAAGCTTACGGTTTACTGCTTTTGCATATTCTTTCGAAGCCAGATTGATCCATACATTGTCATCTGCCTTCATCTGCTTTGCCAGATATTTGCTGATAGTTTCCGACCAGAAAGCGTATAAGTCTTTTCCCCTATTGTTTGCCAGCGGAATTTGCATTTCTAAACGGTACGGTTTTATCAAATCGAGCGGACGAAGAACCCCGTACAAACCGGATATATGTATCAAATGCTTCTGTGCAAAATCAAAATCCTTATCTGAAAAAGTTTCTGCATCCAGCCCTTGATAAGCGATCCCATTGTATGCAAATGCAGCCTGCCTTTGTGGTGTCTTAGCCAGAGGGTATGCATGAATATACTGATATACATTATGCGCCAGTTGAGGATTGATACTCATCAATGAAGCTATCTCCTGCGCGGATATACCTTCCATTGACTTATACAATTCTTTCGCCTCTTTGGCATAAAGCGGTATAGTCGCTTCTCTTACCGGAACCGGGGATTCAAAGTCCTGCAGTTTCGCCGGAGACATTGTTATAATCATATTGCAATATTAATTATGTGTGTTTCTTATGAACAGGATAGGACACAAGATAGTTCATAAAGATTTAGTATTCACAGATTGCCAGCCCAACAGACTTAATCTCCAGATTATTATCCAATGCTTTAATCTTAAACAATGGTTTATCTTTATGAAATATGTATTGAAACTTATATATATGAAAATCATCACTTTTATTATCCCGGTCTGTTTTAAACCGGTCTGTTTCTATCTCAAATTTACCTTTTGCTTCGATTGTAAAGTAAAGAGCCCCCAAATATAGAGTATCCGGAACCACTTCTTTCAATTTCATTTCCTGTCCATTTCTCAATGACACAATACCATCATTTATGATACCCCCGACTTCATAATTTTCAAATTTTCCATTTGTATTATCCCTGAATATCGCATATCCGGGATCAAAGTTAGGAGCAACATCCTCAACAAGTATCGCATCAAATCCTTTGGTTGATATAGAGTCGAAACAAGAATTCCATATAGTCCAGGTAGTAGCAGATAATCCCGCCTTATGCACAGCATCAAGGCATTCCTGCTTAATAGCCAGGAAATGGGGATAATAATTGACATTATATTCCCGAAAGAAATCAATATCTTCCAAATGGTCACAATACAAAGAAAGTTGAGCATCGAGTCCTCTTAAATACTTTACTACAGACTTTTCCGGACTTGTAAAACTAAAATTACCGCGTCCTAATATTTGTACAGCCAGATCATATGCCTTTTTTACTGTTTTGTCTTTAAAGATACCCTCTTTAAGTTCAATATAGGGATGTATACCCTCTTGCCTGCAAATCAAAAGACCTTCCCGCAAGGTAGGCACCGGACGCCGCATCGAAGGATCTTGTGCCGCTAAAACATAGTTATTCCTTAATTCGGCCAAAGTTAAATCCCTACATTCTACTTCTTCATTAACTACTGAATAATCATTTTTATTACGACATAGCCTATTTATTGTATTATCATGAAATAGAATAATCTCATCGTCTTTTGTCAAAAATACATCAACCTCTACATATCGGGCACCTACCCGCCCAGCAAAAGACAAAGCATCCAAACTATTTTCCGGGGCCAACTTTTCTTCAAGACACAGCCCCCTATGCATTACAATAGCAATTTCCGGCGAATTAGTTTTTGGCTCGGAAACTTCTCCCGCATTCCTTGTGCTGTTATTTCCGCAAGCAACAAATACGACAGATATCAGGGATATGAGAGGTAGTCTGATTTTCATATCATTTCAGTTTCCATTCCGCGCCGTCTTTACCGTCTTTTATCTCAAATCCGGCCTTAGCCAACTCATTTCTTATCTGGTCGGATGTTGCCCAATCCTTATTTTCTTTTGCTTTTTGACGAATATCGAGCAGCAAGTCCACTGCTTTTCCAAATGCTTCGTTATTATTTGCTGAAGATGCCTCATTGCGAATACCCAACACAGAGAACAGGAATATATCGAATACATCCTTCAATTCGGCAATATCTTCTTTTGTCAGTTTTATATTCCCTGCTATGGCCGAGTTTATTGTCGTACTGGCTTCGCATAAGTGAGCAATAACTACCGCTGAATTCATATCGTCGTTCATTGCATCATAACATTTCTGACGAATGCTTTTTACATCCACAGAAGATGTATCCGAAACAGCTACTTTATCCAGCCTGCCATATGAATCCAAAAGACGTTCGAGGCTTTTCTCTGCGGCCTGCAATGCTTCATTACTAAAGTCTACCGTACTGCGATAATGCGCCTGCAGGATAAAAAACCGTACTGTCATCGGGCTATATGCCTTTTCCAACAGGTCGTGGCTACCGGCAAACAATTGCTCGAGCGTAATAAAATTACCTAACGAGCGTGCCATCTTCTGTCCTGCAATGGTTATCATATTATTATGCATCCAATATTTTACCACCTGATGCTTTTCCATCGCTGTATTCTGGGCTATTTCACATTCGTGGTGAGGAAACATCAAATCGAGACCGCCACCGTGTATATCGAATTCCTTCCCCAGATATTTGATACTCATAGTTGAACATTCAAGATGCCATCCCGGGAAACCATCACTCCACGGAGAAGGCCAGCGCATAATATGTTCCGGCGCTGCTTTCTTCCACAGGGCAAAATCCACTTTACTGCGTTTCTCGTCCTGCCCGTCAAGTTCACGGGTTGTATTCAGCATTTCTTCTATATTCCTATGAGATAGAATACCGTAATCGTAATCCTTGTTATATTTCTCTACATCGAAGTAAACAGAGCCGTTACTATCGTATGCGTAACCGTTCTTCAATATTTCTTTTATGGATTCTATCTGTTCTATGATGTGTCCTGACGCATGAGGCTCTATAGATGGCGGCAATGTATTCAGATCGTTCATTACCTTGTGGTAACGGTTGCTGTAATATTGAACTACCTCCATCGGCTCCAACTGTTCCAGACGTGCCTTTTTTGCAATACGGTCTTCACCGCTCCCTTCCTCATTTTCCAGATGTCCCACATCGGTAATATTCCTCACATAGCGTACCTTATAGCCGATATGCTGCAAATATCTGAATAGCAAATCGAATGTAACGCCATGACGGGCATGTCCCAGATGAGCGTCGCTATATACTGTAGGACCACACACATACATCCCTACGTGAGGTGCATGCAGCGGTTCGAATACTTCTTTTGTACGTGTCAGCGTGTTGTAAACCGATAGTTTTTGTTCCATAATCTGCTTCTAAATTTTTAGAGGTACAAAAATACGAAATTTGTTTTGTATAAAATACAGGGCGGCGGGATATTGTAAGAGAATCAACACTTTTTGATTTTTCTGAAAAAGTGCGACATAGGGTTGTCACTATTACCCCCTACTTTTACTCCCGATATCAGTATAGATAAATTAAAAACGAAAAAGTATGAAATTAAAAGTACATCTGGTTTATCCGGGAACATGTGAAGAAGCGTTCAATCTCTATAAAGAGGCTCTGAACGGCGAAATAGTATTCACTTTCCGCAAAAAGGAAGACAGAAGCTTTCAGGCAGCCGAAACCGACAAAGAGAAAATCTCTCACATGGTGCTCAATACGCAGCATTTCGAATTAGCCGGAGAAGATGCCAACTCCGGAGAAATCGTGGAAAGCGGAAACAACAACAAGCTGGTGTTATCCTTCTACAATCCGGACGATTTACACCGAGTGTTCAACCTGCTATCTAAAGAGGGCACAATCGTAAGCCCGCTGGAAAAGACATTCTTTACTGAAGCCATAGGCGAGATTATAGACAAATATGGAGTCCGATGGCTTATTATGATGTCTGACGACGATTATTCGGCCTAAAGGCATATCCTTAAATAAGATTGGTAGAAAACACTGGTTGTTCTGCCAATCTTATCTTATTTTTGCAAAGTAATCTCAAACAGGAAACCAATGAACCGTATAGACAGATTATCGGCAATTCTGATAATGCTTCAATCATCATCCATCGTAAAGATAAAGCAAATCACAGACCGTTTCAATATCAGTTCCCGTACTGTTTACAGAGATTTACGGGCTTTGGAAGATTCCGGAATTCCATTAACAGGCGACTCGCGCACAGGCTATTCATTAGTGGAAGGCTTTAAACTCCCTCCTCTGATGTTTACCCAGGAAGAGGCCTTCTCATTTATTGCGGCCGAAAAACTAATCGACAAGTTTACGGACAAGGGCTTTAAATCCAGTTACAAATCAGGTATTGAAAAGATCAAAGCCGTAATGCGGCTAGCGGAAATAAAGACAATAGAGGACTTCAACAATAAAATCGGCACATTGAATTATCACCTTAAAGACTCTGACAGCACTCAAAACATCCTGCACGAACTAATAGATGGAGCAGCTAAAAGGAAGAAAGTACAGATAACTTACTATTCCTACAACAGAAACGAAACGACTGACAGGACGGTAGACCCGATTGGCATATTCTTCTCCATGTCTAACTGGTACTTAATCGCATTCTGCGATACGGTAAAAGATTACCGGACTTTCCGCATCAGCCGGATTCAAAATATCACTCACACCCATGAAGGCTTTGAATTGAATCATCCTCCGCTCGATTCTTTCCTTAAAACACTTGGAGACCGCGAACATCTGCAAAAAATCGTCATTGAAGTCAACGAAAAAGATATGCTTCTTATCGATGAAAACAGGTATTATCAAGGACTCATCACCGAAAAAGAAGTAAATGGAAAAGTCGAGTTACATTTCATGACCTTCTCTTTCGACAGGTTTGCCCGTTGGTACCTATCTTATATTGATATTGCCAGAATCGTATATCCGGTGGAGTTCAGGACTAAGGTTAAAAACATATTGTCCAATGCTAATTTGTAACTAAGCCAAATTGCTCCGGTAGGTTATCGATTATAGCAAATAAATCATCCACAGATTCGGTACGAAGCATAGACACACGTACCTTCTTAAAATCAGGAATACCTTTAAATACCGGGCTTCCCGCCAGATGACGGCGGCTATGTATGATCCCGCCTCTCTCGCCGGAATGGGCTATATTCTTCCGTACCAAATCTTTCAAAACATCGAGATACCATGTAAACGCCTTCTTTGGCATAAGTTCTCCTGTAGCCAGATAATGCTTCACCTCTTCAAATATCCAGGGACCACCGATACTCCCCCGCCCGATCATTACAGCATCTACACCCGTTTCGTCAAAACGCCGTTTGCAGATTTCGGGAGTAGTCACATCCCCATTACCGATAATCGGGATATGCATGCGTGGATTATTCTTTACGGCTCCAATCAGCGACCAATCAGCTTCTCCTGAATACATCTGGGCACGAGTACGCCCGTGCAATGTTAAAGCCTGTATACCTGTATCCTGTAATTGCTCGGCCAGTTCTACAATTATTTTCGAATCATTATCCCATCCCAGACGGGTTTTCACTGTCACGGGAATATTCACAGCTTTCACAACGGCAGCAGTGATCTCTACCATCAGTTCGGGTGTCCGCATCATGCCCGAACCGGCACCTTTGCCCGCTACTTTTTTCACAGGACAACCGAAATTTATGTCCAGTATGTCGGGATTGGCTTCTTCACATATCTTTGCAGCCTCTACCATTGCATCTACTTCACGCCCGTATATCTGGATAGCCACAGGGCGTTCTTCTTCGCTGATGGTCAGTTTTGCCTGTGTTTTGTTTACATGACGTATAAGAGCGTCGCTGGATACAAATTCGGTATATACCATATCCGCGCCAAAACGTTTACACATCAATCTGAAACCCATATCGGTAACATCCTCCATAGGAGCAAGGAACACCGGGTTTTCAGAAAAATTTATATTACCTATTTTCATTGAATTTTCACTCTAAATTTTGGAAGTGCAAATATAGATAACTTTTATCAGAAGTAAAAAATCATAGAAGCACTTAACTATTCTTCGTTGCCCGCAACATCTCCCGTTTTCCCGGAGGCCCGGGTAACCGTTCCGTTATATAGCCGGCTTGCTGCATCATCCGGCGCACTATCCCTTTGGCACAATAGGTAACCAATATACATCCGTTGCCTGATATAGCATACAATTTATCAAAGATGTCCTGTGTCCACATATCGGCCTGTTTATCGGGGGCGAAGGCATCAAAGTAGATAATATCTACATTTTCTTTTATTTTCGAGAAATCGAAATTTGTAAAGTCCGCTTTTATTTTAGTAAGAAAAAAATTATCGGTTATCTCCGATTCTTTTTCCCACTCGGCACTATGCAACTTATAATACATATCCTGCTCTATAGATAAATATTTCTCAGGATAATTCAAATCTTTAATAATGTTATCTGACAAAGGATAGGCCTCTATAGTTGTATAATGGATAACCCGCTCTCTCTTTCTACTTTCGAGTAATGTAAGGAAAGCATTCAGCCCTGTACCGAAACCGACTTCGAATACATGCAGCGTATCTTTACTGCAATGCTTTAATCCGGTCTCTATAAAAACATGCGTAGATTCTTGTATAGCCCCGTTCACCGAATGATAATGCTCGTTCAGTCCGGGCATAAAAAGAGTGTGAGACCCGTCAGCTGTTAACTCTATTACAGGTTTCACACTCATTTTACACTGTGTTTAACTATCACTTATTTTTCTATTAAAGCCACGGCATATGCGGCAAAACCTTCCTCACGGCCTACAAATCCCATTTTTTCGGATGTGGTAGCCTTAATAGAAATATCTTCTTCAGAGATTTCGAGTATCTCTGCCATTATCTTTTGCATCTGAGGTATATGCGGGTTTATTTTAGGGCGTTCGGCACAGATCGTGGCATCGATATTGCCGATCTTGTACCCTTTTTCCGTGATAACCTCCAATGTTCTGGCCAGTAATATTTTGCTGTCTATATCTTTATATTCTCCGGCAGTATCGGGAAAGTGGAAACCTATATCACGCAGATTTGCCGCACCCAACAAAGCATCACAAATCGCATGTATCAGAACATCCGCATCCGAGTGTCCCATAAGCCCCTGAGTATGGTCGATCTTCACACCTCCGAGCCACAATTCACGATTGTCCGCCAAACGATGCACATCGTACCCAAACCCTACACGTATTTTCATTTTATTTAATTTGATAATTAGCACATTAGCATATTAGTAAATTCAATAACTATGTGCAACTTGCTAATTTCCGAATTTACTAATATGCTAATTAAGTTTTATCTGAATAAGTTTCTCATACCATCGATATCGAACGCCAAAGAGAAACGAAGTGTCTGGTCTAGCGGGTTTTGTTGTGCCGTAGCAAGCATATAAGCTACATCCAACTGGAAAGCAGTCAGCTTGAACCCTGCACCGAACGACAAATACTGACGATTGCCTTTCATTTTGTTTTCATGGAAATAACCGGTACGAAGGCGGAACTTATTATCATAGTCATATTCAGCACCCAACGACCACATTATCTCTTTCATCTCTTCCGAAAATCCACCCGGAGCATCTCCAAACGATTTAAAAATACCGGATATAGGACTTATATTCTGATAGTCTTCTACACGTTTTCTATAGTCGTTGATACTCTCGTCTACTTCTTGTACCGGAGGAGTCGGCACCAGCAACTTATTAATATCCATACTGAAAGACAATGTACTTACATCGTTCACAGGATACATCAAAGACGCTCCCAAACGCAGGTTTGTGGGCAGAAACTGATCTCTGTCACCACCTGTTGTTGCTATCTTGGTACCGATATTGGATATATTAAAACCGAAGCTAAGTAGGCTTTCCGATTGTCCTATATTTATATACGATTCGTTATAACCTGCTACATCTGCGGCCCATGCATTACCCGGAGTTGTTTCTTCATCCGCACCCGAATAATCGGCACGTATATAACGTACTGTTACCGATCCGGAAAATGTTTCCGTCAATTTACGCGAATAACCTAAATCAATAGCCAGTTCGTGAGGGCTTAGTGTTTGTCCTGTCCAACCTGCATCATTAGCGATATTGACATTGCCTACAGAAAAGTAACGCACCGAGGCACTCAATGCCTGATTATTTTCATTACCCAGTTTATAATATCCCACACCGTAAACCAGCGCTATATCATTTATGATTTTTCTCAACCAGGGTGTATATGATAATCCAAATCCCGCCTTACTCGGTGAAAATGCATATTTTGCAGGATTCCAGTGTTGTGAATACACATCGGGAGCAGTAGCTACTCCGGCATCTCCCATACCACCACCACGAGCGTCAGGAGCGATAGATAAAGACGGCATTGCAGTCAAAATCGGATTGATATCTTCCTGAGCAACCATGCTAAATGTAGTGAGTGCAAAAGCATTTACCAGCAAGACTTTTTTTAAGAAATTCTTCATTTATTCCACTATTTATTTTACGTAATTAAATTAATTTGGTTAAGGAAGTTTATAGTTTGTACATTCTTCAGTTATAGTTATAACTATCTTTTATCGATTTTATTATTTTTATTTCAAATTTTAACATACTATTCTAACAAATATGCAGATCCAATAGTTCATCTCCCTCCAGAATCCCTTTGAGATTATTCCCGATTTCAACTTTTCCCACTCCTGCGGGTGTACCGGTAAATATGAGGTCACCGGTCTTTAACGTGAAGAAGCGGCTTGCAAAAGCGATAATCCTATCCACCGAATGAAGCATTTCGTTCGTATTTGCAGACTGAACAACTTTATCATCTATTTTAAGCATAAAGTTGAGCTCCTGGATATTCTTCTCATATTTTTCTTTGGGGACAAAACTTCCTATTGCCGCGGAATTATCAAAAGCCTTCGATATTTCCCAAGGCTGACTTCTTTGTTTCAGTCCGGCTTGTATATCACGTGCCGTAAAGTCTATGCCTAGTGTTATTTCATTATAATAGCGATACGCAAAACGTTCTGCAATATTCTTTCCCATTTTATCGATACGGACTACCAACTCGGTTTCGTAATGGATATCCGATGAAAAATCGGGTATATAAAAACGGTTTTTATCGCCTGACAGCAAGGCTGTATCGGGTTTCATAAAGAGAACAGGATCATCATCTTTATCAGATAGTGCACGCCCCATCTCCTTATTATGTGTCTGATAATTAAGTCCTACGCAGATAATTTTCATTTATATCACCTTAAACCGAATAAGCAAAATAAAGTATTTAATACAAAAATCAATTAGTCAGAACTAACGATTGTCATTGCAGATACAAAAGTAATGAATAGGTCCGAGACCTTAGAGAGCAAAGATACACAAGATTTATCACTTCTTCCTTATCCCTCCGAATAATTGCCTGAATCTCATAGTCAATACACCGAAAACTCCTTCCGCAAAAATACCGGAATTCATTTTGGAAGTTCCCAGCATCCGGTTAACAAATACGATAGATACTTCTTTTATATCAAATCCCAGACAATAAGCTGTATACTTCATCTCTACCTGAAATGCATACCCCTTAAAACGTATATTATCCAAGTCGATAGTTTCCAATACATTCCGCTTATAGCAAACAAATCCCGCTGTTGCATCATGTACTTTCATACCCGTAATAAAGCGTACATACTTAGACGCAAAATAAGACATCAGTACCCGTCCCATCGGCCAGTTCACAACATTCACCCCGCTATAGTAACGTGAGCCTACCGACAAATCAGCACCTTCGTTAGCACACGCATCATACAAGCGTAACAAATCGTTCGGATTATGCGAAAAATCGGCATCCATTTCGAATACATATTCATATGAACGTTCCAATGTCCAGCGGAATCCTGCAATATACGCTGTACCCAGCCCTAATTTGCCCGCCCGTTGTATTACATTCAGTCGTTCCGGAAATTCGGATTGAAGTTTTTTTACAATATCTGCCGTACCGTCTGGTGAAGCATCATCTATAACAAGAATATCAAACATATGGGGCAGATCAAATACAGCTCTGATTATAGCCTCTATATTCTCTTTCTCATTGTAAGTGGGTATTATAACTACGGAATTGGACATATACTTTTCGCTCCTTTAATTAAAGCCACAAATGTAACATTTTAAGAATGGATAAATAAAAAATAATGACTAAAAATAGTAAAAAGAGTCATCGGTTTTGTGCATCAAACCATAGAGTTAGCCTCGCATATGATATTTTTACATTTATTAACTAAGTGTAATTAAAAAGTAACAAAGGTAACACATATACCAATTATCACTTAAAAGTCATCAGCTAATAACCTGTATCTCGTATCTTGTCTACTTTCCCCTTGGAGATCAGGAAACCTATCAAAATTTCATAGAATTAAAAGCTGACAGCTAAAGGTTATCAGTTACATACACAGATAAAGTTTTCAATATATTATATATGCAAATTTCAGCTATACCACTCTATATAAGAAATAAATAATCTTTCCGGGATTATTTTCAAAAATTTTTATACCCTTTTATGGAATTTAAGGCTTTTAGATATCTATTAGGTACAAAAGGGGAATAATTAATAACATATAAAACTTACAGTTATGAAAAACTTAGTTAACTTAAATTCCGCAGAATGGTGTGATATTATTTTTGAAGGTAAAAATAAATCATATGGTGCATTTGAATTACGCCAATCCTCTACCAGGAGGCATCTGATCGCATTCGGCGTAGTGGTATTATTTGCTGCCGTAGCATCCTGTTTGCCAGCCATTATCAGCTCTATCGAGGCTTCTACTGCAAAACCTTATGCAGGGAACTACGATGATGTGGTAACTGTGGTAGATGTATTGCTCGATGACCCGAAACCGGAAATTATCCAACCGACTATGCCGGAACCTCCGAAATTTGTAGCCATGCAGAAATTTGCTCCTCCTAAAATCGTGGATGACAGCCAGGCAACGGAAGAAACCCTGACCAGTATGACCGATCTGACAACCAGCACTAAAGCTATCGGGGCTTTCGAAGTTGAAAACGGCTCAACCGACAAGGATGCTGTGCGCAAAGAATTTGAAACCGATGTTGTCGGAGACGGAAAAGGTGGAGCTGCCCCTAAAGAACCCGAAGTATTCGTAAGTGCTCAGTTCATGCCTCAATTTCCGGGTGGAGAAGCAGATATGTATAAATATATATATGATAACATCAGATATCCGGCTGTGGATCAGGAAATGGGAATACAAGGAAAAGTCACTGTAAGATTCGTGGTAAGCAAGACCGGAGAAATCACAGATATCCAACTACTGAAAGGAATCAGTCCGACTTGCGACAAGGAAGCTATAAGAGTTCTGAAAAGCATGCCAAGATGGATACCGGGTAAGAATAACGGAGTAGCCGTTCCGGTTTACTTTACAATGCCGATTGTATTTAAATTGAAAATGTAGTATAATATGAAGTAGAAGGGAAAGCGCAACTCAATGAGTTGCGCTTCTTTTTATTTCTTCATCGATAATTGCACTCGTTTACGTGCCAGATCGACAGACAATACTTTGACCTCCACATGCTGATGCAATGATACCACTTCGGTAGGATCGGATACAAAACGGTCTGCTATTTCCGAAATATGCACCAGTCCGTTTTCTTTGATACCTACATCCACAAAACAACCAAAGTTTGTGATATTGGTAACGATTCCGGGAAGAATCATACCTTCACGCAAGTCATCGATAGTACGGATATTAGGATCGAATTCAAACATCTTAATACCTTTACGTGGGTCACGTCCGGGTTTATCAAGTTCTTCCATTATATCATTCAAGGTAGGCAAGCCGACCGTATCTGTAATATATTTTTTAAGATCGAGCGATTTTTTCAATTCCTTATTCTGAATCAGTTCAGAAACTGTACACTTCAGATCTTTTGCCATCTTCTCTACCACATAATAACTCTCTGGATGTACCGCAGAATTATCTAATGGATTCACAGCCTCTGCAATGCGAAGGAATCCTGCACACTGCTCAAATGCCTTCTCGCCCATACGAGCGACTTTCATCAATTCTTTACGAGATTTGAAAGCACCGTGTGCCGCACGATAATCAACTATATTCTGTGCCAGCACAGGGCCAAGACCCGAAACATAAGTTAGCAGGTGCTTACTTGCCGTATTTACATTTACACCAACAAGATTCACACAACTTTCGACGGTAAGATCAAGAGAATTTTTCAATTTTGTCTGATCTACATCATGCTGGTACTGCCCCACCCCGATCGATTTCGGATCTATCTTCACCAACTCAGCCAACGGATCCATCAGACGACGGCCAATAGATACCGCTCCCCTGACTGTCACATCATAATCAGGAAATTCCTCTCTTGCTGTTTTCGACGCAGAATAGATAGATGCCCCATTCTCACTTACAACGAATACTTTCACCTCTTTCTCGTAGCGAAGATTGGTTATAAAACGCTCTGTTTCGCGGCTGGCAGTACCATTTCCGATAGCAATCGCATCTATATTGTATGTAGATACCATTTTCACCACCTTATTTCCGGCTTTGGATGTCTCATTTTGCGGTGGATGAGGATAAATAGTCTCATTATGCAACAGGTTTCCTTCCGCGTCGAGACACACAAGTTTACATCCTGTACGGTAACCGGGGTCGATACCCAATACCCTCTTCTGTCCCAATGGTGGAGCTAGCAGAAGTTGGCGCAGATTCTCAATAAACACACGTATGGCCTCCTCATCCGCCTTTTGTTTCGACAAGGCCGAAAATTCAGTTTCTATAGATGGTTTCAACAATCGCTTATATGAGTCTTCTATAGCATCCGCCACATAGTTAGTAGCTTCATTGTCATTATCTCCTTTAATAAAGCGCTTATCCAATCTTTCTAGTGCTGTGTCTTCATCCGGCGCAATGTTTACACGGAGAAAACCTTCCGATTCCCCTCGACGTATTGCCAGTATACGGTGGGATGAAGCCTTACTCAATTTTTCGGAGAAATCGAAGTAATCACGGTATTTGTCACCTTCCTCTTCTTTCCCCTTCACTACCTTAGCGGTAATAACAGCCTCCCTTTCAAAAAGATTACGAATAGCATTACGGGCATATTCATCTTCATTTATCCATTCGGCAATGATATCGCATGCCCCGGCAATAGCGTCTTTCGTATCTTTTACATCGCCTTTTACGAATGAGAGGGCTTTCCCTTCCACATCCATCGGGTGCTGCGCCATAATCAATTCTGCAAGCGGATCCAACCCCTTTTTACGAGCTATTTCGGCACGGGTCTGGCGTTTAGGTTTATAAGGAAGGTAGATATCTTCGAGTTCTGAGCTGTTCCAGCAATTTTCGATACGCGTTTTCAATTCAGGTGTCAGTTTCTCCTGCTCTTCTATCGATTTCAGGATTGTCTCGCGACGCTTAACCAGTTCATTGAGTTTATCATTTTGCTCCTTGATAGCTCCTATCTGAACCTCGTCTAATCCTCCGGTTACTTCTTTTCGGTAACGACTGATAAAAGGAATAGTCGCACCCGAATCCAGTAAACCGATTGTTTTTTCTATTTGCGAAGCTTTAATACTTAATGCTGATGATATTAGATCAATTATAGTCATAACAAAATTAAAATTTGAGCAAAGATAATATATTCTATTTCACAATAGCCTCCAAAGCCCGCCACAAATTATCCTCCGGCACGGGTGCAGTAACGTCGATCAATTCTTTCGACACCGGATGAATAAAGGATATCCGACGTGCATGTAAACTGATACCGCCATCGGGATTGGAACGCTCCGCACCATACTTTAAATCCCCTTTTATCGGACTGCCAATTTTTGCCAGCTGGCAACGTATCTGATGATGACGGCCTGTTTCCAGGTCTATTTCGAGTAAGCTGTATTTATCAGAACGGGCAATAAGTTTATAATGCAATATAGCCAGCTTCGAATCGGGTTTCTCCACATCATAAGCGTACGACTTATTTTGTTTTTCATTCCGCACCAGATAATGCTTCAATGTCCCCTCCGGCTGTTTGGGCGCATTTTTTACAACGGCCCAGTATGTTTTACTTATTTCCTTATTCTTAAACATGTCATTCAGGCGGGGTAAAGCCTTGCTTGTTTTAGAAAAAACCACGATACCGCTCGTAGGACGATCTAGGCGGTGGGTAACACCACAAAAAACATTTCCCGGCTTATTGTACTTTTCTTTCAGGTATTCTTTCACGATTTCCGAAAGTGGCTTATCACCCGTCTTATCCCCCTGTACGATTTCCGATACAGTCTTATTGACAATTATAATATGGTTATCTTCGTAGAGAACAGTCATTATGAAAATTTCAAATTTAATACAAAGAAAAACCTTTCGATTGATAATCGAAAGGTTTTCTCAGTTATAATGTTTAATATATATGTGTTAAGCGTTCTTAGGCTTTCTCCAAGTAACATTTTTCATACTACCTGTTTCTTGGAATGCTTCGTGAAATGCGAAGGCATTATACATATCAAATTTAGTTTGTCCTTTTGGAGCATTCTTGATATACTCCTGCAATAGAGGACGATAATCCGGATGTACACATTTGTTGATGATTTCCTGCGCACGTTCTTCCGGACATTTGCCTCGAAGATCGGCCACACCATATTCAGAGATGATTACCTTTACAGAGTGTTCGCTATGATCCTGATGTGCAACCATTGGCACAAAAGAGCTTATCTTTCCGTCTTTTGCTACGGATGGTGTAACAAATATAGACACATATGCACTACGAGTAAAGTCTCCCGAACCTCCAATACCATTCATCATCTTGGTACCCATCACGTGAGTAGAGTTAATGTTACCATAGATATCAGCTTCAATAGCTGTATTGATAGCAATAACACCGAGGCGGCGAACTACTTCGGGGTTGTTTGAATATTCCGAAGGACGTAATACGATCCTTTCTTTGAAGAAGTCGAGATTCTGATATATATGCTCGATGCAAGGATTACTTACTGTTAAAGAACAGCCGCTTGCAAATTTAACACGTCCGGATTCCATTAAGCCGATAACAGCATCTTGAATTACTTCTGTGTAAACATCAAAATCAGGAATATCCTTACTTTCGCCCATCGCTGCAAGCACAGCATTGGCGATATTACCTACACCTGACTGTACGGGTAAGAATGTTTTTGGCATACGCCCTTCCGCCATTTCTTTAATAAAGAAATCAGCAACATTTTTTCCGATCTGAGCTGTTACCTCATCTACCGGAGCAAAGCCGCTACCTTCATTGGGTTCGTTGGTTCTTACAACGATTATTTTATCAGGGTCTACTTTTATATGATCTTTACCCACGCGATCATGCACTCCATATACAGGAATATCTTCACGTGTAGGCGGGTCCTGAGGCTCAGGAATGTCATGCATACCTCGCATTGCCTTCGGATTCCATTCATTTAATTCTACAATGACTTTCTTTGCCAGACGACTTACCGTAGGAGAGATACCAACACCGCATGTAGGAACTATTTCACCATTCTCTGTAACTTCACATGCTTCTATGACAGCATAATCTATCTTGCCATAGTATCCGTAACGGATATCCTGTGCCATCGTTGAAAGGTGTAAATCACAATATTTGATTTCACCGTTGTTGATAGCATCACGCATACTTTTGTTTGTTTGATAAGGTGCCCGGAAGTTAATAGCTTTCGCTCTGGTTAAGACCCCGTCTAACTTATCTCCTGTGGATGCTCCAGTGAACACATTTATCTTGAAAGGATTACCCTTTGCATGTTCTTCTTCGGCGCGTTTTGCGATAAATCCGGGTACTACTTTGGGACATCCGGCATGCGTAAAACCGCTAAATCCCACATTGTCGTTGTTGTTGATAAGTGCGGCTGCCTCTTCAGCAGTCATAAATTTTAAAGCCATTGTTTTTTAAAATGTATGATTTATATAAGTATTAAGTTGATTTTCATATACGCTACGCTTTCGCGCTGCAAAAGTACAAAATAAATATCTGATGTGCTATTTTAAATCATTAAAAATTCGAAGACCACAATTTAGTCCTGTCATCAAAAAAATGATGGCTTTCATTTCTAATGAGAACAATATACATAAACAAAGGAAAACCTTCCTTGCAGACTGTAGTTATAAATCAGATACCTTCCAAAAAACTACACAAAGCTTTCACAGCCAGTGCACGGTGGCTTATATTATTTTTAACATTACTTCCTAATTCAGCAAATGTTTCCGCATATCCCTCTGGCATAAATATAGGATCATACCCAAATCCTGCAGATCCTTTTTCTTCTGAAATTATTTCCCCTTCAATTTTCCCTTCAAAAAGATATTCCTTCCCTTCCAGAGTCAATGCGATAACAGACCTGAAGCGGGCCTTACGGTTTGTGACACCATCCAGATTTGCCAGTAGCTTCTTCATATTAGCCTTGGCATCATGTCCATCTCCCGCATAGCGGGCCGAATAGACACCCGGCGCACCATTCAATGCTTCGACTTCAAGCCCTGTATCATCCCCAAAGCTATCATAACCGTATTTTTCCTTCACATAGCGGGCTTTAATCAAAGCATTCTCTTCCAGCGTTTCGCCCGGTTCGGCTATATCTTCATGGCAACCAATATCTTTAAGGCTGAGTATTTCAAATTTATCTTTTACTACTTCTCTGACTTCCTCAAGTTTATGATCGTTATTTGTAGCAAAAACAAGTTTTCTTTTCATTTCTTTTTCAACGCATTATAAGTTTCCAATGCTTTTTCCAGTACCGTAAGCGCATTTCCCAGATCTTCCTTATTAAGGACATAGGCTATACGGACTTCATTTTTCCCCAATCCCGGTGTTGTATAAAACCCTGAAGCCGGAGCCATAAACACTGTTTGTCCTTCGTATTCGAAATCAGACAAACACCATGCGCAAAATTCATCGGCATCATCGACAGGCAGGCGTGCAACCGTATAGAAAGCTCCCATAGGAATTGGTGAATATACTCCCGGTATACGGTTCAGGCGGTCGATAAGAAACTTGCGTCTTTCCACGTATTCATCGTAAGTATCGCGGAGATAATCGGGGCTGGCGTCCAGCGAAGCCTCTGCCGCAATCTGTCCGATAAGCGGAGGACTCAGGCGCGCCTGACAGAATTTCATCAGAGTCTTCCGCAATTCCTTATTTTTAGTGATCAATGCACCGATACGGATACCACACTCACTATATCTCTTCGAGACTGAGTCTATCAGTACCACATTATCCTCGATACCGACAAGGTGACAAGCCGAAATATATGGTGAATTGGTATAAATAAACTCACGGTATACCTCATCCGAAAACAGATAAAGATCATGCTTCTGTACCAGATGTTTTATCTGATTCATTTCGGCACGGGAATATAAATACCCCGTCGGGTTATTCGGATTACAAATCATAATCCCTTTTGTACGCTCGTTTATCAGTTCTTCAAACTTTTCAACAGGAGGTAAAGCAAACCCTTCTTCGATAGAAGAGGATATTGTGCGAATAATCGCTCCGGCCGATACGGCAAAGGCCATATAGTTGGCATAAGCAGGCTCCGGCACTATTATTTCATCACCCGGATTGAGACAGGCCAGAAATGCAAACAACACAGCTTCGGAGCCTCCGGTAGTAATAATTATATCATCAGCCGATACATTAATATTATACTTTGCATAATAACCAACCAGTTTCTCACGATAAGAGCGGTATCCATCGCTGGGGCTATACTCCAATATAGAACGATCTATATTGCGTATCGCCTCTAGCGCTTCTTCGGGTGTAGGCAGATCGGGCTGTCCGATATTCAGATGATATACTTTCAAACCCCTGGCTTTAGCCGAGTCGGACAATGGAGCCAATTTCCTGATGGGAGAATTCGGCATTTCTATTCCTCGTTGCGAAATATGTGGCATAATGCTATTTTGATATAAATTTTATTTTCAATAAGGCGCAAATATACAAATTTTAGTTATGAGTTATAAGTTATAAATGACGAATTATGAGGACTTCCATATATTTATCTTTTACCTGGTTCCTTAATAGAATTACCAATCTAATTTAACATTAACATTTGAGTGTAAAGCTATACAGTATAAAGGCGGAAAGTTGCATAAACAAATAATTGTTTAAATCTATGTGTCTATTACAAAATATGAAAAAACGAACTATATATAGCCCTACAGAACACAGGAAAGGCTTTCCCCCTTTTTTAATATTCTTAAAATATATTTGTTAAATCAAATTTTTATCTTTTACTTTGCAATTGATACACAAGACAATTTATACTAAGATAAATAAAAAATAATGCATGTTTTCCTGCCAAATAATACAATTATGGGCTCTCTTTTTCCATCTGGAAATTTGGGAGTTAGTATTATTTTGCTAGAGAGAGAGAGAGAGAGAGAGAGAGAGAGAGAGAGAGAGAGAGAGAACTTTCCGGCTTAACCCTTAATACAGAAAAACTCACATTTCTTGTTTCCCATTTTAAGCAAGCGGTATTATCATGCGCGTACAACACCAGCATGTGTATGTATACGCATATTCTAACTTATTTCTCATATAAAAACAAACATTTTATATTTTATTTTACTTCTAAATTTTCTTTTTTAGTCGCAAAAAGGAGAACCAGCCAACCTGTAACCATCAATATATTTAAAATCCGATGCATGGTCAAAGATCAAGATAGATTTTCAAGAAAAATCTTCGATAAGTCTTTGTCTTTATTCTTATTGTCTTCAACCTATATTAAATCGCTTGGGAAAGTAATTTATATACCCCTTATCGCTTTATCAAGATCGTACATCGGATTTTTAACACACATTACATACTCAAAACAATATTATCACACAAATATCGATGAAACAACAATTTCAAATAATAGAAACGACAGATGAAAACAAATTTTACAACAAAACTAATATTACTATGCACCTCTGCTCTTCTATGTGTAAAATCACATGCTCAGGTTACAATTGGTTCAAATACATATCCTGAACCATATGAAATATTGAGAATAGATGGCAACGATGACAAAGGACTACGTCTATCACGACTAACCCAAACAGAACGGGACGACTTAACGAATACAACAATAAGCATTTCTTCTCAAAAGAAAGATGCAGCTAAAGGGCTTACCATATACAACATCACATATAACAGGATCGAGTTCTGGGATGGAAATGAATGGCGTATACTATCCGGTTCTTTCTCATTTTCCAATGGATTAAATCTTTTAGATACGGCCAATCCCCAAAAAGCCCGATTGGGCGGAACTCTTATCGAAGAAACCCTTATCAACCAACAAAGCCACACTCTGGCATTCAAAACCGAAAAAGGAGCGTTATCTATAAACACAGATGCTTTTTTTGTAGATAGCCTAAGAGTAAAAGCTAACAACATCGACAGATTCTATATAGATACCGTATTAACGGTAGATAACAGAAATGAAATATCCATAAATACGGGGAAATCGGGACTATATGTAAACAACAGTGTATTGAATATAATAAACGATCAAACAAAAATAAACGGGCACTTACAATATAAAGACGGTAACGAAAACTTAGCCGTAGCCGGAAAAGATATAATACTGAGGGCGAAAGATAATACAGGGAAAGCCAATTGGGAGCAGATGGAGCCATCCGTTTTAAATAAACCTTTTACTATAAACAGGGTATCCGGAAGCCCGAATGGCCCATCCGGCACAAAGTTTACAGTTGACACATGGACTGAGATTACCGACAACCAAATTTTACCTGCAGGAAAATGGCTTATATTCGGTCGTTTTGCAGCATATTCCAACAGGAGGACGGATGCTAGTAGTGGTGATAACGCAAATTATATGAGTTTTCTTCGTTTGGTCCGAGAAGATTCCGGTGGAGATGTAGTTTTGTACTCTTCTATGACCTTGCCGGAACGAAAGACTACTGGCGGCAATGAAAACTACGGGTCATACAGTGTACCTCAAATGGTTTATTTTCTGGATGCGGCAAATGCGGCTTCTTATCGTATAGATTTTAAAACAAAGAAACCTGACACATGGCACTCAACCCATTCAATGTTAGGCGATCAGTACTTTTATGCAATAAGATTAAATGATTAAAACAAACTATCATTATGAAACTACAGATATACACATCTTTTTTACTATCACTCTTTTTTGTAACAATAACATGCCAGGGACAGGTTACCGTTGGTTCAACAGCAAAGCCTGAAGATTTCTCATCTCTTCAACTTAACAGCAGCAATGGAGGTCTGCGCTTACCCCAATTATCGGTAGGGCAGAGAGACGCTCTTGTTATAGATGGAACTAGCGCCGGCCTGATAATATATAATGAGACAAGCAAAGCCATTGAATATTGGGATGGCCTAAAATGGTCGATGCTGGGAGATACGATACGAGTATATAATGGAATTCATAAAGATGGAGACATTGTGAAACTCGGCGGAAACCTAGAGAAAGCCACGATGGTAAATCTGAACAGTAAAAATCTGGAATTTGCTACCGGCGCGGGTAACCCCGGAGGATTCTCCGTAAATGATACGGTTTTTGTTGTAAATGGTAGGATTGTCGGGTCCAAACCATCTTCATATACAATAAACAAATCAGCTCTAAAGGTCAAGGAGACAGGCAGCAAAGTATCGATAGAAAATCAATTGAAAGTAAAAGTAAAAAATGATAGTATGCTTGTCCGAAACGACAGTGTAAATATACATGGCCAGCTATATTATGATAACAACAAAAGCGACATCAACGGAAAGGTACTTATTTCCAAAGCATCCGGTGTTGCTTTTTGGGGTAAGCTAAAACCGGATCTGATATTGGGTAAAACTTATCTTAAAGGCAAAATTAAAAAGGCGGGAACAGGTACAAGCACTGTCTGGGTCCAAAATACAAGTCAAAATATAAGTGGCCCATGCATTTCCGACACACTGACACTCACTCCGGGAAAATGGCTTATATTCTCTAAATTTGCAACAAAGACGAACTATGCATCTCAGAAGATGTTTACCTGGTCCCATATATTTATTCCGGGCCAAACAGTGCCGACAGCAACTATCGGCGCCGATGTAGAAGACGCAACGTCAACATCGTCACCTGAACTAACTTACCTGATCGATGTATCTGCTAATACAAAAATCTGTGTTGTAGCCAGTTCATCCAACAATCAGACATGGCTGGTAGAAGAAGATGGTACCGGAGCAGCCAAGGTAGAGTTCGGAGAACCTTATTTTTTTGCTATTATGATAGAAGATTATAATGAAGACGAATAACACCTTATTATATATAATAGAAAATAAAATCTTTTAAAGAAGAATATACATATATAAAATGAATATATATGATCTTTGAAAAATAAGCCATAGTATTTTGATATAATTTACAAACACAAAACTATTTACATTATGAAACATAGATATATCCTTATTCCCATTTTTACAATATTAGCCATAGGTTCTACCAAAGGACAAATAGTTATAGGGACGGATAAAGAACCCGAGAAATTCTGTATTGTAGAAGTAGAAAGTAAAAAAGGAGGTATACGTCTACCGAGAATACCAGATACCAATAAAAATAATATGATAACAACACACTCATTAACGAGTAATCCTGAGTCTGCGGGGCTGGTTATCTATAATTCAACGAATAATATTATCGAATTCTGGGATGGTAACAGATGGGTAGCTTTGTCAAATAAGATATCAGGGGCAAACGGCTTAACAGATACCAATGGCAAAGAGCTATGGCTAGGAGGTAAGCTCGATGATAACACAACTGTACAAATGAATAACAACGAATTGAAGATACAGCATAATCCTGCTGCAAAATTTATTATCAATGATACAATGGTTGTAGTAAACAATAAGATTGTGGACATACGCGTCGCCCGGGAATTTATGGTTAACGATACGGTTATAAGTATAAAAGGAAAGTATGTAGATATGCGACCGGCCATCTTATCTATTAATAACAATACATTCAGTATGAATGAAAGCGGAAGGACCAGAATGACCGGAACGTTCCAGTATACAGATGGTACCCAGGATCAAGGACATCTGCTTACAGCCAATAATAAAGGTGATGCATACTGGGGCGCATTAAGGCCTTTAGGGACTGTAAAGTCAACTTCAATTAACAACAACAAAGGTTTTGCCAGTAGCACAGTACAAGTATCTGACGGTATGCTTGAATTGCCTGCCGGACAATGGCTGATATTTGCTAAATTCAATTCGAACATGAATGCCTCACTTACAGGAATGTATCATTGGATATTATTATCTTCAAAAACACCGAGTCAAAGCAGTTACACCACCATATCCAGAGCCGGAGCCAATCCAGAGAAGAAGACCGCCGGAACGGGTATAAAGTCATATGCCACTCCATTTATATTACATTATGTAAACATAAAGGAGAAAACTCAATATATTATACAGGCTGGCACCAGTAACGCAGGCAATTCGGCTACTGTATCCGAAACATGGATAGGTAATTCTTATTTTTATGCACTGCGAATTGATATTCCGACCGACTAATAAACAGAAGTTGAAATATAGATAAAAAAACATTTCAATTTTAGTTTTGCTTTTTCAAAATAATCTTCCATCTCAAATATAAGAAAGGCAACCTCTCTTATATTTGAGATTTTTATGAGTTCTTCCTCTATATCACATTCTCTCTTATTCCTGATAAGCTCTATAATACTCCTCACAAATAATTATCGCAAAAAAGTAAATCTTCTATAATATTGTGTATCTTTGCACTACTTTGTTCCATTAAGGATGAAAAGGGAATCAGGTGTAAATCCTGAACAGACCCGCTGCTGTAAGCTCTGGGAATGTTTATATCAAAATACCACTGTTGCAAAATGGGAAGGTGATATAAGCAAGAGTAAGTCAGAAGACCTGCAAAGTAATATTTCGACAGCTTTCGAGGAATAAGGCTTAAGAAACATGCGTAAAAGAATTTAACTACCCTTCTTTTTCTTTGTTCTTATCGGATGCTGCAATTATACTAAAAGATATATTTTGCATAGATGAGAATTTTATTTTCTACCTTTTTATTTTTTTGTTCTTTCGCTGGTACATTTCTACTGGCGCAAACAAATGATAGTATCGAAACACAAAAGCTATCGGAGGTAGAAGTATCTGCACTTATAAAACCGTCGGCTGCCCGCTCGACTACACCACTGCAAGTGATAGACAACGCTGAAATGGAACGGATCGGCATATTATCTGTATCGGATGCCGTACGCAGATTCTCGGGCGTCAGCATAAAAGATTATGGAGGTATCGGTGGCATGAAAACGGTATCTATCAGAGGTATGGGGGCACAGCATACAGCAGTAAGTTATGATGGAATAACAATGAGTAATGTACAATCCGGACAAATAGACATAAGCCGTTTTTCTCTGGATAATGTCTCTATGATTTCTTTATCGATAGGACAATCCGATGATATTTTTCAATCCGCAAGGTCTTATGCTTCCGCCGGAGTACTCCAGATAACAACATTACAACCTACTTTCGACACTAAGCGGAATACATTAAACACAGGGGTCAAAACGGGATCATTCGGACTATTAAATCCAATGGTTTACTATGCCCGTAAAATTAACGGGCGATTTTCTATTTCCGTTAACAGCGGATGGGAACGGGCAGACGGCAGGTATAAATTCACATATAAAAATGCAGAACAGACCGAGGAACGAAAAAGAAGAAATTCTGATGTAAGTATCTGGCGTACGGAGCTTAATTTATATGGCAATTTGGGTAAAGGTGGAAATTTAAATTTCAAGGTGAATTATCTGGATTCGGAAAGAGGCCTGCCAGGATCGGTAATTTTTTACAAAGACGATAATGATGAACGAGTATGGAATAAGGATATTTTTGCCCAGACCTATTACAAAAATACGCTTTCACATAAACTGGAACTAAAGGCACAGGCAAGATTTAGCCGTACATATTACAAATACCTCGCTCTAAATAACAATATATCAGGCAGCAAACAAGAAGACCGCATCACCCAGTTTGAATACTATGCCTCTGCAGGGATTTTATATAAACCTATAGAGGATATCTCTATAAGCCTCTTCGAAGATGTATTTCAAAACCGTCTGAACAGTAATTTTACTGATATAGACAGTCCCTCCCGAAATTCATCCCTGACTGCATTAGCCGCACAATATAATAATAAACATATCACTATTACCGGTAGCCTGTTGGCTACATATGTAAAAGAGGATGCTAAGTCGGGAGAAATACCTGACAACAAGAAAAAGATAACCCCATCTATCAGTCTTTCATATTTGCCTTTCTTAAAGACAAACATAAGATTACGTGCTTCTTATAAAAAGATATTCAGAGTGCCGACATTCGACGATATGTATTATATCAGAATGGGGAATATCAATCTGAAACCAGAATATGCTACTCAATACAATGCCGGTTTGACATGGGTTGGAAAAATATCAGACAAAGTTGATTTTATAAGTATATCTGCCGACGGATATAAAAACAAGGTAGACGATAAGATTGTGCCCTTCCCGACTATGAATATTTTCAAAATGCGTAATTATGGAAAAGTAGACATGACCGGATTAGATATTAATACACGTCTGCACAGTGAGCTTTGCAAAAAGTTATCTATCCAATTGACCGGAAATTACAGCTATCAGAAAGTTATCGACATTACTGACCCTGAAAGTAAAAATTATAGAGACCAGATACCGTATACCCCGCGACACTATGGTTCAGGTGCTATAAGCCTGGAGAACCCATGGATAAATATAGCTTATACTTTAATCGTATCGGGCAAGAGATATGCATTGGATCAGAATATACCTGATAATGAGATAGAATCATATACGAATCATAGTATTTCTTTAAATAAGTCTTTTGATATAAATAAAAGTAAATTACGAGTGCAGCTCAATCTGATTAATTTATCTAATAAAAACTATCAGATCATTAAGTATTATCCTATGCCGGGACGTTCATTTACTTTATCAGCTAATTATCGTTTTTAAATTATATAGAACAGTAGCATACTGTTAAGTTGTAATAACATATTATTAAATACATTCTTTTACTTAATAAAATATTATCTATTATGAAAATGAATAAATTATTCAATGTTCTCTGTTTAATCTCGCTACTAACATTTTCTTTTATATCATGTAGTGATGATGATGACAATGATTTTTTTAATTCTGTTGAAACTCTACCTACGGATATAGCTTTTCTGGACGTAAATTTGAAAGGTGGCGAAATTAGTGGCGAATTAACATGGAAAAAGCCAATCAATACATCTGAACTTTCGTCCATTGTCATTTATGCCTCAAATGACGGCACTACAAAAGAAGCCAGAATAGATGAAGTATCGATTGACAAAGAGAAATATACAGTAGAAGCAAGAAATTATACTAAATATCTCCTGCTCGTTCCTAAAAATAAAAAAGATGTAGAAGGTTCTACCTTTGCCAAGGTGGAAATAACGGACGAAACCGGTAATAACGTTGTCACTGATCTGACATTTGAGGATACTGATTATACAAAAGATAAAATAGCTGGTAAGCTATCATGGACCAAGGCTTCCGGATACATTAATCTTTCAAAACTGATAATTTATACCTCCGAAGATGGTACTATCAAAAAAGATAAACTGGCTGAAGTAAATCCCGATATGGAAGAATATACTATAGCAAGCCGTGATTTGAGCAAATACTTCATCGTAGTTGCTACCGATGCAGAAAATACAGAAGTTGAAGACTTTGCCAAAATTGAAGTAAAAGATGCTTACGAAGTTTCGGGAGTATATATTCTAAACAGTGGAAAGATGGGAAATAATAATTCAAATATCTCATTCTACAATTTCCTTACAACAGAATTTAAAACTAAAGTATTCGAAAGCGCAAACGGGACAAGTCTGGGAGATACAGGCCAGGATATGGTAGTATACGGATCTAAAATGTATATCGCCGTTTATGGCTCCGGAGTTATCTACGTAACGGATAAGCAAGGAAAGAAACTGGCTGCTATCGAATCTGTAAAAGGAGACAAAAAACAGCAACCTCGCGGACTAACCTCATATGAAGGGAAAGTATATGCAACTCTCTATGACGGCTATCTTGCAAAAATAGACACCACTAAACTGGAAATTGAAAGCCAAGTAGCTGTCGGACGTAATCCTGAATATGTACGTGCAGCAAATAATAAACTGTATGTCGCCAATTCAGGTGGCTTAGATTATAATACTCCTTTAGGATACGACAAAACAGTTTCGGTTGTAGATGTTGCTACATTCAGAGAGACTGAAAAGATTCCGGTAGTCATCAATCCTGATAAAATGGCTGTTGATAGCGAAGGGGATATATATGTAATTTCTAACGGTAATTATGGTGATATACCTAATACCCTGCAAAGAATTGATGCAAGCACGCATAAAGTAACCAATGTTGGTAATGCAACATGGATGAGTATGAATAACGATAAGTTATATATCATTTATTCACAATACGATGCCAATTGGAATCAGGTAGTCAGCTACCATGTTTTTGATGCCAAGACAGAGAAGATGCTGACAGATAAATTTATAACAGACGGAACAACAGTAAATAAGCCGTTTTCTATCAATGCTGACCCTGTTAATAACTATGTATATATCGGTACATCGGACTATACTAATAATGGAGATATGTACATCTTCACCTCTGATGGTAAATTAGTTAAAAAATTAGACACAGGAGGTCTTAATCCGGCAGGTGCATATTTTGCAAGCTGGATAATCAGATAATATATGAAACTCTTAAATATCACACTACTCTTTTCTATTATCCTCATCCTCGCAGGCTGCAATAATCGCAAGCCTGCCGGACAGGATAACACGGAGCCGCAAACGGAATATACTGTCTATTATGCCAAAGGCTTTCAGGTAAAAAAGTATGATGAATATACTACTGTGTCGGTGCGTGATCCCTGGGATACCACGCGCATGCTGCAAACATATGTGCTGGTGGCAAAGAATAAAGATTTACCCGCAAATCTTCCTAAAGGCACACTTGTAAGAACACCTTTGGAAACTGTGGCAACATATTCCACCATCCATTGCTCTACGCTGAACGAACTGGATGCAGTGAACCTGATAAAAGGTGTGTGTGAACCTCAGTATATCAAACTATCTAATATACAAGACGGTGTAAAGAGCGGAGCAATCGTCGATTTGGGAATGGCCAGTAAACCCGATACCGAAAGATTGATCATGCTCAGCCCTGATGCTATCTTTGCCACTCCTATACAAGGCTGGACATACGGTAGCATAGAAAAAACAGGAATTCCTATTCTGGAAACGACCGATTATACCGAATCGCATCCGCTTGGACGCGCCGAATGGATACGCTACTATTCTTTATTTATCGGAAAAGAGCAATTGGCTGATTCGCTGTTCGCCCTCACCGAAAAGAATTATAATGCTGTCAAAGAAGCTCTGGCCGGAACTACAAACCGTCCTTCCGTATTTACGGATATACGTTATCAGAACAAATGGAATATGCCCGGAGGCAAAAGCTTTATGGCAAATATGCTATCCGATTCGGGAGCATCGTATTGCTGGTCTGATAATAACTCAACAACTTATATGCC
This sequence comes from uncultured Dysgonomonas sp., assembly GCF_900079725.1. NCBI lineage: Bacteria > Pseudomonadati > Bacteroidota > Bacteroidia > Bacteroidales > Dysgonomonadaceae > Dysgonomonas > uncultured Dysgonomonas sp. Next base: position 871,476 of record NZ_LT599032.1, read on the forward strand.
TCTGGCATTCGAATCGGTGTTAGACAAGGCGGGTGAAGCAGATTTCTGGATAATCAAATATAACTGGCCTAAAGATATGACATACCAGAGCCTGGAAAAAGAATATAAGCCATATTCCCATTTCAAGGCATTTAAAGAAAAAAATATATACGGATGCAATACAGCATATTCAAGCTATTATGAAGATTTGCCGATTCATCCGGATTATATATTGAAAGATATGGCGTATATATTCCATCCGGAACTCTTCCCGGGATATACGCCGAAATATTATAAAAAAATAGGAGAGTAAATGTATATAGGTTTGTAAAAAGGCTGTGAACAGAATTTCTGTCCCAGCCTTTTTCTTTTAATAGTAATGAACGATATCGATCACATCGGAGCGTGACATAGCTCCCGGATTAATGCCAGGTTCGCCTTCGGGAATTGGTAAATTATACTTCCCGAAATATTCTTTCCAACCCTCCGTTATCTCATCTGTATCTGGCGATTTGAAAGTCATCGTATTCAACGGGAATACAGGAATGTGATTATTGGCCCTGAGAAGGATATCATAAATAAGCTCTGAACAATAATATTTATCATTACCCAAGATAAATCCATCATCATAATCTTTGCCGACAAGGGTTAACCCCTCGTTCAATGCTGCAGGGATACAATGAATGTATTCTTCCTTCAGCCGGCCTACGACCGATTTAGGATAACCGCCTTTTCCCCCGGGATACAGATAATCATCCAGAGGGGTCTTTGCTACTTTAGGACGAGTAGCTTCTATTACATAAACACTGTCATTATCGTCAATATAAACTATACCTACATGCGTAAACCGATAATCACCAATACCGGCAGTAACTGCTTTTATCGTATTATCTGTTCCGCTTGCACAATCTTCCTGAAAAATCAGATCGCCTGCACGGAGTTTAAAATCATTAATACCCCTATCCTGTTGGTATAGAGATAAAATAATTAATAATATAGTTTTCATCTTCTATCTAAAAATTTCATTAAAATGTATTTGAAGTACCGGGGGCGTAAGCTCCCCCAATTCCTTATTTTCAAAATACAGGTAATTGCAAAGGAAAACCAGATTATCAAAGGAAATATTCATTTTTAATTGATGGATCACCAGATTTGAAATAACTGTATTTCTTTCAATTTTGAGAAATTGCTTCGCCAGTATTTTATTCTTATCAAAAACCGAAACAATATCCGGCGACAATGGCTCTAGTTCAAATCTCAACCTGAATTTATTTCTCAGCATACCTGTCCAGTTTTTACTTTTATAGTGCTGATATGTTATATCTTCGAATAGTGTAAATAATGTTCTGTCACTTATCTGCAAGGTAGCATATATTCCATTCAGCATTCTGGATTCCTCTTCCAGCGAAGCCCACTCGTTCTTGCATTTATAGCGCATATTATGCTCTATTTCCTGCCATCCTTCCGACAAGGTTGTACGCACCTGAATTTCGAAAGTAGAATCAATATACCTGAAGCTATCGCTGTACATATTTTTCCATACATTAAATTCATTGAGCAATTCGCCACTCATTCTGCATACTACATTTATCCTGACCGGATCGAACTGATTGACCTTCGGATTATCGTATTGTAAATCGACAACATCAAACAACGAAGAAAAATAATCGACCAATACCTCAATATCCTCATTGAAGTATGTCATCACCCGCAGGCCTATAACGTCTTGTACTAATTTTCCATTGTGCATATAGCCTTTGCGCCTGATTTTTTCTTCGATCGAATTCTTTTCTTTTATCCGTGAATGAATCCTGTATAACAGGCCGGTCCTTGCCAGATTCGACTCTATGATTTCCTTTACATTCTGCTCAATAAGAATAAGCCCTTCATATATCATATTCAGACATTTTAATTATTTACTGACACAGAATGTTCAACGAAAATACAGAATCGATATTCTTACAGCCTTCCTGTTTTTATATAAAAATAAGATGGCAAATCCAATTATAACATCTCTTCATATTTCATATTTGCGTACAAGACCGTCTGAATTCTTCACCCCTCTCTATAAAATATTTTTCAGAGAGGAGTGAAGTTTTATCAGAGAACTATCTGAAAGTATAACTGATACCTCCCATTAGCCAGAAACCAGCCTGAGGTATATTTCCCCTATCGAAATAATGTGTATCATAAAGATTATTCAGATTCAGATTGAATACCATATCTTTATATTCATAGTTCAATTTCAGGTCGAGAGTCGAAAATGCAGGATAATGCTCATCGCCCACTTTTACCAGATTTTCAAATTTCTCATAAGTACCCATCCGCTTTTGGAAACGAAAATACCAGCCTGCCGAAAGTCCTTTATATATCTGATGATTGAATTTTGCCGTAAACTTATCCCGTAGATAGTTCAGTGAATAAATAGATATGAGGCCTTTGGTGTCTCCATCCTGATGCATACGGGTATAATCTAACGCCAGAGACGATTCTTCTCCCAATACGGGAAGTATATCTCCGATACGGAATTTAGCACCCATCTCCACACCTTTAGTATCTATTTTACTCAAATTCCATGCAGTGTACGCTTCATCCGTCGGGTTCTCTTTCACCCAGTCAATGATATCTCTACCCCATTGCATAAAGCCTGTAAGGTATGCACTAAAGTGATTGTCATTATATTTTATGCCTAATTCGAAAGATTCCGATTTTTCCGGTTTCAGATCATTCCGCCCGATATGCGTAGGTGCTTTATAATACATATCGGTAAAGGTAGGCACACGTGTTGACTTACTCCACGACGACGATACATTTATCCTGTCCGAAGGACGATAAGTAGCGCTTACCGAGGGATAGAACTTATATTGATTGTCTTGTAATGTATTATGATTCATTAGCGCTCCTGCGGATAGCACAAACCGCTCTATACTATAGGTATGCTCAAGTGATATACTGGCATTAGTCCGGTCATCATACTTCGTGTACTTGCGGTGTGGCTCAACCATAAGCATTCCTAAATTAGTACTCATAATATCTTCCTTGCGTATTTCTCCTCCAAGGCTGGTATTGCCAAACTTCGACCTGTACGAAAAAATAAGATTAGCTCCGTAAGTATCGCTGCGGTGGTAATTCCGTCCGTAATCGGTATCTTTCACCAGATCGTATTGATCGTGATGCCTGTTCCAATAAATTATAGGAACTATTTTAAAATCTGAGCCGAACTCCCCTTTCAACGAACCCATATATGTACTGGTGCGTTCGTACTGATTTGGAAATTTCGGTGAATAGAATGTATTGGCTCCGTATTTTTTATCATTATATCCCAGCTGCAGATCCAGTTTAGATTCATTTTGCAGCCTAAAGCGTGTTTGCCACAATACATTGTATATATCATAATCGCTATTCGCAATATAGCCGTCCGAAGAATTATAGCCCACCGACAAACTATTGGTTGCTATACCCGTTTTTGCCGCACCACGCACTTCCATCCCCCGAAGTTTGTGCATGCCCGCTTCTACACTGGCATAAGCCTTGTAGTCCGTATTCTTTTTTGTAATAATATTAATTCCGCCAGAAAAGGCACTCGAGCCGTAAATAAGAGCAGACGGACCATGAATGATCTCGATACGTTCGATGTCGGAAAGGTTGATGGGAATGTCGAAACTGTAGTGCCCTGTCTGGGCGTTTGAAAGGTTTACTCCGTTGAGAAGTACTGCGTTTTGATCGAATGATCCGCCACGGATCGAAATGTCGGCTTGTACACCGTGCCCGCCTCTTTGAACTACATCCATGTTAGCGGCGTAAACTAACAGATCCTGAATACTGCGGACGGGCGACTGCTCAATTTGTTCTTTGGTGATTACTGTAACAAGTTTTGCAGTCTGATTAATTGGAGTCTCTACCCGGGATGCCGTGACCATCACTTCGTCAAGTTCCTTTTCCAATACTTTTTGCTGCTGCTCACCATCAGTGGTAGTCTGCGCGGTGATAGTAGATACAGAAAGAAATGAAATAGCACAGCCTTTCACTACTCCGATGTTCACAATCCGGTGCATACTGTTAAATGCACTGTAGGCCTTCCGCACAAAGCGTTTGAAACGGTAGACCGGTCTTTCCTTAAAATGTTTTCGATTCATTTTTTTAGAATTTGTTAATAAAATAAATTGTCGCCGCAAAAGTACGGATTATAGATAAAGTTACCGAGCATAAATGCATAAAAAAAGCATGAATCCAAATAAGGTCCATGCTTTCAATTATTTAATATATTGTTATTTCTGTCCTACTCTTACATCATACAATGTCTTCCGGTTCATCAGTACAACTTTGTAATCTATAATAGAATCTCCATTTCCGGCTTTATCGATTACCGCAACTTTCATATCATAAATTTTTTGAGTTAAAACCAGCGTGTCCATTACCAATTTTTCTCCATCTTTACGGGTTCGGGTTATGGTATCAGGTATCTGAGCTAACCTGTTACGATATACTGTTATATCTTTTTGATTAAATATCATTTGCCCCAGTTTGATTACCGGCATAATGGAGTCTTTTACACTTTCGCGCCCTCTCTTATCTTTATATTCAGGATTTATTTCCACTTTAAAGGTAGATAAACCCTCATTATCTGTAAACCGGGCATATATATACATCCATTTTTTAGTTATTACCGTATCTATTCTATTGGGATTAGTATTCAGGCTATCATTTATCTTAACGACCAGATTACCGTACATCAACGTATCATTCTTATTAATCCGTACATCTGATATTGTAGGAGGCTCTGTCTCATCATCCTCAACCTTTGCACAAGATGAAAAATACAGGCCGGTCAGCAGAATAAGCGAAACCAGAAACAAGCAAAAATTTCTCATTATATATTAAGTAACTATTTAAATTTTACCGAAATTATTCTTATATAACCATTTTCATTCTTTGACATTCTCTTTATGGTTCTTTTGAGTATCTTTTTCACTTTTTTCTTTTGGTTTAGCCCGCTAAACCTGCAAGCAAAAATCTAAAAACCTGTCTCAAAATAACTCATAGAAGAATACCAATTAAATTTAAACAGTTACTAAGTGAATTTGTAACTACGAAAATACGATAAAGTTACGAGTTACAGGTCACCGCTAACCGTTTTTTTAGATTATTGACAATCCCGTATTATCAGCCATTGAAAGGAATACGCAGAAAGACTTGTATATTCCTACCTGGTTCGGGTATATTCAACCGACGATAAAGGCTCATATGATTAAGATAGCGAGTATTGAATATGTTTTGAACCTGCAGGTTGAAATTAACGGCAAACTTAGAAGTAAAGCGGTAATCGAATCCCGCGCCGGCATGGAACAAACTGGTACCCTCTGTTTTTGCTTCATCAAAGCCTACCCGGCTTTGTTTCGCATACCATTGATGAGAGGCAGATAACTGATAGTACGTCAGCCCTTTCCTTTTACCTGTATCTTTTAAGTATTTTATCTCATTAGTCATCGTCAAAGGTGGAGTGAAAGGCAGGGGATTATGGGCATCAAGATTTTTATTCAGTACAAAACTGCCTGCAGAAGACAATTCCAGTTGTCTCAATAATAACCATGCGATCCTATACTCTGCTCCTGTGAATATTGCTTTTGCCTGAGAATACTGATAAGGCTTATCATCATAAAGCGATACGGGTGTTTCCTCCACAGGCTGTAAAAAAATAAAATTGGAGTAATAATTTACAAACGGACTAAAATCAACAGAAAAGCCCGCCTTGTTATTATAATTTAGGCCCAAATCCAGTGTATAACCATTCTCTGCTTTTAGATCAGGATTACCAATCTCGTAACGGAATGCGGCATGGTGCACACCGTTAGCAGCAAGCTCATTCGCCGAAGGAAACCTGAAAGTTTTAGATACATTTGCTTTATATGTAAAACCGGTGTATGAATGTGGTGTATATACCAGCCCTGCACTTGCCGACCAGCTACCGAAGTTACGGTCTACATCGTAAGCCCGTTGGGCATATTGTTTCACTATATCTTCTCCGTATCCCTGTTCTTGGAGGTAGGTAGCTAAAGTATTATCATAAAAACCCGTGACGTCCATGTTCCCGAAATCGTATCTGGCTCCGGCCGAAAATAACCATTCATTCGTAAAGCGGAATGTATTTATGAAAGATAATCCGCCTGATATCTGATTGTAACGCGGCAGGAAGTACTCAAAGCCCCCTACCCTGTTTTGCTGATATTCTATGCTCGCTCCGATTGTTTTTGTCCAATTCCCCTTTTCATCCAGGAAAAGACGGGCATTTGACGAATATGTCCTCAATTTGAAATCTACTGCAATGTCATCGTCTGTCTCCGGCTCAGACTGCCCTTCATAATGTTCGTGAAAATGTTCGTACTCGCGTCGATGATTATACTGATATCCTGTATTTACAGACAAGCGGAATGCCGATGTTTTCCACTCTGTATTATTCGTTACCGCAAAATGATTTGCAGTAGCATATGGCAATGTGATATTCCGGTGCGAATTATCCATATCGTGATCATGGTCGTGGTCATCATGATCTCCTTCTTCGTGATCGTGATCCGAATGATCTTCCTCCACTTCAAAAAGTCCGGTCTTTTGGTAGTTGTTACTTACATTCACATAAGTGGTCACATTCTTTTTTCTGAAACCGACCGTTCCCGAAAGTGAATATTCCTTTCCGGCAGAATTGGGTAAACGCTTGTCCGGAAAAGCAATTTCCTGCGACTCATAGTCCGCTTTTTCGGCTGGCAGCCTATAATCAGCATAATCTTTATAATCATAAGCACCCTGCAAAAACCAGTTACCTTTCTGCCACCGGGCAGTAAGCCCCGCCCCATACAAATCATTGTTTGATGCCCCATACAATTGAGCCTCACCTTTGAAAACATCGGCATTCTCAAACCCATATGGCTGGATTTCGATTGCTGTTGTAGTACCCGAGCCTAAGAGTAATGAGTTTGGCCCCTTATAAATAGTTGTATTATATATATCCGATTGATTTATATCTATGCCATGGTCGGCACCCCATTGCTGATTCTGCTGACCAACACCTCTGTTTATTACTGTTACCCTATTGCCACTCAATCCTCTTATCACAGGTTTTGAAGTACCTCCGCCTATATTCATAGTAGTCACACCCGGTAAAATACTTAGCATCTTATTAAACGATGTAGAAGGTTTATCGTAATCTATACGCCTAACTGAGTTTTTTACCCCGGCAGATATCTCCACTTCGCTCAATTCTACGGCCAACGGCTTTAAACGGATATTGAGAAGTGTATCATTATGTAATGCTATATATACCGTATCTGTTTTATATCCTATATAGTTTACAAGGAGAGTATATGCATCATTCCTTAAATGGCAAAAACTAAAAACACCGAGACTATCAGTCAATTCGCCGACAGGCGTATTTATTATAGAAACGGCAGCTCCTTCTATAGGGTTTCCTGTATTTTGGTTTGTCACCTTTCCTGATATTGCGCAGGTTGATTGAGCTGAGAGCTGAAGATAAACGATGGAGAAGAATAGTATGAATAAAATCTTTTTCATTAGAGCCATCCTATGGTTTTATTACTGTGTAAATATTTTTCTGATTCCCTTATAATTCAATTACCGGTTAAAGCCTTATTTTTTACAATCGGGACATGTGCCTTCAAGTAAGACATCCACTGAGTCTATGGAAAATCCTTTAGGCATTGCAACTGGTGCCTGTATCTCTGTCTCCAGACATGTTACCGTATCACATTTTATACAATGAAAGTGAGCGTGTTCCCCTTTAGGCAAAGCTTCGTTGTTAAGAGCATATTTAACCGTAGAATCGTGCAAGACAATACGGTGGATAATATTCTTCTCTTCCAGCGTCTTTAATGAACGGTAAAATGTAACCCTATCGAATAAATCCGGCAAAGCTTTTTTTATTTCATTCTCTGACAAAGCAGAATCATTATTAAGCAACTCACTTATTATAAATTTACGACAACCCGTATTCTTCAGGTTATGAAGTTTTAATATTTGTTCGGCATTCATATATGCAACACAACTATAAATGAAACAAGGTTGCAAATATAACACCGATTCACCAAAAAGGATCTGAAAGGATAGATAAAAAATCAAAAAATATCTTTCCGTATGAATAAGTACTCGATATAGATAGATAAAAATATTTTTCCAAAAAAAACAATTTCTTATAAAAATTACGTCTTCAGGCTTTGATACTGCAAAAAAAGATTATCTTTGCAGCCGCATTTCGCAAGCGAAAAATGACGTTGCTGATAATATCAATAATACCACAGCCTGCGAAAACTAATTCATCCCAAAAACAGAATCGTTGACAGAACTGTTTTTGTATTATCCACCTTATAATTTATCTTATGGATGAAGGAGAATATCGAACAACTGACAGAACAAACCAAGCTTCTGATTGAAGCAGGTGATGTTGCCATGCTGCGCATCTATCTTGACGATCTGAACATCTCGGATGTAGAAGATCTGATTGATGAATTACCTGAGTATGCTCCATTGATTATTACGACTTTAAGTCTCAACAGAGCAGTAAATGTATTCAGGATATTAGATGTCCCCACCCAGGAACGGATTATCACAAAACTACCGGGACAGAAAATATCCGAAATTATTAACGGACTGCCTCCGGATGACCGCACGGCATTCTTTGGAGAACTAAAAGACCAGGAATTACAGCACCGCCTGATATCCCTACTCCCTCCCGAAGACAGGAAAGAAGTATTTACACTTCTTTCATATCCGGAGGACAGTATAGGGCGTATGATGACACCCGATTTCCTTGCGATATCTAAAGATTATACGGTAGAAGAGGCATTGCAGTATATTCGTAAGAATGGGAGAAACTCTGAGACAATTGATGTAATATATATCCTCGATGATAAGGGTGTATTGATTGACGACTTACGGATAAAAGAACTACTGATCAGCGATCCCAAAACACCTATTACCGATCTTATGGATGGGCGGCTTATTTCTCTGAATGCGCCGGATCCTGTGGAGGAAGGTATTAAGATATTTAAGATGAACAACAGGGTAGCCCTACCGGTCATAGATTCGGGTGGTATTTTGCTCGGCATTGTTACCATTGATGATATCCTCTGGGTTGCCGACGAGGAATATTCCGAAGATATGCAGCGAATGGGGGGTACATCGGCCCTGGATGAGCCTTATCTGGATTTACCCGTCCACAAACTCGTATGGAAGCGTGCCGGCTGGTTGGTTATATTATTCATAGGAGAACTACTCACAGCCTCGGTAATGCAATATTATGAAGAACAATTGGCGCAAATGATAGTTTTGGCATTGTTTCTTCCATTGATGATTTCGAGCGGAGGTAATAGCGGTTCACAGGCTTCCACCCTCGTTATTCAGGCTATGGCTACCGGAGAAGTAAAAATCCGGGACTGGTGGCGGGTATTCCGTCGCGAAGTAGTTTCCGGACTGAGCCTGGGTATTATACTGGGTATTATAGGCTTTTGCCGCATTTATATCTGGCATCTTATATTCCCAAATCTTTACGGAGAGCACTGGATTATGGTAGGTTCTACTGTATCTCTGGCCCTGATAGGCATTGTACTATGGGGCTCATTGATAGGCTCTATGCTGCCGTTTATCCTCCGGCGTTTTGGCGCCGATCCGGCCACATCATCAGCTCCATTTGTGGCTACGATAGTGGATGTAACAGGACTGATGATTTATCTGACCATAGCCAGCTGGATATTTGGCCCATTAATGAATGGTTAACAAAAACTAAAAACAGATTAATTAAAGGTGAAAAATGGGCTTATATATTAAACAAGACGAAGAAGCTGAACGTTTATAATATATAAGCCCAATATATCACCGGATATTCCCAAAGAATATCCACAAATCTGAATTAATGAAAAGAGACAAAATCCCGGTAAGTAAACCTGACAGCTCAGACCCGAACTCTATTTTAGCTAATCAGAAAAAATGTGCCGAAGTATTGATGCGCAAGTATAATAACTTGTACCCTTCTGAAAAAGAGCAAAGAAAATGTATAATTAAGGAACTATTAGGGAGTGTTGGAAATGATTTCATGATCGAACAGCCATTCACTTGTACCTATGGACAAAATGTACATATAGGAGAGAATTTCTATGCCAATGTAGAATGCCTCTTCCTTGACGAAGCTAATATTGAAATAGGTAATAATGTACTTATGGGACCTCATGTCGGTATTTACACCGTCAAGAAAACCCTTGGGGGAGAAGCGCCTACACCTCCTCATCCGGTAAAAATAGGTAATGACGTCTGGATTGGAGGGAATGTCACTATACTACCGGGAGTAACGATCGGAAATAATGCACTTATAATAGCAGGCAGTATCGTCACAAGAAATATACCGGAAAATGCTATTGCGGCAGGCAATCCAGCTAAAGTGATAAAGTACATAGATGTGACCATTGAAATCGATTGAGGTACTATAGACAGAGGCTAAACTCTATTAATTTACCATAAAGATGATAAGATTATATATAGCTCGTAGTGCGAAAATGACTACGAGCTATTTTTTGTACAATAAAGTAATACTTCCAGGCTTAATGATTACTTTCTTTCATTTTCTCTGCTAACGCTTCTGCGCATCGTTCCCCATCCATAGCTGCCGAAACAATACCCCCTGCATAACCAGCCCCTTCTCCACAAGGATAAAGACCTTCTATTTCCACATGCTGCATTGTCTCTCTATCACGTAGAATACGGACAGGTGAAGAAGTACGGCTCTCTACACCTAAAAGGATGGCTTCATTTGTCAGATAACCTTTGTAGCTATTCCCCACTTTCCTAAATGCTTCTTGCAAACGCACAGAGACAAATTTGGGCATCCATTCGTGCATAGGTGATGATATTACACCGGGAGCATAAGATGTATCCGGCAGAGAATCACTTTTTTTGCCATTCACGAAATCATATAACCTCTGCGCAGGAGCTACCTGGCTCTTTCCGCCGTGCAGCCATGCCAGCTCTTCCAAATCTTCGACGAATCTTAATAATGACAATTCATCATATTTTGCATATTCCGGAAAATCTTCCGGATGAATCTCAACTACAACTCCGGAGTTAGACCAGCGTGATCCGCGGTTAGATGGCGACATACCATTAACAACCACTTGCCGGGGCCCACTGGCCGATGGAACTATAGTTCCCCCGGGGCACATACAGAAAGAATATACACCACGATCTCCGGCCTGAACAACAAAGCTATACTCTGCAGCAGGTAAAAACTCACCTCGGCCTTCCTTACAATGGTATTGAATCTGATCTACCAGATGCGACGAATGTTCAACACGGAATCCAACAGCTAATCCTTTGGCCTCTATTTTTATTTTCTGGTCATACAACATATAATACACATCGCGAGCCGAGTGACCGGTAGCAAGAATAACCTGCCCTAAAAATGTTTTTCCATTATTCGTTTCTACTCCTTTTACCGTATTATTATCAATTATGAGTTTATCCATTCGGGTTTCGAAATGCACTTCGCCTCCAGACAATATAATCTGCACACGCATTTTTTCTATAATACCCGGTAATCTATCTGTTCCTATATGCGGATGCGCATCAACAAGTATAGATGACTCTGCACCATGCTGGCAAAAAACATTTAAAATTTTTTCTACACTACCTCTTTTCTTACTACGGGTATATAGTTTTCCATCAGAGTATGCTCCTGCTCCGCCTTCTCCAAAACAATAGTTCGATTCGGGATTTACAACATGTTCCCGGTTCATTAATGCCGTATCGCGTTTCCTGTCCCGGACATTCTTCCCTCTCTCTATTACTATAGGACGTATCCCCAATTCGACCAACCTCAATGCTGCAAACAAACCGGCAGGGCCTGCTCCCACGACAATAGCCTGTGGACAATCTTTTACATTCGGATAATATGTACTTACAAAAGCCGGATCATTTTGCACTTCATCCACATATCCCCTCACCCTGAGGTTTATAAAAATATTCCGTTGCCGGGCGTCTATCGAACGCCGGAGAATACGTACCGAGTTTATATCTTTAAGAGGAATACCGGATTGAGAAGAAAAAATGCGTCTTACTTTTTCAATATCTGACGCCTGTTCTGGCGTAATGCGTAAGTCTATATCTTTTTGCATGAATCATTTATTAATTTGAGAGTACAAAGGTATATTTTTTAATGATGAGTTATAAACTCTCATTTATGAATTATATCAAGTGATTATAAAAAGAATCGGCAGCAAACATTTCTGCCTGCTGCCGTTCTATATTTTAGTAAATCTTCCTGAAATATTATTCTACAGGAATATCTTTATTTACATTCTTGCTACCGATAGCTGAATAATACAACATATAAGCCAATCCGGCAAATACAACCCAGTAACTGGTCATGTATCCTGCACCGTCAGCAATTGCATTTTGAAGAAGTGGTAAGAAACCTCCACCACAAACCAACATCATAAAGATACCTGATGCCTTGGCAACATATTTGCCTAATCCTTCTACTGCAAGGTTGAAGATACCACCCCACATTACAGATGTACAAAGTCCGCACAACACTAAGAACATAGCATTGATAGGCACCTGAGTCATACCAAATGAAAGAGCTCCTGTGGCAGGGTCTGTCATAAATACAGGCATGGAAATATTTTGAGTTGTAGGAAGGATGATAGCCGATAATACCAATACCAAGCCTACTGCCGAAGCAATAGTAAGCATCACTTTACTGGAAACCTTTCCTCCAATGATACCACCTAAGAAACGGCCTACCAACATCAGGAACCAGTAAGTACCAGTAACAAATCCCGCTGTAGTTCCATCAAGGCCTCCACCCTGAGTAGCATCAGCCAGGAATAAATTCAATGTTCCCGGAATACCAACTTCGATACCTACGTAAACAAAAATCGCTATAGCTCCCAATTTGAAGTGACGAAACGATAATGCACTATATTGATCCTTAACTCCTTTATTTTCTTCTTTTGCCATGTGAGGCTCAGGGATCTGAACCATAGACAATACGATGAATGCAAGAGCAAAAATAGCCATTGCCACATACATTACAGGATACACATCTGTGATATTAGCTTTTGCTACTTCACCCACTAAAGCACCTACCAATATAGGTACCAGTGTAGCACTTAACGAATTGAATGTTCCACCTATCTGGATCAACTGGTTACCTTTTTTACCGCCGCCACCTAATGTGTTCAACATCGGGTTTACCACAGTATTCAACATACACATTGAAAAACCGGCAACGAATGCACCTAACAGATATACAACGAAACTTCCGGCACCACCCGAAAGATATTGGATTCCTACTCCTACAAAGCCAACAGCAACAGCAATCAGGGCAGTTTTCTTATATCCGATTTTTGACAACAAAATACCGGCAGGAATACCCATAAAAGCGTATGCTATAAAGTTTGCGAAGTTACCCAACATACCCATGGCATTAGAAACTCCGAATTGATTTTTCAATACAACCCCCATCGGTGCTGCAAGATTCGTTACAAATGAGATCATCGCAAACAGGAAGATCATCATAATAATAGGTAACAAATAATTCTTTTTCTCAGTACTACTCATAATATCACTTTAGTTATTAATTTAAATTATTCTTTATTAAATCGCATTTAGTGTTCAGACCTCACTTCAGGAGTTGTCAGGGAGTAATTAAATCATAAAAAATCAATTACCCCCTGATTAACTCCAAGATACAATTTCGGAATGTATCTCAATTCATGGTTATAAAGGCTAAGTGAAGATTGTTTTCGCAAAAACGTTGTAAAAATACTTATACATTTTGAGCTTCTGTTGTCAAAAAACGTGTTGTACAACATAGAAATTTATATTTAGATATCACTTCTTTTTATAAGTACCTATTTTCTTTTTTTATTAAGGTAAAATTGACTATTTTTATTACTTCAAACCGATAAAAAATAATCATTTGTATATTAATGAATTAATACATTTTCGCCATCAAATAATCATAGATAAAAAATATTAAAAACAACAAATCATAGAATTCATTAAAGTTTGTATTAAATTGGTAGTGCTGTATCTATAAAGAAACCAGCCGAAATATGTTTAACAATATTTAATAAGGGACTTTCTCTATCACGAATTCATTTTGACAATATGAGTACGATCAACTAAAATATATTATACAAAATAAAGTAAACCAATGGAATCTATTCGCAATTTGTACAAGATCGGTCATGGCCCCTCGAGTAGCCATACAATGGCTCCTCAAAAAGCAGCTCAGAAATTTAAAGACGAAAACCAATACACCGACTCATTCAGGGTCACATTATATGGTAGCCTTGCTGCAACAGGTAAAGGACATATGACAGACACTGCGATAATAAATACACTACTGCCTTTTTCCACCGAAATAATATGGAAGCCAGAAACAATTCTTCCTTACCATACAAACGGGATGAAATTCGAAGCCATCGTTAAAAGTCAGACTGTAAAAGAATGGACAGTATACAGTATAGGTGGTGGAGATTTATCAGATGGTACATCCGAAACCCAAAAAGAAATTTTGTACGACAAGAGCACCATGAAAACAATATTGGAATGGTGTCAGCAAACAGGCAAAACATTCTGGGAATATGTGGAAGATACCGAAGGTAAAGACATTTACGATTACTTGCTGACTGTATGGAAAACGATGGAAGCTGCTATCCATAGAGGAATGGATGCAGAAGGCCTCCTTCCGGGTGGTTTAGGGTTGCAACGTAAATCGTCCATGTACAGCATCAAAGCGAAAGGCTATCAGGGCTCGATGAGAAGCCGCGCCTTAATATACTCCTATGCGCTCGCCGTATCGGAAGAAAATGCCAGTGGTAATATCATTGTAACAGCTCCTACTTGCGGCTCCTGCGGTGTACTACCTTCTGTTTTATACCATCTGAAAATGAATCATGACTTTAGTGATCAAAAGATAATCAGGGCACTGGCCACAGCCGGATTGATAGGCAATATAGTGAAAACAAACGCCTCTGTATCAGGAGCCGAAGTCGGCTGTCAGGGAGAGGTGGGTGTCGCTTGTGCGATGGCAGCAGGAGCAGCCTGTCAACTATTCGGAGGCTCTCCGCAACAAGTCGAGTATGCTGCTGAGATGGGACTGGAACATCACCTGGGACTTACCTGTGACCCTATATGCGGACTAGTTCAGGTACCTTGTATCGAACGTAATGCCTTTGCTGCTGCACGGGCTTTGGACTCTTGTTCATTTGCCATGCTATCGGACGGAAAGCATCTTATCAGTTTCGATAAGGTTGTTCGCACGATGCAGCAGACCGGGCATGATTTACCTAGTCTTTACAAGGAAACTTCTACAGGCGGTCTTGCTGTAAATCTGGAGTAACTAAATAGCAGAACCAGTAGTTATGCATATCTTCAACAAAACTGATTAATAGCATTTTACAGAAGATAAAAACCGTAATCTCTTTTATATCTTATTGTAGACCAGTCACAATATAAACATCTGTATAACTTACATTTATATAACATTTTATATACTTTAGTTTCAATATTACAGGCTTATTTCCTACTTTTGTATACATGTAAATTAATTACCTTATATACCCAATGACCACAACCAATTTATTAAACAGAAGCGCGGACAACATCCGCATCCTATCGGCCTCTATGGTCGAGAAAGCCAAATCGGGCCATCCCGGAGGCGCCATGGGCGGCGCTGATTTTATCAATGTGCTTTTTTCTGAATTTCTGGTCTATGACCCGAAGAATCCTCAGTGGGAAGGCCGCGACCGTTTCTTCTTAGATCCGGGACATATGTCTCCGATGCTGTACTCCACCCTAGCCCTAGCCGGTAAGTTCAGTATGGAAGACCTTCAGGGCTTCCGCCAGTGGGGCAGCGTAACACCGGGCCATCCCGAAAGAGACATCCTGCGTGGTATCGAGAACACTTCCGGCCCGCTCGGACAAGGGCATACCTTTGCCGTGGGAGCAGCCATCGCCGCCAAGTTCCTCAAACAACGCTTCGGTGACTGCATGGATCAGACCATCTATGCCTTTATCTCCGACGGAGGCGTACAGGAAGAGATCTCACAGGGAGCAGGCCGTACGGCAGGCCACCTCGGACTCGACAACCTGATCATGTTCTACGACTCCAACGGTATCCAGCTGTCTACCAAGACCCGCGAAGTGACCGAAGAAGACGTAGCCGCCAAATATACAGCATGGGGTTGGCGTGTGATTACCATTACAGGCAACGACGCCACCGAGATCCGTGCCGCCCTGACAGAAGCCAAACAGGAAAAAGAACGCCCTACCCTGATTATCGGTAAGACCATCATGGGAAAAGGAGCAGTCAAAGCAGACGGCAGCAGCTTCGAAGACGAAACAGAAACACACGGACAACCGTTAAGCGCAGCGGGAGCCTCTTACGAGAAGACCATCGAAAACTTAGGTGGAGATCCGACAAATCCGTTCGTTATCTTCCCCGAAGTCAAAGAACTCTACGAAAAACGTGCTGCCGAACTGGCAGAGATCGTAGCCAAGAAATATGCGGCCAAAGAAGCCTGGGCAAAACAAAACCCGGAGCTGGCACAAAAGATGCAGCAGTGGTTCGACGGCTATGTACCACAAATAGACTGGGCAGCCATCGAACAGAAGCCGAACCAGGCCACCCGTGCCGCCTCAGCTACCGTACTGGGAGTATTGGCCAAACAGGTAGAGAATATGATCGTATCCTCAGCCGACCTGTCCAACTCGGACAAGACCGATGGTTTCCTCAAGCATACCCACAGCATGAAGAAAGGCGATTTCTCGGGAGCCTTCCTGCAGGCAGGCGTATCGGAGCTTACCATGGCTTGCCTGTGTATCGGTATGACCCTGCACGGAGGAGTCACGGCAGCCTGCGCCACCTTCTTTGTATTCTCCGACTATATGAAACCTGCCATCCGCCTTGCGGCGCTGATGGAACTACCCGTTAAGTTTATCTGGACACACGATGCCTTCCGTGTCGGTGAAGACGGTCCTACCCACGAACCGGTGGAACAGGAAGCCCAGATACGCCTGATGGAGAAGTTGCAGAACCACCACGGTCACAACTCGATGCTTGTTCTCCGTCCTGCCGACGTACAGGAAGCTACCGTAGCATGGAAGATGGCCATGGAAAACAAGACCACTCCGACAGGCCTTATCTTCTCACGGCAGAACATCAACGACCTGCCTGCTAAGGCAAGCCGCTATACAGAAGCCTTACAGGCTGAAAAAGGAGCTTACATAGTAGAAGAAGACGAGGACTACGATGTTATCCTGTTGGCTTCGGGTTCGGAAGTCTCAACCCTTGTAGACGGGGCTAAGCTGCTGAAAGCAGACGGCATCAAGACACGTATCGTATCGGTACCATCCGAAGGGCTGTTCCGTGCACAAAGCGAAGCCTACCAGCAAAGCGTACTTCCGGCGGACAAGCGGAAGTTCGGCCTTACAGCAGGCCTTCCTGTTACCCTTCAGGGTCTTGTAGGCGATATAGGTAAGATCTGGGGTATGAACTCCTTCGGATTCTCCGCCCCTTATAAGGTACTGGACGAGAAGCTTGGCTTTACTCCTGAGAATGTATATAATCAGGTGAAGGAATATCTGAAATGACAGTTAACAGTTAGCAGTTAGCTGTAAACAGTCATCAGTTAACAATAAAATAATCAGAATAAACAGTTGCAGGTTGTGGAATGAAGCAGCCTGCAACTTATCATTCATCAATCATAACTCATAACTATCCCATGAGCTTATTTCCCATCCCCTCAAAACCCATCGGATTGGCCAGTGACCATGCCGGCTACCCGATGAAAGAATATATCATCAGCCTGTTTAAGGAACAGGGCATCCCTTATACCGACTTGGGTACCTATGGAACGGAGAGTGTCGATTATCCCGACTTCGGCCATAAGCTGGGAGAGGCTATCGACAGCGGAGACTGCGACAAGGGCATTGCCATCTGCGGTACGGGCAACGGTATCAACATGGCATTGAACCATCACAGGCATGTAAGAAGTGCCCTTTGCTGGAACGTGGAGATCGCCAAACTGGTAAGATTACATAACGATGCCAATGTGCTGACTCTGCCGGGCAGGTTTATCTCACAGAAGGAGGCGTATCAGATGATAGAAGTTTTCTTTAATACCGACTTTGAAGGGGGGAGACATCAGGGCAGGATTGATAAGATTAATTGCTGAAGAAAGAAAAAGAATATCAAAAGTTTGTTATTAAAATGTAACAAGCTTTTCATTTTCCTACAATCTTATTATCTAAAGTTAGTTTCTTTATTCTTCAATTATTTAAAGGACATTGAAGTTTTACCTTTAACTATGTAGAAGTTTAAATAGCCCTTCAAAATTTAGAAAAAAATGCAGATTCGCTGTATTTTCTTCAAAAAAATTACACGGAAGGCAGACTCATACCCGTCAACTTACGATATAGATCAAGTGCATATACGTCAGTCATTCCTGAAATAAAGTCCAGTATCGCCAAAATACGTCCATAGAGAGTAGGGGCATCCGTTTCGAACTGTTCCGACACACGACTCAATACTAATTCTGAATACTTACCTTTGGGAGCATCATCAGTAGCAGCGGTAATGAACGTATCGAGCAGAAACCCGATGATACGGTGTCCTGCAAGTTCTATATCTACAACATCCTTCGCTTTATATATCTTTCTATAGCTTATATCATTGGCCACTTGATTTGCCTCCTTTGGCAAAGCGGATATATGGTCGATTAATGCGCCGTCAAACTTACCTTCCAATATTGCATTTTCATTGTTCAGAAACACTGTTGTACACTCATCGACCAGCAAACCGATAAGAGTTGAACGTAAATAAGCTATCTGCTCGTTAATGTCACTTACACGCTCCATTGTACGGAGCATCTTTTCCTGTTTCTCGTCAGAAAAGAAGTTCATAAAAAGGCTCTTTGTCTGTTCAGTAGAAAGTAGACCCAACTTGTGAGCATCCTCAATATCCATTGTCCTATAGCAAATATCATCGGCAGCTTCGACAAGATATACAAGCGGATGACGAGCATACTTCAACGGGGACTCTTGCAAGCAAAGCATTCCCAATCCATCGGCAATCTTTCTGAAATCCTCTTCCTCGGCCTGGAAAAAGCCGAATTTACCTTTCTTACCGGCTGCAAGCGCGGAATAAGGATATTTGGCAATGGATGCCAATGTAGAATATGTCATTACGAATCCGCCAGGACGGCGTCCTTTGAACTGATGTATCAGCATTCTGATCGAATTGGCATTCCCTTCAAAGTTGGTGAAATCTTCCCATCGTCCTTCTTCTTCCCGCACTTTCTGTTCAAGATGCCTGCCGTTCCCTTCTCTAAAATAGCTGGTAATAGCCCTTTCACCGGAATGTCCGAACGGAGGGTTCCCTAAATCGTGCGCCAGACATGCAGCAGCTACGATGGAGCTTATCTCTTCGAAATGAGCCGGAGAATCAGTATGCTTTTTTCTCAGTTCCCTGCCTATTATTTCCCCTAACGAACGCCCCACACACGACACCTCGATACTATGTGTCAGACGGTTATGCACGAAAACACTGCCCGGAAGGGGAAAAACCTGCGTCTTATTTTGCAAGCGGCGAAATGGTGACGAGAATATAAGCCTATCGTAATCACGCTGAAAATCAGTACGGTCATGATGCTTGTCATCATGGTATTTTTCCATTCCAAAACGTTTTGCAGAGAGGAGGAGTTGCCAATTCATAGAGTATCCTTTTTTATCGTAGCCAAAGATAACGAATTTAGTCAGGATAATATATTCGGCTTATGTCAATTATGAATATTATCTGTCAGACTGCTCTTCTGTTTTTATTTATTAACCTTATATTGTTAAAATGCAAGGAAAATAACAGAAACCGAATGTACCGATATGATAATCCAATTAGCGGATTAATCTTTTATTTAGACTTTGCACTCTTAGTTTTCCACTTAAGTAGTACATAAAATATTTAGTCTGTTTCGTCTAAAAAGAAAATTTCTTCCAGAGGTTTCCCAAATACTTTTGCAATCTTCAGAGCTAATACCGTTGACGGGATATATTTATTAGTCTCAATAGCATTAATCGTCTGACGGCTAACAAAAATTATCTTGGCTAGCTCTTCCTGAGTCAAATTATTAATTACCCGCTCTATTTTTATATTATTTTTCATCACTCTTCTTTTTTGAAGATTTATACAACAAAAAATTGAATCGTATTACAAAAATAATAAGAGGCGTAAACATATTATAAATTAATACATCTAAAAAATCCAAGTCATAAACGACAAAGACAGCAATAAGCAACAACAAATAGTTAATAAAAACAGCCCAAAGGAGTGAAGTGAGCCTAATATCAGCGATATATTCATCTTCCACCTTTTCTTTAGAAAATGCGAATATTACTCCCCCAATAATTAGCAATGAACAAGTAAGGGTAAAAGTCATATCTACTTTACCTTTATTAAAACCGGAAGTTCCTAACAGCCAGCTTAAATCAACTATTAAGTAATCATTCAAAAAATTATTAATGACAAAGCCAACTAGTATCCCAGTCAGTAAGATACATAAACCAATTATCTTACATCTGTGCGGAAATAAAAATCTTGTTTTCATAGTGATATCAAAATTATAAAATTATATATGCCTCAAATGTAAAGTATATTTTACTAAAAGACAAGCATACTTTACATTTTTTATTAGATAATCTAATAAAAAAATGAATAAAATAACCTGCGTTCTAGTGTACAAACTGATACTAACGAAAATAATCAATATACCAATACAATTTTATTTGCGAATTTACCTTATCCTCTTTTTTGGCATTACCCCAAAATAAGCGACCTCCGATCCCGCACATTTAAAAGAGAATCTAATATTTACCCTAGCCAACTATCGATTCACATCATTAAAAACCAAATCATTTATCTATATATTTAGCGGATAGCCTTTAGCTGTTAGCTGTTAGCTGATAGCTGATAGCTGATAGCTGATAGCTCTTTGAAATGATGAACGAGCCGCCTCAAACCCCAAGGGGCAGGGCTGTTAAGTTCTATTTTTTTACCCTCTGTGTCATATTGAACGGAGTGAAACATCTCGTTTTTCAGGGTCGGGATCCTTCGCTCCACTCAGGATGACAGCAGAAAATAACAGAACAAAGTAGAGAACTTAACAGCCCTGCCCCAAAGGGGACTTACAGAGAGGAAAAAAGTGACAGATAAAAAATAGTAGAAAATGTGTCAAGTTTGTCAAGTTTTGCACATAAGCTATTGACTGACAACTATCAGCTAATAACTAAAAAGGTGTTACTTTTGTTTCCTTTTTGCTCCTTAGTGTCTTTGTTGAGTTTTTTAACCACGAAGTAAAAGGAGTAACCCGGAGTTTTTTTGTTAACAGAATGCTTCGCTCTGCTCAGCATGGCAAGATAATTATTAATTTTTCATTATTAATTGTTTTCTGTGTTACCTTTTAACTATATATAGTTAACTAACGTAAAAAAACAGAAGATGAAAATAATGAAAAAACTGTCAGATGTGTCAGGTTTTAACTAAACATAGTTAATAAAAACAAAAAAAGGTTCCCCATTGATTAGAACTGAGAATTTCTATGCATTTATCATGCCCTTTAAGCCTCGGTATCGAAAAAGAAACTATCTTTAATCAGTCTTTTGTATTTTATTCAATTTAAAAAACAGGAATCATGAAACCTCTAAAAGCCCTCTTTTTCATAAGTTTACTGCTTATAATCTGTATATCCTGCAATAAACATGCATCCATAGAAGGATTGATCTACTACCCTAGCGATTATGTACCTGCAATGAATGTTTGCCTGAAAAATATTGAAACAGGTAGTACAATAACCTTACTGACAGGCGAATCAGAAGAGGGAGAAACGGTAAAATACAAGTTTGACAATGTACTTCCCGGCAAATATATTGTATATGCTATACCGCAAGACGATATTGACGGTGAATCGGCAGGAGGTTATACATACGCTGTTCCCTGCGGATTGGATATTACTTGTACCGACCACAATTTCATCCAATTAGATATAGAAGGAGGCGCTGTACTTACAGGGATAGATATAGCCGACTGGTATGATGAAGATATCAGGTATAATGCCGAAAATTTAGGAAAATATAACAACAGGAACTTGTTTAATATAGAAGTCTAACCAAAACTTTCTCCCTGAAAAGTAGTACCTTTGCACCCGAATTTTAAGATTCGGTATTCACAAATGAAGATTTTAAACAAGTCCTACACAGTTTCCCTGATTGTTGCTATTGCCTTCTTTATGCAAGGGCTTGATACTACTGCTGTGAATACGGCTGTACCTGCCATGGCCAAGTCGTTTGGGACGGATGTTGTTCACCTGAGTGCCGGAGTAACATCTTACCTGATCGCATTAGCTATATTCATTCCTGTCAGCGGATGGATTGCCGACCGTTTCGGAACACGTAAGGTATTTTGTTTGTCCATCATTCTTTTTATACTGGCCTCTACCCTTTGCGGCACATCGCAAAACCTGACCCAGTTTGTTATCTTCCGCATATTTCAGGGGATGGCCGGAGCTATGATGACGCCCGTAGGCCGTTTGGCCGTACTGAAAACAACGCCCAAGGAGAATCTGGTAACCGCGATGGCTTATATCACATGGCCTGCACTGGTTGCCCCTATACTCGGACCGCTGGTGGGGGGTTACCTTACTACATACTGGCACTGGCACTGGATATTTTACCTGAATATACCGATCAGTATTATCTGCGTCGTTCTTGCATGGCATCATATCCCCGAAGAAAAAGACGACACTCCGGTAAAACGGCATTTCGACTTTGTGGGATTCGTCCTCAGCGGGCTTGCCTTAGCCGGATTTATGTATGGAGTGGAATTGCTGAGCCGTACCGAAGTACCATACTATGTTTCAGGGATAGTCGTTTTGTTCAGTATTGGTCTACTGGCTTTTAATATCCGGTATTCGCGGCATATATCCAACCCATTGATAGACTATTCGGTAATCAGGATACCAACATACAGGGTTACGATATTCACGGGATCAATATCACGCATGGTAATCGGGGTAGCGCCATACCTTGTTCCTCTGATGTTTCAGGAAGGTTTCGGCTTAAGCCCTTTCGAATCGGGAACGCTGTTTCTTGCCACTATGGCCGGAAACCTTGTTATGAAGCCTGCTACGATATGGATCATGCGCCATTATAATTTCCGCACAGTACTTATCAGCAACGGGTTTATGGTTGCCGTATTTACATTCTTCACGGCACTCCTGCTACCGACTACACCAGTTGTATTAATCGTAGTGGTCATGTTCCTGTCGGGGATGTTCCGTTCCATGCAGTTCAGTGCCATTACCACACTTGCTTTTGCTGATATACCTCAACCCCGCATGACTGCCGCGAATACGCTATACAGTACTGTACAGCAGATGTCGACCGGTATGGGTATAGCTATGGGCGCTGTATTCCTCCGGTTCTCAAATATGATAAATGGCAGTACCGACCATTATTCGGTTGCGGATTTTCGTCTGGCATTCATCTTTGTCGCCATATTAGGCGTAGTCTCCCTATATGGATATACAAAACTGACGCCGGACGCCGGAGATGTGGTGAGAGTGAAGAAAAGGGATAGAAACGAATAAACAGTACCCGTCTCCTCGTAATTTACTTTACATAAGGTTTCGGATCAACTTTACCATCTATAATATCTTTTACAACCGATTGCAGCGTAGTATAAGCAAGATTGCCGTCATATACGACATTAAAGCCATATTTATCCGCACCTTTTTGCATCACAGGATCGAAACGTCCGGACTTACCTTCCTCTTCGGCAGGAGTGAACTCGAGAGTAATCGTGGAATCGATGCGGCCATCTTTGTCGGCTACATAGAATATATATTTGGTAATAGTACGGCATGGTGATACTTCGAAGCGCTCATATGCCGATACGTCTTTATCACCTACGGTAAAATGGTCGACACAGAACATATCTGCAATGCTGGTATTCCAAAGTTCGCCCTGCTGGTACGCAGTATATAATCTCGCCTTCGACACATCTGCACGGCTGTAATAACCTAAAGCATTGTAACATTCGACCAGTTTTTCGAGAGAATAGTAATCATCGGGAAAATATTCGGTCAATTCCCTGTATGCTTCAGATGCATCCTTGTAGTTTTTATTATCGAACTCAATCTTTCCGATATTATTCAGTACAGTAACATATAATTCTTTGTCTTTCTCTATTTTCGACTTAGCCACATAGAAAGTATCCAATGCCTGTTTTACATTGTCCTGATTAGCATATACTGCACCTATCATATAAAAGGCTTTCTCCGATGGATTAGGCATATTTACCGCCTTTCTGTAATTAGCCAAAGCTTTTGTATAATCATCCTGAGCAAAATAAATATCACCAAGGCCGGTATAGTATTCGGCCTGCTTCGGAGCCAGATTTATAGCCTTTTGTATATCCGCTATACCTTGCGTATGATTTCCATTTGCACTGCTGATAGAGCCTTTTACATAGAGCGCCCGTGCAGATTTCGCTTCTTTTTGTATTGCCATATCGGCATATCGGGAAGCATTGGGAAAATCATTCAGCCTGATATAAGATTCTGCAACGTACGATAACTCTTCAGCCGATGATGCACGGGGCGTATTTCCATATTCTTCTATTATTTCGGTATAGAGTCCCTTCTCAAACATTTTCTTGATATCGTCTTTTGGCTTTACAACCTGACTTTCATGTGAAAACAGAATATTACCTGAATGGCTTAAAGGAAGTATAAATAATGAAATTAATAATATGCAAGCTGCTTTTTTCATCGTTAATTATATATTAGTTACGAGTTTTTAGTTTAGTGGTATTTTATTGTTAACAGGCCTTTAAAACCATTTTTGTTTTCTCATCCACAGATAGGTACACAAGGCAACCAAAGCCAAAGCTATCCATGAAAAGAAATAACCGTACTCCCACTCTATCTCTGGCATAAACTTAAAATTCATACCCCATACGCCGACCATAAAGGTGAGAGGAATAAATATAGTAGACACAAACGTCAGACGCTTTATTATTTCATTCATCTTCAGATTGTTATTATTATAATATAAATCCAGCAACGAGGTCAGCGATTCATGGAATGAAGCCAGGTCGCCCAATGTCGTACGCATACGGTCGTCAAAGTCATTGAAGTAGACGATATTCTCTTCTTTTATCAATTTATTAGTATTATGCAGCAGGTTGCTATATTCTTCCCTGAGTGCTATCACCGTACGCTTGATATGCATATAATTGACCCTGCACCGATGCATAAACTGGAGGATATCCACAGAATCCCTCCGCATTATCAGTTGGTCTTCGATGTCAGCCAGTTTATCCTCTACTGTCATCAGTGTGTTGATATTGGATAAGTTTACGGCATTCAGAAGGATATAAAGCAAAAAGTCCGTACTCTTCTGGCGTATCATTCCATTGTTTTCTTCAATATCCTGTTTTACCTCTTCGAAGATAGGGACAAGCGCCTCCTGAAAACTAATGATAAAATTTTCACCAAAAATAAATGCGATCTGCATATCATCTATATTGGAAGTATCGCTTTCCAGATAAAAAGAGGACATCAATATAAAGGTTACCTTATCATAAGCTACGATTTTCACAACCCTTTGGTCGGCCAATAAATCTTTCACATCAAATCCATGAAGGTCAAATTCCCTGCAGATACGGTTCACTTCTGCTGCATCAGAAATACCCTGAACTCTGAACCAGTTCACTTTCGAATTGTCTACACTGCTTTTCAGAGACGCTTGCTGAGGTATGTTCTTTACTTCCATCCGCATAGAATCGTATTGCAACAACTCCACTGACATCGGAATATCCTTATCTCCCAGATATGCAGGTTTTGTTAACAGGTAATTATTCCGGGGTAACTTATTTTTGAGTCTTTTTGGTGTTCGTTTACTCATATTTATATATGCGATATTACCAATTTTTAGCTGTATCAAAAGTAAGAATAAAATACTATATTTGTACTCTTTGAAGAGGTATTTAAGGTCGTAAGCGTGCTTATTGTATATACAAATACAACAACGACTGGCTGTTATAATTTTCGGATACATATAAATGCCCTTCATATATTTGAACTATAACTAACTATTAAAAGATTTAAACCTAATAAACTGTACAATTAATGGGGGAAGTATTAAACATACTGAAACGGAAAAAGATACAATTCTTTTTCTTGTTTTACATCTTGCTTCTGGTGCCAATATTATGTCCTCTTGCTCAAAACTTTACCTTCATTGATAAAGTAGCTGTATTCGTGGTATGCGGATTACTATTTGCTGCCATATGGGTACTATCTCTCTTTTTAAGTTCCAAATCTGAGAAGATCGTATATTCCATAATGCTGGCTATATCGGTTATTCCGGGTTCTATCTTTCTGGCATATCTTCTTTTTGCCCGGGTAATGCTGGAACAGAACAGTGTAACCAGCCTTTTCGAAACAAATCCTGAAGAAAGCAAGGAATTCGTCGCTCATTACTTAAGTATATGGGTCATAGTCGGCGTATTGATTTATGCAGCAATCCCTATTGTAATGATTTGTACGATGAAATCATTCAAAAAATTAAAAATAGCAGATAATAAACTGCTCTTCACTTTAAGTATTATCATTATCTTGTGCATTGTCGGCATCAACAGGGTTTCCCGTTCAGTCTACTTTGTCAACTTCTATAAAACATTCGTCAGCTATAAGCTAAGGACCAGCTATGAAATAAAGACAATAAAAGAGCGACAGAAGGAAGATTATATAGTAGAGACTCTTCGGAAAGATACTGTTCCGCTTACAATTGTGGTTGTGATAGGCGAGTCGCTGAACAAACATCATATGTCGCTGTATGGCTACCCGCGTAATACCAATCCGTTGCTATCCCAGCTTGGTGACAGCCTTATCGTATATCAGGACGTTGTGGCGCCACAGGTACACACCATTCCGGTCATGCGTTCGGTGTTGTCTATGTCCGAACTGAAGCATCCGGAATACTTCACAGAAAAACCATCTCTTTACGAATTATTTAACCGCAGTGGGTACGATACCTACCTGGTAAGTAATCAGGAATTCAGTGAAGACTGCAAATCCAGCTACGATATTCTGTTGACACTAGCGAAAAAGAAATACAATGTAGCTACATATAAGCAACACGACGATATTGTATTGCCCGTATTGGACAAAATATTCGATGAAAGCGCTAATAACAGAAATAACAAACTGATAGTCGTACACCTGATAGGGAATCATATGGCCTACGAATTCAGATACCCTAAGGAATATATTGTATACAATAATAAAAAGGATAATCTGGTTGCGGATGCTCCCTTCAGGGATGATAAAGCTAAAAAGACAATTGACAAGTTCGACAATTCTGTCCTATATAACGATTATATAATAAGCAGCATCATAAACACACTGAAAAGCCGCCAGAAAGAAGATGCAGTGATGATATACTTCTCCGACCACGGAGAAGAATTATACGACTATCGTGAATTTGCCGGGCACGCATACGAAAAGGTATCGCCAACCATGAGTGAAATACCTTTTATGATATGGATGTCTCCATCGTACAGAAAGAAACACACCGACCTTATATTTGACAATAAACGTCCTTATTCTACCGAAGATTTCATCTATTCCCTTTCAGATCTGGCCGGCTTAAGCTATAAGGACTATAACGATTCCAGAAGTTTATTCTCCAAAGAATTTAAAGCTAAAGAACGCTATGTGGGTGAAAAAAGATATGAGGAAATAAAGGAAAAGTGGCCCCCTAATCCCCCGGAGGGGGACTTACAAAGATAATAGAAATAAAAAGTGACGGAAATAATGAATCTTCATTATTTCCGTCACTTTTTATTCAGCATATTTCTTATACCCTCATTATAAGTCCCCCTCCGGGGGATTAGGGGGCTATCTGTCTTGTTTCAACCTGTCGGCCATTGCCTTCCCTAACGAAATACAGGCATCATATGTGTCGTGGCGCATTGCCTGACGCATTTCTACAGGTTCGCCAATCACTTCAAACTTAGTATCCAAGGCAAACTGAGCCAGACGTTTCACCGCAGCTCCGGCCCATGTAAACGAACCGAAATATCCGAAATAGCGATGTTTCATATCGCGTCCTTCGACTTTCGACAACAAGTATTCCACTTCAGGAAACAGTTTGTTGTTATATGTGGGTGAACCTACAATCAGCCCCTTATATTTAAATATATCACGGATGATATAAGAATGTGAACGTTTCGAAACATTGTGCAGTATAATTTCCTTTATACCCTGCTGAGCCAGCTCATAAGCAACCGTTTCGGCCATTTGCTCGGTGTTTCCGTACATACTGCCATAAGCTATCACTACCCCTTCGTCTCCATCGTAACGGCTGAGCTTATCATAGATAGAGATCACTTTTTTGATCTGCTCATCGATAGTCCATACTGGCCCGTGAGTAGAACAAATCATTTTTATATCCAGTGATCCCAGTTTTTCCAATGCTTTTTGTACCGGAGAGCCAAACTTACCTACTACATTGGAATAATAACGTATCATTTCGTCATAGTAGCGTTCGGGGTGCAATTGCGTATCGGTGATACCGCCATCCAGCGTACCGAATGTACCGAAAGCATCTCCCGAGAAGATAATTTTATCGGTAGTATCGTATGTCATCATTGTTTCCGGCCAATGTACCATCGGGGTGAGATTAAAGACCAGGTTATGTTTACCCAAAGACAACTGGTCACCATCGTCAATCACCATCACGCCGTCAGTTATACCGTAAAAGCCCTGCACCATGTCGGCCGTACGCTTGTTACCTACAACCTTTACGTTGGGATACCTGTTTCTCAGCAAACCGAGAGAACCGGAATGGTCGGGCTCCATATGATTGATAATCACATAGTCGAGCGACTTTCCGTTCAAAGCTATTTCCAGTTTATGAAAGAAAATGTCGGAATAACAAATATCAACAGTATCGAACAATGCTGTTTTTTCATCCGAAATAAGATAGGAGTTGTAAGAAACTCCTTTAGGCAATGGCCACAGATTTTCAAAAAGATGCTTTGTCCGGTCATTCACTCCGATATAGAATAAGTCATCTTTTATTGGAATTGGTTTTAACATACTATCTTGATTAAGTAGTGTAGTGTATTATAATTAAACTATTTTCTTGTAAATACCTGTTGTTTAGGAACATCAAAAAAGCCCAGGAATCCTGCATACTACTTTTTCTTCACATTACTGTTTTTAGGCATAGTGTCCACCTCCGGCGTTTTCTTTGTCAGAGCACTATATAATAGCCATATACCCCAGATCACAAACGGAATACTGAGCAGCTGCCCCATATTAATACCGAATGTATCTATCATTTCTACCTCAAACGGTTCCTGAATATTTTTAATAAACTCTATACAGAACCTTGAAAAGAAAATACCTATAAGCGATATCCCCAGAATAAGTCCTGTTCTGTTTCTTGCATTGGTCTTATAATACAGATACAAACCTAATCCGAATAAAAACAAATAGAAAAGTGCTTCGTATATTTGTGTAGGGTGGCAAGGTAATTCACCCGATCCTCCCATATTGAGAGGCTGATGCCACTTAGGATCCCTGATAAAATTGAAACCCCACGGCAAAGTCGTAGGACCTCCGTATATTTCAGAATTCATGAGATTACCCAAACGTATCGACGTTGCCCCTATAGCTACCCCAACCACAAGACGGTCCAGAGTTTTCACAGTCATCTCTCTTGTCGTATACACCATAGATACACAAATACCGATAAGGAATCCCATAAAAGCAGACTCGCCAAAACCCAGAGAAGGAGAAGAACTGACCGTCAGCCCATAGATATACTGGCACAAACCTCCTAAAACCAAACCTATGAGAGCGAATATACCCAGATGTTTCCAGTTCATCTTTTGCCCGGTTATCTTGAGCGAATACAGGCATACACCAATAGTCATTCCTATTGCCCCGCCATGGCTCGCTAATCCGCCTTCCCACACCATAAGTATCTTAAGGGGATTGGACAGATAATACACAGGATCATAAAACAGGCAATGTCCCAAACGGGCACCTATAACCAGGCCTGTAAGCACATATAAGAACAGAGAATCGAACCATTTCTCCGGAAGCTTTTCCGACTTATACATCTTCTGCACAACTATCGTTGTGCAAAGAACGCCCGCTGCCCATAAAATGCCATACCAACGAATTTCTCTGCCAAATAGAGAAAAAGCTTCAGGATTTACATCCCATGTTATAAATGAAAGCATGTCCAGCATAAAAAATTATATTAGGATTCTATATAAATACAAGAACATTTAATGACACATTGTTTCAATCCCGCTACCTGTTGCATATAAACTTAACAAGGCAGCAATTAATTCCGCCACCATAAACTACCTTATTTTTTCGGATTACAAAGATATAAAAATACTATTCATTTAAAACCTGTTTAAATAATAAGTTACACTAAAAGCCTTAATTCTTCTTTGATAAAAAACTGAACGTTAATATCTTTTGTTATAAATAAAAATACGCATCTAATATAAAATAATTCTAAATAAGTCCAATTATGCAACATACATTTTCCCATTTGTTTTTATGTTAATAAACATTATGCGCAATTTGGAATATTTATTAACATTTTTGCTATCTTTAAAATCAGAAATAGGCTCTGGATAAAGTATCTTGACTTATTCAATTATGTATAAACAGTATAACTGTTAAAAAATTATGGATTATAACAAGACAAATACGTATCTCAAATTCGACAAGTCACGGATGGTTAACCTTGAATACTCTCTGCGCAGAGAAATACTCAGGACAAACCGTCGTGGCGCTTATCATTGCACTACTCTGGTAGAATGCAATACACGCAAACAACACGGACTACTCGTTATGCCTGTACCCAAACTGGATAATTCGAATCATGTATTGCTCTCCTCTTTTGATGAAACAGTTATACAACACGGTGCCGACTTCAATCTGGGAATACATAAATACGATGGAGACAATTACAGTCCGATGGGACACAAATACATCCGCGAGTTTAGCTGCGACTCATTGCCGCGTACCATATACAGGGTTGGCGGAGTAATTCTGTCGAAAGAAAAAATGTTTTCACTTGAAGATAATACTATTTTTATCCGGTATACTCTCCTTGATGCACACTCTCCTACAACCATACGCTTCAAACCGTTCCTTGCATTCCGGGAAATTAACACCCTGACAGGAGAGAACACAGTAGCCGAACATGGTTACAAAGAAGTGGAAAACGGTATCAGTATGTGTATGTATAGCGGTTATCCCGATTTGTACATGCAATTTAACAAAGAGGTTAACTTTGTTTTCGACCCCAATTGGTATAAAGGCATAGAATATGACAGAGATAAGGAAGAAGGCCTGCCGTATAAAGAAGATTTATACGTTCCGGGGTATTTTGAGCTACCTATAACAAAAGGTGAATCCATTATTTTTTCAGCTAGTGACGTCCATGCCGATACAGGCAGGTTATCTGCATTATTCGAAGAGGGTGTAAAAGAACGTACCCCACGCTCTTCTTTCTACAATTGCCTCAAAAATTCCGGACACCAATTTTATTTCCGCCCGTCTAAAGATGAGTTGTATCTACTGAATGGATACCCTTGGGGTAATGTTACTGCACGAGAACAGTTTATGTCTCTCCCTGGTCTTACCCTTGGTCTTGGCAAGCCGGATGCATTCGAAGAAGTGATGGATACTGCCATACCTACAATAGAAGCATTTATGCAAGGGAAACCACTAACGGGTTTTCTCAAAGATATAGATAATGCAGATGTATTACTTTGGTTGCTTTGGGGATTGAAACGATTTTCTGACACCGATAAAGAGCGTTTTTACACCAAATACGCATCTTTAGCCAGCAAAATAGTAGCTTTTATACAAGAAGGGAAACACCCTAATCTTACCCCGTTGACAAACGGATTGCTAAGCGTAGACAATCGCGTAGGGTTTCCGAGCTGGATGAACAATGCTGCCGGCGCAGGCAATTATGCCCTACCCCGCACCGGATGTCTGGTCGAAGTCAATGCTTTCTGGTATAACGCATTAATGTTTAATCAAGAAATTGCCCGTCATCTGGAAGACGCCAAACTGGAAAAGAAGATGGGCTTATTAGCCGAAATAGTAAAAACTTCATTTGTAGAAGTATTTTATAACGATGGCGGTTATCTGTACGACTATGTGGTAGGAAATTATGTAGACTGGAGTGTAAGGCCGAATATGCTTCTGGCTATATCGCAGGATTATCCGCTTCTGGACAAACGGCAAAGTAAATCCATAATAGACATCATCACCAAGGAGCTGCTGACAGCCAAAGGCATACGATCACTCAGTCCAAAGAGTATCGGATTCAGACCGCGCTGTGAAGGTTCCATAACCGACAAACTTCATAGTGCATACAACGGAGCCTCATGGCCTTGGCTGCTTGGCCCGTATATGGAAGCATACCTGAAAATATTCCAACGGAGTGGCTATTCGTTTCTCGACCGTCTGCTCATCGGAGTAGAAGATGAAATGTCGAACGACTGTATCGCCTCACTCTCAGCTCTCTATGATGGAAGTATCCCGTATTTCGGGCATGGACCTATATCGTATTCCATCAGTGTGGCTGGAGTTATCAGGGCGTTAAACCTACAAAAAGCGTTTGCAGATGAATATTAAGAAAAGTATTAACCGTATAAAAAATATTAATGAGAGACGGAAAATTGACACATGCTATTTTCTCTGTTTCATTAATGCTTAATTTTGGAACTATATGAAAGCATTAATGTTTGGATGGGAGTTTCCTCCTCATATATTAGGAGGGCTCGGAACTGCAAGCTATGGCCTTACCAAAGGTATGGCTATGCAGCCTGATATGGATATTACATTTGTAATACCCAAGCCAAGGGGAGATGAAGACCAGAGTTTTCTGAAAATCATCGGGGCATGTAATACCCCTGTTGTATGGAAAGATGTTTATTGGGACTATGTAAGCGAAAGGCTTTCAAAATATATGGATCCTCAGGAATATTATAATATGCGGGATCATATTTATGCCGATTTCAGTTATATGTACACCAATGATCTGGGTTGTATCGAATTCTCGGGACGTTATCCCGACAATCTCCTCGAAGAGATAAATAACTATTCGATAATGGCCGGAGTAATAGCCCGCACCCACGATTATGACATTATTCATTCTCACGACTGGCTTACATATCCTGCAGGCATACATGCCAAAAATATATTAGGCAAACCACTGGTTATACACGTACATGCTACCGACTTCGACCGCAGTCGCGGGAATGTAAATCCACAGGTATATCAGATGGAGAAAAACGGTATGGATCATGCTGACCATATTATTTGTGTAAGTAATCTTACTCGGCAGACGGTAATCGAAAAATACTATCAGGACCCGGCAAAAGTAACTACAGTACACAATGCCGTAGAACCTTTAAGTCCTGAAATACTAGCCATTAACACAGAAAAAGGGATAAAAGACAAAGTGGTTACTTTCCTCGGGCGTATCACCATGCAGAAAGGCCCGGAATACTTTGTGGAAGCAGCAGCCCGTGTATTGGAAAGAGCTAAGCATATACAGTTTGTTATGGCAGGCAGTGGCGATATGATGGAACGCATGCTGTATCTGGCTGCCGAAAAGGGTATATCGGACCGGTTCCATTTCACAGGATTCCTAAAAGGGAAACAAGTATATGAAATGTTGAAGCGTAGCGATGTATATGTAATGCCATCGGTGTCCGAACCTTTCGGTATTTCTCCGCTCGAAGCCATGCAGTGCAGCATCCCTACTATTATATCCAAACAATCGGGATGTGCCGAAATTCTGGATAAAGCCGTCAAAGTAGATTACTGGGATGTAGATGCCATGGCTGACGCCATATATTCTATTTGTACATACGATGCTATGGCCGATTTCCTCAGCAAAGAGGGGAAAGCCGAGGTGGATAATATCAAATGGGAATATGCCGGACAGAAAGTAAGGGATATATATAATAACTTGTGTAAATAAAACAACTATATAAATTATGAAAAATATTTGTTTCTACTTCCAGATACATCAGCCACACCGCCTGAAAAGGTACAGGTTTTTCAATATCGGAGGCGACCACTATTATTATGATGATTTCGCCAATGAAGATTTTATTCAACGGGTAGCTGAAGTTTCCTTTGTTCCGGCCAACAGATTGATGTTGGAAATGATAAAGGAATACAATGGTAAGTTTAAAGTTGCATTCTCGATTTCGGGCGTAGCATTAGACCAGATGGAAATATATGCACCGGAAGTAATCGACGGATTCAAAGAACTGGCCGATACAGGATGTGTTGAATTCTTATCCGAAACACAAGGACATTCACTGGCTTCCCTTATCGACCCCGAAGGTTTTAAAAAACAAGTAAAAGAACACGACGATAAAATTGAAAGCCTGTTCGGACAACGTCCAAAAATATTCCGTAATACAGAACTGATCTACTCGGACGATATCGCTGAACTTGTTTACGATATGGGATTCACGGGTATGATCACTCCCGGCGCAAAAAGGACATTGGGCTGGAAAAGTCCTAACTATGTATATAAATCGGCTGTGCAACCGAAACTAAAACTATTGATGCGTAATCCACGATTCAGTGACGATATCGCGACCCGCTTCTCTAACTACAATTGGAGCGAATACCCGCTTACCGCTGACAAATTTATCAACTGGATTGCTACCACTCCTAAGGAAGAGCAGGTAGTTAACCTGTTTATGAATTACGAGGCACTGGGTAACTTCCAGAAGAAAAGCTCGGGTATATTCGATTTCATGAGGGCATTGCCTCGATTTGCAACAGAAAAGAATATCGGATTTGCAACCCCTTCCGAAGTGCTCAATATGCTGAAACCCGTAGACAGCATCTCTTCTATGCACCCGATATCATGGGTAGGTGAAGAAAGGGATATATCGGCATGGTTGGGTAATACATTGCAGCAGGAAGCTTTCCACAAGCTATACGAAGTAGCTGAACGTGTGAGCATGAGCCAATCCAGAAGGCTCCTACAAGACTGGAATTACTTGCAATCGAGCGATCATTTCTACTATATGGGAACCAAACACGACCTTCCTTTCAGCCCTTACAGCTCTCCATACGAAGCATTTAATACCTACATGAATGTATTGAGTGACTTCAAGGAAAGAGTCGATGCTGAATTCCCTAGTTCGATAGAAAACGAAGAATTGAACGCCCTGCTGACAACTATTCACAATCAGGCGGATGAAATAGACCGCTTGGAAGATAAAATAAAGAAACTGGAAGCAAAGACAAAAGTTTCCGCACCCAAGGCTACAGATGAGCATGCTATAACCCCTGCAACTATCAAAGAGAAAAAAACTGCACCTGCCAAAAAAGAAGCGAAAGCTAAAACTGCTGTTGCAGCCGTCAAAGCTGAAGATAAGACTAAACAGGCAACCAACGTGAAGGCTGAACCTGATAAAACTATACCTATGGCTAAAAAAACAACGGCAAAACCAGCAGTAAAGACAAAAACGGAAGCTAAGCCAAAAGTCGCAGAAAAGAAACCCGCACCAGCGACTAAAGTGAAAACGAAAAAATAAATAGATAATATTTTATTCCCTTGCAACTTTTAGGAATCAGAATGCATCTTTATTAATAGGAACGTATTAGTCACAGTAACAAACTATTCCAGCTATGAAAACAAAGATGCATTCTGTTTTTTCAATGGTACGATTTTCTGTACTATCTCTAGCCGACGAATTTTCAGGCACAACCGTCAATTCAGAAGAAAAAGGTTGGATGAAAAGGGTTGTTTCAGGATTAAAGCCTGAAGAACATATAGTAAAGAATAATATAATAATAGCGAAAATTCCAAAGATCGACGCTTTATAAACAAATAGATCCAGAAATGGGATAAGACATGTTGCCCGCTCTGCCTACACCACGTAGTCTTATCTTTTACAGTTCCTGCACCGCCAGATAATTGTAATCACTTACCACTTTACGAAGAAATACCCTGTCGGGGCCATTATAAGTATATCCTGTAATGGACTTTATGCGTTCGGCCAACCGTTGGTTGAAGTAATCGCTGTCGCGCATGCGCTGATCTTCTATTATAGAACTGATAGTCTGAATATCCTTATCGGAAAGCTTATCCAAGACATCTGTATAAGTCACTTTATAATCTTCATGGAAATCGAGATCGGTAATAGATAATTCCCTGTTACGACTATTCAATTTGAGGTCTATAACCGTAGTTCCGGCCAGGAGATCGCCCAAGCGTTGCGATTTTTTTGTCACAGCCACCATGATTACCGCCAGAAAACCTTCTGTCATGGAAAAGTCTATCAAACGAAAAAGCCATCTTATGAGGAACGAACTCGAAGTAGGAGCTGTACCGTCAACATTGACAACCCTTATTTTCATGACCATTTTACCGGGGCTCTGCCCGTTATTTAAAGTTTCGAAAAGTAAATCGTAAAATATTACAGGAAGAAAGATAATGATAACAATAAAAACGGCAAAGATATCCCCGTTGAAAGCCTGATTTATTCCAAAAGAAGCCACTGTTCCCAAAATCCAAAACCAACCGATGACCCACACAATAATAGCAATAAGATCGAGAAGGTAAGCCAGTATACGCTGTCCTACGCCTGCAGTTTCATAATCTATAGTTACATTTTGTGTTGTTTGAACTTCAATAATCATCTTGATAAATAAAATAAAGTGTCAAGCTTTTTAATACCTGTACCTATTTTGTGTTCTATTTATAACAGGAAGAAACCACAACTCCAGATACCCTCTATCATTTATAATTGACAAATTTAATTTTTTTGTATGATTATTACGGCATTTCTTTCTTTCTTTTTAGGCAAAGGCTTATATTTGCGATAATAATTCAAAATACGAACTACAAACTAATGAGAGAAGCCGCCTTTGTTAAGGAAAACAGGAATAAGTGGCAGCAGATAGACAGTCAGACCAAAGATAAAGACATTCCGGCTGAAACACTTGCTGACAACTTCATAGAACTTACAGACGATCTCTCGTATGCACGTACTTTTTACCCCAAATCCCAAACCGTAAGATATCTTAATCAGCTCGCCGGCAGATATTTCATTAATATATATCAGTACCGTAAAAAAGAGAACGGCCGTTTCCTTCGTTTCTGGAAAACCGAATTGCCGCTTATCATGTACAAGTACAGGAAGAATATGCTCTATGCGTTCCTGTTCATGTTCGCAGGTGTACTGTTAGGGATCTTCTCTCTGCAACAGGAATCCAATTTTTCAAGCGTAGTACTAGGACAGGAATATGTGAATATGACTCTTGAAAATATAGAAAACGGTGATCCTATGGCTGTATACAAAGACGATGCTAAAGGGTGGATGTTTTTTGGCATAGGAACTAATAATATCAGAGTAGCATTCTATGCTTTTATTCTTGGTGTACTTTGTTCGGTAGGAACTGTTTATATACTCTTTTCTAATGGAGTAATGCTGGGTGTATTCCAATACTTTTTCTACCAATACGGACTGCTCGGCGAATCAGCGTCTATCATATGGCTGCATGGCACTTTGGAAATATCGGCTATTATCATAGCCGGAGGCGCAGGTATGGTTTTGGGAAATAGTATCCTGTTCCCCGGCACCTACAAACGGATAGATGCAGTGCAAAGAGCGGTAAAAGATGCTGTAAAAATAGTAGTAGGTCTGGTTCCCGTCTTTATTGTAGCTGCTTTTATCGAAAGTTATATTACCCGCCTTACAGATATGCCTGTATATCTTAAACTGACAATAATAGGCCTATCGGCTTTATTTATTATATGGTATTTTATTTATTATCCTTATCTCGTAAACAAAAAAGTGAATGGAGACACATGAAAAAATCAGATTGAACGGAAACCGCGATTTCAGCGGTAATTTCGATATGGCGATAAAGTTCATCAAGCAGAATTTCGGACCTGTAGCACGTGGAGTTTCTTATCTGATACCTCTATTACTGATAGCTGCATTCTTTATGCCGAACCTGTTTAAACTATACTATCAGATAGGCTCGGGGCATAATAATCCGGATACAATCTTCGATGATTTCTCATATCTAAGTATTATTGGAGGGATAGCAGCTTATTTATTACTGATACTTACCATGTTTTTAATGGCATTATTTACCATCTCATACATGGCATTATATGTAAAGTCAAAAGACGGAGTGGTAGATAATTCGGAGGTATGGAAAAAAGTGCCTAAAATCGCGTTACCGGCTCTTGGAGGTGGCATTCTTTTCGGATTGGCAGTTATGATAGGTGGTGTTTTGTGTTATATACCGGGTATTATTGCTGCTGTCTATCTGGGCTTTTACTTATATGCTTATATTAACGAAGACTTAGGTATTATCGATAGCTTTCAATATAGTATCAAACTGGTTCAGAACAACTTTTGGGTAACATTAGGCTATGGATTCGTATTTTCTTTCATAATAGGAATGGTCAGTATGGTGTTTATCGTTCCGTTCTATGTGGGACTGATAGCCAGTATGCTTCAGGTTGAGTTTTTTGCGGGCGAAATATTCTTTATTTTGTCCACTATGATTCTTTTTGTTGGTTATATTTTCACCTATACAGCCATGTATATGGCTATGGGTGTGATGTATTACAGCCATCGCAACAAGATAGAAGGCAACGATCTGGAATTTGAGATAGACAGTATAGGAAACCAGAACGATACTCCTCCAAGCATCCCATATTAATCCGGTCTCTGTGTTGAATAATAAGATAGATATAACATTTATAAAGGGTATATTATTTATATTCTTCGTATGCCTGTTCTCAGATCTTCCGGCACAGACCGACTCTGCACAAGCTATTGCAACACCATCGGCGCAAGAATCCGTAGATTTCAGAATCCCCGATGAAGCGAAAATAAAAGAATATCAGAACGATAATCGCTTCCAGTACAAAAGAGTAGAAAAAGTTCCATCATGGTGGGATAAAGTTAAAAATTGGTTCTTTAACCTCTTTGCCGATATATTTTCAGCCGTGGCAAGATCAGGCTTTCCGGGAGTTATAGTCCTTATAGCGCTTATTGTTATCATATGTCTGATTGTGCTAAAATTTGCCGGGGTAGACTTCAGAACAGTGTTCGGGAAGAAAAAGATGGATACGCCCGAAATAGACATTTATACTGAGAATGTACACAACATGGATTTCGATTCGCTGATAGCGAATGCGTTGAAAAATAAAGATTACCGCCTTGTTATACGCTTCCTATATCTGAAAAATCTGAAACTGCTAACAGATAAGGAATTTATAGAGTGGAAGCCAAACAAGACCAATTACAGTTACCAGTATGAGATAGAAAATCAGGCTGTACGTTCCCAATTTATGGAAACGACACTTATTTTCGATTATATATGGTATGGTGAATTTATTCCTGATGAAACCAACTTCCCCATAATATATAACCGGATGGAGTCTTTCTCTAAAACGATAGCCAATGAAAGATAAAAAGATGATAGCACTTATAGTGGTGGTTGTCCTCTTGCTGTTCGGACTCTCATTCGCTAGGTCTAAGGCTCCGAAGCCTGTGGACTGGTCTCCTACTTTCATTAATTCTAAAACAGGACCTTACGGCACATATATTACATATCAGTTACTAAGTGATATCTTTGATAAAAAGAACATACGCGTCACCCGTATGCCTGTCTATAACAATCTGAAGAAAAATGTGGGAGAATACCTTACTTATGACGATGATCCATATTCATACGAAGATAAGGATTATTATGACACATATGAGGAATCTACAATCACTGATTATTCAGACTATGAGACCGACTCTGCAACAGATTATATAGAAGAACAAGTAGAGATCAATAATATCCCTACAGAAGAATATGACCCTAGTTCATGGTATGTCGATCTGGATAATATATCAGACACTACCTCATATATATTCATAAATACAAGCTTTACGCTTGATAAACTTGATATGGAGTATATGCTGGACTTCATAGGGTTGGGCAATAACGTCTTTATTTCTGCCGAAACAATAGACAGAAAGCTTTTGGATACATTGAATATAAAGACAGATGTAAAATATTTCCAGACAGATACAGTTTATAACCTTACCGATCATTCCGCAAAAAAATACAGTTTCGGCAGTATTCAGGGACAAGTAAAATTTAATACAGATAGTTGTAAACTCTCCGTCAGGCCTTTAGCCTTTAACAACAAAAGAGATACCGTATTCATCGATATTAAGTATGGCAAAGGCCATATTTACCTACATTCCGTGCCTTCAGCTTTTGCAAATGTGAACATGCTCCAAATCAGGAAGTATGACTTCGGATTCCGGTGCTTATCATACCTGCCCAAAAACAGTAAGATAATCTGGGACGAATATCAGAAGCAGGGTTCATTGGGTGAAGGTAGCGATTTTAAGATCATGTTAAATAATCCGCCTTTACGTGTGGCATTGTATGTTATCCTCATTGGATTTCTTCTATTCATGCTGTTCAGATCGAAACGTATCCAACGGGCGATTCCAATTATTAAGCCCCCGATAAATTCATCCTTAGAATTTCTGGGTACGATAAGTAATCTATATTACCGAAAGAAGGATTTTAATACAATATTGGCAAAGCGGCATGCATATTTCCTCGATTACATCAGGAAACACTATTACATGCCAACCGAAAACATCGATAATGAATTTGTAAACGTATTAAGCGCAAAATCGGGAATGGATAAAGACAGGCTCAGTGAATTGTTCCATATCTATAAGGACCTATCCACTCTAGCCTTTATTGAAACCCAACCGTTCCTAAGGTATAATAACTTGTTGGAAGAGTTTTACAGAACCGTAAAAAACAAATAAACAGAGATATATGTCAGATTTAGAATTCCAGTCGAGAATAGATTTCTCCGAATTGAGCCAAAGCGTTCAAAGCATAAAAAACGAAATCGGGCGGGTTGTTGTCGGCCAGCATCAGTTGATAGAACAAATGATTGTTGCTATTCTGGCAAATGGCCATGTGCTGGTAGAAGGCGTGCCCGGTGTTGCAAAAACATTATCTGCTAAACTTTTAGCTAAGACAATCGATGTAGGATTCAGCCGTATCCAGTTTACCCCCGACCTGATGCCGTCAGACGTATTAGGCACGAGTATTTTCCTGCCGGGAGCCGCTAAGTTCGAATTCAAGAAAGGGCCTATATTCTCCAATATAGTCCTGATAGACGAAATAAACCGTTCTCCTGCCAAAACTCAGGCTGCTTTGTTCGAAGTGATGGAAGAACGCCAGGTAACAAACGACGGCACCACATACAAGATGGATTATCCGTTCCTCGTAATAGCTACACAAAACCCTATCGAACAGGAAGGTACTTATCGCTTGCCGGAAGCACAGCTCGACCGCTTCCTCTTCAAGATAGTAGTGGATTATCCGAATATCGTCGATGAAATCGCTATCCTTGATCGTCAGAACAAAGGCGAACTAACTATAGATGTAGGTATAAACGCGGTATTAGATGCTGCAAAGCTCAACCGATTGCGTCAGGCTGTAGAAAAGGTATTGGTCGAACATCATCTGCTCGAATACATCGCGCAAATAGTATCTGCCACCCGTCAGAGTCCATGGATAACATTAGGAGCTTCGCCTAGGGCTTCCCTTGCTATACTGAATGCATCGAAAGCACTGGCTGCAATCAGAGGCCGAGACTTTATCACGCCCGACGATATAAAAGAAATGGCTGTGCCTGTGCTTCGTCACAGAGTATTATTAACACCC
Source organism: uncultured Dysgonomonas sp. (assembly GCF_900079725.1). Taxonomy (NCBI): domain Bacteria; kingdom Pseudomonadati; phylum Bacteroidota; class Bacteroidia; order Bacteroidales; family Dysgonomonadaceae; genus Dysgonomonas; species uncultured Dysgonomonas sp. Next base: position 913,385 of record NZ_LT599032.1, read on the forward strand.
GAAAAAGAAATGGACGGTACATCTACCGATACAATCATATGGCAATTGATAGACAAAGCGGAGGTTCCCCGGTAATACGGTTTATTAAGAGTCTCTATCTTACAAACCTGCTCTTTATTACACTGGCATTATGTGTGATAGGACTTTTCGCATGCTTTATTTTCGATGAATATTTCTACCTGATGCAGCTCGTATTGGGTGTATTCTGCGTATTCATCCTGCTGGATATATTCACCGTCTTTCGTCAAAAGAAAGGAATAATAGGTTCGCGTAATTGTCCCGACAGGCTATCAAATGGTGACCAAAATACAATATCTTTCTCTATTACAAACAGATATCCGTTCAAAGTCAGGATAAAAATAGTAGAGGAAGTACCTTTCCAATTTCAGAAAAGGGATCTGATATTCAGAACCTCTCTGGGAGTAGACAAAGTAGAGGTCTTTTATTACGACTTGCGCCCTACCCGGCGGGGAGTATATCAATTCGGCGCTCTGAATGTTTATGTGTCAGGTTTGTTCGGTTTCGTCAGCAGACGCTATATCTTCGACAACCATAAAGATGTAGCAGTATATCCTTCATTTATCGAGATGCATAAATATGAATTGCTGGCTGCATCGCACCGTCTGACCGATTACGGGGTAAAAAGAATCAGGCGGATAGGACATGCGACCGAATTCGACCATATTAAACATTATACACTCGGAGACGACCCCCGTACAATCAACTATAAAGCAACAGCCCGAATGAACCAACTCATGGTGAATACATATCAGGAAGAGAAGTCTCAACCTGTATATTGCCTTATAGATAAAGGGCGTACAATGAAAATGCCGTTTAATGGGCTTACATTGCTCGATTATGCTATCAATTCGACCTTAATGGTATGCAGTACAGCACTTAACAAAGGCGATAAAGCAGGGCTGATAACATTCTCGAAAGGAATAGATGAAATACTGCCTGCCGATAAGCATCGCCGTCAACGAAACAAGATACTGGAAACACTGTACGCACAGCAAACCGACTTCAAGGAAGCCGACTATGAACGCCTGTATGTCACCGTACGCCGTAAACTGACACAGCGAAGCCTGATAATCCTATATACCAACTTCGAAACAGTAAACAGCATGCGCCGCCAATTGAAATACCTGAGCAGCATGGCCAAAGATCACCTGATACTGGTTGCTTTCTTCCTCAACTCGGAGTTTAACGAAGTCTTGGATACCCCACCCTCCAATCTGGAGGAAACTTTTCGCAAAGGGATGGCTGAAAAACTGTCGTATGACAAACTGCTTATTGTGAAAGAGCTGAACAGATACGGGATTTACACAATATTGTCAAAGCCCGAGAATCTGACAATCGACTCCATTAATAAATATCTGGAGTTCAAATCGAGAGGGCTGATATAACTACAATAAAATAAACAAAGGTCAGAATATAAACCCTGACCTTTTTATATTGGTTTACATCCTACTATTCTTCTATCGATCCGCTCTGAGAAGCAATCGCATCCACTACAGCAATAGTGGTAAGATTTATAATATCCCGTACAGAACTTTCAATATCGGTGAAATGTACCGGTTTGCGTAGTCCCATCTGAATAGGTCCGATACTTTCACCGGCAATACCGAGTTCCATAAGCAGCTTACTGGATATATTCGCAGAGCTCAAATTCGGGAATATCAATGTATTTACATCCTTACCTCTTAGGGCATTGAAAGGGAAAGTCCTGTCTCTTAGATCCTTGTTCATCGCAAAGTTCAGTTGCATTTCGCCGTCAATCTTGAATTCAGGATAATTCTCATGGAAATACCGTACAGCATTTGCGATACTCTTAGGGCTACCATTATCATCAGCTCCATAATTGGAGAATGACAACATGGCCATTACCGGCTCTGTCGCAAAATATTTTACAGCATCGTGAGTCAGTTTCACTATTTCGATCAGAGTATCCTCTTCCGGCCAGCGATTAATCAATGTATCGGCCAGAAAATAAGGGCCTCTCTTTGTTTGTACAATATGCATTGCTCCAAAGTGCTTATAATTCGGTCGCAATCCGATAACTTCCAGCGCAGTACGGGCAAACTCACGATAATGGCTGTAAATTCCGGTTATCACAGCATCGGCATCCCCTGTTTCCACCATCATCATACCAAAGTAATTACGGTCGCTCATTTTCTCGAAGGCTTCCTGATAACGGATACCTTCTCTGGACTTCTTCTCACTTAATATCCTCGCATAACGGCTACGCCTTACATCTTCCGATATATTACGATGATCTATAATCTGTATCCCATTCAGTTCAAGCCCGTTTTCACTAGCAATATTCCTAATGCGATCTTCGCTTCCCAACAGAATAGGATGGCATAAACCATCTTTATGTGCAAAAATAGCAGCCTTTATCATATTGATATGGTTACCCTCGCAATATACAACCCGCTTAGGATCACTCTTAGCCAAATGAGTAAGACGGTGTATAAGCTTATTGCTGTAACCCAGCATCTCCGATAGTTTGTTTTCATATGTATCCCAATCGGTAATCTGCTTACGGGCAACACCGCTTTCGATAGCCGCTTTGGCTACTGCAACAGAAACGGTCGTCAGTAAGCGTGGATCGAGAGGTTTCGGTATAATGTATTCTTTACCGAAAGACAAGCGTTTCAACTCATATGCTGTATTAATAACATCAGGAACAGGTTCCTTTGCCAGATCGGCAATAGCACGTGCTGCAGCAAGTTTCATTTCTTCATTGATACCTGTAGCCCTCACATCGAGCGCGCCACGGAATATATAAGGAAATCCCAACACATTGTTTACCTGATTAGGATAATCGGAGCGACCTGTGGCAAAAACAATATCGTCGCGGGAAGCCATTGCTTCTTCGTATGAAATCTCAGGATTGGGATTTGCCAGAGCAAATACAATCGGATCCGGGCCCATTTTGCGAACCATCTCTTTTGTCAGCACATCAGCTTTGGACAAGCCCAGAAACACATCGGCACCTTCTAAAGCTTCCGTCAGCGTTGTTATATCTCTATCGGTCGCAAAACATTTCTTTATATCACTCAAATCATTACGTCTTGTAGTAAGTACCCCCTTACTATCGCACATAATTATATTTTCTTTCCTCACTCCGAATTTCATATACAGGTTGGTACAGGCCACTGCCGAAGCTCCTGCTCCGTTCACAACCAGTTTTATCTTCGAAATATCCTTATTTGTTACATCCAGCGCGTTAAGCAATGCAGCTGCTGATATAATAGCCGTACCATGCTGATCGTCATGCATCACCGGAATATCGAGTTCTTCCCGCAGGCGTCGCTCTATTTCGAAGCATTCAGGAGCTTTTATATCTTCCAGATTGATTCCTCCGAATGTAGGGGAAATTGCTTTTACTGTCTGTATAAATTTTTCCGGATCTTTTTCATCCACCTCAATATCAAAGACATCGATTCCTCCGTATATTTTAAAAAGTAAGCCCTTACCTTCCATCACCGGCTTGCCTGCCAAAGCTCCGATATCTCCCAGTCCCAAAACGGCCGTACCATTAGATATAACAGCCACCAGATTCCCTTTGGCTGTGTAATCATAAGCTGTCTGAGGATATTTTTCTATCTCCAGGCAAGGCTCGGCTACGCCGGGCGAATATGCCAAAGCTAAATCGGTTTGAGTACTGTGGGGTTTTGAGGGAACAACTTCAATTTTTCCCGGTCTGCCTGATGAGTGATACTTTAAAGCAGCTTCTCTTGTAACTTTAGGCATAATCTTAAGATTTTTATAAGTTTTACTAATTAGATCAACTAGTATGAATTAAAAACAAAGTTACAAAAAAGGAATCTGATACAGGCAAAAATTTAGGCTAATCGTTATGACAACAAAAACTGTTTTTCAACATAAAAAAGATAGATATAAGAAGCTTAAATCAATAATTTTCAACTTCGTTAACATCATAAAGACAGAACACAATATAACAAGATTAGATATTTTGCTTTATTTCAATAATTTGATGCGAGATGATGAAGATAGTATAATAACAGGTAGCAGCTCAATTTTTATACAGTCTTCATTTTAACGATAAAAGCATTATAAGCGGCATTCAACATTTACAGTGAGCACAATCATCTGTTAACAGAAGTACAGGTCTTTCAACTTATTATTTAAAACTTATAACTCATCGATAAATTTACATCTATTAACCATATTTAGTTAAAACCTGACAAGCCTGACAGTTTTTTAATTATTTCCATCTTGTATATTTTACATTCGTTAACCATATATAGTTAAAAAGCAACAAAGGTAACACGAAAAGCAATAAATAATTAAGAATGAATAATTAATAATTTAGCTTGTCATGCTGAGCGGAGCGAAGTATCTTCTTCATTAAAAGGTAACAAAGGTAACACTCTTTTCTCAGCTTTACTTTTTACTTATTCCAATACTTCAAAGAACTATATACTAAGACAATAACTTAGTGTATAGATAAAGTATTTTGCAAAAAGTTATTTTTATTTCAAGATTATTTCAATCTTTGATTGATGCTATATATTAGCCTTCAACACCTCTCTGGCCTTTTCTATCATTGTATCCAGTCCCTTGGCCATATCTTCATCTGTCATGTCCTGAGATATATTGGGGTCGATACCAAATTCTATCTGTTTTTTCTCTGCATCCAGAATCGGTGATGCTGAAAATCGTACCGACCAGCCATTCGGCAGTTCGGAAGAGAAAGGCATTCCGGAGCCACCTCCTGTTTTGTCGCCCATAAGTATGGCATTAGGCGCATAACGCATCATATTCACAAAGTCATTGGCTGCACTATAACATCTGCGGTTGGTAAGCACAACGACTTTTTTCTGAAAACGCAATCCATTAGCAGGTTCTACATATATTTCGTACGGTTTCGAAAAATCGTCATGTCCCTTGCCTGTTTTGTGTAGCATATAAGCTACCAGTGTTTTATCATTAAAGAAATATGATGCCAATTTCTCACTGTTCGTCAGCTCTCCTCCTCCGTTATTCCTTACATCGAGGATGACACCATCACATACCGCAAAGCGGTCGAATACCTGCGACAAGTTGCCATCGCCTATCCCGCTCGAAAAACTGCCATAATAAATATAACCTATATTATCGTCCAGTATTTTGTATTTCAAGCCGCTGGCTATGCCATAATCTGTACCCAGATAATTATCCTGTATTTTTGTATCAAAATTATAAGGATAGTCGTCATACCACTTACTATAACGGGCTACATCATGGCTTGCCACCAGATTTACATGCCCGTCCTTTACCTCTGCCAGCATTTCGCCGAGTACGGTAAACAAAGCATCATTCGTCATATTCTCACTGATACGTGCAGCGTATCGGGTATGAACTTCGTTCCAGTCCACATCCTTATAACTGAAAAAGCAATAATGCTCATCCATTATTTTCCACAAAGCCTCGAAGTTCCCTTGTCTGGTATTCTCGAATTTATCCTCATCAAAACATGATGAAAAGCTGAAAACAAATGTAAGAGATATAATAAGTATATATTTCATCCAGTATTTTTTTTAAGCCCTCAAGGTAGTAATAATTCTTTAAACTCCTGAAATGAATAACGGTAGTAGTTCAAATCAACATCGCCATCCACCCCGGGTAATTCCCCTTTATGCGAGAACTGCCATATACGCCAGTTCTTCACATCATCGGACGGCTCATTATGCAGGTCACACATCCAGATCAGGTTATCAGGAAAATTATCTTTGATATATAATTTATAACAATCTTTGTTCGTATAAATGACCGGATGAATTCCGAAATGTTCATACAATTCCTTCTCCAGCACTTTCAATTCACTCACAACAACTTCAATATAGTCTTTATCCTTACTGTAAGGATTGGCCGGCGAATGTTCCACATCGATAGCCGGAAGCATATCTCCGGTGTTAAACCTCGCTATTTTCAGAAAGTGTTGTGCCTGTTCCTTCCCAGACAAGCCGAATGTATAGAAATGGTAAGAACCCACCTTTATATTTGTTTCCCTTGCCAAATCATAATTGTAGGGATAATTCCTGTCTTCGTGGGAAGTGCCTTCTGTTGCTTTAAGGTAAGCGAAAGTAATATTTTGTTCCAGAACACTCTCCCAGTTTAGAATCGGATTGTGATGGGATACATCCACCCCCTTTACGAAATACTTACTGGAATCGAAAGACTCGGATTCTCCAAAATAATCCTTTATAACGAAGAATGCCACAACACACAAGCACGCAGCTATCACAAATGGCAGAATAAACCTTTTCGGTTCAAATTTCACCGCTTTCCTTCTGCTTGTGTTTTTTCGGGTTCGCTTTCTTACTATTTTCTTAGCCATTGGCTTACTTTAATCGAAAACAACAGTTTCGGTAAAAAGCTTACCAACTTTATCTTTTGCCGACAGAATCAGTTCTTCTTCTTTTATTCCCCAATCAATGCCGACTGTAGGATCACTCCACAAAAGCGAAGCTTCATATTCCGGGGCATATATGTTATCCACTTTATAAGAAAAAATGGCTTCGGGGCTAAGCACAAGAAATCCGTGGGCAAAACCTCTGGGTACAAATAATTGCTTTTTATTATCTTCGGTAAGTTCCACCGCTAAAGATTTGCCGAAGGTGGGTGAGGATTTACGTAAATCCACTACCACATCGAGGACGCTCCCCTTGAGCGCTCTGACTAATTTTGCCTGGGCATATTTACCTGTCTGATAATGCAATCCACGCAACACGCCACGGGTCGACTTCGATTCATTATCCTGAATAAACTCAACTCTGCCGATATGCTCTTCGAACGCTTCTTTCCTGTACGATTCCATAAAATAGCCCCTTTCATCGGTAAATACACGGGGCTCTATTGTCCAGACTCCTTTTATATTCTGCTCTATAAATTTCATACAATAAAAAAACTTTAGTCTAGTAAGCTAAGTATATATTGTCCATATGCGGTTTTATCTAGACGTTTGCCTAAAACCCGCAATTGCTCATTATCAATCCATTTGTTTCGCCATGCAATTTCCTCTATACATGATATATAAAAGCCTTGCCTGTTCTGTATTGTCTCCACATAGTTCCCGGCTTCGAGCAAGCTATCGCAATTTCCGGTATCGAGCCATGCAAAGCCACGTCCGAATAATTGAACCTTTAAAGTCCCTTCGTTCAGATAACACTTGTTGAGATCGGTGATTTCAAATTCTCCTCTGGCCGACGGCTCCAATGCTTTCGCTTTTGCGGAAACAGTCTTATCGTAAAAATAAAGTCCGGGCACAGCGTAATTGGACTTAGGATTTTCGGGTTTTTCCTCCAATGACATCACCTTGCCATCTTCGTCAAACTCAACAACCCCGTATGCCCGGGGATCTTTCACATAATAGCCGAAAATGCATGCCCCTTTTTCTATTATCGCAGCTTCTTTCAGCATTTTGGAAAAGCCCTGTCCATAAAACATATTATCTCCGAGAATGAGACATCCGGCTTCCCCATCGAGAAATTTTTCGCCCAGTACAAAGGCTTGAGCCAAACCATTAGGAACTTCCTGAATTACATATTCAAACTTCATCCCGAGCTCTTCGCCCGTACCCAGCAACGCCTCAAACATCGGTAAATCGCGCGGCGTGGAAATAATCAATACTTCACGGATACCTGCCAGCATCAGTGTGGATAAAGGATAGTAAATCATTGGCTTATCATACACCGGCATTATCTGCTTCGATATTGCTTTGGATAAAGGGTAAAGTCGTGTGGCACTCCCGCCTGCGAGGATAATTCCTTTCATGCTTGCTCTGTTTATTTATTCAGTTGCAAATATAAGATAATAGTTACAAGTTACAAGTTACGGGTTACGAGTTTTTCGTCACTCTGCTCCGTTTATCCGTCAGCCAATTTGTAACCCGTCTACTTGTTTTCTCGTAACTGCCCGCAGGGCGAAGTAACTCGTAACTTTTCATTACCTGATTATCCTTTTATGTTTTTTTGTTAAAAATAAGACATATATAACCCTGTCAAATTTCGCTATTTATAAAAAAAAGTATTCCTTTGTGTTGTTTTTTAGAATAATGAGTGACGAATAAATTTCGATGATATATTATCGAATCATAATTCATGCTTATCGTTCCACTTAATAGAGTAGTAAATAAGTCTGCGACTTTAACAGATAGAATTAATGAAATATAGATTCATCACATTTTCAGCAATCTCCATACTTGCCGGAGTTTCTTTTATTCAAGCGCAAAACGTTCCTGATAAGAATCAGCAGCAACGTTATTTCGACATAAATAAAAATATAGAAATATTCAATTCCATAGTACGGGAAGTAGACATGTTCTACGTAGATACTCTGGACCTGAACAAAACTATCCGCAGCGGAATCGACAATATGCTCAACACCCTCGATCCTTATACGACTTATTTCAACAAGGACGACATGAAGGAGTTCAGCACCCAGATTTCGGGCGAATATGCGGGCATAGGCTCCAGCATTGCCTTCAAGGACGGGAAAGTTGCCATAACAGAACCTTTTGAAGGTAAACCGGCTGACAAAGCAGGCTTAAAAGCAGGTGACTATATACTCGAAATAGACGGTAAAGACATGACTACCTGTGATAAGGTAGAAGGTGAGGCTTTTGGCCGTACACTGAGTAACTTTGTAAGTTCTAACCTGAAAGGACAACCGGGCACGCCGATCCAAATAAAAGTAGAGCGTCCGGGCGAGAAAAAGCCGATTATAGTAAAAGTGGTACGTGAGAAAATTACGATTGATCCTATACCATACTATGGACAGATAACTCCCTCGACAGGATATATTAATTTCAGCCCTACTTTTACCGATAAAAGTGCGATGGATGTGAAAAAGGCATTCCTCGATCTGAAAAAACAGGGAGTAACATCGTTAATTTTCGACCTTCGCCAGAACGGAGGCGGAATACTCGAAGAAGCCGTACAGATTGTAAACCTTTTTGTACCAAAGGGAAAAGTCGTTCTGTCGACCAAAGGAAAACTGAAACAACTGGACAGGACATACCGTACCACACTCGAACCTATCGATACTGAAATACCGATTGTCGTACTTATAGACAGAGGCTCAGCCTCTGCGGCAGAAATCGTTGCCGGATCGTTACAGGATATGGATAGAGCTGTACTTATAGGGGAACGTACCTTTGGCAAAGGATTGGTACAGTCGACAAGGGAAATTCCGTACGGAGGCGGTGTAAAGGTTACCAATTCCAAGTATTATATCCCAAGCGGAAGATGTATACAAGCCATAGATTACACTCATCGCAACGCCGATGGTAGTGTAGGACGCATTCCCGATAGCCTGACAACTGTATTCAAAACCGAAATCGGCCGTCCGGTAAGAGACGGAGGTGGTGTTTCGCCGGATATTGCATTCGAGGAAGAGAAAACACCTACCATAACATACTATCTCGCCAATCAGTTCATCGTTTTCGACTGGGTTACAGACTGGGCTGTAAAACACAAATCAATCGTTTCTCCCGAAACATTCTCTATTTCGGACGAAGACTATGAAAGCTTCAAAGCATTTGTAAAATCAAAAGATTTCCAGTATGACCGTATGAGTGAAAAATCGATGGCTTCGCTCAAAGAAGTAATGGAGTTTGAAGGATATATGAAATATGCGGATGCAGAATTCAAGGCGCTGGAAGCAATGCTTGTACCGAACCTAGACCGTGACCTGGAAACATTTAAAGATGATATCACACGCCAGATAAACACTGAAATCATCAGACGTTATCATTATCAGAAAGGTGAATACCTCTATACTCTGAAAAACGATAAAGAACTGGCTAAAGCGGTGGAAGTATTAAACGATCTCGAAGTATACAAAAAAACATTGTCTGCTCCGGCTGAAGAAAGCGAAGTAGCTATGAATTAATAGAAAACAAATAATAAAGCATCCGTCCTACAACGGGTGCTTTGTTATTTCAAGACTGTTGCAAAATCAGGCTTAATCTACTTAAAATTACATTCTTATTCAATATTTTTAAAGACAGTATCAACGAGTTCAACTAAAAAGATTATCTTTGCAATCCTGTTAGGGCTGAAATCGCCAATGCGATAGAAAAACCAAGGGCGCAGACCTATTTATTGTCCACCCAAGTATAACAATAATTGATAGATAGTTATAGCTTTAAAACACGACACTAAATACTTATTTTAAATTATAAGGCCTACAAACTGATTTCAGCACATTATCAAATTAAGAATAATAACCCAATACAAAAAATGGAATATAATACTCAACTGAAAAAGCTAGCTCTTCCCGAGTATGGAAGGAATATACAAAATATGGTCGACTACTGCCTTACAGTGCCTGACCGGAATGAACGCAAACGCTGTGCCAATACTATTATCACTATAATGGGAAATATGTTCCCACACCTGCGCGATGTAAATGATTTTAAACACATCCTGTGGGATCACCTTGCTATTATGGCCGATTTCAAACTCGATATCGACTACCCCTATGAAATAGTTAAGAAGGAAGATCTTTATTCCAAACCCGGAAAAATTGAATACAGCCGCCCCGACATGGAATATCGCCACTATGGTAAAACTCTTGAAAAAATGGTGAAACTAGCTACCGAACTGGAAGACCCGAAAGAAAAAGAGCAATTCATATTGCTTGTTGCCACTCATATGAAAAAATCATATATACAGTGGAATAAGGAAGTGGATGATATGAAAATATTTATCGATCTCTATGATTTGTCGAATCATAAAATAGACATACGCAACTCCAACATAAAACTTCCCGAAATGAAAGACCTCGGACAAAGGAACAATAACAACAATAATAGCGGAGGAAAGAAAAACCAGCAGCAAAAGAAGAAGTGATTTTTAAGTGAAAAACGAATTGAAAATCGGCGGAGCCAAAAGTAAAAAGATTATAGATCGTTATTATTCACTGCTAATTGTTCACTGTTTACTGCTAACTGATAAGATATGATAAAAGAAAACGAAGTTTTCAAAATCGGGAAATTTATCAAACCTCACGGAATAAAAGGAGAGATCAATTTTTCTTTCGAGAATGATGTATTCGACCGGGTAGACTGTCCCTATCTTATTTGCCGCATCGATAATATCCTTGTTCCTTTCTTTATCGAGGAGTATAGGTTTAAGGGTAAAGAAACAGCTCTCATAAAATTTGAAGACATAGACAATGAGGAGAAAGCCAGGCGAATGTCCGGCTTAGAGGTTTATTTTCCACGCAAATATTATGAAGAAGAGAGCAGTGACGATATTGAATACTCCTGGAATTTCTTTATAGGCTTTTCAGTTATAGATAAAATAGCCGGTAAGTTAGGTATAATTGAAGATATAGACGACAAAACTATAAACACTCTCTTTCTGGTAAAAGATGGAGAAGATGAACTTATAATTCCAGCTACAGAAGATTTTATAGAAAAAATAGATGCAAAGAAAAAGGTGTTGTACCTTGCCCTTCCCGAAGGGTTGATTTAATGTCTGGTGCCAGATTGATATATTATTCCACCATCAGAATCCATATTTCCGTCCATTTTCACTACAAACGAACATTTTACTTTAAAATAAAATTATAACTTTGCTTTTTAGGTAAGGTCACCAACCTGTTTAATACTTTTATATCTGCAATAACAATAGCCGGTTAAAATTAACTAATGTTGCATTAAATACTTTCTTTTACTTATATTTCGATGAAAGAACGCATAGTTGTAAAAATAGGTAGCCAAATACTGAGTCGTAAGGACGGGATGCTGGATCTCACCCGCATGTCGGCATTGGTAGATCAGATAGCCGAATTGCATAAAAACAATGTGGAGGTTATTCTGGTTTCATCGGGCGCCGTAGCATCCGGAAAATCTGAAATCAAGGCAAAAGCGAAGTTAGACACTATTTCGGCACGTCAGTTATATTCTTCTATCGGTCAGGTGAAGCTGATCAACCGTTATTATGATTTGTTTCACCAGCAGGGTATTATCTGCGGACAGATACTTGTTACCAAGGAAGACTTTGCCACACGCCGTCATTACCTCAATCAGAGGAATTGTATGTCGGTAATGCTTGACAATAAGGTCATCCCCATTGTAAACGAAAATGATGCCATTTCGGTTAATGAACTCATGTTTACAGACAATGATGAACTATCGGGGCTTGTAGCAGCCATGATGGGAGCAAAAAAACTAATAATACTCAGCAACATAGACGGGATTTACAGTGACAATCCGAATAACCCTGAAGCATACATATTCCGGGAAATAGATATAAAGAAAGACGACATCGAAAACTGTATCCAGTCTTCCAAATCGGCAACAGGACGCGGAGGGATGACCACAAAATACAATGTGGCCCGCAGAGCAGCTGAAGAAGGGATCGAGGTCATTATTGCCAATGGACGCAGGGATAATATACTGGTAGACCTTATAAAAGGAAAAGACGTTGTATCTACCCGCTTCAAACCATCGGGAAAAGGAACAAACAGTATAAAAAAATGGATAGCTCATTCCGACGGTTTTACTAAAGGAGAGATCCATATCAATAAATGCGCCGCTGATGTCCTCTTAAGTGACAAAGCAGTGAGCCTTTTACCTGTAGGGGTAACGAAAATTTCAGGAAATTTTGAAGCTGATGACATCGTCCGTATTATCGACGAAAAAGGGAAACAGGTCGGCATCGGCCGTACATCGTACAGCAGCGAAAAAGCGAAAGAAACGATAGGAAAAAATAACAAGAAAGCAATTGTGCATTACGACTATTTATATATTGAAAAATAAAAATGGACGATTATCACCAGAATACGTTCCGGTTAGTTATGGAAGCAGGTAAAAGCCTGAACTTACTGGAAGAAAAAGAGATAAACGCAATACTGGAAGCTATTGCTAAAGAAACCGAATCGAAAATGTATTATATCCTAGCCGAAAATCAGAAGGATTTGCAAAGGATGGATACAAGTAATCCCAAATATGACCGCCTGTTATTAAATGAACAGCGGATAATGGATATTGTGAAAGATATCCGCAATGTAGCCTCCCTACCCTCCCCCGTTGGAAAAACCCTCATGCAAAAGACATTACCGAATGGCCTGAACCTGTCTAAAATAACCGTTCCGTTCGGAGTTATCGGTATTATATACGAAGCCCGCCCGAATGTGAGTTTCGATGTATTTTCCCTATGCCTCAAATCGGGCAATGCCTGTATCCTGAAAGGTGGATCGGACGCGCGTTTTTCGAACGAAGCCATCATAGACATCATTCGCAATGTATTGGATGAAAACGGGGTAAATCCCAATGTATGCACTTTATTGCCTAACGACCGGGGAGCAACAGAGGAACTGCTTAATGCCCGTGACTATGTAGACCTTATTATTCCGCGCGGAGGGCAGGAATTGATTAATTATGTACGCGAAAACTCCCGTATACCTGTCATAGAAACAGGCGCAGGTGTATGTCATACCTATTTCCATAAAGAAGGGGATGTAAAGAAAGGTAAAGATATTGTTACCAATGCCAAAACACGCAAAGTGAGTGTGTGTAATTCGCTGGACTGCATTGTAATAGACAAAGACCGTCTGGAAGACTTACACTACCTTTGCGAAGATCTGGAGAAGAAGGATGTTATAATATACGCCGATAAACACGCTTATGAGGCTTTGTTTCAATACTACTCTTACGATTTACTGAAAAAAGCAAATGAAGACAGTTTCGGTACAGAATTTCTCGATTATAAGATGGCTGTTAAAACTGTCTCGGGTATAGATGAAGCCATCCAGCATATAGCCACTTATAGTTCGAAACATAGTGAAGCCATCATAAGCGAAGACCGTGAAGCTATCAAACTATTCGAGAAAATGGTCGATGCAGCCTGTGTTTATGCCAATGCATCCACCGCATTTACCGATGGCGCACAGTTCGGGCTTGGAGCAGAAATAGGCATCAGCACACAAAAAATGCATGCACGGGGTCCTATGGCTTTGGACGAATTATGCACTTACAAGTGGATAATAGAAGGCGATGGACAAATCAGACAATGAAGAAAAAAAAGAAAAAGACAGTAGGAAAAATAACTGTCGAAGATTATATAAAAGCGATTAAAAAGGCCGGCAGGGATGAAGAACTCTCCCGGTCGGCAGGATGGAAACGCATTACATCCATACATAAAAGTAAGAAACTATATAATCGCAAAACACAAAGAAAGAACTTTACAGAAGAATAATGGAACGCAACGTCTTACTCGACTATTTCAAAATAATCCTTTGTATATTGGTTATAGGCGGGCACATGCAGCCGCTGTTCGGTGATAGCCAGTTTATCAGTTGGTATATACCGAACGGAATATCCCGTGTTACAGTACCCGTATTCCTTATCATCAGTGGCTATTATGTTTTTTCGAAGCTCAACGATCCTAAAGCTTTCAAAAAATATATGAAACATTTCATATTGATATATCTGGTATGGACTTTGATATATACACCTTATTTTATCACTTCGGTCAGGCCTGTCGATTTCCTTATCGTTTTACTTACGGGATATTACCATCTCTGGTATATGCCCACAGCAATTGTAGGCCTGCTTATTCTCTTCTTTGCCAAAAAGTATATCAAGAACGACTATTATATGCTGGCTCTGGCCCTGATCCTATATTTGGCTGGATATCTTCTGAGTTTTCATTTCAATAAGATATTTATTTTCCGCAATGGGTTTACCATTGGTTTTATGTTTGTATTCGCCGGATATTTTATCAGAAGCAAACAATTTGATAAAAAAAGTAACCTGTATATCATTCCTTTAGCATGTATCGCCCTGCTTGCCAATGCATATGAGGCCTACTATACCTACACTCATGCAATGAAACCCAATCAGGATATGATGCTCTCTATACTGGTTCTCAGCCCTGCACTGTTTACTCTCGTATTGAGAAATCCTATTATGAAAGTTGGTAAAGGATTCCTTAACATCCTGCCATCAGCCATTTATTTTGTACATCCATTTGCCATCTCGCTAATTGATGTTCCTCTGGAATATAAGATATATAAATTACCATATGTATTTTTACTGTCTATTGTATTCTCATTCATTGTTTATCACCTGAATAAGAAAGTGAAGATATTTTTGTAAAAATAAAGCCACATGGAATGGAACGTAATATAAGGCTCGATTATTTTAAAGTATTCCTCAGCATATTGGTCATCACCATACATATGCAGCCGCTATTCGATTACGGAGAATTGCGGGGCTGGATTATTACACACGGTATCGCTCGCATTGCTGTACCTATATTCTTCATTACGAGCGGTTACTATATAGCAGCAAAGCTCGATAATGTAAAAAGCCTGAAAAAATACCTGAAACATCTGGTCATTATCCATATTGTATGGAACCTGATATATCTGCCTGCTATTATTGATGTGATTTATAATATAAAAAGTGTCATACTGATAGTTGTATTCGGTTTTTTCCATCTTTGGTACACGCCGGCACTGATAGTGGGAACAATAACACTTTTCTTGTCTAAAAAATATATTAAAGACTATAGATACATTTTAGGACTTGCTTTCATCCTGTTTATGATCGGGTTTTATTGTGGTCTTGATTATCTTAAAATATATTATTACCGAAACGGTATTATTATGGCTTTTCCTCTCATGGCACTGGGATATTGTATAAAATCGAGAGACTGGGTAAAGAAAATAAAAAATAATTACCTCATTTGGGCTATGTGCATTGGTTTCGCTGCGCTGATAGGTGAATCTTACATAAGATATGCCAATTCGAGTGGATTCAATCCTTTCAATGATTTCCAGCTGTCGTTATTGATACTCTGCCCTGCAATATTCATTTATTTACAGAAACATCCGGTAGTATCTTCGGGGAAAGGCTTTATATCTATACTATTCTCAGGGATTTACTTCCTGCATCCACTGGCGATGAGCATCATAGGAATGCCTCAGACTTATATGATATATAAATTACCTCTGGTAATTATACTTTCTATCGTGCTATGTTATATTTTTTATTTGATAAATAAACGTATAAAAATATTCTTTTAACCATGGAACGTAATATAAGGCTCGATTATTTCAGGATTATACTCAGCCTGTTGGTTATCACAGTACACACACAGTCTCTTTTTAGCAATGATTCATTAACCGGATGGCTCATTTCTAACGGGATAGGCCGGGTAGCAGTACCTTGTTTTTTCCTTATCAGCGGATATTATCTACATTTCAGATTAGATGACAATAAAGCTATAAAAAGATATTTATTACACATATTCATTGTCTACATTGTATGGTCGTTCATCTATCTGCCCACCTATTATAATACCATAGAAGCCCGTTCGCTGATTACATTTGCCATCATGGGATATTATCACCTGTGGTATCTGCCTGCGCTCCTCTTGGGTATATTAATGCTACTAGCGTTAAAGAAGTTCATAAAGAATAACAATTTGTTACTGGTTTCCGGCATCCTTCTCTACATTACCGGATATATACTGGAGAATTGTGGATTGCCTTACAGGGTATTCTGCAATGGTATTTTCTTTGGTTTCCCATTTATCGTACTAGGATATTATATTCAAAAGATGGGCTATGTAAATGTAAAATCCTTACATCTATATATCATTCTATTTATAAGTCTCATCACATTATTATTAGAGTCATACCAAGGATATAAAACAAATATTTACCATAATTTATTTCTGTCTCTATACATCCTTTGCCCCCTATTAATTATCTGCATACAAAAAAGAGCAAAATACAATATTGAGAAATACGACATATCAAAATTGGCCGCAGGAATCTATTTTGTTCACATCCTCGTTGCGGGACAAATAATCCCAATAGCGGAAACAAATAATATTTACAGATTGCCGTTCATTATGATAGTCTCCGTACTATTAGCTATCTTTATAGTCTTAATCGATAAACGCATTAAAATACTTTTGTAATGAGAACATATACCAATGTAAAAGACCTCGGCGATCTTAATGCCGCAGTAAAAGAAGCCCTCGAAGTAAAGAAAAACCGCTTCGGGTATAAAAGCCTCGGTGAGAACAAAACGCTACTGATGGTATTTTTCAATTCCAGTCTGCGCACCCGCCTGAGCACACAGAAAGCCGGAATGAACCTGGGTATGAACACAATGGTGCTCGACATCAATCAGGGAGCTTGGAAACTGGAAACCGAACGGGGAGTAATAATGGATGGTGACAAATCGGAGCATATACTCGAAGCCATCCCCGTGATGGGCAGCTATTGCGATATTATCGGAGTGCGCGCATTTGCTCAATTCGAAAATAAGGAAGATGATTATCAGGAAAAGATACTCAATCAGTTTATTAAATATTCAGGACGTCCAGTTTTCAGCATGGAGGCCGCAACAGGACATCCTCTACAGGCTTTTGCCGATCTCATCACAATAGAAGAATATAAGAAAACAGCTCGTCCAAAAGTTGTCCTTACATGGGCACCACATCCGAAAGCACTGCCACAGGCAGTACCTAATTCGTTTGCAGACTTTATGAACGAAGCTGATGTAGATTTTGTTATCACACATCCCGAAGGTTATGACCTTGATCCTAAATTTGTACGTGGAGCGAAAGTTGAGTATGATCAGGATAAAGCACTTGCCGGAGCAGACTTTGTCTATGCAAAAAACTGGGCTGCGTACAACGATCCTAATTATGGCAAAATATTAAGCAAAGATATGTCGTGGACAGTGACAACTCAAAAGATGGCGCTGACCAATAATGCTTATTTTATGCATTGCCTGCCTGTACGCCGCAATATGATTGTGAGCGACGATGTAATAGAAAGCCCACAATCAATTGTTATACAGGAAGCAGCCAATCGTGAGATATCAGCTCAGACAGTTATAAAGAGAATGCTGGAAAATCTTTAAAATATAATCCGTTTATAACCAAAAGCAGCGCATCCCGAAAGAGATGCGCTGCTTCTTTATTTTGTGTCTATGCTTTGTTAGAATCTATATCCCAATGTCAGCAGCCCTTGAAAATTATTTGTCTTGAATGTAGTTTTATCTGCTCCTGTAAAGGCATACAAATCATCTTTCTGCGATTTCATTACAAATGCAATATCGGTATAGAAATGGCGCGAAAATCTGTATCCCATACCGTAAGTGAAATAATTTGTAGTTCCATCCAATACGTACTGAGTAGCTGCACGGCTATCAGTTACAACTTCATGGTCGCCCGGAAAATCTATTACTTCATTTTTGAATGGGCTTTGCATCCATGAATAACCTACACGAGCCGAAAACTGATCTGTAATACGATATTCAGCCCCAACACGAATAGTAGATGCATTTCTGAAATCATTCTTTATATAAGCATTCGGATCTCCTGTACCTGTAGTAAGGGCATTGCCGCGATCGTCAAACAATTTCATATTATTGGCATAGTTAGTCAATTCATAATCGGCGCTGATAATAGCTTTACCTCCGATAACACTGGCAAGGCTCAATGTCCATTTGTCTGGTGTACGCATTTTATAATCGAATATAGCATCTTCACCACTATTTGAGTTAGGCTCAGAAAAACTACCAATAGAAGCACCTGTGCCATCTCTGAATTTAGAATCTAAATTAGCCGCAAAATAATCAGTCATGTTATACCATGTAGGAGAATGATAAGCTACTCCAATCCGTAATTCCTGGATAGGTTTCACGATCACTCCGGCAGTAACCTGCCATCCTGTACCATCTGTCCTCATCCAATTCTGAATCTCCTGACCGCCCCAGAAAGAGTTATTTTCCATATAGTCTTCAATATAACTCGAATAGAGACGATAATTAATATCAGTTAAAGATAACGTTGCACCAACACTAACAATATCAGAGAATGTGGTTCCCACATTAAAATCGTATGTGCTGATAGAACCTTTTTCTTCGACAAAGAGGTCGTTATTTGCAACAAGTCCATCTGAAGCTGGGTAATATCCCTGGGCGTCTTCGTGTATCATACCTGAATTATAGCCCAATACACTTAACCAATCCTGATTCCGCCAAATATCCCGGAAAGAATTATTACTATCAAAAAGATCTAAATTCTGAGACGAGACTCCATTATTATTAGATCTATCGGCCATATAATCACCCATAGCATACGACAGGTTTTTACCAACCGCTTTATATTTCCTGTCAAAATTTTTCAGCCTGTTGTATGAAAATCCGATATTGATACTACGAACCACATCATTATCAAATATAGGGAACACACTCACAAATGCCAGATTATCAAAGTTCACTTTAAATTTACTTTCGTCAACTTTTCCGGCATTCATTTCTGTTTGAACCTTCGAATTCTGAAAATTAAGTGTGGTAACGATTTCGGATGTTTGATAAACTCCTATACCTGCAGGATTTATGGATACGCCGGATATATCGCCTCCCAAAGCACCAAAAGCTCCCCCCATAGAAACGGAACGGGCAGTACCCGTAAGGTCGTTCTTCGAATATCTGTATGCATCCATTTCATTTTGGGCCTGGGCAGCCCCAAACGTAAGTGCAGTTGTTAACAGTAGTAATGATACATGTTTCATAATGCAATTTTTAATATTTCTATATTTTTTCAAAAAAGCTGTCTCAAAAATTAATATTGAAACAGCTTTTATTTTAGTTGTCCTTATTTTGCTTTTTTATCTGCGTCCGCCTCCGCTTCTTCCGCTACTGCTTCCTCCACCTCCGGATGAACGGCTACTGGATGATGAGCCTGAGCTATATGAACCTCTGGAAGAAGAACTGCTGGATGAACCACTGCTATAACTTGGGCGTGAGCTTGAACTACTACTAGATGACCCGCTATAGCTAGGACGCGAACTAGAACTTGAGCTGGATGAACCACTATAGCTAGGACGTGAACTTGAGCTACTGGATGATCCGCTGTAACTAGGACGTGAACTACTTGAAGAGCCACTATTATAGCTAGGGCGTGAACTTGAACTGCTACCAGCTGAAGTATTGTAACTTGGACGAGTAGTAGGCCTGGTTGTCACACTACCAGATGAACCGCTAGTATTATAACTTGGACGTGTAGTAGGACGAGTTGTTACTCCGCTAGAGGAGCCTCTGCCTGTTGACGTTCCATAACTTGGACGGGTTGTTGGCCTTGTACTTACACCACTTGATGAAGAGCCTCTGCCTGTAGAAGTACCATAGCTCGGACGAGTTGATGGTCTTGTACTTACACCACTCGAAGAAGAACCTCTGCCTGTAGAGGTACCATAAGTTGGGCGAGTAGATGGTCTAGTTCCTACACTTCCGGTAGATGATCCTCTACCTCCATAACTAGGACGAGAACTACTTATACTCGATCCACGGCCAGTGTATCCATACGATCCTCGACCCGAATTATATCCATAGCCTGACCGACCAGATCCGTAACTAGCCCGAGGACGTCCGGAATAATTGTAGCGAGAGCTACTGCCGTAGTATCCGTGATGATGTCCGCCATACCAGCCGCCACCATACCAGCCACCGGCATACCAACCGCCGCCGTACCAGCCTCCCCAGCCATAACCATAGCCATACCAAGGTCTGCTCCAACCCCAGCCCCAGCTACTGCCGTAATACCAAGGATCGTAATATCCGCCCCAGTAACTGCCATAATACCATGGATCGTAAAACGGATAATAACTACCGTAATATCCACCCCAGCCCCAACCAAGATTTACATTAAAATTCCAGCCACGATTTCGATAATAATTGCTGTACAAGTCATTTGTAACATATACATTTATCTCGTTATCACTGGATATCTTAACACTGTTCTCCGGTTCGTGGAATTTGACAATACGGTCTGTATACTGATAATCCTGATATTCATCGGTATAGGCTACCGAATCTTCAGGGTATTGTTCATTCTGGTATACAGTCACATCCCCACCTCTACGGTTATATGCATCCACATCTACGTTCACGTTACCTTCTGTCTCCAGAGAAACTTCCCCGTTGTCGCGGACTACCAATACCTGAGTTGGTTTCTGTTGTTGTTTCTGAGAAACTGTATTTTTGACTTTTACCTCTTTCTTCTTATTATCTTTTGATTTAGAAGTAGCATAAATGTCATCCCAGTCATCTTGCGCAAAAGCGATAAATGGCAATACAGACATCAGAAACATCAGTACTAATTTTTTTACTTTCATAATCTGCTCTCCTATTGTTTATTGTTTATAATCTCCAATGTTTTGTGTTTATCGACAGCGTTTCAGTTGTCTTTTATAAATCTTAGACTATCCGACCTATAAAAGGTTTAATGCAAACATTGATAAAATATTAATAGAGAATAAACAAATATACGATATTTATCTTTTCGATTCAATATTTTATATATGAAAGATGCAACTACAGCCCTTTTTGTTGCGCTCTATTATGTTAAAAAAAACTATAAATAAAAACTTCCTAACAACCTTTAAATCAAATAAGACATAAGTATTGCAATTATTTCACTTTAATTACGTTCATACCCATGTTAAAAAGGAGTTGAATAGTTCTGCTTTTCCTATTTTTATTTAGATTTGTAATGCCCATATAACTAAATAGTAACCAAAGATTAACACTATTCATTCATCGATAATGGATGACATATTAGAAATAGCGATCCGGATTGCTGTAAATGCACATTACGGACAAACAGATAAAGGAGGTAAGCCATACATATTCCATCCCTTGAGAGTGATGAATAGTGTGAATACAATAGAAGAAAAAATTGTAGCCGTTTTGCACGATATTTTGGAAGATACTGATATTACTGTTGATGATTTGATGGCTGAAGCTATTCCCGAAGAATTAATAAATCAACTACTTATACTGACTCATTCTCCCGATATTGAATATAATGCATACATAGAACGTATAGCCGGATTTCCAATAGCCACAACTGTTAAGCTTGCCGACTTGAAGGATAATATGAATGTATCCAGATTACCCGAAATCACGGATAAGGATATACAACGACTAAAAAAATATCAAGCAAGTTATTCATTTTTAACTAAGAAACTGAACGACAATAAATAGTAACTCAATGAACGATAACAGGCTGTTACAATATGAATCGCAACTCAATAATTTTCTGACTGAAGCTTTCCTCAGACACAATATTGAATGTAATATAGAGAAAGATCTGATTGTATTTCCCCATCTGTATATGACAGCATGGACACGTATATTCAATCGCTCATCTTCTCCCATGGCCACAATCTTACAAATAGACATACATCTGGAAATAGGTATGGGTAAGACTATCATCGAATCGTGCGCAGGAATGGGAATGGATGAAGACACTGCGATAAAAGACGCATGGAAAAACTTCCTTACAAATTCTTTTCACACACTGCTTTCCGCATTTTTCAGCAAGGAGTTTGACCATCACATCAATAATCAACAATGGATAATTGACGGACGTACATATGATGTAACGATTAGCAATGTAACCACCAGAGGGAGCCATCCTGATCCGCTTCCTTTACGTTGGCTCGAACAGCTTGAAGAGATTATAAGAATCCAATCCTTGACAGAAGGTACTCATTGGGTGAGATTTTACTATGCGCAATCGGAAAGCGAATTGATCTCAGGTGAAATACTTCTCGATAACGAAGTTTGGACCGGTATAGAGAAATTCGTCCGCACATTTGATTTCCCCACCTATAAAGATTTCTTCTCCATGCGGGTCTTCATGGTACTGAAAGATCATTCCGATATAAGCCGTATGGCTGCTACTATGGCCTGGATGGTAGGTGAAGACGATGACGCAATAGAACAGCAAATGATGGCAGACGGTCTGTCTCTATCCGATGCTGATAAAGCAAATACATTTATACCTTTAGCTTTCGGACGTGTATTTCTGAAAGGAATCACAACAGCCGGATTTTCAGACGAAGCCATCGTTACAGATGAAACAGGGAAAGAAACGACCATAAAGCTTAGCGACGAACCTATCTATACATCCGCATACCGGTTGGCAGAGAAAATTATGAAGGAAGGTTGTGTGAATCAGGAGCACTTTCAAAATCTATTTATCCAAAGTGCGGAATTCAACGCTTATAACAATGCGCTGAAAGACGGTGCTAAAGTCGAAGATATGAACAATGCCAGATTCGGAGAACCGGTGATATATATGCCACACTATCAGCCTGCCGAAAAAAAGGAATACACCACAGAAAATATTATTACTGAAGATGCCTGTAAGAAAAAGAAAAAACCATCATGGAAATTCTGGAAAAAATAACTTTTCTATTGGAAAATCAGAAAATTAGGAGTACAAAAAAACGGCTATAACCAACTCTTTTACAGAACCTCGAAACGGGCAAATTTCAATAACAACTGCTTCACTCCCGAATTCTCAAATTCCACGGTAGCTTTTCGGCTATCCGGATCACCTGTTACAGCAGTCACCTTACCTATGCCGAAACGCTCATGTTTAATTACCGCCCCTACTTGTACTTCTCCTGAATTCACTCCTGCCGAAGCTTTCGGCTTAGCGTTGCGCGCATTCACAAAGTTGGAACGGGGGGATGCGGATGACTGGCGTATCTCCTGTCGCTGAACTGTTGGTTGCCTCTGTGTTAGCGGGCGTTCGGGGTATGTTGTACGCGGAGTATTTGTGTAATCGTAGAGATCATTTGTATATGTTTCGGGGCGATTGAGCACACCGAATCCACCTCCGCCAAGCACACCTCCATTTACGTTCAGATAAGAGGTGTCTATATCGCGAAGGAAACGACTTGGATTCGACGCATTTATTTGCCCGTTGCGGAAACGGCTTTTAGCATAGCTAATCATGCAGTATTCCTTTGCCCGGGTAATAGCTACATAAAACAAGCGACGCTCTTCTTCCAAGCCCCGCAACTCATTCTTTGCCATTGACGACGGAAAGAGATCTTCTTCCATGCCTACAACGAATACATTTTTGAATTCCAAGCCTTTAGATGCATGAACGGTCATCATTGTCACTTTTTCCTGATCGGCTTCCTTATCTGTATCCTGATCGCTAAGCAAGGATACCTCGGATAGGAAATCCATCAACCCTATTTCCTCCAAACCTTCTTCCTTTCGGGTTTCACAAAACTCGTGAATACCTCCTAAGAGTTCCTGCAGATTTTCCTGACGGCTCATACCTTCGGGGGTTTGATCCTGATAAGCTTCTGTGGCGATACCACTTTGTTTTACAATGCGCGATGCCAATTCGTAGGCCGATAGCTCTTGCACCTGTGCAATAAAACTTTCGATAAGTTCTCTAAATCCACTTAGTTTTTTCGCTGTGCCTGCATTCACATTCAGATTATAGCCTAACGAATCTCCGATCACCTCCCATAAGCTTACATTATGCAAACGGGCGGCTTCTGCTATTTTATTTACTGTGGTATCTCCTATCCCTCGTGTAGGAAAATTGATGATACGCCGGAAAGCTTCTTCGTCGAAAGGATTCACCACCATACGAAAGTAAGCGATAACATCTTTGATCTCCTTGCGCTGGTAGAACGACAAACCACCATAGATACGGTACGGGATATTCTTTTTCCGCAATGCCTCTTCGAAGATACGCGACTGGGCATTGGTGCGATACAGGATTACAAAATCACTATATGATGCTTTCTTATCGCGGCGGATGTCCCATATTTTATTCGAGACAATAACCCCCTCCTCAAAATCGGAGTAAGCACTCGAAACTTCGATACGTTCCCCTTCGTCGTTTTCTGAATATATTGTTTTCTTTATCTGCTCACGATTTTGCTGAATAAGGCTGTTGGCCGCATTCACAATATTCTGAGTCGAGCGGTAATTCTGCTCCAGCTTAAACAACTTCGATTCGGAATAAACTTCCTTAAATTTAAGTATATTGTCTATATTCGCCCCACGAAACGAGTAGATACTCTGTGCATCGTCACCCACTACACAGACACGGTGATGTGCATCGGCAAGTTGTTTCACTACAAGGTATTGCGCAAAGTTTGTATCCTGATACTCGTCTACCAATATAAACTGATAACGCTCCTGATAGCTTTTCAACACGTCGGGATGATCGCGAAACAGGACATTGGTGTAGAATAACAAATCATCGAAGTCCATTGTGTTGGATGCCTTTAATCTGTTATTATAATCCCTGTAAATATCTTTCAACACAGGCATTTTCGACCGTTGGTCATACTCCAGCAACTCTTTGTTCTGAGCATACATTTGTGGAGAAATCAGTGCATTCTTTGCATTGGATATTGTAGCCTGTACTCTTGCCGGCTTATAGACTTTATCATCCAATTGATACTGTTTGATTATGGTCTTTATCATATTCCGGGAGTCGGCCGAGTCGAAAATGGTAAAATTTGAGGTAAATCCGATTTTTTCGGCCTCGGTACGCAAAATACGGGAAAACACAGAGTGAAAAGTTCCCATCCACAAATAACGCGCATACTTCCATCCTATTATCTCGGCAATACGCTCTTTCATTTCACGCGCCGCCTTATTAGTAAATGTAAGTGCAAGTATGCTGTGAGGCATATAACCTTGTTGAAGAAGGTATGCTATTTTATAAGTAAGTACACGTGTCTTGCCCGAACCTGCCCCTGCAATAATCAGGGAAGGCCCGTTTATGTATTCAACAGCTTCACGCTGCTGTTTATTTAGATGATCCAGTAAGTTATCCATAAAAATCAGTGATAGGGTAACAAAGATAAGTCTTTTTTAGGAATGTGAGGTTATAACTTCAGGCAAACAAAAAGCCGACTGAGAGAGTCTCGGCCGGCATTACTTATTTAATGTATGTGAGAATCAGATATCAAGAAATTCAACTTCTCCCGACTCGATATGATAAATGGCTCCGACAATCTTTACATCGCCTTCTTCATTCATTTCTTTGAGGAATGGTTCTGATTTTCTCAATTGCTTTACTCCATGTATCACGTTAGCTATTATTGCTCGGTTGTAGACATCTCCTTCGGTCTTGAAAACTTCATTTTCTTCCTCTTCGCTATCCAGTTTTTTGATGATGGATTCGATATGTCCGAGTTTTTCTGTATGGTGGGCATCGTGGTTTTCATGGCTGTGTTTTATATCCATAAATGCTTTTACCGCCCCACAGCTTGTATGCCCCATCACAACAATCAGCTTTGTACCGAGATGTTCGGCTGCATATTCGATGCTACCTTCTTCATAATCGGCCATTACATTCCCGGCAGTACGAATAGAGAATATATCTCCCAGTCCTTGATCGAAAACTATTTCAGGTGTCACACGCGAGTCGGAGCAACTGACAACAATTGCAAACGGTTTCTGTCCAGTTTTGAGTTCTTCGATTCGGGTCAAATCCTGATGATTGTGTAATAACTGACCTGAACAAAATCGCTTATTACCGTCTTTGAGTGCAGTCAAAGCATCCTCGGACATTTGATCTTGTGCATAAGAAATTACTGTTGACAAGCTAAAAATAGTCATCAGCAAAACGTGTTTAGAAAAGTAGCTTGGTTTCATTATAGTTGTTATTAAAAAAAATCGGACAAAAGTAGAGAAAGATTCAGTTTCAGGTTCTTTATTGAATATATTTTATAGGACAACAATGTTAAATAATGTAAAGGAAATATTGCAGCAAATAATAATATGATTTCCTTTTTATGTTAAACAAAATTTCAATTAACTTTATCAGCAACAAATTAACGATTTATCATGAAATACAATTTTTGTGGAAACAGCGGGTTACAGTTACCTGAGATCTCATTAGGCTTGTGGCACAATTTCGGAGATGTGGATAATTTCGAAGTAGCCACATCTATGATTTTACATGCTTTCGAGAGTGGCATTACACATTTCGACCTTGCTAATAATTACGGGCCACCTCCCGGGAGTGCCGAAACTAACTTCGGTAAGATACTGGCTAAAGAATTGAAAGGTCACCGCGACGAGCTCATCATTTCATCCAAAGCAGGTCATCTGATGTGGGACGGGCCTTATGGAGACGGAGGTTCGCGCAAATACATCATGGCTAGTATAGACCAAAGCCTGAAACGTACAGGGCTGGAATATTTCGATATTTTCTATTCGCACCGATATGATCCTCAAACCCCTGTGGAAGAGACTATGCAGGCCCTGGTAGATATTGTACGTCAGGGGAAGGCCTTATATGTAGGTATATCGAAATACCCACCTGAAAAACTGATTCAGGCATACAATATACTGAAATCACAGCATGTGCCTTGCCTTATCTATCAGGATAAATACAGCATGCTTGTGCGCGAACCCGAAAATGAGCATATGAACATCAACGATAAATACGGTGTGGGTTTCATTGCTTTCTCTCCACTGGCTCAGGGTCTACTTACGAATAAATACCTGAATGGCATTCCCGAAACTTCACGTGCTCACAAAAGTCACGGCTTCTTGCAAGAAAGTGAAATTACGCCTGAGGTGATAAAGAAAGTGAAGGCGCTCAACGGCCTTGCAGGTCAGCGCGGGCAAACACTTGCCGAAATGGCTCTGGCATGGCTACTCCACAACAAACATGTAACATCTGTTATTGTAGGTACAAGTTCATTGAATCAGCTGAAAGATAATCTGAAAGCAAAGGATAATTCGTATTTCACAGGTGAAGAACTAGCCTTGATAGAAATGATTCTGGCATAAAACAAAAAAATAAGCATCCCAACCACAGGGATGCTTATCCACTTTCAATCCTTATAACTTAAAAACTACAATAAGGCCTCAGACCTATTTACTATTTTATTAAATTTCAATACAATTATCAGCTATATTTATTTACATCGTCAGCACGATGTTATTTTCATCAGCCATGCGGCGTATATTAAGTATAGCATAACGCATACGTCCCAGAGCTGTATTGATACTAACGCCTGTATGGTCTGCTATTTCTTTAAAACTCAAATCCTGATAGTAACGCATCTCCAATACTTCGCGCTGACTATCGGGCAGATACGAAATCAGCTTACGGATATCCGATGTAATCTGCATACGGATTATCTCGTCCTCGATCGTACCATCACATAACAACGGATTGTTCAACAAATCGACCGGGGCCTCGTCATTAGAAATTGTATTCTCATTCTTTTCCTGACGAAAATGGTCTATAATAAGATTGTGGGCGATACGGGATATCCAGGCACGGAACTTCCCTGTCTCGGTATAGCGGCCTTGCTTAATCGTTACAATAGCCTTGATGAAAGTTTCCTGAAAAATATCTTCTGCCAGTTCTCTGTTGCGCACAGTGAAATAGATATAGTTGAAGACACTGATTTTGTGTCGTGACAGGAGGATATCAAATGCCTGATTGTTGCCATTAGAATAATCGGTGACCAATTGTTCGTCGGTCATGGTTATCAATGTATCCATTATCTCTTATATTTTAAAGTTAAAAAGAGTAATGTTTATTCTATAGGCAAAAAATTTTTAGAGGGTTTTTAAATAATCTTGCGTTAATGATACAAATAAAAGACAATTTTATGGAATTGACAATATCTAAAAGATTATTTAACAGTGTAATGCGATTTTGCTTAATTTTATATATAAAGCTACAGGTTTACTAAAAGATATAAAATAGTCAAAAAATAGAGCTTCCATTTCAATAGAAGCTCTATGGTCTATATAATAATATACGCTTATTCTTGTTCTGTATCAATAACTTTCCATACTACAGCCGAAATCGCAGCACCTAAGAACGGAGCAACAATAAATAACCATAGCTGAGATAAAGCTTCTCCTCCCTGAAAAATAGCAGGACCTATACTACGTGCCGGATTAACCGATGTACCAGTAATAGGAATACATACGATATGCACCAAAACCAAAGCCAAACCGATAGCAACTCCGGCAAACTGATTGTTTGCACCTTTAGATGTAACGCCCAGAACAACCAATACGAAGATAAAGGTAAAGACTGTTTCAGCTACAAATGCAGGCAGCAGATCGGTATAGCCGTTAGCTCCGGTAAAAGTTGTTGTTGAACCGGAATCCTTTGCCAATACATATAATATGGCTGAACCGATAATAGCGCCTATCACCTGAAAGATCATATACAAACCGGCGTCTTTGGCCGATATTTTTTTAGATAACAACAAGCCCAGAGTGATTGCCGGATTGATATGACAACCCGAAATTTTACCGATGGTATAAACCATAGCCAATACTGCCAATCCGAATGCAAATGCTACACCAAGTGTACCAACCGAAGCAAACGGCTGTCCGGCTCCTGCAAATACTGCTGCACCACAACCCATAAGTACCAGAACCATAGTTCCGATCATTTCTGCTAAATACTTTTTCATTGAATTTCTATTTTAATTAAACATTTGTGCTACTTGTGTAATTTTGTGTTAACTATATAGGATAAGGCGAAGTTAAATATAAAATCGAATAAAAGATAAAAAGGCTGCATTTTTTTAGCTCTTCCATTTCTAGTATTGCTACCATTCCCTATATTTGTAACACTCAATTAATAAACATTAAATCTAACACATATGAAGAAGTTATTGTTTTCGTTTTTGGTCTTTTTTATTTGTATGTCTGTGTTCGGACAGGAGTATAATGTTCCGAAGAATTATAAATTTGAAAATAAGGAGTCTTATAAACCTTATGAGCCACAGATAAAAGAAACGATAGACTGGCTCCTGCAAACGCCGTTGGGTAAGGACGCAAATAAACGGCAGGAAGCAAATGCATTTCTTATGGCCTGGCTCACCGGAACACCGGATGTGCATTTAAAAATAGATGCCGGTTTTATGATGAATTTCATCAAAGTAAATCCTGAGTTGGTAATGCCTTTCACTGCCGGATGGACTAAATATTCACTGGATAATGGTTATTCGGAAGATGTGGTAGAGGGTACAAAAGCAGGAGTGGAAACAGTGATTACTTTCTACCGAAAAAACAGAGGATATCTCAAAAAAGATAGCAATATAGAGAAGTACGAGAAATTGATGGAAAAAGGAAAGCTGGAAGCGGAAATAAACAAGATACTAAATAAGAAATAATTATACAAAAAAGGAAATCATGAAAAAAATTGTATTCACCCTATTATTCGGATTACTATGCATCGTTAGTTGTAACCAAAAAGCAGCAACCAATCAGGACGATACAATCGTTATAAAAACAGGCATAGAGGCCGAAGAAAGAACCGGTGACGAACTAAAGATAGCTGCTATCATAACTGTTAAACCTGAAGCTATAAAAGATATTCTTCCTATATTCCAGGCTGTAGTACAAGGCAGTCAGGAAGAAGATGGTTGTATTTCCTATAACGTACACCAGGACACCGGCGATTCTACACGGTTTATCATTCTCGAAGAATGGGAATCTCAAGCCGCAATCGACTTTCATGGTAATACCGAACACTTCAAAACATACCAGAAAGCATCGAAAGATATGGTTGCAAAGAAAGAAGTAATAAAAATGAAACTCGTATATTAGAATATACCTCCTAATAAAAAAAGTAAAAGTCCCTGCATTATTTGTCTGGGACTTTTATCTTTAAAGAATGATGATTTTATATACGAGCAATCTGTAAAACACAAATAAAATACATACTTTTGTAACCTCAAATAATATAAAACGATAAGGTTATGATGGAACTGAAAATTGTTGCCGTTATTGTAGTAAAAGCTGCATATAAGGAAGAGTTGGAAAAGGTATTCCATACCGTAGTAGATGAAACCCGTAAAGAAGCAGGAAATGTATCTTACGATTTACATCAGGATTGCAAAGACCCTTTAAAGTATACTATACTTGAAGTATGGAAATCGCAGGCAGCTATCGACGAACATAATGCAAGTGCGCATTTCAAAGCATTTGCAGCTGCAATAGAAGGTAAAGTGGATAGCCTGACAGTGGATGTAATAAAGAAAATATATTAAAATACCGATGAGCCCATTATTTAATATGCCAATATGCCAATGAGTAACACTATTAGAATTGGCACATTAACTAATTGGCATATTAGCACATTAAATTTATAATTATGTACAGAAATCATACTTGCGGAGAACTGACTCTTGCTGATGTAAATAAAGAAGTAACCCTTGCCGGATGGGTGCAAAAAGTGCGTAAACTTGGTGGCGGAATGACCTTTGTCGATCTTCGCGACCGTTATGGAATTACCCAATTGGCATTCAGCAAAGATGTAAACGCAGATTTGTATGAACAATCGAATAAGTTCGGGCGCGAATATGTATTGCAGGTAACAGGCACAGTACAGGAGCGTTCGAGCAAGAATATGAATATACCTACCGGCGAGATAGAGATCATCGTAAACAAGCTCGTTATTCTGAATACATCGGAAGTTCCGCCTTTCACTATCGAAGACGAAACCGATGGAGGCGACGACCTACGCATGAAATACCGCTATCTGGACTTGCGCCGTACTCCTGTGCGCAAAAATCTGGAGCTGCGTCACAAGATAGCATTCGAAACACGTCGTTTTCTGGACGAACGCCAGTTTATAGAAGTGGAAACCCCTGTACTGATTGGTTCTACTCCTGAAGGTGCGCGCGATTTTGTTGTGCCATCGCGTATGAATCCGGGTGAGTTTTATGCCCTGCCGCAATCGCCTCAGCTTTTCAAGCAATTGCTGATGGTATCGGGATTTGACCGTTATTTCCAGATTGTGAAATGTTTCCGCGACGAAGACCTTCGTGCCGACCGTCAGCCGGAATTCACACAGATAGACTGTGAAATGTCATATGTCAATCAGGAAGACGTGTTGAATATGTTTGAAGGATTGACTAAGCACCTGTTCAAAAAGGTAAAAGGCATAGACATCCCCGACTTTCCGCGCATGACATATGCTCACGCAATGAAATATTACGGTTCGGATAAGCCGGATACACGTTTCGGGATGGAATTCGTGGAAATTAAAGACCTGACTACAGGTAAAGATTTCGTAGTATTCGATTCATCCGAATATGTAGGAGCTATTTGTGCTAAAGGTGCGGCATCATATACCCGCAAGCAACTGGATGCGCTTACCGACTATGTAAAACGTCCACAGATCGGAGCAAAGGGACTTGTATATGTACGTTATGAAGCTGATGGCTCTCTGAAATCGTCTGTCGATAAATTCTATACAGCCGAAGACCTGAAAAAATGGGCGGAACGTTGTCAGGCTGAACCGGGCGACCTTATCCTTATCATATGCGGCGAAACAGAAAAGGCGCAGAAACAGCTATGCGAACTCCGTCTCGAAGTCGGAGATCAACTTGGACTTCGTGATAAGAATAAATTCAATTGCCTTTGGGTTATCGACTTCCCTCTATTGGAAAAAGACGAAGAGCTAGGACGCTTCTTTGCAAAACACCATCCGTTTACCAGTCCGAAGGAAGAGGATATTCCAATGCTGGAATCAGACCCGGGAGCTGTGCGTGCCAATGCATACGACATGGTGATCAACGGTGTTGAAGTTGGCGGTGGTTCGGTTCGTATCCACAACAGCCAGTTGCAGAACAAGATGTTCCATGTACTTGGGTTTACCGAAGAAAAGGCTCAGGCTCAATTCGGCTTCCTGATGAATGCATTTAAATACGGAGCACCTCCACATGCTGGTCTAGCATTTGGACTCGACCGTTTAGTATCTCTTTTTGCAGGTCTGGATAGTATCCGCGACTGTATTGCGTTCCCTAAAAATAATTCTGGACGTGATGTTATGATCGATGCACCAGCCGTTCTTGAACAGGAACAATTGGATGAGTTGAACCTGAAGGTGGAGATAAAGGAATAATCATTAAAGTAAAACCATTATAAAATGCTCCGGTTATTCTGACCGGAGCATTTTTATTTAAGAAAAGTTTTATCTTTAAGCCAACTAATAAACATCTATGACCGAAACAAACAAACAAGATATGATCATTCTACAACCTGTGAGGGATGAAGATATACCTATGATAAAGAAATGGCTCCATAAAGAATATATATTAAAATGGTATCATGAGCCAGATGAATGGATCAGAGAAATAGAAGAAAGAAATGGTGAATTTGCCTTTCTCAATCATTACATTGTATATCAAGGGAACACTCCATTCGCATTCTGTCAGTATTATGATTGTTACGATGCTCAGGAAGAATGGTATGTTGTGGATGCTCCCCAAAAGACCTTTAGTATAGATTACCTCATAGGAGAAAGCCACTATCTGGGCAAGGGATACGGTAAGGCAATTGTTAATGCTCTGATAAATAAAATCAAAAGTCATGAGGGAGCACAGGAAATAGTGGTGGAACCTGAAAAAGAAAACATCCAGTCGTGTAAAACCTTATTATCGTGCGGTTTTATTTTTAATGACGACAAACAATACTATTCAATTAATTTATAAAATAACTATGAAAAAGCTCGTCAAGATCTTGCTAGCTCTCGTAATCGGAATAGTCATCCTCCTGAGTGCTGTGTATGCTTATTATGGTGGTTTCAGAACTATAAACTTTGAAGTAAAAGAGGTAGGTGGAGAAGTATTCGTCTATGAAAATGTTACAGGAGATTACAGTCAAAGCCCGGTGGTAATGGACAGTATTTATTATACGTTGCTCAACGATTATAAAATAGAAACAACAAAGGGGGCAGGCATGTATTATGACAATCCTCAACAAGTGGAAAAGAGCAAACTGCGCTCGGAGATAGGTTGTATACTTGATACCCCTCTTGACAGTATGCAGATGGCGGTCCTCTCAAGCAGATTCAAAGTTAAAGTGTTATCTAAAGGCGACTATATTATGGGAGAATTTCCCAATAAGGGGATGATATCAACAATAGTAGGAATAATGAAAGTATATCCGGCGATGACCAAATATATAGAAACTACCGATTATAAAGCAGACGGACCTGTGATGGAAATATATGATGTACCGGCTAAAGTAATTATATACAGGCAATCCGTATCGAAATAGAAGTGAAAAGAGGAGTATTTCCTCGTACTCCTCTTTTCCTATTCAATTATTTCTTACCTAATTTATTTAATACTATTTCTTTAAAATCCTTCCATCCGGTAGAATTACGTGCTACTATCGTTCCATCAGGAGCTATTAATATCAAACGAGGGATGCCTGTTATTCCGTAGATTTTAGTCGGTATTTCCTGCGCATTTATTATTTGAGGCCACTCTATCTTATCTTCTGCAATGGCCCTTTCCGTATCTTCCGGCTTATCCCATACAGCCACTCCTACTATTTCAAAATTATCTCCTCTATATTTTCTATACAGTTCTTTTATTTCCGGAGTCAGCCCACGACAAGGACCACACCAGCTTGCCCAGAAGTCTACCAATATATATTTGCCTTTTCCCGCATAATCCGACAGTGATACTTTTGTGCCATCAGGCTGCTCTATTGTAAAGTCACTAAACTTCTGACCTTCAGTAGTCTTTTTCAGAGCATCATTTGTTTCCACAATTCTTTTCACCATTTCCAAGGAAGCAATATCTTTACTTAATTTGGCCACAGCGGTATCTATCTGACCTGTACGCATCCACATCGACATCTCGTACAATACAATAGACCCGATAACATTATTTGTGTTAGCATCGAATGTATTTTCCATCAGGTCCATATATTTGGGAGTCCATACTTTAATAAATATACTATCGAACTCAGCTTTGAGCTTATTTTTATCCTTAATTTTATTTTTTAGCTCCGTATAGATATCTTCTCTTTCTTTATACAGTTCACCCGTTTTCTTATTATAATCTGTCAAAGCATCATTCAATGGAGTATTTGATGCTATGCCATCTTTCAAATTAACAATTATTCGCCCTGTATCCAGTATCAAGGGTATATATACATCATCTTCAATGAATACTCCGGCATACCGGATAGTATCTGCGATCCCTTTAAATACAAATTTGCTGCTATCTATTAAGGCACTGTCTATCTTGTTATTTCCCAACCTATTATTGTCGACAAGATAGATTTTCTGCCCATTATAGGTCGAATCGGCTATACCCTCAACCATATACCCGGGTATTACAGATTGTTTTTTTTCACAGGAAACAATAATGGCCATACTCGTTACCATTATTAATAAAGCATGGATTGTTCTTATTTTCATATTATTAGGTATTAGAATTGATAAATTTAAAATTTTTAAAATATCTTTCTCCAATAGTACTGTTAAATAAATAAAAGAGGTTGTTCATCCAAACTCGCCGTCTATACAGGTCTTATCAAATGTAATATGTGCCTGAAATAAAAGATTCCGGTCGTAATGGATAAAGATTTTCAAAGAAAATTATCTATATAGATAGAAAGCTGATATTATATAATTATCAGTTCTCCGTTCTTTGAAAATTTGAAATTATAAAAACAGAGAGAAATAGACAAAAGAGAAAAATAGTGTAAAAGTGTCAAGTTTGTCAGGTTTTCACAAAATAGTTATGAGTTATAAGTTTTGCCGCTTCTTATTATTAACGGCCAATAGACAGAAAAAAATAGACAGATAATAAAATGGGAAAAAAGTGTCAGGTTTGTCAGGTTTTTACTCCTACCCTATCAAATACAGATATATTTATCCAAGTATTCAAAAAACAGGGTCGCTCAATGAACAACCCTGTGATATTTAAACTCCAAATGATTACAGTTTATATTCCTGCCAACTCTTAATCGGGATATCCGTTTCCTTCATTTCACAGAAAGCTTGAATAAATGCACTCGCCAAGCGGGCGTTTGTGATTAGCGGAATATTATGGTCGATAGCCCCACGACGGATTTTGTAACCGTTGGTAAGTTCGCGGCGTGTATGATTCTTAGGGATATTGACAATCAATTCGAACGTGTGATTCGACATCATATCCATCACATTGTGCTCCTTCTCTTCATCCGGCCAGCTAACCACCATTGCCTTAACACCATTATCTGCTAAGAACCGGGCTGTTCCGGCTGTTGCGTAGATATCATAATTATTTTCCTGCAACATGACACAGGCATCCAGCAGATCAACTTTCGATTTACTGTCACCGGACGAAACCATTACGCTCTTCTTCGGAATATTATATCCGAC
The DNA here is from genome assembly GCF_900079725.1 of uncultured Dysgonomonas sp. Classification (NCBI taxonomy): domain Bacteria; kingdom Pseudomonadati; phylum Bacteroidota; class Bacteroidia; order Bacteroidales; family Dysgonomonadaceae; genus Dysgonomonas; species uncultured Dysgonomonas sp. The sequence continues at coordinate 949,375 of NZ_LT599032.1, forward strand.
TGAGATCATCGACACCAGCAATGCTTCACTGAAATCATCTCCTATACATCCCACTTCTCCGGTAGAAGACATATCCACTCCGAGAACAGGGTCGGTATTATGCAGACGGGAGAATGAGAACTGCGAAGCTTTTACACCGATCCAGTCAATATCAAAATTTGAGTTATCCGGCTTTTCGTAAGATGCATCCAGCATAATTCGGGTAGCCGTCTCAATGAAGTTACGTTTCAATACTTTAGATACAAAAGGGAAGCTACGTGAAGCGCGAAGATTACATTCGATTACTTTCACTTCATTATTTCTTGCTAAAAACTGCATATTGAAAGGTCCGCTAATGTTTAGCTCTTTCGCTATCTTGCGGCTTATGCGTTTGATACGGCGTGCAGTTTCGAAGTATATTTTCTGAGCTGGAAAAACAAGTGTCGCATCACCCGAGTGTACTCCGGCAAACTCCACATGTTCCGAAATAGCATATTCTACGATCTCGCCGTTTTTAGCTACAGCATCGAACTCTATTTCTTTTGCATTTTGCAGGAACTGGGAAACTACTACCGGATATTCTTTCGAAACCTTTGCAGCCAGCGTCAGGAATGTTTCCAACTCCTCTGCATCGTGACATACATTCATCGCTGCTCCTGAAAGTACGTAAGATGGACGCACCAGCACAGGATAACCTACCTTTTTCACAAATTCCTCAATGTCACTCAGACTGGTCAATTCTTTCCATGCAGGTTGATCCACACCTAATTGATCCAGCATACTGGAGAACTTATGGCGGTTTTCAGCCCTGTCAATAGATAATGGTGATGTGCCCAAAATCGGAATATCCTGACGATGCAACCTTATAGCAAGGTTGTTAGGTATCTGTCCGCCCATCGACACGATTACTCCCTTAGGCATTTCCAGGTCGAGAACATCGAGTACCCGTTCGAATGACAGTTCGTCAAAGTAAAGACGGTCACACATGTCATAGTCCGTGGATACAGTCTCAGGATTATAATTAATCATGATAGATTTATACCCCAGTTTGCGGGCTGTCTGTACGGCATTTACCGAACACCAGTCAAATTCTACCGAGCTACCGATACGATATGCCCCCGAACCAAGTACCACGACGGATTTATCATTTTTAAAATACGGCACATCATGTTCGCTCCTGTCGTATGTCATATACAGGTAATTCGTCAAATCGGGATTTTCGGATGCAACCGTATTAATACGTTTCACAGACGGCAGTACATTCATCTTCTTGCGAAGAGTGCGTACACGAAGTGATTCTTTTTCCACATTTCCATCAGGATCTTCTACAAAACGCGCAATCTGGAAATCGGAAAATCCGAGGTGTTTTGCTTTCAATAGTACAGGTTCGGGGATTGCTTCTATACTATTATAATCTTTCAGGATAAGTGAATAGTCGTATATATTTTTCAGTTTTTCGAGGAACCACGGGTCAATCTTAGTCAGGTCGTGTATTCTTTCTACGGTATATCCTTCTTCAAATGCTTTGGCAATGGCGAATACACGCAGGTCGGTAGGGTTTGAAAGTTCTTCATCGAGGTTATTGAATTCCAACTCGCGGTTGCCTACAAAACCGTGCATCCCCTGTCCTATCATGCGAAGTCCTTTCTGTATTATCTCTTCGAAGGTTTTTCCGATAGACATTATTTCACCTACCGACTTCATACTGGAACCGATAAGGCGTGAAACCCCTACAAACTTACTCAAATCCCAACGCGGAATCTTACAGATCAGGTAATCGAGCGAAGGAGCTACATAAGCTGAATTAGGCGTCCCCATTTCTCCAATCTGGTCGAGAGTATAACCTAATGCGAGCTTAGCCGCTACAAAGGCCAACGGATAACCTGTCGCTTTGGATGCCAATGCGGAAGAACGGCTCAGGCGGGCATTAACCTCGATAACACGGTAGTCATCTGTTTCGGAATTGAAAGCATATTGGATATTACATTCCCCTACTATACCGATATGGCGAATGGCTTTCTTAGAAAGCTCCTGCAACATAGTCAGCTCTTTCTCGTCCAATGAACAAGTAGGAGCAACAACGATACTTTCCCCTGTGTGAATGCCGAGAGGGTCGAAATTCTCCATACTGGCAACGGTGAAGCAGTGGTCGTTCTTATCTCTTATAACCTCAAATTCTATTTCTTTCCAGCCTTTGAGTGATTCTTCCACCAATATCTGTTTGGAATAAGCAAATGAGCTTTCACACAAGGTCTTGAACTCTTCCAGATTATTACTGATACCGCTACCCAAACCACCTAAGGCATAAGCCGAACGTACCATAACAGGGAAACCGATACGGTTAGCAGCAGTGATAGCATCTTCCATTGTTTCCACAGCCTGACTGACAGGTGTTTTCACATCTATCTCATTCAGTTTTTCCACAAACAGATGGCGGTCTTCGGTAGCCATAATCGCTTCTACGGAAGTACCCATAACTTCTACGCCATACTTTTGCAGTGTACCGTTCAGATACAGTTCCGTACCACAGTTCAGGGCTGTTTGTCCTCCAAAAGCGAGCAAGATACCATCTACGTTCTCTTTCTTTATTATTTCTTCAACGAAATAAGGAGTTACAGGAAGAAAGTAAACCTTATCGGCAATACCTTCCGAAGTCTGGATAGTGGCAATATTGGGATTAATCAACACGGTATAAATCCCTTCCTCCTTTAATGCTTTTAAAGCTTGTGATCCGGAGTAATCGAATTCTCCGGCCTGCCCGATTTTGAGTGCGCCCGAGCCTAGCACAATCGCTTTCTTGATCTTTTTGTTAATTGACATAAAATTTATGGCTAATTATGATGTTAAGGTCGCAGACCTATTTATTATTTGTCAAATGCAAATACAATAAGCAAGGAAATTGATATCATACCAATATAAATTTCGTCTTTTTACTTATTCTATATATAATTGTGTAAAGATAAGGCTTTTTTTCAATTAATTCCGATTAATAATTCCGGCCTGTACTCGAAGTGCATGGTGTCGTAATGATACCACTTCCCGCCCCAGATAAAGCCATGCTTTTCGAAGATATCTACAATCTGCTGTGGTATACGGTTCTTATATTTCACATCTACGTCTTCTGATGTACAACGACAGTCCCATTGCCAATAGTCGGAATACCTGACATTCAGGTCAATTGCTGTACCGAAACTATGCGAACTCATACGGTCTGTACCCCTCACCTTCCGCCAATTGAAAGTCCCGGCACTACGAAGATAATCTTTAAGTTCGGGGTGTTTGTCCAACTCATCCGAGATTTTCTGAAGTTGCTTATCTACTCCGTTTATACTTGTTACCCTCAACTTCTGATTTATAAGATTGGGACACCATGTGATTGCGACAAGGTTTTGTTGTACTTCGGATGAAGTAGAGCCATACATTTTCTTTAGCAATTGTTCGTTGCGTATCCGCCCGGGGTCATGGTTCTTGGGTATATTCTTCAGTTCGCCTTGTTTGTAATCATAAGCAAATATATCTCCTAAATCGGAGCTGTTTATGAGTTCGCTATGGTTCTTCTTTCCTCCTTCATCGTATCTGATTTTAGAACCGTCATACATGATAAGAGACGATCCGTCATATCCTTTAATCCGGGATGGATAAGCCTGTATTAACTTTCGCACTCCCGAGGGATATGTCCGGTCCTGTGCTCCGGCATAAAGTACGCTAAGTAAGAGAGATAGAGCCAAAGTAAGATAATTTTTCATGTATTTCCTATAATAAAAAAGGATATATCCCGCACAGGATATATCCTCTTCTTATATTCTATCTCTGATTATTTACGAATAACTTCGCCTTTGATATTCAATCTGTAGATTGAATCAGGAACATTTGAAAACACCGTAACGTCTTTACTGAATGTCCCCGGACGACCAGTAGTAGAATAGGTAACTTTAATCTTACCTTCTTTACCCGGTAACACAGGTTCATTTGTATAATCCGGCGTTGTACAACCACAACTAGCCTGCACTCTCTGGATAAGGAAAGGCGCTGTACCTGTATTTTTAAAAGTAAATTCACAACTTACCGAACCGGCGCTCTCTGCAACTTTACCAAAATCGTGTACTGCTTTTTGGAAAGTAACCTTAGGTGCTTTTTTACCGTCCTGAGCTGCGATAAAACCTGTTGATAGCACTAATGCAAACAGGATAAGTCCAATTTTTTTCATATCTCTAATTCTAAAATTTACTAATTAATTCTAATGTAGTTTCTAAGTTCTCTCAATCTAAATAGTTCACAAATGTAACAATAATATCAACTACATGTTTAACTTTTTAGATTATTTTACATTAGCATTCATCTCTCTTGTTCAGGTTCTTTCTAATTATATATCCACATCAATACAGGCTTTCTAGATGCTTTAAGCATCTCATCCACCTTGCGCATCATCTCGTTGCTGACAACGGGGCACCCCTGACTCCAGCCCAAAGGCAGATGTTTGGGATGAATATCATGATCAACAACGGGTGTATGTGAATGCAATACAACCCAGCGTTTGAAAGCATTGCTATTCGTCTTTTCCAATCCATGCATCTTATAGTGTACATTGATACCCCAACTGCTATAGGCACGTGCACCTATCTTATATTTCCCCAGCGAAGAACAATAACTGCCTTCCACATTACTGAATACAGGCTTCGATTGGGTACTCTCCATTCCGTAGCCATGGCAGCAAAGTCCCGAATACCTGATGGTATCTTTAGCAAAATCCCAGACAAAGAAACGTTTCTTGCCCGAATGAATACTGAAATCGATAAGGATACTGTATTCTGTACTGAAACCTTTCGATTTACAATAAGCCAAAGCTGAATCGGCTTTGGATTTAAGGCGGGTAAAAGCTACCAGGTTTTCGTCTTCTGTATTTCTATGTTCCGTCCGATCCACCCTACTATTGCAGGACTTGTATCTGATAAAAGATACAAGCCCAACAAGTAGAAGTATGGCCAATATGATAGAGCCGAATGTTTTCATATGTCTGTAGTTTTAGTTGTAAAGGTCTTTTGATCTCAACACCGCTATTCTTTTACTGTCACCTTTATTCCCTGCGTATGCGATACAAATTCCGGTGCATACATACATTGAATAGTGGTGATTCCATTTGCATACTCCCCTGTACGGTTTACATACACAGGATATTCCAACACATAAGTGCCCTTAGGCAAATGATCGAAGTAGAAATTAGTGGATGCATCTTTTGCCATCTGATAGTATATCAGACCGCCTGCCCACCTTGTACCAGAAATAGTCTGCTGTGGTTCGAAACACGGGGCACGCATATCTTTCAGTTGTACGAAATCCATATCCCTGTCGGTGCGCACTGTAAGACGGACAATCACTTTATCGCCGACTGTGAGTGGGTTGGACTCAGTTATCAGGTTCAAACCTTTTCCTGCTGCCGATACATTTTCTTTAAATAGCTCTTTGCTTACATTCAGATCACCCTTTTGTGATGTAATCTTATCCAGATTTTCGTAATACTGCCAGTACATAGCGCCATAAGCAGGCTGAGAAGAGGAGGCGGTTACTTCCACTTTGCCCATATCATTCGCTATTTCCGACTTATTCCATGTTTGTTTGAAATAGCCTGTTCCCAATTCTTTATTCTCCGGTTGGACAATCTGGCTTCCTACCTTAATTACCGTCGGAGCAGGTTCTGTTGCAAACCAGTCCGTACCCGAGCTTAGCAAGGCACTAATAGCATCAATAGACGCATGAGTGGATTCCCATACCTGTGTACGCTTCTGATTCAGCAGCCAACGTTTCATCATATCCATTTCCTCTTTAGATGCGCCGTTTTGTTCCAATGCATCCATGAGGAACGTATGTACACTGATAGCAGAGAGTGACATAAATACATTGCTGCGATTGTTTGGCCAGTACATGCCCAGTTTGGCGTTCTTAACCGCATGCTCTTTAATAGATTTTACAATCTTGTTTACTTGCTCTTTTTCTCCGTTTTGTTTCAACACAACAGACAGGATAGAACGTTCATACAGGTTCAATTTAGTCCAGTTCTTAGTTGCCACATCTGTATAGAAACGTTCAGCAGCGCGCGCTTCCTGACTAATAGGTATATCACGATAGAATGAGCGTACATAAGCAAATTCGAGCTGATTGGTAGAAATAGTTGTTATCTTTTCCCAGTCTTTATTATATTTTTTCAGGTTCTTGAAATCTTCCACTATCTGAAAGTCGATATATTTCAATGCTTTCATTTGCATTTCCTTTACCTCTTGAGGATACTGCACCTGTCCAACCTTCTGCAAATTAGCATATCCGTAAAGTATATACTGAGTTACCGAACGGCTCGGATAGAGTCCTTTGTACCATGACCAGCCTCCGTCATTTGTTATTAGTTCCGCTAATTTCCTTGTGGCTGCATCTGTTTGTTGTTTTGTATTATTCAGATCGAATAGCAGAGACAGGCGTTGCATTTGCTCTGTTTCGTCTTTGGCATCGAGTACCCAAGGCGTTTCTTCCAGTAAGACAGCTTTCAGTTCTTCATCTTTTTGAAGTTTGGAAACGAGCGTTTGCTTATCTGCTCCCTGTTTTTGCCAAGCCTGTATCATAGACGCTACTTTCGGATACTGGCGAACAATCGAGGATCCCAACGTATTCACATAATAACTCGCAAACCAGTTCACGGCGTTTTCATTCGACGGATTGCTCATAGTAGGCAATGCCTGTATCGCATACCATGCCGGATTGGATGCATATTCCAATGTCAGGCGATAGTTGCTCGCTGTGTTTGATGTATTGTTATATAGTTTATCGAATGTGAATGTGCTTGTGCCCTGCTTCGTTATATCTATCGGCATGCTTTCTGTTACCAGCATACGATTGGATAATACTGCCAATACATGCTGCTCACCGTCACTAAATGATTCGTTCTGAGCGACAATACGGCAACCGATCAACTCTATGCCAGAAGGGACATCGAATGTCCAGTTAACTGACGTAGAGGCATCTTTTTCGAGAGAGAATGTTTGCTTTTGGTTTGCTAAGCCTAAATCAATTACTTTATCAGTTGCAGGGTCAAAGAATTCGATATGCACATCTCCGGATAAAGCTTTATCCGAGAGGTTTGAAATCTTAGTGGAAATACTAGTCTTATCTCCCTGACGAACAAAGCGCGGTATATTAGGCGTCACCATCAGTTCTTTACGGGTAACCACCATCTGCTCTAATGTACCTACGCGTGCATCTTTATCGTGAGCCAGTGCCCTGAAACGCCATGTAGTATTGCTTTCGGGTACAGTAAACGATATAAGCGTCTCGCCTTTTTCGTTAGTCCTCAACTGAGGGAAGAAGAACGCTGTTTCGTTGAAGTTCTGGCGGATTTGAGGAGTTGGAGTATCAGTATCCTTTTTAAAGCCAATATCTAACAGATCTTCTACGCCTCCTGCCGAATCGGCGAGGACAACAGATTCGTTAAGCATTCCCTGTGGTGCAGCAACAGATGCTACGCCTCTAATCATTATTCCATTTTCAGCCCTCACTCTAGAAACCGAACCGGTCATCAGCTTTGCCTTATGAGTACCATATCCGACAACAACAACTTCATCATCAGAATAATTCAGATATTGCTGAGGAATATCTCCCAATGAATTATTCCGCCCATATGAATAAATGTAACCGAACCAATTGATAACATCCTTCGTTCTTTCAGGAATAGATATATCATATTGAGCCTCATAATGGAAATTAAACCATCGGCTATAATCATTACTATACCACGGGAAACTGTAATTTACAGGCGTTACATATTCCCTGCTTGTATAAGGACGGTTAAATGACCATGCCGTATACGGATACAGCTTATCCAGCGAAGTGTCATACATAGAAGCCAACAGTTCGGCCAAAGCGGGTTGGTTTGTTATATCCTTCACGCTTATAGTCCATGTTTCGGCCTGTCCCGGACGAAGTTTATCGCGGAATACTTCCAGTTTTATATTCAACTGTGTATCCGGCAAATCTGTTTTCTTGTATAATGAAGCCTCTTTGTTATAAAGTTTACCATCCCTCACCGATGTGAATGTCATTTTCAATTCATCGCCGTACTCATCTTTGTAAGGCACAGTGAATCTCTGGTTCGCATCACTAAGTTTTACGAAACGTTTTTCAAATACTTTCTTATTATTATACAACTGATAAAGGATATATGAATCTTTTTCAGATGAACCAAATATAACTTCGCCCGGCTTGTCTTTCCCAAATAACAGATTCTTTGTTATCAGCCATTCATTTGTCTTTATAGGCGGTTTCTTATCAGCATACGAATAAAGCACGAAATTCTGCTTTTCGCTTACTTCATTTCCTTTACTATCCAATGCTTTCACCTGCAACTGATACTTGCCCGATGCTAATGTTTTCAATCTGGCTTTCAGTTCGGTCTGTTCTCCTGTTTTGAATGAGCCGGACAATGCTTTGCTTTTTATAGAATCATTATCATCCAACGCGTATATTTCATAAGTCCCCGAAGTTTCTATATCCTGCGCCTGCAAATTACGGGCAGCGATTTTGAGTTCGTAGTCGCTTGTTTTCTCTATCTGTTGCGGTATATCGATATTGATTACCATCGACACATTCCCTACGGTTAGAGTATAAGTGTTCGACTGTGTTTCGCCATTCACATCCGTAACCGTAGCTGTAATGTTGAATGTATATATCTGCTTGTCATTGATGGAACGCAGAAGCGCCCTGTTACCGTCTCCGGCTTCGGGGGTAAATGTAATTTCGAACGAACCGTCGTCGTTTGTCTTCACTATGCCATCGGTAAAAGGTGTAGTGTTGCCTGAAGGCCAATACCAGAAGCTAAACTGCTCACGGCTTATATTGTATTTCACATCGGCACCCTGTAAACTGATGCCTGAGAAATTTTTGGCATAGCCTTTCAGCGTCACCTCTTCTCCGAATGTATAGGTTTTATCTACTTTATCGAAGGTGATTTCGAAGGTAGGGCGTTTGTATTCTTCTACATTAAAATAGGCAGAAGCGTCGTCTATCTCGATATGATATCCTCCCAAAAGGCCTGTTTGCGGCAAAATAAATTCGCCGGATATAGAGCCGAATTCATTTGTTATTATTTCCTTTACAGCGATAGATTCACCGTTTGCATTATATAATTCTACGGTGTATTCTTTATTCGCCAGCAATTTAGAACCATTATCTATGGCTATTGCTTTGAAATAAACGGTCTGGCCCGGACGGTAAATACTCCTGTCCGTAAATATACTGATGGCCTCTTCATCTCCGTCTTGCTGATTCTGATTCCATCTGTAATCCTGAGCTGTTAGGGTTTCTGCCCGCAAGCAGGAATCAGCTCCTAATTCAACCTTATATGTAGCAATGTTATAACGGTACTGATCTGTACTGACCGTCTTATCATTGTAAACGGCAAGCCCCAAAGCATCTGTTTTAAGTATTGTTATTAACTTCTGAGCAGTTTTACTATTGGGATATTCATAGGTATATATTTTAACTGTGGCATCTTTTACCGGTTTGCCTGTCATACGGTCTACTACGAGTATTTCGTATTCATCTTTAGCGCTGTTACGGGATAAGGCGATTAAAGAAGATACGGTAAAATCGAATGTATTATTGATTTGTAAATTTAAGTTATCATTCGCATTATCATTTTCCAAACTATCTTTCGAACGACTACTAAAAGAATATTTTCCGACAGGTAAAACACCTAAATCTATAGATAATGTGTCCTGCTGATAGGCAGCTTTAGAAATCAGGTTCAATTGAAGATCCTTCACCTGATTGTATTTTCCATTCTCTACCCTATATAATTTGAAGTCCTGTTTTTCTGCCAAAGCCTGTAAATTCCGATGTATCAATGTTAGTTGAAACGGTTGTTTGGGGTACTGTAACTGATTCCCTTTTATTGTCAGGGACGGATATTCCATTTCATTCAATCTGGCTTGAAGTACTTTTGCCCCATATGATGCCGGATATTTATCTATACCTTTCTTTATCCATGCGTAAATCTTTTCGTTTACATCGGCTGATTGCGTTCCGGTATATGAATCTACTATCTTGTTTATAATCTCAGTAGACGCTTCATTGTTCTCATATTTTTTTTCCAGAGCGATGAAAATGTCTAATACTTTATCACCGGATAATGTACGGGAATTCCGACTAAGATAGTTTGCCTTATCAATCTCCGTGAAAACAAGTGTCGGTATCATATTACGGCTCAGTAAATCCTTCATATATTGCTGGTAATACAGATAGATTATTTGCCGCTTATCCGCTCCGGCGCCAATATTGAGTTTAATATATTCATCTGCCGGGGCTGCCAGTTGCTCCAGACTTGCCCCCGTAAGCGTTGCATCATATTCCCGATACCCCATACCCTCTATTCTTTTTACAATCTGAATAGCGCGTTCCATCAGGAAGTCGTATAAAGTAGGATAGTATTTCTGACCGTCAGTACCTAAGAGTATTATATCGTCATAAGCCTTGGTTGTGGATTGTTTAAGCGCCATGATATCTTTTACCGATAAATCCAGGTTCCCGATAATCTTATTCATAAAGATATTACTGCTCCACTCTTTCATATCTTCAGGAACAATATCCTGTAAATCGGTTCGCTGGTTTATCTGCCACTGGTTGCTGTTATAATAGTCGGAATATAGCTCAGCTAACATTGAATGCAACAAAGCTTTTTCTTCCGTATTGGTCGTCTGAGCCAATAAAGCCTGTAAGTCTGTGAAGATGGCCTCACTATCGCTCCTGTCTATTTGTTTCTTATACTTATTTTTATAAATCAGGGCTTTGATCACTTGAGTGGTATTCTTATCGGAAATAGCCTTTTGCAGAATTTCATCTACAGATTTAGCGGCCGATTGCGGAAGACTTTGTTGCTCATAATCTTCTACCTGTTTCCACTCATTTTCATATTTCTTATTTGCTGTCTGTGCTATCATACTGATGCTCAATAAAAAGAACAGACTAATCAATAATTGCTTCTTCATATTATTACGTTTTGTATTTTCTCTCAATATATTATAGACGGATTTTAGGTGTATTATTCACAAAGAAAAGCGTTAAAATTAGTTATGAGTGATAAATAATGAGTTATATACTTTCAAATCATCACTTACAACGTATCATTTACTAACATACATGCCCAACCATACGGCACCGATGCCAAATACACAACTGGATAAGGTATAAACAAAGGCCATTGCCATCTGGTTGTTGTTGGCTAATGTTAAAGTTTCGCTGGCAAATGTGGAAAAAGTTGTAAAGCCTCCGCAAAATCCTGTGATAAGCAGAAACCGGAGATTATTGGAAGGTAAAAGATTTGCGAATAAACCGATACAAAAGCAGCCCAGAATATTGACTGCAAATGTCCCGACAGGAAACGGGAACGGTTCTGATCGCGTTACCAGTACTGAGGCAAGGAAACGCATAACGCTGCCTACTGCTCCTCCTATACTGACTAAAAGAATCTGCTTTAACATAGTTCAAATTTACATGTTTATTTTTAAACAGTGTTAATTAGTAGTTGAATTTCTTATTGTTGTATGAAAATGTTTAATTTTTTTACTACGCGCAATCACCGATCGCTTGTGTTCCTTTTATCCAAAGCCCCAAAAGGAACCAAAAATGCTTTGACGCCCATTTTATAAGCTGACCCATAACGGATTTAAAGGCGAAACGCAAAAGCTCGCTCTAAATAGAGCATAATACGAATCGGTCGATAAGCTCAAACAGGTTTTGGCTCGCCTGCGCTTCGCCGATTGTTAATTCGTTTTTTAGCCTTTTTCGCCCTATGGGTATCCATAAAGCAAATGGCGTTCGCTAACAACGCACAACGAGGCTGACGCATATTTGATAAAGGGCTTTGCTTACTAAGGCGTCAGCATCTGTGCATTAGTTCGGCAGGCGGGGTACCCACACGGTGCAGACGGCGTAGAATCAAACGGGGCGATAGCCCGTTTGTTTGGTTCAGCCGGCAAACCGATTGTGGGTCGCCGAGGAACGAAGCACTCGCTTTTTGCTTCCTTTTGGGCAATGCCAAAAGGAAGGACAAGCCCGGCAGGGCGCGGTAGAGATGAACTGAAAGATAAAAGTTTTTACAAAGAACGCTTATATGCATAAAAAAAACGATTAATGTAATCGAACATTAAAACTCAACTACTGATTCGCATAACTTGCAACTTTTTCCGTACCTTTGTATTGCTAAAAATAATAGAACTAACTAAAATAAGAATATCATGTTTTCAGGTATAGTAGAAGAGGCTGCAACAGTGGTTTCGTTGCGTAAAGAGGCAGAGAATCTGCATATAACAATGGAGTGTTCATTTACCCACGAGTTGAAGATTGACCAAAGTGTTTGTCATAATGGGGTATGTCTTACAGTCGTGAATATCGATGATAAAAAATATACCGTTACTGCTATTAAAGAAACACTGGAATGTTCTAATCTCGGCTTATTACAGGTTGGAGATAAGGTAAATCTCGAACGTAGTATGTTGATGAATGGTCGCCTCGACGGACATATTGTTCAGGGACATGTAGATCAGACCGCTAAATGCGTTGAAATAAGAGAAGCCGATGGTAGCTGGTACTTCAAATTCGAATATGAGTTTGATCGTGAAATGGCAAAGAAAGGCTATCTGACAGTAGATAAAGGCTCAGTAACAGTAAATGGAGTCAGCCTGACTGTAGTCGACCCTACCTACAATACATTCGAAGTAGCTATTATACCATATACATATGAGCATACTAACTTCCATCAGTTTAAAGTAGGTAGCGTGATAAATATCGAATTTGATATAATTGGAAAATATATAAGCCGTATTACACAATTGTGATTGCAATAAGATAATCCAATGAAATACCTTAGCCTCCTTTTTATTTTTTTTATGCCCTTCTTGTCCATATTTTCGCAGGACGGGAAAGGACTGGATGAGACCTTAGTGCAAATGCTCGAAGAGGAGCAGGCTGTACGTAAAAGTATGTCGACTTTCTATGCAGAATGGAGCGGTAAGGAGGAATTTCAATCCAAAAGGGATAGCATTGTGGCTGTCATGCTTAAAATAGACAGAGCCAATCAGCAGTTTATTGCCAATCTTTTAGATTCGGTAGGCTGGCCCGGCAATCTTACTCCTCAGGCTAATATGGCCATATTTATGATTGTTCAGCATTCTCCTGTTGCGTATATGAATAAATATGCTCCATTGATAACAGAGGGATATAGAAAAGGGTATGTAGATTCGGGATTATATGCAATCTTCGAAGATCGTTTCCTTATGCGTCAAAATAAACCTCAATTATACGGATCGCAGATAATGAATGGTTATGTCTGGCCTATTCAGGATTTAGATTTGCTGGATGCCCGGCGAAAAGAGATGAATTTGTCCTCTCATCAAGAGTATCTTGACAGCTTCAAAAAATCCGGCATGCAAATAAATTGGGATAAAGAACTGACTGTCGAAGAATTAATAAAAATATTGGGGTTTAGCCCAAAAGATGTTGAATAATGGATTTTTACGAACTAGTAAAACAACGTCAGAGTACCCGTGCTTATGATACTACCCGCAGTGTAGACCGTGAGATCATAAACCGCATACTGGAAGCTGCCCGTCTGGCCCCTTCGGCCTGCAATGCGCAGCCATGGCATTTTATCGTGGTGGATGACCCCGAACTGAAAAATAAGGTGGCAGATGCGGCTTCGGCACGGTTGCTGGGTATGAATCATTTCACCAAGCAGGCACCTGTACATATTGTAGTAGTAGAAGAGAAGGTGAATATAAGCTCAGGTATTGGCGGTATTGTGAAAGATAAGCATTTCGCCTTTCTGGATATCGGTATTGCAGCTTCTCATATTTGTCTTGCGGCTGAAGCCGAAGGGCTGGGTAGTTGCATACTCGGTTGGTTTGCCGAATCAAAAATGAAGAAACTGCTGAACATCCCTGATAACAGACGTGTGGTACTCGATATTGTTATCGGTTATCCCGCACAGCCGCTGAGAGAAAAGAAACGAAAGCCTGCAGAAGAAGTTATTTCCTATAATACTTACACTTAACCTGAAAAATTTATGAAGAAAAACCTGTTACTGGCACTTTTTATTATGGCAGTATGTTCTGCGAATGCCCAATTTCGTATTGGTGTAACAGCCGGCGGAAATGTATCTAAAATTACAATGGAAGATGGCTTGGGTAACAATAACGGACTCTATAAATCCCGTATTGGATTCCAAGGGGGAGTCGTTGCCGAATACATGTTTTCCGATGTATTCGGACTGCAAACGCGTTTGCTTTATACTCAAAATGGCTCTAATATGAATAAAGAAAGGTTGATCGAAGTCCTACGTATAACCAACGATGAAGAAATACCTGAGGGGATGACTATGGGGGGACGTACAGTTTACAACCAGATTCAACTGCCACTTTATGCAAAAGTAAAGTATCCGATAACTGACGAATTGAGTATTTATGGTCTGTTTGGAGGTTTTGCCGGGTATATTTTTGATGGAAAGGCTAAGATGGAAGCAAAATTGAATGGTGTGACCCAATCCTATACCTGGGATTTGTTTGACGTGCAGATATTCGATGGCGAGTCGACGGCAATAAACCCATACTATACAAAGAGATGGAATGCCGGTCTTGCTGTAGAGCTGGGTTTTGAACTTTCAGATAAAATATTTATGGGAGTGGGCTACAAGCGTATTCTGACAGAAATGTCTGCATATAGCATAGCCGGATATAGATTGAAAACGCATTTAGACGACTTCTCTCTGTCGGCAGGCTATTTCTTTTAAGCAATTACTGAATTATACAAATAAAAAACTACATACGATTAATGGAAAAGAAGCATTGGATATTCCTTATCATATTCTTTATAGTAGGCATATGGTCGGGTATTAATCCTTACGAAACGGGATTGTGGTTTCTCGAAGCGGGAATGTGCATTGTCGGTGTGGCTATACTGGCTTTTACTTTCAAGCGGTTCCGGTTTACGGATATGACCTATGTCTTTATCCTTATCCATCTTATCATCCTTTTTGTAGGGGCACATTATTCCTATGCTAAGGTTCCTTTGTTCGACTGGATAAAAGAAGTGTTTGACCAAAGCCGCAATAACTATGATAAAGTAGGGCATTTTGCACAGGGGTTCATCCCGGCAATGATTGCCCGCGAATTGCTTATTCGCCTCGATGTGCTCAAAAAACGTTCATGGCTGCCGTTTATCGTTGTTTGCATCTGCCTAGCCATCAGTGCTTTTTATGAACTGATAGAGTGGTGGGTTGGCGCATTGTCTGACGATGGTGCTGATGATTTTCTCGGTACTCAGGGATATGTCTGGGATACGCAGTCGGATATGTTTTGCGCCATGCTTGGAGCTATCTGCATGCTGATATTCTTTTCGAAATTACAGGATAAGCAAATACAAAAAATAAACCAATGATACAATGTGCCAATATATAAGTTCGCTTTTCATTGGCACATTAGCTAATTAGAAAATTAACACAATGACACTTTCTCAGAAACAACAGGGGCATCTTATTATGCTTGTTGTGATGACAGTTTTCGGACTGAATATTCCCATCAATAAGTATCTGTACAGTACAGGGCTTCTTACGCCTATGGCTATGACAATGCTGCGTATGGGGTTTGCAGCCATTGCCTTTTGGGCAGTCTCGTTATTCACGAAAAAAGAAAAAGTAGACAGACGGGATTTGCTTATACTGTGTATAGGAGGTATTTCCGGCATGCTCATCAATCAAAGTCTCTTTGCATACGGTCTTGGGCAAACATCATCTGTAGATGCATCTATAATAACGACCAGTGGCCCTTTATTTGCCATGATACTGGCGGCAGTATTACTCAAAGAACCCATTACATTCAAGAAAGCAGGCGGTGTAGTGCTTGGTGGACTGGGCGCCATATTTCTGGTTTATACTTCCAATCAGGTGGTTACTCCCGGGCAGGGGTCGGCCCTTGCAGGGGATATCGCCGTGCTTAGCGCGCAACTGTTTTATGCATTTTATCTGGTAATTACACGTCCGCTGTCGACTAAGTACTCTCCCATTACGATGATGAAATGGATGTTTTTCTTTGCGGCCCTTATCAATCTGCCTATCAGTTATAATGCTGTGTTGGTCGCACCACTTTTCCATCAGCCCGATATAATGCCGTATCTGATGCTATCATTTACATTGCTGGGTGCTACATTTTTTACTTATATGATGATTCCTTTGGCTCAGAGGCGTATAAGGCCTACTACTATCTCTATGTACAATAATATGCAGCCGCTCATTGCTTCCGGCGTAGCTATATATATGGGAATGGATCGGTTTACATTCGAAAAACTACTGGCAGCCATATTAATATTCGCAGGAGTGTATCTGGTGACGGCCAGTAAATCGAGGGCTGATGTAGAGCGGGAGTCTAAAACAGAACAATCATAGGCTTATACTCAGACTTTCTG
The DNA here is from genome assembly GCF_900079725.1 of uncultured Dysgonomonas sp. NCBI lineage: Bacteria > Pseudomonadati > Bacteroidota > Bacteroidia > Bacteroidales > Dysgonomonadaceae > Dysgonomonas > uncultured Dysgonomonas sp. Next base: position 965,845 of record NZ_LT599032.1, read on the forward strand.
AAAAATAAACCGTATTTTTGCACAGATTTAAAGTCACAGACCTATTCATTGCTTTAGTAGGCATGCCAGCAACTGAAGGCTATGTTTGAATAAAGTTGAATAAATACTTACTCTTACTTAATACATACACAATGGACAAAGTTAGCAACCGCATAAAGTATTGCTGTTTCGGCCTTATATTTCTGGGGCTGGTAATCAGGCTGCTTTTATTCAAATATCATTCTACCGACTATGGCGGATTCCTTATTCACTGGATAGATCATATAAAGACATATGGCTTTGCCGGATTTAAGGACGATTTCTATAATTATGCCCCTACATATATCTATATGCTCGCTATCGTGGCAAAGACAGATATATATCCTTTGTACGGAATCAAGATACTGTCGGTCATATTCGACTTTGTAGCCGCATATTTTCTTGCGCAGATAGTTTTCCATATCACAAAGAAAGAGTCTTTCAAATGGATTGCATTTGCTTTGGTATCAGTGCTTCCTACTGTCATTCTCGATGGCTCATTCATGGCGCAGTGCGACTCCATCTATGTATCGGTAATACTGGCTAGTGTTTATTTCTTACTGAAACGGAACAATCTGGCCTCTGTAATCCTTCTCGGGCTGGCATTTGCACTGAAAGCTCAAACGGCAATTGTGCTGCCATTCTTCTTCGTATATATGCTTAGGGGAGGTATAAAATGGTATTATTTTTTGCTTGTACCCGTTGTGTTTGTCATTATGATTATCCCTGCATGGCTTGCCGGTAGGCCGTTTCTCGATCTATTGCTGGTATATAAGATGCAGTCGGAATATTATGAAGGTATAGTAGGATTCTTTCCTAACATCTATGTGTGGATACAGCAACTTATCAATTACGATAAGAACATTGGAATGATATTTACCATGCTGCTTACTCTTGCAGGAGGGTTTATTCTCTGCCGGAAGAAGTATATATTCTCACTCGAATCGTGGATACAACTACTCTTTATCAGTGCTATTGTTTGTCCGTTTTTTTTGCCGGGTATGCGCGAGCGTTATATGTTTCTGGGCGATGTGGTGGCGGTTGCATATATCCTTATGTTCCCTAAAAAGATGTATTTACCGATAGGCATAATATTTATATCGTTCTTTTCCTATATCAGGTGTTTTTATTACTTCGCGCCATTTGCCGATTATCCGCAGTCTGTGTTTTCTTTCTTCGAGTTTATTCCGTGGAGGCTGATGGCGTTGGTATATTTTACAATAATTGTGCTGACGGTGATAGACTTTATAAAAACTCTGCGGAGCAATAAGCCCGAGGATGAATTTGTGATAGGAGACAAAGCAAAAGCTAAGTAATCTAAAATATTTACTGTCGTATGTCATCCTGACCGCAGGGAAGGATCTCTACTCCAAAGACACGAGATGCTTCGTGTCTCAGCATGACAAAGTACGACAACTAATTCTTCCAACTACTTAATTGATTACATTCTGCAAAATAAAATGTATTTTTGTATCCAAATCAGAATGTTTTACAAAAGATAATGAAAAAGATACAAATTATATGCTTGTTCCTGCTGTTGCCTTTTGCCTGCTCAGCCCAGTTTATAGGTATCGGGGCGCAGTATGCGGACGCCAAAGGTAAAGGAAACGATTTCCAGTTTGCCGCTAATGCGTCCTTTCCGGTATGGCATAAGAAAAATCCTCTGAATTCCTTTGTGTCCAGTGGTGTAGATTATACAGGAGGTAGTTCTCCGGTCGCAGGGTTGAACCTGAAACCAATACAATTGACTTCTTTCCTGAGCGAATCTTTATTTAATAATAATAAAGCGACAATTCTGGTTGGCTGTGATGCCGGGTATCTCTTCAATTTCAGGCATGGAAAAGACGGGATTGTGATTACTCCGAATGTATATGTCGATTACAAATTCTTTTTTGTAAAGGCAGGCTATGACTTTAATGTGACGGGGAATGAACAGCAGTTCTTTGTCAGAGCGGGATTTTGCTTTGGCATGGGAACATTTAAAAATTTTGTGAAGACAGAAATTTGGTAAGTAAAAGATAGGTCAGCGACCTAAGGAGATAATAATGAAAATAGCAGCATTGGTATCGGGCGGGGTAGACAGTTCCGTAGTTGTACATCAGTTAAAGGAACAAGGTTACGACCCTACCATATTTTATATACGCATAGGAATGGAAGATGAGCAGGGTTATATCGATTGCCCTGCCGAAGAAGATATTGAAATTACAACCTATATAGCAAAAAAATACGGTTGTAAGATGGAAGTTGTGTCCCTGCATGAGGAATATTGGGAAAATGTGGTAAGTTATACAGTCGATGCGGTAAAGCGAGGACTGACTCCCAATCCGGATATGATGTGCAACAAAATGATTAAGTTCGGATGCTTTGAGCAAAAATGGGGGCACGAATTTGATAAGATTGCCACAGGACATTATGCAACAACTACTGAGCTGAATGGTAAGACATGGCTCTCTACTGCAAAAGATCATGTGAAAGACCAAACCTACTTTCTGGGGCAGATAGATTATTTACAAGTGTCGAAATTGATGTTTCCGATAGGTGATCTGCTCAAGAGTGAGGTACGCACTATTGCCGCTCAACAGGGATTACCATCGGCCCAACGTAAAGATAGTCAGGGTATTTGTTTTCTAGGCAAAGTAAATTATAATGACTTTATTCGCCGCTATCTGGGAGAACGCAAAGGTAAGATCGTGGAACTGGAAACAGGGAATGTTCTGGGCAAACATGATGGTTATTGGTTTCACACTATCGGCCAACGTCGGGGTTTGAAACTGAGTGGTGGCCCGTGGTTTGTGATAAAGAAGGATACAAAACGCAATATCGTTTATGTATCTAATGGCTACGATCCTGAAACACAATATGGGAAAGTGGTAAATCTAGCAGGGTTTTCATTTATAACAGATGATATCTGGGGAGATTTTGAAGGTAGGAAAGACATCACTTTCAAAATACGGCATACCCCTGAGTTTACCCATGGCTATATAGAAAAAATAGGAGATCTGTATCGCATCCACTCCGATGAAAAGATACAGGGTATTGCCGCCGGACAGTTTGGCGTAGTCTATGATGCCGATTCCAAATTGTGTATTGGCAGCGGGATGATAGCCAATGACGAGACTTAAGATAAGTATATCAGCAAAGAACTTATAACCATAATCCATAAACATCCATGTTTCTTTTTGATGACCTAGCTAAAATCCAGCTTGTCGATGTAATCGAATTTCTGGGGACGATTGCGTTTGCTATCAGTGGTATCCGTCTGGCTTCGGCTAAACGGTTCGACTGGTTCGGTGCAATAGTAATCGGTTTTGTTACCGCTACCGGAGGCGGTACATTGCGTGACTTGTTGCTGGATGTGCCTATATTCTGGACACAGGCCAGCCGGTATATCTGGTGTACACTGTTTGCCTTTCTGATAGTACTGTGTTTTCGTAAATTTTTGGTACATCTTAACAATACTATTTTCTGGTTCGACTGTATCGGACTGGGACTATTTGTTGTGGTAGGCTACGAAAAAGCTCTGGCTCTCGACTATCCGGTATGGGTGTGCGTCGCCATGGCTACTATCACAGGTATAGTTGGAGGTATGATACGTGACATTTTGATAAATGAAGTTCCTATTATTTTTACACAGGAACTTTATGCTGTAGCCTGTATCTTAGGCGGAATTTTGTTTAGTATACTTCATTATCTGAATGTGGATTTGGCGGTAATAGAAATCTCTACAGCTGTATTTGTTGTAGTGATAAGAGTATTAGCTACGAAATATCGTCTGAAGTTACCTATATTAAAAGGAGAGGATTAGTCAATAAACATGATGATTCTCACTGTAGTAGGCAATATTAGAAGGATAAATGAGTTATATTTGTGTATTAATTATGATTGTTAAGTAATAGGTGACAACATCTTGAAAAGATATATTTACTATACATTAGGTTCGATAATATTACTCTCATATTTAGCTTCGTGCAAATCGGTGAAATTGGAAGATGCCGATAAGAAATTTGCACAGGGCGAGTATTTTGTTGCTGCCGATATGTATCGTAAAATATACCGTAAAACACCGGCAAAAAAACGAGAACTGCGTGGTGAAGTAGCTCTTCGCATGGCTGAAAGCTACCGTCTCATAAATTACCCGATGAGGGCAAATGCAGCATATGCCAATGCTATACGCTACAAGGTGAACGACAGTACGGTCACACTTCAGTATGCACGTTCTCTTCACAAGGCTGGTGATTATAAGCAAGCGGCAAAATACTATCAGGAATTTCTTCAACTATATCCGGGAAATCAATTTGCACTGAATGGCTTGGAGGGTACGCGACTGGCTCCGCTATGGAAAGCCAAGCCCACGCTACATCCCGTCAAACGTATGGACTTGTTTAACTCCAACAGAGGCGAATTCAGCCCCATGCTTCTGCCTCCCGATTACGATCAGGTTTATTTCTCATCCAATCGCAAAGAAGCCACAGGTGATACTATCAGTGGGATAACGGGGGCTAAACTGAATGACATTTTCATGTCCCGCAAAGATGAAAATGGTAACTGGATGAAGGTAGAGCATGTAGAATCAGCTATTAACACAGAGTCGGATGAAGGAACGCCATCGTTTACCATAGCAGGGACAACAATGTATTATACGCATACTCCTGTTCCCGATTCGGTAGGAATATTCTTCCCGGGTATCTATGTGTCGCAACGCACGGGCGGCTCGTGGAGTGCCGGTACTAAACTGGATATAAGCAGAAGGGATACGCTCAGTGTATATGCCCACCCTACAATAAATTCGACGGGAGATGTGCTCTATTTTGTATCCGACAGGGCAGGCGGGTATGGAGGAAAGGATATATGGAAAGCTACTTTAGTCGGCGATCTTGTCGAATCTGTTCAAAATCTCGGACCGGATATAAATACGGCAGGAGACGAGATGTTTCCTTATCTGCGCAATGATTCCACCCTTTACTTTTCATCGGACGGACACCCGGGTATGGGGGGGCTGGATATATTCAGGGCATCATATAATTCTGTAACCGGACGATGGACTCCTGAGAATATGCAGTTTCCTGTCAATTCGCAGGCTGATGATTTCGGCGTAACTTTCGAGGGAGAGAGGGAAAGCGGGTTCTTTAGTTCCAACCGTGGCGACGGGAAAGGCTTCGACCATATCTATTCGTTCGAATATCCTGTAATCAAAACGCTTGTCGAGGGCTATATAGTGGATACGGATGATGAGTTTGTCACCAATTCCACTATCCGTGTTGTAGGTCGCGACGGAACGAATAAGAAGTTTCCGGGAAAGAATGACGGCACTTATACTCTCGATGTCGCTCAGGGCATTGATTATGTATTCCTTGCCAGCGGCACAAATTATCTGAATACCCGCATGGCATTGAAGACAGTGGAGATGGAAAAGGATTCCACTTATCTGGTCGATTTTATTCTGACTCCGATAAATAAGCCTGTGGTGTTGGAGAATATATTCTATGATTTTGATAAAGCTACTTTACGTCCCGAATCGAAAGAGGAACTGGATGGGTTGATCGACTTGCTTAATCTGAATCCGAATGTAACCATAGAATTATCGGCGCATACCGACCGTAAAGGTTCGGATGAATATAATAACAGATTATCGCAACGTAGAGCTGAGTCAGTGGTTAATTATCTGATTACGCATGGTATAGCCAAAGACCGCCTGACTGCAGTAGGTAAAGGAAAGACCCAGCCCAAAAATGTAACCAAAGCGGTTGTCAAGAAATATGATTTTCTGAAAGAAGGAGAGGTATTGACTGAGCAATTTATACAGGAATTGCCGCCTGAACAACAGGATATGGCCGATCAGGTAAATCGTCGTACAGAGTTCAGAGTATTGAGTATAACTTATAATTTGGAATAGATGAAAAGGTTTATCCTCTCTTTTTTACTGGGTGCAGTATCTTTTGCCTTTTTGCAAGCTCAGGAACTGAACGCCAAACTGACTATAAATACACAACAGGTACCATCTGCCGATAAGCAGTTGTTCTCCTCTCTGGAGTCTGAGCTCAATAAGTTATTAAACGAGCAGAAATGGACAGAAGCCAATTTTAGCAGGGATGAACGTATAAACTGCAATGTAAATATAACTGTAACTAGTTTTTCGCCTTCAGATAATAATTATACCGCCGAAATACAGATTACATCCCAGCGTCCGGTTTATAATTCGTCCTATGTAACTTCTCTGATAAATTACAGGGATACCCAATTTGATTTTAACTATTCATCCGGCTTGCCGCTAGACTTTAATAACACGGCAGTTAGCAATAATCTTGTTGCTGTGATCTCGTTTTATGCTTATATTATTATTGGTTTCGATTTCGATTCCTTTTCTCTGAATGGAGGCAGACCCTATTTTAGTAAGGCCATGGAAATAGCCAATATGTCGCAATCTTTAGGTGTGAGAGGGTGGGAGCCATTCTCAGGAAAGAATAATAACAGATATGATTTAGCACTCGCACTTACAGAAGAAAGTTCCTCTTCTTTCCATAGTTTCTGGTATAACTATCATCGCATGGGATTGGACGAGATGGCTGCAAATGCATCGCGTGGAAGGATACGCATTATAGAGTCTGTCAATGATGTACGGAAATTATATGATGCCCGCCCGTCTTCAGTATTACTTAGTGTTATAGCTGAAACAAAGATTGATGAAATTGTCCGTGTATGTTCTCAGGCGACAACGGAGGAAAAGCAAAGTATGAAAAAAACATTGAGTCAGATGTTTCCTACCAAGAGCTATAATATAAATATGCTGAAATAAAGGTGCTGTACCGATTTCTATATATAATATTTTTGAAAAAATTTATCTATATATTAGCCGATAGCCTTTAGCTGTTAGTTCTTTGGCTGATTGATTGGCCCCTCCAACCTCCCCTTGGGGCAGGGCTGTTAAGTTTTATTTTTTACCCTCTGTGTCATGTTGAACGGAGTGAAACATCTCGTTTTTCAGTGTCGGGATCCTTCGTTCCACTCAGGATGACAGCAGAAAATAACAGAACAAAGTAGAGAACTTAACAACCCTGCCCCAAGGGGAGGCTACAGAGAGGGTAAAAGTAATAGGTAGAAATAGTATAGCCTTTGTTACCTTTTTAATAATGAGATATTGATTATTGTTTACTGATGACTGTAAACTGTAAACTGCTTACTGTCTAATCCTTCTTCTGAATTCTGCACATACTATGGCTGTCGCTATCGCTACATTCAGCGACTCGGAAGTTGTATTTCCTTCAGGATAATTGGGTATGTAAAGTTTCCTTGTGATCCGCTTCTCTATATCGGGACGGATACCATTACCTTCATTACCCATTACAATAATACCGTGAGGAGCAATGTCCTGTTCGTATATGTTTTTACCATCCAATAGCGTCCCGTAAACCGGGATGTGTTTATTATTATCCAGAAAACCGGCTAAATCGACATAATGGATAGTAACCCGTGCGAGTGCTCCCATTGTGGCCTGTACTACTTTCGGATTGTAAATATCGGCAGTATCGTGTGTACAAAATATATGTTTTATTCCATACCAATCGGCCAAACGGACTATCGTTCCCAGATTACCGGGGTCTTGTATACCATCGAGAGCCAGTACGAGCTGATTATTAATATCGATAGCTTCCGGATGTTTCGGCTGATAGAAAACGGCAAGCACCTGTTGCGGATTTTGGAGAAAACTGGCTTGTGCGAGTTGGCTTTCATTCACTTCTATAACTTCTTCAATGTCTGTAATATCCAATTCAGATAAAAATCCGGGTAGTGCGACCAGTAGCTGACACTTCATACAGGGGAGTAAATCGCTCACCAGTTTATTACCCTCGGCTATGAAAGTTCCATATTCAGACCTGAATTTTTTCTCTTTCAGTGAACGGATATATTTTAATTTATTTTTGCTTAGACTCATTTGTTTACATGTAATTCATAGACTGCCGACTGAAGCTATTGATACAATATTTTTTTATATCAGTCACCCAAATAGTTGAATGATACGACGCCTCCATATCCGACTCTTTTTCTTAAATTAAATAGTTTCTTGCAACAAAACTACAAAAAGAAACAATTAAAACCCTAAATTTGTCGTTCATTTGATAAATACTAAGGTCACAGACCTGTTTATTACTATTGTATCTGCAACAGAAATAGTTGATACGACTAGGTAGTGTTGCTTTGAATACTGTCTTTTACTTATATTTGTTAGGTTGCCAATGAGGTATAAAATAATAGCTTTTGCGCTTGTAGTTAGTTTTTGCGCCATTTTGATTCAATCCTGTAGTTCCACCAAATTTGTCCCTGATGGAGAATATCTGCTGGAGAGTGCTACTGTAAAGAGCGATAAGAAGGTTATACCAACCTACGAAATGGAGACATATATAAAGCAGAAGCCGAACTATAAGACTTTTTCCATCTTTAAATTACCCCTTTTTATATACAATCTTGCCGGGACGGATACCACCAAATGGATAAGCCGCACATTGATACATGCGGGTGACCCGCCGGTGCTTTACGATAGTTCAATGGTGCATCTGACCGTGAATAATCTGGAGAGGATAATGACAAACAAAGGGTATTTGAATGCGGAAGTAGCCCCCATTATCGATTTGGATAAAAAGACGGCGAAGATAACGTATGATATAAAAGCCGGAGAGCCTTACCGAATCAGTGATTATAGAATAGATGTAAATGACAGTATCGTATCCAACCCGCTACTGATAGCGCCTCCATCACGTAAAAATGAGAATAAGGATGGTATGGTACGGCCTCCTCTGGGTATAGATTCTATACTGAGAAGAAATACCCTGGTAAAGAAAAATTCGATTTTCGATCTCGATATGCTTGATCAGGAAAGGGATCGTATCTCTTCCATTTTCAGGAGAGCGGGTTATTTTGCCTTTAATAAGGAATATATAGGTTTCGAAGCCGATACTACAATGGGGATAAACAATGTAGAATTGGATCTTACCATATATCCTTTTGTTCAGGGAGGAAGTGGCGGCAGCCAGGTCACTTCTGTGCCACATCGCCAATACAGGGTAAAAGCGGTAGAGTTCTATGTTGATTATAATCCTCTCGAAGATGGTAATCTGGGGCAATATCAGGAGACAACGGTGTATGAGAGAGGTGGTTATAAAATAAAATACGGACCCAGAGGGGAGTATATCAAGCCCAACGTCATCCTTAATAATTGCTATATTACACCCGGAAGCCTGTATAATGAAACACTGACAACGATGACATACAGTGCTTTATCGCAGCTGAAAATTCTCAAAAATGTGAATATTGCCTGGGAAAATGATTCTACAGACTTACGTTGTATAATCACATGCGTACCGGATAAAAAACAAGGAATTTCAGCAGAAGTAGAAGGCACCAATTCGGGGGGATTCTTCGGTCTGGGTGCAGGAGTGGGTTATCTGCACCGGAACGCATTTAAAGGATCGGAGCTGTTTAGTGCCCGTTTGCGTGGTTCTTATGAAGCTATTACGCCTAATTTTTCCAGTTTTTATAAAAATTATTTTGAGATCGGGGGCGAAACTTCCCTTACGTTTCCCCGTTTTATGTTCCCATTCCTTAAGCGTGATTTCCGACGTAGTATACATGCTTCTACGCAATTCAACACGAGTTACACTTTCCAGCGAAGACCGAATTTTTTCACGCGTACTGTTTTGTCGGGAGGAGTAAAATATATATGGCAGGATAGGCGATTGTCTTTGAACAGGCATGTATTCGATCTGATAGATATCAGTTATGTGCATTTGCCTAAAAGTTCATTAGATACTACATTTTACAATGAACTATCTGCAGCAGCGCAGCAATATAGCTTCAATGACCATTTTATTATGAGTATGGGATATACATTCTCTCGGTCAAATGTAGCCAGTCCTACCAGACGAAACCAACCTGTCTATTCATTACGTGCATCCATAGAAACGGCAGGGAATGTACTGGCCCTTGCCGCGGCTATCGCAAATGCAGAACCTAATGAGATGGGTTCCAAGCAGGTATTTGGAACTAATTTTGCCCAATATGTCAAGGGTACAGTCGATTATAGTAAGACATATCAGGTAGATGAGAAGAATTCTTTTGCATGGCATGTAGGAGGGGGTATTGCCTATCCGTATGGAAACAGTGAACAGATACCTATACAGAAACGGTTCTTCTCCGGGGGGGCCAACAGTGTAAGAGGATGGTCGATCAGAGAATTGGGGCCAGGGTCGTACTATTTTAAACCATCAGAAACCGGAAATGAGAAAGACAACTTTTATTACCATTCGGGAGATATCCGTTTCGATGCCAGTCTGGAATATCGTAGCAAACTCTTCTGGGTACTGGAGCTGGGGGCTTTTGTCGATGCCGGAAATATATGGACTGTAAAGGAATATGAAAAACAGGAAGGAGGCCGTTTTAGACTAGATAAGTTTTATAAAGAAATAGCTGTTGCATGGGGACTTGGGCTCCGATTCGACTTCGACTATGTCCTTATCCGTCTCGATTGCGGCTGGAAAGCATATGACCCGTCAGGTGATCCTAATACAAAGAGATGGCCAATTTCGGAACCTTTCAAAATCAGGAAGAATACAGCATGGCATATTGCAGTGGGGTATCCGTTCTGATGCCGCCCTGCAAATGAGTGAAAGAAAGTATAACTACCTCTCCGCTTCTTTTAATTCTTTTTAGGCAATATGTTTTAACAAAGTTAGTTTATAAGACGTACATTTGTTGATAAATAACTAAATGAATATCTATTGATGAAAAAGATACTCCTGCCCTTGTTTATTATTAGTCTTGCACTCAATCTGACAGCTCAGACATACGAAGATATGGTGAGCCGTGCCATGGACTATGTAGAGCAGAATGATTATGCAGCTGCAGAGCAGGCTATGAAGGCCGCTTTGCGAAAGGAACCGACCAACCCCAATAATCCCATGCTGATGGTAAATCTGGGAACTATACAACGTAATCTGGGAGAGCTCGACGAGGCTCTGATCTCATATAATGTCGCTATAGAGAAATACCCTGATGCGCCTTTCATCAGGCACAACAGGGCTGCACTTTATTGTGAGATGAACAAGTTCGACGATGCGCTGAAAGACTACAACACAATACTAGCAACCGATCCGAAAGATCTGGAAGCATTGTATCGTAGAGGATTGATTTATATCAGTAATAGAAATCTTTTCGCGGCAGAAGAAGATTTTGAGAAAATTATAGAGTTATACCCCGAAAATCTGAACGGCAAAATGGGGATAGCAGCTATAAAGAAACGTAGATCGGAATGGAAAGAAGCCGAAGAAATGTATGCCGACCTCATTTATAGACATAAATCGAATGCCGATCTGTATTACAACCGTGCCGAATGTTATTTGAGACTTAATAAACTGGCAAGTACAGAGAGCGACATAAAGAAAGCATTGGAACTTGGCTATGATGGTGCGCCTATCTATATTCTGAGGGGGCAACTAAGGTTGGCTCAATATGAGAAACGCTTAGCAAGGGAAGATTTTCTGAAGGCTAAAGAACTGGGTGCAGATGAAACTATTGTAGAGGATTTTTTACGGCTATGCAAATAAATAAGGATCAATTAGATTAGTCCTTTTTGTGACTCGACATAATCAGAATAAATTTAGCTTCTGCTCTCGCTACTTAAAATGTTCTATTTCCTTGATAGTGGCTTAACAATTATATAAGCCCAATATTTGCTGTTTTTGTTCACAGGGCAAAGAGGAAGATAGCCTTCGACTATCCTGTAATCTTTAAATACAGCAGGATACTGTTCTTCCTTCAATTTGTGGCGATTAAATATTTCACCTTCTTCGGAACTGAACTCTAGATGATATCTGCCATCCGATAAGGGTGATATATAATTCTCGAACAGACGGATTGCCAAGTATCCCATATTGTAACGCATATTTATCTCCAGGCAAGGGTGTATCTTATATCCACCCTCTTCTTTATATATGAGCATATCCACACCGATACAACCTTTGTAAACAAAAGCGTATCTCTCCCTTAAAATAGCGATTAGCTCTAGCTTGATTTTGTCCAGAAGGGCTAGAGGGATATTCGTCGTTAGCTCGTTTATGATATTCTCCTGGGAACCCAGATAATTTCCCTGATATGCACCTTTATTGGTGGTATAAAATAAAGAATATCCCGCAAAGTCGACACCTCCTTGTCCATCACAAATAAATTCCATAGCGAAATCAACCTGCTTGTCTAAAACGCTTTCGATGGATACACTGCCTTGCTTTTTTAGTATGCCATGCAATATTTGTCGTTCTGTTCGTGTCAGTCCTGTCGACGGAAGCCACAGTAAGCCCCGGCCTGATGAAGAATAAGGTGCTTTTGCCAATAATTGTAGAGGAGAACTATTTACAGCTTCTTCAATATCTTCGAGTTTGTCATAAAAATGTGGAGCGATATTTTTTGATATTTCGAGTATGTTTGCAATAATGTCTTTTAAACAATCGTTTGCAGCCTGCCTGCTATTAAGGTAGATGTATGCCTCATCCCATTCCGGTATTTTCAGGCCTATGCCATATCTTTTATTCAGTTCGCAGAAGTAATATATGGCCTGTGGTGATATTCCCCATAATGATACCTCCAGTTCTGGAAAATGAAGTAAACTTCCGGCAGTTATATGCTTAGGTAGTGACGGAAAATATTCTAACAGAAATCGATAAAATTCGGTATCATTATTTTCGTCAATCAGGACAGGATCGCAGGCCGCACCGTACCATGCCGGAAGAAAAGACAATTCCTTTTGCATCGATACAATATTTGACGGTGCTGTATAATACGGTGAACCGTTTTTTACTGCAGTTTCGTGACCGGGATTGAAAAAGAGAAGCATTTGCAATTAATTTAAGGTCACAGACCTATTTATTATTCAAGAGAGTGAAACAACAGGAATCAACCATTGTTTTAGATTATATCATTAAGTTATATTCAAACTTAACGCTTGCAAAAATAGTGAATATCTTTGGAATCTCCGATTTATAAAAATGGTATAAACAATGTCAATATTAACATAATAATTATCTATTTGACTTATTAGAAATAAGGGTTTATATTTGTGTCAGAATTGAAAATAACTAACTTAAAAAAAATAAAAGATTATGTCAGTATTAGTAGGAAAAAAAGCGCCTGTATTCAAGGCAAATGCTGTGGTAAACGGTAACGAAATAGTAGAAGGCTTTTCATTGGAACAATTCAATGGTAAGAAATATGTTGTATTCTTTTTCTATCCGGCCGATTTTACATTTGTTTGTCCAACTGAGATCATTGCTTTTCAGGATAAAATAGCAGAATTCGAATCCCGTAATGTAGCCGTAGTTGGTGCTTCAACCGATTCAGCTTTTTCGCATTGGAAGTGGTTGCAAACAGAACAAAACGATGGCGGCATCAAAGGGGTTAAATATCCATTGGTTGCAGACCAGAGTTTAATGATATCTTCTGCATACGATGTATTGGCCGGTGCGTTCGATTATAACGATGAGGGTGAAGACGTATTTAATGGCGCTCCTCAGGCTTATCGCGGTCTTTTCCTTATCGATAAGGACGGAGTAGTACGCCATCAGGTGGTAAATGATATGCCATTAGGCCGTAGCGTGGATGAAATTCTTCGCGTAATCGATGCCCTTCAGTTTACTGAAGAATATGGCGAAGTTTGCCCTGCTAACTGGAAAAAAGGAGATAAAGCACTTAAGGCAACACAAGAAGGTATATCAGATTACTTATCTCACAAGCATTAAGGATCAATCTTATTAAGCTATAGGGCGTATTAATGCAACAATAACTATTGTTGTTGCAGATACAGAACTAATAAATAGGTCTGAGACCTTAGTGGAATATTTTTAGGTTAATTTAGTTCAGAAAGTCGTAATCTCCCGATTACGGCTTTCTGTTTTATTGATAGGTACTGATTTGAAAAGGATGCATATCTCATAACCTATTATTCCGGTTATCACAAAGCCGTTGAAATGAATGGATATTATCTGACGATCCATACAAATAAATAATTTCTATCTTTTATTAAGACTTTATTATGCTAACTATTCTGTACCTTTGCGGTTGCAAATTTAATATAACCGAATTGTGAAATATAATTTCGACCAGATAATCGACCGCAAAGGAACAAGTGCCCTCAAAACTGACGCACTGGAGCCGCGCTATGGAAATCCCGATCTGATACCCCTATGGGTAGCCGATATGGACTTTTTGTCACCTCCGGCAGTAACAGAGGCTATTATAGAGCGGGCAAAACATGGTATATTTGGATATACCTGTCCGTCTCAGGCATATTACGATGCTATAATCAATTGGGTGGATAAGAAACACGACTGGAAAATAGAGCAGGAATGGCTGACATTCATTCCCGGTATTGTCAAAGGAATTGCTTTTGTTATCGATTGCTTTACAACCAAAGACGATAAAGTGATTATACAGCCGCCTGTTTATCATCCTTTCCGTATTATACCTACATTGCACCATCGGCCGGTGGCAGATAACCCATTGATATTGGAATCCGGACAGTATAGGATGGATCTGGAGGGATTGAAAAAGATGGTTGATCCGTCATATAAGGTACTTATTCTTTGCAATCCTCATAATCCCGGCGGACGGGTATGGACACGGCAGGAATTGGTTGATATAGCTGAAATCTGTTATGATAATAATATCCTTGTTATCTCAGATGAGATCCATTCCGATTTGGCTTTTACTCCACATAAACATATTCCTTTTGCCAGTGTGTCAGACAAAGCTGCTCAAAACAGCATAACATTTATGGCGCCAAGTAAGACATTCAATATAGCAGGTATAGTAAGTTCCTACTCTATTATACCAAATAAGGATTTGAGAAATCGATTCAATGCTTATCTTTCTAGCAGTGAACTTGAAGAAGGACATATCTTTGCCTATCTTGCCGCACAGGCTGTTTATGAACATGGCGATGAGTGGCTTGCAGAGGCTAAGGACTATATCTGGAAAAACATCACTTTTGTAGATGAATACCTGAAAGAGAATATTCCTCTGATAAAGGTTATGCTACCGCAGGCTTCTTTCCTTGTTTGGCTCGATTGTAAAGAACTCGGGCTTCAGCAAAAAGAATTGGTTTCGCTATTTGTAAAGGATGCCAAATTGGCACTTAACGATGGAACCATGTTCGGACAGGGAGGAGAAGGGTATATGCGCCTAAATGTGGGCACACCTTTGGCTAACATCCGGAAAGCGTTGGATAATCTTAAAAAGGCGATAGATTCCAAACAAATAGGCTAAGAAAGTTGTTTTAAAGCGAAATTAGGCACGATTGTTGTCATCAAAGAATAAACAAAAGAGTCTCAACAGACTTTGGTTATTAATTAAACAAACAAATACTTAAAATGAAAATTTCAACAAATAAGTTTGTTTCTTTATCTTATGATCTTAATGTAGGTGAAGGTGAAGAACGTGAACTAATGGAAAGAGCTACAGCTGAGACTCCACTTGAATTTATCTACGGAACAAACTCGATGCTTGAGGCTTTTGAAAAGAATCTGGACGGATTGACTGAGGGTGATTCCTTCGATTTCGTACTTACTCCGGACGAAGCATACGGTGAATACGATGATGATGCATTGGTAGACTTACCCCGCCATATATTTGAGCAAGACGGCAAATTAAACGAGGAAGTGATCTTCGAAGGTAATATGGTACCGATGATGGACTCGAATGGTAACCGCTTGAATGGCTCTGTGGTAGAAGTTAAGGAAGATGTTATCAAGATGGACTTCAACCACCCGTTAGCAGGTGAAACATTGAACTTCTCAGGTAAGGTTCTTAATGTCAGAGAATCTACTCCTGAAGAAATAGCTGCATTATTTGCTCCTCAAGGCGGTTGCGGATGTGGTTCAGGTTGTGGATGCGGAGATGGCGAAGAAGACTCTTGCGGATGCGGTAGCCATGATGAGAAAGAAATGGCCGGCGGTTGCGGTTCAGGCTGTGGTTGCGGTGGACACTAAAATAAGATTTTGATATATAGAAGAGGACAGGTCTTAAGGCCTGTCCTTTTTATTTCTATCTATGACCTTTGGTTATTTTTGCTTATTCGCTGGCATTGTTCAGTCTGTCTACAGTCTCTTTGTCTAATTTCAGATCAACAGCTTTCAGTATATCGAGTTGGGTCGCTTTGGAGACGCTGGCTATAGGAGCTGTAATAGACGGGTGCGCTATAAGCCAGGCAAGAGCCACCTGTGCAGGTGTCGCATTTAACTGCTTCGAAACCTGCGTCAATGTATCCAGGATGCGTCTTCCTCTATCGTTCATATATTCATTTACAGCGTCGGTTCTATTGCCTTTAACCTCCTCATCAAATTTGTATTTGCCTGTAAGAAAGCCACTAGCCAAAGAATAATAGCTGACTACACCCAGATTGTATCTTTCTGCTATGCGCTCGTATTCAGTTTCGTACTTGTATCTGTCATAGAGATTATACTCAGGTTGGAGGCAGATATATTCGGCATATCCGTTATCCTTACTTTTATGAATAGACTCTACTAGCCTTTCTGCACTCATATTCGAAGCTCCTATATGCCGGACTTTGCCTTCTTTTATTAGTTGGGAATAAGTTTCCAGTGTTTCCTCCTGTGGAGTAGCAAGATCGTCGTAATGAGAGAAGTATAGATCTATATAGTCTGTTTGCAGGCGTAGTAGTGAATCTTCCACCTGTTTTAATATATAATCTTTTTTCAAGCCTTTATTATCGGGCGAAAAAGCAGCTCCGACTTTAGTCGCAATAATAAGGTCTTTTCTTTTCCCTGATTTCTTTAACCAATTGCCTATAATAGTTTCCGATTCACCTCCTTCATTGCCGGGTACCCATGCTGAGTATACATTTGCTGTATCTATGAAATTAAATCCTGTGTCGGTGTATGCATCAAGAATATCAAAAGATACTTTCTCATCGGCTGTCCAGCCGAAAACATTTCCACCCAGACAGAAAGGATATACTTCCAGTTCTGATTTTCCTATTTTTCTTTTTTCCATTTTAGTGTATAACTAGTTAGTAATGATGTTAAAACAAATGGGATAAAGGAAAAGTTTAGTATTAGAATTGAGTGTTAAGAATAATTTAATCACATATCTGCTAATTCAAAAATAAATTAATTTTCGAATTAGAATTTGCGTTCCATTACAATATATTCATACCCATTCTGAGAGAAAAGCTCATCAGTTTCCTCGTATCCGAATTTCTTATAAAAGTCAGTTGCACCCGCACGCGCATTGCACCATAGCCTGTTCAGCTTCATGTCGTTGGCATAATCGATAAGCCACTGCATAAGGGCCGAAGCAAAGCCTTTACCCTGCATGTCGTTACGGGTTGCAAGTTTACGGAACTGTACATCTCTTCCATGAAGGAAAATAGACATAACAGATACCAGTTCCTCTTTTTCGTATACTCCGATATGTAAGCCCCGGTCATCTTCAGATAGCTTTACGAATTCTGTATCCTTATCAGGATACATCACTTGTTGACGCATAGTGAGCACATCATGGTATGGTACTTCGGTAATAATCATAATTTTAGAATTTATAGCTTAATAATAAGCGGCCTTCAGATGTTTTGGAGAAAACATCTTCAAAATATTTATAATTTGTATCCCGGGTATAATTACTATATATCCCGGTCAGATAGAGGTGATCGGTCATTTTCATATCTGCTCTTAGAGTAAAAGCATGGAGTATTGCCTGCGACCTGTCACCTTGATAATCAAACTCGTGAACATTTATGTTTTCCCAGTCTACATTTTCCGGATAGCCTTTCCATGTAAACATACGATACATTTCGTAAGAGGTAGATACACTTATTTTGTTTTTATAGGTAAGGCTTCCCCCTATCTTGGAACTAAATCCGCTTGCCAGATTATAGTTTCGCTTGTCCACTACATAATGGTCGCTGAGTGTACCACCCAGCAGGACAAGTGTACCGTGCATAAAGGCTGTGAATTTTAAATCCTTCCATCGCTTATTTTCATATATAAATCCCGAACCGGCAGAAGCAGGAGTACAGAATTTATAAGGTATTTTGCCCGATACATCCGATATCGTGTCAGAGTCGTAATAATCGAAATGCTGATAAAATCCAAAGCTAAGGAAGTCTTTTTCATTATCAATTACTTCAGTCACATAAAGCCGGCCCAGAATGTTGAGTTGGCTTAAGAGCGGCTGCGAACTGTGTATATTCAGGTTGGAACGGAAAGTAAAGTAGTCGTAAGGCTTTTCATTTTCCGTAGCGAATCGGTCTCCATATTCAATATTGATATCGACGGCAGCACCAACCCCTTTGTCCAGTATCTCGCCTTTTAGTTCCAATATCCTCACGCCCGAACCTATTTCTACAGATACATCCGGTATTCCGAATTGCTTACCTGTGGTAGCACGTTTACGCCATGCATCACCATTCAGTACACGGGTAAGACCTCGCGTAGGTGCTATAATGAAACCTGCTAATTCGCGTCCGAAACGGTTCATACCATCTCTGCGGTCGTCAAGGACCAGATCGGATGTACGGTAAAATACTTCGCCTAAGGCAAGCCCTCCGATAGGTGTTGCTATAATATCATTAACCGATGGATACTCATTTTCCATGAACAGCTCCCACATAGCGCTTCCCCCAAGGGCAAAGGCTCCCGACTCCCAGAAGTTGTATCCACGCGAACGGGCCGAATTGAAGTAAAGATTGCCATGGTAGGGATGGAGAAACATATTATTGCCCATATCATCATTATCCCATACCCACTTATGTTTGATATTTTTTCTGATGGTATGGATGTCGATATACGCATAGTCTTGTTTGGCTACATATCTGTTGAAAGCCCATAAACCCATATTGAACGAAAATATCTGGGTTGCAGCTCCAAGTCCTTTCTTTTTGGAATAGAAAGCGAGATCTATAGAGTCGGCAGGTTGGGAAGGGACTACTGTTTTGTGTATGGCAAACTGGGAATATACCGATATTGCAGTTATAAAGAATATAACGGAGGTAGTGAGAAGTCTTTTATACATAAATGTATGCCTGATATTTAAATCATTTTAAGAATGTAAAGATAACATAATTAAAGATTCAACAATAATAATGTTAAAAAGTTTAATAAATGGAATATAAAGTAATGGAAATCGATTAATAATTAAAAATGAACAATTAATAAATTGTTTGTCATGATGAGCGGAGCACCTCTTCCATAAAAAAGTTTCTCTCGCAAAGGTGCAAACTCTGACTCATCACTTATAATCCATAACTTATCATCGTATACACGTTTATTAACTATTTTTGGTTAAAACCTGACACATCTGACAGTTTTTTCATTGTTTCCATCTTGTTGTTTTTGCATTCGTTAACTATATATGGTTAAAAGGTAACACTGAAAACAATTAATAATTAAGAATGAAAAATTAATAATTAGCTTGTCATGCTGAGCGGAGCGAGGTATCTTCTTCATTAAAAGGTAACAAAGGCTACAACTTTTACTCATTTTTTATTTATCGATTTTTTCAGGAGGTCGATATACTTGAGGATTATTTCAAAGATCGCAGAACCTATAATATTTATAATTATAAGTTCTGCCATATAGATAATTATTATTTAATCTGTTTATATATTTTCAGATATTAAGTTTATAATATGTACTGATATTTTAATATAGCTTTTCTTTGGAAAAAAATAATCAGATTTAAGGTATATACTGCCTGCCTACAACCAGCTTGTCACCTGTAATATCCACTTCAAACAAATGAGGCACACGGTGGTAGTGTCCATCCTGCATCTCTTTGTGGCTGTGGACAGACATTAGTAGCTTGCCGTCAAGGGTTCGGAATAGCATACCATGCCCGAAATTGGGAGGTGTGATCGGTTCCGGTTCGTGTATCCACGGGCCATCTAGGGTTCCACTTTCTGAGTAAACGACCCCTTGCGTATATACATCATATATCCAGCTTGTCCAGATCATACCCAATCGTCCGGTACCTGTTTCGAACAAATAGGGGCCATCTGTGACCTTATTGGGGCGGTCGTTCCCATCCTTATCTTTCTCTCTGCTCCAAGGTGAGTCGCTGGCACGGAAAAGTAGTTTTCCTTCACCCACAGAGCCGCTCAAATCGGGCTTGAGTTCTATTTTTTCCATTGTCCCATTCTGGTTTTGCAACCATTCGTAACAATATATCATATAAGGCTTACCATCCTTGTCTATCCAGAAAGTACCGTCTAATGTAGGCATGTGAGCCGGCAGGTATGTTTCATCCTGCATCGGGACATAAGGCCCATCGGGCTTGTCGCTGACCAATACATGTGAAGCCCTGCGTTCGATTATATTTCCTGCTACAGTGTCTATTTTTACGGCACGGTTGGTAAAAGTGGCAAAATAATAGAACTTATCTTTATAGGCATGGATCTCCGCCGCCCAAATCATAGGCCGTGGGCCCATCCAAGAATCCGGATCGGTCTGTGCTACCGTGTAAGGCCCATCCCAGAGTTTGAGGTCTTCACTCTTCCATAGCTTTCCTCCGGTTCCGGTCATATAATACATAGCTGTGGCCGGATCAGCTAGAATACACGGGTCACTCAACACAATCGAGTCCAGCGGGATATTCGACCGGATCTTCTCCTGGCTATAAGAAGTCATCGTAAATAAAGAGAAAAATAAGCTCACTAAAAGAATCTGGCTTGTTCTGTTCATAATATATTCTTTTGAAGCTAAATTTAGTGATTAATGAAGGAACAAGAGTCGAATAATCATTCAATTTTAGTCGTTTATTACTCAGCAACGAAAAGTTAAACATTAAAATACGGCAATAAACCTATTCATTGAATAATCTATTTCAGTTTAAACCGCACCTTCAACAATACTTCCGCCGGGCGTAAATCGTAATAATAATAATATCTGCTCACATCGCTGTATGATGTCGATATATATTGTCTGGCATTGAATATATTGGTGTAATCGAGGATTATCTCTGCTTTTTTCCATTTATATTTTGCCCCGATATCACCGAATGACATAGATCTGCTGCCCGAAGTGATTGTATTATTATAGAAATTTTCATATCTCAGATTTATTACCAGCCCTTTCAGCGGGAAAATATTCAATTGCGCATTTTGTGATGTTATGCGTATAGGGTCGAAGCTTCTGCCACTATCCTTTATTTTACTTTGGCTTTGTGTATACCGTATCGAATATTCGAAACTGACACTCGAACCTAACTTTGTAAGGAAGCGGGGCGACACTGAAAAACTTTGACTGGAATAATCGATAAGTTCCCCCTGATTTATTTGTGAAGACTGGCTGTTATTGTAGCTGCCACCTATAAAAACTGTTGTGTTTATGGCTTCAATTTCTTTGCTACCGTGTACACTTGCATTTATTCCGCTTGTTGTATTTGGCATATCTATGGTCGATTGCAGTTTTAGTATACCACTATAATAATAGTCGTAAAGCAGATTGACCCTATTCCGGTAATATGATATATTAGCCATCCCAAACAGGGTTGTTATCGGATTCCTGTAATTTAGCACAAGGCCATAATTCTGGGATTGCTGTCTGAATAATTTCCCCTCGTTGCGCAATAAATTCCGATACGAAGACATAATATATCCTGTGTACATATTATTAAGACTTCCTGTCGAGTTACTATAGCCGGCATTCAGATAGCTATCCCAATAAGACGATAATTTGTAACTGGCAAACAGAAAGGGATTGAAAAACAAATAGCCCTTATTTTCTTTTTTATCCGATACATTATTGTCCGTGTCCAATATTGTATAACTGAGAGGCAACGATAACGATACATTCAGTTTATATCCCTTTGAATATGTATAATTGGGTGAGAATTTCCATACAAACTTATTTTGCTTTATATCATTTCTTAGAGAGTCCGGCAAACTTCCCAATCCACTTTTTGTATCGGCTTGTAATGCCGATTTGAGCTGCTGTAAGTCCGCGTCAAATCCGAATGTATAATTCTGTTTTATGGTACCCTTTCCGAGTCCCCATGTAATTCTGCTGTATGAAGCGAAGTCGTTCTGTTCGGCCTCTTGTACCATGGCTTCGGGTGAAGGCGCAGGATCGAACAATTGTTCATACAATACGGGCTGTACGCGTAATGTCTGAGTAGAAGTATTGTACCCGTTGAAGGAGTAAAAAGTCCATGTATGCTTTTCGTTCGTTTTTACCAGGTTGAATGTGTTACTGATGCCATAGTTCGGCTTTTTTAAATGCTGATAAACGCTATCCGTGGAAATGGCATCGCCCCGCTCCCTGTCCCATATCCCTTCGAATTTCAGCAGGTTGTTGAAATAATATTTTTCTTTGTTGGCGTTCAACTGTATATCAGCTCCCATTCTTTCTTTTCTCAATCTCGAATTTAGTAACTCTTCTATCTTTATTGTTTCGTCGTTTGGCAGGTAGTTTTCTGTATATGCATAGCTGCTCTTTTGCTGGTAATCGTTCAGGTAGTTGATATTTGCAGTCAGTTGGTAATCTGTTTTCAGACTCCACAGATTATTAAATGAAGCCATATTCGCCTGATTGTCCAGATATCGCTTCTCACTGATCGATGGGGAAGACGGGGCCTGTACATTCAGCAGGCTGCTACTTTTCATTCGTGAAGCGTCGCCTGAATAGAACGAATTCAGCTCCCGCCCGGCGTCATCGCCGGAGTTATTTCCTTTATAGGTGGTTATGTTTTGCAATTTTTTTGCAATATACATTCCTGTCAACTCATTATTCCAAAGCAGGGGTGCAACGCCTACACCTGCCTGTGCATTTGCAATAAGGGTGCCTTTGGCCGAATCTTTCAATTTCAGATTTATAGCGGCATCTTCCGAAAATTCACGGTCTTTCAGCGCCTTCACGGGTTGGTGGTTCTCCATTACCTGTACAGTGGATACATCCTTGGCCTCTATATTGTTTGTGGCTATGCCGTAACGGCCCTGTAGCAAATCTGCATTTTCGATATAAAATTTATTTATAGGCCTGTCCTGATAAAGTATTGCTCCGTCGTCTTTAACCTGTATGCCGGGCATTTTTTTCAATACATCACCTATAGTGCGGTCATTGGCATCGCTGAAACTTTCCACCATATAATTCAACGTATCCCCGGCCTGCCTTATTTTCGGCGGTTTTATCTTCACCTCATTCAATACGATGGACTCCTGTATAATGGAAAAGTCCACATCCTGATTCCGGTTACTAACTGTTTTCGATTGTTTGCCGATATTAAAGCCCGAAACAATGATAACAATACTGTCACTCTTACCCTTATACTCTATCTTATATTTTCCGGCCTCATCAGTTAACACATAACCGAGCATCAGGGAGCGTCCCTTTTCCTGTAAAGTGACATTGACATCCGGCACAGGCTTATTATCTTCATTCAGGACAACCCCTTTGATAATGGTTTGTGCCTGCATAAAGCCGGATATAAGGATAAAAAGAGTCAGGAGATATCTTTTCATTGTATATTTCTGATAGGTCTTATTTTGATAAAGTATTGTGGCTTTACCTGCTCATGCGTCAGCCACTGTTTACTGTTTACTGCATTAATTGATTTCCAATGACTGGTACTCATTGTTATTCTTTTTCTGTATCATTATTATATTTCCTCCGTTAATATTTACAGCGGTACCTCCCGATCGTTTTTTCTTTAATTTTTCGAGGTCTTTTATACTGGCTTTCGCATAATCTTCCTGAGCCATTGTAATATCAACCGGATTATTGAGATTTTCCAAGCCTATAATCTCAAATAAAAACAGGTTTTCAGAATCTGATACTTTCATTATCAATCCCGGTAATCCATATAGCTTCCATGGTCCGTCATTTACCGGAATATCAGGTGAGAACCATACTTCATAGCTTCGTCCGCGGAATTCCGTAGTCGCTTTCTGACAGATATAGCCCAGTACGGTCAGTGTATCGGCCGAGATACTCCATTGCTGTGCAGGAATGGTTTCTGTGCATTTGTATTTTTGAGGAGTACTTTCTGATCTGTCAATTGTAATTATTTCTCCTGTCGGACGTTTTTTGAATAATTGAGACGTCTCTCCTTTTGTGGTCGAATCGAAAGTTGTTCCACCTTTGTTGTCTAATACGGACATATCCCCGTCTTTTAGTACAGACATGCTTTGTATTGTGGATGGGTTTATCTTGTTACTCATAAAGTCTCCGAATAATGAATCTCGTTTCATACGCGCAGCATCATAATATCGGGAGGCTTTTTGTCCTATATCCAGAGTCATCGTATCTGTCTGCTGATGAGTCTCCTTATCTGCCGTTACAGGTTGTGTAAATTTGTAATAGCAACGGATTGTTGCAACATCGAGTTTTTCCTGTTCGATGTCTCCTTTATTCATTTTGTGAACAGATACCACATGTTGTGAAAATGCGGATATCGAAAGAAGTGATAATGCTAATAGTAAGATTGTCTTTTTCATATTGCGATATTATTAGTTATATCGCAAATGTAGTCTAAAAAATTAGACATAAAAATATTTTGTCTATTTTTTTAGACGATAGAGACAAAATAAAAGAGGAAATGAAACTGAATTCACTCCCTCTTGTAAATCAGATAGGTATTTTTACTTTTTCTCAATCTTATTTTGCAGGCATATTCCGGCACAGGTCAATCCCCCGCCAAAGCCGATTAACAGTAGATTGTCGTTTAACTTTACCTTGCCCGATTCTATGCCGTTATACCAGGCAATAGGGATGGATGCGGACGAAGTGTTACCAGAGTTTCTGATACTTTCCAGACACTTATCCATCGGGATATTCAAGCCTGAGCATACCGATTCGAGTATCCGGATATTTGCACTGTGCGGTATAAGCCAGTCTATATCCTCCAGTTTCAGGTGGTTCTTGGATGTCAGTTCTTGTATTTTTCCAACTAAAGTACTTACCGCCCATTTGAAAACTACTTTTCCATTTTGGTGCAAGTTGCGGTCAGGAATTACAGGCTCTCCGTTTATCGGTACATTCTGATGCGCCAGATACAGGTCTTTTCCATGCGAACCATCAGTCTCAGTCAGCGCATCGAATATATGTTTTTTGTCACTGGCTTCCACTATAACGGCTCCTGCTCCGTCTCCGAACAATATACAGGAAGTCCGGTCGGTAAAATCGGTGATTTTCGAAAGTGTTTCCGCACCTATTACCAGTACCTTCTTGTGTGTGCCTGCCGCTATCAGCCCTTTGGCGAGAATAATACCATATACGAATCCTGCGCATGCAGCATAAACGTCTATACATCCCGCATTCGGAATGTTCAGCCGGGTTTGCACCTGACTTGCCATACTGGGCATAACCTGTTCGCCACTCGTGGTAGCCACAATGATAAAATCGATGTCGGATAAATCCTTATTGTATTTGGATGCAAGATTTTGCACTGCTTTTACACACAAGTCGCTGGTATATTCGTTCTCCGCGGCATAAAACCGCTGGCTGATACCTGTGCGGGTGGTAATCCACTCGTCACTAGTGTCTATTATACTTTCGAAATAATGGTTGTCTATCCGTTTTTCAGGGACATAAATCCCTATTGAATTAATGATTGCATTCATTTGTTATACACTAATTATAATAATTTACAAAAATTATAGTCTGGTTTTGATATTATCAGTTACTTTCTTCAGAACATCTTTATCATCGTAGAGCCTCATCAGCATGATACCTCCCTGCAATTTAGCAACATCCTCGTTTGCCATATCTTTTGCCAGCTCTTCTTCATAAGTGGTCAGATACAGATGCGTCAGAGTCTCCCTCCATCTGTTGAAATATGTACATAGTACAGGCTTAAAATACGACTCCCTCCCAACAGTTTCGAGGAGTGTATTTCCCATCAGGCACCCGTATTTATTTTTTGTATGAATTTTCAGCACATTATCGAGTATTGTATGCAAACGTGCAGAAGGTTCCATGCCCTCTTTATATGCTGTATCGAATACAAGATTCTGTATTTGATCACTTGCATAAATGAGAACCTGATTCATCAAATCTTTCTTATCCTTAAAGTAATAGTAGAAATGAGGTTTTTCTATATTACAGGCCTTTGCCAGGCTGGACAATGTGGTGTGGAAGTATCCGGTTTTAATGAATACCAGCATCGATTTTCTTATTAGCTCTTCTTTATTTGTTTGAATTTTTGGCATATACAAATGTATGTATTTTTATTTAACGGTAGTTAAATAAAGGCCCCGATTTTTAAATAAAAACCGGGACTTTATATGAGAGGAATTATAAGTGGTTAATTTAAAGAGAGATCAACAGCTATATTCTTCTTTCAGGTTTATTTTGCTGAAAACAATCACAAATGATAATAATGTGCAAAGGAAGAATGCGAAGCCTACTGCAATAACCGATCCGTCATTAACTAAGTTAGCCAGTATCGAGCATATAAATGCCATCAGCAACTGGATGGAACCGAACAGGGCCGATGCAGTACCACTATTATTCGTTTCTGCAAATGGTGTAATAGCTAATTCGGTCGTTGTCGGGAATAATATTCCGATAGGGAAGATATACAGGAATAAGACTACAAGTATTGCATAGATATTCATGTTTAAGTACATGGTAACAAGTAGGACGGAACTCATTGCAAACATAAACAGCAAGGCATGTTTTACCAGTTTGCTTGTCGGAATATATTTTTGGAGGATATTTGTAAGATATGAAGCGATCATCAGACCGAATGCATTGATAGCAAATATCAGGCTGAAGCTGTTACTAGAAAACCCTCCTTTTTCCATTATCAGAAATGGACCGTAGGCTACATATATCATCAGGGCCCCGTTTACAATACCGGCGATAAGTGCATAGACGACAAACTTTCTGATTCTGAGTATTTTCAGATAATCTTTAAATACATTACTATTTGTTTTTACTTCACTCTTCTTATACGTTTCCGGCAAGCAGAATATAGTGAGTAGGAATAAAAGGATACCCAGTACCCCCATTGCTTCGAATAAGCCTTCCCAGTGGAATAGTTTCAATACTTCATTTCCTAGTACCGGAGCAATAATAGGGGCAATACCCATTATCAGGGCAAGTAAGGAATATATTTTTAAGGTATTCGATTTTTCAAAATAGTCGGTAACTACCGCACGTGAAATAACAATACCGCCGCAACCGCCGATTGCCTGAATAAAGCGCATTACCCAAAGTTGTTCGATGGTTTTTACATAAATGCAGGCAAAGGATGCTACAATAAAAATAGCCAGAGATAATAAGATAGGCTTTTTCCGCCCGAATCTGTCTGCCAAAGGTCCCCAAAATAACTGTCCGATGGCAAATCCTCCCAGAAATGTGGATAATGAAATCTGAACGGCAGCGGTAGTAGTTCCGAATGCTTCGGATATATCTATGAATCCGGGTAGATAAAGATCGATGCTAAGAGGTTCTAAAGCTGTTAATAATGCCAGGACAAGAATAACCAGCCACTGTACTAAACTTAAATTTTTCATAAATGCTTTTTTACTTTTATTGGTGGACAAAAGTAGAAAAGATGTTCAGTCTGTCTCTTACAATTATGGGCCGATTACTTGCACATATGGGCTATTTATTATCTCTGAATTCGGTCGGGGTAAGATTCGTATGTTGTTTAAAGAAGCGTGTAAAGTAAGCCGGTTCATTGAAACCCAGGTCGAAAGCTATTTCTTTCAGACTCTTCCTGCGCAGGCGTATCTCTTTTTTTATTTCCAGTATCAATTTTTCCTGAAGGTGCTGTTTGACTGTTTTTCCTGTACCTTTCTTGCACAGTTCGTTTATCTTCCTGTTAGTAACACCTAGTGAATTGGCATAGAAATCGGTTTCTTTTTCACAGATGAAATTATTATCTATAAGTTTCATCAACTCGGCAACAAATATGTCCCCGTTATTTAATGTGTGTGAATCTTCGAAAAGAGCTGATACATGGAACAGAAGGGCCTCCATGTAGCTTTTCATCAGGCCGAGTCTGTTTCCTGAATTATATTCCAGAAATATAAGTTCATTTATCTTTTCCAATCTTACTTTGGTATCGATATCTAATGAAATAAAGGTATTGGAAAAATATCCGTTCAGATAGTCGGAATTAAGCTGTAGGCTTATATTATAAAAGATATCATTATGTATAGTGAACAGATAGCCTTCTTTGCCTTCCACATCCAGTTTATCTATTTGTCCGGGAAAGATAAGCACAATCTGGTCTTTCTCGATTTTATATTCATTGAAGTCCAGAAAGTAAATATCATCACCGCCCACTTTGGTAAACCATAGCAACTGATAGAAGTCGTATCGCTGATAATTTTCAAATATAGTATCATCTCCCATATCCTGCAGGCGGAATATTTCGATGAAAGGTTCCTCTTTTAACTTATTGAGGAATACATGTTTATTTTCTTTTTGTATCATTTAGCATAAAAGATACTTTTATAATACTAGCTGTCCTGTTATAAAAGTTTTATATGTAAAGTTAATAGAATTTGGCTTTCGCTTAAACGATCTTAAGCACTAAATGTTATAAATAGCAGATTCAGTAGTTGAGTTTTAATGTTCGATTTCTCTAACGCGCCAGTCGGCTTGTATTTGGCTAACGCCGATTTGGCTCCGCCGATTTTCAATTCCGCTTCGCTCCAATTCATTTTGCCTTGATGCAAAACGAAACAAAAATCAAGGCTGCATCCCTTCGGCGACCCAAAGCCGCAGCTTCGGTGGGGCAAAATAATACGGAATCATCTTTAGCCGGATTATCAGCAGAGTATAGCAGCTACCGTATTTTGCCCTACACCTACGCTTTACGGATTGGGTACCCCGCCTGCGGGACGAGGCCGGAATCGCGATGCGACGACAGGACAAAGGTTTTCCGGGCTTTAGCCACACGTGCGTCAGCGGCGCCGTTAGCTTTAAGTACGGGGCACCCATAGGACGAAAAAGGCGTTAAAAACAAAAACGTGTTTGAGCTTATCCGCTGATGCGTATTATATACATCCCGGAGCGAGTTTTTTTGTTCAGCCTTTGAGTCCGTTATGGGTCGGACGTTGAAGCGGGGCGCTAAAGCATTTTTGGTTCCTTTTGGGGCTTAGGCCAAAAGGAACGCAAGCAATCTTCGATTGCGCGTAGTAAAAAAATCGAACGATTTTATATTTCAAATCATTATCAAATCCCAAATCATTTATCTATACCATAAAAACCTTATGGCAAAATATAGTGAAGAATCAGTAGAAAAAATCGTATCCCTGATAGAAGATGATTTTTGTTCGGTGGCTGAAATATGCAGGGTAATGGGTATCAGCCGTAAAACATTTTACACGTGGAAAGACACCAAGCCCGAACTGGCACGGGAAATAGCTAAGGCCGAGAATCAGCGGGAGGAAAGAACTCGCCAGATGTTATATTCGTCCCTGAAAAAACGGCTCGACGGATATATCATGGTTGAAGAAAAAGAGATTTACCTGCCTGATCCCGGTAATCCGGAGAGAGTGTCCTTACAA
This sequence comes from uncultured Dysgonomonas sp., assembly GCF_900079725.1. Classification (NCBI taxonomy): domain Bacteria; kingdom Pseudomonadati; phylum Bacteroidota; class Bacteroidia; order Bacteroidales; family Dysgonomonadaceae; genus Dysgonomonas; species uncultured Dysgonomonas sp. The sequence goes on from NZ_LT599032.1 coordinate 995,381, forward strand.
TCGAAAACGATAAAACGGAAGAATTGCCTGCCCGATCTGCGTACCATAAAACTGCTGTTGGACAGGCAGGACAGGAAAAGCCTTTCCCGTCCACCGCAAGGCGAGGAGCAATCCGACTCATGGAAAGGTAAGGAAAACAGTAGTATTGAAACATTCGAACTAAATGAGGAGCCGGAGAGAGAACCCGTACTTGTATCAGTAGAGATAGCGGAGGTGGAAGATGATGATATGGAACAGTACATAGCAGAGAATGGCGATGAAGATAGCTCTGAGATTGATGAAGCAGAAATGAATGAATATTTTGAGCGGATGGATAAGGCGTTTGCAGCCCGTCAGGAAATAAAGCGGAAGCTGATTGCTAATAATAATCGAAAGGCTGTGAGTCAACAGAGTAAAAGAAAAAAGAGACGTAGAAAATGAAATATGTAGCAGGTGAAAAAAAGTGGAAAAAGTGTTACCTTTGTTACCTTTTTAGAAAAAGATACTAGATACGAGTTGTTGACTGATGACTGTTTACTGCTAACTGTTAACTCCGTTTAACCTAACCTCATAGAGTTATAAATGAGAATATTCACAAAAAAATCATATATTTGCGTCTTAAAAAAATTTTCAATTCTTGTACCTAAAATGAAAAGATTACTTTTTACACTGTTACTTTTTACAATATTCACTCATTATACAAAATCGCAAGTATACAATAAAAACTGCTATTTCGGGTTTACTTTCGATGTAAGTGAAAACAAAAACTGGGGATACGGCGAGTTGATTATCACAGAGGTAGAACCTAATTCTCCGGCTGAGAGAGCAGGTATAAAAATAGGAGACATCATAATGGAAATAAACGGAAAGGCAACTTACCTCCGCGACAATCAGACGATAGCCAACTGGCTGTTTGAAGATATGTATGCACCCACCGTTACATTCACCATACGGAATATGAATGCATATTTCAAAGAGTACACTCTCTCGCGTAAATGTATCGCTACCAATTCGGTAAGTGAAATGGAGTTGTCTAAAATCTTTTCGTTTTACAGTCTCGAAAACACCAGTGAACGGATATTCACCCTCCCATTGTATGTACAACCCGATAAAGATGTCGACTTCTACGACTATCATACCTACGATTTCTATAAAGACGGCAAGCCCGTACCTGCTATCGATAGCCAGATAACTGCCCTGTTGGCAAAAGATCTGGAAGCAAAAGGCCTTGTCCGGGATACATCCGACCCTGATATCGTGGTACAGGCTTATTATAATTATGAACCTAATACAAAATTCACAGGATTGAATAATCCTAATTATGCACCGGGTACATGGCGGTTCGATGTGGATAAACAACAAATGGTATTATTGCCTATCTTCGATACTAACGAACCTAATGTAGACAAAGTTGCCCAATATATAGTAGAATATGGATTCAGCTTTTACGACCGCAAATACATTAATCCATCGAAACTGACACAAATATGGGACTGTAACATAAAAGACTATCTATCTTCTAAATATACACTGGAGGAATATGTCAGACTGCACACTCCGCTTATGCTAAAGCAATTTCCATATTCGGTACCGAAAACTGAGGCGCGATACAAAGTGGATTTTAACAGGTATAATTATACAGGGATGTACTTCGATGCAGATGATCTGGTTACAGTAAAAGACGTAGACATGGATTCCCCTGCTTATCAGGCAGGTATACGCCCTGGATACGTCATAAAGAAGATCAACAACAGGAAATTTGAGCACACTAAAGAAAGCCTGTCGGAAGCCTATAAACGCTTTATTGCCGAAACAATGGTATTCCGCGATCAGGCTACCCGGTTTACCAATGCTGGAGGATATACGGAATGTATGCTCTGGAATGTAGGATATTATCCCGAAATAGCTAAGGAACTAAACAAGTCGCAATACCTTGCTCAATTTTCTTATCTGTACGATTTCGAGAAGTATGTGAACAGCAAATCGGACAACAAGATTACCGTAGAAGCTTGGGATGGTATGCAAAACAGGGTATTCAGCGTAACTCCCGAGATAAGGAAGTCTGTTGTTGTAAAAGCATTGTAGTACAGAATCTTGTACTCATCTCAATTTATTAATGCTAAATAAAGCAGTAGATCTTTTATAGACTCTGTTTTTTGCATAGAGATATAATTTAACCCACTATTAACAGCTATCTATTATAAAATCAGGCTAAAAAATTGTACCTTTGCGCCCGATTTACGGTTATGATTTCATAACTGGTTTATCTATATATAAAGTATACAAAGAAAGAAAAGATGATAACAGTTTCAAATTTAGGTATTCAGTTTGGTAAACGTGTATTATTTCAAGATGTGAATCTGAAGTTTACAAGTGGTAATTGCTATGGCATAATAGGAGCCAATGGCGCAGGGAAATCCACTTTCCTGAAAATTCTGAGTGGAGAAAAAGATGCAACCAGCGGAACTTTCGCCTTAGGATCAGGTGAACGGCTTTCTGTATTGGCGCAGGATCACTTTGCATTTGACAGCCAGTCGGTGATGGATACCGTATTACAAGGGCACACAGTACTTTGGGATATAATGAAGGAAAAAGATGCATTGTATGCCAAAGAAGATTTTACAGACGCTGATGGTATTAAAGCCTCGGAACTGGAAGAAAAATTTGCAGAACTGGAAGGTTGGAATGCAGAGAGCGATGCTGCGATGCTACTTAGCGGACTTGGAATTCCTGAGGAATTGCATTATCAGATAATGGGAGATATAAGCGGTAAGCAGAAAGTGAGAATTCTACTTGCCCGTGCGCTTTTCGGTAATCCGGACAACCTGTTGCTCGACGAGCCTACCAACGACCTCGATATAGAAACAGTGATGTGGTTGGAAAATTATCTTGCAAATGCAGAAAATACAATTCTGATCGTATCGCACGACCGTCACTTCCTCGACTCGGTATGTACTCATACTGTAGACATCGATTTTGGCAAAGTAACCATGTTTGCCGGTAACTACAGTTTCTGGTACGAATCCAGCCAGTTGGCACTACGCCAACAACAACAGCAAAACAAAAAAGCGGAAGAAAAGAAAAAGGAACTCGAAGAATTTATCCGCCGTTTCAGTGCCAATGTAGCGAAGTCCAAACAGACTACCAGCCGTAAGAAAATGATTGAGAAGCTGAATATTGAAGAAATTAAGCCATCGTCCCGTAAATATCCGGGTATTATCTTTACCCCGGACCGTGAGCCGGGCAATAAAATACTGGAAGTAAACGGACTAAGCAAATCGATCGAAGGGAAAAAACTGTTCGACAATGTAAGTTTCAACATAGAGAAAGAAGACAAGGTAATCTTCCTGTCAAGAGATCCGCGTGCGATGACTGCCTTCTTCGAAATCATAAACGATTATGTACAACCTGATACAGGAACATTCAGCTGGGGACAGACTATAACACCTGCTTACCTGCCACTGGATAACAGCGATTATTTTAAAGATGATCTGAACCTGATAGACTGGCTTGCCCAGTTCTCTGACGATACCAGTGAAATTTACATAAAGGGCTTCTTGGGCAGAATGTTATTCTCCGGCGAAGAGGTGCTGAAGAATACCAAAGTGCTGTCGGGAGGAGAAAAGATGCGTTGTATGATTGCCCGTATGATGATGAAAAGTGCAAATTGCCTTGTGTTGGATTCACCGACTAATCATCTGGATCTGGAGTCGATACAGGCTTTTAATAATACGCTGATACAGCTTAAAGGTAACGTACTAATGTCGTCACATGACCACGAATTTATTCAAACTGTTTGTAACAGGGTAATAGAACTTACTCCGAACGGTACTATCGACAAAATCATGGACTATGATGATTATATCACATCTGATGAAATAAAGGCTTTGAGAGAAAAAATGTATAAATAAGGCACTAGGCTTTTGCATCAAAAGCAGTTATAGGTTGTGAGGTTTTAATAACTTTGTGTTAAACATTTCTCTTACTTAGCTATTGTTATATAAAGAAGAACGGGAGTATCTAAACCCCGTTCTTTCTGATTTTAATACGCTGATTATTTAACAGGATATTGTTAAATATTAAAAGAATCTGCAGATATATTTGCTACAACAGAATAAATTGTGTTATATTTACACAATAAAATATACAATTATTAGGAATATCAGCTCCTTTTTTTACAAGACAAACGAAACTTCATATCACAAATAAAAACATTGAGAAAAATATCAAGGAGGAGCTATTCATAGGGTGTTCTGGGCATTTATAACCGCCAACAACCATGTAAGTCTCCTTACTTTTTACCGACCTTACGACTCAATTATTTGCTTGCGAAAGTTAATATTGAGCTAATGGTTATTGGAAAAATAGCTCCTCTAAGATATCAACTTTAAAATACACAATAATAAGGCTTACCGGCATTATCCCCATATAAATGAATAACCTTCTATTATATAGCATAATAGAAGGTTATAATATAAGATCTTCTTCAATAAATCACTCTTCGCCTACAAGCATAGAATCTCTGTATCCAAGGAAGTAAAGGATACCATCCAATCCAACAGTGGATAATGATTGTTTAGCATTCGCTTTTACTTTAGGCTTAGCATGGAAAGCAATACCAAGTCCGGCAATACCTAGCATAGGCAAATCATTGGCTCCGTCTCCGACTGCTACAGTCTGACGCATATCTACTTTCTCTACCTGGGCCAATAAGCGCAGCAGCTCAGCTTTACGCTTACCATCTACAATATCGCCCACATAGTTTCCGGTAAGTTTACCATCTTCTATCTCAAGCTCATTAGCATATACATAGTCGAACCCGTATTTCTCTTTCAGATAGTTGCCAAAATAGGTAAATCCTCCGGAAAGGATAGCCAGTTTACAGCCACTCTTTTTCAAGATGCGGATAAGGCGGGTCATCCCTTCTGTTATAGGTAGATTCTCTGCAATATCTTTCATCACGGACTCATCCAGCCCTTTGAGAAGGCTCACCCTTTTCTTAAAGCTTTCGGAAAAATCAATCTCGCCACGCATAGCCGATTCGGTGATAGCTTTCACCTCCTCTCCTACTCCTGCACGTTCAGCAAGTTCGTCTATCACTTCTGTCTGAATCAGAGTAGAATCCATATCGAAACAGACCAGACGGCGCATACGGCGATACATACTTTCTACCTGAAATGCGATATCGATACCTTGATCATCAGCCAGTTTCATAAAGTCATGCTTCAACTGCTGAACATCATCTACCGTGCCCCGTATTGCCAATTCTATACATGAACGGCTTGGACGTTCTTCAGTCTCCAACGGAACACGACCAGTTAGTCGTATTATCTTTTCTATATTTAGCTTGTACTTCTGACTTATTTGTGCCACAGCCGATATCTGGCTGGGACTAAGTGTACGCCCTAGCATGGTTACAATATAGCGATTCTTTGTACCTTGCAGACAAACCCAGCGCATATACTCTTCTTTGCTAATAGGAGAAAAGCGGATAATAACACCTACCTCAGTTGCCTTAAACAGGAGATCTTTGATTACCTCTCCTGCATTCTTAGCTTCAAACATAATTGCCAATGACAGCGAATGATGTATATTCGCCTGGCCTATATCAAGAATATTAGCGTTATGCTTTGCCAATACGGCAGTTAGAGCCGCTGTTACACCGGGTTTATCCTCTCCGGACAGACTAGCTAGTATTATTTCTGAATCTTCCATATCAAGAGAACTTCTTTCTTATAATATCGGGGTTAATTAATGGAGTCGAGCAATGCCTGCTCTGCTGACATCACTTTTTTGAAATTGAACTGACCGATGACTTGCTGCTTCAATAAGTCTATATGGTCGTTATATAAATTACCTATACTACCTTCGTGGGTATGATTCACTTTCTTATTATGAACGAAGTTTCCTTTTTCGATATCTAAACCAACCTGCTTATACGCATCGCGAAAAGGAACACCCTCCAGCACTAATCTATTTACTTCTTCTACACTGAATATGAGAAGATATTTAGGGTCATCAAGTATATCTTCATTTATCTTCACTTCATTCATCATACGTGCTACCATATGCAGACAATCATTCATCTCCTCGAATGAAGGAATAAACAATTCCTTTATAATCTGCAAATCACGGAAATACCCTGATGGAAGGTTGTTTATAATCAGTGTTATATCATTAGGCAATGCCTGTAGCTTGTTGCATTTAGCACGTGTCAGCTCAAATACATCGGGGTTCTTCTTATGTGGCATAATGCTCGATCCTGTTGTATATTCATCAGCCAATTTGATAAATCCGAAGTTCTGACTATTATACAAACATGCATCATATGAGAGCTTTGATAATGTACCAGCTATACTTGCTATGGCAAATGAAACTATACGCTCCATTTTGCCCCGCCCCATTTGGGCATAGACCACATTATAGTCCATAGAATCAAAGCCCAACAGGTCTGTAGTCATTTGCCTGTTCAGGGGGAATGATGAACCATATCCAGCAGCCGAACCCAAAGGATTCCGATTACATATTTTATATGCAGCCAAAAGCAATTGCAGGTCATCTACCAAGCTTTCGGCATAGGCTCCGAACCATAGTCCGAATGATGACGGCATTGCAATCTGCAAATGGGTATATCCCGGCATCAGGATATCTTTATACTTTTCGCTTTGGGTAAGGAGAACATCAATCAGGGCAGTAACTGAATCAACAAGTGCACGAATCTGATCCCGGGTGAAAAGTTTCAAATCTACAAGTACCTGATCGTTGCGGGAACGCCCGCTATGTATCTTTTTTCCAATATCCCCTAATTTACGGGTAAGCATCAGTTCTACTTGCGAATGTACGTCCTCAATACCATCCTCTATATGAAAGTTGCCGGCAACCGCGATGTCATAAATTTCTTTCAGTTCTTTAAGAAGAACTGATAATTCATCTTTGGTAAGTAACCCGATAGACTCAAGCATTGTGATATGGGCCATAGAACCAAGTACATCGTATGGAGCAAGATATATATCCAGTTCCCTGTCATGCCCTACTGTATAAGACTCTACATCTTTATTTACCTGAACACTTTTTTCCCAAAGTTTCATTCTTTATTCTATTGTTCCTTTATTCAAAATATCGTTGTAGGGGAGGCCTGCTAAACCTTCAGCTACTTTGTCCAATCCTGCCTGCAATGGTTTACTAACCATTGGTTTCAAAAATGGATTCAAATCTGCTTTTATGGTTAGCTTCATTTTTGTTTCAACGTTATTGGTTGGCACCAATTGTATCCACATAGTCACACCAAAAGGCAATTGCTCGGCCTGAAACTTAATATTCTTATTAGGTTCACGCTCTACCACTACAAATCTGATTTTACCTACAGGATCGACAGATACAGTACACGAATCGGTATCGAAAGTAAAGTCTTTAACTTTATCCTGAGGTATTATATTTTTGGCTAGTTCCAGATTATTCAAATCGGAAAGCACAGAGTAAACATCCACATCAGAGTGTGGAATCGTCTTTATCTCACTAACAAATTCTGTCATGCAATTTTCACCAGTTTATTTCCAATCAGCAGGAGCTTTTCTCCATTCCTGCAAAGTTTCCAGATCGGATTCGGCAATATATTCTATTCTCAAAGCTTCGTCTAAAACAGCATCGTAATTAGTTAATGTCAATAACTGAACTCCTGCTGCATTGAACTTTTCGGTAGCAATAGGGAAACCATAAGTGAAGTTAGCAACCATCCCAATAACATCTGAGCTATCGCGACGGATAGCTTCAACCGCTTTCAAGCTACTGGAACCGGTAGATACTAAATCCTCTACGACGACAACTTTACTTCCGGGCTTCAATTCGCCTTCGATCAGATTTTCCAAACCATGATCTTTTGGTGTTGAACGAATATATACAAAAGGCAAACCTAGAGCATCTGCAACTAATGCTCCGGGAGCAATGGCCCCTGTAGCTACTCCTGCAATTGCATCTACCTCCGGAAAGTTTTCTATAATCAAACGGCTTAGTTCGATTTTTATAAATGTACGTATTCTAGGATACGATATCAATTTTCGATTATCACAATAGATGGGTGATTTCCAGCCTGAAGCCCATGTAAATGGATTGGATGGCTGTAGTTTAATGGCTCTGATACTAAGAAGCTTCTCAGCTGTCAGTTTTTCTAAAGTGTTCATATTTATCTTTTCTAAATAACAACAATCAACATTATCTGGCTACAAATATACAATTAATAGGTAGAATAAAAGAAAATATAGCATAAAGAAAATGCGAATAAAGTTATGGGCTTCCTCACTATTTTGATGGATATAATATCCAATGCCAGGTATAAGATTAAGAATATACCATTAAATATTTTCTGTTATTTAAGAACGTAATTAATAATAAAATCAATGGGAATTACCCTTTTCGGATAACTCCCATTGTATATAAAAGTCGTATTGGTGGATATAGCCGAAACTCCGTAAAACAGGATTTGAGCGCTTCGATCCCTTTGTAATCCACCGTGCTAAGCAACCCGGAGGTGTGGCCCGCCATTAGAATCAAAAGCTTGTCTCGGATATTTTATTAATTGATGAGCTTCCCAATCGACCAACACGACTTAGACTAAGCTTTGTTTTATTTTCTATATCAAATATAGATAGAATAATTCGGATACACAAATAATATATCAATATTTAACTGACTTCTGCTTTGTACTGCATCCACAATTTGAACATCCGCAACTTCCTTTTTGTTCATTTTTCGAAAAGAAAAAGCCGTACACTTTATAGATTATTAATACAGCTACGCAAAGTCCGATTATACCAACTATTATTTCTTGAAACATATCTTATATATCCTCCATTTCTAAACACAAAGATATAGTAGTAATATGAATATTGGCGTTAATAGAGGGTTAAAAGAAATAAAAACATATAAATATAAAACAGTAGCAAGGTGACACCTTACTACTGTTTAAATATTATGGCTTTGTAAGAAATTACAAAAGTCCTCTATAGTAATAAATTAATGGGTAGCATCTTCTGGATATCCAGTGTAACGATAACCTTCGAGGGTCCACGTTTCATCCATACCATCACTATCGGCAGGCGTATTGCTTCCCTCTTTTAATTGCCATACAAACTCAGGCACGCCGGGAACCGTCCAATCCTTTTCAGGTACTAGTACACCGATAAATTGAACATAGTCATTATGTGTTATTACCTTAATATAAACACCATCTGATACATTACCTCCAATAGTTGTAGCGCTTTTTGGAGTAACTTTCCCTTCTACCAGTGTTACACGACTATATACTTGGATACCACCAATTAATTGACCAACTGCAGTAGGTTTTGTATATGTTGCCGGATTATAGAAACCGCCATTTACATAAATATAAGACGATAGAGTACTTACATTACTAGACTCTGCGGTTACACCTTTAAAGCCTGAAGCATCTCCTGTAATTTTAAATTTACTTTTGACTGCTGTACCGGCAACATGTGTATCAATCCAAATTTCATCATTTACATTGGCAGCAGAATTATAGATCATAACTTCTTCTCCGTCTTCGATGGAAGTGTCATCATCAGAATATTCTGCACACGATGTAGCTACAACATAACGTCCATCCAATGCTGCGGTTTCTGAATACCAGTTATCTTTTTCTTGCAAGCATGATGTAAACATCAGAGCAGCGAAAACAGATAATATATAAAATATTTTTTTCATACTCTTCCCGTATTTTTTATTGTAATTTATAAGTTGTACTATAAGTCATATTACCTTGGTTAGGCAAAGTAACAACAAACTGAATTTGTCCGTCAGGCAAAATATTTCCCGTTCCATAATGTGCTCCGTAAGGGGATGAGCCCGGCAAAATTTTTATTGTACCGTCCCCCATATCAACAAAATCAAGTGCTATGGCATAAGTCTGCCACCAACTGTCTGTAGCATGATAATAGCCTAAAAATCCATCGACTCTCGTAATAGTTATTTTATTTTTACGGGTAGCATGCACAAGTTGATACTCGCCAGAAAGATCTGTTGTCGGAATAGCTGGCACAACTGCAACTCTTCTTAATACCGAGGCAGGAAAGCCATCTGAATTTGTTGCAGAATACTGAATAGCATAAACATCTGGAACAGCTGTATTCACTGTACCTTTCGTTTCTACGGGTATTTCTACTCCTGATTCTGTTGCCTTAACACCCGGCTCTGTAAATGTAGAGTTAGCAAGAATATACATAAAATTATCACCTTGCATTTCAAATGAGGCGTACTCTGTTATTCTTGAAACATCTTCTGTGTCTTTATCGCAGGATAAAAGAAAAAATAGAGAAGCGATTATCAGACTATATTTATATAATATTTTCATATTCTTCAATTTTTGCAATTACTTACCTTGTTTTTGATTCCACCATACTTTTTCTCCAACATTGGGCTTCTGTGAAGGTGCATTATTATTTCTGTCCCTATAAGATGAAGGATATAAAGGAGAAGCCGGTAAATTACCGCCCAACAAGGCTCTTCCTCTAACCGATATTGTCAGGTCGCCTACAGGAAAATCAATCCATGCCTTCTTCCTGTCAGCAGCAATATCAATTTCGTTTACTGAAGGATATTTAGTACGGTTACGTTCCAAGAATGCTTCTATATGCTGATAGTTGCAATTAGCGACCCATTTCTGCATAGCAATTTGTTTTATCTGAGTCTCTACATTCCCACCTGTCCATTTTGCATAACCAGTTTCCAAAATGGAATAATCAGGCTTTTTGTCTGCGTTAATAATAACGTGTTGATTCAACGATGCTTTTACTCCGGCTTCATAATAATCCTTGGCTTTAGCATCCCCTGCGCGGGCGTACACTTCGGCAATGTAAAAATTCACCTCCCAATCTGTCATCAACATCAAATCCATATCTTCAGGTAAAACAGCAGTAGCGTATGTTTCTTTATCGTCTGTCGTTCCGTTTCCATCAGAGTCTTCTTTCGAGTTGAAATCGCCGAAAAATGCAGCTTTTTCACCAGAGAACAGCTTAGCCAAACGGGGATCAGCATTTACTTTTAAATAGTCAAAAAAAGTTTTACATGCAATTACATTTGTAGAGATGTAGTTAGCCTCCCCCTGTTGAAATTCGCGCATAGGATGACGTTTACCTTCCATATCATCGTTCCATATTTTGCCGGAGATTTTAGCGCTCAACGTTAACATATCCGCACTCTTAATATAGTTCAATGTTTTAGCATTATCATATAGAGAAGTTTCAGATAGACGTATCATCAACTTCAGCTTCAACGCACTGGCAAATTTATGCCATTCTGCCATATCACCTTTATATATGTAATCGTAAGTTCCGTCAATGGAAGATCCGGTTAAATCAATTGCCAAAAGATCATCTACCCTTTTTAATAAATCAGCATATATATCTTCCTGCTTGTCCTGCTTGGGATGAAAAATTCCTTCTTTTGCCTTTAATGCTTCAGAATAGGGCATATCACCCCAGACATCGGTAATGATTTGCCAAGTAAAAATAGATAAAGCTTCTGCAACGAAGTAATATCCTTTATTTTCGCTATCTTTCGTATTAGCCTTGATATATTCCAAATCAAGCATCGGCTGACTTGTCAGCGACTGATAAGCCGTATTGAATTCCTGCGGCAAGTATTCGCTTAATGATTTAAATTGAGATGCGGTATAAGACTGAGCCCAGTATTCTACCCAATAAGCTCCACCAAATCCGAAATCCCAACCCATCAGGTTGTTGGCAACACCCATTTCCACAGCCGGCAGCAATACCTTTGGATCCGGCACTTCTGCCAATGCGTTTGGATCATGATTAATATCTAACCAATCGCTACATCCGGTTGTGAACAATAAGAAGATAGCGGATAATATAATTAATAATTTTCTTTTCATAATCTTTACTGTTTAATCGCTTTTAAAATGACAGTTGTACTCCAAATACATAGGATTGATACGGAGGTGTGGATGCAAACTCCCCGAATTTGGAAGAAATGTCGTTACCCCAAGTTGTTACTTCCGGATCAATATACATATTATCTTTCGGAGTCCACAGCAATATATTAGATGCTGTAGCTGATACTCTTAAAGAAGAAACCCTAAGTTTTTCGCAGATTTTTTTCGGTAGTTGATAAGCCAGACTTACATTACGAAGTTTCAAGTATGAACGGTCGATAACATTATTATCCGAATATTCAAATCCACCATTGCTATAAAATGTATTTAAAGATGTTGGATCGACGGGAGTCGTATTTTCAACATACACAGGATTACCGTTTGTATCCGTACCATTTTGCACAACCGAATTTGGTATAAGAAATGGATTTCGATCATTATATGCCGTTTCAGGGCCACTACCTACCCAGCCCAGATAATCCTTGGAATAGGAGTAAATATATCCTCCATAGCGAAGATCTAATGTTGCCGACAATGAAATACCTTTATATGTAAAGGTATTGGTCAATCCCATCCGGTATTTTTCGTTAATATCTTTATCCAAGAAAACTTCATTAGGGGTTGGCTGAGGATTCCCGGCTCCATCGACCACGGTATGGTCCACTCCATCAATATTCACAGTCAAAGCCTTTTGGGTTTTAAACTGACCGAGCGGCTTGCCTTCAACAGCGTAAATACCTATTCCTCCGTATCCACCCAAATAAACTTCGGGAACACCTAAAGTTTCCACTTTATTATTGTTTTTAGTAAAATTGTATGTGATATCCCATTGGAAATCCCGGGTTTTTACAGGAACTAAAGAAAGAGATAATTCTATTCCACTATTGCGTACATCCCCTAAATTAGCCCTTTGGGCTGTATAACCAGCTGTTGGGTCTATTGGCATTGTAGCAATCAATCCTTTTGTCAGTTTATTATAGTATGAAAATTCAAGACCTATACGCTGATCGAGAAAAGAACTTTCAAACCCAACTTCAAATTCATCGGTCAACTCAGGTTTCAAATTCTGATTTTCTAACGTATTGGAGATTGTATAACCATTGATACCTCCTAACGGGAATGATAGATCGTCAACATTCGGGAAACCCGGATTAAGTACTGATCCAACAACAAAGCGGTCGTAGACGAAATAAGGAGTTGTGTCTTTACCTGTCCGTCCGTATGATAATCTTACTTTGGCATAATCAAGCGGGCCGGTATTGATATTTTTCAGTTTCATATAATCAGAAACAATGAAGCTCAACATCGCTGCAGGATAAAAGAATGAATTATTCTTTTTAGGTAAGGCTGAAGACCAGTCGTTACGTGCTGTAAGCGTCAGGTAAAGGTAATCCTGATATCCGAAATCTGCATTGACATAAGCACCTAGTATCCGATAACGGTCACTAGTCTGTTCGGCAACGGCCGGAGTAAGCGTATTCGATAAATGATAAAAACCGGGAATATCAATTGAAGAGATTGACCCATACAGACGAGTCATTTTCTGCTCATTGGCATTTCCTCCGACAATCGCATTCACAGAGAAATCTCCGAACCGCTCATTGAATGTAGCAAAATAGTCGTGATTAACCTGCAAGTAATCTCTTTTATCCTGCGAGTAGCTACCCGCATTGGCTGGGCCATTTCGGTTATAAGAACCAGGAGTAAAAGAAACTGCATCGTAATGCATATCGGCAGTAGATGTTTCATAATCGCCACCAAAACGGTAAGTAAGTTTGAGGTTACTCAACAGATCATAGTCTAGTTGAACTTTTCCGAAGAATTTATATTTCCTCTGCAATGCTTCCTTAGCACTTAATACAAAATATGGATTTAAGCCATATGGAGTAAAATAATTATCCAGATTATTAAATTTATCATTATAATCTTTTAAGTCAACAATAGAAATATCAGTAGCAATTTCATTTAATGAACGATATACCGATTGGTCTTGTCCCGTTGTCGATACACGATTCTTTTCTACACTGACATTAAAAGAAGAACTTATTAATAACTTGTTTGCTTTATGGGATGCATTCGAAGCAACTGTAAAGCGATTATAAGAATCGGTATTGGTGGGAATAGGGCCGTCCAGATAGTTATGTGATACCGACAGATGATATAAGGTCTTGTCTGTACCACCACTCAATGAAAGTGCATTGTTATACCCAAAGCCCAGATCATAGAAATCACGTATACGGTTTTTCAGATAATTATAAGGTTTTATTTTCTGGCTATTGTCCACCACATTACCCCAAACTCGGTCTTTACCATCGAAGCGGGCACCCCAGCTTCCGTTTTCATCCAAGGCACGATCTCCGCTCCAACCTTGTCCGAACATCTGTTGTTCGTCCGGTAGACGTCCGATTTGCTGAACGGTTATACCGCCATTATATTCTATTTTCAGTTTTCCGTTGGTATTTTTCCCCGACTTAGTTGTAATCATAATAACCCCTTGGGCTGCACGAGAACCATACAAAGCCGAAGCAGCAGACCCCTTCAACACAGTCATGCTCTCAATATCATTCGGATTCAAGGCATTAATACCTGAACCAAAATCGGCCTGAGCATTCAATGTATTCACACCTCCGGAAATGCTTCCCGACTGGTTTTGTTTATTGGTCAGAGGAATACCATCTACCACATATAGAGGTTGGTTATTACCAAAAGAGTTAAATCCACGGATAGTTACATTTTGCGTTCCTCCCGGAGTTCCGGATGAAGAAACCTCTACACCCGAGACCTTACCTTGAAGGGCAGACATCGGATTAAGTGCTCTCGAATTGGCAATATCATCACCCTTAATTGAAGATACTGAATATCCCAGTGTTTTTTTATCTCTTGCAACTCCTAAAGCTGTAACAACAACGTCCTGCAACAGATGTTCATCATTCTCCATTACAACTCTCATACCCTGAGACATCCTCAGTTCTGCTGTCTTCATTCCCACCAATGTAAATACCAAAGTATTTCTTCCTTCAGGTACATTTATGGAAAACTGACCGTCTACGTCTGTAACGGTACCAACAGTAGTCCCCTTCACTACTACCGAAGCACTAATAACAGGCTCTCCGTTACTGTCGACAACAGTACCGGAAATTTTTGTTGTTTGTGCTACGATAAATCCTATGCTTAGAAATAAGCAGGATAGAATTAACATCACTCTTTTCTTCATACAAACACTACTTTATTAAAAATTAAAACAACATACAAACCCAATTACATACAAACACTTGTTATTCAAAATAAAAGCAACCCTTCTAATCTTATATCAATTTAACAATTTAATACTATATTGGGCTTTTTAGCATCAGTTTGCTTTTTGATATGCAAATTTAGACATTTTTCACGAAAAAAAAAATTTTGGATTAATTTATATAAAATATAACAATATGAAAGCATTCAAAGTCAATCAAATATAAAATCAGAGGTCAATTGTTATATTTTAGTTAAATATATGTTATTTTGAAAGAAATAAAAAGAAGATGTGATAAGTACACTCTGAAAATGTGCTTCTTCGCTATGAATTAAAAGTCCATTTTAACACTTTTCATTCATATTTTCTTATAAATATGAAAGAGAAACCAATATTCATATATCCTTAATACTATATCAATAAAATATAAACATTAAGCATCAAATTAGAATAAAAAAAGTAAAATCTACAACATATTTCCAATCTGATAGACCAAAAATGAGATAACCCAAGCTAGTAAAGTAGTATAAATGATACTGAAAACACCCCACTTCCACGATCCGGATTCTTCCTTTATTGCAGCGATAGTTGCGACACATGGAAAGTAAATCAGCACAAAAAGCAACAAACTGACAATAACCAACGGTGTGAAGGTCGGAGTACCGTCAGCCTGAGTGTCACTTACTAGGCGAGCTTCGAGAGATTCCTGATTTTCAGAGTCCCCTGTATACAAAACACCCAGTGTGCTCACAACAACCTCTTTGGCCGCCATACCGGAAAGTAAACTCACACTAATTTTCCAATCGAAACCTAAAGGACGCATCACAGGTTCTATAGTCTTCCCAATACGGCCAATGTAAGATTCTTCCTGATGCGCTATATTACGTTGATCTTCAACCGCCTCGATTAATTCGACCTTCTGATCATCATTTATTTCATTATTATCGAATTGAGCCTCCACTTTGGATATCTGGCTATCAAACAGCATTTCACGCTCTTTATCACGGGGAAAATACCCCAAGAACCAAATAATAATGGATGCAACCAGAATAACCCCTCCCATTTTCCTCAGATATTGCCGCGATTTATCCCACATATGTATAGATACGGCACGTAATGTAGGCATTCGATACGGAGGCAGCTCCATTACAAATGGAGTATCTTCTTTCGGAAACAGGAATCTCTTAAACAGCCGCGCCGATATTACAGCTATCAATATGCCTATAAAATAAAGTCCGAAAAGGACAAAGCTAGCATAAGGTTTAAAAAAGACGCCGACAAAAAGTAAATAAACCGGTAATCGGGCACTACATGACATAAACGGATTGATTAGCATTGTTATCATGCGGCTATTGCGACTCTCAATGGTACGTGTAGCCAGAATAGCCGGCACATTACACCCGAAGCCCATAACCAGAGGAATAAACGATTTACCATGCAATCCCATCTTATGCATCACTTTATCCATTATAAAAGCAGCCCGCGCCATATAACCCGAGTCTTCCATAAAAGAAATAAAAGCATACAATATCAATATATTAGGCAGAAAGACGATTACACCCCCCACTCCTCCTATAATACCATCTACAACCAAATCTTTGAGCATACCCTCGGGCATAGTCCCCCGGATAAAATCTCCTAATGCCCCAACACCATTCTCAATCCACTCCATCGGATATCCGCCCAAACGAAAAGTACATTCAAACATCACCCACATAAAGAAGAAAAATATAGGGAATCCCAGATATTTATTTGTAACGATAGAGTCAATAATACGTGTACGATCCGACTCATTCGCTTTTTCCTTCAACGTTTCTTTCAAACCTCCGGCAATAAAACCATAACGGGCATTTGTGAGAGTCGATTCTGTATCTTCCTTTAATGTTTCTTCAATATATTTTACTTCGGCATCCCTTGTAGTCAATAAATCCTGACCATTCGATAGAGTAGATACATAAGACTCAATATCTTTATCCTTCTCAAGTAATTTTATTGAAATATAACGACGGGGGAAAACATGCTGAGCTGACTTATCCTTTTCTAGCTTTATATTAAGCCTGCTTATCGAGTTCTCTGCTATATTGCCATAAGATATATGTACCCGGCGCACTGTCGGCTCCTTATCTTCATGCATCCGTATGACCGTATCGAAAAGATCATTTACCCCCACTCCGGTTTTGGCCACCGTCGGAACCATAGGAATACCGATCATCTTAGACAATTTCCCGTAATCAAATTCACCCCCGCTCTCTTTCAGTTCATCATACATATTCAATGCAATGACAACCGGAGCCTCCATATCTATCAACTCAGTTGTCAGATATAAATTCCTCTCCAGATTGGAAGCGGCCACAATATTAATGATAACATCAGGTTTATCTTCCACAATATGGCGTCTCACAAAAAGCTCCTCGGGAGTATAAGCCGACAAAGAATATGTCCCGGGCAAATCCACGATTTTGAATATATAACCACCATGCTTAAATCGTCCCTCCTTCGAATCGACAGTCACTCCTCCGTAATTCCCTACATGCTCATGCGCTCCTGAAGCAACATTAAACAAGGATGTTTTTCCTGCATTCGGATTACCAACTAAGGCTACGGTTATAACCTTCTTATTATCCGAATTATTCTTATTCTTAGGAGAATGCTCTTCTATTGAAGATTCCTCATGGGCTAAGTCTTTATTGAAAGAAGATTCTGTCTTAAGAATCTCTTGTTTCTTATTTATTTCGGGATAAATTACTTCGATAAGTCCCGCTTCGCTACGGCGAAGGGAAACCTCATAATCCATAATTTTATATTTGATCGGATCTTTCAGGGGAGCGTTTAGGATAACTTTAATGGTTTTCCCTTTAATGAAGCCCATCTCCATGATGCGCTTACGAAAGGCCCCGCTACCATTAACACGTACAATAACACCTTTCTCTCCTGTCCTCAGGTCTGATAAAAGCATACCAACAATCTTTCATTTAATAATAGAGCTACAAAGATGGGTATTTTTTGTTAGATATAAAGAACTTTTATGTGCATTATTTAGAATGAATATAAAAAAGAATCGTCTTTTATCCTTGAATATATTTTATTCGATATACTTTTTAGGGGGTATTATAAGCACATAAAAAAAACCAATGCTTTAGAGGTTATACTTCAATGGTCGAATCCCACAAATCCACTTTCACAAGCAAAAGCATGAAACTATATTTTTTATAATAAAAACCATCGTCGGAGTAATAAATGCCCAATATATCCGATTGTGTCTCTGCCGCATTGGTTTTGTATATATGAGTTATATCAAAATCATTCTAAGTGATACAAACAACTTAATTCAAATCTAATCATCATAATAATTGCTACTTACGTGGATAAATACTGTAGTAAATTTCTGTAATTTTGCAAAAAATAATATTTCTTTTATTGGGGCAAATTAATTGCTAAGGTTGTTTGTAAATTCAATAAACAAGTTAAGTAAAAAATATTTCCGTAGGGATGAGGGATGTAACAATTAAACACCTCATTCACCTTTCTTCCAGCGGTAAAATTACAACTTTGTTTTTATTTCGCAAATTTTACTCGATATTATTTAGTCCAAACACTCGGATTTTAATCTTTTTGAAAAAGTTTATCTATATAATGAGCTGGTAGTCTTTAGCTGATAGCTGATAACTCTTTGAAGTATTGATAGACCCCTTGCCCCCGAATAAGGGGAAAAAAGTAGACAAGATACAAGATATAAGTTGCTAACTATTTACTGAAAAAAGTGTTACTGTTACTTTTTATTTAAACACAGAGTAAAAGGAGTAACACAGGGTTTTTATATAAAAAGCAAAGACAGTTAGATGAAAACAATGGAAAAACTGTCAGAAGTGTCAGGTTTTAACTAAATGTAGTTAATGAATGTAGATATCCAATTAGTAATGACAAATGCTGATTTTCGCACCTTTGCCCTATACCTAAACTTATAACTTACAACTAAAATTTCTATCTTTGCAACCTAAAATGAACACAACGTGATATATCCGGAGAATTTCGAATCGAAAATAGGATTTGACAAAATACGACAATTACTCACGGCTAGATGCCTGAGTCCCCTGGGAGAAGAAAAAGTAGATAATATGACTTTTTCTTCCGATTATATATTTATTACTGAAAGTCTTTCCCAAAGTGAGGAATTCATACGGATCACACAGGAAGAGGATGACTTTCCAACGAATTATTTTCTTGATGTACGTCCGTCGCTGCGGAACATCAAAGTAGAAGGTACGTGGATAGACGAAAGTGCATTGTTCGATTTAAGACGCTCCCTGCAAACAATTCGCGACATTGTAAGTTTTCTGAAAAAAGAAGATGAAGAAAATACCCCCTATCCTCATCTATATACATTAGCAGGGGAAGTAGTTGTATTTCCTCAGCTGATAAGTAAAATAGACAATATCCTCGACAAGTTTGGACGCATAAAAGATAATGCCTCACCTGAATTGCACCGTATACGGAAAGATATGGCCCATATATCGGGAGGCATATCTAAAAGTCTGAATGCCATATTACGTCTGGCGCAAAGTGAAGGCCTTGTAGAAAAGGATGTAACACCTACCATGCGCGACGGACGGCTGGTTATCCCTGTTGCTCCGGCATTTAAACGAAAGATTAAAGGGATAGTGCATGACGAATCCGCTTCGGGAAAGACGGTCTTTATAGAACCGGCCGAGGTAGTGGAAGCAAACAACCGTATACGTGAACTGGAAAGCGAAGAAAGGCGCGAGATAATCAAAATACTCATTGCTTTTACTGACGTTTTACGCCCATTAGTTCCCGAAATTCTGCAATCGTATGAATTTCTGGCTATGATCGATTTCATTCGGGCAAAAGCGACATTCTCTATCGAGCTGAGTGCCATCAAACCATCTATAGAAGATAAACAAATAATACGCTGGTACAGGGCAAAACATCCTCTTCTGTTTCTCTCGCACCGCAAACAGAACAAGCAAATAGTACCGCTCGATATAGAACTGGAAGAAGACAACCGCCTGTTGATAATTTCAGGGCCGAATGCCGGAGGAAAATCCGTTTGCCTGAAAACGGTCGGATTGCTTCAGTATATGGTACAATGCGGTTTACCGATTCCCCTGGACGAGAACTCCAAAGTCGGAATATTCGACCATATATTTATAGATATAGGTGATGAGCAATCTATAGAAAACGATTTGAGTACATATAGTTCGCATCTGACTAATATGAAGTTCTTTGTCAGAAACTGCGATAAAAAGACCATACTGCTCATTGATGAGTTTGGCGGAGGTACTGAACCCCAGATAGGCGGGGCGATTGCCGAATCCCTACTGAAACGTTTCAACGAGAAGGGTGCTTTCGGAGTAATCACCACTCACTATCAGAATCTGAAGCACTTTGCCAATGAAAACAAAGGGGTGATAAACGGGGCCATGTTATACGACCGTCATCTAATGCAACCTCTGTTTACCTTATCCATAGGTAATCCGGGCAGTTCGTTTGCCATAGAGATAGCACGGAAGATAGGATTGCCGGAAGATGTAATTGCCGATGCTTCGGAAATAGTAGGCAGCGATTATATCAATATGGATAAATATCTACAGGATATTGTCCGCGACAAACGTTACTGGGAAACCAAACGGCAAAGTATCCGTCAAAAGGAAAAACGGCTCGAAGAAGTTACCGAGACCTACGAAACCGACCTGCTGGCTGTAGAAAAGCAACGAAAAGAAATCATCCGTCAGGCAAAAACTGATGCTGAACGCATTATGTCGGAAGCAAATGCCCGGATAGAGAATACCATACGTACGATCCGTGAATCACAAGCTGATAAGGAGAAAACGAAACTGGCGCGACAAACGTTGAGTGAATTCAAATCGACACTGGATAATGAAGATAATTTCTCCGATGATAAGATTGCCCGTAAAATACAGAAGCTAAAGGACAAGGAGAAAAATAAGAAACAAAAAGAAAAGGCTCCTGAAAAGCAAAAGACGCAAGCAATTACCATCGGTGATAATGTCCGTATAAAAGGGCAAACATCTATAGGGCAGGTACTCGATATACAAAGAGGTAGTGCAACAGTAGCTTTCGGGATGATAAAATCGACCGCCAAACTCGACACACTGGAATATGTAAGTAAGAATCAGGTAAAGCGCGATTCGAAGAGCACACTGGTCAGTGCTGCCGTAAGTGACGATATGCGAGAAAAGAAACTCAACTTCAAACAGGATATAGATGTGCGCGGCATGCGTGGAGACGAAGCCTTACAGGCCGTTATGTACTTCATTGACGACGCCATTCTTGTCGGGGTATCCCGCGTGCGTATCCTGCATGGAACAGGCACGGGCGCACTGCGGCAAATCATACGGGATTACTTGCGTACAGTACCGGGTGTACATAATTATCAGGACGAACATGTCCAATTTGGTGGTACAGGTATTACTGTTGTAGACCTGAATTAAATTAAGTTTTAAAACTATGGATATAAATATTGACCCTTCCGGTGGATTTTCACTAGGTTTTGGTTATGGCGTTATAATCGCCTTACTTGTCATTGCCATACCCGTATGGTTTATCTGTTGGCGCATATTCAAAAGAAGAGCTAAACCGGAGAAGCCAAAGAGTCTTCATATAGCGGCAGCCACAATTATTATTACGCCAATAATATACGCTATGTTAATTATCCTCTGCTATCTTGCAATAAAGCTATTGTACTTAGAATAATTATCTATCAGAAAAACAAGCCATAACATTATGCAGCCACAACAAACTGAACCATCGAAAGTTACCAGTATCCTTGAAATATACGATATCACTATCGGCAGACGAACCATCGTGAAAGAGTTTCCTTATCTGATAGAAGCTCCCGATTGGACGCCTGACGGCAAACATCTGATATATAACAGCGAAGGTCTGATATATAAACTCCCTACAGATTTTTCCGGGGAGCCGGAATTAATCGACACAGGCTTCGCCACCAGATGCAACAACGACCATCTGATATCACCGGATGGAAGATTAATGGCAATCAGCCACCGCTCATTACCCGACGGACGCCCCACAATATTCGTATTACCGGGCGATGGCGGAGAACCGAAACAGGTAACCCCTTCCCTGCCAAGCTATATGCACGGATGGAGCCCGGATGGAAAGATGCTTACCTATTGTGCTAACCGTAACGGGGAAATGGATGTATATACAATTTCCATTGACGGAACCAATGAAACCCGCCTGACAACATCCGAAGGCCTGAATGACGGGCCTGAATATTCTCCCGATGGAGAATACATATGGTTCAACTCCGTGCGTACCGGATTGATGCAGATATGGCGGATGAAAACCAATGGTAGTGAACAAACACAGATGACATTCGATGAAGATCGTAACTCCTGGTTTCCACACCTGTCTCCGGATGGTAAGAATGTCGTATACATCGCATACAGGAAAGGGGATCTCGAACCGCACGAACATCTCCGCTACAAACATGTAGAGATACGAATGATACCTGCAACAGGAGGTGAACCTCAGACTTTAGTCAAATTATTCGGCGGACAGGGTACTTTTAATGTAAACTCATGGGCACCGGATAGCAAGCGATTTGCCTTCGTAAGTTACAGAATAGAAGAATAAGATTTATAGAGAAGAAAGCATGGACTCTACTGCCATGCTTTCCAACTTTTACTATTCTTATATCAAATGTACTTCCCTCTCTTTGAGTACATTTATCATATCAGCGGTCATCTTCTCCAGATCGTATTCCGGTTTCCAGTCCCATTCCTGACGGGCACAGGTATCATCCAGAGAGTTGGGCCATGAATCGGCAATCGCCTGCTTCAATGGGTCTACATCATATTCCATTTCAAAATCGGGATAATGCTGTTTAATAGCCTTATACAGCATCTCAGGATCGAAGCTCATTGCTGCTATATTGAACGAATTGCGATGTATCAATCTATCAGGATTAGCCTCCATAATGTTAATAGCTGCGTTCAGTGCATCGGGCATATACATCATATCCATAAAAGTTCCGGCCTTAAGCGGACAGATAAACTTCTCCTCTTTCACCGCATTATAGTATATCTCTACGGCATAGTCGGTAGTTCCACCGCCCGGGTGGGTAAGGTTGGATATAATACCGGGGAAACGAACCGAACGGGTATCCACTCCCCAGCGGTCATGGTAATAATCGCTAAGTAGTTCGCCCATCACTTTGGTTATCCCATATACGGTTTTCGGACGCTGAACTGTATCCTGCGGTGTTTTATCCTTTGGAGTATTAGGGCCGAATGCGCCGATAGAACTTGGAGTAAATACTGCACAATTGAACTCTCTGGCCACATCGAGACAGTTCATCAGGCTGCCTACACCTACATCCCATCCCAATTTAGGATTTTTCTCGGCTGTCGCAGACAATATAGCCGCCAGATTGTAAATAGTATCTATCTTGTATTTCTTTACAACATCTGCAATTTGGTTTATATCGGTTGCATCTATCTCCACTGTCGGTCCCCAATCGAAGAAACCATCGGGGTAAGGCGGCTTGTAATATCCGCAGATTACATTACTGTCTCCATAAATCGAGCGCAACCTAATACTCAATTCCGAGCCTATCTGACCCGTACTACCTACTATAAGAATGTTCTTCATCGTTTATTTAATTACACCTAGTTCTTTTCCTGTTTTTGTGAAAGCTGTTATACATTTGTCGAGATGTTCTTTCTCATGTCCGGCCGATATTTGTACACGGATACGCGCTAAGTCTTTAGGTACTACCGGATAATAAAATCCTGTAACATAAATACCCTCATCCAATAACCGGGCGGCCATATCCTGCGATAACTTCGCATCGTACAGCATTACTGCACAGATGGAGGATTGCGTAGGTTTGATGTCAAAACCTGCCGCTTTCATCTTTTCCACGAAGTAGTCTGTATTGGCATGCAATTTATCCTGTAATTCATTCGTGCGTTCCATCATCTCGAACATCTTAATCCCTGCCGCAGTGATTGCCGGAGGTAAGGAGTTTGAGAACAGATAAGGGCGTGAACGCTGGCGAAGCATGTCTATTATCTCTTTCTTACCTGTTGTGAATCCGCCGATAGCTCCCCCAAAGGATTTCCCTAATGTACCTGTAATGATCTCAACTTTACCACGCAGATTAAACAATTCGGTAGTTCCACGGCCGGTTTTACCGACTACACCTGCCGAATGTGATTCGTCTATCATTATCATGGCATCGTATTTCTGTGCCAGTTCGTATATCTTATCCATCGGGGCCACATTGCCGTCCATAGAGAATACACCATCTGTCACTATCAGCCGGAAACGTTGCGACTGTGCCAGTTTCAACTGTTTTTCGAGGTCTTCCATATCCGCATTTGCATAACGGTAACGGACTGCTTTGCAGAGGCGCACACCATCTATTATAGAAGCATGGTTCAACGAATCGGAAATAATGGCGTCCTGATCGCTCAACAACGGTTCGAATACACCGCCATTAGCATCAAAACAGGCCGCATACAAGATAGAGTCTTCCATGCCGAAGAACTTGGCAATAGCTGCTTCCAACTGTTTATGTAAATCCTGTGTACCACAGATAAACCTTACGGAAGACATGCCAAACCCGCGTGAATCCATGGCCTCTTTAGCAGCTTCGATTAGCTCCTTATTGTCTGATAATCCAAGATAATTATTGGCACAGAAATTCAAGACTTCTTGTCCGGTGCTTACACGTATAGATGCCCCCTGTGGAGATACTATTATACGTTCGTTTTTGTACAGCCCTGCCGATTGTATATCGGTCAGTTCATTTTGAAGATACTTTTGAAAGCTAGAGTAGGTATTCATAGTCTTAATTTTTAACGTAAAGGTAATAAAATGTCAACTGATAGAATAAATATTAATTGGAAATATTTTTCAAAATAAAAGAAATAAAATCCTTCAAAAATGAAATGACAAAAGTATCCCAACTAAATCTAAAATACAGTATCGTAATAATCAAAAAAGGTAACAAAAGTAACACTTTTACAAATTGTACAGCCCTGTTACATTTCTGCACAAAACCTGCAATCACCTGATAAATAACCAATTTTTAATTTATTAATAAAAAAAGTAACAAAAGTAACAGATTATACACACTTTTTCATTCCTTACTTTTTATCTTTGACTATTCAAGATCATTATCTATTCTTAGATATAGATAAATTTTTATAAAAAGAATGCTAAGTTTGCCCGTTTTCAATCATAATGAATCCGCTACTGCATATATTCATAGTATAGTATATATACGATTAATGTCTAAAAATATAATTATGAAAAAGTTATTGTTCTTATTTTTTATTTTATTCTCAAGCCAAACGGTCATGTATTCACAATCGTCAACAGAACTATTAGTATTAGATAATTACCTGATTAAAAATAATAAAAGAGGTGTAAAGGTTGGAAAATTTAATATTCCGGCCGGAGAAAAAATCTCCTTGGTAAAAGATGAGGCTAACCTGTTTGTATTGAGTGAAGACGGACATTTGTTGATTAAAAAAAATGCCACAATCACAAAATCCACTCCGTGGCGATTCGAAATCACGGTAAAAACCAAAGACGGAGAGAAAACCTTCGAACTGGTCAGAGATGACTTTATCCGAAACAAGGTTATCGCACACCGTGGAGCATGGAAAAACCATGACGCCAGCCAGAACTCATTGAAGTCATTGAAAAAAGCGATAGAAATAGGCTGCGAAGGCTCTGAATTCGATGTATGGCTATCATCTGATAATAAGGTTATCCTCTCACACGATCCCGAAATAGGAGGAAAAAAAGTGGAAGAAACCACAGCGGACGAATTATTCAAAATAGAATTGAAAGACGGAGACAAGCTGCCAAGCCTCGAAGAATATATCAAATGTATTAAAGAACAAAATAAGACTCGCCTGGTACTGGAAGTCAAGGCCTCACAAAAAGGAAAAGAACGTTGCGAAGCCGTTGCCGATTCGGCTGTCCGTATAGTACATCGTATGAATGCGCAGGCATGGACCGATTATATAACATTCAGCTTCGATGCGGCAAAACGCATCAGGGAGCTAGACCCAACTGCTAAGATTCTTTATCTGGAAGCTGATAAAACGCTCGAAGAACTGAAAGCGGAAAGAATGTCGGGTATAGACTATCATTACAGTAATTTTATTAAAGATACGGATTTAGCAAAGAAAGCAAAATCCATAGGTTTGTTAACCAATGCATGGACAGTAAACAAGGTTGAAGATATGCAGACAATGCTCGATCAGAATATCGATTACATTACCACTGACGAACCGGAAATTCTTCTGGAAATACTGGACGCTAAAAAATAAAAGATACAATTAAAAACAGGAAGCGCTGAGAATCAAACATTTCAGCGCTTTTTTATTTTCCATAAAGAAAAAACAGGAGTCTTATTATGGAATATATACTATATATCCCTCTATATAATGTAACCGATAAAACTTAGATTATTATGAGTAAGACTGTAATATATCCTATCTGCCTGATATCGATGATAGCTTCCGCTATATTCTATCAATTTAAAGGTAATCCCAGAGATAAATATAAGAATAACACCGAAGTATCAGCTCGATCCGAAGAACGACGGGAAGACCAATCCTTTACATCGGTAATTTATAATGACGCTGTACCAACCATACTGTCGGTTATGGCGATAGCCAAACCGCTACTAGCCGGACAGGGACCGTTTTCGGTAAGCCTGGATAACGAAATATGGTATATCAGTGGGACAAAAGGCGATATAGTAAAAGTCAGCAAAGCCACAGGAGAAGTATTATGATATATCCGCCAATAGATAATATCTGAAAATATAAGGCTGCCCCCTTAGCCTCCCGGCTTGGTTAGGTAATGAATATCTCTCAATTCTTCGTTCATTATTTGTAGCTAAGTCGGGATTAAACAAGAAAGTCCGGTTTAATGCCGGGCTTTCTTATATTATTTCTTTTCTTTTCCGAAATGGGAGAACTTAGATACAAAATCATCCGGAATACGTTCTCCGTTAACCGTTCCGGAAAGTGTCGCCGTACTTAACATATTATTCTCATCGAGTGTGTACTCATATGCGATATCAGCATAATCCGGCTCACCTCCATTTCTTTCCGTTTTCTTTATAATAGTCCGCGATACATTATTCACGCTAGCCTTTCCTAGATATTTAGCCGACAGGAAAGGCAGACTGGACATAAACCAGCATCCTCCCCTGCTCTTTATACTTATTGTATTCAGAGGCATTTCATACACATAGCTTGCCGACTTAATATATGTAGTCTTGTCATATGTATATATATGATGATAACCCGCCGATGAGGTTACTTCGGTTATATTGCCGTCTGTAATCACATATTCCTCGGCATATGACAGGGAGTTATTATTCCCACTGTAATCATAATGATCCATATTGGTCATATAGCCTTCTGCATTATATTTACAGACCGTGGAATCGTTCCATGTTCTTTCATTCGAAATCAATTCGCCATCCCTAAATTTCTCTGTATTGGTCACATGCAGGGCATAATCTATCTGCTTATTCTCATTCAGGTAAATCAGCAGGCTATCTGATGTCCGGCTTGTCGCGGAAGAACTCCTCACGCGGGCAAATGAGAAAAATTTGTCTTTATAGTCAACCTTAATATAGTCCCCCCCATCATTATCTATTACTATTATAGAGTCTGCATCATTATATGTCAGTACAAAATCGTTACGGGACTGCATCGACTGAATTTTATATTCCGGATAGTCTACACTTTCCAGTAACCAGTAATATTCCGGTTCGGGCTCTGGTTCCGGTTCGGGTTCCCTTTCATGATAAAGCATTATATCTTCGCCACACGAAGAAAATATAACAATGACCGATAAAATATAGATAATGTAGTGTGTAAAGATCTTCATTTTTTAATATCAATGATAGTGTTTAATATAGGCGTTAATAACATTAAGTACTCTTGAGTAATCCGGCAGAATCAAAAGAAATCCTGCTCTACCCCTGCTAGTTAAGACGTGCATTTTAAATGCTCAAAGATAATACATTATCCCCAATTAAAGATACCTCTGCTATAAAACATCACACCAAACAAATGCTTTTCACTGCCATAATTCCGTTTGTCTATCGTATAATTCATATCTTTATTGCCTAAACTATAAAATATTATAAAATATATGAAATTACGATTGTCGGTTATCGCCCTATGCCTAATATCGGCTATAGGCATGTTTTCTCAGATCAAACAAAAACTACCCCAGATATATGCAGCTCCGCCCGTTGCTGTTATCAATCCGTTAATTGTAGATTCTACCAACCTCAAAGGAGATAAGTATTCCGATAAGGAATTATTAAAGATGAGTCTGACCATTCCTGAGCAAACCGCTTTTGTGAGACCTCTTAAATCCGACACTGCCGGATATTTTTATGCGGAAAAGCCTAGGGAAGGCTATACTTTCCAGCTATTTTCATTCTATGTACAGGCCGACCGTTATGCGAAATTATCCCTAAAGATAACCTCTCCGAATATGTTCGAGCTATATGTAGATGGTAAACTCAGCACCTCGAAAACCACCAGGGAAGAAAACTTCAGGAATGAAAAAGAAGTTACTGCTACTTTCAACCCATATCCTTTATCCAGCCGTGTTGTAATAAAGTTATTGGCTTCGGCGGAAGATAAATCCTCCCCAATTTTCAAAATTGTATTAGAAAATGAAAAGGATGATCACAAGACTACTTTTTCAGTTCTAAATACGAGCAAAAGGTTCGTAAACTTTACCGATATGCTCTTAGGTAAAAGAGTAACCAATACCAGTATGTCGCCCAACGGACAATACGCTTTGATTTCGTACAGAAATACATTCGGAGAAAAAAGCGTATCCACTACCGAATTATATAATGTCTCCACAGGCAAACAAGTCCTACTGGATACCGATGGCAGTAAAAAGCAATTAAGCTGGATGCCTGTAAGCGAAAAAATGTTCTACTTACTAAAAACCGAAGATGGCACAAATCTGATTACCATCGATCCGGCAACATTACAGGAAACGATCCTTGCAAAGAACATTCCGGACGAGTCTATGACTTTCTCTCCGGATGAAAAGACTCTTTTCTATACCAAACAGGAGAAAGGCGAAGAAACCAAAGGCGATTTAAAGCTTTTATTATCACCAGAAGACCGCCAACCGGGGTACACCAACCGTTCGTTCATCTATAAATACGATATCAGATCGGGACTAAGCCAGCAACTTACATATGGCTCGCATACCACATGGCTCAACGACATCAGCGCCGACTCAAAACAGCTTCTGGTTTCTTTTACCGATGAAACGGTTACCGAACGTCCGTTCCGTAAATATACGATGCTCAAGCTGGATTTGCCGACTATGACAGTAGATACTTTATGGACAAACGAAGGTTTTGCATATGGCGCGACTTTTTCCCCCGACGGTAAAAAAGTCCTAATCTCGGGTGCCGGTGAAGCCTTCGGCGGTATAGGACAAAATATAAATGCCGGACAAATAGCCAATAGCTATAACGGCCTCGCATTTATCATGGACTTGAGCACAAAACAGATTGACCCGATCACAAAGAATTTCGATCCGAGTATCGACAATAGTTTCTGGAACAAGAAAGACAATCTGATCTATTTCCGCACTACCGACAAGGACTATGTGAACATGTATACATACAATCCTTCCAGCAAGTCTTTTACTAAACTGCCATTAAACGAAGAAGTTGTACGATCATTCTCGACGGCTGACAACGCTCTGTCCGCAATCTATTTCGGCGTAAGCCAGTCGAACTCTACCCGTGCCTATCTGTATGATATAAAAAATCAAAAGTCGACAATGGTAGCCGACCCATACAACGACAGGCTATCTGAAATGACTCTCGGAAAAGCGGAAGACTGGAACTTTACCAATTCCGCAGGAACAGAGATTAAAGGCAGTTGTTACCTGCCTCCAAACTTCGACGCGTCAAAGAAATATCCGATGATCGTATATTACTACGGAGGTACCAGCCCTACTTCCCGTACATTTGAAGGGCCGTATCCTGCTCATGTGTTTGCATCACAAGGCTATGTGGTATATATTATACAGCCGAGCGGCGCAACCGGCTTCGGACAGAAGTTTGCTGCCCTGCATGTCAATGCATGGGGTAAACGTACGGCCGAAGATATCATAGAAGGCGTAAAACAGTTTGTAAAAGAACACCCGTATGTAAATGACAAGAAAATCGGCTGTGTAGGCGCGTCATACGGCGGATTTATGACCATGTACCTGCAAACCCGGACGGATATATTCGCGGCTGCCGTATCCCATGCAGGAATCAGTTCCATCAGCAGCTACTGGGGCGAAGGATACTGGGGATACACTTATAGTTCGGGCGCAAGTGCTCACAGCTACCCGTGGAACAATCCCGACCTGTATGTAAAGCAAAGTCCATTGTTCAGCGCCGACAAAGTGCATACTCCTATTCTGTTTACACACGGTACGGTCGACACCAATGTGCCTATAGGCGAAAGTATCCAGATGTATACAGCTTTGAAGATATTGGGCCGCCCGACAGAATTTATACAGGTGAAAGACGAAAACCACGGAGTAATGAATTACAAACGGCGTGTGGAGTGGAACAATTCCATAATGGCCTGGTTTGCCAAATGGCTGAAAGACGATAATGGCTGGTGGAAAGGTCTTTATCCCGACGCTAAATAATTTTATGGATGATGAGTAGTAAGTATTGAGTAATAAGTGGTTTGAAATTCTTTCAACTTAATACTCAATACTTATTACTTATAATGAAAGAATGAGTCCCAACCGCACAAAAAATTGATTATTACCGCGCGACACATTCATATCATACCCTGTCTTTATATAAAACAAACTATACGCACACATAATATTAGGGGTAAGCACAATCCCACTCGACTTTTTCTCATTAAAGTTCCGTAAATACCCCGCATCGCACGACAGCCACAAAACACTTCTATCGGCATAATCTCCAAAAACCATACTTGCAAAATCCAATGTGGGCGAAATGGCTTTTACATTCAATCCGGAAAGTTTGGTACTGCCTCCTGTATAATCCAAGCCTCCAAACAAGAAGAAATTTACATCTCCATTATATGTGTAATATCTGGAATGTATATTAGCAGCGAACTGAACTTTCTCACTTTTTGCCGCCTGCATGCCTGCGCCGATCATCTGCGCGGATACGGTAATGGATACAAGCACGAAAACTAAGAGGAGAACCTGGGATTTTAGCATATTCATTTTCATAAAAGATTATTCCCTAACTAATGGTAGTGTAGAACAGCGGAGTAATCCTCCCATTTTAGATATTTCGAAATAAGGGATAGCCTCTACTGTCACCCCCCATTCATCGGCCAAATGGCGATTAAGGCGTATAAAACGTTCTTCGCTTACAACAACTGTAGGAGATATGGAAAATACATTTGTATTCATATAATACATTTCCTCCTGTGTAACCTCGAAAATATTCTTTCTACCGAAAAAATCGACCAGAAGATGGTAGTCCTTTTCGTTTTTGAAACCATCTTTATAAATAATAGCCTTACCATTACCTACCGGCATGAAAGTGCAATCGAGATGCAGGATACCTTTACGGGGGTCGGTATCATCCTTTTCCAGTTCGAGCGCCACAAAGTTTTTCTCAGGATATAGTTCCCGAAGGAAGGCTATTGCATATGCATTTGTTCTGGCGGTTTTGTATTCAGGATAATCCCTTTCCATATAAGTACCGACAAAGACGGTATCACCATATAGTACCACATCTCCGCCTTCTACATGTGCTTTCTCGGGCAGGTTATATATTTTATTGAAAGCTATCTGGCTATATATAGGTGCGTATGCTTCCTGCTCATCTGCACGGTCGGGTATAATGTTTGATGTGATAATCTTATCATCAATCACAAATGCTACATCACGGGCATAGACCTGATTACAGTTGGGCAAAATAAGAGGACGAAGAACTTCCACATCATATTTTAAGAAAACTTTCTCAAATGCGGTCATTTCATCGGCGATATTCTCTTCCTTAGGATAAGTGCCGTTTTGAACAGACTCATAAGATTTGGCATCATATGTATCTTCCAGTACTGGTTCTTTTCCTAACGAATAAGGCTGTCCCAGCACAACGGTTTTCAGTGGCGCCGTTTCATTTTGTACATTTAGTATCATAACTTCTTATTTTGTGCAAAGATAGTGCTTTTATAAAAATAAGGGATAACTCTTTAAAGTCTTTAGGTAAACACACAAAAATCGAAAATTTTAACCATTGATTTGATTCACATTAATCAATTACATTTAGTTAAAACCTGACATATCTGACAATTTTCTCACTACTTTCATGCCGTATTTTTAATATTCGTTAACCATATATAATTAAAGAGCAACAAAGGTAACAGAGAAAATAATGAATAATTAAGAATGAATAATTAGTAATTAGCTTATCGTGTTGAGCAGAGCGGAGTATCCTGTTTATAAAAAACTCCGTGTTACTCCTTTTACTCTGTGTTTAAATAAAAAGTAACAGAGGTAACACTTTTTTCAGTAAATAGTTAGCAACTTATATCTCGTATCTTGTCTACTCTTCCCCCTTCGGGGGGCAAGGGGCCTATCAATACTTCAAAGAGCTATCATCTATCAGCTAAAGGCTACCAGCTTATTATATAGATAAACTATCTCAAAAAAAATAAATTCCGCACCATTACCCTATTATACCTTATATTCTTTATTATAGCTATCACTGAACAATACACGACTTACCATTGTTTTACTATATTAACTAGGCAAATTAAAAAAACAGTAGTATGGAAAAAATGTACACAGCAGTAGCGACCTCAGTAGGAGGAAGAAGCGGTAGTGTCAAGTCTTCGGACGGAGTACTGAACCTGGAAGTAAGACCTCCTAAAGAAATGGGCGGTCCGGGTGGTAATTATACAAATCCCGAACAACTCTTTGCAGCAGGTTATTCCGCCTGCTTCGGCAGCGCCCTAAGCCACGTTTCATTAGCAAAAAAGATCCACATAAAACCCGAAGTGACTGCCAGAGTAAGCATCGGTACTAAAGAAGGAGGAGGCTTTCAACTAGCTGTGGAAATGGATATACATATAAAGGGGATCAGCCTGCAAGAAGCCGAAGAACTGGTAAAAGAAGCACATCAGGTATGCCCTTACTCCAATGCTACACGAAACAATATAGAAGTAACTTTGAAAGTGACTACTGAAAATAAATAATTAAGCAGTTCTGCTGCCCTGTATTTATTATTATATATGGATTGATTTTTTGGATAAAGGCGTGAGCGCATGCTCGCGCTTTTTATTTGGAAACAAGTAGATCAGTTTCCCGAGGGGACTGTTTTACTTTTAGTGCATCTTCATAAAACAACCATATATCAAAAAAAGTTCACGACAAGTCAATAGAAAATATATATGATACATAAATACACTTTTTATCACCAAAAAGACATTAAATTAAAAATTATTCTTTACATTTGTATCGTGAATTAGGTTATCAATAATTTACAAGCATAACGAACAAAGAATACCATGAACAAGATGGGATTTCTTTGTTTTTTTTGTGCCTGTAAGTCAATAAAGATTGTTTTTTAAATTAATTTTTTTTTGGTTATGAAAAGGTTATCAATTTTATTTGTAGCGATACTGGCGTTCAGTATCAGTTCATTTGCGAGCAACGATTATGAGGTTTTGTGGGTATTGAATAACAAAAGTACATTCAATACAGTAACCGATTATGTACAGGCTAGTCCTGCACAGAAAGAACAGCTTGGAAATATATTCTACGATTCGGCAGAGAAGCTGAAAGATGCGTTGCAGGATAATGACAAAGAGGGGGCATGGAAAGCCTTAGCCTTCAATTTGGCAAACACAAAATCTGTATTATCTGCACAGCAATACCGTAAATATCTGGCAATATTAAATGCTACATATCAACAGACACAAGGTGTTCTTGTAGCTAATAAATAAGATGTGATGTTTATTAAACAAATTGAAGGGAAGGATTTATTCTTCCCTTTATTTTTTCAAAGCAGTTCAATTCCCTCTTTGTATGTTCTGAAGTTCAATTGGGGAAGTAATTCTTTTCTCATACGCCTCGTATCTCCATAATAAGAAACCATTCCTATCCTTACAAAATCGACAGTCAACGGGCTTTGCGTACCAAAAAGGGCAGAGAACAGCTCAAATCCACGTGCTGCAGTCATTATCATCCATACGGGCATACGCCAGGGCTTGTGATTCCCTTTATAAATTGTTATATCATCAAGAAATTGCTGTAAAGTCTGCACACCTTCATCCCCTATATGATAAATCCCCTTTATATCGGGATTCATGGCAGCAGCAATCGTTGCATCCACAAAATCGGGCTTCGAGATAAGATGTATATACGTCGGTTTCTTCCATACTCCCAGTAACCTATGACGGGCAAACCATTGTGCTGCATCTATCATAAGGATTCCTTCGCCATATACCATTCCTACCCGCAAAGAGACTGCTTCAAAATCATATTTCTCTCCATACCTGAACAAGAGTTTTTCTTCTTCGAGGCGTGTTTTTGCATGCATCGATTCCGGTTTTCCGGTCAACACTCCGGTCGCCGGATTTCGCGGGCTGCATTCACCTTCTACATGTGGGAAACTGATGAGGATAATGCGTTTTACTTTTTGTCGGACAGCAACATCTAACAGGTTATTGAAGTATTGCGTATTTGTTGTAGGCAGAAATTTTTCGGGATTCGCTTTGAATAATATTCCCGCAAAATGAACGATTACATCGACATTTTCGAGTGCATCGCACAATGTCTCCTTGTTTGCTAAATCTACTTTGAAAACGGATATATTTTCTTTTTCTTTCAGGTTCCCGGCAATATCTTTCTTATGTATCAGCAGATTGAGATACACATCCATATCTTTCAACCCCTGCGCTAATAGTCCGCCGAGATTGCCTGCCGCTCCCGTTATTGCTATTCGTTTCATGTTAAGTTTATTTAAGCTGTAAAGATAAGTTTAGTTTATTATTATATAGTCATTTATTGAAACTATAATATCAAATTTTGCAATGCGATATACTCTTTTTTTTATAATTTTAGTTTCCGAATTTAGGCTTGGAATACCTGTATATTAATAATATAAACATTAAACACCATGAAAGAACTAAAAATGTTTATCGACGGTAAGTTTGTAGAAAACACATCCGGTAAATGGATAGATGTACTAAATCCGTCGACAGAAGAAGTAATATCACGACAACCCGAAGGTACAATCGAAGATGCGAAGAAGGCAATCGATGCAGCAGAAAAAGCACAGGACAAATGGGCGGCTACTCCCGCCGTAGAAAGAGCAAGCTATCTGATAAAGATTGCAGCAGGCATCCGTAAAAGAGAAAAAGAACTGACTGATATAATCGTTTGTGAAGGAGGAAAAACACAAGGCCTGGCAAATGTAGAAGTCCTTTTCACCGCCGATTATCTCGAATATATGGCAGGATGGGCACGCAGATATGAAGGTGAAATAATCCAGAGCGACCGTCCGCACGAAAATATTTTCCTGTTTAAGAAACCGATCGGGGTTACAACCGGTATTCTCCCGTGGAATTTTCCCTTCTTCCTCATAGCACGTAAGGCTGCTCCGGCATTGGTAACGGGAAATACGATAGTGGTAAAACCAAGTCAGATAACACCGGAAAATGCATATGTATTCGCTCAGATAGTTGAAGAAGTGGGTATTCCTGCCGGAGTATTCAATCTGATAATGGGACGTGGTTCGGTTATCGGGCACGAACTGGCAGCCAATCCGAAAGTAGGAATGGTAAGCCTCACTGGTAGTGTGGGAGCGGGAATACAAACAATGGCTGCTGCATCGGTAAATGTTACCAAAGTTTCACTCGAACTGGGAGGTAAAGCTCCGGCTATCGTGATGGACGATGCAGACCTCGATCTGGCGGTGAAATCGATAATCGCATCCCGTGTTATCAATACAGGGCAGGTTTGTAACTGTGCCGAACGGGTATATGTACACAAGAAAGTGAAAGACATATTCCTTGAAAAACTGGTTGCGGGTATGAAAGCCGTAAAAGCAGGGAATCCTTCCGAAATAGCAGACTTGGACATGGGGCCGCTCGTAGAAGCAAATGCGTTAAAATCAGTAGAAGAGAAAGTTGCGAAAGCCGTCAATCAGGGCTGTAAGCTTCTTTGTGGCGGTAAGCGTATCGGAACGAAAGGTTATTTCTTTGAAGCAACAGTTCTGTCAGAAGCTACTCAGAAAATGGACATCATACAAGAAGAAACATTTGGCCCGGTATTACCTGTCGTTGAATTTTCCGATATAAACGATGCTATAGAGTGGGCTAACGATTGTGAGTATGGCCTGACATCTTCCGTTTATACTCAGAATCTGGATACTGCATTCAAATTGGTAAGAGCGCTCAAATTCGGAGAAACATACATCAACCGTGAAAACTTTGAAGCTATGCAGGGATTCCATGCCGGATGGCGCAAATCGGGAATCGGCGGTGCCGATGGTAAACACGGACTTGAAGAATATCTTCAGACACATGTAGTGTATCTGGAAACAAAAGGCTGATAAGTCCAATAATAAAAAACTCAAAGTCTGCTGGCTTTGAGTTTTTTATATTATTACCTTTATAGCGATCAACTAATTTTAAGATAAAGATGAAAGTAGGATTATTTATCCCCTGCTATGTAAATGCCATATATCCCGAAGTGGGGGTAGCCTCATACAAGCTACTCGATTATCTGGGTGTGGATGTGGATTATCCCATCGATCAGACATGTTGCGGGCAGCCGATGGCAAATGCAGGTTTTGAAGACAAAGCCATTCCTTTGGCAAAACAGTTCGAAGAACTTTTCGGCAAATACGACTATATTGTCGCTCCGTCGGCCAGTTGCGCCGCTTTTGTAAAAGAAAATTATCCCCGCCTGCTGCAGAAAGAACAGCATCTGTGCCGGACAAGCGGAAAAATATATGACCTGTGCGAGTTCCTTCACGATATATTGAAAGTAGATAAACTTCCGGGCAATTTTCCTCATAAAGTGAGTGTACATAACAGTTGTCATGGTGTGCGGGAATTACATTTATCTTCGGCAAGTGAACTGAATATTCCCCGTTACTCAAAGGTGAGAGATTTACTATCTTTAGTAAATGGAATCGAAGTGCTGGAACCTCAGAAAGTCGATGAGTGCTGCGGATTTGGAGGAATGTTTTCTATCGAAGAGCCTTCCGTTTCGGTATGTATGGGACAGGATAAAGTAAGGAACCATATGGCTACCGGGGCAGAATATATAACCGGAGCCGATAGCTCATGCCTGATGCATATGCAGGGAGTGGTTAGCAGAGAGAAACTTCCAGTTAAGTTTATTCATGTTATTCAAATTTTAGCTGCGGGACTATGAGTACGAAACATACCAAGGCGGCAGACCGCTTTATTGCCAATAAAGAGCAGGAAACATGGCATAATGAAACCCTTTGGATGGTGCGGGAGAAACGTGACCGTATGGCAATGGCTATCCCCGAATGGGAACACTTACGTGAACTGGCAGCAAAGGTGAAGATGCATACCATTACCCATCTCGACCAGTATCTCGAAAAATTTGTCAGTAATGCCGAATCCAACGGTGTTATAATCCATTGGGCAAAAGATGCAACGGAACATAATGAGATCGTATACAGTATTCTCTCGGAACATAATGCGAAGAAGTTGGTAAAAAGTAAATCGATGCTTACCGAAGAATGTCACCTGAACCCATACCTGATAGACCGAGGTATCGATGTGGTAGAGAGTGATTTGGGTGAGCGCATTCTCCAACTGATGAACGAGCCACCGAGCCACATTGTAATGCCTGCTATTCACCTGAAGCGACAGGAAGTAGGCAAGCTATTCGAAGATAAGCTGCATACCGAAAAAGATAATAGTGATCCGACATACCTTACCCGTGCTGCCCGCCAGCATTTGCGCAACGAATTTCTGACAGCCGATGCAAGTATGACAGGGGCTAACTTCGGCGTGGCGGAGACCGGTGACGTAGTAGTCTGCACCAACGAAGGGAATGCGGATATGGGTACGTCGCTACCCAAAGTACACATCGTATCGATGGGAATAGAGAAGATTATACCCGACCACCGTGCCTTGAGTGTATACACCCGTCTGCTCGCGCGTTCGGCCACGGGGCAGCCCGTAACTACTTATACTTCCCACTTCCGCAAGCCGCGTAAAGGCTGTGAAATGCATATCATACTGGTCGATAACGGACGAAGTGAAATACTCGGAAATAAAGAACACATACAAACATTGAAATGTATCCGTTGCGGAGCATGTATGAACACATGTCCTGTATACAGGAGAAGCGGAGGATATTCATATACTTACTTCATACCGGGGCCTATCGGTATTAATCTGGGAATGCTGAAATCGCCGGAAGAATACGCTGATAATGTTTCGGCCTGTTCGCTGTGCTATTCGTGCAACAATGTTTGTCCGGTAAAAATAGATCTGGCAGATCAGATATACCGTTGGCGACAGAATCTAGATTCGTTTCACAAGGCGGATAAAATGAAGAAAATGATGTCGTGGGGCATGAAATTCCTGTTCACGCATCCGGCTTTATACAAAACAGGGCTGAAATTTGCACCGGTTGTAAATCACCTGCCACGATTTATGCTATATAATGGATTAAACGATTGGGGTAAAGGACGAGAACTGCCACAATTCGCCAGTGAATCGTTTACCGAGATGTGGAAAAAGGGAAAAGTACAAACGAATAAAGCAGGAAGCGATGAACAGTAAAAATGATATATTAGGCAATATAAGGCAACATATAACCGACAGATATGAGATGCCCGATATAGATATAGAAGGAATACAATATCCTGATAAAATAGCCCAATTTATAGAAATAAGTAAGGCTGTCGGAGGAGATGCCATTATCCTGAATGATGATGAAGATATAAATAAAGTTATCCGCTCTCTGTATGCGGACGCTAAAGTGATAGCCTCCAACTTACCGGATATAACCATTGCAACCGTTAATCCTGATAATGCGGCGAACCCGCACGAACTGAATGGAATAGACCTGGCTATAATAGAGGGTGAAGTAGGCGTTGCCGAAAACGGATGTATCTGGATTCCGCAAAATGTAAAGGAGAAAGTAGTATATTTTATTTCAGAATATCTGGTTATCGTACTCGACAGGAGGTCTGTGGTAAATAATATGCATGAAGCCTATGATAAACTAACCTTTAATGACTATGGCTTCGGTGTATTTATTTCCGGCCCATCTAAAACGGCTGACATAGAACAGTCGCTGGTAGTAGGGGCACATGGTGCAAAAGGAGTGACCGTGATATTGAAGTAGAAAAAAAATATAGGGGCGAAAAAATTTTCACCCCTACTCTATTCGATATAAATCCTTAAAATGCCTAAAGCGTCAAACTTTGCTTACAGGCGCTTTTATATTAGATAAGACAGAAAAAATTATTCTGTTGCTCCTTTTACAAATTCAAGTACAACATTTCCTTCTTTGAAGAATGTCAGTTTATCGCCATTCAATCCGGCTTGCAGTGGACTGGCAAGAAGTCCTGTAAATAAACCTTCTCCTTTCAGACTCGGACAAGCCATCTTTGTAGACATCACAGGGCCAAAAGTCACTGTATTTTCCTGTAATGTATATGATGTGCGATATGTATTACAGCCTCCATTACCGAATGCTTTTCCATCTGTGGTGAATTCCAGCGTAGGAGTTTTTCCTGTAAACAATGTAGCCATATCGCCACCGGCTATAGACGTAAGGGTCCACGCTCCGGTTAAGTTTTCTGCATTTACAATATCCGTAGCAGCTGCTATTTTAGGAGCTTCGCCTTTTTCGAACTGTAGTATCACTGTCTTATCTTCAGACAAAGTCAGTAACCCTTCTTTGTCTAACGACAAGATGAGGTTAGGAGTAGAAAGGGCTGTGAAGAACTGGGGCTCTTTATTTGCTTGTACACACATCATCATTGTTGCTGCCAGATTAGGTGCAGAAAATTCGTTCTTATCTGTCAGTGTAAAAGCTCCCGTAAATCCATTACATCCGCCATTACCGGAGACCAGATTCTTAGCGAAATCGAATTGCAGATAAGGCAATGTTCCTGCAAATGCCGTTTTAGCATCTTCACCTTTCAGAGTTTTAAGTGTCCAATAACCTTCCAGTTGGGTTTTATCAACCGGTTTTGCCGAATTGCAACTTTGTAAGCCGAATGTAAGTGTTATAATTGCGATTATAAGAACCGCCGGATTTAAAATACGTTTCATAATTAATATTTTAATGATAATTCTATTACTTTAATTCAAATCTGTCGCCATCTTTCCATACTGGAAATTTAGCCCTGAATTGCTCCAACTCCAATTTTGATAAACAAACTGTTTCGAGCTGACCGAGATTCAGACCGAGAGAGAGTATTTCATCCCCTTTGGCGTCAATAACCTTTGAGCCGCCTTCGTGTATCAGTCCGTTACCATCCTTTCCTATCCGGTTTACCCCACATACATAAGCCATATTTTCAAGAGCACGGGCCGTTAACAAAGCGTTCCATACTTTTGCCCGTGAAGCCGGCCAGTTGGCAGTATAAATAAGCAGGTCATACTCATTATCAACATTCCTGGCCCATACGGGAAACCGTAAGTCGTAACAAATAAGTAAACAGATATTGAAGCCTTTATGTTCAAAAATCAAACGTTTGCCTCCTGCCGAAAAAGACTGAGGCTCAGCTCCCATGCGGAAGAGATGGCGTTTATCGTAATAGAATTCTTTATAAGGAGTAATGAAAAATCCCCGATTATAAAAATCAGTATTTTCTTTGGCTATATAACTACCACATACAGCAATGTCATATTTTGCAGCCCATTGTTTCAATAAGGTTATAGTATTACCGCTAACCGGCTCGGCCAGATTATGACTGTTCATGGAAAAGCCCGTAGTGCACATTTCGGGTAGAATTACAACATCGGTTTTACCTTCGAGACCTGATACAACAGTATGTATATAATCGAGGTTCTTTTGTCTATTTTCCCATGCAATATCGTATTGCACAAGACTAATCCTGAGCTTACAGTCTTGTAGCATAATATGTTATCAAATTAAAAGTGAAGA
Source organism: uncultured Dysgonomonas sp. (assembly GCF_900079725.1). Taxonomy (NCBI): domain Bacteria; kingdom Pseudomonadati; phylum Bacteroidota; class Bacteroidia; order Bacteroidales; family Dysgonomonadaceae; genus Dysgonomonas; species uncultured Dysgonomonas sp. Next base: position 1,036,711 of record NZ_LT599032.1, read on the forward strand.
ACGAAAAGTGAAAAATATATTAAATCTTAATTTTTCACTTTTAATTTTTCGTTTTTCATTTTAAAGAAAAATATTGAGGGTGTTTTGCAACCACTCCTTTATAGCAGGCTTTAATTATTTCCAGATCGGCGTCCACATCTCCTGTAGGCATCAGGATCTTCTTAAAATCAGCCTCTTTCTTTCCATAATCGAGTGCTGCAACAACAATCGGTACATTAGCAGCCAAAGCAATGAAATAGAATCCTTTTTTCCATTCTGCATTCAGTTTCCGGGTAGCTTCGGGAGTTATAGCCAGTTGGAAATTTTCTCTCTTTGCATATATTTCCGACATCTGTTCAGTCAGTGAAGTTTTTCGCGAACGGTCTACAGGAATACCGCCAAGTCCTTTGAAAATAATATTCATAGGGAAAAAAAACCACTCTTTCTTGATCAGAAATGATGCTTTTCTGCCTAATGCGCTATAGACAGTCAATCCTAACGGTAAATCCCAATTACTTGTATGCGGTGCAACACAGATAACACATTTTTCAGGCAGATCGGTCTGCCCGGTTATTTTCCACCCTATAAGGCGGAGGATAAAATTACTGAAACTTTTCATCAACCCAGAGCTGCTATTTCTTTGGCAATCGTATTTGTTTGTTCCTGGATATCAACTCTTAATTTTTTATAATAAGACTTAACTCTGCCTTTCACATCCTTGCCTTCATTTACATTCACACGCTTCAGCAATTCGTTTTGGACTTCTACTATATGGGTAATGACTTTGTCGGCTGCTTCTTTGTCCGCATCGACTACGAATATCTTATAAAACAGACAGTCTACATACAGTAATTCCATCGTTGCAATTATACTTTTTTTTAGTTTTCGTCTGCTACTCATAAGAAAATATTTTTTATACGTTTATATCTTTATTATCTTTGTGCTCCTTTGAATCAAAGAGGTATTTATGCCTTGTCTCCAAATCATAAACAACAAGCGTTGTTGTGTTTAGATAAGCAATAAATAGGCCTGAAACCTTAAAGTGCGGGGCAAAGGTACTAAAAAAGATACTCATAAACTTACGCATTAGGAATTAATAAGTATTAAATAAAATAAACCGTAAAGCAATACTGTATAACTAAGAGAAAGAGTGTATCTGATAATATATATTTCAATTTAGCTACATATTGTCTTTACTAAGTTTAACAAAGTAATAAACGGGTCTGAGACCTTTAATATAATATGGCAAAACAAAATAATAATCCGGATTATATCTTCGAAGCAAGTTGGGAGGTTTGTAACAAAGTAGGAGGAATATATACGGTATTATCTACCAGAGCCAAGTCGATGCAGGATGTATGCAAAGACAGGGTTGTATTTATAGGTCCGGATGTGTGGACAGAGAAAGAAAGTCCATGGTTTAAAGAAGATAAAACTCTTCTGGCAGACTGGAAAAAAACAGCAATAAAACAAGACAGATTAAATATCCGGATAGGCCGCTGGGATGTTCCGGGGCAACCTATTGTGGTGCTGGTCAATTTCAATCAGTTTTTCCCTGCAAAAGATGCGATATACGGCGATATGTGGCATAAGTTCGGTGTAGATTCGCTGAATGCTTACGGCGACTATGACGAATCATGTATGTTTGCATATGCTTCGGGTGCGGTTATCGAAAGTTTTTACAAATATCATAAACTTCAGGATAAAAATGTAGTTGCTCATTTCAACGAATGGATGTTAGGAATGGGCGCATTATACATAAAAGACCGCCTGCCGAAAGTGGGGACGCTTTTTACCACACATGCCACATCTATCGGGCGTTCTATAGCCGGAAACGGTAAGCCTCTTTATAACTACCTGTCGGCTTACGATAGCGACCAGATGGCACGCGAACTGAACATGGAAGCAAAGCACTCAATAGAAAAGGCAGCTGCGCAGCATGTAGATTGTTTTACCACTGTGAGCGATATCACCGCCCGGGAATGCCGCCAGTTACTTCACCGCGATCCTATAGTAACACCTAACGGATTCGAAAAAGACTTTATCCCCGTAGGACAGGAACACGAAGAAAAACGCCTGACAGCCCGCAAAAAGCTTATCAATGTAGCTGAGAAATTATTAGGATACGATATACAGGAAGATGCTCTGCTGGTTGCTACCAGCGGGCGTTATGAGTATCGCAACAAAGGTATAGATGTATTTATCGACGCCATGCACCGGCTGGAGCAGATAAAACAGCTCGAAAAAGATGTGATCGCATTCATCATGGTGCCGGCGTGGATTAGCGGGCCCCGTGCCGATCTGCAAGACAGGTTAAAATTGAGAAAGACTCCGAGTACATCTCTCAGTCATCCGCACATCACCCATTGGCTTCGTAATATGAATCACGATTCGGTACTGAACCAGATCAACTATCTGAAAATGGGAAACAAGACCGAAGACCGGGTGAAAATTATTTTTGTACCATCCTATCTTAACGGGAATGACGGTATTTTCAATATGCCGTATTACGATCTGCTTATAGGACTGGATGTCACCGTATTCCCTTCCTACTACGAGCCTTGGGGCTATACACCACACGAGAGTATTGCGTTCTCCGTACCTACCATTACGACATCTTTAGCCGGATTCGGACTCTGGATGCGTAAAATGGGTGATGAAAAAGGAATGGACGACGGAGCCGAGGTTATAACCCGCGACGATTATAATTTTATAGAAGTATCGGAAGATATCTGCAACCGGGTATTCGAAATGACGACAAAAAGTAATGAGCAGGAGAGAATCTTGCGTCAGGCGGCATTAGATAGGGCAGATATGGCCGATTGGGCACATTTCTACCAATACTACGAGGACGCCTATCGCATTGCTCTAGCCGAAGCGGCCAGCCGTACCTGATTTTCTTATCTCATTGCAAACGTTTGCAATAAGCAGGGAAGACTTAAACAAAATATATAACAATAGAACGTTCCAAATTCATTATATTTGTAACTTCGAATAATAAACAAACCGCAAAATATATCCGTTATAAAAGGAACGAGGAAGGAATCTAGGTCACAGACCTGTTTATTATTCACGGAAGCAGGAAACAAGAGTACGTTATAATTTGAAAACATATCATCAAATTCTATCAGTCACTTACATAGTTTAAATAATATATTTATGAGAATTAAAGCAAGTTATTCTAACACTCCCTCTTGGAGGAGTGCGTATACACAAGTGAATCTGCCGAAAGAATTATTGCCATTAGAGAAAGTGGCACGTAATCTATGGTGGGTATGGAACAACGACGCAACAGACCTTTTCGCTGAATTTGATCCTGAACTTTGGAAAAAAAGCGAACACAATCCGGTTATCTTACTACAGAAAATTTCTTACGAAAGAATTGACGAAATTCTTAAAGACTCTATCCTGATGGATAAAGTGAAAAAAGTGATTAAGAATTTCGAATCATATATAGCCGAAAAATTTGATAAAGCAAAACCATCCGTTGCATATTTCAGTATGGAGTATGGTTTTTCGCATGTATTGAAAATTTACTCAGGAGGTCTTGGTGTATTGGCGGGCGACTATCTGAAAGAAGCCAGTGATAGCCATGTAGACCTTACGGGCGTTGGATTCCTGTATCGTTATGGATATTTCACACAGTCTATTTCTCCTGACGGCCAGCAGGTAGCTAATTATGAGCCGCAGAACTTCGGCGAATTACCGCTCGATCCGGTATTGAACGAAGACGGAAACCAGATGATACTGGCTGTGCCGTACCCGGATAGGGATATTTACGCAAATGTATGGAAAGTAAATGTAGGCCGCATCAGCCTGTATTTGCTTGACACAGATATCGACCTGAACAGTGAATATGACCGTCCTATTACCCACCAGTTATATGGTGGCGACTGGGAGAACCGTCTGAAACAGGAATACCTGTTGGGTATCGGTGGTATTTTACTACTCAACAAACTGGGAATTAAAAAAGAAATTTATCATTGTAATGAAGGCCATGCCGCATTGATTAATGTTCAGCGTCTGCTTGACCTTATAGAAGGTGAAGGGCTTACATTCAATCAGGCATTGGAAGTTGTACGTGCTTCAGGTCTGTACACAGTGCATACTCCGGTTCCGGCAGGACACGACTATTTCGATGAAGGGCTCCTTGGAAAATATCTTGGTAGCTATCCGGCTCGTCTGGGTATCTCATGGCAGGATTTCGTAGACATGGGACGTGAGCATCCGGGAAGCGGGGAAAAATTCAGCATGAGTGTGTTTGCTCTAAACACCTGCCTTGAAGCCAATGGCGTAAGTTACCTGCATGGAATAGTTTCGCGTCATATGTTCCAGCCTGTATGGCCGGGGTATTTCCCCGAAGAACTGCATGTAGGACATGTAACTAATGGTGTACATATGCCGACATGGACAGCGAAGGAAATGAAAGAACTATATGAGAGGACTTTCGATAAGAATTTCTATAACGACCAGTCTAATCATGAAATATGGGATAATATATACAGTGTTCCCGATGCTGAAATATGGAAACTGCGCCTGGCAATGAAGAAGCGTTTGGTTTCTTATGTTCAGGAGCAAATGAAGGAAGGATGGATAAAGAACCAGAAAGCGCCGTCTGCAATATTTAATATTGTGGATAAGATCAATCCGGATGCGTTACTTGTTGGTTTCGGCCGTCGTTTTGCGACATACAAGCGTGCCCATCTGTTATTTACTGATCTCGACCGTTTGTCGAAACTTGTAAATAACGAGAAATATCCGATACAGTTCCTGTATACAGGAAAGGCTCACCCTGCCGATGGAGCGGGACAAGGTTTGATCAAACAGATTGTTGAGATTTCGCGCCGTCCTGAATTTTTCGGAAAGATCATTTTCCTTGAAAACTATGACATGCGTCTTGCCAAACGCCTTATATCAGGTGTTGATATCTGGTTGAATACACCGACACGCCCATTGGAGGCTTCCGGTACATCCGGTGAAAAAGCTGAAATGAACGGGGTGCTTAACTTCTCTGTCCTTGACGGATGGTGGTATGAAGGCTATCGTAAAGATGCAGGCTGGAGCCTGACAGAAAAGCGCACTTATACCAATCAGGCATATCAGGACGAGTTGGACGCTTCGGAAATATACTCTATGTTCGAGAACGAGATACTTCCATTGTATTATGCCCGCAATTCGAAAGGATATTCCCCTGAATGGATTCAGTATATCAAGAACTCTATCGCCAATATCGCTCCGGAATATACAACCAAGCGTATGATCGATGATTATATCAAGAACTTCTATAAACCGGAAGAAAGCCGATCTAAACTAGTTACGGCAAACAACTATGCCAAGGCTAAGGAATTGGCGGCATGGAAAGAAGACACTGCCGCTAACTGGGATAAATTCACCGTAGAACAATTGACATTCAACGGACAGGATTTAAAAGACGGAGCCGGACTTTCTTCTCCAAACCTTACCGAAGGTGAAAAGATGAAAGTAGAGGTAGTCCTTGACAAGAAAGATATGAAAGGTGATCTAGGAGTAGAATGTGTACTGACTGAATACGATACTGAGAAAAAGGTTGACAAATTCTTATCGGTACAGGAATTCAAATTGGTTAAGCAAGAAGGATCAAAACTGTATTTCGAGATGAATGCAGAAGCTAAAATACCGGGATTATGCAATTTCGCATACCGCGTGTTCCCTAAACATCCGGATATGGCTCACCGTATGGACTTTGCTTATGTACGTTGGATTTAATAGTCTTTAAAGCAAAATAAGAGAATAGCAATTCTCTATAAAATGAACCCTGAAAGTTATCAAACTTTCAGGGTTTGTTTTTTTGATAAAAAGTTCGGGACACGTTTTTACTATCTCACAAGGAGTTCCAATAGAAACGGTCAGTAAGGGATGGGTATACTAATGTCAAAAACAACCTAAATCTACATCAAGATAACAAAAGAGAAAATCTGTTAAGATATGGAAGTACTTTCCCATAAATTGGAATCATCCGAAAAGCAAATGATAAAACAAATCTAAGATAATGTAATATTTTTTGTGAATCATACGACTAACCTATAAAACGATTCAATATATTTAATTGTGGAAAAAGAATTCTTTAAACAAGTTAATGCATCTCAAGGTATATTACAAAAAATCTGTAATATTTACTTTTATGGAAACCCTTACAAAGAAGATTATTATCAAGAAATAATTATCAGACTCTGGAAAGCGTATCCAAATTTTAAAAATCAATCATCCTTTTCGACTTGGCTATATAAAATTGCTCTTAATACTGCAATTGACATACTCCGTAAACAAAGTATTCGTCCTATTCACGTTGAACTTACCGAATATGAATATAGGCAGCCGGATGATAGTTATCACCTCGAATCTGAAAATAAGGATAAATTGTACCGGGCAATTCTCCATCTTACAGAGGTTGAAAAGGCGATAATTCTACTCTATTTGGAATCATATGAGTATAAAGAAATTTCTGTGATTATAGGCATTTCGGAAAGTAATATTGGCGTTAAAATTAATCGGATAAAAAACAAATTAAATAAAATACTTACAAATGGAAAAGAATGATATAAAACTGATGTGGCAGAAAATAAACCTTGCTGATGCATCACCGAGTGAGGTAGATGTCGAAGAAATTATTAAGAAAAGTCACAGCAACATAATTTTAAAAACTCTAAATCTGCAAAAAAAGAAAATGCTGGTATACTTTTCTTTTTTAATTGTTTATGCATCTCTTATGATATATGCTTTTGTTATTTTAAGATTGAATTTATCAATACAATCAGTCATATCACTTTCGCTGACAGGATTATTTCTTTTTGTAAAAACAATTTTCGAAATAAATGGTTTTCGACTATTACAAAGCATAAAAAGTGATATTGCTATTAAAGAATCTATTTTCTCTTTTAAACAAAAACTTAATCATGTAAAAATGGTTGAGTTTATATCTACCCTTATATACTGTTATGGTTGGGCAATTGGAATTGTCTGGGTTGTGATTAATGATTTTAACGGATTAATAAAGAGTTTACTGCCTCTTTTAATATTTCTTATCCTGATACTTCTTATTATTCCTTGGTACATAAAATATTTTCGTCCCCAATATAAAAATCTATACACTAGTTTAGATAAAGATATTGAGTTCCTTAAATCAAAATAGTTCGTATCATACTTGGATTTATATAAAAGTCATACAACATAATAGATAATTAGCTCCAACATAAATATTCTCCCCTGCTCGCGCAAACGTTTCGTCTGTGAGTTGCGGTGCAAAACAACAATTGCTCTTTGAGCAAGACACTGACAGAATGTGCCTACCAGGGGAACTTGTACTAGTAACCTCTATTATGTTAAAATTATGTATAAATAAAAATCCCATTTATCTATACTAATAAACGGTTATGGCGAAGTATAATACAGAATTGACTGAAAAGATTGTAAACCTGATTGAAGACGAGTTTTTCACTGTATCGCAGGTATGTAAGGCAACGGGCATCAGCAGGGAGACATTTTATTGCTGGATGAACACCAAAGGCGATTTTCGTAGAGAAGTGGAACAGGCGGTAGCTCACCGTGAAGCCGAACTGGTGACAATGGTACAGGCTTCGCTGAAAAAGAAACTTGAAGGATATTACACAACAGTAGAAAAAGACATTTATGTCCCCGATGAACATACAGGTAAAGTTGTTTTCAAGCAGAGGACAGTTACGAAGAAAGAATGCCCTCCCGACCTTCGTACAATAAAAATGCTGCTGGACAGGCAGGATAAAAAACCCTCACCGTCTCCCCGAAGGGAGGAGAAAGCCGCTAAAGAGTGCATAATGAAGAGTGAACCCGAAACTTTAGAGAAAAGAGAAGAACCGGAAGAAGAAATTATCCTGAATCCGGTGGAAGAAATATTGGAAACCTGTGCGGAGGCCATCGCAGAGTACCCTCCGAAAAACGAACATATAGAAAAGGACATGAAAGTCCTGACTTCTTCACAAAAAAGAAAAGCAGAGCACAAAAAGAAGAAAAATATGACAACCGAAAAAATTAAAAAAAGTGTCAGATGTGTCAGGTTTTAACAAAAACAGATACAAGTGGACGAGTAAACGAGTAGACAAGTTTTAATCTCGTATCTTGTATCTTGTTTACTTGTTAACTGATGACTTATTACATTTTTCTTACTTTTTACTGTAACAAATTTTCAACCTGTTCCGTCTTAATATTTGAAAACAGATGAAAGCGCACATCTATTATTAATTTACTAACTTTTATATAGGAACTGTTATGAAAAAATATTTATTTTGTTTAGTATTACTTTTCGGCTTTATTTTGGCTGCTCCGGCGCAAAATATAGATGAGTTATTGAAAAAAGTATCTAAAACCGAAAATATAGAGAAAGTCAAAATCGGAAAATTTATGATGTCTCTGGGCAAAGCCTTTGGTGGTGTAGGCGACATACCGGTAGCAAGGGGGATACATTCTATGGAAATATATGATTTATCGTCTTGTGATAATGGCCTGAAAAAAGATTTGGCGAAACAATTCAATAAACTGAAAGACGGCGGAGGCTATGAAACCCTTATTTATGCGAAGGATAAAAGTGATGGAGTACGCATTATGGTGAAGAAAAATAAAGACACCATCAAAGAAATGATAATATTGTGTATGGACGAACAAGATCCGACCATAATCCGGTTTTCGGGAAAAATAAAAGATAATGATATTGCCGAGCTGGTAAGTAAATACGACAAATAAATATAAGGAAAAATAAAGTATTTAATCCAATATTTTTTAATCATAACTAATTATTAACGTTGCAGATACAATAATAACAGATAGGTCTGCGACCTTAACAAAGTAAAACACAATCGATTTATGAAAAAGTTTATAGTATTTTTTATCCTAATATTAGCAGGTACCCATATTGTAACAGCTCAGGAGCTGGACGGACTGATGAAAGAAGTGGCAAAAAATGAAAAGGCGCAACGTCAGGTAGTAGACAAAGCCATGCTAGGCACTTCCATGGCACAGGCTCAGGCTCAGGACCCGACAGGGAATTTGAAATCGAAGATGCCCTCATTTATGCAGAAGATAGATTCCATACAGGTAGTTACATTGGAGGAGGACGCTCCCGACACAAGAAATATGGTACTGAACACTTTAAACTCATTTAAAGATGATGATACATATTCTACACTGGTAAGAGTCAAGGACGGTGAAGATAATGTACGCATCATTGCTAAAAGAAACGGGGAAACAGTATCCGATGTATATATCTTTGTCATGGATGAAGAAGATATCGTTTTGGTAAAGATGAGTGGCAAACTAGAGCAATCCGATTTGGAAGATATAGTTAAAGAACAGACAAAGAATAAGAAATAGATGGATGCGGAAACTTTTAAAAAAGTATTTCTTCCATATCATCAAAAATTGTATCGAATAGCTTATCGTATTGTACAGGATGCCGCAAATGCCGAAGACATAGTTCAGGAAACGTTCATAAAACTCTGGAACAAACGCGGAGATATGCAGGATATAGAAAATACCGAAGCTTTCTCTATTATCATACTCCGCAACACATGCCTGGATCATCTACGGAAAACAAAAAACGATTATCATACCAATTATGACGCCGATATCCCCGAAACAGCTTCTTTGGTCAAACAGATAGAAATACAGGATGAAGCCGAACGGGTAAAAAAACTGATAAACAAGTTGCCTGAACAGCAACGCCAAGTTATGATAATGAAACATTGGGACGGGTATTCGGATGAAGAAATAGAACAGATAACGGGAATCAGCCCGGGAAACATTAGAGTGATACTCTCAAGGGCCAGGAAAACGATACGCGAACAATTCATAAAAATACAACAGTGATGAAAACGGACGAAATAAAAATAATGCTGGATGCCTTCTACAACGGTGAAACAACTGCCACAGAAGAGCTGATATTGCTAAAATATTTTAGCGGTGAAGACGTAGCCGAAGAATTACTGGATGAGAAAGAAGTTTTCCTCAGTATGTATCAGGCAGAGCCGATAGATGTGCCTCCGGCTTTAGAATCGAAACTGGGGAACCTCATCGACGAACTTGCTTCGAAAGAAGAAAAGAATACTGAGATAAAACCCATAGCTAAGAGAAAACATCTGCTAAAATGGGCAGGGAGTGCCGCTGCTTGTATAGCCTTGCTGATTTCTGTCACATTCTACTTGAACAATAAGCCGGATGTGGGACAGCCGCCTGTAGTTCCAGAACAACAAACTGCCCAAAACCTGAGTGAAGCTGACAAGAAAGCCCTGAAAGAAGCGGAAGACGCGCTTATACTGTTGTCTTCTAACTTTAACAAAGGAGTAGATCAACTAGCCATAGTATCTTCGAGCCTTGACAAATCAAATGAAATATTAAACAAAACGCTTAATCGCAAAAAAGATAAAGAATCATGAAAATAAAAGTACTCATTACAGCAATATTACTCCTGGCCGGCTTTGCTACTATGCATTCGCAGAACAATATGTTCGACAGGCTTTCGGATAATAAGGACATATCCACTGTCTATATCTCCAAGGCATTGCTCAACATGATGCCGAAGATGGATGTGGGCGCCGGAGGTGCAGATATAAAATCACTAGCCGGCAAACTCGAACAACTGGAAATATACAGCAGCCAGAGTAAAGACGCGGCAAAACTCATCAGAATGGAATTTGAAGGGCTTACAAAGAGTAAAACATACGAGACCCTGATGGCAATCAAGGATAAAGGCGATAATATAACTTTTTATGCCCGCAAGGAAAAGGATAACTTCAAAGACCTGATAATGTTCATCAACGAGCCCGAAGAATGTACGGTCATCCGTATCATGGGTACTTTCACGGCAGAAGACGTACAAAAAGTGATGAACAGCAGCAACAAAAAATAAGCAACAAAAAAGCCCCGGAGAGTAATTCTCCGGGACTTCTTTATCTAATACTTATTAGTATTGTTATTTTTTTGCCTGCAAGGCTGCAAATATCAAGCCTTCGAGTTCTTCGGCAAGTTCCGGATTGTCTTTTACCATATCCTTTGCCGCTTCACGTCCTTGTCCCAGCTTAGTATCATTGTAGCTATACCATGATCCGCTCTTCTTAATGATCCCTAGTTCGGCACCGAGATCGATAATCTCACCGGAACGGGAGATTCCCTCTCCGTACATGATGTCGAATTCAGCTTTACGGAATGGTGGGGCAACCTTATTCTTCGCTACTTTTACACGGGTCTGGCTGCCTTTTACTTCATCTCCGTCTTTTAGCTGCCCGATACGACGGATATCGAGACGCACAGATGAATAATATTTCAGCGCATTACCTCCGGTTGTTGTTTCCGGCGAACCGAACATAACCCCGATTTTGTCACGCAACTGGTTAATAAATATACATGTAGTGCTGGTTTTATTGATAGCTGCCGTCAGCTTACGCAACGCCTGAGACATCAGACGAGCCTGGAGCCCCATTTTAGAGTCACCCATTTCACCTTCGAGTTCAGCTTTTGGCGTCAGTGCAGCCACAGAGTCTATCACTACGATATCTATAGCCGACGAGCGGATTAACTGTTCTGCAATCTCCAAGGCCTGCTCTCCACTGTCGGGTTGAGATATATAGAGGTTCTCAATATCAACACCCAATTTCTCTGCATAGAAGCGGTCGAAAGCATGCTCTGCATCAATAAATGCTGCTATACCTCCGGCCTTTTGAGCTTCGGCGATAGCATGTATAGCCAATGTTGTTTTACCGGAAGATTCAGGTCCGTATATCTCGATTACCCTGCCACGAGGATATCCTCCTACTCCAAGAGCGGCATTCAACGCGATAGACCCTGTAGGAATGACAGAAATTTCGTCGACCTTATCATCTCCCATTTTCATTATCGAGCCTTTACCATAGCTTTTCTCTATTTTATCCATTGCAGCTTGCAGAGCTTTAAGCTTCTCTGTATTCGGCGCCGCTTTCTTTTCTTTCTCTTCTGCCATTATCAGTTTCTTTCTTTTGGTTTGTTTATAATTGTTTTAATATTTGCTCCGCATGCTCTTTTGTCTTTATCTCTTTAGGGCCTATTATTTGCTCGATAACCCCTGATTCATCGATAAGGAATGTTGTACGGAAAGTTCCCATAAATTTTCGTCCCATAAACGTTTTCTCACCCCATACACCGAATGCCTCTACCAGCTTTTTATCTGTATCGGCAATAAGCGGGAAGGGCAACTGTTGCTTCTCGATAAACTTTTTATGCGCCTTTTCATCATCTACACTTACTCCAAGTATCTGATATCCGGCCTTACGCAACTTCGAGAAATTATCCCTAAAACTACACGCCTCTGCTGTACATCCGGGGGTACTGTCTTTAGGATAAAAATAGAGTACCAGTTTTTGTCCCGCATAGTCGCTGGATTTAACGGTTTCCTCGTCTTGATTTATTCCTAATATATCCGGGATCTTATCCCCTATGTTTAGTGCCATTATTCTTATTATTAATTATTCAACATAGGCAGTGCGCTCATAAATCGTCTTCTGCCTCCTCACCTTATTTCGTTTATCTATAGTAACATTATCCGCTTCCTGAAATTTACGGCTTGTCTCGTAATATAATTGTATATCGGAATTGGCATCAGCCCCGAGGCTCCCAAATTTTTCCAACACCACTATCTTTTGTTTTACTGCCTCCAGATAATCTAGGACAGAGTTACGGTATTCCAGCCCACCCTGATATATCGGCATATTTACTATTTCGGTACGGATATTATTTATTTCTTTAAGCGGAGTAACCGAGGTCTTTTGCAAGTCCAGATTGACTTCATTATCCCATATCCTCTGCACTAGTTCCTCATACTCCGTATAAACTACATCTATATCTTTTACTACATCGAGCATAAAGTAGTTATAGCCGCTTTTGGTTTCTATATTCTTATTTCTTTCGATGCGCAGCCGGCCTATCTTACCTTCCTGCTTTTGTGCATACCCCATTGCTGTAATGAGCAATAAGAGTACAATATAAAAAATTGTTCTCATACTATTTGCCTTGTTAGTTGTGTTAATTAAATTGCGGTCGCTACCGTCCTACTTTACCTCGAACCATTTATCATTTTTAAGGGGCACGAATAATTCCATCTTATCCAACAGGGTATCTACATTATCTTCCACTATCATAATACCCCTGTATTCATCTTTCAGAAACCCTTTCTCTATCATCTTCTCGGACATAGCCACCAAAGGGTCGTAATATCCTAATGTATTAAGCAATCCCACCGGTTTCTTATGCAGAGCTAATTGTGCCCAAGTAAGCATCTCAAACAATTCCTCCATAGTACCATAACCTCCGGGCAATGCTATTACGGCATCACTGAGTTCGCTCATTAAAGCCTTACGCTCATGCATCGTCTCTACGATATGCATCTTGGTTATTCTTTTATGCTCCAATTCTTTCTGTTTGAGGAATTCTGGTATTACACCTATCACTTCTCCATTTTCTTCCAATGCACCATTGGCCACAGCACCCATCAGGCCTACATGTGCGCCTCCATAGATAACGCCGTATCCTCTACGGGCTATTCTTTTACCTAACAACATTGCCTGTTCTGCAAAAATGCTCTCATTCCCTGATGACGAACCGCAAAAAACCGATATATATTTCATTTGTATAAAATCTACTTTCAAGGAATAGCCAGAGTTTGTAAGTCTTTAATCCCTATATGTTAAGATGCACACTAAATATTATGTAATTTATAACTCATTATCCAAACAAAGATAATAATAATCTTACAGAATATGATGGAATAAAAAACTCTGTTGAAAACTTTTGTTCCTTTATTTTTTCACAGACAGAAGAAGTTCTTTTTGCTATTCAGATTCATCGAAAAATGTAATCTCCGTACCACATTGATTTCCCCCATTACTCTTTAGTTGTGGATACGATAATAAATAGATGCAGTTCAAAATATCCATTCTTCTCGTATTATAGATAAAGATATATTGCAGAAAAACACTTTAAGCAAAAGTTCTGAGATAATTTTAGTTTCTAAAATTAATCAAGAGTAATAATTTTATTTAATATATAAAAATGTAAAAAGTCCGCAAATTCCCTTCGCAGACTTTCCAACCTTAACACAAACTTTACAAAACTACACAATAATAGAGTTAAACTACAACCTATTCAGGTTTTCATTTAAATAAATATATTTTCCTCATATATTTACATTACAAATGTAAGGAATTATAGGCCTTTATTATTACATAAAAACACCCGCTTTTTCAGAATTCGTGCCTTTCTGTTAAATCAGGCTTTTGTTGCGGCTTTTTTTCGACGGATTCTGCCTGGAGTGGTACCAAAATGTACTTTACAGAAGTCGTTAAAATGGGAAGGTGAGGAAAACCCATACTCATCACTTATTTCTTTAAATGATTTCTCTGTACTGTTTATCTGATGATATATAGATTTTGAGCGTACATCTTTCATCCAATGATATGCAGAAACGCCAAATACTTTCTTGAATCGTTTTTGAAAACCGGAAAGACTATAGTGAGTCATATCTGCTAACTCCTGAACAGTCCTGGCTTTATAGTGGTTCTTTATAACCAGATCAGAAAATGAAATATCCTTACTGAGCAGGGGATAGAAAAAAGCTAAAAGAGCAGGCTTCTCGTAATAGGCCCGCAAAAGGAAATAGAATTCTTTTGCTTTCAATTCGAAATAATATGTACACTTCAAGCCATCGGTCATACAAATATCCAGAAACGAAAGAAATGACTCTACCCTTTCATTTATATCTAAATAATATAAATCCGGCTCAAAATCATCAGTCTTTTCCCGAAGCAAAACATCTAAAGAAAAACAATCGCACAGTTGTTTTGTATTATGTAAACGAATAATAATAAAAGTACAATCACCTTCTGCAAAGCAATCCATCTGGCTACCGGAAGGAATCAGCATTATTTTGCCTTCAACAATGGTTTTTTCTGTAAATTCTCCAAAAGAAAAACGTAAGATGCCGGACTGTACAAAAAAGGCTTTATTATCTATGGAAAATATTTTCCATTTTTGCCCCTTTTTTACATTAATTTTTTCGATTGTAGGTCTTTCCCCTTTTTCGTAATTATAGCAGGTGAGATGTTCCTGTGGATATAATAATTCCATTTGGATATTCCTCTAAAATTGTTTTGTTATAGCCTTGCTCCGCGATGTACCGAAAGATTTGTTCTTATTCTATTTTTGTTCAATATTGCGATATTATCAAAACATAATGCCTCTGATTGCAAATATAGGTAAAAAAAGTAACATTATCGTCTCCCAAAAGGATAATATATCAATTATTTACCATTCTTAGACAGACCTTAGCCATAATACTAAGCCCCTATAGATAAAAGGATTTTAATTAATCCTGTTCCTTAACAAATGAAAATTTAAAAGGGCACTATCCCATGCTCAGATAATTTTCGATAAAAAACTACATTTAATTAATACTTTTTCACTATCTTATAAACAAAATAAACACGATACAACTCACGGTAATATTTAAACATTAAGACAATCTTGTATGTTTATATTATATAAGCAGAAACCTGATAGTTAACCAAATAGCTGGATAATATGAAAACAAGACATAAACCTATTGCAAATTCAGCCACATTGCTCCTGTTTCTCTTTTTTGCAATTCCATTATGGACGCAGGTCGGTGTGGACTATACCTCTATAAGCGGGGTAGTGAAAGACAAACGTACTAAAAAGATAATGGAATATGTAAGCGTATCTGTTCCGGGCACAAATATCGGGACCATCACTAATGCCGATGGGGAATTTACAATCAAAATAAAAGATGATGCCCATGCAAAATCGATAGAAATATCCCATATCGGATATATAAATTATACACTGCCTATCGACGACAGGAATATGAACAATGTGACAATATTGCTTACGGCAAATGAGAACAAGCTGTCGGAAGTAGTTGTACACCCGACAAATCCGCGCGAACTGGTAAAAGTAGCTATTCAAAAAATCGAAGAAAACTATAGCCTCAATCCAAACTTGCTGACAGGGTTTTACCGGGAAACGGTAAAAAAAGGAAGGAATTACATTAATATTTCCGAAGCGGTTATCGATATTTATAAATCCTCTTACAAAGAAGACATACGAAAAGATAAAATACAAATATTCAAGGGTAGAAAGCTGATTAGCCCGAAGCCCAGCGATACACTTGTGGTAAAACTTCTCGGAGGTCCTACCCTGGCTGTTTATCTGGATATTGTAAAAAATACGGATGACATTTTACTGGACACCGAGACCCTGGACTATTACAGTTACACAATGGAAGAGAGTGTGATGATAAATGAGCGGCTTCATTATATTATCAGTTTTAAACCCATCCTAATCCTCCCATATGCTTTATATAATGGAAAATACTACATAGACAAACAGACTCTTACTTTTTCGAGGGCAGACTTCAGCCTGAATATGGATGACCGCGACAAAGCCACACAGGCAATACTTATAAAAAAACCGCCAAAACTACACTTCAAGCCGGAAGAAATATCATTCACTGTGACATATAGAGAGCGGGAAGGACGTAGTTACCTCAATTATATCCGTAATGACATTCGCTTTAAATGTGACTGGAAAAAGCGTTTCTTTTTCTTTTCAACCAACTACGAAGTGGTTTCCGAAATGGTAGTAACCGACCGCAAAGAGGAGAATGTAGCCAATATACCGAATAAAGTGGCATTTAAACAAAATCAGTCCTTATCGGATAAAGTCAGTGATTTCTCTGATAAAAACTTCTGGGAGGATTTCAACATTATAGAGCCTACCGAATCATTGGAATCAGCCGTAAACAAACTGAAAAAGAAGCATGAATAAAAATAGCCTCTCCAAACCCCTCTTAACCGGAGGGGTTCTTTTATGAGCTATTGTCCCGATAAAACACTATCTTTGCGTCTCATTCGTAAAGTACAAAGACATGAATTTTCTGGCACATGCATACCTGTCGTTCGGAGACCCTGACATACTGATTGGAAATATGATTGCCGATATGGTAAAGGGCAAACAAATAGAACAATATCCCGAACGGATACGGCATGGAATACATATACACAGGCACATTGACGCATACACCGACAGCCATCCTGTTACCTTGCGGGCAATGGAGGTATTCCGATCATCGGCACATAAATATGCAGGTCCGTTTCTGGATGTCTCTTACGACCATTTTCTGGCTTTAGATGAATTGAGTGAACCGGAAGAAGGCTGGAAAGAATTCGCAGCGAAATGCTATTCGCAAATTGAGCAATATGCTGAAATTCTGCCATCAAAATTCTGCAGTATGTTCATGTATATGAAAAGCGAGGACTGGTTTTTCAACTACCGCTACAACTGGATGATAGAGCGCAGCTTCGACCGGCTGCAACAGCGTGCTGCTTATCTGCCCGATAATGCGCATATATTCACCGATTTTGAAAAACATTATAAGGAAATAGCCGACAGCTACAATGAGTTCTTTCCTGACTTAAAGGCGTACACGCAAGAAATATCCTTATAGATATTCCTCTTTTTAAAAAGCACTGGACATCCGCTGCACAATATTACATAGCTGACAGACATCATCGAGCTTCAGTTCAAAATCGGTATATTCCGGTGATGGATTCAGGGAATGGCAAACGATAGTACCCTTTTCCAAATCCTGGCTTATTATTTGCTTGCAGAGTATCGTGTTGTTTAGTACAATTACCCAGTTCGGAAAATCTTCGGTATGCAGTTTGTTGCGCCAATGCTCTTTGCCCAACTCACGGGCAAGGACAATATCGCCATTACTGAGGCTGCGTTTAGAATCATTGTCCATACTATCACCTTTTATCTCAAAAGCAAAGTAGCGGCCATGCCCTATCTTGTCTACAATAAAGTCAAATTCTTCGAATTCATCGCTTACATACTCCACGTCGCGGCAGTCGTCGATATATTTGGCATAGGCTTTTACAGGAATAAAAGGTACACGCATACGGTACTTCCCGTTCGACATTTCGTAATACTTCAATCCCGACTTAGTGGTAAGGTATGGCTCTTCGCCCCGCACTTTTTCAGGGCGGTTCATATAACCTGTCCCACTGGCAAGCCACTCTTCATTTACTTTAAAATATGCAGCCAAGATGGCAATATTTGACTTATTGGGATTCGTCTTACCTTCTATATAATTGGCGATTGTGCCCTTAGTTATCGCTGTATCTTTCCAGATACGGTAAGCGGTGACGCCCTCTTTCTCCAATAAATGCTTCAACCTGTCTTTAAATTCCATACTATCCGCTTTTAAATTTTAACTTAGCAACTGTGCCATTCGGTATAAAAATAAATCACAACAGCAAATATAGTAAAATATTGGATTATAAATATATTTTTAGATTAAAAATACGCATTCCATCGAGAAAAATATATTTGCAAGAGAATATTTGCTAGTTTTGTACAAAAAGCTATAGTAAGAATAAAAATGAACGATAAAAAGGGAGAGAATAGAAATTGGGGGTTGATGCAGTGGGCACTTCTTATTACTATTATATTGATGATAGGATTTGCCATAGCTCATTTCTTTTTCGATTTTCCTGTAAAATTCGTTCCCATCATACTTATTTTTCCCTTATTTAGCAGTATTTTTAGCAAAAAGAAATAATAGATATTTCCCCTAATGGACAACCTTAAAGACACAGTACAAGACTATTACAATCAATATCCGGTTATACTTCCTCTTTTTTGTATAGCAATAGGAATATTCTTTCTTCTGGCATGTATTTTCGACTGGAACTGGATGTTTGGAGACGTAAATACAACTACATACAATCTGAAAAAAATCGATGGATTGGTTAATATGTTCGGACGGAAGACTGCCCGCGTCCTGACAGCGACAGGAGCCATTTTCATCATAATACTTGGTATAGGTCTGGCTATTATAATTCTATATTGATCATATAATATAGCCTTATTGATAAAGACTTATACCCTAAATGTTTTTTTAACAATTTAGTTATTTAAGGATAAACAATAGCCTTTATTTGATTGTTATTTTAATAAATATCCTATATTTGTTAATAAGAAAATTACTAATTCATAAAATAGATATCATTATGAAAGGTTTTATATTGGGACTTGCTGTCGGTGCACTGGGAGTGTATGCAGCGCTTAAATTATCGGATGAAGAAACCCGCGAAGAATTGCGCACCAGAGTAAATAATGCTACAGGTAAAGCTAAAGCAGAATTGGACCATACCCTTGTCGTAGGCAAGAGCAAAGCCTTACGCGCCGGAGTACGCGCAAGACAAGAAGTAAGAAAAGGTACCAAAAAGATCAATGAAGTGACTGCCGATGTAGCAGGAAAATTAGCGAACGAACTATCTGACATTGAAGCCAAAGCTAAGGCAAAAGCTTAATATAGTATTAAGTTTAGATATATAAAATAAGGCTTGAGAATCTCAAGCCTTATTTTTTAGGTCACAGACCTATTGATCTCTACTCACAGTACCTATTTAAATAGTTGCGGAATAAATTCTATCATATAATCACGCCAATTGCTCCATGTATGCCCGCCTTCACTCTCATGGTAAGTATATTTGAATTTGAGGCTGTCCAGTTTAGCACGGTAATCGGTTACATCCTTATATAGGAAATCCGTTTTTCCTATAGCAATCCAATATAGCTTTACCCCATTCTTCTTCTGAGTTTCCAGCGTAGTATCGATATCTTTATATACAGGAGAGTCTACATCCGGCCGCGGCTTAATCGCAGGAGAGAAAAGACCGATATAATCGAACGTATCGGGATAATATCGGGAAATATGCAAGGAATGAAAACCACCCATCGAAAGGCCCGCTATTGCCCTACCCGATTTATCGCTTACAACCCGGTAACTGTCTTCCACAAAACGTATCACATCTTTGAAGGTCTCCTCCATCTTTCCATCCATTGTGTGCGGAAGCATGAAAGACGGCTTGTAAAAGCCAAGGCTCGATTCTCCGGGTGCTGCTTCCTGAGCAACATTCCCGTTTGTCATTACCACTATCATCGGTTTTGCTTTACCTTGTGCGATCAGATTATCGAGTATCTGGGAAGTCCGACCGAGAGCCATCCATGCCTCTTCATCACCCCCCATGCCATGAAGCAGATACAGCACCGGATATTTTTCGTTACCGGTTTCGTATCCGGCAGGCGTATAGATTGTAATCCTGCGCTCCATATCATTTCCCGGAGAAGAATACCACCGGCGTGTCACGGAACCGTGAGGAACTTTATTTACCTTATATAGATCACCGTTTCCTCCTCCAATTATAAATATATTGGAAAGGGTGGAGACATCCCTGTTGATATAAACATTGCTTGGATCATCCGTCTTCAAACTATCTACCCAGAAAGAATAACTGTAAAGATCGGAACGAAGCGGCCCGGTCGTATATGACCAAAGGCCTTTTTCATCTTTATCCATAGTCACAGGCTGTTGCAGCCAATCTCCTGATATTTTAACGTCCTTTGCATTAGGTGCATGCAACCTGAAAGTTACGGTATTGTTTCCATGTACCTCCGGAGAAACAACTTCAGAGCCTCCCCATAAAGCCTGCTGGGAAAATACGCTTGTGCAGAATATGATGCTTACAATAAGCAGAAACAGTGTTTTTTTCATGACTGGTTATATTAAAATGTATATGTCTCAAGAAAAATCCCTACTTACCACTGTCGAGATAGCCACGTTTGAAGATATCGACCAACAGTATAAACATTGACAGGAACAACGGGCCAAAGATAACACCCCAGAACCCAAAGACGGGCAATCCTATCACAACACCAAATACGGTAATCAGCGGATGCGTATTTGCAATCTTCTTCTGAAGGATAAAGCGTAGCAGATTATCGACATTAGAAATAACAACCAATGAGTAAGCCGTCAGGCCGATCGCATTCAACCAATCCCCGGTAATAGCCATATAAATAACAAGTGGCAACCAGATAAACATAGTTCCCACGATAGGAATAATAGTGGCAAAGCATGTAAGAAACCCGAAAAGAATAGGATCGGGAACTCCAAAGATGATATAACCGAGCGTCGCAAAAATACCTTGTATGGATGCCAGCAAAGGAATACCTATGGCATTCGATTTTACCATTACATCTATTTCGCGCAACACATCCTTCTTATTTTCATTATTGAATGGTAATAAGTCATTCAGGTAAGCCTCCATTTGCGGACCTCCGATCAACATAAAATAGAGAACAAATAACATTACTACCGAATTGACGGCAAAACTGCTCACACTACCGATAAGTATCTGTCCGATCTTAGGCAGATAGGCGGCAGCGCTCACCAGGTTATCTGTACTCAATATATTGTAACCCGTGCGTTCCTTCACCATGGCTATTACTTCCTGGACAGATTCTATCGAAGAGGTAAGATTTAAGTTTATCCCCTGCAATTCTTCAATAAGTAACCACACAGCGATGGCCAGAGGTATAAGAAAACACATAACCACCTCAACTAATATAAGCGAAGCTGCTAAATTCTTTCCGAATTTCTTCCTATCGGTCAGATAAAACATTTGCTTCCTTACCAGAATATATACAGTCGATGCGCCCAATATTCCACTAAAAAGCGGTGAAAAATAGTGAAAGAGAATCACTCCCATAAAAAGGATAATAATAATCAGAGAATATTGCCAGTATTTTTCTTTTATAGTCATAACAATACAGAGATTTGATCGGTTATAAGAATTAATTATGCGATTCTATTTTCAATATATTTAACACGGAAGATGGAATTATGTTTAACATTTTATTTTTTCATTATCAGAGAAGGCATTTATTACATCTTTTACCAGGATACGTGTTTTAATATTCTTGCAATAATAGATTGTTTCTCCCATAGTGATTATCGCGAATAATCCGAATCCAAATTTAAGTAAATAATGTTTATTTTAAGCTATTATAAGATACAAAAACGGCCGACACATCATGTGTCAGCCGCAATATATCAATAACTACAAATTTTAATCCCAAAGTTTCTTATTACTAAGAGCATATTTACCACCACCGGTAAATACCAAAGCCACTGCACCAAAGAAATACAAAGCCGGCAACTCGATAGCCCAGCCCCCTGCTTCGCTAAGAGCAAACAGATCAGCACCATGCGCCATCCCTACCGCTACTATCATATTGAAGGCGAATATAGCAGCTGCTACACGTGTACCTAAACCCAATATAATAAATAACGGAGCTATTACTTCCCCTACATATACACCATAAACAATAAAAGCCGGCAGCCCACTGGCTTCGAGCATCTGCTCTATACCACCTGCGCCATGCATCAATTTGGCTATTCCATGCATCAGCATCAATACCCCTATACTCAACCTAAGGATAAGCAACCCTAAATCTGTATTTCTTTCTAATATCTTCATATACTGTTATTATAATAGTTACAGTACATAAAACAAAGAAACATCTGAAAAGTTCGTTCTTCCCGAGAAAAAAATTATTTCGGTAATACAAAAGGAATAGGTAGCATTACTTCCATCGGTGTAGGCTTACCATCTTTAAGACCGGGAATCCACTTAGGCATCTTCTTTATCAGGTAAAATGCTTCTTCGTTACAATCACGGAATATACCTTTGAATAGGCCTATCCGGGATATCTCCCCTTGTTCCGAGATTAATATATTATATATAACCCGCCCTTCTATACCCATCTGAATAGCCCGCTTAGGATATTTCAGATTAGACTTCAGATATGCCTCTAAAGCATCCTTTCCACCGGGGAACTGAGGCGACCGATTTAACAAGGTGTCTGATTGGCTAATTACATCAGGGGCAACCTCTCCGGTATTAATTTCGGATGCACCCGTCTCATTTATTATGAGAGAACCAATATAAAAATTATCATTCGTTTCTTTTTTCCGTTGTTCTTTTGCTCTCTTCTTCAAATCTTCATCGGCCTTGAAACTGACAGTCAATTTCTGCTCCATTTTTACAGGCTGGCCCGAAACGGAGGCCGGAATCCATCTGGGCATAGCTTTCACCACACGTATTACTTCATCGTCGGCAACGGGATCAAATCCCCTCATTATTTCAACATCGTGCACTACTCCGTTCTTATCTATATTGAACTTTATGTCGAGGTCACCTTCCATATCTATCTTTACCAAGAGATAAGGATACCTGATATTACTCTCCAGAAACTTATACAATTCAGCCTCTCCTCCCGGAAATTGAGGTGCTATAACATTAGACAATTCGACTTCTACCGGAATTAGCTTTACCGACACTCCGTTTTGCGCCGAAAGCGTAGAAAAGTTGAGAATTAAAACAATTATAAGGATCAAGTTTTTGTGTATCATTATATATTTATTTTGCATATTAACTAACGTGTTAATTGCCGTAAGAATTATTTAATACAAAATAAAGTTATAAAAGAACTTTATTTTCCGTTACGTGTTGATTTATAAATATTCTTCACTAGATATATTCTTTGTTCCGTTCAAAAATAGCAGGATAACCCGGTTAAGCAAATATATGAATATATTTTTTAAGAAAGTTTATCTATATAATTAGAACTGATAGTCCTTAATTCTTTGATGTATTGATAGGTCCACTGACATCCAAAGGGGGAAAAGTATACAAGATACAAATCGTTAACTGATGGCTGCTAACTGTTTACTGTTAACTGAAATATCTGTTACCTTTGTTACCTTTTAACTATAAATTGCCAACACAGGCTAAAATAAAAAAGAGTAAGACGATGTGTCAAGATTAAATATATCAGGTTATAAATCTAGTCTGTAGAAGCCACATCAAATAACACAAAGATAAAAAAACATGAAATAAAATAGAATAAAGTTGTTAAACACACAACTTAACGTTAAAAAAAAGTCTTTTTGTTTATCTTTGCATAAAAAAAATATAAATATATGTGCGGAATAGTAGGTTATATTGGTTTTCGGGAAGCCTATCCAATTTTAATTAAAGGATTACACAGGCTTGAATACAGAGGTTACGATAGCGCCGGAGTTGCTATCATCAACGAAGAAAATAAACTCTCGGTATATAAAGCTAAAGGGCGAGTACAAGACCTTGAAGAATATGCCCGCGACAAAGACACAACAGGCACAATCGGGATTGCGCACACACGTTGGGCAACGCATGGCGAACCAAGTAATGCCAATGCACACCCCCACTATTCCCAATCAGAATCACTGGCCCTTATCCATAACGGTATTATCGAAAATTATGCTGTTCTAAAAGCCGAACTGATAAAAAACGGATATTCATTCCATAGCAGCACCGATACAGAAGTATTGGTTCAATTGATCGAATATATAAAACAGATAAATCACTGCGACCTCTTCTCTGCCGTGCAGATTGCGCTAAATCAGATAGTCGGAGCTTATGCTATCGCTGTAATAGAAAAAGGAAATCCCGACCAGATCATCGCCGCCCGCAAAAGCAGTCCCCTGGTAATCGGAATAGGTGAGGGAGAATTCTTTATAGGTTCCGACGCATCACCAATTATCGAATTTACAAAGAAAGTTGTATATCTCGACGATGAAGAAATAGCCATTATCAAAAGGGACGAAGAACCCAAAATAGTCACCATATCGAATATCGAACATACTCCGAAAGTTAAAGAATTGGAAATGAACCTCAGCCAGCTGGAAAGAGGGGGTTATCCACACTTTATGCTGAAAGAAATATTCGAACAACCCGAAACATTAAAAAGCTGTATGAGTGGACGGATCAATATCGAAGGTACACATATGACCCTCTCGGGCATTATTGATCATAAAGACAAATTTATTAATGCGCGGCGTATCATAATTATAGCATGTGGTACATCCTGGCATGCAGGATTGATAGGGGAATATCTGTTCGAAGAATTTTGCCGTATCCCGGTAGAAGTGGAATATGCGTCTGAATTCAGATACCGTAACCCGGTAATCTGCCCTGATGATATTGTTATTGCTATTTCCCAGTCGGGAGAAACCGCCGATTCGCTTGCGGCTATCGATTTGGCGCGTAAGGCTGGGGCATTTGTTTATGGAGTTTGCAATGTGGTAGGTTCATCCATTCCCCGCAACACCGACTCCGGGTCATATACACATTGCGGACACGAAATCGGGGTCGCTTCCACAAAGGCATTTACAGCACAAGTTACTGTATTGACAATGATGGCGCTTGCTATTGCTAAGGAGAAAGGAACTATACCGGACAATAAATACCTGAAGGTAATAAAAGAACTTCAAAGTATACCGGCAAAGATAGAACGTGTTCTTACATTGAACGACAAAATAAAAGAACTCTCGTTAATCTTCACTTATGCGCAGAACTTTATCTATTTAGGCCGCGGTTACAATTACCCGATTGCACTGGAAGGGGCTTTAAAGCTGAAGGAAATATCATATATCCATGCCGAAGGTTACCCTGCGGCTGAAATGAAGCACGGCCCGATTGCTTTAATCGATAACGAAATGCCGATAGTAACAATTGCAACTCATAGTGCCATCTACGAGAAAGTAGTCAGTAATATACAAGAAATAAAAGCCCGTAAAGGCCGAGTCATAGCCATTATCAATGAAGGGGACGAGACTATGAAATCTTTGGCCGACCATTATATCGAGATCCCGGCTACAGAAGAGTGTCTTGATCCGCTATTAACTTCGATCCCGCTACAATTACTTGCATATCATATAGCTGTGAATAAAAACAGAGATGTAGATATGCCGCGTAATCTTGCAAAATCTGTCACTGTAGAGTAATGTTTTGGTATATTATAATTATATTTGTCGATATATATTATTAGCCAAAGGCATTTTGCAAAATATTTCTATCTTTGCATAAAACTTTACATAGAAAAACGAAATTAATATGAAAATCAGATTCTTCCTTTTCACACTGGCCTGTTTTCTCATCCTCAGCGTGAGTATGGTTGCGCAAAGCAGTAGTCTGGCTGCGGGCACAAAAATAACGATGTTCGACGATAAGAAAAAGAATATTGAAAACTTAGAAGTTGGTGATGTTGTTTTATCTTTCAATACCCAAGATAAAGTATATGAAGAAAAGAAGGTAAAAAACATAAGCAAAATAATGTATAGCCGACTTGTCCGTGTGACCCTTAATAGCGGAGTACAACTTACCATGACTAGCGATTGTCCGTTCCTTGCCGAAAAAGGCTGGGTATCCGTCGATCCTGAACTCACTATGTCGAATAAAAAATATACTGATGTAAAACGTTGCCAGATAGGTGAATTTGCACTTTTCTACAATGTAACAAGTACAGACTATGTAGAAATCACCGTTATACAAGGCATAATGGATCCAACCCAGACTTATATAGTAGAACTGGAAGGAGACGGAGCTATTGTCGCGAACGGTTTTCTTGTAGGACAGAATTAAAAAAAGAATGAAGCTCGATACTAACAATATACAAGAGCGAATAAAGAATACCTTTCTGGAGACATTGAACATCACATTCATAGAATCTGATGATCCAATGTCTCTTGAAGCGATTATGCCCGTCACCCAACAGATGACCCAAACTATGGGTGTATTGCATGGCGGGGCAACTATTTCCCTTGCCGAGTCGTTGGCGGGAGCAGGTTCAAATAACATATGTGCAACTGACGAACGATGCTTTGGTATGCAGATAAGTGCGAGTCATATATCGAGTGCTAATGTAGGAGATACTGTTCGTGCAAAAGGGGTAATCCAACACAAAGGTCGCTCTACACATGTGTGGAATGTGGATGTATTCTCTGAAAATACAGGCCGGTTAATATCATCTATACGTATAACAAATGCAGTTGTGAAACAGGTTGTATATTTCGGAAAAGGAAAATAGGAAATCCCATAATTTATACAGCCCAGATTAAACCTTTCATTACTTTCTATGTTCTAATAGGAAAGCAAACTACTAAAAAGAACTGTTATGAAAAAGTTGATATTCATCGCTATATTTACAATTCTACTATTCTCAGCCTGTGGCACTATGCGGCTCGCGGATGTCTCAAACCTATCTATAGGAATGACCCAAAATGAGGTAAACCAGATAATGGGACAACCAATACGAGTACTATCTTCTACTTATACTCAAGACGGACGGCAAGATGTATATGAGTATTATACTTACAGAAATGAGGCCTACGCGATAGAATTCTGGAATGGACAATTATCCCGGTATGACTTTATGTATGAAGACGTTCCTCCTGCCGGAATTGCACCACGTCCACCATACACTACTTATCCGAACAGACCGTCTCAGCCTGCTCGTCCATCACAACCGAACAGACCTGAAAGCAACAGGCCATCAAATACAAACCGACCAGGAAATAGCACCTCCAATTCTGGTCGCCCTACGACTAAACCTTCGGAGGATAATAAACCAGGTAATAGCGGCAGGCCTTCATCGGGAGGAACAGAGCGGCCATCTTATGGCACCAGCAATAGAACATAGTCAAGAAGCAGTACTCAGACCAAAGAACAAAGCAAACAAACCGAAGAAAGCAAAGACAAGAAATAAAAACCAATACCCATTCTTATCTGTTAAGAATGGGTATTTTTATAGTATTGAGGACTCGTCACTTCCCTTATTATATCCTATCACAGAGACGCTGTCAGTACATCAATAAGTTTGTATACTATAACAACTATACATACTACAACGATTGCTATCATACCGGCTAAAATTTTATTTGCATATTTTTTCATAATATCTCTATCCTTTTGACTTATTATACCTATCAACCACCTCATCTATACTGATATCCAGCAATTCCATAGTTTTGAAAGTTTCAGGAAGCATTTCCTCGAAGAAATCTTTCTTCTGAAGATTCAGTATCTGTTTACGGGCATTTTCTGCTACATAATATCCCATACCACGTTTTGAATAGATAATATTTTCTGTCTGCATATATTCAAAAGCCCGCATGGCTGTATTGGGATTGACCTGCAATATTGTACCCAACTCTCTGACAGAGGGAACACGCTCCTCTTCTGCCCATTCGTTGGTCAGCATCTTCTGAAAACAGAAGTCCACGATTTGCAGATATATCGGCTTATTTGATTTAAAATCCATAATGTTAAATTTCTGTTTCTCTCAGTTTAAAAAAGGATACAGTCCACATACCTACAGATACCACAATATCTATAATAATACTACAAGCCCTGACTATAGCATCGGTGGTAAAAGCCATAAGACCTATCGAACGCCCTGTGTCATAACCTATACTAAAAGCTTGCTCTTGATTACTATTCAGGTTAAATGTCATATTGCCATGCTCCATAGACAAGTGCATCATTACTATTGCCGCAAATATGAGCACTATAAACAATATCAATAGAATTACCGAGGTTTTAGCGAAAGAATACCTTTTGAAGTAATAATATCCACACATGAATATAGATTGAAAAAACAACATCATAAACAGAACTTTTGGCTTATAAAGATGTTCGGTCAATACCATTTCTTTTGCATGCGCCTGTACTCCTTCCACCGGAATAAAACCTGTTATAATATCCAGCAATGACAATAATATGAATATCATTAACGGTAGTACAATTACATATTTAATCCAAACACTTATAAACTTCTCGAAAGTTGATGACGGCAATGTGAAATCGAAAATGCTAGAATGTTTTCCCCGCGACTTTTCGAAGAAACAAGGTCCGCCAATTATAATTGTACCAGCTATCAGATATATCAATGCAATTAAATTGCTATCAGTTGTTAACACATTCAAGAGCATAGACAAAAAGTAAAGACCTGCGAGCCCACCTGCGATATACAGATATTGCATCCTCGACAAGAAGAAGTTACGTTTTTCCAGTTCCCAAAAACGATTTATATTAAATACTGCATTCATCCTATCACTTTTTAGAGTTAAACAATTCCTTAATCTTCGCCTTATTACTTACAACCGTATTGAATAGAGTCTCTATATTCAAGGTACTCTCTTCTTTATATTCATTTACCTGTACAGACGCATAGCCTTGCATTGTCTGTTCGCAATAAAGCGCCTCTTCCGGCTTGGTTGATGTGTACGAAAACAAAAGTTTTTGGGTGATCTCTTCTACCGAGTTATTCAATAAGACCTGATTACGATCCAATATAATAATAGGATCTATCAGGCTTTCCAAATCCCGCACCTGATGGGTAGAAATCAGGATGCATCTACTTTCTTCAAAAGCCGAAGCAACGATCTTTCTGAACTGCGCCTTTGATGGAATATCCAGACCATTGGTAGGTTCGTCGAGCAAAGTAATTGGTGTATTAAGAGCAAGAGCGAATGCTATCATTACTTTCTTTTTTTGCCCGAAAGATAATTCAGCCATCTTCCTGTCCTTCTCCACATGAAAATCGTTAAGATAAACATCGAACTGCGTCTCACTGAAATTAGGATAGAATGAAGAATTATACTTTATAAAATCTTTTATGAGCATATTCTGAGCCTGAAACTCCTCCGGCAAGAAAAAAAGTTGCTTCAGCATCTCCGGATTCCTGTATGCAGATTCATACTCAAAAACTTTACAGCTACCATGCTTCGGAAAACACAACCCGCTGATTAAATGCAGTAAAGTAGTTTTACCCACCCCATTTTCACCTAACAGACCATATATACCCCCTTGCATATCAAAAGAAACATGCTCGAATACAGGCCGTTTCTTATTATAATAGAAGCTTAAGTCATTTATCTTTATCATACATTTTAGTGTATTAGTTTATTAGTACACTGCAAATATATTACATATTTTGAAATATACAATAGAAAATGAAAACTTTTTTCAAAAAATTTATACACAACGTCAATCAACACATATAAGTAATTAATAAACAGAAATATAACAGATAAAAATTCATCAGACACACCTAAAAAGGTAACAAAAGTAACAGATATATCAGTTAACAGTAAACAGTCATCAGTGAACAACTCGTCTACTTGTACCTTTCTTCAAAAAGTAACAAAGGTTACACTTGTTTCAGTTAACAGTAAATAGTTAGCAGCCATCAGTTAACGATTTGTATCTTGTATACTTTTGCCCCTTTGGATGTCAGTGGACCTATCAATACATCAAAGAATTAAGGACTATCAGCTCTAATCATATAGATAAACTTCCTGAAAAATATCATGCTTTTTACCTATATATAATCTTCTGATAGCTTATCTTTGTTATTAACTATAAACAATAATAGAATATATGAAAATGAGCATGAATTGCAAAATCGGCATAGCCATGAACAATTTACCTTGTAGATAAAAATTTTGCCATGCGAGTTTCCATACATCCATCAAAAACAAAATTATCGTATGAAACACATCGTCTTCCTCTCAAGTCTTATCCTCCTTTTATCGGGCTGTAGATCAACTACAAGTAGTGTGCAAGCAAAGCCTGAAGGATGGTTCAACATCGCAGTAGCCGAAGATGTGGAAATATATACAGATACGGCTAGCATAAGACACGAGGGAGCTGTAGCTTATGCCTGTGAGAAAAGGGTTTATATAACACCGGAAAGCAAAAAGCTGTATGTAGACAAAATCAGAGCAGAATATACTAAAATGGGAAAAGCTGAAAAAGCCGATAAATGGAACGATTTCAGTTACTGTATCTACAACTGCCTGTATGAGTGTACAAACAAAAGATTCAGAATACTATCGGTCGAGGACTATGACTCTGCAGGAAAGCGAATAGCCAGAACCACTCCAGCCAAAAATAATATCAGATGGCTGAATGTAGACAGTGAAACTGTAGGAGACTATACCTTCTTCTTTGTCTGTGATTATCAGCAATAAAGAATATGTAAGAGAAAATTCGTATCTTTGTAGTCAAATTTAGTCGAAGATGCTCGCTATAACTATATCATGGATTGCTATTTCGGTGGTTTTCCTTTCTATGGGAGACATTTTTGTTTCCTTACACAACAGACTTTGCAAACAAAATGAACAATATGGACTTACAGATACATTCCTACTCGGGATGTGCTTTACCCTGATCCCTCTATCCATTACTTCATTCTGGTTGCCTTCCAATCATTATATATTACTGGCACTTCTTATAGCATGTTTAATATACTGGACTGTAAGGAAGAATCATCTTCTGGCAGTTATCCGGAAAGTCAGATCAAGCTTTGCACGTCTATCCATCTTCCATTCGGCAATTTTTATTATACCTATAATCAGTCTGATGATTGCTATCATCTGGCAGGTAGGTGTATTCGACTCCCTGCTTTACCATCAGCAAAATATACGGTGGAATGAGGAATTTGCAATTGTTCCCGGACTCGGAAATATAGAACATCGATTTAGCTTCAATTCCAATTACCTCTTGCTATCAGCAATTTTCAGCCTTCGGACCATATTCGGCGAAGGAGTGTATAGTTTGCAGGTGCTGGTATTGATAGCTGTAATATGCTGGACAATAAAAAGAATTATACAATCGGGCTATGAAATAAAGCATATATTACTGTTATTGATAATAACAGGATATATCTTTACATTCGGATATTCATTAGCTGCAACGTCTACAGATGCCATACCCAACATAATATCCTTATACCTGATAGCTAAACTGCTATTATATCCGAATTCCCTGTCAAACAAAAAATTGTTTTTTGTTATTATTCCCATAACCTTATTTACATTCAAACTTACCATAATTCCGCTTGGCCTCATCTCTTTATATATACTTGTCCGATTGGCTCGGAACAAAGAATACAGGACAGCCTTATTCCTTACTTTTGTACCTATGGTAATACTGGGACTTTGGTTTATCCGAAATGTTATTACTTCGGGCTATCTGATTTTCCCGCTTCACGAAATAGACATTTTTACTGTCGACTGGAAACTTCCTGCCTTTGTAGCCACAGAAGAAAAAGATTTTATTTTTTCGTGCGGAATACGTGCTCTGAACGATGTGATCTGGCAAATTACCCATCCTGAATTAAACAGCTTTGATGGAATATACCGATGGGGAATGAATCTTATTTTTATAGCACCTATCCTGCTTTCTCCTGTTGTAGTCATTTATTCCTTCCTAAAAAAGAAGTATTTGCATAAGAACGTATATTTCGTGTATCTCATATTGTTAGCAGTAATAGGAGTATGGTATTGGGGAGGCCCCGACCCACGCTTTATAGGAGGAATCTTGTTTGCAGTTATATATTATATATGCTATCTTTTGTTCTCTACTAGAAAAGAAAAACTATATCCTAAAACGGGCACGATACTTACTGCTGCATTTTCCCTTCTTATGGCATACTGGGCTGTAAGCCGTTCTATTAAGTTTTACAATATGTTTGACTTAAAAACACCAAAAGCGAATAGCAGACCTGTATCCGACATTCTCATAAGACAATACCCTTACAGGGAATTACTTAAATCACTCACTCTATATACTGATGAATTTCTCCCTTACAAATTGGACAATGGGGCAACCATTTATATTAGCAAGTCTCCGGAAATACCTGACGGACGTTTTGTATGCTTCGAAAGTCCATTTCCGTGTACAGTATTACAAGCTGATGCTCCCGGAAAGTATCAGGATATAAGCTCTGTTACCACACGGGGGAGAAGTTTACAAGACGGATTCAGACCGAGATAACAGTATCAGTTAGCAGTCAACAGTTAGCAGCTAAATATCTAAAAATAAATGAAGAATGTAGTTCTTGATAACAGAGTCTTCTCCATTTACTGTTGACTGCTAACTGTTTACTGATTGATTCATTCTATCTTTTTTCCGAAAGGAAACAACGCCAGATGTATCAGCTTGAAGTGTTGTTTTCCAAAAGGAATCCCAATTATCGTAATACAGAATATAATTCCCCAAAACAAATGGGTAAGCGCAATCCAAAACCCTCCGATTATAATCCAGATAATATTCATGACCAAGCTAAGGCAGCCTACCGAACTTTCATCCTCTACAACCTTGCTGCCAAAAGGCCATAATGCAAGAATACCCAGCTTGAAAGACTGAATGCCGAATGGAATACCTATGATTGTAATCATCATCAGAAAGCCCGCAATAAAGTATTCCAAAGCGATCATAAAACCGCCGAATAGTACCCAGATAATATTTCCTATAGTTTTCATATCATATTATACATTATGTTTTAAGCAAATATAGCAGGAAAAATGACATGTTATTCATTATCCGTTTTTTTTCTATCATGTATATGTATAATATCAATTAAGAATTGAAACCTTTATTGTTATATAAAAATATTGGATTAATTTCGACTTCACTACGTTTCGTCTGAACGTTCATTGTGGCATTGTCCAAAACGAGCCAAAAGGCTAGTGCTTCGTTCCTCTGCGACCCACAATCGGTTTGCGGTCTGCGGCCAAACAACGTTCGACGGAGCAAAGCGTAGTCAAAAGGAACACAAGCAATCTTTGATTGCGCGTAGGAAAAATGTATAATATAATCCAACATTTTAATTCAAATACAAATTAGCATATATAATAAGAATTTATTCGTTAATTTGTGTCTGATACTTATTATTTATGATCAGATACGTTTACATTATCACTTTATTCCTCACAGTATACCTGTTTTGCGGTTGCACGCCCTACAATGCAGATAAGGTTAATACTTCTCTGATACAGGGAAAATGGATATTAACAGATGTGGACAGAGTTATCTATGACAGTATAAATGTTGATTATAATAAAGAGCGTACATACCTGATTTTCGAAGGAGATAAATGTGCTCAGCACATGTCAGACTGGAAAGACACCCTAACATTCAGATTTACAATACATAATTATGAATTGAATCTATATAAAGATGATGCCCCGTTCCGAAGCCTGGATATCGATGCCCTTTCACAGGATTCTCTTGTCCTTTCTGCCGGTGAAAATAAATGGGTATATAAAAAAGCAGAGCAATAATATATCTATTATTGCCCTACCCTATATCTCTTAATATATTTTACTCTTTCCTCTGAACAAGATATTGGTCTGTTGTTATTATCACAGATATATCATTCCCCAGCCTTTCGTTTTTCTTATCTATAAAAGTAAGTGAGCCATTTTTCGTTTTCCAATCTGTCACCCATATATAAATATTCTCCGTTTTGCCGGTTTCTGCTTCTGTATAAAAGCGGTAAATAACGTCATCTACTATTATTATGGGATAGGGTTCACTATCTTCTATTTCATTCGTCTTCGGATTGAGAGAACTTACAATACAATATTTCCTTCCCTGCTCATTTTTGTAAAATCGATACGAAGTCTTCGTCTTTAGCAGGGCATCTTCCATTATCTTCGTCTCATCGGGTTGATACAAACTATTGTAATAATAGGCACATCCTGTGATATCCCATGGTGCTTTGGACAATTCATCGAAATGAGACTCAACCATTACTTTCGACACGTCTGTATATGTTGGGGCAACATCAACATTCCGATTAGCTTTCATGTCGAATACTTTAAATTTCATACCCGTATTCCCAATAGTTCCCGGATAAATATCTTCAGTTTTTAATATTCCCTTCGACGGGTCCAATCGGCGGATAATCTGTTTGGTTGTAGTATCTTTTGGTTCCCCGGCCAGATAGGTAAAATTAAAATGGACAGTATCGCTACTTGCCGAGTATGTTCCCTCATCGATTACTTTATCGATCACATTATAACTCGTAAACCTATATTCATTATCCTTCGAATCGAGATAAAATTCTGTTCTGAAACCATCATATTCAATAAGCCTTAAACCGGGAAATATCTGCTGTTCGCCTGACGGGTAAATATAAATTAT
The DNA here is from genome assembly GCF_900079725.1 of uncultured Dysgonomonas sp. NCBI lineage: Bacteria > Pseudomonadati > Bacteroidota > Bacteroidia > Bacteroidales > Dysgonomonadaceae > Dysgonomonas > uncultured Dysgonomonas sp. Next base: position 1,071,468 of record NZ_LT599032.1, read on the forward strand.
ATCTTTCTGGTAATAATATGTTTCCCAAAAGCCTATCAGATCATCTGCTGTTGCACTTACAGGGGGATCCGGGTCTGGTATTACCGGGCCGTCAGGCTGATCACTGTTACTGACGCAACTGGATAATCCCAACATAGAGAAAAACAAAATATAAAAGATTTTTTTCATCGTTTTGTAGTAATGGACCATTGTGTAATATTAGAGTGCAAAGATATATAATTCTGTTACAAGATCAGTCTGTCTATAGTTTTTTTATATTATTACAATACTTAAACCTCTATTTTTAACAGCCTTACATGGATATCAACGATAGAACAGTGAATATATTGCATCATTGAGACTGCTTGTTCAATAGCATCTTATATTCATAATCATAATCTTTCACCACAATATGCATCTCATCATCAGAAACAGAGAGCACTTTAAACAGAATTTTCTTCGGCTTCATCCTGTTTGCCCTATTCAGCAGATAATTATTATAGTAGATGGTTATAAAATCACCTTCCATCTCATACTTCCCGGTTATATTGAATACAATGACACCTTCTGCAGCTTCACCTTTATGGAATACCATATTATCACGGAATATATACGTATCGGGAAATTCTCCGGCAGCTTTTGTCTTCTCTCCTTCTGTACGCTCAACCTCAATCCATCTGCCTACAACATTTTCTTTCCCGAAAGATTGTACAGATAGACTATCCTGTGATTTCATCAGCTGCGTAAAGCCTAGAAAAAGAACTATAATCAGTAGATATTTTCTCATTATTGGGGTTTGTGTTATTAGTATTTATACATGTAAAGATACAATAAGCTTTTCAATTTTATAAAGATTAAGGTGCATATCCTGATAGATATGCACCTGTCACTTTCATTCACAAAAACCATTCACCTAAACCTATATTTAATTACCTATTGTTACTTCTTTGCGAACCTGTATTCGATGCCATTCTAAAGTCACTTCTACCCGAAGATGACTGTGTAGCCTTACTGCTTCGGTTATCGTCTCGGCTTTTAGACGGACGGCTCTTTACATTATCATTCCTGTTAGAACGGTTATCCCGGGTGCCATATTCGGAACGCTTGTTATCATTCTTCCTTTGGCTATTGTTGTAATTCTTATCCTTATTGCGGTTGTTATCGTAATTATCCTTGCGGTTATTATCTTTTCGGTTATAGTTATTGTCCGGACGATAATTATTGTCCTTACGGTTATTATTATAATTATTATTAGGACGACCGCTATTGTATTTATGCTCCTTTCTATTGTCGGAATACCAGGTTACCCTGTTGTTGCGGCTATCACGGTAACGGTAGTCACGGCTGTCGCGAATCACGATCTGGTTACGGTGTCCTCTGTAGCGGGCATAATCCCTGTAGTGAATATGATGATATCTCCATGGCTCACGTACATTCAGCACCACTTTATATAGTCCGTATAAGTCATAATTACGGTATCCGTATGGTAAGTAACGTGCCGAGATCCACCTTCCTCTGTCGAAATAATAGAATAATCCTACATTCACGTCGTAGTAACAATCTATATCTGGGAAATAGTAATACCCTACATAATCATATCCCACGGGACCCCATGCCGGTTGACGGCCTATATTGATACTTATATTTATATTTTGGGCTTCAACTGTGTTATAAAATGATGTAACACCTATGAATAATGCAAATGCCAATAAAAACTTTTTCATAACTTTAAGTATTAAAAGGTGAATACTGAATTTCATCTCTTTGTATCTTTGATATGATAACGGCAAAAAGGATTAATCGCAACAATAACGCTTAACTTTAATTAACCTTCAGAAGAAAAATATACTAATTTAGCAAGAATGGATAACCTGACATACCATACAAATCCTTTTATTTGCATTACGATTATTAACTATTAAAACAGAACATTATGAACCAAAAATTTTGCCAAAGCTGTGGAATGCCGCTGAATGTCAGTGAAGATTTCGGGACGAATGCAGATCAAAGCAAGAATGACGAATATTGCACTTATTGCTTCAAAGACGGTAAGTTCACCGAAGATATCACAATGGACGAAATGATAGAACATTGTGTGCAATATCTCGACGATTTTAACAAAGACACAGAGCAGAAGCTAACTAAAGAGCAGGCTATTGCTCAGATGAAAGAATATTTTCCAACATTAAAGCGCTGGGCATCTGCATAAGGCATGAAGGAGACAACTCAAAACGGGTACGATAAAGCTGTAAACCGGGTGATAGATTATATCAACCGTCATTTATTCGAAACCCCTGATATAAAACAACTATCGGAGATAGCCAACATATCCGGATATCATTTTCACCGGATATTCAAAGCTACCATCGGAGAAAATATCAGGGGCTACATAAAACGTATCCGTCTCGAGTATATTGCCGAATGCTTACAAATGACCCATTACAGCCTCGACGAAATAGCCGCCAAAACAGGCTATGGAACAAAACATGCATTATCTAAGGCCTTCAAAAAGCATTTCGGCATATCACCTTCAGCTTTCCGGGCACAAGACAGAGACCCTTTCAATTTCTTTGGAAGAGGTGAACGAAAAGTTATACAATTATCGGTAGATATCAGGCAAATCGAACTCAAGAAGCTGGTTTACATTCGTATTATCGATTGGTACGGCTCCCCCGAATCGTACCGCACCGCATGGAAAAAACTGGGGCAATTCGGCAAGAAGAACAATCTGCTAAATCACTCAACTGAATTTATCGGACTCAGTTTCGACAACCCCACAATAACCCCTCCAGAAAGTTGCCGTTTCTACGCCTGCTTCACAGTAGAAGAAGAGGTGAAACCCACAGGCGCTTTTGGAGTACAGCATTTAAGCGGGGGCTTATATGCTGTTTTTACACTTAAAGGCTCTTACAATAAATTGTTAGATATGTACTATAATATCTATATGATATGGCTACCTCAAAGCGGTTACAAATTGAGAGGCGGTAGCTCATTCGAAAAATACCTGAACAATCCCGACCATGTGGCGGAAGAAGACATTCTTACAGAGATATATGTCCCTGTATCGGAAGGTTATAAACAATAAAATCCCATACCGTGACTGCGATACAATATACCGAGGCCAAAAGCATCTTGTCGAAGTTACAGGATAGCGACCCGATGTTTGGACTCACCTATAACATGAATCTGTATAGAGGGTGTCAGCACGGTTGTATTTATTGTGACACCCGCAGTGAATGCTATGGTGTAGGGAATATAGCACAGATTTCTGTAAAAAAGAATGCCCTCGAATTACTCTCCGGGGAACTGAAAAGTAAACGTACAAAGGGAACTATCGGTACAGGTTCTATGAACGATCCGTATATGCCCATAGAAGCTAAACTGAATATAACACGGAATGCAATGGACATAATTTTCAATTATAGGTTCCCTGTCCATGTTATCACCAAAAGCGATCTGGTAACACGCGATTATGATATTTTGCAGGATATAAGTAAAATATACGCTGCTGTAAGCATTACAATAACGACATCCGATGACGCTCTGGCAAAAAAGTTGGAACCCAATGCCCCATCATCATCCGACAGATTCAAAGCTATCGAATTTCTGGCAGAGAAAGGAATATATACAGGCATCACCCTTATGCCTTTACTACCCTTCATCAATGATACAAAGGAAAATGTAAAAACAATTATACAAAAAGCCAAAGACGCCGGAGCATCTTATATTATACCTATGCTTGGGGTAACATTGCGAAAAGGCTCACGTGACTACCTGTATCACAGTCTAGACAAGGACTTCCCGGGGATGCGAAGCCTGTATGAAAAGACTTTCGGGGAGCAATATATATGTTGCAACAGTAATTATTATGCACTACTTGATGAATTTACAAACGAAAGCGACCGGCTGGGAGTCCCATCTCAGATGCAGTTTTACAAACCGAAAAAGGAACAACAATTAACCTTATTCTAAAACAGAAAAGTATGAATATAATTACTCTGTCTCCCGAAAATATTGCAATCGAACATATCTGCTGCTCCATAAGCAGTAAATCGACCGAAACAGGTGTTGCCGCTAAAAAAGAATGGCTCAGTTGCCGTATGCAGGAAGGTCTGAGGTTTAAGAAACTGGATGCCCGGGGTAAAGTATTTATAGAATATCTGCCCGCAGAGAATGCGTGGGTACCGATAATAGCAGACGGATACCTATACATTAACTGTTTCTGGGTATCAGGCTCATTTAAAGGAAAGGGTTATGGAAAACAATTACTCGCCGAATGCGAAGCCGATGCGCTCAAAGACGGATATAAAGGTGTAGTATTGATTGTCGGACAAAAGAAAAAGCCATTCCTTTCCGACAAGGCATTCATGTTGCGCCATGGATATGAAATAAGCGATAGTTGCCCTCCTTTTTTCGAACTGGCAGTAAAACGTTTAGACAAGTCAACTCCCCTACCCCGTTTCAAAGATTGGGCACGGCAAGGGATGGGACATGGCATACAAGGTATCGATATCTTTTATACGGCTCAATGCCCGTTTACCGTACCATACACAAAATTATTAGAATCTGTGATTTTAGCCTCTGACTATCCGGTGCGGTTACACCAAATCACAACAAAAGAAATGGCACAAAACCACTTGGCCCCGGTAACAAGCTACTGTGTTTTTATCAACGGGAAATTCTTTACAAATGAAATATTGACTCCTGATAAGCTAAGAAAAATAATAGAGACAGAATTATAGGCCTTTACAGTTCTTCGAACTCTCGGGCATACTTTACCGTACCTTTAATATCCGACAAACCACCGTCAACTAATTCTTTTGCCATAAATACATTGGCCGGGACATTGAACGGAGGCTTTATTCCCCATTTGCTGGTAGGTACAAAACCAAAACGCGGATAATATTCCGTGTGTCCCAAAACAACTACAGATTTATACCCAAGTTCGCGCGCCTTATCCAGTCCATAACGGATCAGCTGTTGGCCAACACCTCTACGTTGCATGCCGGGGCTGACTGCCATAGGGGCAAGCGCGAGACTATCCTGAGATCTGCCCTCGTCTATAATACTGATTTTTGTAAACAGAATATGCCCCACAACCTTATTTGCGACTATCGCAACAAGCGAAAGTTCGGGTATAAATCCCTCACTCAGGCGTAAACGGTCTGCCAGTCGTGCCTCTTCTTTTCTGTTGAATGCTTTTAGATTGATATCGTAAACCGCCGGAAAGTCACATGCTTCTTCCTGTCTTATTTCGACTTTCATGTCTTTATCCTCCATGGTAACAAGAAATTAAGTATCCCATAAAGATAATGAATTAATAATGAAAAGGAAAGTAGTTATATAAAAATAACTATCAGAGCATGTTTAAATTTTGTTCGTTCATATTTTCAAGGCTATTTCTATAGTATGAGAATAACATTCCTTTTATCTATGGCTCTCTACATATATTTCGGCAATCTCTTCAGATTCGTAAATATGATAGCCTACTGTATTTTTTTGGGCAATGTCAAACATGGCATATGCCACTTTTTTCACATCTATGGGTTTATATCTTTTCAGCTTACCCACAAAGAAAATTCCAAACATCTTCATGGCATATTCACCCAGTTTCTCCCCAAGTCTGAATTCTTTTCTGTTGCCTAATAACAATGACGGACGGAATATTGAAATGGACTGGAACGGGAGTTTCCTTAATTCTTCTTCACACCTGCCTTTTGTCCGCAAATAGAAATTGCCGGATTTTGCATTCGCCCCGATCGAAGAAATAATCGAATATTGTTTTATACCTCTATTCACTGCGACTTTAGCAAATTGAACGGGATAATGCATATCTACTTTCTCAAAAGCCTCTTCCGTTCCGGCCTTCTTTATTGTTGTGCCCATGCAGCAAAACATATCGTTTCCCTCTATCAAATCCTGATACGATTCAGGATTATCAAAATCTACAACATGCTGTATTAGTTTAGGATGTGATATTTTCGACCCTTTACGCACAAAACTGATAACTTTCTCATATACATTACTGGTTAGCAATGCTTTTAGTAGTTGTGAGCCTGTGAGTCCTGAACTTCCTATTATAATTGCTGTCTTGGTCATCTACAATATTTTGGGTTTAAAATGCGGCAAAGATAACATTATTATAATAAATCCGAGTTTTCTTATTCTATTTATGCTTACTTATCTGCTTTGACTATGTATAGGTAATCAAAAAAACGGAATATCCATGTCTCTCGACTCCTAATTAAACTTAATTGCTCCAATTACATAATAATGTGAAGTATCTGATCTGCCAACCTCTATTGTTTAATAATGTAATTAAAACCTATCCCTATCTGTATAGGTGTTGCGTTTTTATATTCAATAACCTCCGGTTTCACTTTCGAAAAATCAAATGTGTTATATCCCACCCAGCAACTTATAGCCCATCTGTCATCTATCGGAAACTGATATCCCAGCCTTATTTCATATGTCAGGCGATATTTATGGGCAGCGGCATCCATCCCTTTTGCTTTATTCAGATTGATACGGGTATATGAAAACCTATTTTCGATAAAAATATATTTAGCCCTGTCTTTTTTATCGTCATATGCTATCGGCAGGTAAAGTTTGGGAGCTATATACGGAGCCCAGTACGTTCCTTTATAGGATGTTTCGGTATAACTGTAAGGATTATCAAAACTATCAACGCCTATATTCGGATCATAATAACGTATACCCTGATTAAAACCTCCGGCTCTGAACCCGGCTTCTATGCCGAAGAACATATTCACATCATATTCGTAGCCGAAACTCGCTCCAAGAGCGGCGGGATCTTTAATCCCGTCTTTGCTATCAAATACATAGTTGAGATTAAAAGATGCATCTATATCTATATTTAACTTATGTCCCTCTTGCCCAAAAACAGAGCTAAACATAGTTATTGACAATATAAAAAACAATAGCTTTTTCATATCCGGTGATTTAATTATTCCACTATTAAAAACATCTTATCAAAATTGATGACAACTTTGTCAAACAGCATAATAAAGGCCATTCCTAAAGATCCATCTTCATTCCCTTGCCCCACGAAGACAGGATCGAGATTCACTTCAAGATTTTTCAGTTCAAAATCTCTTGCTCCGACTTTTAGAGTAAAAACAGGTAAGCGGTATATGTCTTTCATTATTACGCCACCAAAACCACCAGATAATTTCGACTCCTTTTTTCCTTCTTTATCTATCATTTCCTTATGCTTTTCATAATATTTATAGTGCAAACCTCCACCGGCATTTCCCGTATCGAAATGCATAATAAGACGCTCTGTATTTGAATAGGCTTCTATATAGGGATGGTCTGACAGAAATATCATATTATTACCTGTCGGAGGCAAAGGAGTTTGGCTAATAGGGAAAACCAGCTTTTTCTCCTGAGGTAAAATTCTTACTTCTCCCGAAGCTTTCATTATACCCGATCCAAGCACAAGATCTACTTTGAAAACAGAGTCTACAGCTAGATTCGGAGGGACAACAACTGCTGTTGAATTCTTGTACACCATATTACCTACACGTAAACTGTCTATCAAGGCTATTTTACCGATTCCGCGACCGACCCCGTTTACCATTACTGAATCTGCAACAGTTCTAAGGTTCAGCTTTGATGCATATTCTTCAGATATAAATGCACCGCCGGGGCATCCTGTATCGAATATAAACCTTTCCGGGAAACCGTTTATTGTAACTGGTACATAAATCAATTGTCCACCCACAGACAGGGAATCTATTTCTATCGGTATTTCACAGTCAGCTAACGGTCGCTCTAAAGCCGGTGGTGGTACACTCCGCATTTTATCATACACTGCATAAGTTTCTTTATAACTTTTCAGCATCGTACTATCCATATGCTCCGATACCTCATTCATAAAATATTGCAAATCATTGGCAGCCTGACTGTAATTGCCCATTTCAGCCTGTACCATACACTTTTTCAAAAACATCGCTTGCACATTCATAAAACCGATCTCTTGCTGATGATATTCCAACAAACGATTTATATCATCGAGTGCGCGTTCCGGACGATTGAGAGAAGAGCTCAATACTGCTTCCGACAAACTTTTCAGCATAGGATGAATACTGTCTTTAAGTGATGGATATTGACGGTTCAACTCTATATAATCTGCTCGATTCAATAAGGTGCTAGCTCTTTCATCTGGGGCTTGAGCACACACATANCATAATATTTATAGTGCAAACCTCCACCGGCATTTCCCGTATCGAAATGCATAATAAGACGCTCTGTATTTGAATAGGCTTCTATATAGGGATGGTCTGACAGAAATATCATATTATTACCTGTCGGAGGCAAAGGAGTTTGGCTAATAGGGAAAACCAGCTTTTTCTCCTGAGGTAAAATTCTTACTTCTCCCGAAGCTTTCATTATACCCGATCCAAGCACAAGATCTACTTTGAAAACAGAGTCTACAGCTAGATTCGGAGGGACAACAACTGCTGTTGAATTCTTGTACACCATATTACCTACACGTAAACTGTCTATCAAGGCTATTTTACCGATTCCGCGACCGACCCCGTTTACCATTACTGAATCTGCAACAGTTCTAAGGTTCAGCTTTGATGCATATTCTTCAGATATAAATGCACCGCCGGGGCATCCTGTATCGAATATAAACCTTTCCGGGAAACCGTTTATTGTAACTGGTACATAAATCAATTGTCCACCCACAGACAGGGAATCTATTTCTATCGGTATTTCACAGTCAGCTAACGGTCGCTCTAAAGCCGGTGGTGGTACACTCCGCATTTTATCATACACTGCATAAGTTTCTTTATAACTTTTCAGCATCGTACTATCCATATGCTCCGATACCTCATTCATAAAATATTGCAAATCATTGGCAGCCTGACTGTAATTGCCCATTTCAGCCTGTACCATACACTTTTTCAAAAACATCGCTTGCACATTCATAAAACCGATCTCTTGCTGATGATATTCCAACAAACGATTTATATCATCGAGTGCGCGTTCCGGACGATTGAGAGAAGAGCTCAATACTGCTTCCGACAAACTTTTCAGCATAGGATGAATACTGTCTTTAAGTGATGGATATTGACGGTTCAACTCTATATAATCTGCTCGATTCAATAAGGTGCTAGCTCTTTCATCTGGGGCTTGAGCACACACATACATGCTTGATAATACGAACACAAGCAATAAAATGGTATTTTTCACTCTCATGATATATAGATTAGATACTATACAAATCTAAGAAAAAATATCATAAGATAGCAGATATTTTTATATATTGCACTGCTTTTCTCTGAATGAAAAATAATGAAAAAACTAGTATTTTGTTGCCTATGTATTTTTGCCTTGATGGCTTGTGGTGAACGAAATGTAATCATAGGAAGATGGGCTATGGAGATAGACGGTACAGATGAGACATCTATCAAAATGCCTGATGATACGATTGTATCACCGGAACTCCGCTTCGAATACGATACAGTATACATGGATGTGCGGACAAGTGAAGGCTCCGTCAGAAGCCAGTGCATAGGTATCTACACCATTAAAGGAGATAGCGTAATAATAACAGATAGCTACGGCAAACAGCGGAAATGTCAATTTGCACTGAAAGACGACATCCTTACCGTTATGGATAAAGACGATCCGGAGAAAATAGTAATGAGGCTGCGAAGGATAAAAGAATAGAGAATATAAAGAATTGAAAAGTTTTTTTCCTATTTACAGAAAGCTCCCTCAGGGAGTTTTTTTGTTATGCATTATAAAAATTATCGTACTTTTATAGTCTGTTAAACTACAAGTTATAAAATGTCCGACAAAAAAATCCTTTATTTTCATATAAATGCAACTTTTGGAAATAATATTGCATCAATGTAAGTAGAGAGTATAGTTAGCCGATGAACGAACAGTTATTAATAGCGGGATGTAAACGTGGCGAATCATGGGCTCGTAAGCAATTATACGAGTTACATGCACCGGTCATGATGGGTGTTTGCATGCGCTATACTAACGACAGGGAGACGGCTAAAGATATACTTCAGGATGGGTTTATCAAGGTATTTACCAAGATAGACACCTATTCCGAAACAGGTTCGCTAGGCGGTTGGATGCGTCGGGTTTTTGTAACTACAGCACTCGAATATCTCCGGCGAAACGACGCTCTTAAATTAAGTGTAAGCATTGACGATTACAACGAAGCGATGGAGAATGTCGATGTTTCGGCTTTGGATCAGATTTCGGCAGATGAACTGATGGCGTGTGTAGCTGCATTACCGGAAGGTTACCGGACAGTTTTCAACCTTTTTGCGATAGAAGGATACACACATAGCGAAATAGCAAATATGCTGAATATCAAAGAAAGTACCTCGCGTTCTCAATTTATCAGGGCGCGGAAAGTTTTACAAAATAAAGTGGAATCTCTATTAATGCATGAAAATGCCAGACAAGAAAAACCATAACGAACAACCTGACGAGTTCAGCAGACTGATAGGGCAAAAACTGGAAGATTACCGGATGCCTGTAGAAGCAGACTACTGGAACGAGATTGAGCTTCGGATGAAGCCCAAACAGAGGAAGTCTGTCTGGTGGATTGGGGGCTCTGTTGCAGCAATAGCTGTCATCGTGATTTTACTACTCTCTATACCCAAAAATGACGAGCCCCCTTTCAATCCGGTTGCAGGAATAAATAATTTCAATGCTACTGATTTCATAATATCAAAACCCGAGAAACAAACAAACACAGTTGTTAGCACCACTAACAACAATATATTACAACTACAAGCCAAAAGTTATCCGGTCTCTATATCCAGCAAAACAGAAAAAGATACATTGTTAGCTGAAGAAAACAATACTTCGAACGAGTCATTGCCTGTAACGATTGCCGATACCATTAGTCTGGCACATGTTGAAGAAATTGTACAGGACGTAATCGCTGAGGGTAAAGATCTGGCTGAGAATAACGTTAATACTACTGATACGATTTCTAGTGCTCCAACCATACAAGAGAAGAAACCGATAGAGAAGAAATCCAAAGAACCGGGCAGGCTATTAATCGCAAAGGCAGAGAATAATGACAACAAATGGCTGATGTCTGCATCTGTTTCATCAGGAGGAGGTTCCTCTTCCAACGGAAATATGCATAAGGGTCTTATGTATGACTATGCTACGTCGGCAAATGTTTCAGAATCATTCACTGATGCTGCTCCGTCCTTGTTAAACAGGGAATTGAATGTAAATGATTTTTCAGAAATAGATCACTCTTTGCCGCTGTCATTCGGTGTGAATGTTCGCAAGGATATTAACAAGTACATCGGTATTGAAACCGGATTGACATATACCTACTTGTCATCAAAGTTTCAAAAGAAAGCGATTAAATCATTAGAAGCCCGTCAGGAACTGCATTACCTGGGTATCCCTGTCAATGTAGTCCTGTATTTGTGGAATAGTTCAAACTGGAATATCTACCTGTCAGCCGGAGGTATGGTGGAAAAGGGACTGACATATAAATATACGGAAGATATATATGACAAGAATAACAATACTGCGGTTGTTCATGACAAGGGTAGTATAAGCGGCCTGCAATGGTCTTTGAATGCATCATTGGGTGCATCGTATATGTTCTATAATGACTGGAGTATATATTTTGAACCTCGATTCTCTTACTATTTTAATAATAAACAACCAATTAGTATTAGAACGGAAAAACCTTCAGTATTTGGTCTTGGCGCCGGACTCAGATACAAGTTTTAAAAGCAACTCGGAATTTTTAATAACTTAAATCTTTAAACGATGAAAAAACTACTGTATTTATTATACATTAGCACATTCTGTGTATTGTATAGCTGTAGCGACAATGACAATACTGAAACCATCACCTACAAAATCCACGAACCGGTATTTATGAATGCCACTACTTTTCGTAATTCCATAAAGGTATCAATCACACCTGAAGAGATTACACAAAAAGGCAAAATATGCTTCTATGAGGGCTATCTTTATATATCTGAGCCGGACAAAGGTATCCACATCATTGACAACCGCACCCCTTCTACTCCAAAAAATGTCGGTTACATAGAACTTATGGGGAATGCAGACCTGAGCATACGTAACAATATGCTTTATGCAGACTCCTATATAGATCTCGTATGGTTTGATATAAGCAATCCTGCACAACCGGAACTCAAAGGTCGGTTAGAAAATGTCTTTGAAAAAGCTTTACCTCCAATGGAAGATTTCCAGTTTGGATATGACTATGCAATGTGCTATCCTAACAATGAAAACAATGATATCATAGTAGGCTGGACGCTGGTAGAAAGAACCGAAACTGTAAAACGGAATCCGGGTTGGTGCTATGATTATGCATATATGGAGAATAGTAGTAGCGGTAACAGTGCTAGCGGTTTGAATGGTTCCATGTCGCGCTTCGGATTATACCAGGGCTACCTATATACTGTAATTAATAATAGCATGAGTATATTTAACCTGTCCGGGGACAAACCTGTAAAAGCTGCAGATAATATCTATATTGGAGGGAATGTAGAAACAATTTTCAGCTACAAGGATAACCTGTTTATGGGTACACCTACCGGAATGTTGATATATTCGGTAAAAGATCCGCTGAAACCCGATTATCAATCATCTTTACAGCATGTCTATGGTTGTGACCCTGTGGTTGTGGAAAATGATTTGGCCTATGTCACCATTCATTCGGGAAATATGTGCGGACAAAATGCAAATGAATTGTTTATAGTAGATGTAAGTGATGTAAAAAAGCCAAAACAGATAGTATCTTATACAATGGCCAGCCCTAAGGGTTTGGGAATAGATAATGGAACATTATTCCTTTGTGATGATGGCCTGAAAGTTTATAAATCGGACGACCCTCAGAAACTGATATCCAATCAACTGGCTCACCATAAAGGCATGAGCGGATATGATGTGATACCGTATGGCAATACATTGATGATGATTGCTGAAGACGGTTTGTATCAATATGATTATAGCGATCTACAGAACATCAGACAAATTAGTGTACTTAATATCGGTAAATAGTTATAATAAGATAAATGATAAAAAAATGAGCCGGATTTTATCTCGGCTCATTTTTTTGTACTTATATATTCAATTAACGCTCACTAGCTTTAGGATCGGGACCATATTGGTTATCTCCTTTTTCCCCTTCGGTGATAGCTAATATTAAGCTGTAAATAGGAATAAGCAGATACCAACCGCTTTTGCCTACATCATGCATGCGTCTGATGCCAACAGCTAAACCCGGAATTGCTATTGCTAAGGCAAACAACCCTATAACAATAAAAATAATGGCACTTAAGATGCCGGAAATAAATGCAAAGATTATACCAAGAATATAAAGGACTATAATTGGTATTGTTGCTACCAAAGCAAACATCCAATACTCTTTACGTCTCGCTCGTCCGTTAAAATCCGCATAATGTTCTTTTACTACTTTTAAAAACCACTCCATATAATTCTGTGTGTTACGTTAAGTTCCTACTCATATGGCTTTTCGGGTCCGCCTCGTTTGTGTATGGTCTCTGAACTCCATATAATTTTGTGTGTTTTGCGAATATATATAAAAAAACTAACAGTTTATGTATTTTAATTAAATTTTGGCACGGTTAACTTTTGTCGTATCTGATATTATACTTTTTTTAACAATGTATAAACAGGTCAAAGAACTATATCAATTTGAACTTTAGATATAGATAAATATATCAAGATAAGATAACAGAAAGTATTTGCTATTTAATCTATTTTAAATGCGGCATAAAAGCAAACCGATGTAATCTTTTGATTATATATTAGTTAACAGAAAATTCAATAAACTTAAACTCTATACCTGGAACTAAACGGTAATGAATATGTAGATTATAGTGCAACCTGCATCAAGAAGTAAAGTTAAGAGAAGAGTAATTAATTTAGCAAAAGAACTCTTCGTAAGTTTATTCTATATCATAATATAGAATAAAGATCTTTGCAAATCTTTCTATCCAAATTAAAAGAATATGGAAAACATGAATGTTTCTTATCCTGAACAAATCCCGAAATTGAGTATGACATCACATTTCTTTCTAAATAATATTGTTAATATGATTAATAATAACCCTTTGACCTCATAACAAAATTAAAGCAACTTGAAGACAAGGAATACTTTAGATTTTACATACATTATTTCTAAAAAAAGCATAGGATAAATTAAACATTAATTAAATTATGTTATTTTTATGTTTTGTTCATGAAATCTGAAGGAGACATTTATCTATATGATAAAAAGAGAAACATTCTTCTTTATATAAATGGCCTGAAATCGTAATTCAAAGACTAATAATAAATATCTTAACTATGAAGCCTGCCCAAATTCTCTTCCTGCTATCCCTGTGGGTAGCATTACCCGGTTTTAGCCAATTGAACAATTCTCACAATCATCTTCGCCCCGGCGATGTGTTAATCAAACAACAGGTAGAATATAGAGATCCAGGAAATGCGGGAAAAGACCGGCTTTGGGATTTCAGTAATCTCAAGACACTGAATAACGCCTATACCCTGACATATTCATTACCACCTCTGGAAGGGGATAGTGTTTATATACTGGGTGATACCCGCTATCCCAAAAAGGATATTTCGGACAATGAGCTGATTGTGGGTACAGAGCATAATACGATGTATTATTACCGGATGATACATGATTCCCTGTTACAGACCGGACATGAAAACCCCGTTGTAGAACTGAAATATACCACACCTATGGTACTGATGCAATACCCGCTGAATTACGGTCAGTCCATTAGCTCGGATTATACCTCTAAAGGTTTGTATTCGGGCACAGTGGACATACATACCCATGGTACAATGGTTACCGCAGCAGATGCTTATGGTAAGATGATACTGCCATCCGGAGATACCTTAAGTCCGGTACTCCGGGTAAAGACAATACAGAGTATCCTTGATAGCCCTGTAGAAGGTTCATTTAGCATAGAGACGGGCGATCAGGGCAAACAGCTCGAGACCTGCCGTTGGTACAGCAAAGGCTATCGCTATCCGGTATTTGAGACAGTGAGAAATATTAACCTGAATGACAGTACGGAAATCTTTTCTACAGCATTTTTCTATCCGCCACAAGACCACCTTTATCTGGATACTGATCCTGAAAATCTTGCTTTGCTAGAAGAGGTATGGGATATGGATAAGAAGCAGGAGGAACTGCAAGAACAGGTAAAGACAGTATCCCTGGAAGATATTATGAGTTGCAGGATATATCCGAATCCGGTAACCTCCATCCTGAACCTGGAGTATGAGTTAAAGCAGGAAGCGAAAGTCGCTTTTGAATTGTATTCGATCGATGGTATGCCTGTAAAGAAGATCGCAGCTAAAAGCAAAACAGCGGGTATTTATTACGAAACGATAGACTGTTCTTCCTTGCATCCGAAAAATTATGTGCTGAGGATTACTGCTAACAGCGTGTTAATAAATGAAATTATTATAAAGAAATAAAAAGGGTCTGTTATGAAAAAATATTTATTATCAGTAACCTGTAATTTTATAGCCTTAATGCTAACGGGACAATCGGGTAATTATACGGCAGAATTACAGAAAATCATACCCCAGACTCCCTAGGCAGCAGCGTTTAACCGCTATGGGGAGTATCCGGTGAGTCCGGCAACGGGCGTGCCACAAATCGACATCCCACTTTATGAAATAAAAGCAAATGATATAAGCATTCCTGTATCCATTTCTTATCATGCCTCGGGGATTAAGGTCGAAGATGTGGCCACACCTGTCGGTTTGGGGTGGACTTTAAATTTCGGAGGGGTGATAACCCACTCCGTATATGGCCTTGCAGATAAACCCGGTTATACGAATAATATAATCAAGTCCTCCAACCATGTAGCGGATCTTATGACTAAAATCCAATATTCCTGTGATTTACATTGGAAGCCATGGGCCAGTTATACAACATTAGACGATACCCAGTCAGACAGGTATGTATATAATTTCAATGGTAAAACCGGGGTGTTCAGGTATAACTCGGTGAATAATGAAATAGTGACAGTTCCATATGCCCCCCTTATAATAGAAACAACATCCGATGGCTTTAAGATAAAGGATACCGACGGCCTTATATATTATTTCGAAGCGAAAGAAAGTTCAGGGCCGTCACACAGCATCTATATTTCTGCCTGGTATATCACAAAGGTAGAGTCACAAATTACAGGATCTGCCGTAAATTTCAAATATAAAAGTATGAATAGTTATAGCGAATATGTAACCTCTCAAAAAGTATCAAGGGGAATAGGCTATGACTATGATTTACCTCCGTCACAAGTGATTTGCAATCACTTGCCTGATATTGAAAGGATTTACAATCCGCGATAAGAATCCTGGTGGGTTGTGGATAAGATCAAACATGATGGCAGTGAATTTAAAGTATTCAAAGAAACACCTAAAGGTCTAGAATGGATTCATGACGCTGATAAATATGGTGATTTCATTCAAAAATAAACATAAAAGTTCAACTGGTACTTTTATTTCATGGGGCGAATTAAAAACTATATATTGAAAGGTAATATGAGAATTATAAGAGAAACTGGTCAAAAAAAGTTTCCACTGAAGTGGGCTAATTTAAAAAATTATCCAAAGAGTAAAGCTTATCGAAAAGAAATTTACTTAAAAAATGACAATGATCTTGTTGTTGAGTTAAAAGGATTGTTTTATAATCTTTTTGATAAATATAAAACTGACATATTAATATATGATAGTTCTTGGTGGAATTTTACTCTTGATACATGGAATATTCAAAATAATACTTATGATTACAGTGTTGAAAATAAGTCAAAAGAAACAAAAGGTTATTTATCAATGCTTGGAAATTCAGAGATTGAAAAAGGATATTCCGGAGTTTGTGAATGCCTTGATTGGGAAAAATACTTACAAATAGTGATTCCTTGTATTGTATTCCACGAAGCACCTTATAGCCATATCTTTTATAATGAAATAGAAAATTTCTTTTTTTATTTTCACCATACAGGAAGTATAGGTTTGTATTATGAAGAAGAAAGTGAAACAATGTTAAATATTTTAAACTTAGCAGAGATGGAATATTTAGTAGAATAAGTAAATACAATACCCCGCTCGCGCAGACGTCCCGCCTGAGTGTTGCGTAGCAATAATAACAGTCCTGCTGATTTATCATCGACAGGATAATTTATCTATAACATATACATTTTGCTCAGCGGAGCAGGAAGTAACAAGAAGAAAATAGTGTAATATCTGTTACCTTTGTACCTTTTCCAATACTTAATATAATTCACTAAATTTACCACAGTCTATAGAGATAGATAACCCAAATGTCAAGGGCCGGACAAAATATATGTATACAGCCACAGGAGTGAAGCTACAGCTTATCCATGAGACGGATATGAACCTTCAGGCGGCTACCGTTATGGCTACAGCCCCTTTCAGTACGCAGGTAGTAGAGGTAAGGACCACGGATTATATAGGAAACAAGGTTTATGAAAACAATGTCCTCAAGCGGATACTGATAGATGGGGGATATATAGAAGGTATGACTTACCATTTCTACTTGACCGATCATCTGGGTAATAACCGTGTAGTGGCCGAAGCTGACGGCATAGTGGTGTTGGAATCAGTGCGACAGGTGTTAGTACTGATGGAGGTTTTACTATTACAAAAGTGATTTATGCAAAAGACTTATAGATTTATGAAAAAAAATATAATAGTGTTATTGGTTGCTCTTATTAGTGTACCGATTATTAAACAAATAGCAGATATTAGGAGCAATCAACATCCTGATTTTTTTGAGTATAAAAATACTTTCTCCGGAATCGTAATAAAGAATGGAATCGGGATGGCAGGAACAAGGGTAATTTCATTTAAAGACAAATCAATATTTTATGTAGGCTCACTTTATAAGAGTGATACAGTAAAAGGAGAACAATTAAAATTAAAAAGATGGGATCAGAAAATATTAAATATGTTTTTACAATATGGAGATTCTATTTTTAAACATGAAAATTCAGATACTATTTTTGTTTATAGGAATGGGATTGAATATACTTTTATTGACAGAGCCTACCGAGAATAAAGAACCCTTGGAAGCTTTGATAAGATATAGAGACGGCATACAATAATCCATTTTTATTATCTTTGCTATGCAAATGATTAAATAACAAAAACGCTAACCAATTGATAAATCAACGATTAGCGTTTTACTCTGTACTCGGAGCGGGACTTGAACCCGCACAACCTAATGGTCACAAGATTTTAAGTCTTGCGTGTCTACCATTCCACCATCCGAGCAGCCTAAGAGCGAAAGACGGGATTCGAACCCGCGACCCCGACCTTGGCAAGGTCGTGCTCTACCAACTGAGCTACTTTCGCATTTTTACTGCTTGGGAAATCCTCTTAAACCAACTTTATGGCATCCATTCCCATTTAGCGAGTGCAAATGTAAAAAATGTTTCGGGTTCTACAAAGGAATCAGTGAAAAATTACGGATAAAATATACGGAATCTAGTTCCATCATCATTTACTATACGATACGATTGTAAATTTTCCTTAGTCACACCACTTTTTCGAACGCCTGTGAAGATATCATAAATTGAGCCACATTCAGGACATTTTACGGTTCCTTCATTTGTCGGAACTACCCTGATACTAACCATATCTTCATGAGGACAACATAAGTCAAATACTGCATATGGAGCATCACTTAAAGTCGTATTTACAACCATGAGTCCAGAATAACCGAGATAGGAAGGTAAGCCTGCTCTTATACCTATATATGTTTTAACTTCTTTTATATTTGCAACTAGCTTATCATAGTTTTCCTTATCTTGTTGATTCTTTAAATATATACCTATATTTCCTCCACCCATCAAATGATTATCGAATGAATTTGGATAAATGAAAAACTGTACGGGTGCAGCAGGGATTGTATATTTCTCCTCCTCTTTCCCGCAAGAAGAAACCACAAACATCAACAAACCTATTATCAATATATCTTTAATCTTTTTCATCTATATATAACGTAAATCATACAATCAATATTACTTCTTACTGCGTTTTAACGCTTCCAAATTTCGTTTCAGTCCGCTATACTTTGCCCGTTTCACTGCCGAACCTTTAAAAATAACCTGATATTCTTCCACTGTCAGATTATCTAGCTTCTCAAAAGACAAATCAAGAAAAGCCTGCGACGGATCAAACTCCTCAGTCTTATGCGGCTTCGAATACCTGTTCCAAGGACAAACCTGCTGACAAATATCACATCCGTAAAAACGGTTGTTAAGATGAGGTACAATGGCTTCATCTATCTCTCCCTTATTTTCTATAGTCTGATACGAAATACATTTATTGGCATCTACTATCCTGGGTGCTACAATTGCTTTTGTAGGACAAGCATCAAGACACCGCGTACAGTTACCGCACGAGAGGGACAAAGGTTTGTCATACTCCAGATCCAGATTAAGGATTAATTCTCCCAAAAAGAAATAAGACCCTCTTTTTGGAATAATAAGCAATGAATTCTTACCGATAAATCCTAATCCGGCCTTTGCTGCCCAATAGCGCTCCAGAACCGGAGCTGTATCAACAAAGGGGCGTCCTTCGGCCGATGGGTTTAATGACTTAATGAAATCAAAGAGCTGTTGCAATTTAGCTTTTACCACATCGTGATAATCTTTCCCGTAAGCATAATACGCAAACTGTGGATTCTCTTCCGGCGCCTTTGCCTCCGGATAGTAATTTAATGCCACACATACTACCGAGCGGGCACCTTCGACTAACAAAGCAGGATTGCATCGTTTATCCTCATTACGTGCCATATAGTCCATTCCTGCATAAAATGAATTATCAATCCAGTTTTTATAACCTTCCTGATTCTCCAAGTCTACTTCCTCGGCACTGCAGATGCCGCAGGCATCAAAGCCAAGCGTCAGGGCGTATTCTTTTATTTGAGCCGAAGTTATCAAACCGTCCTATTACTTCTGCCGTTTATCAACCCGTCTTGTCCCAAAATAATCAAAGGCAGTAGGATCTACATATACTTCTTCCTTAGTATTCTTATTCCTGAAGACGACAAAGTCATGATCTTTAAACCAACCGTCCTTGGCATCCTTATGCATATTGTTTCCAAAGAGGTATAATTTTCCTTTTTTAGGTTTGGCTTCCCATTCCTTATCCATCCCGAAACGCTTTATCAGATAATTACCCACAGCAGCAGTAAATGAAGCATAACCTGCATAATTAGCACCGCCATTCTCAAAAGCTTTATGAGGCTCGCTGTCATTATACATTGCCGAAAAATCAAGAGCATCTCCCGTTATATCCAACGATAAATCGATGATAGTTTCTATATCTATATTCGCATCCAGCGATTCATCGTTTGGCAGGCTCTGGTTGATATAAGAAGCCAGTTTTTCGTCCTTTATATCATATGATTTGCGCCCTCCTGCGTCTTCATATTTTACCACCATCCGGTAAACACTGCCCTTCAGGAAAAAAAGCAGTATAATGACAATTACCACAGAGATAATTACCGTGTAAACCGTATTCTTCTTATTTTTTTTCATATATAATTGTATATTATAACCTTACTCTCAAAAAAGTAACAAAAGTAACACTATTTATCAATATGGATTCTATTATTTTCTGTACCATACAAGACAAAAATAAACATTTAACTTGCAACCTATTACACCTGTTACATTCTGCCTGTCATTTTAACTTAATACAGTCGGGAAATCATTTATATTTAACTTTCATTTACAATATACAGTTAAAAGGTAACAAAGGTAACACCTTTTTCAGTTAACAGTAATCAGTTAATAATGCGAATCAGCAGTTGGATTTTAATGTCGGATTAACTTCGACTACACTTCGTTTCGTCAGAATGTTCATTTTGGCATTGCCCAAAACGAACCAAAAGGCTAGCGCTTCGTTCCTCGGCGACCTGTCAACGGCTTGCCGGCTGAAAGGGACAAACGGGCTATCGCCCCATCCCTTTCTACGCCGACTGTACCGGACAGGTGCCCGCCTGCGTCACTAATGCGCGTCCGCTGACGCCTTAGTGGGCAAAGCCCTTTGGTGAATAAAATATGCGTCAGCCCGCGCCGTTAGCTTCATGGACGGGGTACCCGTAGGATGAAAAGGCGAAAAAAACGGAAACGTGTTTGAGCTTAATCGCTGATTCGGATTATACAATCTTTTCAGCGAGTTTTTCCGTTTCGTCTTTTTGTCCGTTACGGGTCGGCCTTTGAAGCGGGGCGCTAAAGCGTTTTTGGTTCCTTTTGGGGCTTTGACCAAAAGGGACACAAGCAATTTTAATTGCGCGTAGAAAAAATTGCTTAAATTAATCCGACATTAAAATCCAACCGCTGATTCACACTAATAATAAAACGCTATTTATGCATGTAACTATGACTACAGAGTCTGATCAGATCAATATGTATAGATAAAATTTTATCCGATCCCTACAAAACAATAGGATTTATAACAATTACATTTACCCCTCCCTCCATGTAATTATTCTTATACACATATAAAATCGTTGACAGATTATTATATTTTCATGTTAATCAAAGCGATTTGATTTTTTTTTCATAAATTGCATAAAGTTAAAATCAAACCTTAAACCTAATATGGAAACATTAAATGAGTACGGCGATCTGTATAAAAAAACAACAGGAATACATGGAGCCGATATCTCTTCCCAACGCATGGACGATCTGGACAAAAAATGTCTTATATTCGCATTAAACTTACAAAATGATGATACAAAAATTAGTGTTGACCTTGGTGCCGGGTTTGGATCTCAGTCATTAAAGCTGGCTCTCATTGGCATCGAAGCGCACATGTATGACATTCTGGATGTAAGCAAAGAGATCGACCAGTTAAAACAATTATTACAAATACATAATTTATATTTCCATAAAAAAGACATCGGACAGGAAGATTTCTCCACACTCAAACCGATCGATTTAGTATATTCTCAAAGATTTATTCATTACTTGCCATATGCGACAGCGCGGTTGCTGGCACAAAATATTTATAAAAGACTAAAGATCGGGGGTAGAGTATTCATATCAGCTTCAGGCATAAATACAGAACTCAGTACAGATTATAGAGGGAAAGAGGTACCTGTGCAGATGAGATATTTCCCGTTATCCCAATCGATGAGAGAAAAGCATGGAATTTCTACTGATGTATGTTTATACTCAAAAGAGGAACTATCTGATTTATTCTGCTCAAATGGCTTTAAAGAAATACAGGTATGGGAGTCCGGTTTTAAAAACATCAAAGCTATTTTTGAAAAATAAATGAAAATCTTACGAAGGCGCAAAACCCAGATAGCTGTAATCGGAGGCATTCATATTGATGTATTGGCCGATTACAAGATTTCCGAACAAGGGAAAATCGACAAAATAGGAGAACTAAATTATTCTATTGGAGGTACAGCTTATAACATAGCCCATTTTCTCCACAATGATAATGTCCCTGTAGATTTTTTTTCTGTTCTGAATCAGAATAGCTTCTCAACATCATGGATAAAAAGAGAAATACGACACACCAGAATTAATTATTTTTTCCAGTATGAAAGTAAGGAATATTTCGAAAACGGATTCATAGCAATACGCAAAGAGGGAGAATTAGAAAATGCAGTTACAAGTTCTTTCTTATCGAAAGTCCAATTAGATATTAGCCTGATAAAAAAAATAATTAAGGGAAAGAAGATAGTAGCTCTGGACTGTAACTTCGCAAGTCGTCAGCTAATAGACATTTTCGAAATATGCAAAAGAGAAAATGTACTTACGGTAATATCCAGTACATCTGATAGCAAAGTAAACAGAATTAAAGTAATAGCAAAATCATACAATATTGATTTTGTTATTATGAATGAAAAAGAAGCCCGGGTTTTCTTCCAAAAGGATATTAAGTTCATTAAGGCAAGCGAAATTCCTCCATCAATAAAAAACCTTGTTATTACCTGTGGCGAAAAGGGCTACTTCGTTTATTCCCAAAATGAAAAAGCCCGTTATCCCGCTCCTCATATAACTGAAATAGAATCTACCAGTGCTGCCGGAGATGCTTTGGTCGCAGCTATTGTGAGAACACTAAAAAGCAATACGGCATTTTCATGGAATATTTGTTCTAAATATATAAACAAATATGTGTCTGAGGCTTTATCTCAACGATGTACGTATATAAAACCAACAAGGAAGAAAAAATCGTACAAAGCCTTATTTATATGGTTATTTGTTTTCTTGATTATCTTACTCACATTAGCGACTTTTGTAAGTTCAGAAAATTCGGATATAACTATTTTGTTTGCAATAATAAGTATTATCCTGGCAATTGGCCAAATAATCAGAAGTGAACTTATGTCAGAAGATTAGCCAATATAGTCGATCGGGGGGTGTCAGTAAATGCTATTTACCCAGCAATCCCTTACTTACATACCATCTGAATTGCAGCAATTTCAAGCCCTTGCCCGGAGAAAGCATCAGTGTGTATCCGGTAAACAGGACAAGAGATGCCATCCATTTCTTGCATTCCGCCAATACCCTGTTCCGGTATGCCTTCAGGGAGACACCTTTTGTGCGAATCCGCTCGCTTTTTCCTATGGAATATGTCAGTTCTCTGAAATGTGCTTTAGTCAGTTTCTTTTCGGGTATATAGTGATGAATTCCCATCTGTGGCAGATAATAGAATTGCTCATTACCACGCGTAAGCCTGTCATAAAGGTCTTTTTCTTCCGCCCCTATCAGTCCTGTACCTTTCCGTCCGAGTTCGACATTGAATAGTCCGTATTTTTCAAAAACTTCTTTTCTGAATGCAGAATTTCCTCCTCCGGGATACCTCCCGTTTCTGAACGGTTTCACTTTATCACCTTCATACAATGCACCTCCAAGAAGCTGCTCGGTATAATGGGATAGCCATTTCGGTTTTTCCACCTCATATACGGGGACAATAGGGCCTCCGCAAGCATTCACTTCCGGATAGCTATCAAAGAAGTTATTTATTGATGATAAATATGATTCGAATACAGTTGCGTCATCGTCCACAAAGACAAGAATATCTCCCCGACTCTCCTTCACGCCCCTGTTACGGGCATACGACAACCCCTGATTTGTCTCGATAAAATAGCGGAATCCGACCTGTGGATAATCTTCACTGAAGCGGTTGCATATACTTTCCGTACTATCTGTACTGTTATTATTTATAAGCACTATCTCATAGTCCGTGTATGGAAAGTCCTGTTCGGCAATGCTTTTCATGGCATTGTAGATATATTTTTCCCTGTTGTAAGTACAAAATATGACGGAAAATTTCATCCTATCTCGTTTTTCTCTGTTATTCTGAACGCAGTGAAGAATCTCATGTTTTGTAGATTCTTCACTTCGTTCAGAATGACAAGAGTATATTTATTCTTCTTGTTTTTTCCTGACAAAAGGCATTACCACCATACCGATCAGCAACAATATCAGGGCAGCGGATGAAGCAGTAGCAACTGTACGGCTCAGATAATAGTCTTTAGGTTCGAACTTGAATACAATTTCATGTTCGCCCGCAGGAACACGCATTGCCCTCAGTGTCCAGTCGGCACGGAAATGCGGCGCTTCCTTACCATCAATATATGCCTGCCAGCCGTCAGAGAAATAAACCTCCGATAATACGGCTAATTGCTCGGTTGCGGCTTTCGACTTATATTTAAGTATGTTCGGCTTGTATTCTGTCATTGTGATTGTAGCTGTCGAATCCGTAACTATATTCAGCCCCGACAACTCCTGTTCGAAGCGTTTATCTATAACTGCCATTTCAAGCGGGTTAAGGGTATTGACAGCCGTGATCTCTTCATCGGCATTATTCACAAACTTATATGCCGGTACAAACCATGCTTCACCCAGAGCATACGGATTCACTATCGGTGCCAGTTCCGGATGATAAATCACATATTTGGCATTCAGCATATTCAATGCTGTAGTGGCTCCAAACATCGGAGAAATACTATCTTGCATAGCCTGGTTGATAGTCTCGGGGCTTCCCTGTCCTTGTTGAAGTTTGGCGACTTCCTGCTGCAATAAAGCATTCGCTTTTTGCCGGATAAATCCGACTTCGTTAAACAAACGGTGGTCTATCAACTCCTGATAACGCTTCAATTTGGCGGCATGGTAACCACCTATAGATTTATGATAATAAGACGTATTTGCATCTTCGAATGTATTTGCAAGATTCAATACCCTGTATGATGGATATTTATCTTGCAGGATAATCTTATCAACTGTCGATTGTGGGAAACTTTGAGTTTCGTATGTATTTTTATTGACGAATTTAGAGTCATTCAGATAGCGCTTGTCTACACCCCAAAGATCAACCAATACCAACAATATAATAGCTATAGAACCATATAATGCCAGTTTTTGCTTTTCCATCTTTGTCCGGAGTGAGAAAAACAGCACTGCACCTGCCAGCAATACAAATATCAATGAACGCAGTGCATCGGATGATAACAGATCTTTACGGTCGGCAAGCAAAGCATTGTAATACCAATCAGGCACCTGTGTACGCCAAGCGGCATCGGATTCGGCCATAAAGTTGAAGAAGAAACCCGGAGCGATCCAAAAGAACAGGCACAACCCACCTATTATACCAAGAGAAATATAAAGCGCCTTTTTCAGTTTTTCTTTATCTATATCTGCCGTAAAGAATCCCTTCAGTCCCCATACGGCAATTATCACCATTGTGAGAGCCGGAATAACCAAGGCTGTAGATACCGCCCTGAATTTGCTATAGAGAGGAAAATGGTAGAAAAACAGATCATTGAACCATTCCATATTCTTACCCCATGCAAGAAAAATAAAGAATACAGTCGCAATCAGCAATCCCCACTTTACTTTACTACGGATTACAATCATCCCCAATACAAAAAGAAAACATATAATCGCCCCGAAATAAACAGAGCCTTGAGTAAATGGCTGAGCTCCCCAGTATGTATATGCCTGTACTCCTTTAGGGTCTACCTGCGCCCCCTGTTTTACCATTTCTTTATACAAATTCGAAGACTGGTCCAATGTACCGCCGGATACACCTCCGTGTATATTGGGTATCATCAGGGTGAAAGTCTCAGCTTTTCCGTAACTCCAAGCAAAGACATAATCTTTGTCGAGTCCCGTCGATTGTTTTTCTCCGGCAGAAGCCGCAGCAGCGGTAAGCTCCGATTTTCCCCGCGTACTTTCCCTTGCCATTTCCATATTGGCATAGATACTTCCCATATTACACAAAGCAGCGAGTACCAGCGCGACAGCCATCGCTCCGGATGCTTTAAGGAGGGATTTTATATCTTTCTCCGAAAGCATCTGCACGGCAAACGCAATGAACAGAATAGCACAAAGGATGCCTGTATAATAAGTTATCTGTAAGTGATTGCTTTTAATTTGCAATGCCAAACCTAAAGCGACGAGGAGACCTCCGAGAAGTATTTTCTTCCGGAACAGCACCATTATCCCCGCCACAATCAGCGGCATATAAGCGAGTGCCCACGCTTTGGTCACATGCCCGGCTTCGAGGATGACAATATTATAGGATGACAGCGAATAGGCGATTGCCCCAAGTATGGAGAATCCGGGCTTGAATCCCATCAGGCAGAATAATATATAAGCCATCAGCATCCCTGCAAAGACAGGTCCGGCTGAGCTTCCACCCAAGGCTTTCAACGGATATTCTATATAATCGAGAAAATTGGGGCTACCACCCCATATACCTATCTGGTAGGCAGGCATACCCGAAAACATAGCACCTGTCCAGGCAGAAGATTCTCCTTCATTGTTATAATATTCTCGTAATTCCTGCGATCCTCCGGTATAGTGCATCACATCGTTCTGAGACAATATCTTTCCTTCCATCAACGGGCTGAAATAAATCATCGTTATTGCCAAAAAAGCTATAATAGCAATAATATGTGGTACTATTTTCCCAACTAATGATTGTTCCTTTTTTATCATCCTATTTTATTATTTTTTGTTTTTCTTCAGTATATATATCAGCGAACTGCTATTCTTCTTATCGGCCAGTGTACGTAAGAAGAATATTCCACCTTTGGCTAAGCCTACTATAGTGGCCAGAAAAGTGCCCTTATTTTTCTCGCTAAGCATCGAAATATAGAAAGCATCGAAATACATCGGCTTCACATCTATCACTTCTAAGTGGTGTTTCTCTGCCAAACGCTCAAAATCGGGAAGAGAAAAATGCCATAAGTGGCGGGGTACGTCATAAGCAGCCCAGTATTCTTTATAATGAACGGCATCGAGCGAACTTTTATTAGGCAATGCGATAATAACTGTTCCGTCATTTTTCAATATGGCCGAAAGATGTTCCATCACATGGTTCAGATGCTCCATATGTTCGAGTACATGCCACATAGTGATCACATCTTTTGTTTTTTCACAAACATTATTAAGATAGTCGGAACATTGGCAATCGATATCAAATTTCTGTTTTGCATACTTGCGTGCAGATTCAGATTTTTCAATGCCTGTAACGATCCATTTTTCTTCTTTCATCTTATTCAGAAAATAGCCTGTGCCCGAACCGATATCAAGCAGCATTCCCGTTTTTTTAGAAGCATAGCGGCTCACTATCTTCGATTTGGATTTCAAGGACATCTTCCTAGCCAAATGGTACAAGGTATTTATAACACCTCTGCGAGTATCGGAATGCGAGATGTATTCCGGAGCATCGTAATAAGGGCCAATCTCCTCTTCGGCAGGAAAATCCTGCGTAAACGCAAAACCACAAGATTTACACTGGCAAATATCAAAGACTTCCTGTGTTGTCAGATAATCTTTACAAGACAGATACGGAACCAGTTCTATACTTCCGCAAACAGGGCATATATCGGTGTGTATTTTCTTCATCAACGCTTAATTTGTGTCCTGTCTACTTCATCGAAACTTTTGATAATCTGGCAATCCGCCCAATCAGTATAGTCATCGTCATTAGAGTCCACCACGATAATTTTTCCGGCTTGCGCATTTCTGGCAGATTGTAAACCTGCGACAGCATCTTCGAAAATAATTACTTCTCCGGGCTTTTTATTTATCACTGACAATGCTGTTTGATATATCTGTGGATCAGGCTTACCTTTTATCTTACCATTATTGTAAACTACCTTATCATATTCAAACCACTTGCTGAGCGGCAGATGCTCGAAGTAGAAATCAAGATTTTCTTTTCCTGATGCGGTTGCTATTGTAAAAGGAACATTTTCATCTTTCAGGAAATCGAGAAAACCAGTAACTCCGGGAGCCAGCTGCATGTCTGTGCTTAAACACAATTCCTGATAAAGCATTTCCTTTTCCATTGTATAATCAATTATCTGCTGATCGGAAAGTTGCCCGCCAAAAATAGAGATAAATAGATCACGGTTATTTTTTCCATGCATTTTGGAAAATTTATCCTCATCGGAAAGATATAAGTCATGCTTGGTCAGGAAAATATCCCATGCTTTGTTATGCAATTTGGTATCCCAAAACAATGTCCCGTTAAAATCGAAAATTACTCCTGAAAACGACATATGTTAAATATTAGAATCAGCCACAAATGTACGAAATACTTGGATATGGTCGCAGACCTTTTTATTACTTTTATAGATATAAGGTTTAATTTTAAATTCAGAGAGACTTTTATCTCGTCAGTCGATAAAATATTATAGATAAAAACACATCATTCTGCGGCCTATCTTACTTATATTCCATCTAAAATGGGTGCAAATTTAGTATAACATACTTAGACCTGAAGTACAGAAAGTATCTAACTTCCGCCACAGCTACAACCTAAAAAAATAACAGCGTAAGTTTAACTCAGCATACTTTGCAGCAAAACACGCATTAATTATATAAATATATATAAGAATATCTATTATTATTTTTATACCTTTAATCAAAACTTTTACGCTTACATTAATGTTAAATAGTGAAATAAACTATAATAGTAATACACAAAAACAGACACATTATGAAAAATTTGAAAAAAGCAATTGAAGGACGCCGAACTTATTACAGCATCAGTGACAAAAGCCCTGTATCGGATGAAGAAATAAAAGAAATCATCGATTTTGCTGTATTAAATGTTCCGTCAGCATTCAACTCCCAATCGACAAGAGTAGTTCTTTTACTGAACGACAATCATAAAAAACTGTGGAATATCGTAAAAAAAGTATTGAAAAAAATTGTTCCTGCTGATGCATATCCTTCAACAGAAGCAAAAATAAACAATGCTTTTGCTGCCGGCTATGGCACTGTGCTTTTCTACGAAGACCAAAGCGTTGTGGAAGGCTTGCAAAAGGCATTTCCTTCATATAGCGAGAATTTTCCTGTATGGTCACAACAGACATCAGCCATGCATCAGTTCACCATCTGGACAATGCTCGAACAAGTGGGATTCGGAGCATCGCTGCAACATTACAACCCTATAATAGATGAAGAAGTAGCTAAGTCTTTTTCTATCGATGCTAAATGGAAATTGATTGCCCAAATGCCATTCGGCACTCCTACCAGCGAACCTGCGCCAAAAGAATTTCAACCACTCGAAGAAAGAGTTGTGGTTTTTAAATAAGCAGGTGATTACATATAATTCAAAAGCGGATGAATATTGAGTTCATCCGCTTTTTCTGTTTAATCTCTCACTACTAATCTACAAATAAGGTCACAGACCTTTTGTTAGTTATAATAAAACTATTACGTCAAATCCTTTCTACATATCATAGCTCTTCGAAACGTGCCTGGAAGAAACGAAGATATTTCGGTTCATAAACCATTTTCAAACCTCTTGCTTTTTCCCTGTTTTTATACATTTCTATAATACTCCACGCAGCCACATCGAAATGCGCCTGCGTATATACACGCCGGGGAATAGTAAGGCGTACGAGTTCCAACGCCGGATAATAATGGTCGCCTGTTTCCTTATTCCGTCCTGCAGAAACAATTCCGCGTTCCATACCCCTCACTCCTGATTCGATAAATAAATCAGCGGCTAATTTCTGAGCTGGGAACTGATCTTGCGGAATATGGGAATAAAACTTTTTAGCATCCAGAAACACACCATGACCACCTATTGGTAAAACAATCGGAATACCCGCATCTTTAAGCAGATTACCAAAATATTCCACCTGCCTTACACGCGAAGCAATCATATCGTCCTGAACGGCTTCTATCAACCCCTGTGCCATTGCTTCCATATCTCGACCGGCAAGGCCTCCATAAGTAGGCATACCTTCGTAAACTACTATCAGGCTGCGTAATTCATCAAACAAATCGGGGTCATTACACATTACCAG
The DNA here is from genome assembly GCF_900079725.1 of uncultured Dysgonomonas sp. Taxonomy (NCBI): domain Bacteria; kingdom Pseudomonadati; phylum Bacteroidota; class Bacteroidia; order Bacteroidales; family Dysgonomonadaceae; genus Dysgonomonas; species uncultured Dysgonomonas sp. The sequence goes on from NZ_LT599032.1 coordinate 1,101,835, forward strand.
CCCCCCGATATTTACATACAGGTCTTTCTTCGCACTTACAGTTGCCGCATCGCTATATGAACAAAATTCATGGTTGATATCCTCTACCGTTCTATTTTTATAACCCTCTTCACGCTGCTGGATAAAGTAAGCGTTTTCGATATTACGGGTTGCATCCAGCACAACCTTAATGCCATGTTTATGTGCAAGTTCAGACACAGCCTTCATATTGGCCATACTTACAGGCTGCCCTCCGGCCATATTTACGGGAGCACCTACTGTAATATATGCTATATTATTTGCTCCTTTATCATTTATCAGTTTTTCGAACTTATCCAAATCTATATTCCCTTTGAACGGATGATCGGACTGGCTTTTGTGAGCTTCGTCTATGATCACATCCACAAATGTACCTCCGGCAATTTCCTGATGTTGGCGTGTAGTGGTAAAATACATATTTCCGGCAACAAACTGTCCGGGTGTGATAGTACATTTACTCAAGAGATTTTCAGCCCCCCGTCCCTGATGAGTAGGTAAAATATATTTATATCCGTAATATTTCCGACAAACTTCTTCCAGATAATAGTAGCTACGGCTACCTGCATACGCTTCATCTCCTATCATCATACGCGACCATTGCATATCGCTCATAGCATTTGTACCGCTATCGGTAAGCAAGTCGATATATACATCATCGGCATGGAGCAGAAACGTATTCCATCCGGCCTCTTTCATTGCTTTCAAACGATGTTCACGTGTTGTTGTTTTCAATGGTTCTACAACCTTGATGCGGTAGGGCTCTGCCCATGGTTTCTTAGAGAATGCCATACTGTAGTATTTTAGGGTTAAACTTCTATATCGAGAATATACTAACCAATGCTAACAGCTATCTATTTGACTATAAAGACAGCGACATTCAACAAATATAAGATATTTATACGAGAAAATAAGCGATAAACATATTTATTTTTCTGTCATTTTATCACAAAGCAATTCACTTAACATTATAAACTCTCCATGTTTATTTATCTTTATTCCTTTTGTTCTTTCTGAATTCGTGAGGAGGAACCGGATTTTTCATACTCCATATGTTTAACCTCTGACGACGAGCGGATTGCTCCAAAGCCTCAAGTTTCGGGTCATTGGCATAATGGCTGTAATACCACGCCAGACCGTTGCGCACCATTTCTTCATTCAGATTCACGCCATCCGCAAATGCAATGCCCAGAGTACGGCCATATTGGTCTGTATCCTTTTTTTCTATAGTAACCATCTTCCCGTAACATAAATCATTCAGGAATTCGCGCGATTTGGTTCCGAAATCCTGTCCTCGCTCGGGCGCATCTATGGCATACAAACGAATTTTAACCCGTTCATTATTGTCCGTCAGCAGGGTAAACGTATCGCCATCGGCAACACTCACAACTTTACCTGTTAATGATCCTGTTGCAGCATCGCTCCCACCCTCTCCTGTATAGGCTGTATAAATAATCAGTGCTGTGCTTAGCAGAAGAGATAATATAGTTAGTATTTTTTTCATCAGAAGAGTATTGTTTAAAAAGAAAAAGGACCAAAATAGGGTAATACCCCGTTTTACTCCTTTTATTTTTCCTATGCGGAGAGGAAGAGATTCGAACTCTCGATACCCTTTAGGGGTATACACGCTTTCCAGGCGTGCCTCTTCAACCACTCGAGCACCTCTCCTTAATGTGGTTAAATCATTGTGGGTGCAAAGATACAAGATATTTTTGGATATGCAAGAGGTAAAAGTATTAGTAGTTTTTGATATGATTTTAGAAGCTTTTGAAGCATTGGTGTATACAAAAGTGTATACAAAAAATGAAAGCTAAAATTGATGTAATTGGAGAAAATCACAGACCTTCTGTAAATGGAGAAATTCCTTTATCAATAAGACTTACACAAAACAAAAAGAGGAAATATATTAGAATAGGAATTAATATACAACCTCAATATTGGGATTCAAAAAAGAATAAGTTAAAACCCAATTGTCCAGATAGAGAATACTTAGATAACATTATCACAGAGAAATTATCTAAATACCAAAAACAAATATTAGAATTTCAATCTATAGCTAAGGAGTATTCAATAAACCAACTTATTGAATCTGTAGAAAGACCAACAAAGAATATATCTATAAATGATTATCTAAATTCAGTCATAGAGAACCTGACAAAAGAAAATAGAATAGGCAATGCAACCCATTATCAAGCATTGTATAATTCTTTAGAAAGATTCACAAAAATTAATCAATTACAATTTGTAGATATAGATGTACCCTTCCTGAATAAATATGAAACTCATTTGAGAAACATGGGAAATAAAAACAATAGTATCAGCATAAAAATGAGGACTCTTAAAGCAGTCTATAATAAGGCTGTGAAGGATAACATTGTAAAGAAAGACTATTATCCATTTAATGAATATAATGTATCTAAACTGAAAGATTCTACGCCAAAGAGGTCTATTCTTAAAGAAGATATTCAGAAAATTATATCTTTGGATGTACAGACAATCAGCAAAAGACCTCAATCTTTATTACAGTTCAGTAAAGACTTGTTCCTATTCAGTTATTTAGGGTGTGGTATAAATATGGTGGATATGGCACATTTAAAAAGGAGTAATATAGTTTCAACCAGAATAGTCTATAAAAGGCACAAGACTGGAAAGCAAATAAGTTTCTTATTACAACCTTATGCTTTAGAAATTATACAGAGATATGAGAATGGTAATAATGACTATATATTTCCTATTCTGGATGATTCTATACATACTACAGCAGAACAGCAGTTCAGAAGGATAAAGAAAGTAACTTATGTAGCTAATAAGAATCTAAAGAAGATTGGGGAAAGTATTAATCTTTCTATACCTCTGACTACATATTGTGCAAGACATAATAAAGCTCATTATTATCTATTAATCAATCGATTACGCAGCATTCGCCTTTCGACAGGTAACGATTTAGAAACCAGCTTAGTTCTTAGATATGCTTAATTTCCTCACTATACAAAGAGCGACTTATCTTTTGCAAAGATATAAAATGCTTTATTCTAATGTTTCTTTTTCTGTACTTTTTTCTAATTTTCACTTGAAGAAGTTGGTCGCAAACTATAGATAAGAATTCTGTTGTATATGAACAAGCATTTCTATACAATTTCCATTTCTTCAAAAGGTATTCTGCATGTCTTTTGGGGTTTTCTAAGAATATATACTTTCATATGCTCCCTTATTATTTCAGAATTTTATTACTTTCAGCGAGATTCAGGTTGAGAGTATTACTAAAATGATCGAATATATCAATGTTTATGCTAAAGTTATAAATAAAAAAATGAAAATATTTTAATAAGATATTACAAAACAACAAATAAGTCGATTTGTTTCCGTATCTTACATGTCTAACAATATAGTTTTTATTGTATCTTTTCTTCACAATGATTTGCTCCGCCTCTGTTTGCGGATCTTCCCATCGTCAAAATCGACAACAAAATCAACTCGCTTGTTTATAGTATTAATCAGTTATGAGAGCCTATAATGCGGTTGATCATGACACATTTTTGTAAATAAGATGAAATCATTTTTTATAGGGAATATGGAAGTAAAACTTCCGGTTGTCCAAGGTGGAATGGGTGTAGGTGTGTCTTTATCCGGTTTAGCATCGGCGATGGCTAATGAAGGAGGTATAGGTGTTATATCATGTGCTGGTTTAGGCCTCATTCATAAAGGTCACGGAAATTTCATAAAGAATAGTATTTGGGGACTGAAAGAAGAATTGCGTTTAGCCAGAGAAAAGACAAAAGGTATAATTGGTGTCAATATAATGGTTGCCTTATCTAATTTTGCAGATATGGCACGTACCGCCATCGCTGAAAAAGCAGATATAATATTTGCAGGTGCAGGACTTCCGTTGGATTTACCATCCTATCAAACTGCCGATAGCAAAACTAAATTAGTGCCTATTGTTTCCTCAGCCCGTGCCGCAAAGATAATTTGTGAGAAATGGTATAATAACTACAGTTATTTGCCGGATGCGATAGTTGTAGAGGGACCAAAAGCCGGAGGGCATTTAGGATTTAAAAGAGACCAACTTGATGATGAGCAGTATTCTCTTGAACAAATAATTCCAGAAGTTATAAAAACGGTAGCTTCATATAAAGAAATAAAAACGATATCAGTTATTGCCGCAGGTGGGATATCTTCAGGAGGGGATATATACCGTTTTATCGAAATGGGAGCATCAGCTGTACAGATGGGAACAATATTTGTTACTACAGAGGAATGCGATGCTTCAGAAGCCTTCAAGCAGGTCTATCTTACAGCTAAAGAAGACGACTTAATGATAATCAACAGTCCCGTAGGGATGCCCGGGCGTGCCATCAAAGGAGAATTTCTCAAACGTGTTGCCGAAGGATTAGAAGTTCCTAAAAACTGTCCGGTACATTGTATAAAAACTTGTGACTATACTAAGAGCCCCTATTGTATAATGAAAGCATTATTCAATGCATCTAAAGGCGATATGAAAAAAGGATATGCTTTTGCCGGAATAAATGCTCATCTGGCCCAGAAAATAAGTAGCGTTAAAGAAGTTGTGTGCAAATTGAAAGAAGAATTTGCTATAGCAGAAAAAGTAGCATTATCAGCAATAGTTCTATCTCATGGATGATAATTTGATAGAAGAAACCGTCAAAAGATACATCAGAGAATATGATCGTTATAAAAAACTGGCCGATATAGTTTTTGATATATGCCAGATCATAGTCGAAAAGAATCTGACTGTCAGAGCTACTGTTCAACACAGAGCTAAAAGTCCGACAAGTCTGACAGAGAAATTAAGGAAAAGCAGCAAATACCAAACTGTAAACAGTGTATTTGATGGAATTAGCGACCTTGCAGGTGTGCGTATTATAACTTATCAGGAAACAGACAGGCCGAAAGTCGTAGAGGAGATTCGGCGAACTTTTATTGGTAAGGGTAATGATAAAATCAGAATTGAAGTTAAAGACAAGAATGGCGATAATGGCAAATACTATAAAGCGACTCACTGTCAGGTAGCTTTACCTTCCGAATATCTTATCGATAATCTTAATTTAAAAAATACGACGTGTGAAATTCAGGTTTGCAGCCTATTGTCACATGTATATAATGAAATTGAACATGACTTGCAATATAAGCCCCGGAAAGGAAATTTATCAAAAGATGAAAAGCTTTTGATCGATCAGTTAGGGCTTATAACAAAATCGGGAGATATAACTATTCAACGGTTATTGGAAGCTACAAATGAAAGATTGAAACTTCAGGAAGGTGAGTTTGTCGATGTACATGATTTTACTGTGAGAATGGGAGAATTACTGAATGTTGGGGAACTATTTGCAAATAATGCGGGGTTATTATACGATGAGTTTTTAAACTTAAAATTGGATTCTCCCGAAACAATTATCTCTGAACTCCTTACTAAAGGGGAAACTCTTATTGATGTTGCAAAATATGAATATGACAAACTGACCCAATATATAGCAAGAAGAAATATAAATATAACAATAGATAAAACATCTTCAGACCTCTTGTTATTAGTTCTATTAAGAAAAAAAAATATAACTATACTTAAAGATCACCCTGTTATTTCGGAAAATGATCGTTCATCCCGCTTATTGCGAATAGCTCAAATATATAAAGATATGGTTTCTGAAAAACAGATGAAATGATAGGCTATTGAACAACTCTTTCGTATCTCTAAAAATAGAAAAGGCAGATTTAAAAAAAACAAAAATGGCAGCAAAACAAAGCTCTTCGATAAACAGGAAAGAGGGCGAGATAACTCGCTCTGAAAGAACTTCGGCCACTCAGCAGGCTGAATCTGTATTGAAAAATGTAAAGGAAAAAAATGGGTCTGTTATTCATGTCATAATTAGCGAAAGGACAACAATTGAACTGCCGGCGCATTTGTCTCAGGAGGAAATAGATGCCCGAGTGGATAAATATATCAGATTGCATAAATCAAAGATATAAATCGCAGAACAGCTATTTCTATATAAACAAAGATATTTTAGCAATAATATGGTAACATCCAATTTGAAAAGTGGTCTAAGAGGCATGATGAATGCTGTAAGGATCGGCCTAACCAATAAGGATGTCTCCAATAATAATTAATAATAAAAAGAATGAACATTTACGTATCGAATCTAAACTTTAGCACAACAAGCGAGAGTTTGCAAGAATTATTTACAGCCTATGGCGAAGTAGAATCTACTAAGATTATTACAGACAGAGAAACTGGAAGATCGCGTGGATTCGGCTTTGTTGAAATGCCTAATGATGCAGAAGGGCAAAAAGCTATCGATGAGCTAAACAATGCTGATTATGAAGGCAAGACGATTACTGTAACTATTGCTCGTCCTAAAACGGATAGAGCTAGCGGAAGTTATAACAACCGTGGTGGAAATCGTTACTAATCAAACGAACTGATGTATAATTTCAAACGGGTAGGTGTAATTACTTACCCGTTTTTTGTACTCATTTAGAATATAAAACAATATATTTTATATCCTCCTTCAAATAAGCCTGAATAAATCAGCATATTACAATCAAATAAACACTCCAATGAAGATATATATCAAATATATGGTTAGTCGCCGTTGTATAATGATGGTGAAATCCAATCTTGAGGAGATTGGAATCAAATATTCTAGCGCTCAGTTAGGCGAAATAGAGACTTTAGAGAAAATTTCAATTGAACAGCAAGAGCAGCTTCGTACAATACTATTGAAATCGGGACTTGAATTGATGGATGATAAAAAGGCAATCCAGATAGAACAAATAAAAACTATAATTATAGAACTTATACATCACTCTAGAGAAGAATTAAAAGTAAACTTTTCTGATTATCTGAGTAAAAAATTAAATAACAACTACACTTATCTAGCCAATTTATTTTCGGAGGCTGAAGGTATTACGATAGAACATTTTATTATTATACATAAAATAGAAAAAGTTAAAGAATTAATTCTTTATGATGAATTGAACCTTGCCGAAATTTCCTACAAATTACATTATAGTAGTGCTGCTCACTTATCCAATCAATTTAAAAAAGTGACCGGCTTAACTCCTACTTTTTACAAAAACCTTAAAAATAAACGTCGCAATAATATTGAGAATTTATAAAAGCCTCCTCCAAAGGCTTTTACTTGAGCGTTGAATGAAGCTTTTATGTTTATTCTTCTAGAGGCTCTATAATTCACATCTTGTTACTTTCTAATCCACATGTCCACAAAATGTTCTGTACAATCATTCTTCATATGTAGAGTGTTTAAATCATTCTGCTTCTGCCCATCTAAAATAAGATAGGGTTCTATAGAATCTTCGACTCGATTGAACGTAATATGATAAACAGTGTCTTGAAAACGATAATGTACTTTGTAACTATTCCATTCTTTCTTCAAATGGGGAGTTAGAAGTAGTTTATCTCCCACACGATTTATACCTAGCAATGTTTCCACTAACAGCCGATACATCCATGATGCCGAACCGGTATACCATGTCCAGCCGCCTCTTCCGAGATGCTGAGGATTTGTGTACACATCGGCAGCTACCACATAAGGCTCAACTTTATAAATGGCAATAGCTACCGCTGTGGCCCCATGTTGTACCGGATTCAGTAAATCAAAAAGCTCCCATGCTTTATCCGTTTCTCCCATCATAGCAAAAGCCAACGCTGTCCAGATGGCTGCGTGAGTATATTGCCCTCCGTTTTCACGGACTCCCGGAATATATCCTTTTATATAACCCGGATTTAGAGATGATTTATCAAATGAAGGTGTAAACAATCGGATAAGTTTGGCTTCTCTTTCGACTAGCTGCATATCAACTTGCTTCATAGCCATTGCCGAACGCTCCTTATCTCCTGCACCACTAATTACCGACCAACTTTGAGCAATAGAATCAATCCGGCACTCTTCATTCAAGACAGAACCGAGAGGACTACCGTCATCAAAAAAGGCTCGACGATACCATTTGCCATCCCAAGCATGTAACCTGATGTTTTTTTGCAATTCTTTTGCTTGATTTACACAGTACTGAGCAAAAGATTCATCATTGCGAAGCCTTGCCACATCCGAAAACTTGACTAATACATCGTACAAAAAGAAACCGAGCCAGACACTCTCGCCTTTTCCTTCTTTTCCTACCAGATTCATACCATCATTCCAATCGCCACATCCCATGAGGGGTAAGCCATGTACGCCGAATTTAAGACCGTACTTAATACTTCTCACGCAATGCTCGTAAAGGGATGCTGATTCGGCTGAATGATTGGGCTGATCGTAATATGATTCTTCGTCTGCCCGTAGCTCCCGACCTTCGATAAACGATACAATCTCACCTAAAATGTCATTATCCCCAACACTCGAAATATATTGACATACAACATAAGGCAACCACAAATAATCATCCGAAAAATGCGTTCGAACCCCTCTGTTCATCGGAGGATGCCACCAATGTTGCACATCGCCTTCGGTAAATTGATGCGCGGCTGCACGAAGTATTTGTTTTCGGGTTATATCGGGTTCAACATGAACCAGAGCCATTACATCTTGCAACTGATCGCGGAAACCATAAGCTCCTCCCGATTGGTAGAATCCTGAACGTGCCCAAATACGGCTACTCAATGTTTGATATAGCAACCAACCGTTAGCCATTACATTGACAGTAGAATCAGGAGTATCTACTTTGATTCCACCAAGTGTTTGATTCCAATAATTACGAACATTATCCAATGTTTGTCGTGAAGATCCTATTTGTCGATAACGACGGACTAATTGTTTCATCTCCTCTTTATTCTGAGCAAAACCTAATTTGAAGCGAGTTTCTTTGGTTTTTCCTTCTGCTAAATCAAAAACAACTTGAACAGCTCCACAAGCATCAATGCCTGCTCCTGTTTTTCCTGATAGACGAGTATGCTTCATCGCATCAGGATCAGATAAACTTCCATTTTGTCCAATAAATTCTTTTCGGTCGCCTGTCACTGTTCGGGACTCATTGACATCTATAAAAGCAATCTTTCCTGCGAAATCTGAGTTATAAAAATTATGAGCAAAAAGCACTCCTGTTTCTATATCGACTTCTGTCTGAGTATGTAAAAGGCTTTTAGATTTTTTCTCTGCCAATATCCATTCATAATAGCCGGTAACAGATAAGTTCCGCGGACGATTGGATAGATTCTTTATTTTTAAGATTGTGAATTTTATTGATGTGTCCAAAGCTACATACATCCATAATTCTGATTCTATTTCATTTTCAGTATGCTCAAAAACAGTGTAGCCAAAACCATGTCGAATAACATAAGGGGTATTTCCTCTTGCGGGATAAGGTGTTGGTGACCAGTATTGTCCTGTTTCTTCGTCGCGAATATAAAAGGCTTCACCTGATGAATCCTGTATTGTATCGTTATGCCAAGGTGTAATACGGAATTCATGTGCATTTTCGCCCCAGGTATAAGCACTTCCACTCTCAGATACTACCGTTCCAAAATGTTCATTTGCCAATACATTGGACCAAGGAGCCGGTGTCGATTCTCCTGGTTTTAATGTAATAATATATTCCTGCCCATCGGGAGAAAATCCACCGATACCATTTGAAAGAATAACATCATTGGGTACAAAGCTTGTTGTACTCACCTCTTCGATAGCATGTATTGGTTTTAATATCGGAGTTTGAACATCCGTAGTTAACTTACCTTCCATTTGGTCGAATAATGTTCCTTGCTCATCATCGATTACAATTCGGGCAACAGACTGAAGGAGTAATATATCTTCGTGGGGCATATGCTCTACACGTCGAACAAAAATGCCACCTTGCTTTTCTAAGAATGTAGCTTCTACGCCACTATGTATCAGGCTTATTATCTCATCATACAACGATTGGCGATACACTGATGTATCTTCGTTCAATATAACAAGGTCGATCACTAAACCTTTCATCCGCCAGTAAGCATGCGCCAAAACCAATTGACGCACCAGTTCTATATTTGTTATATCCTTTATTCGTAATAACACTAACGGAATATCACCCGAAATGCCATAGCTCCACAATCCGCTTTGTCCGCGTTTGTTATGTTTTATAGTATTTGGATCTGTCCTGAACAAAGGATTTGCATAAACCAAAGATCCTGCCATTTTCGCAAAAACCTGAGCTTCGGTCTCGGTGATATTAAGTTGGTAAAGAACCACCTGACTGTGAGTCCATGCCAATTCGAAAGCACGATCTGTCATACGAATATTCTGGTATTTATCCGATAGGGACAATGCTCCTAAATGGGTTTCGGACATACCTAGTAGTACATATACTTTTACACTCTTTCGGGCCGGGATAACAATCGACCGTCGCAATGCAATACAAGGGTCAAGAACAGAACCCTCACTATTTGATAACGTTCCGGATTGCCTCATTGCCGAAGGCTTTGCCAATGAATGTCCACGACCAACAAAAGAAGCCCTGTCAGTTTCGCATGAAACGTCATTTTCCTGATCTTGCCCGGATAACAGCAAATGCAGCAAGTATGGTGGGGTTTCCTCCTGCGAACGGGGACGACGGGTACACAATATGGATGAGGCTGCTGCATTGAATTCGGTTTGTACAAACAAGTTATTGAAAGCGGGGTGTGCTTCATCTGCATCTTGTGATGATATAACTACTTCGCTGTATGTAGTCAGTTCTATTCTCCGTGACTTATTGGTATGGTTGGTTAAGGTTATTCGCCTCAGTTCCATGTCATCTTCGGGTGAAACACAGATGGTTGTTCCTACTTCTAATTTAGAATGTTGTTGTTTAAATTCGGCATAAGCCTGAGTGAATTTTACGCTGTAATCATCAGAAGAACTTGGTATCGGTTGGTTTCCAATCGACCAGTATTCTCCTGTATCAACATCGCACAAATAAACAAATAATCCATGACAACCTGCGGTTGCATCTTCACGCCAACGGGTGACAGCTAAATTATTCCATCGGCTATAGCCTCCACCACTGTTATTTATCATTACCTGATAACGTCCGTTAGATAGCAAGTTGATTTCGGGTGGTATGTTTTTATTATCGAAAACTCGAGTATAACTTACACTGTTAGATAATAACGGATTAGTCCCTTCTATCTCAAATTTAGAGTCATCCGATATAACATCGATCTTTATATTATGAGGATTTTTTTCCTGTAATAAAGGCTCAAAAGCCTTAATCATCGGGCAAGACATAAAACGCTCCTGCATCTTATTTCCTTTCATTATGTTGGATATCGATACAAGTCCCATACCTTGATGATGTGCCATATAGGAGTGAACAGCTATGCTTGTTTCATTTAACGGCAGATGCGATGGTGTATAATCCACAGCCTCGTAATAACCATACATGCCTTCAAAGCCGTCATCAGTAAGGCGTTCCAAGTTTTCGCACGCTTGTCGCGAATTAACCATCAGAGCCAGAAGAGTGGCATAAGGTGCAATCACCAGATCTTTTGACAGACCTCGCTTCAATCCTAAACTTGGTATCCCGAAAGCTTTATATTGATAATTGAATTGAGTATCAGTACGATTTAATCCTGATTCTGAAATTCCCCAAGGAATATTGAATTTTTTACCGTATTCGATTTGCTCATAGATTACTCCTTTGTAGGTTTGGTCGAGCAATGTTTGCTCATAATTTGGCATAACCAGCAGTGGCATCAGATATTCGAACATAGAACCGCTCCATGAAACCAATATCGGTTTTCCCTGCGAAAAAATAAGTAATCTGCTGAGCGAAAACCAATGCTCTAACGGAATTTGTCCTTGGGCTATAGCTACATAACTGCATAGGCGCGCTTCGGAAGCTAGCATATCGTACGAACCTTGATCCATCCGTTGTTCGATGACATTATATCCGATCGAGAATAACTTCTTTACTGGATCATACAAAAAGGCAAAATCCATTTTGGCAAAACTATCACTTTGCTGTGCCAGAACATTGACAATACGTATTCTTTGTTTTGCATTCTTTATTGCATCCTTCATACAAGCCTGCCATTGTGTTAAGTATTTTATTTCTCTATCAGCTGATAAATTATCTTTGCCGGACAATTGCTCTAATACAGATTGAATTTGTGAACAAATACCGGTAGTTTCTAAATTGGCTATTTGTGTTAACGTAGGCACATAATCTAAAGCTTCCAATGCAGAGATTATATGATTCATCTGTACATCTGCAATACTTTCTTCCGATCTTTCAACAGGAACAGAAAGTGATATGGCAAGCCAAGGGGCAAGAAAAAGCATTTCATCAACATATTCCTTGCAGTTTTTCTTTAATACCGCACCCCATGAGTTCAGTATGGCATCGTCGGATGATAAAGTATTATTGATCTGTCCGATTTGTTGTTCTGCCGATTTTAAAAGGGCAAACGCAGCAGTTAATGTTTCGGGCAAAGGCTTAGACAATTCCTTTTCGAATAAAATCAAAGCCTTGTTTTTGCAGTCAATGTTTCTCATTGTCTGTACAGTGTCAAGCATCCCTTCGAAAATAACAGGCTTGTAAATATTGTCTTTTTCTAATTCCCTTAGCCCTTGGGTGAGTGTAAGCAAATGCCCTGCCAGATTACCACTATCTACACTCGAAACATACAGCGGGAACATAGGCTCAAGTGTTTCAGTATTATACCAATTATACAGATGCCCCCTATGTTTTTGCAGTTTTGTCATAGTATCAAAGGTCAGCTTAGTTCGCTCTACAAACTTTCCGGCTGTCAGGTATCCTAAATCAAAAGCGGATAAATTGGCTAATAACGACAGACCTATATTGGTAGGAGAAGTCCGGGAAGCAATAGCAGGATTAGGTGTCTCCTGAAAATTGTCGGGTGCTAACCAATTCTCTTTTTCATTAACGAAAACTTCGAAAAAATGCCAGGTTTTACGGGCTATACGGTGTAATAGAAGATATTGCTCATTTGTTATTTTAGATATTTTGGGGATTATAGGACAACTTGCACGCCAAGCGATATATGGCGCAATTATCCATATAAATAATAACGGAGAAACGTATAGTAAGATCGGGTTGTATATACCTAACGATATTCCGCACAGAATAGCCATTACAGGCGAAAACCACATCCTGTTATAGAATCCCGATAGTGTATTAACTGCTTTTTTCTCTACATCGGCAGAGGTTTGCCATTCCATCAGATGTTTATGAGATATAGTCAGTCGCCAAAGAGTGACAATAATTGCTTTTACACATAGATAGGCTTCGTATGGGAGGACAACTAATGCAAATAAAACCTGTTTAAATTGATGCATACTTTTTTCTAAGACCTCCCATAAATGGAGTTTCCACGATTGGTCCTTTGCTTTGCGTAAAGAGTTGGTTATATTCTCCAATACAAAAGGAAGAGCGGTAATGAGAAGAATCAACAATAGACCTGACCAAAGTTTTTGAGGAAACAATGTTGCAAATCCGATCAAGAATAACAATGTTGCAGGCGAGACTATACTTCGGCGTAAATTATCAAGTATTTTCCATTTGCTTAAACTCGAAATAGGATTTCGGGAAAAACCTTTACCCGAATTAGGAACGTAAGGCAATACCCATTGTAAGATTTGCCAGTCGCCCCGTATCCAGCGAAAACGACGGTTTGCATCTATATTATAACCCGAAGGAAATGATTCGGAAACTTCTATATCACTAACAAGTCCGGAACGTATATAGGATGATTCCAACAAATCGTGGCTAAGTATTTTGTTCTCAGGAAAACGGTTATTTAAGCTGGTTTCAAAAGCATCTACATCATAAATACCCTTACCCACATAAGAACCTTCGTGAAATACATCCTGATAGACATCGGATACAGTTCGTGTGTAAATATCAATACCCGAGTCACCTGTAAACAAGCGTGAGAAAGGGGAACATTGACTGCTGACAAGATTGGACGAAACGCGAGGTTGAAGAATACCATAACCCCTGATTACAACATTTCGTTTCACATCAAGTTCTGCCTGATTCAGTGGGTGAGCCATTGTTCCTATCAGCTTATGAGCAGTGTCGGGAGACAATTGTGTGTCTGCATCTAAGGTTATCACATACTTAAAGCTCGGCAATATAGACCGGTCTCCATCAATGTGTGAGAAGCAATTGTTTTCCTTGCCTCTTAGTAGCGAATTAAATTCCATTAGTTTACCCCTTTTCCGTTCATACCCCATCCACGTTTTTTCTTTCGGATTCCATTGACGAGGGCGATGAAACAGATAGAACAGAGTGCCGTTATCAATCTTGTACTTTCTATTGAGATTTTCAATTCCCAAACGTGCCAGATTGAGCAAAAGATCATCGGAGGCCTCTTTCTCTTTAGGAGCATCCGGAAAGTCTGTCAATAATCCAAAATGAAGATTGGTATTTCTATTCGACAGATAATGAAGTTCCAATTGGGAAATTAGACTATCAACATTTTCCTCATTTGAAATGATGGTTGGAATAACCACCATTGTGCGGCATTCGGTCGGTATTGATTTGGAAAAATCAAGTCGGGGCAGAATATCCGGTTTTGCAAAAAGGGTAATTATCCAATTGACAAAGAATACAGCAAATTGGCTAATGAAAATAAAGAAAAGGAATGCTAAGATCAAGAAATGCCAATGTGTTATTGATATTTCTTTGGATTGAAAAACAGAAACAAATAAGATAAATCCAAGTAGGGACAATATAGTTGTAGATCCGGCATAAATAGCTAAAGGAGCACCTCTGAATACATTTTTTATTCTTGTAGTGATAGTCTTTTTTACATCAATTTCTTTTTTGAGTAAATATTTTCCATTACCTATTAAAAAATAGCCCACATGAGCTTGTTGTGTCCCTGTATCTTTATACAATTGGGTTAATGTAATTGCAGATTGAGCGATTTCAATCTCTGATCTAAGACTGTTTTGTGCTAATGATTCTATAATATGTCGATAATGATCACGAGTATTAAAGTCCATAGATCCATAAATTCCAGCTGGATCTTTAAGTAAAATTTGCTCTACAATACTTTGTCTTTCAACAAATATTTTCCAGTCGGTTGTATTTATAAACCGGAGACTATTTATGATATGACTGACAGATAATTGATTTACTGCCTGATTTTGATTTTCCTGATAAATCAGCTCGTCTATGAAAAGTCCATCTTCTGCCAGTTTTTGTTCGAGCCAATTGCGGGCTATTTGTAATGCCGAATTTTGAGACGATAACCGTTGACTGAATTCTGAGACAAAAGAACCGGATGTCGGGATATCGGAATGTGCCATATCAGCTACTATCTCAATCAATTTAGAGGGCTTTTTGAGAGCAATATCCTCCAGCTTGTCGACCCACATTTTTGCTATATCGCGATGTTTCGTATTTAACTGTAATCGAGTTGCAATACGTTGCAAATTTTCGATTAACGCTAACCGTAACATAATAGGGATTGCCCACAGCTCTCCTATCTTGAGGGCAGATTTTATTTGGTATGCCTTATAAAAAGCAGAAAGTGATTCTATATCAATCTGAGAATCTGTATGGGAGATGAGTTCTATGACTGAAGAATATATACGGGGTATCCCTTTATATTCACCTTTCAAGAGGCAAGGAAGTTCTTGGTTATATTCCTTGGGGTAGTGATGTCGGGCTAATAAAATATGCTCTTCAATTAAATAGAAATTGTCAATCATCCATTCGATAGCGGGAGTTACATAACTTCGATTGCTGCTTGTTAACATTTCATTATTGAAATCGTGCAGAATAACATCATTATAATCTAATTGCTCTCGCAGATAATTACTCTGTGTACTCCCTGTTGCCTGATGATCCTCTCCAAGCGCTTTCGAATACTCTGCCAACTGTTCTGTATTAAACAATTCACCGTAAAAAGGTTTATTATTGACTTTGTGTTGGGATTTCTTATAACCTCTAAAATCTAACATATTTGTTTCTTCTGTTTATTTTAAAAGGTATGCCGATTTATGGGAATTTGTGTTACATAACATTTTCAATAAGTTACATAATTCATAGATAAAGCCATGAAAACGGTTGAAACTATTAATTATGTAACTTATAGTTTTAATTATGTAATATATTTTCGATAAGAAATCCTGATCTTGAAAAAGTATTTAAAACAAAAAAACTATGTCAAAAGAACAAAAAGGAAAAGATAGAGCAGACAGAAAAGCTCCTCAAAAGAATCTAAAAGAGAAACGAGCGGATAAGGCTAATAAGCGAGCAGAAAAGAATCGCAAAGGGTTGGATGACTTGAAAAAATAACGATTAAAGTTTGGGCTTTATACTTGGTAGGAGTGAATATATCCTAAGGAGAAGAAACTGACTATAATTCAATGTCTTGTGCTTTTAAAAAATTACTTATACTAAATGCTTAATAAACTGATGTTAACGCAAAATATTAATATGTTGTAATTTGCTCTATTTTTCAGAGCAAATTTTTCAGATATATTTGGTAACTATTATACTTCTTCGTTTTGCACCATTTTGCTAATTGTAACTCTAAGCAAATGTATGTGTTTTAATATTTATTAACGATATAATTCTTAGATATGCTCTGATTTACGTTTTATTGACCTTACACCTTGCAAGACACAGTGAAAACTTTTTTTAGCTATTAATCAACAGATTACACGACCTTCGTTTTAAAACAGGTAACGATTTAGAAACCAGCTTAGTTCTTAGATATGCTTAATTTCCTCAATATATAAAGAGCAACTTATCTTTTGTAAAGATATAAAATTTTCGTTTTAGAGAACTGAATTTCTTAGATTTTCATCTTCAAATAGAATTTATGTAGTAGTAAAAAAATGATACTATATAGTCAAAGTTAAGATACTAAAAAACTTTTCCTCTTTCGTTACTCTTTGAAAACTTTAGATTAATATCTGGATATTTCTCTCTAAGATAATTTACAAAATAAACATTCGCAATCTTGCGAATCCGATCTTTATTCGTATATTTGCGAACAATAAATATCGAGTCTATGTCAAAGAAAGAATTAACAGCCGATCAGGAGCAATTAGCACGCTTTGCTAAAGCATTAGGACATCCTATTCGTATAGCGATATTAGAAATGCTTGCCAATGAGTCATGCTGCTATCATGGCGATATGTCAGAGGTGTTACCGATTGCCAAAAGCACGCTGTCACAGCATCTGAACGAACTGAAAGATGCAGGATTGATTCAGGGAACAATTACATTACCCACCGTGAAATATTGTATCAATAACGAGAACTGGAATAAAGCCAAAGAACTGTTTAGTGGCTTTTTTACCCAATTACAGAAAACAGACGATATTTGCTGATATGATGGACATCAGGTTTGCAACAAAAAAGGATATCCCTGCTATTAAAGAGCTGTTTCGTTCAACTATCCTTTCAGTCAATCTGAAAGACTATACACCCGAACAGGTCGGATGCTGGGCTGCAAGAGGAGAAGAAGCGAGTGTATGGGAGGAGCGGATAAATGAGCAATACTTTATACTTGCTGAGGAAAACGATACGATATTAGGGTTTGCCGCCTTAAAATTGTCAGGATATTTAAATTCTATGTTTGTCCATAAAGACTATCAGGGCAAAGGGATTGCAACATTCTTACTTAAAAAGATTGAAGAATATGCACGGTTGAAAGATATTTCAGAAATAACTGCTGATGTCAGTATTACAGCCGAGCCTTTCTTCTCAAAAAAAGGCTATGTTATTCTGGAACAACAGACCGTTTGCATTGGTATCTCCATGACAAACTATAAAATGTCAAAAGTTTTATCCTGATATTTTTTTAAGAGATATATTCGTTACTCGACGAAATAGGAACTGTTAGTGTAAATACGAAATTATAAACAATATGAGAATTTTAATTCTATGTACGGGAAATAGTTGCCGCAGCCAGATGGCTCATGGATTTTTACAATCATTCGATCCTTCATTGTCTGTTTATTCCGCAGGGACAAAAGCAAGCGGAAAAGTAAACTCAAAGGCAATAGAAGTCATGCAGGATGCAGGTGTAGATATTTCGCACCATACATCCGATAGTGTAGAGCAATATATGAATGATGAGTGGGACTATGTGATTACTGTTTGCGGTGGAGCAAATGAAAGCTGTCCTGCATTCTCGGGAAAAGTAAAGAACCGTCTGCATATCGGCTTTGACGATCCTTCCGAAGCTACGGGAACAGCCGAATTTATTCAATCCGAGTATATCAGGGTAAGGGATGAAATCAAAATAGCTTTTTATGAATTATACACCGATAAGATAAAAGGTCATGAGTAAAAAGAAAATGAGTTTCTTAGATAAGAACTTAACACTTTGGATATTCCTTGCGATGGCTATCGGTGTAGGATTGGGATATTTTATACCTTCTTTCAGTAACTACATAGATTCCATGTCGAGTGGGACAACAAATATTCCTCTGGCAATCGGTCTTATCCTGATGATGTACCCGCCATTGGCAAAAGTAGATTACAAACAACTGCCAAAAGTGTTTTCTAACGTAAAGATATTATCTATTTCGTTAATTCTGAATTGGATTATCGGGCCTGTCTTAATGTTCTTACTTGCCATTCTTTTTTTACGCGATTATCCTGAATACATGGTTGGGGTTATTCTGATAGGTCTTGCACGATGTATAGCGATGGTGCTTGTATGGAACGACCTGGCAGAGGGCAATACGGAGTACGGTGCAGGATTAGTTGCCCTGAACAGTATTTTTCAGGTATTCTTTTACAGTTTTTATGCCTGGATATTTGTAACAAAACTTCCTCCCTTATTCGGATTTGAAGGGGCAATCGTGGATATATCCATAGGTACAATAGCCGAAACAGTCGCTATCTATTTGGGTATTCCTTTCCTGATAGGTATTCTAAGCCGTTTGATATTGGTTAAAATAAAAGGGGAACAATGGTATAAGGATAAGTTTATCCCTGCAATTTCACCAATTACTTTAATCGCTTTACTATTTACCATTGTATTAATGTTTAGCCTCAAAGGTGAACTGATCGTACAAATCCCATTGGATGTAGTACGGATAGCCATACCGTTATTAATCTATTTCGTGGTGATGTTCTTCCTCAGCTTCTTTGCAGGAAAATTAATGGGGGCGTCTTACGATAAAAATGCTTCGATAGCATTTACGGCCACCGGCAATAATTTTGAACTGGCTATTGCAGTTGCTATCGGTGTCTTCGGCTTGCATAGCGGACAGGCTTTTGCAGGCGTAGTAGGCCCATTGGTTGAAGTGCCTGTACTTATCCTGTTGGTAAACATTGCCTTTTGGCTCAAAAAGAAATATTATAAATAAAATAACACTTTTAATATGAACACGAACGAAGAAAAGAAAGCTTTGGTAAAACAAAGATATAGTGAATTGGCTTTGAATAGTGATGCTTTAAAATCCAGTTGCTGTTGTGGAACGAGTCCTGCTACTCCTACAAAAAAGGTCTTTACGATCATGAGTGAAGATTATAGCGGGCTTAAAGGATATGAAGCCGATGCTGATTTGGGTGTAGGCTGTGGATTGCCTACTGAGTATGCAGATATTAAAGATGGTAATACCGTTTTAGACTTAGGCTCAGGTGCAGGTAACGACTGTTTTATAGCCAGGGCAGAAGTCGGAGAAAAAGGAAAAGTACTCGGTATTGACTTTTCGCCACAAATGATCGAAAAGGCACGGAAGAACGCAACAAAGCGAGGGTATACCAATGTCGAATTTATTGAAGGAGACATTGAAAATATGCCTTTGCCTGCCAATTCTATTGATGTAGTAGTAAGCAATTGTGTTTTAAATCTGCTACCCGAAAAAGATAAAATATTTAAAGAAATATATCGTGTATTGAAAAAAGAAGGTCATTTTTGTATCTCTGATGTTGTGCTGAATGGCGTATTCCCTAAAGAGTTTACAGATAATGCTTCCTTGTATGCGGGTTGTATTGCCAGTGCGATACAAAAGGACGATTATTTAGGAGAGATCAAAAAGGTTAATTTTACTGATATAAAGATTGAACGAACAAAAACAGTTGCCATTCCTGATGATGTTTTACAGGAGCATTTAGATGAATCAACGATAGCCAAATACAAAGCGGGAAATGTCGGCATTTATTCGATTACTGTAACAGGAATAAAATAGCAAAGTTTAAAGAATATGGTTGCAAATAAATGGATTCAGGACGATCATTCCTTCCTGAATCTATCAATTTATTCACAGCCTTCTTTTTCAGGTTTATCTACTTGTCAATAATAAGCAATTCGTTTTTATCATCAGAGATGAGACTTATAAATCTTTCATATTCTCTGAGGACATCAGCTATCACTTCCTCTTTTGTCATATACTGTATATCATTTCCTTTACGCCCATCATTAAAATAGGTAATCGGTATATAAGGCGTTTCCATATCAACATTCGGAGTATTCTCTTCCTCGATCATATACTCCGAGATCGTTTGAGGCTCAGCAACGACACCATATCGGAAATTTCGTATTTTATCATGCCTTATAAATAACTCTATGGATAGAGCAGTGTTTTTACCTGTTATTATTTGAGCTTCAATATCATTTTCGGATAACTCTTGCTGAAGTTCGCCGAATGCTTCTTTTACCGTGCCATTCAAAAAGTCCTTGACATCTCTTTTGTGGGAAAAGGTTAGTATTCTGTTCAGCCGTTCCTTCCATCTGCTCCCGTCCCATGCGATACTACCATAGGGCAGTTTGGTATTATGAAATAAATGATCGATTTGCAAAGCTTTCCATAAAGAAAAACATAAGAGTAGCATACTCAACCCAAAGGGTAATGCGGAAATGAGAGTCATCGTCTGCAGTGAGGCCAGACCTCCTGCCCGAAGCAGTGTAAGAGAGAGAATGATGAGTAGTACACCCCAAAATATATTTTGCCACTTCGGCGAGTTCTTTTTATCACCGGATGCTATACTGTTCATAACCAATATACCGGAGTCTGCTGAAGTAACAAAGAAAACCCCAATCATCAAGATTGCTATTATATTCAATAAGCCTGTAAATGGAAAATATTCAAAAAAGCGAAACAGGAGAGTATCCGGATCGTTCGCCAATAGGCTCAACTCTCCATTTGCTACGAATTTATCCAGCCAAACACCACTACTGCCAAATATAGTCATCCATAAGAAATTGAATAAGGAAGGAATCAGTAGTACAGCTATAATAAACTCACGTATGGTACGCCCTTTCGATATACGTGCAATAAACAACCCTACAAACGGAGACCATGATATCCACCAGGCCCAATACATAATTGTCCAGCCCGAGAACCAGCCCTGAGCTTCTGTTTCATAGGCAAAAGTATTGAAGGTCAGATTTGTTAAATTACTGATGTAATAACCGATACCTTCACTAAAGGTGCTAAGTATATATATTGTTGGTCCTGCAATCAAAATAAATACCATCAGAATAAAAGCGAGAGACAGATTCAGTTCACTTAATCGCTTCACACCTTTATCCACGCCTGTAAAAGCTGAAAATATAGCGATACCCATGACTACAATAACGATAATAGCCTGAAATGTAAAACTGTTCTCTGGCACCAATCCTATACTTTGCAATCCTGCATTTAGCTGTACAACACCAAATCCCAAAGTTGTCGCAATTCCGAAAAATGTACTGCATAGCGCAAAAGTGTCTACAATATTTCCGATTGGCCCATATATTTTATCTTTCAACAAAGGATATAAACCGCTTCGTATTGCCAACGGCAATTTATAACGATAGGCAAAATAAGCCAGTACTAATCCCACCACAGCATATATGGCCCAGGCATGTATTCCCCAATGGAAAAAAGTGTATAATTGGGCTTCTTTTGCTCGTTGAAGCGTATCGTCTATAGCCGGATTTGCATAATGAGACATTGTTTCTGCCACACCGAAATACATAAGCCCGATTCCCATACCGGCTGCAAACAGCATTGCTATCCATGAAAAGAAGCTATACTTGGGCCGGGAATTATCCGAACCTAAGCGAATATTACCAAGTTTACTTAAAGCTATAATAATAAGAAATAGAACGAACAAAGTTACCATCAATACATAAACCCAACTCAGGTTGTTAAAAAAATAGGTTTTCACAACCGACAGAGATTTATTGGCTTGTTCAGGGAAGAAGCCACAATAAAGGGATACAAAAAGTATAACAATTAGCCCTGGTAGAGCAACTGATTTGGTTAATGTCGTTCGAAAAGGTAATTTGCTTTTTATCATATTATATATTGTTTTATTTTTACTTGTTGTAATGTGTTAATTTTAAAAATAATATCCGATATTTATATTAAAACGGCTATTCCATCTGGCATTATCGCTATCTTGTGCAAGTCCTTCTCCAAAGTTGCTCGTAAGCCATGGATGATTCTTTCCTATAGCCATATCTATGTATGTGTAAATAGGTCCCGAAGCAATGGATACTCCGGGTATTAAATGATGAGTATTGTTATATCCGGCTCTACTTTTGTCAGCTATTGAGTAATCTACATATGCTTCTATACTTTTTATGAATTTCCTTTTTATAGGAATAGTATATGATATTCCTGCCAGGTATACAAATCCTTTGCTTGCCACATCATAAGGAGAGCCATAAGCAGCCATTTGTACGGCATCTAAAAGTTCTCCTTTGTCATTTTGAGATTTATAATTATACCCAATAATTTCAGCCTTTAAATTCCATCTTCGATAATTGAATACTGAGTGTATCGCCCAGGACAAGTTCCATTTCCTTTTATTTAAGGTCTCATTATAGATACTACCCAACTGTCCGGATAAGCCAACTTCTGCGATCTCTGTCAATTGATAACATATACGCATGTTAAATTGGTCTAGTTCGCGGATGGAAGCTTTACTTCTGTTAGCTCCAGTAAGCCCTGTTGTAGGAACAACAGCATATGAAAAACGGCTGTTTCCTACAGTATTATCTTCATACTCTGAACTTAAGAAACCTTTTGGTGCAGCCTGTCTGAAATATGCCATATCAACAGATAGCTTCTCGATCTTGTATTCAGCACCTATGCCGGTTGCGTAAGTATCTTCCAGTCCCATATAATATGGAAGTTGGAACCACCAAGAATGAGATGCAGACGGCGCTATTCCAAATGGTTTTTGAAAAACTCCTAATTTTGCATACCAACTATCATTTAACCTGTATCTAACATAGGCATGATGTATAAAATGTGCTTTTGATCCGGGATAAAGCCTATATTGAAAACTTAAATCAAAATCCTCATATCCTGCATCTACTGACAAAAACCATGTATCTAATTTAATATAAGAATCTAAAGGCCTAGCAGCAGATTCATAGTTTTCTGAAGCAATATTAAACCGTACAGCTCCACCTATTTTTATAGTTTTTTTTTGAGGCTCCCCATCCGATGCCCAAATATTAAGATTGGAAGAAAAAAAGATATAAATAATAACGGGAACAAATCTTGACATGTTTTTCTAAATAAGACTATTTAATTCATTATGGTAGAGAAATAAAAATATATGCTAAATAAAGCATCTAAAATATACCTCAATAGCAGAACTCATCATTACAAATGATATAAATAGTTCCTCGGTCATATAAGATTAAAAAAAGAGTTCAGGATATAGAAAGAAAGGTAATAGACTAATAATAAAACCACTCCTGAACAGTACCGGATTTTCCAGTATTAGGAACAAAAGTAGTAAAATTAGAGCTTGTTTAAAAGTTAATTTATGTTTAATGACTCATTATAAGTATGCTATGCCTATTAAAATAGAGTTAATCGGTAATATTTTTTCTAGTCGAAAAAAATAAATTATTTTTGATGTTTATTAAAATATTCAACATTTCCATAAAATCCGGATAGATGACAGGAGAAAAAAAAGAAGCTATCGATAAGGTGGTTCAACCCATTCAGCGATTTATATTACAGGAAAAGGCCGGAGGTATAGTCCTCGGGCTGAGTGTTATCATTGCTATGATCTTAGCTAATTCCCCATGGTCGGAAGACTATTTTCATTTATTGGAGCATAAACTGGGATTTATATTTGATGGCATTCCATTCTTTGAATATAGCATTCATCACTGGATCAATGACGGACTGATGGCTGTTTTCTTCTTTGTAGTGGGCTTAGAACTCAAAAGGGAGATTGTAGGAGGAGAATTATCCAATCCGCGTAAAGCCCTTTTGCCTATCGGTGCAGCAATCGGCGGTATGCTCGTACCCGCACTTATCTATATTATCCTGAATCCATCAGGAGAAGTTCATCACGGATGGGGAATACCGATGGCAACCGATATTGCTTTCGCATTGGGTGTTTTGTATCTGTTAGGGAGTAAAATACCACTATCACTGAAAGTGTTTCTAACAGCATTGGCTATTGTTGATGATCTGGGGGCTGTCTTGGTTATTGCATTTTTCTATACATCCGATATTTCATTTATGAGCCTTGCTATTGGTTTTGGCTTTGCTCTTATTATGTTCGTTGGCAATAAAATGGGTGTGCGGAGTATTTTGTTCTACGCCATATTTGGTATTCTCGGAGTGTGGACATCTTTTCTCTTATCAGGAGTACATGCTACAATAGCTTCTGTTATTGCCGCCTTTATGATTCCTGCAGATGTGAAAATAAGAGAGAATCTATTTGTGGAACGGATAAAGAACTATCTGAATAAATTCAGGGAGGTTGATCCTAAAAACGAAATTCCGACGCTTACAAATGACCAGTTGCATTTGTTGGAAGAAATAAAAATAGATACCAATAAAGCCATTCCGCCATTGCAACGCTTAGAACATCGAATGCATCCTTTAGTGACATTTGTTATCATACCGATATTTGCTCTGGCCAATGCCGGGGTTTCACTCAATATTGATGTTGAGCAACTATTCAGTACGAATATAGCTTTAGGCGTAGCTCTAGGCCTACTATTGGGCAAAGTGTTAGGTGTGGTTGGCTTTACTCTTTTGTTGATAAAGCTGAAAGTCGCACCATTCCCTCAAGGGATGAATGTCCGTAATCTGTTTGGTTTAGGTTTGCTGGCATCTATTGGTTTTACCATGTCGCTATTTATCACTTCTTTGGCATTCACTCATCCCGAATATATGGTACAAGCCAAGATTGGTATTTTTGCAGCTTCTATCATTGGCGGAGTATTAGGATATATCACATTAAGCCGTTCCGTAAAGCATAAATAATGTTATCCCGAATAAAATATATAGGATTAAACCCGGCTCGCTTATTTGTTCTCAGTTTTTTAGGACTGATTCTTATCGGGACAATTTTACTGTTATTACCGGTATCCACAACCGGGAGCATCAGCCTGATAGATGCTCTTTTTACAACAACGAGTGCAGTTTGTGTAACAGGTCTGGTAGCACTGGATACAAGTAAAGATTTTACACTGTTCGGACAAACAGTCATCATGGTCATGATTCAGGCCGGCGGTTTAGGTATATTGACTTTTGCCAGTTATTTCAGCTACTTCTTTAAGGGAGGCTCGTCTTATGAGGATCAATTAACGATGGGCAATATCTCTAACATAGAGAAGATTGATGAAATTTTTAAGACCTTAAAGCGGATATTAATTATAACAGTTGGTATTGAAGCTGTCGGGGCTTTCTTTATTTTTACTAGTTTAAGTTCTGCTTTGATGCCTGGTCTGAGTGATCGGATTTATTTTTCAGTATTTCATTCCATATCCGCTTTTTGTAATGCAGGCTTTTCCACATTGCCCCATGGTATCATGGAAAACGGATATGTGGATAACTACAGATTCCAATTGAGCCTGATATTCCTTTTTGTTCTCGGAGGATTAGGATTCCCGATTGTAATCAATTTGTTGAAATACCTGAAACATTTAATCAGAAGAACATTCTTACAGATTTTCAATCATAAAAAAGACGTTTACAAGCCTTGGGTGATGAAACTGGGAAGTAAGATAAATCTGGTTACAACTATCTCTTTAATTGTTATCGGAACCATCCTTATTTTTATCAACGAGTATAATAATATACTGGCTTCTCATCAGGGAATCGGGAAATTCGTCACAGCACTATTTACAGCGACAACGCCCCGTACAGCAGGGTTCAATTCAGTTGATTTTAATCAGTTACATCTATCGTCACTCATTATTATAATCATCTTGATGTGGATCGGAGCTTCTCCTGCCTCTACGGGAGGAGGTATAAAAACCAGTACATTTGCAATAGCCGTTCTGAACTTTATCAGTTTGGCCAAAGGGCGAAAGAATATTGAGGTGTATAGTCGGGAGGTATCAGAAACATCCATAAGACGAGCTTTTGCGGTGATGACACTTTCTGTTGTTGTTTTGGGGATAGGTTCATTACTTATTTCCTATTTTGATGAAGGCTTGCGGCTATTAGATATTATATTTGAATCGGTTTCGGCCTATAGTACAGTCGGGCTGAGTCTGGGGATAACTCCCGGTTTAAGTTCTGCCAGTAAACTGGTGCTGATAATACTGATGTTTATAGGACGTGTAACAACACTCACGCTGCTTATTGCTTTCTTTAAGCAAGTGAGGATGTCTAATTATACTTATCCATCGGAGGAGATACTGATTAATTAAAAAGAAGAAAGAATGAAATATATTATTGTCGGACTCGGTGTATTCGGTTCTTCACTTGCTGAGAAGTTAGCATCACAGGGCAATGAGGTAATCGGAGTAGATACAAAGATGCAACGGGTAAATGAACTGAAAGATAAAATAACACATGTTGCATGTTTGAATGTAACAGATGCTGCTGCAGTAGAAACATTACCCTTGAAGAATACAGATGTGGTCATTGTCTGTATAGGAGAAGATCAAGGTGCTAATATAATGGCGACAGCCATGTTTAAAAACCTGAATGTAAAACGGCTTATAGGAAGATCTCTTAATCCTCTGCAAGAAAATGTTTTACAGGCAATCGGCGTACATGAGATTGTCCGGCCGGAAGAAGAAACCGCAGAAAGATGGGCCAAGAAACTAACGCTTCGGGGAATGGTAGATTCTTTTGAGTTAAATGAGAATTACAGCATGGTAGAGATTGTAGTGCCGGATATTCTTGTTGGAAAGACAATCGAAGAAATCGGTTTTCGTAAGGAATATAATATGCTCGTGTTGACTGTTATCAAAAATGTAGAAAAGAAGAGCATAATAGGGAAAACCAGAGTTGTTGCCGACGTTCAAGGTATACCAACACCCGATACCATGTTAGAAAAAAATGATATCTTGGTTGTTTATGGATCTAACAAAGATATTAAACAGTTTATAAGCAAGAACAAAAATCATAAATAGAAAAAGTGTGATTGGTAAATATATAATTGATAAAAAAGAAGTATCTTTTCCATGGTTATTCAAATCAGGTGTATAGTCTGAATACTAATAATATATAGCATGTATAACTTCATACGAAAAGTAGTCACTTACGTTAGTCTGCAAAAGCAAACCGAAGACTTTGAAGAAATCCATAATTCGATAACACAGGGTATTTCGTTCAAGGGGACGAATATATGGATATTAGTTTGCGCGATAATCATAGCATCCGTAGGGCTTAATACCAATTCAACCGCTGTGATAATAGGAGCCATGCTTATTTCTCCACTGATGGGGCCAATCAATGGAATGGGTTACAGTATTGCTATTCATGATTTTGGATTGCTTCGTCAGTCATTAAAGAACTTTGGTTTTGCGGTGCTGGCCAGCCTTATAGCATCCACTGTTTATTTTTCGATAACCCCCGTTCATACAGCCCATTCAGAGCTTTTAGCCCGAACCAGTCCGACGATTTATGATGTTTTAATTGCTCTATTTGGTGGATTTGCGGGTATTATAGCAATCAGCAGTAAGCAGAAAGGAAATGTTATTCCCGGTGTTGCTATTGCTACGGCCTTGATGCCACCTCTCTGTACAGCCGGCTACGGTTTAGCTACGCTCCAATTTTCTTTTTTCTATGGAGCATTCTATCTGTTTACCATCAACACTGTTTGTATTGCTTATGCTTCGGTTTTAATTTCTCAAATGTTGAAGTTTCCGATCAGAGATACCAACATAAGTGAGACAAGAAAGAATCGTATCAATCAGGGCTTATCAATCGTTCTTATTATAATCATATTGCCCAGTATATATTTGGGTTACCGGATGTCCCAGAATGAGAAATTCAGAGTAAATGCCGAAAAATATACACGTTATGTAGGAATATACAAAGGGAATTATTTATTAAACAATGAGGTTGCTGCAAACAGGAAAGAAATTAATTTGGTATACGGCGGATCTTCGTTGACAGAAGAAGACAAAGATGCAATTATCGGTCAGGCAAGCTTATTCTCTTTAGATGATGCGAAAATAACAATAGAACAAGGGTTGGCCATAGATAATGATATAGCTAAGGATAGACTAAAAGCTCAGTCTGAAGAAGAGAGGTCCCGGCAACAAATAGTCCGCTTAAATGTAGAAATTGCTGATTATAAACAAAAAATAGACAGTATACAAAGCCAATATCTTATAGGCAAACAATTACTGTCTGAGTTGACTCCTTTATACCCTCATATAGAGAGTTGTTCGTATGCCCAATCATATATCTATACCCAGAATGATACTTTGCATAGAGCGAAAACTGGTGTATTTATGATCACATCTAAACGCATTCTTCCAAAGAACGATCAGGAGAAAATAAAGAATTGGCTAATGAAAAGATTAAATGAAAAAGAAATTAGGGTCTATTTTGACAGAATTAATTGATTGATCAAGACCGAACTTGTAGAAATATTTTAATGGAATAATCAAGGGTCTTTTAAATTATTCCTCTACCTGTGTTAAATTATATTGTAGAAATGCCAAATATCAGAACGTGCTATTTCTTTTGATGCATTAGTTTTACTCCATTTATCTTATCTGAAATAAATCTCCCCCGGCTGTCTAAATAACTGTTTTAGAAATAAAGGGTGTATACTTCGTCATAATCATAGAAATTACTCTGATTAGATAAGCTCCCGAACTTCTATCCTCTGGTATTTGAGTAGTGTCTATTAGTAGTCTATATAGACGAACTAATAGAATGGTATAACCGATGTTGTAAATTTCTATTTTTCACAAAACGTATATGATCAAACATTTCATGAAAGAAAGTTTGCTAATCTTAAAATATTTATTTCCTTTGTTTATTATTTCCAGTGGAATTATAATATATGTGCATAATTACAAAAATAAAGAATATACAGAAAATACTTTATAGACTCGAAAAAGTGTTTTTAGAAAACAATGGCATCACATTAAATGAAGCTATTATTATATATTCTTTGCCCGAAACAAGAAGCTCCTGTGCGGGTTATCTGTCCGGCCAGCTTGACGTATCGAACTCCCGGACATCTAAAATTCTGAGTAGCTTAGAGCAGCAGGAATATATTATAAGGACAATGGGACAAGCCGATAAAAGGCAGATGCTTTTTTCATTAACGGAAAAGGGACTGGAGAAAAAGAAAGAAATACAGAGATCTGAAGGTGAATATAGAGAACTTATTAAGTCATTGGCTAAGTTTATGGACTAACCAAAATTTCAGACAGATCTTATAAACCATTTTATTAAAAAAATAAATATATGAAAATATTAATTGTAGGAGGAGTTGCCGGGGGAGCATCTGTTGCAGCCCGTTTAAGGAGAATGGATGAACAGGCTGAAATTATTTTATTTGAAAGAGGCGAATATATTTCTTATGCCAATTGTGGATTACCATATTATATCGGAGGTACAATAGCGGACAGAGATAATCTTTTCGTCCAAACTGTAGATGGATTTTCTAAGCGATTCAAGATAGACATCAGGGTATTGCAGGAAGTAATCTGTATCAATAGGGAAAATAAAAGTATAACCATACAAAACCTTATCACAAATAAAGAATATACTGAATCTTATGACAAACTTATTCTATCTACCGGATCAGAACCGGTGAAACCTCCAATCAAAGGCATCGATAGCAGAAAGATATTTACACTCCGTAATGTACCTGATACCGATAAAATCAAAAACTTTCTTATAACTCATAAACCCCAAAAAGCAGTTGTCATCGGCGGAGGATTTATCGGACTGGAAATGGTAGAAAATTTACATAATGCAGGACTTGAAGTACAGTTAGTGGAGAAGGCGGATCAGGTTATGGCTCCAATTGATTTTTCCATGGCCGCAATAGTTCATCAGCAACTTAGGCAGAAAGGAGTAGAGCTTTATCTGAAAGAAGGAGTGACTTCTTTCCTCGAAGAAGAAAACGGCGTTAGAATAGTATTGGAAAGCGGTAGAGAACTTATCTCCGATATGGTTATTTTCAGTATTGGTGTTCGTCCCGATATTAAGATTGTAAAAGATGCAGGGCTGGAACTTGGAACGACAGGAGGGATTAAAGTTAATAGTTATATGCAGACGAGTGATAACAATATCTATGCCTTGGGTGATGCCGTGGAAGTACTGAATCCGGTAATAACTAAACAGATGTTGATTCCTTTGGCGGGTCCGGCCAATAAACAAGCCCGTATTGTTGCAGATAACATACTGGAGGATAACAAATATATCTACCCGGGAACTATCGGCACATCTATAGCTAAGGTGTTTGACCTAACCGTTGCGGCGACAGGACTTTCATCCAAAGTGCTGAACAGGGAGTGTATTGAGCATATATCATCTTTTACTCATGGAAGTTCACACGCGGGATACTATCCCGGAGCATCTCAATTGTCAGTAAAGGTTAATTTCTCCCCCTTGAATGGAAAGCTTTTGGGAGCTCAGGTTGTAGGAAAAGAAGGAGCCGACAAAAGAATTGAGTTGTTTTCTGAGGTTATAAAAAAAGGAGGTACAATTTACGATCTGATGGATATTGAGCATGCATATGCCCCGCCTTATTCATCGGCTAAAGACCCTGTCAATATGGCTGGTTTTGTAGCTGATAATATTCTTAAAGGAAAGATGAAAGTAGCCCAATGGCGGGATATTGGAAAAATAAATCTCGCCAAAACGACCCTGTTAGATGTCCGTACTTCAGAAGAATGCAGCGAAGGATATATCAAGGGTGCGATGAACATCCCCCTGGATGAACTGCGTTCCCGGATTAAAGAAATACCAAAAGAGAAGGACGTTTTAATCTATTGTGCTGTCGGCTTACGCGGGTATATTGCTTCGCGGATATTAGCACAATATGGATTTTCTAATGTTCTAAATCTGTCAGGAGGTTATACAACCTATGCAACAGCAATAGCAGAATACTCTTTATAATAGAAAAATTCAGCCATCACTCCGTATTTAAACAAAATTAGAGTTTTAAATACATTATTTCTTATGGAACTATATTCTAATGGAAATAATATATTATCTTTGTAAGAAATATAAACGCAATTAAATATGCAAATAATAAAAAACAATTGGACATATCTCTTAGGAGCACTTATCGGAGCAATAGGTGGATATATGTATTGGAGGTATATTGGATGTAGTACCGGTACTTGTCCCATAACGTCATCACCTACAATCAGTACTCTATACGGAGTTTTATTGGGAGGCTTATTCGGAGGAATTTTTAAAAGAAATAAAAAAAACAAAAATAAAATAAATAATATGGCGGGATTTCTTAGCAGATTACTCGGATTGGAGGACAAAGCTGATTTTAAAGTTCTCTTAGAGAATGGAGCTATACTTCTGGATGTCCGAACAAAAGAAGAATATAAACAGGGAGCAGCAACAAACTCAGTCAATATTCCTCTGGATAGTTTGAATAGTAATTTATCGAAACTAAAAAAAGATAAACCGATTATTGCTATATGCGCCAGTGGTATGCGTAGTCGCAGTGCGGTGACTCTCTTAAAGAATAAAGGTTTTCAGAAAGTATATAATGGCGGAAGCTGGTTTAATTTTAATGAGTAACAGAATGAAACGCATATTAAAGAAATGGGATGCAGCCCGGATAATTCGTTTATTGTTGGGAGTGTTGATAGCTATCTATTCAATATCTACGAAGGATTATATGTTTTTAGTTTTAGGTGGATTGCTACTTTTTCAGGCAATTATGAATATTTCCTGTTGTGGCTCCGCAGGGTGCTATACAGACAATAAGTACAAAGAAAATATTTATGGAGATCAGATAAAAAAATATAAACCGGATTAAAAATGAAGTATACAATACTACTTCCACTTGTGGCATTATTGCTTATTTCTTGTAATAACACAGCTGAGACAAAAAGTCAAACAAAAGAAACAATTAAAAAAGAAGATAAAATGACAACAATACATTTAACAAAAGCAGAATTCTTGTCAAAAGTTGCTAATTTTGAAACAAATCCTACTGAATGGAAATATTTAGGGGATAAACCGGCATTGATTGATTTCTATGCTGATTGGTGTGGCCCTTGTAAAGCTATAGCTCCGGTGCTGGATGAATTGGCCGCAGAATACGGAGGTCGTATATATATTTATAAGATAAATACGGAAACTGAACCTGAACTAGCGTCTGCGTTTGGGATAAGAAGCATACCTTCTTTACTGTTTGTTCCGATGACCGGACAACCTCAAATGGGTGCAGGAGCATTACCAAAACAGCAACTGAAGGAGGCTATTGATAATCTTTTATTAAAAGAGTAACAGTAAATATAAATTTAGACTAAAATGGCAGACAATACAAATAATTCGCAAGTAAGAACATTATGCCAGATCAGGGATGTGTATCGGGCTATTTATGACTTTGAGTTAAACTTTCAGCAATTATATGATCTTGGACTGAACGAAGGGATGCTGCTATGTTCGCTGAATGCTCAGAAATATTCATCCAATGAATTGGCTAGTGTATTGGGATTGAGCAATTCGAATACATCGAAAGTGATAAAATCGGTCGAAAAGAAAGGGCTTATCAGACGTATTGTAGGTAAGGAGGATAAGCGCCAGATGTATTTTGCTTTGACTGATCTGGGCAAGAAGAAACTTGAATCGATAAAATGTGCTGAGTTTGATATACCTCAAACACTAGAATCTATTATAAAAAGATAAAATTTTTATCTATTGACGATTTGTTCTCTCTTTTTTCTACTATAAAACAAGTTGCAAATACGCAACAAGAACCACTACGTATTAGTAAGTTAGATTTTGGATAAAAGATCTAATTTCCGTGTAATTTCATAGGTTAGGCAAATTTTATTATCTTTGTAAAAGTCTTGAATACATTGAAAACAATATTGTTTTTTCTTCTTTAAAATCTACTTATTCGGTAGATACCTTATTTAAGCGGAGTTGATCCGAAATATAGCCAATATATAATTCAGTTTTCTTAAAGGAATTTAGGTTACTCTTTTGGGCTTCATATGATAATTAATCTGAGGATAATAAAGTTTCTATAGGTTCACTACATCCTTCTGTGTTCAAGCGAATTATTCCATTTTTAATAATCGGACTGCCCTGCCCGATACAAAAATTATTTTATGAAGTTGATTATTATATCTAATAGATTACCACTGAAAGTAGTGGAAGAGGAAAATGAGTACAAGGTCGTTCCTAGCTCAGGTGGTCTTTCAACCGGACTGAACTCATTAGAGACAAATATGGAAACACATTGGATCGGTTGGACTGGAATGTATCTTGATGATCTGCGTGAACAAGAAAAAATAGACAAACAACTGGCTGATCTAAACTTTCATTCGGTAAATCTTACCCCTTCACAAATAGAAAATTATTATGAAGGATACAGTAACAGTGTAATTTGGCCGCTTTCTCATTATTTTTTTAGCAATGTAAGGTACAATAATGACTACTGGTCTGTATATAAGGAGGTGAATGCTTTATTCTGTGAAAAAGCAATGCAAATAATAGAACCTAGTGATATTGTTTGGATTCAGGACTATCAATTGATGCTTTTACCTCGAATGATAAGAGACCGAATACCTGGAGTCAGTATTGGTTATTTCCATCATATACCATTTCCTTCTTATGAATTATTTAGGTGCTTGCCCGAAAGAAGTGATATTTTAAACGGTCTGTTAGGTGCCGATCTTGTTGCTTTCCATACGCATGGATATATGAGACATTTCATTAGTGCTGTTTACCGGGTACTGAAATTAGATTGTAACCTCGATGAAATTCATTTAGATGACAGAATCGTAGATGTGGATGCTTTTCCAATGGGAATAAACTATGATATGTATCACAATGCTTTACTAAATCCGGATATAAAGAAGCAAGCTGATAAACTACGAGGTGAGTTTGGTAACAGCAAGCTTATATTATCTGTAGATAGGCTCGACTATAGTAAAGGTATTCTTATGCGTTTAAGGTGTTTTGAAGACTTTCTGGCGAACCAACCCCAATACAGAGGAAAGGTTAGCCTCATTATGATTGTCGCTCCATCAAGAGACAATGTTGATATTTATGCAAAACTGAAAGAAGATATAGACCAGAAGGTGGGAGCTATCAATGGTAAGTATGCGACAGCAGGATGGCAACCAATCAATTATTTTTATAGGTCATTCGTCTTCGAAGAGATCGCCGCTTTATATGGAAATAACACTAAAATAGACCCCCATCCGCCAATCTAAATTGACCCCTTGGAAAGTTTTTGTTTAGGAGTAAAAAAAGCAGTCATTTTTTGTTTGTAAAAAGCCATCATTTTTGTCGGTTTTTACTAATTAATTTTTACAAATATAAACATTCCTGATTAGATTTTTTTCTTCTGAGTGATTCACCATGTAGTTCAACCCTCAGTGATTGATGTACTATCCTGTCCAATACAGCATCCGCAATGGTTTTCTCTCCTATAATGTCATACCATTCCTTGACAGGTATCTGGGATGTAATCAGCGTAGACCTTTTCCCGTGCCTGTCTTCTATGATATCCAGCAATGTAACTCTTGCCTGTGAGTCAAAAGGTTGCAATCCAAAATCATCCAAAATAAGCAGGTCTGTCCTTTCTATCCTCTTGAGTTCAGTCAGGTTGGTACCTTTGGCTTTAGCCAGTTTAAGCTGGCCCATCAATTTAGCTGTTGAAGCGTATAGCACCCTGTATCCCATCTGACAGGCATGAAAGCCTAATGCAGATGCCAGATAGCTCTTGCCTGTCCCCGTACTACCTGTAATAAACAGATCCTTGTGTTCCTTGATAAAGTCTAAAGAAGCCAGCCTGTGTACTTCATTCTTATCCAGCCCCCTTTCTACAGAGTAGTCCAGTTGTTCCAATGATGCCTTGTAACGGAAGTTGGCCAGTTTAATAAGCCTGGCTATGGACTTATTCTTACGGTCATCCCATTCACTGTTTACCAGCATAGCGATAAACTGATCAGGTGTTAATGTCTCTTTAATGGAGCCTTCCAGGTTGGTCTTAAAAGCTTCATACATGCCAAATAAGCGCATCTGGCGTAACTTGTCCAATGTTTGATTGTTCATGATTTATTCTTGGTTTAAATGTTTACTGATAATAGTCTTTGCCCCTGATATTTTTATGATTGGGTATGCGTGCAGCTTCATCCTCCAGTTTTAGCTTATCCAGACGCTTGTTCAGGATCTCTTCTATTACCCTGTATCCGTATTGCCCGAAGGCTTGGGCACAGCGGCAGGCATCTATCAGGCGTTCGTTACCCACCCGCCTGGAGAAACTTAGTATGCCTGAACAAGACTTGTAGGCCTGCTCAGGGTATGTTTTTTCCTCCAGCACTTTGGCTATATACTCAGCCACATCCTCATGTATATCCATAGCCTGGGATATAAACTTCTCGGCAGACCACTCGGTCAGGAACTGGTGTTGGGAGGCCAGATGTTCCGTGTTGGTCGTATATTGGTATTTACGTCTGTTACGCACATGTTGGGCAATGAGTTCATGCCGGTAGTAAACCTCTACTGACTGCGAAGTATAAAGGACTTTGACTGTTTTTCCGATATATTTATAGGGGACGCTGTAATAATGGGTATCCACTCCTAAGCGTATATATCCGTTCTTCCAGACAGTAAGCTGAGCCTGTTCTTTCAGCTCATAGCGGATCGGGTTCAGGTCCTGCAACACATCACGCTCAATCTCTTCGAACTGTTGTCTGCGGCTGTACTCCCGTTTATACATAGGTGTGTTGTTGTGTATCTCCAGGGCGACCCGGATAGCAGCGTTCAATGAAGACAGGTCATAGAAGATACGCTTGTCCAGCTTGGTAAAGATTGTTTTATATACCAGTTTTACCGCACCTTCCACCAGGGACTTGTCCCGTGGTTTGTAAGCCCTTGCCGGAAGGACTGTCATCGAGTAATGCTCCGCAAAGCAGGCGAAGGACTCGTTCAACACCGCTTCGTATTTACTGCCCTTGGTTACGGCTGCTCTCAAGTTATCGGGTACAACCACCAAAGGTGCGCCCTCAAAATAGATCAGAGCGTTCTCACAGGCCCGTATCAGGTCTTCTTTCTTCTGGCTGGCTACTGCTTCCACATAAGTGAGTTGGCTACATCCCAGAATAGCAACAAAGACTTCCGTCTCTGTCTTGGTCCCGTCTCCATTATCCAGATGTAGCTTTTGACCTGTAAAGTCGATATACATCTTGTCGCCGGCTTTATGTTCGATGTGCATAACAGGACGATGCTGGGCTAAATACAACCGGATAAAACCGCAAAAGCGGGAGATGCCGTAACCTTCAGGGTACTTCTCTATATACTGCCTGTAGAGCATCTCTTTAGTAACGCCCTTACGCTTGAGTTCCCTGCATATACCCGGAAGCAGAGCCTCCAGATCTACTTGACGCTGGCTCTTCTCAGGATGGGCGGCAACCAGAAACTTCTGGGATAACTCCAGATCGCTCATCCCTGAAAAGGCTTCGTAACTAAGACCTGAACTAAGGAATATGTGCAGGTACTTCTTAATGGTATTGCGTGAGATAAACAACATTCCGGCAATGGCTTTGGTGCCTTTGCCCTGATTATAAAGACGGATTACTTGTCGTAGTTTTAACATACTAATGGTTTTGTTAGACATGATGATAAATTTTTGTTGCTCAGCTTTTAAGTAACAAAAATTTTAACACTTTAAAACAAAACTGACAAGCTTCTGTTTTACTCTTCTTTACCGGGGTCAATTTAAACTGCAGCCAGGGGGTCAGTTTAGATTGTTACATGGGGGTCAATTTGGATTGGCGAGATGGGGTCAACTTTAGCAAATTTTTCCACCAAGTAATGGCGAACGGTTTGCATCGCATATCCCTGTTCACCTAACACCGAATCTTGATACTCCCGAATGAATTGTTCATTCAACTGTCCGAAAGCAATATCTTTAGTCTTAAATTTCTTTTTGATGAATTTACCTAACGAGCGGTGCGTATATTTATATGTAGAAAGCGTAGTTGGCGCAACATCAATTCCAACACGAGCTTCTAGTTCTTCTATGTGGCGACTCAGAAGAGCAAGCAGGGTCATTTGTGCACCCATACTACCTTGATAGAGGTTTTTAACCGCTTCTGCATCGAAAGGTTTCTTTCTATCCACAAGGCTATTGAATGCCGAATGGACACCAAGTAGAAGTTTTTCTATTTTTAGATTAATTTCAACTGCCTCACGGCTCTTACCGTTTAGTCGGCTTTCTCGTGGATTCCATAAGTCAGGAGTACAGGATAACTTACAACTAAATTGAGACATAGAACTGTTGACAGTAATACGCCCCATAATCGGAGTCTTGCCCGATTTGTCGGGAGAGCTTTTTTTGAGGTAAAGCAAAACCTTGAATTTTTCTTGTTTCATATTCGCTTATATTTTTTGAGGTTTCTGCCGTCGTTGCTACGACGGCAAAGTTACTTGTTATATAAGCGCTCTTTATTACGCAAAAGTCAGTAAATCAAAGAAATAGAATCGGAGTTTCAAGCTATTACCTGCTATCAGTTACCTATTCATATTCGGTAACTGAGTGGCTAACGATTTGGTAACCGAACCACTTCTTAAATTAGCTTAGTTGGTTTATGCCAAAATCAGCAAATCTATTAAGTATTAACCTGTTGAAGTTTTACTTCTTACATCTGCATACGGTTCTTTTACGGCTAATTACTTACGTCGCCAGACATTCATTTGCAACCATTTTGAAAAGGTCTGGTATTAATGTAGCTATTATAAGTGAGGCTTTAGGACATTCAGACTTAAAGACCACTCAGATATATTTAGATAGCTTTGAAAATAGTCAAATTGATGAGGCTATGAAGAATTTATTGTAGATTTTATTAAATATATAATTTATTGGATTGAAAATTCTTACAATTCAATAGATTATGTATTTTTGTCTAAAATGAATTATAATTATGGTACAAAAATTCTTTGAACAATTACCTATTGATGAAATATATAAGGACTTATTCCAACCAGGAATGAAGAAAGCAGGAGAAGCCTTAGCTACAGTCGTAGATGGTGCTAACTTAATTTTATTACCATTAAAATTACTAAATGAGAAATCTAGAATTTATTTTAAGAAGAATATAGAACTATATTCTGATAAAATAAATAAAGTTGAAGATTTAACCCTAATCCAAGTTCCTCAATATGTAGGTTTACCAGTGATTGATAAATTAACATATTTAAATCAAGGTGATTTAGCAAATGCTTTTATAAACTTATTAAGCAAAGCTTCTTTTGAAGAAACTTTAGTTTTTGTACATCCTGCATATATAGATATTCTAAATAGAATGTCAGCTGATGAAGCAATAATACTATCCCAGATTAAAGACGAAGAATGCATTCCCTATATAGATATTAATGTAAGAAAAAATAGAAAAATCTCTGATTCAGAAACTGGTATAAATGCTTTGAGGCAAAAAACAGAGGCTTTAATGGATAACAATTGTGGTGATTTTGAACTTATCAAATATCTAACAGGAATGGAGAAAGATTTAAATCTAAACTATCCTAATAATATAAATATATACCTAGAAAATTTAATGTTGAATGGGTTACTCTTTTATAAAAAATCGTATAACAGAGAAAGAGTATCTGTTTATCAAAAATTAGAAGAACAATATAAAGAGGATATAGATAATGCAACTTTAATTATAAATGAATTATATGAAAAGGAAACAAAATATAAGGCTGAGATTATAATTCAATATGGAGAATTGAGATTCACAGAGCTTGGTAAAGGTTTTCTAAAAGTATGTATTCAAGATATTAGTGAAAACCCTATTGATCAAAAATAATCTGCCTCTTTCTCACTTACCTCCTATAATACTATACACCTAAGTGAGCTAAATATAGTCTCAGATAATCTAAAAAATATGTTTATAAAATGTTTCTATACTCTAGTTGAACACTCTTAATTTTAAATTATGAAAAATATAATCTTAATATTCCTATTTACTTTTGCAATTCATATATATGGTCAGGATTCATCCAAATATGAATTTAAGCCCAAATATAGCGTAGTCCTATCTTCTGAAACAGGAGAAAAGATGTTAAATCAGTGTTCTAGAGCTATCCCTCAAAAAGTTGGTAAATATTTTGATTTAACAGATGGAGATATAGTGTCTCTTGAAAATAATTATAAAAAAATACTATCAATAAAAGCTACTGAATGCTGCTTACAAGGGTGGAAAATTCCCAAACTAGATGATTATGGTTTTCAATATATTGGTGTAATAATTAATAATCATAAATATATCTATATTAATGCTTTCATGATTGAAGGAGAAGATGATTTCACCAGTTGGTATAAAGATTGGAAAATAAGACCAATAGTTATTTGTGATGGAGGTGATGGATTTTGGGGTGCATTATTTGACATAGAAAAGAAATCATTTTCACAATTGGCTGTAAATGGGGTTGGGTAAAATAATTTTATAACAATATATTCCTCACTTACTTCTCTGTAATATACAAACCTAAGTGAGCTAAATGCAGTCTTAGGTACATTAAAAAAAATGGCTAAAACAATAAGCATACTAGATAGTTTAAAAAAGTATGGAGTTGCAAAAGAAGAAAAAATAACTCCTAAAGAGATAATAGAAAATCAAGTCAAAGATTTATTTTCAGTAGCAGTCTTAGATACTCTGGCAGGAGCAAACCCAGAAGCAACAATCACTTCCATTCACAAAGGTTATTTTATGATTTGGGGTTCATCTCAAGGTTTCACAGATGAATACAGACTATCTAATTTTATCCAAAAGTTGCCTCATGGAATTGTAGACAAAAAAGCTACAGGAGTAGGTGCAACAACCTTAGAACTCAAATCACCCAGACATTCAATAATAGTAGTACCTACAAAGAAACTAGCCTATAGCAAATTTAAATGGGCTGAAAATAATCTGAACCCTAAAAAAGTACTATATGTTGGCACTTCCATAGGAGAATTTACAGACAGGGTAAGTAAAGATGAAATCATTAATTATTTGGAGCAAAATACTACTCAGCCTCTAAAGTTTTTAGTGGTAGCAGACAGCTTAGATTATTTGATGAATATACTAGGGGAAGAAGCCTATAAACATTGCTTCCTAATGGTAGATGAAATAGATCTTCTCCAAGCAGACAGTAACTACAGACCTAATTTAGAAACAGTAATAGACCACTATTTTAAGTTTGATGTAAAGAACAGATGTATTGTAACTGCTACAATGGGTGAATTCTCCAATCCTCTATTCCTGAATGAATGCAGATTTGAAATAGAAGAATTATCCCACAAGAAAAGAGATATAAGGCTTATACATATCAATCAGTCTAACAGCATCAATCATGCAGTCACAGGGTTGATAAAAAAATATCCAGAAGATAAGATATTGATAGCCTATAATACAGTCTCACAGGTAAAGAATATTATATCTATGCTGGATGAATCTACACAGAAGGAATGTGCTATCATGTGCAGTGAATCAAGCAGGAATGATGCAGGAAATTATTATTACCCATTGAAAGATGATTCTACCTTACCCAAGAGAATCAATTTTATGACATGCAGCTATTTTTCTGGAATAGATATTAATGATATATACCACCTTATCACTGTTTCTAATGTAAAATATGCACACCAAATGCTTACTACAAAGAAGATAACTCAAATCTATGGAAGGTGCAGGGTTAAAGATGGGATATTAAGTGATACTATAATCTATAATACTACTGACTATGAGCCTAAGTTTAAAAGGACTACAGCTAAATATAGAAATACACTGATTAAAAAGGCTAATAAGATCTTAGATGTAATAAAAGCTACTGATATTATACAGGATAAGGATAAAGATTTGGAGGACTTATTCAAAGTAGTAAAAAATGCTATTTCTGATAAAGCCCTTGAAACCCCATTCAGAGGTCAGCCAATTCCACTTATAAGACCTACTATAAATGAAGGAAAATATGACATAGCCTACCTTAATATTGATTTTCTGGTAGAAAGAGAACAGCTATTTAATGATTTATATGTTAATCAAGAGGAACTATATAAAGCCTTAGTTTCAGATGGACATCAGGTCACAGAGATACAATATAAAGATAATATGACTGATGAAGAAAAATCAGCAGAACAGGGAATAGACAACCATTTCACAGATAGCAGAAAAGAATTAATAGATTCATTACAGGCTGCTTTAGTTGCAGACTTGAAAGAGAAAGCAGAGAAGCTGCCTACAGGTGTTCTGAATAAATATGTTGCAGAGAAACTAAGAACCTGCACTAAAGAAGAGAAACCTATCCTTGAAAGATTTATAGATTTGAACGAATATGTAGAATCTGATAAACTATTAGACTACCTCTATGAAATAAGGCATATGAATATTAAAGCTTACAAGGGGCTTATCAATGCTATTATGTTCTGGTGTCTGGCAGAAGACCACCCTCTAAGAATAAGTATGAGAGAAGCCTTTGAAACAGGAAAAGGATATACACCAGAAGAAATACATGAGAAGATAGAACCAATAGTCAAATATCATTTCCACAAGACTATAAAACCAAGAACTTCTATCAGCCTATTTAAGGCTTATTTTGAAACATCCAGACCAAGGAATAGCTATGTAGCCATAAAAGAAAATCCTCTGAATTTTGAAGAGAGAAAGATCTCTATAGACAAGGTAGAGAATAATTTGCTTAGATATTTTATAATATAGTAAATCTCACTTAATTTGTATATTTAATAA
The DNA here is from genome assembly GCF_900079725.1 of uncultured Dysgonomonas sp. Taxonomy (NCBI): domain Bacteria; kingdom Pseudomonadati; phylum Bacteroidota; class Bacteroidia; order Bacteroidales; family Dysgonomonadaceae; genus Dysgonomonas; species uncultured Dysgonomonas sp. The sequence goes on from NZ_LT599032.1 coordinate 1,143,904, forward strand.
AAAGTAAATGAGATTTTGAATTATTTCCTAACATAATGGATGAGAGATGGGGTGGTTGTATAGGGTTGTAAGAAATATTGTAGAGAAGTTTAGGATGAATGGAGACTCTCATGTAGTCTTATACATAAAGAGAGCTTATTCTGGATATTTTGCCCTTATACCAGATAACTTGGATATTGACAATCATTTAAGAAACTACCCTCTTGTTGATTATAGTGCATTTGAATTGAATGGAGACAAGATTTTAAGCTCAAAAGGACTTAAATTTGACAAGGATAAACTAATGTATCTTATTGGTCTGATTAGTGCTATACCTGCAAAGAATAAAGACTCTATTACAAAAGATGGATTTATACCCCTTAATTCAACTTATCTTCAAAAATTCTTTAAAGATTATAAAGACTATTTAGATTATTTGATTGATACAGGAATTATTATCTCAGATGGTTATTATATACCAGAAGAAAAATCTATTGGTTATAAATTCTCAGAAATATATGAGAATACAGATTTAGTTAGATATTCATATAGAAGATTTGAAAATAGTATTGAACCTATTGAGGAATCAGTTTATAATGAAGATACAGGAGATTTTGAAAGAAATCAATTATTAGATTGTTCATATTTATCCCATTGGTATAATGAAAGAAAACTGAGAATTGATTACCAAAAGGCTAAAGAATATGGTAGAATATTGAAAAATAAAAAATTACAGGAAGGGCAAGAAGCTTGGGATATAAATAGAGACTCTGGAGAGAAGAAAAATCCAATAAGCCAATATAATGCCTTGATTTATAATGTTGAAGCAGTACAGACTCATGATTACAAAGCTAAGATTGACTCAAATATTCATAGATTACATTCTGTATTAACCAACATACAAAAAGATTATAGGAACTTTATAACCTATGATGGACAACCCTTAGTCTCAATAGATATAAAGAACAGCCAACCCTACTTAGTTAGTGCATTGACAAACCCTAATTTCTGGTCAAACACAAACCCCAATTTAAAATTCAGTCAAATGCCCAATAATATTCAAGGGTTATTCAATACACCTACAACATTCAACATAACCCCCATATCCATTATGTTAGGAAATTTCTTTGACAATCTAAGTCCTTCTGATTTTGATGAATACAAAAGGATTGTTTCATCTGGAGAGATGTATGAAACTGTGCAAAGGTGGATTTTAGAAGAAAAGGAAATTGATATATCCAGAGAAGATGCTAAAACAACTATGTTTACATTAATTTTCTCCAGTAACAGGGATAATCCTAATGATGAAAACCATTGGTTAAAAGTTTATTACAGAGAAAAATTCCCTTCTATTGCAGAATTATTTAAAATAATAAAAAGACAATATAAAGGTGTTGATAGGAAAAAACAGCATGCAAGATTAGCTTGCCTTCTCCAATCAATAGAAAGTGAAATTGTATTGCATAGATGCTGCAAAAGGATATGGGAAGAAGGGGAGCAACAAGTGCCTATATTTACTATCCATGATTCAATAGTAACCACTAAAGGAAATGAAGATTTTGTAAAAAGGATAATGGAAGAAGAGCTAACCAGAGCAATTGGAGTCCCTCCCACATTACAGGTTGAAGAATGGAGAGAAAATAAATTAAAACACCAAGACATATTAATACAGATAAATAGCTAAAAGCATGAATAATAAAGAAAGACTTTTTGAATTAGTTCGTAAAGAAGATGTTGTATTATGGATTGGTGCAGGCTTTTCTAAATATGCAGGTTATCCTATGGGAGGAGAACTAGCTCAAATAATATATTCAAATTGCACAAAAGAAGAAAAAGAAGTTATTGGAGGTAATAAAGCACTCCAAGATATTGCTAATGATTTTGTAAATATAAGAAATGGCTCTAGGAATCAATTATTAGAGCTATTAAAAGAAAATATAATCTATAATAAACCTACATCTACAGAATACCATGATTTACTTTCTCAAATACCTCATATAAAAACTATTATAACAACAAATTATGATACTCTTTTAGAGGATGCTTATAAAGAAAGGGGACAAAAAATAGTTATTGATTCAGATGTTCCTTATATAAAAGAGGATAAAACTTCAATAGTAAAGATTCATGGGGATTTTACTAATTCAGATAAGATAGTTATAACCAAAGATGACTATACTAACTTCTATAATATTGATTATAATACCCCTATTTGGCATTTAATAAAAGAAAGGATTGTAACAAAGACAGTTGTGTTTATTGGCTATGGAATGGAAGATTCTAATATTTCAGCAATCTTTAATAAAGTCAGTGATACTCTAGGCAGCAATAAAAAAGAAATGTTTTTTATTGCCCCTAATCTCCCATCTCTCAAACAAAATGAATTAGTAAGGAAAGGTATTTGTTATGTAAATTCTACAGGAGAAGAGTTTATTAGTGGACTTATAGAGAATATAAATAACAATTTACTATTTGATGTTGAAAGAAAATATGTGTCGCTAGATACAGCCAATAAATATACAGTTCTCAATTCAGGGATGTATGTAGGTGTTAAACCTGTGGCAGAAGGTAATATTATTGAATCTTTAAAACCAATAACAGGAAAAGCTTTAAATCAAATTTTCAAATTTAATCTTAATGATAAAAACTTTTCTGAAAAGATAATGAACTCCTCTATCACTGATGAAATTGTAATTCCAGCTGAGTTAATAATGAATCCTCAAATGGTCATAAATGGAATTAAACATCCTTTATCTGACAGACTCAAAGAAATAACACTACTTCCTATACCAGAAAAAACTTTCATTAACTTTTATTTTAATGATACAGATGAATTCACAGATATACCTGTTGACTTTTATAAAGGAAAAGGAGAGTTGAAACTTAAATGTAGATTAAAAGCAGGAATATTGACTGTATTAATAACCTTAGATACTGAAAAAGATGAAATGAAATTCTCAATAACTTCAGAGCATAAAGATAATGGCAAATTAGGTAGAATTAATGATGAAATACTATTCTACAAACTCACATTAAAACTATTTGAAGGGAATAAGATGAAACTAGTTACAGGTAACAATTTCAGTATATCTTTAGACATTCCTCAAATGGAATTTGATAAAGCTATTATTAGAAGGCTTGAATATCTAGAGAGATTAAAAATAATAGAAAAACATTATTCTGTTATTTTTGACAATCTAGTTAAAATAACTACAGCAGATTATAAAAATGTAGATTTAATCTATAAAAATATTGTTCATAACAATATATTGGACAATTCAGAAGATGGCACAATCTCAATAGAGACTTATAATAGGTCAGGAAGAAAAGATTACAAAAAAGATATTTTAAAGAAAGATAGCTTTGAGGCTGTTAATGATAAAAAGCAAATAGCAAATCTACATGGGCATAAATTAGACATAGGCTATCAATACATAAAAATAGAAGAACCTATATATCTTAATAAAGAAAGATATATTTCTGGAAAAGACAAAAGATTACATGTTTCATGTAAAGCTAATAAATGTATTGTCTGTTTTATTGAGAGCATTGAATAATCTCAGGAAGTAATTAAATAGATAAAATTTAGCTTCACTGACTCCTTTCTAATTAGTATAATATTAACTATTCTTACTCTTTGAAAAATTGAAAAAAAAATTTTATTATTTTTTTCAAAAAGTTCTGTATATCCACAAGCACTAAATAACCAAACTACACCCCCTCCATCTTTTGCAGAGATGGGATAGTCCCCCTGCACAACAACAACAATAATATTTAAAGTTATGAATGGACTAACATTTTTAGAAAGTTGGAGTGTGAGCCAATTTAAGCAAAACCACCATGTAGAAAAGATTGAGATTAAGAAAAATGAAGCAACAGGAAAATGCTTCTTTGTCTATGGATTTGAAACAGGGGCTTGCAGTAGTAAGGTCAAAACAGGGGAATTGAATAATCCTGTAATATCACAAGTCTGTGCATCTGAGACAGGAGAACTGTTCTATCTTCTGCATCAGAAAGGAGAAAGCAAGGCTATGACTTTAGCTGTATTATAATAACCAGATACAGGGAAGATTAAAGTCTTCCCTTTTTATTTTAAAGTATATTTTACTCACTTAGATATATAAATAATATAGAAACAAAGTGAGCGTATTAATCATTTAATAAAAATTTTACTCCATATGGAAACAATACAATTAGTACCAGTAAAAAGCAATCATAGAGAAGTAATGTCCTCTCAATCCCTTCCTTATCAAGATATAATAGAAATTACACATACCTGTGACTGCAATCCAAGCCCTTTTATAGAAGCCAATACCAAAGAGGTAGGTTTATATCATTTGAAGCATGAATGTATTGTACCTGTCTTTTCTAAGGATAATGAGGTTACTATAAGCCATACTAACTTTATAGAAACAGTTTGGGATGCTGCAAGTAGTTTCTTTCCAAATGAGACTATTTTACAGCCAGATATAAGAGTTTCTCATGTAGTCAAAGGTAGGATTCCAGGAGCCATAAATAAACCTGTCAGTCAGCTCTTAGAGAGTGATAAGACTATTTACTATGAAAGGATGGCTTTCTGTTTTGAAGTACCTACAATTTATCAGGATATAGAAGGAAACAGGCTTAATCTTTCCATTGGTGGAGTAAGAGCCTTAAACCATGAAAACCTTTATTCTAAAAAGAGTGTAGAGAAGTTTAAGATATTTATAGGATTTAAGAATCTGGTTTGCACAAATCTATGTGTATCTACAGATGGCTATAAGTCAGAATTAAGGGTTATGAGTTTGGAAGAACTATTCAAAGCTTCTCTATTATTATTTCAGCAATATAACCCTAACAGGCATTTGCAACTTATGTCTTCTTTTCAGAATTCTTACTTAACAGAACATCAGTTTGCACAGTTGATAGGAAAAAGTAAGCTTTATCAATGTCTACCTAATGCACAGAAGAAGTTATTACCTAATATGGAATTTGGAGATACTCATATCAATGCAGTAGCCAAAGCCTATTACAATGATAAGAATTTCAAAATAGAAGAGGGTGCAGATGCTATTAATTTGTGGAAAGTCTATAACCTGTTTACAGGGGCTAATAAGAACAGTTATATTGATAATCTATTGGATAGGTCTTTGAATGCTACTGAATTAGTAGAAGGTATTAATAGGGCTTTGCATGGAGATAGGGAGTATAGATGGTTTATTGAGTGAAAAAAAATATTACAAACTGATTATTTGATTATATTTATATCATAAATCTTAAACTGAATATTATGAGAATATATTGTACATGTCTGTTATTTTATTTCTCTTTTTCTCTTGGATTACAAGGGCAAATTCCATCTATGGATAATCTTGACATAAAGGAATTTACTTTCTTTTATAAAGATAGCATTAAGAATGAAGTAACTTTTGGTAATTATGAACCTACAGGAATACTCTCTACTAATGATAACTCACTAATAGTTTCAACTCAATTTTCCATTTCTTTTCCAAATCAATACAAAATGCCTGATCAACATAAGATAGTAGCATCAGAGGCTTATACTAAAGAGTATTTTGAGGAACAGAAAATATACAGGCAAAAATCTCATGTTAGTAGTGGTAGTATTTTTAAGTTAAACTCCCAGAGAAAAAAAATCTGGGAGACCTTCTTTAAAGAAAAGAGAGTAGTTAGAATTAAACTTTTATCTGACAGTACTATTTTAGCTGTAGGAGAAGATGTGTCAATGAATTTATTTTGGATGGCAAAACTAGATCAAGAAGGTCAAATTTTATTTGAAAAGCAATATAAATTTAAGAGACAACCTAATATTGAGAATATAGAAACAGATAGTCTAAATAATGTATACTTATTACTTTCAACAGAGAGACTCAACCTTATTTCTGTTTCTAAAATATATGGAAAAAGGAAGATTCATTTTTTTAAAGAGACAGAGAATGAGAGTGATTTGTATTTAGTTAAAATTTCATCTAAGGGAAGGATGGTATGGAAGAAAGCTATTGATAACAGGAAGAATTACATGACTTATGGATATGATCTTCTGTTAAAAAAAAACATTTATATAACCTCTCGATATGAAGGTTTTGAAAAATTAAAAGGGGTAGAAAATATAGATGAAGGTAGAATGTTATACAAGTTGGATAGAAATGGAAATATAATTGATAAATCTCAGATAGACAACAAAAGGCTATTATTAATAGACAATCAATTATATTTAACAACATTCGAACATGAAGATAGCTTAGTTTTATATAAACATAGCAAGAGCTTAGACTACTTACCCTTTAGAACTATTCTATTAAAGGACATGAAAAAAATATGGATTCAGAAAGCTCTATCTGGAAAAGAGTTCAATTATATTGTAGGCACGCATCATCATAATTTAGGGTGCTTATTAATTGAGCTAAATAAACAAAGCCAAGCTATTGGATATTGGAAAAATTCAGAGAATAATTTGCCTAGTTTTGTAGATGCTATATTAACAAGAGATAATTCTGTAATTATTGTTGCAAGAGAATATTCAAAACCTAATAAAGAAATGAACAAATCTGTAAATTCTGTCAAAATCTATGAAATAGAGAAAGATTAATCTCACTTACATCTATATATAACAAATAATCTAAGTGAGATATAAGATAAAGAGAGATAATTTTTAGTTATTGCTGTAGTACAATTAGAAATTTATCTCTTTTTTATTATTGTTGTATTAGCCTCATTCAGTAATGGATGGGGCTTTTTAATTATTAATTTATGGAATTATTTTTACAAATAATAGGTCACATTATTATAGGGTATATTATTATGTATATAATATGCTATGAGGATAGACCTACTAGAAAGAAGAAATAGTAAACAGAGAAAGTATTATTTAATGAATTTATTATTACCCTAACTCACAGCCACACCTATATATGAATTGGAAGGACTTAAATCAAAAAGTGGTTGAATATTTGATGTATATCTGTTTAAATCTTGTATTTTTGCAGTATACTAAGAATTAAATAATTGCTAATGAATATATAAGTTTAACTAAGACATATTTTTAGAAAGAAGTATTTGCTTTTTACTAGTGTAGTCCTAAAATACCACATCAAGACATCACAGCAGTAACAAAGTAGGTGCTACATCTTTTATAGGTGTGGTTTTCCTTATTTTGTGTGATGTGGGTAGTGGTATACCTAGGACTCCAATCTAAGTGTTAAGCCACATCTTCTTTTTGTGGGTATGCCTATTAAAAAGAAAACATTATGGAAGATAAAACAGACTCAAAAAGTATTGAAACAAAAAAGAGGATAGCAAAAGAGATTATTCTCAATTTTAAGTTATTAGGTATATGCTGTTTACTTAGCATTCTATTCTATATAGGATACTATTCTGCAAACAACCCTGAAAACCTATCAAGACAGGAAAATAGTGAAAAACTCACTGACATTGAAGTGATAGCAAATACTCAAGATATAAAAGATACAACAGAACTGAATACATCTAGTTTAAAAGGAATTAACCATCCTGAACCAGACTTTGGGCTTTCTACTAATGCAGCTGATTATGTAGCTAGACAGAAAGCTTTTAGACAAGCCTCAGCTCCTATGCAAGATGTAGGATTTGCTGGCGTAGGAGATAGTAAATACGATGAACAAATTACTTCTCTAACTGAATTAAATAATCTACATGAAACTAGAATGGAATTTTTCAAAGAAGATGTAAAGAATAAAACAATCAATTGTTTTTTCATATGTATTTCTATTCTCATATTAGGTAGATACATCTTAATAGGTATTTCTTCTGCTAGTAATTGGTTAGAAAAATATTCCAAATAAGTATATAATGAAATAGTAAGTAGCCTTTAATAAAGTGTTAAAAGTATTATGTTAGCTAATTTGTTTTTAGATACAATACTTGTATATTTGTTTCAGAAATACAAAGTGATTTTATCAATGGATGTGAAAATAATTCTAAAAGATCTTAGATGAAGAATTATAATAAAGTATTTATTAGTTATGCTAAAGAAGATATTGAAGCAGCTAATAAATTATATGATTATTTGAAAAGGTTTTGCTTTGAACCATGGTTGGACAAAAAGGAACTCCTTCCTGGACAAGATTGGAATTATGAGATAAGGAAAGCTCTTAGAGAAGCTGATTTCATAGTACTGATGTTATCAAATATATCTGTAGCTAAAAGGGGATATGTACAGAGAGAATATAAATTAGCATTGAAATACTATGAAGAAAAATTAGAATCAGATATTTATATTATTCCATGTAAAATAAATGACTGTGATGTCCCTGAAAGTTTATCAAAATATCAGTGGGTAGAGTTATATCGTAGAAGTGAAAAAGATGAATACTATCAAATAATCCAATCTTTAAATATACAACAACAAAAATATCTAAATGTAGATAAACTCAAAAGTATATTAAATACACCTTTAGAGTATAAAGAGATTGAGATTAAAGAAATGATAAAAGAAATATATCCTTATACACAAATAGATATTAATTACCCACAATTCATACACACTGAAAATATTGAATTAAAGATCCTTAACTCTATAATAGAAAATATTATTTACCCTATTTATACAAACTATAAACTATATTCAGCCCAAAGTCTCTTAAGCAACTCTTTGACAAGTGATTATACATTAAATAGTGAAGAAGGAGATTTATTTAATTCAAATAATGAACTTGAAATAACTTATAGTTTTAATATGTTATCTCAATCTATTATCAGTTTTGATATATGGAGAGATTGTTATCAAAGTGGAGCTGCACATGGTTATAAGTATATAAAAGGTCATAGTTATGTCTTAAATCCTTTAGAAGAAATTACGATTGAAAAGCTTTTTGATAATGAGGAAAGTGTTCTTAATAGTTTTCATGAGATTTGCCATGAAAAACTAAAAGATGATGCTTTAAATAGAGAGGTAATAGAGAATAGAGAAGAAGAATTTTTCATATTAGAAGACTCATATCCACTGAAATGGGAAACCTTTGATAATTTTTATTTAACTAAAAATGCTATTACTGTGATTTTTAACCCATATGAAATTGCAGCATATTCTTGTGGACATTTTATAGTATCAATTAATTATGATGAAATTCTTTCGATACATCCCAATTTAAAAAATCTACGAAAAATAAAGGAATTATGTAATCAATAAACTTTTTCTTCTATCTATCACATAGATTTAATAATTCTAAATATCTTCTAATAGAAGTACCAAATATGCAAAAAGAAACAGAATATATGCTACAGAATAAACACCTAGTTATAAAAGAAAATTAATAGAATATTAACCCTAAGACACCAAATGACTACAAAAGTGTATACAAATCTATAAACCTACTATTCAGGCAAGAAGAAATCACCCTGTAAAATATTATTATACAGTCAGATATATTTTTAATAAAATTCAGATTGTTATTCTTTCCAGGCGTGCCTCTTCAACCACTCGAGCACCTCTCCTCTTTCTGGTTGTAGCGGGTGCAAAGATAAAATTATTTTTTCAATCCGAATAGCTTTATTGCATTTTCTGTTGTTATTTCTCCTACTTCGTTTAAACTAAGGCCAAATATTTCAGCCAGCTTTTCAACAACCTTTATCGTATACGAAGATTCATTTCTCTTGCCTCGATAAGGTACAGGAGCAAGATAAGGGGAATCGGTCTCAACGATTATTTTTGACAAATCGACCTGCTTCAGAACAGTTGACAATGTAGAATTCTTAAATGTAACAACTCCGTTGATTCCCAATAAAAAGTTCTCTAACCCAAGTATTTCAGTTAATTCGTTCTCACTTCCTCCAAAACTGTGGAATACTCCTCTCAACTTTTCCTGGCCTACATTCCTGATACATTCTACACACTCCAATATAGCATCGCGTGAATGTATCGCTACCGGTAAATCATATTCTAGGCTCCAGCGAAGCTGCTCTTCAAACGCCTGCCTCTGTTCTTTCTCATATGTCCTATCCCAATAGAGATCCAGCCCTATTTCACCAATAGCTATATAGGAACGTTTCGAAAATTGCTGTTTAATAATTTCTAATTGAGAAAGCCAATCCTCACCTACACTTGTAGGATGCAATCCCATCATAGGAATACAATAATCTGTATATCTGTCGGCTATACTATGCAGGCGCACTATTGAGTCCACATCTATATTCGGAAGCAAAATAGTTTTCACTCCTACTTGTCTAGCTCTCAGAATCACTTCTTCGATATCATCATCAAATTCTTCGGAATAAATATGTGAATGCGTATCAATTATTTTCACGATCTTCTTTCTCTTTTTCGTCTTTTCTCAGATAATATACAACCCCATATTCCTTGCATCTTTCCAAACGTTCTTTAGCGGGAAGATTTGCAAAGGCCGACTCAATCTGGTTCCATAACGTTGACAAGACATTGTCTATATCTTTCCTTTGTTCACTAAGTATATCCAACTGGCGTGCGGTCGTATTCTGATATGTTTTTTGATTAAAATAGGCATCCTTAAATTGCGAAAAGGCTACGTTTACCCTCGCAATGGTAGGATTGTAAATAGGAGCACCGCCCTGCCCCAACCGGGCTTGCTCTCCCTTCATAAGGCTATCTCCCCAGTACAGCAATGCATCATTACTAGTTAAATCGGGTACCGTAAAATTTTCAGGGTCGATATTATAAAGTTGCTTCTGCTCTTTCTTTATTTCGTTACGGATAACGCATAAATTCATAACCTGTATAAAATGTGATATATACAGTCTGGCATTCTTAATCAGTTTCTGAAATTTCCTATTCGATGCAGCCTGCGTTTCAAGACTATCACGATAACGAACCTGTGCATTCTCAAAATTACGCAGCATCAGTTCCATTCTGCGGATGTCAAGAGAAATAACACCTTGCCCGAAAAGGGAATTATGCTTTTCTATTGCTACTTTCAACGCCTTTATTCGTGCATTATCAGTATTGGGCAAACGACGATAGGGCATAGTAATAAGGGTTAAATATTTAGAATTTAGGATATTCGGGATGTTAGATTTTTCGCAAGTCGATGCAATTCAGCCTTTCTATCATTACTTACACTGACTTTGTCCAGACACCCCATTGCTTTCTCATAATAGTCGCTGATAAGCTTTTCTGACTTCGTTTTCAGATCGAGCTTATCATATATCTTAGTTACCGCTTCAATTTTTTTATTTTCCTTAAAGTCAGTTTTATCTATCCATGCCAGCAATTCATTTCTGGTCAATGGATCGGCTAATGCAGTAATCAATAGAAACGTTTTCTTATTGCATAGTATGTCACCACCTATTTTCTTACCAAAACTTTCGCTATCTCCGTATACATCAAGCAAATCGTCCCTCAACTGAAATCCCAGACCTACATTTATACCGAAATCATACAGGTTGTTTGCATCCGTATCCGAAGCGCCTGCCACAATAGCTCCTTCTTTCAAGGCGCAACCTAACAATACTGCTGTCTTCAGCCTTATCATTTCCAGATATTCGGGGATCGTAACATCCAACCGTTGTTCAAACTCCATATCATATTGTTGCCCACAACATATTTCAGTTGCAGTTTCAGAAAATAAATCCAACACCCGAGGCAATTGCTGTGATTCTGTTTTTGCGATTTCCTTATATGCCTCAATAAGCATTGCATCGCCCGAAAGAACGGCCGTATTATCATTCCATTTAATATGAACGGTCGGTTTACCCCTGCGCATATCGGCCCTGTCCATAAGGTCGTCATGTAAAAGTGTAAAATTGTGAAACACCTCTATAGCCAACGCTATAGGGATAACCCGCTCCACATCCTCTTTATATAAATTATATGACATAAGAGCCAAAGCGGGGCGAACCCGTTTCCCTCCCAGTGAAAGTATGTAAGTTATAGGGTCGAAAAGTGACTGTGGCTTATTCTTGTAGTTTATCTGAGTGATTCGAGTATTTACAATATCTAAAACCTCATCGAAGTTATATAAAGACTTCTTCATTGATCAGTAGTTATTTACAATTACAATTAATATTCTATAAGACGGAGAACCTTTCTTTTATTCACGCACTCTAGCAAAGATAGTTTATTAACAACAAAAATCAAAATATTCTAAAATAGAACATTTTAATTTGAAATTATTCCTATTTTTATGGGTCATTAACAAAAAAGTGATTTTTTCGATGAAAAACAATTTACTCCTAATCATTGTAAGTATTCTTGCAATGCAAGCTTGTGCCCAAAACAGGCAATCTGCCCAAAGTGTTAAAGAAACATCCGGGAATCCTATATTTGAAGGATGGTATGCCGACCCGGAAGGTATTATTTTCGATGACAAGTATTGGATTTATCCAACTTACTCAGCTCCGTACGACGAGCAAGTCTTTATGGACGCATTCTCTTCTTCCGATTTGGTTAACTGGACTAAGCATGAACGCATCATCGACACATCAGCCGTAAAATGGGTAAAAAGAGCCTTGTGGGCTCCGGCCATAATTAAAAATGATGGTAAATACTTCCTACTCTTTGGAGGAAATGATATACAAAGTGATAACGAATACGGAGGTATAGGGATCGCTGTTGCAGATAAACCCGAAGGCCCATTTAAAGATTATCTGGGAAAACCGCTTATAGATAAATTCTACAACGGTGCGCAGCCTATCGACCAATTTGTCTTTAAAGATAAAGACGGTAGTTATTATATATATTATGGAGGATGGAAACATTGTAATGTTGCCAAATTAAAAGAAGACTTTACCGGTATCGTCCCTTTCGAAGACGGAACAATGTATAAGGAAGTAACTCCCGAAAACTATGTAGAAGGCCCATTCATGTTTATCAAAAATGGTAAATATTATTTTATGTGGTCGGAAGGAGGATGGACCGGCCCTGATTATAGTGTTGCATATGCTATTGCCGATAGTCCCTTCGGGCCGTTCAAGCGCATAGGCAAAATATTGCAGCAAGATCCTAATATTGGTAGGGGAGCCGGGCACCATTCTGTAATCCACGAGCCCAAATCAGATAAATACTACATTGTATACCACCGCCGCCCGCTGACAGAAACCGATGGAAACCATAGGGTTACATGTATAGACGAAATGCATTTTGACGAAAATGGCTATATCAGGCCTGTCGTAATGACAAATGAAGGTGTAGGACTAAACTCATTAAAATAAAATAAATTATGAAGAAAATGTTTTTTGCAGCAGTAGCTGCCGGCCTGCTTTTTGTAGGATGTAACGAAAAAGCCCCTGTAGGGAAACTTACGGAATCAGGCTTGGACAAAAAGAACTTTGAAACGGAAGTTAACGGAAAGAAAACAGACTTGTATGTACTTACAAACGCTGGCGGAATGGAAGTTTGTATAACAAACCTCGGAGGACGTATTGTTTCTATTATGGTTCCGGATAAAGACGGAAACAAGAAAGATGTCGTATTGGGATTCGACTCTATTCAGGACTATATCAATGTACCATCTAACTATGGTGCTATCATCGGACGCTATGGCAACCGTATCGGAAATGGTACATTCCAAATCGATGATATAAAATATGACTTACCAAAGAACAACTTCGGGCACACTCTGCATGGTGGCGACAAAGGATTCCACACTGTGATTTTCGATGCTAAACTAGCCTCGGACAATGTTCTTGAGCTCACTTATTTATCGAAAGACGGAGAAGAGGGCTTCCCTGGCAATCTGAATGTGAAAGTAACTTATATTCTTGGCGACGACAATGCACTTCAGATAAAATATGAAGCCGAAACAGACAAACCAACCGTAGTGAACCTCACTAACCATTCATATTTCAATATGGACGGCGATCCTACTTCTAAGAATACAGACTGGTTGTTGACACTACATGCAGACCAATATACCCCGATTGATTCTACATTCATGACTACCGGTGAAATACTTACCGTAGAAGGTACACCAATGGATTTCCGCACACCGACTGCCGTTGGTGCAAGAATTGATGATGCTACTTTCACTCAACTGTTAAATGGTAAAGGATATGATCATAACTGGGTATTGAACACAGGTGGTGATATCAATAAGGTTGCAGCAACATTAGAATCTCCTAAGACCGGTATCGTATTAGATGTATATACTACCGAACCGGGAATGCAATTCTATGCAGGTAACTTCATGCAAGGAACCGACAAAGGCAAAAAAGGTATTGTTTACCAACACCGCACAGCTGTATGTCTTGAAACTCAGAAATATCCTGATACTCCTAACAAAAAAGACTGGCCGACAACTACGCTTCGTCCAGGAGAAAAATATAATAGTGAGACAATCTTTAAATTCTCTGTTAAGAAATAAGCTTTTATCTTATATCAAATAATGAGAAGCAGTCCGGATATCCGGGCTGCTTCTTTCTTTAACACACAAACTTACGTTTAATTAAAAAGGAGTGGCTAAAATATATCTAATGCTATCTGCAAATTTGCTTCATTATTAGCCGGATTGAACATTCCCATTACAGATACCGGCAGCGTGTAACCTCCAAACTTTAACTTTTTCGATGCTGTCACATTAATATTAACAATGCCCGCATCTTTTGCATAGAAATGCGCATCGGTACCGTTCTCCGGATTCAGCGCGAATGCTCCGGCAACCCCCAGATCTACGTCTACTATACCTCCCCTGAGAACGGGGTAATCCATAGATACATATGTTGAATAAAGGTTCTTCTCGTTTAAAGCCCCTCTGTCGCGCCCGAAAATAACTGTTGCCCAACTAATATTCAGAGGGACACTTCCCTGAAAACGGTATGCGACCGAGATATCTATAAAATGCCCTGTATCACGTGCACTATAATTAAACACCTGCCTGTTGTTATATGTGGCATCTTTAGAGAAGTTGTAAATATCCCACAATGCAACAGTAAACCCACTCTTGGAATAAGACATATAATAGTCGAATTCTTTGTAATCACCCGTAAATCCGGCACCGCCCCACAGTCCGACGGTAAAACTATTGCTCTTATCCTTAAGATGCAGATCGACAGCTCCTAAAGCAGTATTAGTCACCTGTAATCCTCTCCAAAGATGCATATTTTTTAACTGCAAAGAAAAATCCACCGGAGTATACTTCTCTTCATCCTGAGCAAGCAAAGATAATGACGGCAATAAGCAAAGGAATAATGCGAGAATTGTTAGTTTAAAGTATTTCATAATTAACTATTTGAAAGGTTATAAAATGAGGCATAACCCGAAAATAAAGCAACACGACTCCCAACCTATGCCTGAAAAGACATAGCTACGTTATTATAATAATATGATTAATAAGATATTTTCAGAATGCCTCTTCGAATTATTTAAGCAGCGAGGGCGATATACAATAAGGCTGCGAGAGATCCGCCGCATATCGGTGCTACAACAGGCAGCCACGCATATCCCCAGTTACTGTCCCTTTTACCTTTTATCGGTAATATAAAATGGGCAATCCGGGGGCCAAGATCACGGGCGGGATTGATTGCATAACCCGTTGTTCCACCTAACGACATACCGATGGCTACAATAAGGATGGCAACAGGCAATGGACCTGCTATTTCGGCTCCGGCAGCGTAAAGGATACCAAACACAAGGACGAATGTACCGACAACTTCACTGAAGAAATTAGAAAACCAGTTTTTTATAGCCGGCCCTGTACAGAATACCCCCAGCTTTGCATCCGGATTTTCCTCAGCATCGAAATGTGGTTTATACATAAGATAGACGATGCATGCACCAAGTATAGCGCCTAACATCTGGGCTATAATATAGCCGATAATGCTGCCTTTGAAACTGCCTGCAATAGCCAGTCCTATTGTTACGGCAGGATTGAGGTGAGCGCCCGAGAACGGAGCTGAGATGAAGGCTCCGACAAATACTGCGAATCCCCAACCGAAGGCAATAACGACCCATCCGGCGCTATTACCCAATGTTTTCTTTAAAGAAACGTTTGCGCATACGCCAGCACCAAAAAGTATAAGTATGGCTGTGCCAATAAATTCGAATAAAATATCTTGTCCCATGGTCTTATTTATTAAAAGGTTAATTTAGCTCTGTATTATTTTAGCTTGCCAGCTCCCGGAGCCGGATGAAGAACCCGGGACGAATCCTTCATCATGGCCCGATTTAAAATAACGACTAATTAGTGTTGTGTTATCAAGATATGTTCAGCAACCTACTTCACCCACGATTGCGCGCGGTATATCGCTTCAGACCACTTTCTCTTAGCCAGATGCATATCCACTTTCGGATCGGCTTCGAAACGGGAATCTACATGCCATTGTTTCTTCACTTCTTCGATATTTTCCCAGAAGCCGACAGCTAATCCTGCCAGATAAGCTGCTCCTAAAGCTGTCGTTTCTGTTGTTTGCGGACGAATTACCGTTTGCCCGAGTACATTCGCCTGAAATTGCATCAATAGATCATTTTTCGCAGCACCTCCGTCCACTCGCAGCTCTTTAAGTCCAACGCCTGCATCCAAAATCATAGCGTTAATAACATCCATCGACTGATAAGCTATACCTTCGAGAGCTGCACGTGCAATATGAGCAGCAGTTGTACCCCTCGATATTCCGACAATCGTTCCGCGTGCATACTGATCCCAGTACGGAGCGCCAAGGCCAGTCAGAGCAGGGACAAAATATACATCACCATTATCAGGTACCTGCATCGCCAGTTGCTCTATTTCGGACGAAGAATTAATGACTTTTAGGCCATCGCGCAACCACTGAACGATAGCACCACCCACAAATATACTCCCTTCAAGGGCATAGGTGGTTTTCCCGCCGATTTGCCATCCGATAGTGGTTACCAGATTATTTTTCGACACAACGGGTTTCTCCCCGGTATTCATCAGGATAAAACAGCCTGTGCCGTATGTGTTCTTTACCATACCGGTATCGACGCACATCTGTCCGAACAATGCAGCCTGCTGGTCTCCGGCAATACCTGCAATCGGTACTTTAGACGCGAAGATTGTAGTCTTGGTATGTCCGTATACTTCACTCGAAGCACATACTTTCGGCATCATACTTTTGGGGATATTAAACAGCTTCAGCAAATCATCATCCCATTCCAGTGTATGGATATTGTATAACATAGTGCGTGAAGCATTGGAAACGTCAGTAGCATGCACTTCTCCTCTGGTCAGTTGCCAGACAATCCATGTATCTACAGTGCCGAATACCAACTGTCCTTTTTCTGCTTTTGCCCTGGCTCCTTCCACATTATCCAGTATCCATTTTACTTTTGTTGCGCTGAAATACGCATCTACAATCAATCCCGTCTTATCTTTAATATAAGGCAGAAGTCCTTCGTTTTTCAGCTTATCGCAATATTCGGATGTTCTTCTATCCTGCCACACAATCGCATTATAGACCGGTTCTCCTGTTTCCCTGTCCCATACAATGGTTGTTTCACGCTGATTGGTAATACCTATCGCGGCAATATTAGTACCGTTAATACCGATTTTCGTAATTGCTTCGGCAGCAACGGCAGCCTGCGAAGCCCAGATTTCATGCGGGTTGTGTTCTACCCATCCGCTTTGTGGAAATATCTGCGGAAATTCCTTTTGCGCAACAGAGCATATTTCGCCTTTATGGTCAAAGACTATAGCTCTCGAACTTGTAGTTCCTGCATCGAATGATAAGATATACTTTTCCATGTGGTTGATATTGATTAGGTTAAAAAAATGTGTCTTTTTTAAGGTCTCAGACCTATTTATTGCTTTTATATCTGCAACAGCAATAGTTAGTTATGACTAAAAATATTACATTAAATACTTTTTTTACTTATTTATCGGGATTATACGGAACGAGCAGATAATGTTGTGCCAGTTCTACGAACTCCTGTACCTGTGTTTTTTCCCATTCTACATCCTTTCCTGTTTCTTTTGCCATTATAGATGCTACCTCCGGAGCAATATCGATGGCTGCACGCGCATCCAAAAATGTGGCCCGTAATCTTCGGGATAACACATCCTCGACAGTTATAGCCATTTCCTCCCTGACAGCCCATACAACTTCCGCCCCCGTATAGTCGAAACACGGATGGAGCTTCCTCGCCAGCTCGGGTCTCTCTTGCTGTAGCTTCTGTATTTTTTCGTAATCGCTGCCATACACATAACCGAAATCCGACCTGTCAACATTTTCTTTATAGCCGTGTATCTTCAAATCCCTTGTCACACACTCTTTCTGAGGCAGGTTTCCGATTGGCAAAGCTCTGTTCACCACATCTTCGGCCATATCGCGGTATGTTGTCCACTTACCACCGGTAATGGTAATAAGCCCACTATCTGATACAACTATTTTATGGCTGCGCGATATTTCTTTTGTTTTTTGTCCATCAGTTCCTTTTTTAGGTGCTGCCAGTGGCCTTAATCCCGCAAATACCGAAAGTACGTCTTCACGTTTCGGTTGTTTTGCCAGATATTGACCTGCCGTCTTAAGTATAAATTCGATCTCTTCCTCAAGTGCCTGCGGCTCAAGGACGAACTCTTTCAACGGAGTATCGGTAGTACCCAGAACTACTTTTCCATGCCACGGCACACCAAACATCACCCGCCCGTCGCTGGTCTTTGGGATCATAATTGCAGTATCACCTCCCAAAAAGGATTTATCTACTACCAGATGTACCCCCTGGCTGGGACGCACAATATTGTCTTTTTCCGGCGCATCCATCTTCATCAGTTCATCGACGAAAATTCCGGTAGCGTTTATTACTACTTTTGCCTGAAGAGTATATTCTCGTTTTCCTAATTCGTCATACACTTTCACTCCCGCAATCTTTCCGGTTTCGTTTTTAATCAAATTCGAAACTTTCACATAATTCACAACAGTAGCTCCCTGCTCTGCGGCAGTTTGCAGAAGGTTAATCCCCATACGGGAATCATCGAACTGACCATCATGGTACACAACCCCGCCTTTTAGTCCGTCAGTTGCGATTTGAGGTATCTCCTTAACCACAGCTTTCTTACTCATCGGCAAGGAACGGCCCAAGCCGCGTTTTCCGGCCAATATATCATAAATAGTTAGTCCGATCGTATAAAATGGCTTTTCCCACCACTTATAATTACCTATAATAAATCGTTGATCTTTCACCAGATGCGGGGCATTCTTCTTCATCAGTCCCCTTTCGCGCAAAGCTTCTATAACCAGACTCACATCGCCCTGCGCCAGATAGCGCACACCTCCGTGTACCAGCTTTGTGCTACGGCTCGATGTGGCTTTCGTAAAGTCAGCCTGCTCTACCAAGGCGACCTTGAACCCACGGGAAGCAGCGTCGATTGCCGCACCAAGCCCGGTAGCTCCACCACCGACAACAACAAAATCCCATATTATGGATTTGTCTGCTATTTGTTCTATATAATTATTTCGATTCATAACTTTTGGCTTTAATATACACAAAGATAAATATGTATTTTAAATAAACAAATAAATTCGAAACTTTTTTATATCAAATATCAACATTTTATATCTTATTCAAAACCAAATAAAACATTTCGAAACCAACAAACTAAAAAAACTCGAATAAAACAAGATTTATTAAACAATATATAATCCAAATCCACTCCATAAAATATAAAACGAAACCAAAATCTTTCAAGTTTTTAAATCTTCTAGTTCTTAAAATTTTTATATCTTTGCAACTATTAATTGTAATCTTCAATTTGAGATATGGGAAATATAGCTAAACGACATAAATTTATACTGGAACAGCTAAAGCATGACGGATATGTAAAAGTCCAGGAACTTAGTGAGAAGTTAGAAGTTTCGGAAGTTACAATTCGTAAAGATTTAAAATATCTCGAAAGCAAAAAGATGCTCTATCGCAATCATGGGAGTGCCAGCAGTCTAAGCTCTATCATCACGGATAAACACATAGATGTGAAAGAGAAAATGCAAATGGAGGAAAAGACCAGAATTGCCAAAGCCGCCAATAGCCTGCTTGAGCCTAACGATAAAATAATTATAGCTTCCGGTACTACCCTGCTCACTTTCGCAAATGAGATCAACGTCGATCATAATATCACCGTTATCACATCTTCGGTAAAAGTATCTCTGACCCTTTGCTACAACCCGAATATTGAGATAGTGCAACTGGGCGGCAATATGAGAAAGAACTCCGTTTCGGTCATTGGGCATTATGCCGAAAATATATTGGAAAGCCTGTCGTGCAACAAATTATTCCTGGGTGTGGATGGTATCGATCTTGATTACGGACTGACTACCAGCGACATGAGCGAAGCCCGCATAAACCAGCAAATGATAGACGCAGCGCAAAAAATTATTATACTGACCGACTCTTCAAAGTTCGGCAAACGAGGTTTCTGCAAAATATGCGATCTGAACAAGATACACCATATTATTACAGATAACAATGCGCCTGCTCACATCATTGATATGCTCCGCGAACGCGATATAGAAGTTACCCTTGTATAAGGATTTTAGACCATTCAGCATTACCCGGCATATTTCCTCGGATAGCGGAATATGATTGATGCTATTGCAGCAAATCCTATCAGCAAAGGATAATACAGATAAGGTACAATCTGCATAGGGCTTACGTTAGCTAACCCTGCTGCTATAAGCAATTGCGCCCCATAAGGTATCAAACCCTGGACAAAACAAGAGAAAGTATCCAGCAGACTGGCAATCTTCCGATTATCCAAATCGAATTTATCACTGATATTTTTTGCTATCGGCCCGCTTATAATCAGGGCGATGGTATTATTCGCCGTGCAGAGATTGGTTAACGAAATAAGTCCGGCGATAGAAAATTCAGCGGAACGCTTCGACCGTATATTGCGTGTCATCTTGCCTATCAGCCAGTCGACCCCTCCATTGAAGCGTATCAGTTCAAACATACCTCCTGCCATCAGCGATACAATGATCAGTTCTCCCATATCCACAACGATACCCTGACTCATGGCCGCAGTCCAGTCCCAAACTCCAAAGCCACCTGTAATAAGTCCGATTACACCCGATAGGATAATCCCCAAAGCCAGCACGACCATCACATTGACTCCTACCAAAGCTGTAATCAATACAGCCAGATAAGGCAACACTTTCACCCATTCTACCTGCTCCGCCGAAACAGATGCTCCGCCTGTCAGCTCCAGCCCCTGATAAATATAAAGCAGGAGTACCAGTATGACAACAGGAAATACAATACGGATATTCACCTTGAACTTATCCTGCATCTGGCATCCCTGCGTACGTGTAGCCACAATCGTAGTATCCGATATAAAGGAGAGATTGTCTCCGAACATAGCCCCGCCAACTACAATACCCAACATCATAGGTAAATCGAGCCCGGCCTGGGAAGAGACTCCTACTGCAATAGGCGCTAAAGCGGCAATAGTTCCCGTAGATGTACCCATAGACATGGATATGAAACAAGCTGCAATAAATACACTTGCCAATATAGATTGCTCCGGCAAGAGATAGAGAAGCATATTCACCGTAGCGTCCACCGCCCCCATTGCCTTGGCTGTACCGGCAAATGCTCCTGCCAGAATAAAGATAACAACCATCAGCATAATGGTTTCGTTGGCTGCACCGCGGCAAAACTGGGTGATGCGGTTTGCCAGCTTCCCTCCTTTCGAATACAGGACCGCAACCATGGATGCTGTCATAAAGGCTACCGAAACAGGCATCTGATAAAGGTCTCCTGTGAAAATAAAGGTAAGGACATACAGCAGGAAAAACACTGCCAACGGCATCAATGCCCAGCCTTTTGAGTGATACCACTTTTTATCTTGATTCATTTGTTCAATCTTTTTAATAACCGGATGCAAAGATAGCTTTTTTCAGTTAACGGTCAGTAGTCAGCAATTAACAGTATTCCCACATGGAGACATTAAGACGTAAAACCTAGCCCTTCAGTACATTTACATTAATTAACTATATTTGGTTAAAAACTGACATATCTGACACATTTTTCAATATTTCCATTGTGTGCATTTTGCATTCATTAACCACGTTTAGTTAAAAGGTAACAGATGTAACACATTCTCCGTTTTTTACTACTATTCCTTTTTCAGTTTCTTTATTGATCATCCTTACTCCAATATAAATTATGCAAATCAGTAGTTGATTATTAATGTTCTATTATTTTTATATTTTGTCTACGCGTAATCAAATGTACGCCAATTTAGTTAAGAGGCTTTAGCCCCACTTATGCGTTAGCGGACGCGCATTAGTTCCGCAGGCGGGCACCTGTCCGGTAAAGTCGCCGAGCGACGAAGCACTAGCCTTTTGGTTCGTTTTGGGCAATGCCAAAATGAATATTAAGACGAAACGAAGTGTAGTCAATAAAAAACGAACATTAAATGTCAACTACTGATTCGCTTTAATTATAAAAAAAGTAACACCTCTTATCTTTTCTGACAACCCGGCTCACATCTGTACAGTATAGATAAAATATCGCATACATCTTCACAAATAAAAGAGATCGAATTAACCTGATCAACATTAAATAAAAAACAAAGGGCATAAAGACACACAATTATTTATGCGCTTTATGCCCTCAATAATATTGATTGACTAAACTTAATTCATATCATTATTCTCATCCTTCGATATATATACTGGAGGAATCTCTTCTTCTACAATTTCTTTTGTTTCATCATTCTCTTCGTCATTTTTATACCAGTTCACCTTCCGCAAAACATACATCACTATGGCTAAGGCGACAAACAATCCGACAGCACCGAATAATAAAGCCATATTTTCCTGTTGCAGGATAATATACAGATAAGCGTAAAGCAGCGTAAGGAAGAGCCCCATAACAGCTGTCTGTTTCACATTACGGAACATGGTGGTAGAATAAGCCGTTATCAGCAATGTGGTCGCCGCCCCCGAAATCAGGTAAGAAAGTCCAAAGCTAAGATGCTCTGATATTGCCAGTAATAAGGTATAAAACAACACCAATGCACAACTGACAAGCAGATATTGTACAGGGTGGATGCGCTTCTTGCTCAGTAATTCGACAAGGAAGAAGACAACAAATGTAAGGACGATAAACATAATCGCATACTTCACCGAACGCATTGTCATCTGGTATTTATCTACCGGATACCGTAAATCTACGCCCAAAGAAGATGTTTTGATTACATCGTTACTCCCCGTCCACATCTGCACATAGTTGCGATTATAATCGAATACATTCCAGCTGGCATCAAATCCTTCGTTATTAATTACACGATCGGCCGGCAGGAAATCCCCATTGAAAGCGACCGTACTCCATGGCGACTTCAGATGAATGCGGTTTTCCTTTCCTATCGGGGTGAAATAAAGTCCTCCGCTACCATTCAGTCCCAGATCGAAGCTAAACTCATAACTCTGTACTGACGGATCGACAGGCATACCGATTGTCACACCCGAATCGATAAGCGTGTTGCTTTTCACTCCGGGCTGTACCGGCAATGACTTGCCATTTACGTTAAACTCAATCTTATTCCTCACACCCTGTAGGTATGGGATGCCAATTAAAACGAAAGCATCCTGCCACCTTACATGTTCCTCTTTTATATTCAATTTTGCATAGTCAGGTAAGCTAAACTTTCCACTGATTTTCATATCCGACTGATATACCAATGTATGAAATAATGTACGCGTACGCTCCTCTGCAATGATATTGCCATCTACACGAAAATCATCCGGAAGGTAGTAAGAGTAAGCGATAAGCGGATTACCGTTTTTATCGATACCGCTCTGATACGGCAGTACCAGTACAGGGCCTGTCAGCTGCTGAGTTCCTCCCCATTTGTTCACAATATCGTCCTGAGCTGTCTGCTGATTCTGCTCTCTTTCTTCGATCAGGCTTCTTATCATAGTAATAGGTAGCAGCATTACTGCTACAAGGACAGCGACGACAACGATTTTGACGATAAGCATGTCTACGTTTGTTCCAAAGTTTGTTTTCATAAGTTTCAAGTTAATATTTAAATAAAAGTTCTTTGAATTTCAAAGTATATAAATAAAAAATTTTATGGCAAAGGATTAATTAATTTTTCAAGTGCATCGATATGTTCTTTAAATAGCTTTTGCCCCAAGGAGGTAACCTGATAAGAAGTATTAGGCTTGCGCCCTATAAACTGTTTTCTGACCTCTATAACCTCTTCTTTTTCCAATGCTTTAAGATGACTGGCCAGATTGCCGTCGGTAACATCGAGTAACTCCTTCATCGTATTGAAGTCCACGCTGTCATTTACCATCAGCACCGACATTATCCCCAAGCGTACACGGCTGTCGAAGACCTTATTCAATCCTGATATAATATCTTTCATAATCAACCGTTTTTTACAGACTTCATGTCATATTTATAATAAATAAGGATACCATATATTATATGTAAAACACCAAATCCAATTCCCCAGAATATCAGATCATATCCTACTACTACCGCTGCAACCAGTCCTAGTACAATCTCACATGCTCCCAGTATTTTCACATCACGATAGGTACGCGAACCTGCAGCAATAAGCCCCAGTCCATAGAATATCAGCATACTGGGTGCTACCAGATAAGCGACATGCTTATATATAAGAATGATGCAAAATAGTCCGCCAACAGCCATCGGTACACAAAAGTCCTTAGCTATTTGCAGGGTTACAGGTTGCCAGAGTTTCGCGTTGCTTCGTATCGCTTTCTTGTAAGACAAGACCAATCCTGCTGTCAAAGCAGATACCAGCACCGCAAATGCAATCAGGATGAAATCATACAGGAGCGAGCCTGTAAATGTAAACCGCCCTTCGAGAACAAGGTATGCCACTACGGCTCCTACAATAGCGAATGTACCGGCCAATACGCCCGACATACCGCTTATAGATAAGAACTTGCTCGACCGCTCCATCATGGAACGTATATGTTTTAAATCATCCAGATTTGTATCCATAATATTTCACTTTGAAACACAAAGTAAACTGTTATATTTGGGATATGCAATAAGTTGGGGTAATATTTTTCGTGAAGGGGAAAATAAACATTACAGATCTGTCAGTTTACAAGATTTACGTGACAAATCAGTATAAAAAAAACAGCAAGTCTGTATAATGTGAAGTATCTATTATAAATGGTGACTAAAGTCGTTATTCTTTCAATAACTTATCAAGAAATTCATCAAATTCTCGATCAAACTTTTCCATCAGATCATTGTCGATTTTGACAACATCATCTTCACTGATGAGCAGTAGTTCTTCCATCACTACAAAGTTTTCATCGGCATAATTAACAGAGAAAGGTTTGAACAAGTCCAGGGAGGAAAACATATTTTCTTCATCCAATTGCTCTGTCACCTTACGCAAAACAGATATAACCTTTTCATCCGGCAATTCATCGACTTTGTCTACCCAATTGAAAATAACAATCTCAGCTACTTTATTTTCTTCATCGTCATAAAAGGCTACTTCCCCACTCTCTTTATCCACAGTGATAAAGATATCGGTCAGAGAACTACCCTTATAGTCCTTTGCTAAACTGTCAATCGCCTGTTTGAAAGTATCTTTTATCAGAGTAGATGTGTCTCTGTTTGCTCCTGTTCCCATGTAGATAATAGATAATATTTATGCAAAGTTAGAAAAATATTGCATTAATCGCTGTTTTCTACTATTTCTTTTATAAAATGTAAAGAGCAATAAAGAGATGATAATCAAAATAATTCTTCAATCCATTCTCGCATTTTCTCTACACCCATAAAAGAAACGCTTTTTCTTTTCAATTTTCCTTCCTTGTCGAAGACCAGATAGGTAGGAATACCTGAAAAATCATATTGCTCCAAAATATAATCCCAGGTTTCATCAGTCAAGTAGAAATGTTCTCCTCCTATTTGTGGAATTTTCTCTTCCCACGTCTTGCGCACTGAAGAAGGGTTGGTAATATAAACAAACACAACATCTTTATCCGCATATTCTGATTTGATAGCCTCTGTCCTCTTCATTGCAGCAAGGCAAGGACCACACCAGGTTGCCCAGAAATCTACGACAACAACTTTTCCCTTATATTTTGCTACAATAGCATTCATAATATCTTCTTTAGCTACAGCCGGAGTTTCATTTTTCACAAGTTTCTTGTTACCTGCCTGCGAGTTGAGCATCCTGACTATTTCTTCATCCCTCGAAAACAATACTTCGGCAAACGATTTATCAGTAAAGTATGTATCGATATCTTTCTTCTGAATTTCAGACAGGGGCTTCATTGCATCCAACTGCGCAGCATACATACTTGCAATAAGTACATTACAGAAAAATCCCGGATTTGCTCCTGTTATAATATGCAAAGGCTCTTTAGCTTTAACTAACCATTCATCAATAGTCAGCCCCTCAATAGGTGGAATATTCAGAACTTTATTTTTCAGCAATTCACCAATTGCTATCTGCAAATAAGAAGCATACAAATAGCGGGAATCATTCAAATCCAAATGTTTAAGAATTGAATAATACTCAATAGAGGGTTTTTGAGGTACAAAATTTACTCTTTCATCCTTAGCCTGATCTCGGTATTTATAATTATACCTCATCTGCATATTGTCCTCATAGCCCAGATACAACATATGTAACAAAAAAGTCTTTATTTCATATGATAAGATCTGCTTCGCATTTGCCGATAGTTCGGCATAGCCTTGCAATTTCACCATAGCTTTTTCAGTGTAGTCAACAACATACTTGCTATACTCCTCTATTGGCATACTGTAATTATCATTCGCCGGATTATTGCTGAGAATATCTCTGAAAACAAGCCCGATATTCATAGCATCAGCAGCAGTCAGGTTCAGACTATTGGACGTTATTATCTGTTTAGCTCCGTTTTTATCGAAATTTATTTCCAACCTAGTTTCCTCCCCTGGAATTATATACACATTCCCCTCAAATACTGATGATCTTATAACACAAGAACCCACCGCAAATACCGGAGTGCTAAATGTAAATGTCCCATCCTCTTTAACAGGTATCTGATTAATTGTATAATCAAAGAAAGGCTTGTTTAAGAGTAAATCCAGCGATACAGTTTTCATACTATCAGGTATATCTCCGGTTATCTTACCTGACAAGGTCGCTATACCATATTTAAACCGGGGTGCCGGTAGCTCGTTATCTGTTTGCGAATATACAGTTACAGTGTTTATGTACAATAGCAGACATAAACTGAACATTCTGATTGCTGTTTTCATATGATATAGGCATTTATGGCATTAGTAAAGAACTATATATTAAAATCAATAATATGCTCTCCTGCACTAAGTGTACTGTGTATTCTTATCTCTGAATTCTGCTGAACAAGAGAATAGGGTACCACACTTTTTGTCAGCCAGGCATTACCTCCGATTGTAGAATCATGGCCGACAACCGTCTTGCCTCCCAAAATAGTAGCTCCGGCATAGATAACCACATTATCCTCAATGGTCGGATGCCTTTTCTCATTGGCAAGGCCTTTGGTTACAAACAATGCTCCGAGAGTAACCCCTTGGTAAACTTTCACATTGTTGCCGATAACCGTAGTCTCCCCTATCACGATCCCTGTTCCGTGATCAATGTAGAAAGCCCGTCCTATCTTCGCTCCCGGATTTATATCTATACCCACCTTCGAATGGGCGTATTCGGAAAATAACCGGGGAATAATAGGCGTATTCATTTTATAGAATTCATGGGAAATACGATAGACCACCTGTGCAAAAAAACCGGGATAGGTAAGAATAACTTCCTCTATCGATTTAGCCGCCGGGTCATTTTCAAAGTAGACAGTCGCTTCGTCGTATAATTTATCCTGAAGTTCGGGTAACCCTGATATGAATCTGTCAACCATCGCCTCTGCCGTTTTTCGATCCGACAAGGCGGCAATATTTTCTACCAGAATAGAGTAAAAATAATATAGTTTTTTCTCTCTGGACTTCTCCTGATCACAGATCGGAAACAGTACTCGATGGATCAGTGTATTCAGCGCATCTTCCAGTTCAATTCTATTGATTGGCAAGTGCTTTGACTCGGCTCTCAGTTTATTCGCGATTTCGTATATATTAGTCATAACTTTAGCTTTGAAAACAACAAATGTAATAATTAAATACAGAAAATCAGGAATTATGATTCTGCTTAATTTTTGTATGTTTTAAATCATGTATTTCTAAGTGAAAAACAAAACAAAATATTACCCAAAATCGTTGTTTATTTCTACATTTGTATAGTCAAGAACCGATTTAATAGTTAAATCATGAAAATAAATAACATTTTATCAGAGCTGGAGGCAAAACATCCCGGCGAGCATGAATTTCTGCAAGCTGTAAAAGAAGTGCTTGTATCAATTGAAGATGTATATAATCAGCATCCCGAGTTTGAAAAAAACCGTATTATCGAACGCCTGGTAGAACCCGACAGGATTTTTACATTCCGCGTAGCGTGGGTAGACGACAAAGGTGATATTCAGGTAAATCTGGGATACCGTGTACAATTCAACAACGCTATCGGCCCTTACAAAGGAGGCTTACGGTTCCATGCTTCAGTCAATCTATCCTCACTCAAATTCTTAGGATTTGAACAAACTTTCAAGAATGCATTGACTACACTGCCTATGGGTGGCGGCAAAGGAGGTTCCGATTTCAGCCCGAGAGGCAAGTCGAATGCCGAGATTATGCGTTTCTGCCAGGCTTTCATGCTTGAACTTTGGCGCAATATTGGCCCAGACACGGACGTTCCTGCCGGAGACATCGGCGTAGGCACACGCGAAATCGGTTATTTGTATGGCATGTACAAAAAACTGGCAAGAGAAAACACAGGGACTTTCACAGGCAAGGGACTCGAATACGGAGGCTCGCTGGTCCGTCCTGAAGCCACAGGTTTCGGTGCGCTGTACTTTGTGAACGAAATGCTGAAAGCCAAAAATATAGATCTGAAAGGAAAAACCGTAGCGGTTTCGGGATTTGGCAATGTAGCATGGGGTGCAGTCACCAAAGCGACAGAACTCGGAGCTAAAGTAATTACCATTTCGGGACCTGACGGATATATTTATGACCCGGATGGCGTTAGCGGTGATAAGATAGAATATATGCTCGAACTTCGCAACAGCGGTGACGACATCGTAGCTCCATATGCTGATAAGTATCCTAATTCTAAATTCTTTGCAGGCAAAAAGCCATGGGAACAGAAAGTAGACATTGCTTTGCCATGCGCCATACAGAATGAACTGAACCTGAAAGATGCAGAAACACTGATTGCCAACGGCGCTACCTGTATAGCCGAGGTATCTAATATGGGATGTACTGCCGAAGCCGTGGATTTCTTCATCGAGAAGAAAACCCTCTTTGCTCCGGGCAAGGCTGTGAACGCCGGAGGTGTCGCCACATCGGGACTGGAAATGAGCCAGAATGCGATGCATCTGCAATGGACAGAAGAGGAAGTAGACCAGAAACTACATCAGATAATGAAAAATATACATGCTCAAAGCCTGAAATACGGAAAAGAGGATGGAGGATATATCAACTACGTGAAAGGTGCTAATGTTGCGGGATTTATGAAAGTAGCCTGTGCTATGATTGCGCAGGGAGTTGTATAACTTAATTTAATCAATCGAGAGAAAAGCCCTTTGGATACAGAAATCCAAGGGGCTTTTTGACTTATAAAGAGGCCGGCTGTATACCGGAATATTTACCCTGAATTTTACACCATATATTTTTGCATATCTCAAATAATTGTCACTAACTTTGCATTTCAAAGTAAAATATATAATGACTCTTTTTATATAAAGAAATATGCTGAAAAAGATTTTTAAATGGGTAAAGAGAATCGTAATATTTCTGTTTGTATTCAGCATATTACAAGTTATCGTTTTCAAATTTGTCCCTGTGTACTACACTCCGCTCATGGTATGGAACAATACGACACAACTCTTTTCGGGAGAGGAGGTTGTTTGCAAACATACATGGGTTCCGCTCGATGAAATATCCAAGTACTTGCCATTGGCTGTGGTAGCATCCGAAGACAATTTATTCTTAGATCATTCGGGATTCGACTTCGACCAGATAGAAAAAGCGATGAACGAAGCCGAAAAGGGCAAGCGCCAACGGGGAGCGAGTACAATCAGCCAGCAAACGGCAAAAAATGTTTTCCTTTGGTCCGGCCGTTCCTATATCCGTAAAGGACTGGAAGTCTATTACACATTCCTCATAGAAACCATCTGGGGTAAAGAGCGCATTATGGAAGTATACCTCAATTCCATAGAAATGGGTAAAAACATCTATGGAGCGGAAGCCGTCGCACAAGCCCATTTCAAAAAAACAGCGAAAAAGCTGACTGCCGGCGAATCAGCTTTGATAGCTGCCACATTACCCAACCCCATACGGTTCAATTCGGCAAAGCCGTCACCTTATATAATAAAGCGTCAGGGAAAGATACTGGACTTGATGGGAAAAGTAAACCCGGTTGATTTTGATAAGGAACCCGAACCCAAGAAAGATGTAAAAAAAAGTACTAAAAAGAACACTAAAAAATAACATCATTATGGAAACACAAACACTAGAAAAGCAACTACTATTTAAAATCAGAGCATTGACGATCTTCTATATCTTCGCTCTTTTCTTCTGGGGCGTTACAGCCTTTCCTGTCGAAACCGAAATCCGGATTGTTTGCCAGATTATGGGCATATCACTTGATGTTTCGCCCGATAGTTACGAAGGATTCAATTACTGGATAGCCACCGTTGCCAACGGTTTAATAAATACTAATCGAGACTACCCTTTCCTTGCTTACGGAACAGACTGGCTGGCATTTTCACATCTGGTGATCGCAGTGGCATTCATCGGCCTATACAGGAAACCTGTACGAAATATATGGATAGTATATTTTGGGATGATTGCCTGTTTGGGTGTAATGCCTTTGGCTCTTATATGCGGTGCTGTGCGCGGCATCCCTTTTTGGTGGAGAATGATAGACAGCTCATTCTGCATATTCGGAATAATCCCGCTCTGTTTCTTACATATTTATATAAAGAAGCTAGAAAAACTAACCGGATACGTACCTTCTAAATACTGAGGTTTCCTTCAAATTTTACTGACAGGAATATATATTTCCGTCAGTAATTCACTTTCAGGAACCAGCACAGGGCTATTCAGGAATTTGGAGAAAGACATATTGTCCCTTAATTCGTATTCACTCTTCGGTATCCAGTACCGGTAAATATCACAATACACTTTATCCATATCCTTATACGTCCCCCGGTAAGTAAAAACAGCATATAAGCCGCCTTCTATTGTTTGCCGTCCTAACCGCCCATTGGCTTTAAGTGCACTTCCAGCATTTATGCATGTGTATATCCTGCAATTCTCAGGGCTTGTTATTGTCGAAATATCCCGGCTTAATGATAGATATTCATGGTTGTTATCGGGGATTCCGTTCACACCGACAATACTGATCAGCTTGTCCCATGCCTTGAGGAATGCGTCTGCCTGCCTATAAGGATTTACCACACGCAGGTATAACACTTCTTTCGACGCCATTTTCCTTATTTCAGGTTCTAAAAAAAGGTACTCCACAGGGCTATCCATCGACATTGTTAGATCACCGGGTTGTGCACGATAAGCCGAAGGTGTAATTCCATATCTCTTTTTAAATGCTTTTGATAATGCCTGAGGACTTTGATAGCCTGTTTGTTCTGCAATATCAGCCAGTGAAAATCGCGTAGTATGTAACTTAAAAGCCGTTTTTTCTAATCGTAAACGCTGTACATAATCGCCGGGGCTTTCATTCATTACAGCCCTGAAAATCCGGTGAAAATGAAAACTCGAAAGCCCGGCTATGCTTGCCAGATCAGAAAGATTAATGACGGTGGAGAGATTATCATTTATATAGTCTACTGCTCTATTTACCGATTTGTAATATTCCAAGTGTGTAAACTGGTGTGACTGCCATCGCTTTAAACCGGGCAGTTTGACTGTTGTTTTTAAGTTCACCTCATCCAGAGTAAGAGTGCGTCCATCCAGTTTTTCAGCCTCATCATGATATTGCAAAGAATCCTTGACAAATTCATCAAAACTGAAATCGTCAGTATATTTTCCATTCCGGAAGCAAAAACAACAAAAATCTTCATTCAGACTTTTATCTCCATTGGTTCCAAAATGCTCTACTGCCGCCATCGGCATGCCACAGCTTTGACATATGTCGTTTTTCATATCAGACAGACTTTCTTTATTTCACACTTATAATCAGTAAACCCATACAAAAAATTCCAAATAATCGCAGCCTTTGATTTTGAAGTCGTCTAGACTTTTTATTTTGATATCTTTTTGTCATGCTGACAATAGGAAGCATCTCGTTTCTCTAGAGATTTTTCACTCTGTTCAAAATGACAAAGAGAGTATTTGTTTTATAACGTTACCAGATTCAAAAAGTCTAGACGGCTTTTTTATAAGCTAATTTATTCAATTCTATATTTGGACAATCATTATTCAATCAAAAGTATAAAATATGTCCTTATTATCGTTTGTCCATTCTTGCGAAATATGGGAATAAGCAAGAATATCTCCCATCTGAAAAGTTAAATAAGGTTAATATTTAAAATATAAAAATCCATATTTTACATATAATCAATACAATAACCATCAACTATTAAATTCACATAGTATTATGTATTACATAGTACTAATATTTATTTATATATTTGCAATACAAACAACAATGTATAGTATAATAAGTGGCATAAAACAATAGTAGGTTATGAAAAAAGTTATAGAAGTTAGCATAGGAGGGATCAACTTCACAATGGAAGACGATGCCTATTACAGACTAAAGGAATACCTGAGACGTTTCGAGGAAACTATTTCCGACAAAAAAGAAGCGCGTGAAGTAATGGAAGACGTGGAAGCGCGTGTCGCCGAAATATTTCAGAAAGAAATGAAGTTTTCGAATCAGGTAGTAGATATGAAGCTCGTACAGGTCGTTATTGACCACCTGGGCGAAGTGGAACCTAAAACCCAAAATGAGAATCAAACCTCATCACAAAGTAGTTACGATCTGGGAGAAGAGTACTCCAAAGGTAACAAAAAATTCTACCGGGACATGGATGACAAAATGCTGGCAGGTGTATGTAGCGGAATCGCAACATACACAGGAGTGGACGTCACCATCATAAGACTAATATTCGTTGCACTGGCATTTGCCTATGGCAGTGCCATCCTTGCTTACTTCATCCTGTGGATCGTATCGCCAAGGGCCGAAACCATAGCCCAGAAGCTTGAATTGAGAGGGTATGCCCCCACAGCAGATAATATCAGAAAATTTACATCACAACGCAAATAATATACAATATGGAAACAATAAATGTAGACAATATAAAAGCCCAGATGCGCAAAGGAATACTGGAATACTGTATCCTCAGCATACTGTCGAAAGGCGACGCTTATGTATCGGCCATTATCAACGAACTGAAAGAATCGGAAATGATCGTTGTGGAAGGAACACTTTACCCTCTGCTTACCCGCCAGAAAAATCAGGGATTGCTGAGCTATCGCTGGGAAGAATCGACACAGGGACCGCCACGGAAGTATTACACAATCACAGATAAAGGCCGTGCCGTATTAGACGAACTTGATACCGTATGGACAGATCTGGTCAGGGTTATAGACAATATCAGAAACAAATAAAACCTAAATACAATGAAACCAACTGTAAGAGTGAGCATAGGCGGATTGGCATTCAATCTTGAAGAAGATGCTTTCCAGGTTCTCGATAGCTATCTGAAATCTTTAAGAAGGCATTTCAGCGGAAACCCGGAAGCCGATGAAATTATTGCAGATATAGAATCGCGCCTCAGCGAATTACTGCAAATGAGGGTCAATGGAAACGATGGCGTAGTATCGATAACCGATGCTCAGGAAATCACAAAAATAATGGGTAATCCGAAGGATTTCGATGAATCTATATCCGGGGAAGCGGAAGAAGGTACACCTAAAAACGAATCCTACCATGATACTGAGAACAGAGACGATTCTTATAATTTCTTTAAAAAGAAACTGTACAGAGACGAAAACAACAAACTCATAGGAGGTGTATGCAGTGGCTTCGGTCATTATTTCAAAATTGACCCAACGGCAGTCCGTATCGTTTTGGCTGCTATAGTATTCCTCTTTAGTTTCCTTTCGTTCAAAGTGGTAGGAACAATCGTACTGGCATATATTGTATTATGGGTGGTCATGCCGGCAGCAAGGACATTCAATCAAAAATTATCCATGACCGGAGCCGATCCCTCGATTGAAAATATAGAGGACCGCACACAACCTGCCCCTCGAAAATATAAGGGCAGTGCTATAGGAACCATACTTAATGTACTAATAAACATTTTTGTAGGAATCATTGCCGTTGCTGTTTTTCTCACTATGCTGGGTATGATTACTACCTTGGTATGGCTCTATATGGATACAGAATTATTTGGCTTGAATAACTATCTGGTTCTGCTGGGATACAACTCCATTAATCTGAAAATAGCTTTTGTACTGGCAACGTTAATTCCGATAGGGGCTTTATTCAGCTTACTGATTAAAATATTACGTCGCTCATCATTCACATCACAAACACTGGTCAGTTTCATCATCGGACTGGTGATTTGGATAGGCGCAGTAGTATATATCAGCAATAAGAGCATCAAGTTTGCTCATTCACATAAAGAACGGGCAGAAGCTGTGGAGCATTTACCTGTAAGTACAAAATCCGACACCCTGATTATAAAACTTGGGGATGAATATCTGACTGCAAGTCCTCAACCACAAAATCCAATCATGTTTTACAAAGGGGAAAAAATGAAAGACAGGCAGGTTTGCATCCTTCCATATATAAAAATCAGACAAGATACTTCTTTGACAGATTACAAAGTGGAAATACTCAAGAAAGATTATGCCGACAACAATATTACAGCAAAAAGGAAGACTGAGGCATTACACCTGGATTATAATATAACCGACTCACTGATTACTGTCAATCCGAAATGGTATAACAATAAAGATAAGTGGAACCTGGAATCATTTGAGATTATTGTTACTGCTCCGAACAACAAAAAAGTGATTATGGAAACACCACTTAAAGAGTCCTATCATATCAATTCTATAAGATTCAACCGCTATGATTGCTTTGGTTATCATTATGATTTTGATTTTGATTGAGCTACTCCTCAAGATCCTCCGATGAAACGTTATTTCATTTTGATAATAAATAGGATTTAGTTCCATCTGTTAAATCGGGCAAAAAAAGGATTTTTTTGTCCGATTTTCATTAAAAAAACACAACAAAATTCGAGTTTTCTCGTTTATAATATATAATTTTGTGAAATAACCTTAATTATTGGGTTATGAAAGGTAAATATCTAGCGTACATTTTAATATCAATATTGACTCTGGGGTTTCTGCTATCGTCGTGCGACAGAGAAGACAATGCCTATACCAAAAGTATAGAAGGGCATTGGGTATATACAGAAACAAAAGCCGAAGTATATGTCACTGAGCCTTCTCTAAAGAAAACGATAGAAGATTACATCAATGACAGAAACAAGACTTATAAGGTGAGTTATGAGTTTAAAAATGATAAAACCTATTATTACTATAAAAATTATACCGAACCTCTAAAAGGTATATATAAAACAATAGACAAGAACTATTTTAAAATGGATGATCTGCAAGGAGTAAAAACTCTCTCCTACAAAGACTCTATCATTTATATAGTATCTGACATAAAAGACGAAGTGGCTCAAGAATTGAAGATAGACAAAAACAAGATACTGAAAGCCAATACCATGGACATCTTTGAACGTGGATTGTTTTCACATTAATACCCTGGAAATATTTCGGCTGATTGCAAGATTAAAAGAAAAAGGCTGTAAACAGACCTCTGTTCTTTCCGCATGGTAAATACTTATACAATTAAGTAACAATAAGACTTTTATTAAAAAATCACAAATAATATATCTGACGTAACACATCTGTATTTTTTGCGTTAAATATATAAAGAACATAATACACATATTACTTTTTATTTTAGATAAAAATAACACTACTAATCAGGAAGCATTTATCCGTGAGGATAGATGCTTTCACTTTTCAGACATCTCATACAATAACTAAAATCCATATAATCAATTTTTCAAAGAGCGATAAACCATCAGCCAATAGCTAACAGATTTTATAATATAGATAAAGTTTCTGAAATAACATTATGGATACGATAATACTATTATCACATTATACATTTTTTTTTAATATCTTTGCTCTGCAATATATCGAGTAAGACAGGCTTATTAATTTCAGGTATGAGATATGATAAAGATAATAAACGCAACATTACAAATATTCTTAAAATCACGTTTGATCATCACAATCTTTCTTTTTTTGGCATGTGTATCGTCATGCGGGCTTTTCGATAAGGAAATCAAGCAAGACAAACATATAGCTGAATTCAGATACCGGATGAACCGGATTATGGACAGTTTGGATAATCACAAGGAACGTATAAAAGCCTTTGAGAAGATCATTGAAAATATAGAGGCTGACGAAGACCTTATTACCCCCCGGAAAAAAAATATATTACTAGTAGAAGGAAATACCTTTATCAGCAATGAATACCTTAGCCTGGAGAACTATAAGAAAGCAATTAAATACACCAATATTATAATAGGAATAGACTCCACATCCCCAAAAGGATTTTATAACAGGGGCTGTATATATCAGATACTCGACGAAGACAGTTTAGCCATACTTGACTATAACAAAGCATTAAAGCTAAACTCTGATTATTCGGACGCCTACTACAATCGTGGTATTATCTACGAAGAGTCTGGCAATTATGATAAGGCGCTGGAAGATTACAACAGAGCCATTAAGCTGAACCCATCCTATATTATCGATGTATATACCAACCGAGGAAATACCTATCTGGCTAAAGAAGCCTATGACAAAGCAATCTCCGATTACGGTAAAATATTAAGTATAGACTCGGCCAATATAAAAGCATACAGCAACAGAGCCGGAGCTTACATCATACAGAAAGAATACGATAAGGCACTGATCGACTGCAACAAGGCCATCGCCTTAGACTCTACAAATATAAATGCCTACCAAAGACGGGCATCGATCTTCGAAGCACAGAAAGAATATAGTCAAGCATTGGATGACTACGGAAAAATCCTTGCTCTCGATCCGCATGATAAGTTCGACACACACGAGACTGTAAGAAAAGCGATAAAGAAGCTAAGACCTCTCTCCAAGCACAAATAAGCCGCTTATTCATATCGGTAGTGCCCTGTTATTTTAAAACCAAAGAGACAATCTTCCAGTACCTGTCCTCTCCCTATATTGTGAACGATCAGGGGACGCTTACCATCCGAAGACATGCGGTCGGTAACGATTCCAATATGCGTGATGCTTCCCCCCAGATCCCACGTAACTATATCTCCCGGCGAATAATCACTCCCTTTGTCCGATACCTTCAGTACAGTTCCAAAACGTGAAAAGTACATAGCCTGATTAGGAACCCGGCGGTGGTCAATATTCTTATCCGTACCCTTCAGCCCCCATTTTTTAGGATATTTGCTGAAGTTAGCTTTCATATCCACATGTATTTTTTGCTGCAAATCTATACCCAATTTCCGGTATGCCCTTACAATCACATCCGTACACACACCTTTATCGGATGGCACATCCCCATTAGGATACGGGATAGAATAATAACGGGGATCGTAAGTGACTTTATCTTTTGTCAACTCTATAGCTGCCGCCGACAAACGCTTGTAAAAATCTGCCTCCTGCGCATAAATACATAGATTAAGGAAAGAGAGCAAAAGTAATATCTGTAGTCTTCTCATACATGTGTAGTTTAACTATAAATCACCTTCCTCACTATACACATCCATCTCCTCCAGATTACCTACAAAAGCAGAAACAACATTATGCCATTCCTTCTCATACTTCAACAGATAACTCTCATGAGGCGAATCAGGGAATATCTTCAACTCTTTACGTTTGGAAGCAAGTCGGCCGAATATCCTTTCGGTTTCCTCTTCGGGAATGTTAGGATCTTTTCCTCCGCACATAAGCAATGCCGGAACATGAATCTTATCCGCATAATCCTGAGGATTGGCCTTAGATGCATCGAACCCGTTAATCTTGCCAAACCAGAAAGTAAACATTCCGCTCACAGGAAAATGCGGCATGCGCAGTTTATCCAACCGGGCATTTACTGTCTCCTGAAATGTGGCATATGGCGCTTCTATAACAATGGCTTTTACCAACAGGTTATAATCGGCCTGTGCTTTCATTATGGCTACCGCTCCCATCGAAAAACCTATCAGTATAATATTATCTTCCTGCAACTGGCTCACGGCATAGTTATGTGCATATTTTACATTCTCAGCTTCCATATAACCCAACGTAGTCTGGTTTCCATAAGAATCTCCTGCCCCCATAAAATTCACAAGCATAACATCATATCCCATATCCAGAAATACTTCCGCCCTATCTAGCATCGACGATTTTTCATCGATATATCCATGAAATGCAATTACCAGGCCACGCTTCAGCCTATGTGTATGTAGTAACCATGCATCCAGCTGCCTACCCTCACCTGCCGGTATACGGAGCGAATCATATGGTTGTGAAGGAAATGATTTGGTGCGGGGTCTTGGTAAGTCTAATCCGGTTATCGCAATCTTAACCGACTCCAAAAATGTCGGCTTATAGTCCAGTGTTAACGGTCTGGCATTCTCATCGAAATGAGATAAACTATATGCCTGAGC
This sequence comes from uncultured Dysgonomonas sp., assembly GCF_900079725.1. Lineage (NCBI taxonomy): Bacteria > Pseudomonadati > Bacteroidota > Bacteroidia > Bacteroidales > Dysgonomonadaceae > Dysgonomonas > uncultured Dysgonomonas sp. The sequence continues at coordinate 1,182,619 of NZ_LT599032.1, forward strand.
AATTATGGCAACATTTAATAATATAAATATTGCAATTAATACTCCAAGCCCTATTTTCAGATGCTTTTTATATTTCATTATCAGGGTAATCCATAAATAGACTCAACCTTATTTGGTGTAGAACACAGGCGCAAAGTAAGGCCTGTTCACCCATTTCCCGTTAAATGGATTCAGTTCGCGTATTACTCCGCCTTCTATTCCGAAGTTTTTGGTTATTTTCACTTCTATAGTGCCTCCATAATAAGTTTGCGGATACATATTCATCAATGGCCCGGCCACTCCGTTACGATCTCCACTAACAGAATATTGTCCATAACCGTTCAGACGAATACGGTCATGCAAAATGAATTTTACAGCACCGTTAACACCCACATCATTATAAGTAGCACCAAACAAATTATACTTTGCTCCGTATGGTCCGGCCGAAACAACCAGCCAGTCGAGAGGTTGATAATTAAAATTCATCCCGACATTTCTTGTTGCCCCTACCAGAGGATATGTATTATAAGATGATGATGAAGACAACCACATCTGATCAGAAAGGATTTGCCCTCCATAAAAGCTAAAATCATTAGCGAACGGGAAACTTGTAAAGGTATTGCTTTCGAGTGGAGGTCCCAGATAAACATCTAACGGGGGCAAACTTACGTCCGGCAGCTGGTACATTTCATCCTCATTTATCAGAGGATGATAAAGAGAGGCTTTTGATTTAGCCTGATTAGTTGCATTCTGATTGTTGAGCTGCAAATAATTATCAAGCTTTTCATTCAGGTTCAACGACTCTTTTTTCAAAGGAGGAAAACTATCCTTGGGCACCTCTGTCTGACTATACACAGTAGCAGAAATTGCCAGTAGTAATATAAAAACCAGTTTTTTCATAACCTTCCGTATTTAATTACTTTAACCGTAAAGTTAATAATTTATTGTTGTTAAAAAAAGCCTATTTGTTATTAAGTATATGTTTTTTCTTATTTTCCTAAAAGTGAAAAAGGTAACAAAGGTAACACAGAAAACAATTAATAATTAAGAATGAAAAATTAATAATTAGCTTGTCATGCTGAGCCGTGCGAAGCATCTCGCCAGAGAACAGTCATCGGTTAATAACTCGTCTACTCGTATCTAATATAACTTACAGCTTCCCTTCAATCCGTTCTTGATGTATATCCCGGCGGCAGAAACGGATAGGAATTCAGCTTGGGCTTCTCTACCGGAGGGGCAGATAGTTGAGCGACAAGTGGCTGTTCCATAACTTGCCCTTGCTCCATCTTCTCTTGCCCATTTGCCACTTTTCGTTCTTCACTTTTCGCTTTGCTTTCCTCTTCCAGTTTCCTATCTACAGCAGTAACTACCTCCGGATTGAGCGAACCGCCCGAACGGAAGCCATTCTCCTGTAATATCATCAGCTCACGTTTGGTTTCCTCATCCTGTACTTCGATGACCAGCGGACGGCGCTCCGATGCTAGTAAGCGGTCTTTGTCTTTTTTCCTTTCCTCCCGGTCGAGGACATACTTTATAGCACGGATGCTTGGCGGACAGAATTTCTTTTCCACTACACGGCATTTCTCCACATCGTTTACCGGATCATTCTTATCAGGGACATAGGTGATCTTCTCTTTTTTCTGCACATAGCCCTCTAACAGTTGCTTCAGCCCTATCCGTGCCGAGGCTATCATTACATCTTCGCGGTGGTCGATAGCTTCTTCCACTGCTTCACCGAAATCAGGCTTTGTCTTTTTCCATTCGTAAAATGTCTTCCGGCTGATTTTAAATGATTTGCAGATTTCAGATATGCTGCACAAGTCCTGCTCTATCATCCGGATAATTTCTGAGGCTGTTTTTTCTTTATACTTCATAAGGCTTAAATTTTTCGGCTCCTAATCCCCCGAAAGAAACTATGGCAAGCCGTATTTGTTAATAAATAAAGCCATTAACTAATAGCTCTTTTACTATAGATAAATAAATTTAAACTTGATTATACCTTAGCAATAAATATATAAATATATTTATATATAACTATGATTTTTATTATTTTACAAATACATTAATAAACCTTATCTTTGTACTGTAAAAAAACATTTTAGAATTCAAGATGTTTATATTCAAAAGATTTACACAATAAATAGAAAGGATCATTTTATGAAAACAACATTATACCGTGCATCTTCGAGAGGACATGCTTATCATGGATGGCTGGACACCTACCATACATTCAGTTTTGCTAATTATTACAATCCTGACCGTATCAATTTCGGAGCGCTTCGTGTAGTAAACGATGACATAGTAAAAGGAGGTGAAGGCTTCGGCACTCATCCTCACGACAATATGGAAATCGTATCCATACCCCTATATGGTGATCTTGAGCACAAAGACAGCATGGGACATACCGAAGTGATACGTGCCGGAGAAGTACAGGTAATGAGTGCGGGAACAGGTATTACCCACAGCGAGTACAATTCGAATGAGGATAAACCTGTCAATTTCTTTCAAATCTGGGTTTTTCCCGATAAGAGAAACGTAACACCACGCTACGACCAAAGGGCTTTTGACTATATACACAGCAAAAATCAGCTTGTACAGATAGTAGGGCCAAAGGATGACGCCGACAATACAGGTTTGTGGATACACCAGAATGCCTGGTTCAATATCGGTACATTCGAAAAAGGAAAAGAGATAGAATATAAAATAAAAGGAAAAGGCAACGGTGTTTTCGCCATGGTAGTAGAAGGTGAGTTCACAGTAGAAGGACAGAAGCTGCACCACCGCGACGGCTTTGGCATACAAGATACCGATATGGTCAAAATAACGGCAGATTCTGATAATGCCCGCATCTTATTAATAGATGTGCCAATGGAATTTTAACGGTAGGTAATGTGTAAGGAGCAAACATGTGATAGCCCGGAGAAAAACTCCGGGCTTTTTTTATTTATTTTTATCCGAAGCTATAAAATCGTCATTAAGCCTTTTCACCTTGCTCATCTTTATTTTGGCATCGTGACAGTATATAAGTGTATATCCTCCTTTTTCGGCATCTATAAGAAACCGTTCTTTCTCAGACAACGACGTTAGCGCACAAATATCATAAGCCGAAATCCATTCCAACGGCACATGAGCCGATGTAGGTATCAGGTCGCCGGGAAAAACATACATTCCGTCATCGCCATTGATGAATACAACCAACTGCCCTTCGCTATGTCCGTCGAAAAGCTGTAATTCAATCCCGTCGCACAGCAGCGTATCTTCATCTATTAAATGTAATTGCCCCGAATCGTACACAGGCAGGATATTATCTGCAAAAAGAGAATCCTTCTCCAAACGGTTAGATTTCAGAAAATTTGCCCACTGTTTACGGCTAAGCCAGTAACGGGCATTCGGAAAAGATGGAAGCAGCCGTCCTTTTTCATCTATACGGGTAGCACCTCCGCAATGATCGAAATGAAGATGCGTAAGCACCACGTCAGTTATTTCACCGGCCGTATATCCTGATTCTTTTACAGACTCGTCCGCACACTTCAAATCATATGGACGGTAATAAGATACCTTGTCGAGATGCTTATCTCCCATACCGGTGTCTATCAGTATCCGGCGATCCGCTGTAGTCGCCAATACACACCGCATAGCCAACGGACACAGGTTATCTGTATCGGCTGTATATTTTCGCTGCCACGCACGCTTAGGTATGGCGCCGAACATGGCCCCACCGTCGGCCATAATATATCCTGCTTCTATAATCTTTATATCAAACATACCCCTAAAGATATAAAAAAGAAAGAGACGGTTCTCACAACCACCTCTTCCAGACCTTAACACTAATATAAAACTAACATATACTATGATTAAAAAACAGGTAATAAAAAATCAACTAAACAATCTATCTAACACACTATGAAAAAAGTAAGAACCTGTTTTGTAGATAGAACACTGATTAATATATCTTTGTTCAATCTTATTGTTATATATTTTATTTATTAAAGAATAAATACCATCTACACACATATTTAGGCTATTTATTTAAGTTCCTGTTTATATTTTATTCGTTCTAATTTTCAGAGCTGTTTTTAGGATAATTTGTTCTTCCAGAAGCGATAATAGCGGGCTATTCGAGTTGAGTGAAAGGATAAATTAGACAAAAAGAGACTGAAAATGGACGAAAAAAGAACTATAACAAAATATTTTGGTAAAATTTAAACAGGTTCTAACATTCACCATATATTATTTACCTTTGTACAGAATTTATAAAATTGAAAATCTGCAATAATATCAGTAATCAATTCATAACTTATAATTCATAATTACCATACAATGCTTATAGCTAAAAAACTGAAAGAGGAAAACATAGGTGAATACCTTTTATATATGTGGCAGGTAGAAGATATGATACGGGCCAACGGTTTCGATATCGACAAAATCGATGAACAGATTATATCCCGTTTCGATCAGCCGGATAATGTAAAAAAAGAAATAAGGGAATGGTACGGAAACCTTATCGGGATGATGCACAGGGAAGATGTCTCTCAGAACGGACATCTGATTATAAATAAAAATGTGATCTCAGAACTCACCGATCTACATCTCCGCCTGTTAAAGGCTCCGGATGAAAGTGATTATTCGGCAGCATATTACAAGACATTGCCATTCATTGTAGAATTGCGCTCCAAATCGCCAGACAAAAATATTCCGGAACTGGAAACATGTTTTGCAGCATTATACGGTTATTTGCTGATGAGATTGCAGAAGAAAGAAATTTCGGGTGAAACACAGGCAGCTATATCGCAAATATCTTCATTTCTGCGTATCCTGTCACAGAAGTATAAGGCCGACAGAGATGGCAGCCTGAATATTCAGTAATCTAGTCCTTGTGCTTTTTTTCCCAAATACGACGGCGGATCAATGTATCGCCTATCAAAAGCAAGAGTACTACACACGCTATGGAGATAATTAACGGATCAAATTTCATCTCGGGCATGGTAAATGTCAGATCAATTTCCACTGGTTTTAATTCCGGTATAGACACCACGCCGAATAGCCAGAAAATAAGAGCGGGAATACCGAGCATCCCGATAATTCCTCCGGCAATAGCCAGAGTAGACTTCAAACTTCTCCGTTTAGTTTGCTTTGCAGCAGCTATATGGACATGCTTCATCAACCGGTTTTCGAAATCGGCTGATGGCTCGTCTAATTTCACTTCCTGAAATAAACTCCTGAGCTTGTCTTTTTCTTCTGCTTTCATAATTGTATGAGTTTATTTATTTCAAAGTTCATAAATTTTCTTATCCTGTGCAACTTTACTTTCACATTTGCGATACTGTTGTTCGTTATATCACTTATCTGCTGTATGCTCTGGTTGTTCAGATAAAACATCGAGATCAGCAAAGCATCGTCGGGAGGCAGCTTTTTGAGCACTATATCCAGATATTGCAATTTATCTTCAACACTTATTTCGTCAATTGTATCAGCTATTTCCGCATCGGGCATATTGGCAAAATTATCTTCTATGGCTGTAAATTCATGTTTCCGCTTGCGCAATTCCGATATCGTTGTATTATAAGCGATGCGGTATAGCCATGTAGCAAATTCAGACTCTTCACGAAATTTATCCAGAAACTGAAACGCCTTGATAAATACTTCCTGTGTAATATCTTCGGCGTCTACCTTGCGGGAAACGATTTTGCTGACAATGGTAAATACCATTCTCTGATAGCGGCGTACTATATGCACGAAAGCATCAGTATGACCATCTTTGATCCGGCGTACATAATAAATGTCATCAAAATCTGCCATACCCGTATGACGCAACAAGATTGAATAGGTTACAAATGTAAATGAAAAAATTTCAGAAAAACATTTTAAAGCTTATAGCCACCATCTATCTATAACAATTATGACCTAATATAATAGGGCAAACGCACGAAATAGAGGATTTTAGCCATTGGCCTCATTCACATTTATTAACTGCATATAGTTAAAACCTGACACATCTGACACTTTTGGGACTATTTCCGTACTGTCATTTTTACATCCATTAATCATATATAGTTAAAAGGTAACAAAGGTAACAGTCTTTTTAGCCTTTGTGTCCTTTGTGATTTCCTTCGTGTACTTAGTGTTTAAAAACTCTTTACCACAAGAGGCGCAAAGATTTACACAAAGAACACTATTTACAGTCAACAGTCAACAACTTGTATCTCGTACCTCGTCTACTCGTATCTCATATAACTTTCAACTTAGTACTTAAAACTCATTACTTGTTAAAAAGGTAACAAAGGTTACACTTTTTCTACTTATTCTTTTTACTCTCATTGTAAGTCCCCCCTGGGGCTATCAATACATCAAAGAACTATAAGCTAACAGCTATCGATATAGATAAACTTTCTGCATAAAAACACATATTTCGTGCGTTTGCCCTGCTAATATAATATTGAAATCCGGCAATAAATATTTTTTCATTTATTTTGTAACCTTTCTGTAACCCCTGCGTCAAAATGGACAAACGAACAAAACAAGAATGTTTAACTTCTAAAATTAGAAATTATGGAAATGATAGGAATTGTATGCGTTGTAGGCATAATCACTTATGGAGTCTACCGCTTATTCGAATTATTCGCACGCCGCAGGGAACGTATGGCAATGATAGAGAAACTTTCGTCGGGTATAGATCCGCAGATATTAAACAATCCCCTGCATATACAGAAATACAGGGATATTATAGTCGGATCATGGGCTATCCGCATCGGATTGCTACTTGTAGGTGTGGGATTGGGAGTAGTGACTGCTACCGTTGTTGACCTACTTGCTGTAGCGCCGGCTGACACCGACAGCAGAATGTATCACGAGTTCAGGAACACCATTTCGGTACTTTATCCTGCATGTGCAGCTGTTTTTGGTGGAATAGGACTGGTTATAGCCTACTTTGTGGAACAAAAGAACGAGAAGAAATCGAAAAGAAATGAAGAATAAGCAGAAGATAGTATCTAGTGATATCATATTTTCAATCTAACTGCTTATTGTATTCATTCTAAACAAAGTAACAAATAGGTCCGCGACCTTAATATCTATTGAATATGAAAGATAGATTATCCCCGATATTGTTCACTCTTATTATTTTGGCAATCGTCTTTGGTGTATAGTTTGCGGGAAACCGTCAGGGCTGGTTTCTCCGAAAAACAGCTGATGATTTCAGTATATGCTTCAATGTAAAGGATACTGTTATATCCATCCAAAGCAAGATTCCCGGATATGGAATTACAGGATGGAGCACAAGCAGGTATGACGACAACATACTCCATATCGACTTAAATGTATCCAGAGATCGCCAGAATGATATGACATTTAAGATAGACACGGTAAATGTTCATCATCTCGAACTTTACGGTAAAATATACCATATCAAAGAGTTGCCCATCTGCCAATAGCATTTGTGACTATATAATACTTAAAGCGCCAGATTTTGTTTATGGGCGCTTTTTTTATATAACAAATACATTATTTTGTTAAAAAGAATAAAATAAGCCGACACTTAGTGATAAAAATATAATTATTACGACAAATTCGTAGAAGGTGGATCGATAAGTAAAATCAATTTATATCTTAGCCATCCCAAATTGAACTAAAAAAACATATAAAAACTTCTTTATGAAAATCCGTATCCTGTTAATTGCCCTGTTTATTACAGGTTTTTCAACTATGTCGGCCCAGACTAGTACCCCGACTGCCAATATCGTAAATGTTCTTGTGAAAGGGCAATTGGTAGACTCTCTTACAAATGAGACAGTGCCTTATGCCACAATTAAAATAACAGACAAAGGAGCTACTCCTCAATTGCTAAAAGCTGTGGCCAGTGACGACAACGGAAAGTTTCAGCTGACTATGAACAAAAAAGGCGAGTTTCTTTTCACAGCCGAATTTATCGGAAAAAAAACGGTTACAAAAACGATTGAAATCGGAAATGCAAAAACACTCGATCTAGGCACAATCCTTATGCCTGATGATGCCCAGGCTCTGTCGGAGGTGGTCATATCGGCTCAGAAACCGCTAGTGAAGGTAGATTTGGACAAAATCACGTATAGTATGGAAGATGATCCGGAAGCTAAAACCAACAACGTGCTGGATATGTTGAAGAAAGTCCCTATGGTAACTGTAGACGGAGAAGAAAATATACAACTCAAAGGCTCCTCTAATTATAAAATATACCTCAACGGCAAACCCTCGAATATGATCACAAGCAATCCGAAAGATGTATTGCGCAGTATGCCGGCGAGTTCTATAAAGGATATAGAAGTTATTACCGACCCGGGGGCAAAATATGATGCGGAAGGCGTTGCCGGGATTATTAATATTATAACCCAGAAAAACACATCGATGGGTGGCTATACCGCTACATTAAACGGACGTGTAGATGATCTGGGCGGATTCGGTGCTGGCGCTTACCTACAGTTGAAACAAGGAATCGTAGGCTTTACCGGAGGATACAATTATTATGAATATAAACGCCCTAAAGGTGAATCATCCTTCTATCGGGAAAACTTTAAGAATGATGACTTCAAATATTTATCTCAAACCGGGTTCTCTAAAAATAATGGAAACGGACAATATGGAAACGGTGAACTCAGCTTCGAATTAGACACACTTAACCTTATCAATGTAGGCTTTAATCGTTACTTTGGAGAAGGAAAATCAACGAACGAACAAATTGCGGAGATGCTGAAAAATGACCGTACTCCACAATATAAATATGAACTCGACAGCCGCTCTAAACAAAACTATGGAGGAACGGATGTTAATGTAGATTACCAGCGTACCTTTAAGAAAAAAGATCAATTATTCACTGCTTCATACAGGTTCAGTCTTAGCCCGAACGATAGTAAATCAGACAACTCGGTAAATCACATAAATGGTACTCTTCCGGAAACAGCAGAAACGAACAATCAGTTTACCGACGCTGATATGAAAGAGCATACCTTTCAAACCGATTTTGTCACACCATTCGGAAAGATTCATAATTTAGAGGCCGGTGTAAAATATATCATACGTCTCAATCAGAGTAACAGTGGCTATGACTTTCTCAATGCAGACGGAGATTGGGTTAATAAGCCACAGATGTACGATAAATTCAAACACGAGCAAGATATTCTTGCTGCATACGGAGGTTACAGTGCAAAATTCCAAAAATGGGGAGTGAAAACAGGCTTGCGCTACGAAGCCACATGGTTGGAAGCTAAGTTTCCGAAAGATGAAAGCAAAAATTTTAAAAACGATTACTCAAATCTGGTTCCGTCGGCGACAATTACCTATCAGCTCAAACCTACGCAAAACATCCGCTTTGGCTACAATATGCGTATACAACGCCCGGGTATTTATCAACTAAATCCATATGAAGATACATCTAACCCTAATAATATCAGAATTGGTAATTCATCTCTGGACGCGGTTAAAAACCATAATTTAAGTATAAACTTCGGATCTTTCAGCAGAACACTGAACCTCAATCTGAATATGTCCTATGATTTCGAAAATAATGGTATTGAAAGTATTACTACTCTCAGCAATGATGTTGCAACTACTACATATGAAAATATAGGGGAACGAAAAAATTTCGGACTTTCGGGATATGTGAATTGGAGTCCTAATGATAAAATACGCATATACAGCAATATGTCGGGAAGATATGTAGATATTAAGTCCAACAGCAATTCATTATCAAATACAAAAATGAGTAACAGTGGATTTACCGGGAACATTTTTGCCGGAGGACAATATTCATTCCCGCTTAATTTTAAAGCGTATATAAATACAGGCTATTTTAGTCGTCAGATCAGCCTGCAAGGGGAAGGCCCTTCTTTCTTCTTTCACAGCTTATCTTTCTCTAAAGGTTTCATGAATGATAAATTGCAATTCCGAGCCTATGCCCAGAATCCATTCAAGAAGGACAATGAGTTTAAGAATATAACACGCAACGACGACTTCTACTCCGAATCTTTAAGTACCGGCAGGATGCGCCAATTCGGCGTTTCTGTCTCGTTCCGATTCGGAGAGATGAAAGCCCAGATAAAGAAAGCTCAGCGAAGCATCAATAATGATGATAATATGGGTGGCGGACAAGGTAATCAGGGTGGTCAAGGCGGACAAGGAGGCGGACAGAATTAGTCGGCATCTTAATTAATATATCAGAGGCTTTTCAGATGAGAAAAGCCTCTTTTTGTTTTATTACAAATCAAAAACCGATTTTTCATTTGTAATAAAAATAATAAATATTACATTTATACACAAACAGAGACTATATACATATATAGAAACATAAAAATAATCTGATTCACAAATATAAACATATGGTTATAAATAGAGATAGAACGAATATATCGATGATTACCAAAGCGATGGAGTTGTTAGAATCCCTATCGAAGTATCCTAAAGGATTAACTCTGCAGGAGATAGTAGGTGTCCTCAATTATCCCAAATCATCAATATACAAAATAGCTACCAATCTTCTCCTACTGGGTTATATAGGCCGTGAACCGGACAGTCTCCGTTATTTTCTGTCTCACAAATTGCTATTGCTTGGACTGACCGCTGTCAGCAGTTACGACATTATAGAAAAATCGGAAGAATATATGAAACGGTTGCGAGACAAGGTGGGCGAATCAGTCATGATAGGAACACTTTTGGATACAGAAGTAGTTCTGATAAAACAAGTACAAGGTAACCTCGATTTCGTATTTACCCTACAACAGGGAATGCGGTTCAATCTACATTCGACTGCCCCGGGCAAAGTCCTGTTAGCCTTTATGCCTGAGAAAGACCAAAAAGAGAAGCTTTCGGAAATCCATTTCGAAGCACATAACGAATATACCATCACAGAGAAAGGCCTATTAAAGAAGGAACTCGACAAAATTGTTACAGACGGATATGCCCTCGACCTGAATGAAACAGTAAAAGGAGTACATTGTATCGCCGCACCCATCTTCGACGAACGGGGCAATGCAATCGCCTGCATATGGACATCAGGCCCGGCAGGACGGCTATCACAAGACAAAGTCAGAAGCGTAGGTTTGCAGACTCGTAATGCAGGGTTGGAAATATCCCAAAACATCGGCTATAAACATAAATTAAAATAGAATAATAAGATGAAAAAAGTTATCATTTGCCTTCTGGCAATTGTCTCAGTTCAGTCAGCAATGGCTCAAAGCCTCGAAAAGATGCAATGGTTCAACGAACCCGAAAAATGGGAAGTAAAGAATAATACATTAAGTATGTTCGTTACTCCGCAAAGCGATTACTGGCGTATCTCGCATTATGGCTTCACAGTAGATGACGCACCTTTTTACTATGCAACCTATGGCGGTGAATTCGAGGTGAAAGTAAAAATCACAGGCGATTATAAAGCCCGATTCGACCAGATGGGGCTAATGCTTCGTATAGACCATGAAAATTACATAAAAGCAGGTGTGGAATTTGTTGATGGGAAGTTTAATCTGAGTACGGTCGTTACTCACAAAACAAGCGACTGGAGTGTTATTACATTGGATAATACACCTTCATTTGTCTGGATCAAAGCAGTAAGAAGGCTCGATGCCGTGGAAGTTTTCTATTCCTTCGATGACAAAACTTATACAATGATGCGCAATGCCCATCTGCAAGACAATATCCCCGTTATGGTGGGACTAATGGCGGCATGCCCGGATGGGAAAGGCTTCGACGCTAAATTCGAAAATTTCAAAGTTACTCATTTGCCGGATCAGCGGCGTTTGCAATGGCTAAAGAACAATCAATAACAAAATGGGGCGATAATATTCGTCCCTTTTTATTTAGGCAAGAGCATACATATTGCCCGGCAGATTCTTTATCAGTCCTTTCATTTCCAATTCCAGAAGAGTGGTAAACAATTGATATGCCGGAATATTCAGTTCTCTGGCCAGTTGGTCTATATGTATCGAATCTGTTGTGGCCAGTTTATCTGCAATGACCTTTTCTTCGTCTGTCAGAACGACAAACAGGTCTTGCTGACGCGGCATTTTCTTCTTTTTCTGCGATGCATCGTCCCAACCCATTTGCTGAAGGAAATATTCTGTCGATTGGAACAAATCCGCTTTGTGCGAAGCTATCAGCTTATTGCATCCACGCGAATACCTGTCCGACATCCGGCCGGGTACAGCGAATATATCTTTACAGTACGAGCCGGCAATCTCAGCAGTTATCAGAGAGCCTCCTTTTTCGTCCGATTCCACAACTATAACAGCATCTGCCATACCTGCCACAATACGGTTTCGGCGAACAAAGTTATAACGGTCGGGCTCGGTCTTGCTCGGAAAATCGGAAAGTAACCCTCCCTTTTCTAACATGTCAACTGCTGTTTGCCTATGTACAGCCGGATAAATCATATCCAGGCCATGTGCAAGCACTCCCACAGTGGACAGGTTATATTTGAGAGCAGCTCTGTGGGCATGTATATCTATCCCATAAGCAAGCCCGCTAACAATAAGTGTATCGGGTAATACTGCGGATATCTTTTCTAAAAATACATCGCAAAAGCTATTGCCATAATTCGTTGAATTGCGGGTACCAACAATGCTTATTACCTTGTCTGCATTAAAATCAGCTTTCCCTTTGAAATAAAAGAGTACCGGAGCATCGGCACAATCTTTCAGACGGTAGGGGTAATCTTTATCACTGATAAAGTAGGTAGAAATACCATTCTTTTCTACAAATTCAAGTTCTTTCTCTGCCCTATTCAATACTTCCGGATTTAATATCTCTCCAACAAGTTTGGGCGGAAGTCCCTGAATACTTAATAGTGATTTTCTGCCCGATCTGAATATTGCTTCTTCATCACCTAGCACCTGCAGCAGATTACGCGCAGTAATATCACCCACCCCTAATATCCGGGTAAGGGCAATCTGATAAAGACGCTTATCAGCAGATATACTCATTTATAAAGTTTCAGACAGGTTTTCTAATATCATGCCATCCTTCATATGGATGGTGCGGTCAGTTATAGAGGCCAGGTGCTCGTCATGCGTTACAATAACGAAAGTCTGACCAAGCGTATCACGTAGTTTGAAAAACAATTGATGTAGTTCATCTTTATTTTCAGTATCAAGACTACCCGAAGGCTCATCTGCAAGTATCACAGCCGGATCATTAATCAGCGCACGCGCAACGGCTACCCGCTGTTTTTCCCCTCCCGACAACTCATTTGGCTTATGTTCCATACGAAGCGATAGCCCGAGCATATCCAGAAGTTCTTTCGCTTTGGCTTTGGCTTGCGATTCCTTAACTTTACCTATAAGGGCGGGGATCATTACATTTTCCAATGCCGTAAATTCCGGTAACAGTTGGTGAAACTGAAATACAAATCCGATATTTTTGTTACGAAAATCCGAAAGACGGGAATCATTCAGCCTGCTCAGATTCTCATTATTAATATAAACAGTTCCGCTATCAGCCTTATCCAACGTCCCCATGATTTGCAGAAGAGTGGTTTTACCTGCACCACTGGCACCTACTATCGATATTATCTCTCCTTTTTCTACACGGAGGTCTATCCCTTTCAATACTTTGAGAGAACCAAAACTTTTGGTAATTCCTTCGACTGCGATCATCTGTTTGCTCTTTTAAAGAAAAGGCTACACAAAACATTTTTCTTTCATGTAGCCCTTTTTATTTTCTATTTGGTTACTAAATGCCTATTCCGAAATAATCGAATCCGGCATCATTCATTTCCTGCTTATTATAGATATTACGCCCGTCAAAAACGACAGGCTTATTCATTGTTTTCTTGATAACCTCCCAAGTAGGCAAACGGAATTCGTTCCATTCTGTTACCATAAGTATAGCATCTGCATCAAGTGTTGCATCATAAATATCTTTTGCATACACGATAGTATCCCCGAGTCTCTGATGTTTCGCCTCTTCCATCGCTACCGGATCATACGCCCTTATTTTACCTCCCGCTTTCAATATTTTATCTATCAGCACAAGAGACGGGGCTTCTCGCATATCATCTGTTTTGGGCTTGAAAGCCAATCCCCATACAGCTATGGTTTTCCCTTTGATATCACCATTGTAATATTTCATTAACTTATCAAAAAGAATATTTTTCTGGCGTTCATTTACATTTTCCACTGCCTCAAGTATTTCCATTTTATACCCGAGTTTATTCGCTGTTTTTATAATCGCTTTCACATCCTTAGGAAAACAACTGCCTCCATATCCACAACCGGAATACAAGAATTTAGAGCCTATACGGACATCCGAACCGATACCTTTACGTACCATATTTACATCTGCTCCCACAATTTCGCAAAGATTTGCTATATCATTCATAAAACTGATACGCGTAGCGAGCATTGCATTAGCGGCATACTTAATCATCTCTGCAGAAGGAATATCGGTATAAATTATACGGTAATTATTCAATGTAAATGGCTTATATAGCCTTTCCATCAGTTTTTGAGCTTCTTCCGATTCTACGCCCACAACTACCCGGTCGGGCTGCATAAAGTCTGTTATAGCTGCTCCTTCTTTCAGAAATTCAGGATTAGAAGCCACATCGAACTTCAAGTCGGATAAACCTCTTTTATCCAGTTCTTCTTGTATAGTCTTTTTTACCAATTTGGCTGTCCCTACGGGTACAGTACTTTTGGTAACAATCACCATATACTTATTTAGGTTTTTCCCTACCGTACGGGCAACTTCAAGTACATACTTAAGATCTGCACTGCCATCTTCGTCAGGAGGAGTACCCACAGCTGAAAACACAATATTAACATCGTTAAGAATTGCACTCAGGTCAGTAGTAAAATGTAAACGCCCTGCTTTATGATTACGTTCCACCATTTCATCCAGTCCGGGTTCAAAGATAGGTATGACACCATTCTTCAGATTTTCAATCTTTTTTTGGTCAATATCGACACAATAAACTTCTGTACCCATCTCTGCAAAACAAGTCCCCGTAACAAGACCCACATACCCCGTACCAACAATTGCTATTTTCATTAATGATAAATTTTATTTTTGCGTTTTATAAATACTTGTGATAATATATAAACTTAATCGGTTTGATTTTCTGGCACAAAGATAATATATTTTTAGTAAATACATACGCATAAGCATTAATGTGCAAATCCAATTAGAAAATCTTAGACATTATCAGATTAGAGAACACCCCCTTCGCAACCATTTACATAACCAATTAACTACCAACCATTTTTACCGAATAATTAAAAAAAGGTAACAAAGGTAACAGTTTTTGTTCTTTATGCCCTTTGTGATTTTCTTCGTGTACTTAGTGGTTAAATCTCTTTACCACAAGGAACACAAAGTGTTACACAAAGAATACTTTTTTCAGCAAACAGTTAGCAGTAAACAATCAACAATTAGAACTCCTTTATACTTATTACTCAATACTTACTACTTTGAAAAGGTAACAACCAACGGTCACAGGAGCGTAGCGTATGTAAAGGTTACACTTTTTTACTTATTACTTCTACCCTCTCTGTAAGTCCCCTTTGGGGGATTTAGGGGGCTGTTCATTCTTTCAAAGAACTATTCACTAATATCTAAAAACTATCAGCCACCGGTATAGATAAAGTTTTCAAACACTTATTCGCTTTATCGATGAATATTCCAACAAAATAAATAAACAGAAACAAATTAATTATCTTTGCACAAAATAATCTCCGATATCACTTATACTAAAAATGGAATACAGATTAAATAAATATATCAGCAACTCCGGATTCTGCTCCCGACGCGAAGCCGACCGATTCATAGAAGAAGGCCGTGTGACCATCAATGGTAAACGCGCCCAAGTGGGAATGCGGGTTCTGCCGGGGCAGAAAGTGAAGGTAAACGGAGAACTCATCGTTAATAAAATCGAGCCGGTGTACATCGCTTTCAACAAGCCGGTAGGTATCGTCAGCACTACCGACCCGCAGGAAAGGGATAACATTATTAATTTCATCCGGCACGAACAACGGATATTTCCTATCGGACGACTTGATAAAGATTCTCAGGGGTTAATCCTGTTAACTAATGATGGTGACATCGTAAATAAAATATTGCGTGCAGGAAACAATCATAAAAAAGATTACCTTGTAAAAGTAAACCGCCCTATTACAAAAGACTTTCTTACACGCATGGCACAGGGCGTGCCTATACTGGACCGCGTTACCCGCCGATGCGAAATAGTAGAGATAAACCCTTACATGTTTCGCATATCGCTTATACAGGGACTAAACAGGCAGATCAGACGTATGTGCGAATATTTCGACTATGAGGTACTCAAACTGGAACGCATACAGATAATGAATATCAAACTCGGCGATCTGGGACAAGGCAACTGGCGCAACCTGACACAGACTGAGCTGGAAGGACTTTTCGATATGCTGGAAAACTCCGAAAAAACTCAGACGGCTAAGGCTCCGAGTAATAAGGCTTTTAATAAAGCCCTTGAAGAATTCGATATAAAGACTGATTACAGAAAAGCCAGCATTGCTGCAAAGTATGGAAAAACTGACAAAGTAAATAAACCTAGTAGTACCAATAAAAAGACTTCAAATATCCCTGCTGCCCCCTCTGACGAAAGTGAACAAAAGGCAAAACCCAAACGAAAAGGCAAACCTGCCAGCGGACTACGTGTAGGCAAGCAAAAAGTAGCTGCGAACAAACCAAAAGGGGGATCAAAACCGAAACCAAAGAGCAAATCTAAAAAGAAACCTCTGAACTAGAGTCATTTTCTTTTATAGTTTAATTTAGGATAAATACATCAAAATCCAGATATTGTGGGCAGGGGCGAAAAATCTTTCGCCCGCAGATTTCTTTCATTCCGGGCGAATGTTATTCACCCCTACAATATACCCTGACAATGATTATATTTTTGACTCCTTTACCTTAAATATTTATATTATTTATAATTCTTTTCACTACCTTTGTATGCCTATTAAAAAGTCAATTTATTAACTTGAAATAAAAATATGGTTTCCTTCTTTCAAACCCCTTCCAAGAACATCATTGCTGTTCAAACAAACTCAAGTCTTAACGCCGATTTTATCCAACGCCTCACATGGGCATTCAGTGGTGCAACCTTGCTCGAAGCAGAAAATGTTCCGGGCTTTTTTGTTGGACCGCGCCGCGAAATGATTACACCATGGAGCACCAATGCTGTGGAGATCACGCAGAATATGGGTATCGACGGAATCGTACGTATCGAGGAATTTTTTCCGGCAGATACAAACGATGCTAAACACGACCCGATGCTTCAACGCATCTATGACGGGCTTAATCAGGAAATATTCAATATTTACAAACAACCTGAACCCATTATCGAAATAGATGATATAGAAACATACAATAAGCAGGAAGGCCTTGCCCTTAGCGAAGATGAAATAGAATATCTGAACGAAGTAAGCAAAAGACTGAACAGGAAACTGACCGACAGCGAAGTATTCGGATTCTCACAGGTAAATTCGGAACATTGCCGTCACAAGATTTTCAACGGTACATTTATCATCGACGGAGAAGAAAAAGAAAGTTCGCTTTTCAAATTAATAAAGAAAACATCGCAGGTAAACCCCAACAAGCTGGTATCGGCATACAAAGACAATGTAGCCTTCAGCCAGGGACCGGAGATAGAACAATTTGCACCGGAAAAAGGAGAAGAACCAAGCCTTTATCAGAAAAAAACAATCAAATCGGTTATCTCTCTGAAAGCCGAGACCCATAACTTCCCTACTACCGTAGAGCCTTTCAATGGCGCTGCTACCGGTTCGGGAGGTGAAATCCGTGACCGTCTGGGCGGAGGAAAGGCATCCCTGCCAATTGCGGGAACTGCCGTATATATGACATCCTACCCACGCACAAAAGCAGGTAAAGCATGGGAAGAAACTATGCCGGAGCGCCCTTGGCTATACCAAACACCGGAAGAAATACTTATCAAGGCATCGAACGGAGCGTCCGATTTCGGAAACAAATTCGGGCAACCGCTTATCTGCGGTTCCTTACTTACATTCGAGCATCAGGAAAACCAAAAGAAATTTGCATACGATAAAGTAATCATGCTTGCCGGTGGTGTCGGCTTTGCGAACAAACGCGACGCGCTGAAAGGCGAACCGAAACCTGGCGAAAAAGTGGTTATCCTCGGAGGAGACAATTATCGCATCGGTATGGGTGGAGGCGCTGTATCGTCAGTAGATACAGGACAATACTCAAGCGGTATAGAACTGAACGCCGTACAACGTGCCAATCCCGAAATGCAGAAACGTACTGCAAATGTGATACGTGCATTGGCTGAGTCGGATAACAATCCGGTTGTCTCCATTCACGACCACGGTGCAGGAGGACACCTGAACTGTCTTTCGGAGCTTGTAGAAGCTACCGGAGGAAAAATAGACATATCCAAACTTCCTATCGGCGACCCTACCCTATCGTCAAAAGAAATTGTAGGAAATGAGAGCCAGGAACGTATGGGCTTGCTTATCCCTGCCGACGCTGCCGACAGGATTAAACGCATTGCGGAACGCGAACGCTCTCCTATGTATGTTGTAGGAGAAACCACAAACGATATGAAATTTGTTTTCGAACAGGCTGACGGCAAACGTCCTATCGACCTTAAACTGGAAGACTTCTTCGGAAAAGCGCCGAAAACAATCATGCGCGACGAGACAATCGACGAGGTTTATGCAAATCCTGAATATGATCTATCCAAACTGGAAGAATATATAAAGAACGTACTTCAACTGGAAGCTGTTGCCTGCAAAGACTGGTTGACAAATAAAGTAGACCGTTCGGTTACAGGTAAGGTTGCACGCCAGCAAACACAGGGAGAAATCCAGTTGCCGCTAAGCGACCTTGGTGCTGTAGCCCTCGATTATAAAGGGAAGGCTGGTATCGCCACATCTATAGGTCATGCACCACAGGCTGCGATGGTAGACCCTGCTGCAGGTTCTGTACTGGCAATAGCCGAATCGTTGACTAACATCATCTTCGCCCCGATCGAGGATGGACTGAAAGGAATTTCATTGAGTGCAAACTGGATGTGGCCTTGCAAGAATCCGGGAGAAGACGCAAGATTATATAAAGCAGTAGAGGC
This sequence comes from uncultured Dysgonomonas sp., assembly GCF_900079725.1. Classification (NCBI taxonomy): domain Bacteria; kingdom Pseudomonadati; phylum Bacteroidota; class Bacteroidia; order Bacteroidales; family Dysgonomonadaceae; genus Dysgonomonas; species uncultured Dysgonomonas sp. Next base: position 1,201,700 of record NZ_LT599032.1, read on the forward strand.
TTGTTCAGAATTTGCCTGCGAACTGGGAATAAACATCCCGACAGGCAAAGACTCTCTGTCGATGACACAGAAATATGGAGATGACAAAGTATATTCACCGGGTACTGTGATTATATCGGCTGCGGGTGAAGTGAAAAATATCCGCAAGATCGTATCTCCGGTATTGGCATATATCAAAGGTACTTACCTTTATTATATCGATTTTTCTTTCGACACCTTCAAACTTGGAGGTTCTGCTTTCGCTCAAACAATGAGCAAGCTGGGTGAAGAAGTTCCGACCGTGAAAGACCCTGAATATTTCAAAAACGCATTCAATGCAGTGCAGGAACTGATAGACAGGGGACTGGTACTTGCCGGACACGATATATCTGCCGGAGGACTTGTAACAGCCATGCTGGAAATGTGTTTTGCCAATCCGCAGGGAGGACTCGAAGCACGTCTCGACAAACTGCACCATGCAGACCTGATTAAAGTGTTATTCTCTGAAAATCCGGGTATCCTAATTCAGGTGAAACATCACCATCTGGTGGAAAAAATACTGGACGATTACGGTATTGGTTTCGCCATCGTTGCCCGCCCGATAGAAGAGCGCAAATTCGTTATCCAAAAGGATGCTTTCAGCCAGGAATTCAATATAGACGAACTGCGTGATGCATGGTATGAACCATCATACCTTCTCGATAGGAAGCAGAGCACCGAAAAACTGGCTTTAGAACGTTTCGAAAACTATAAGAAGCAACCGCTTCAATTCAAGTTCAACCCTTCGTTTTCAGGTAAATTTGCTCAATACGGAATCGACCCTAATAGAACTGCCCCAACAGGGTTGAAAGCTGCTGTTATACGCGAAAAAGGTACAAACAGCGAACGTGAAATGGCTTATTCCCTCCATCTTGCCGGTTTTGACGTAAGGGACGTACATATGACCGATTTAGCTTCGGGACGTGAAACGTTGGAAGACATCAATCTGATTGTATTCTGCGGAGGATTTTCCAACTCGGATGTACTTGGTTCGGCAAAAGGATGGGCCGGTAGTTTTATCTACAACGATAGAGCAAAAGAGACCCTTCGTAAATATTACGAACGCAAAGATACACTGAGCCTCGGAGTATGTAACGGTTGCCAGCTGATGATGGAACTCGACCTCATTTATCCCGAACATGACAAACACCCGAAAATGGAACACAACACATCGCATAAGTTCGAATCGACTTATGTAAGCGTAGAAATTCCACAGAATAACTCTGTTATGTTGGGTTCACTATCAGGTAGTACATTGGGTATATGGTCAGTACATGGCGAAGGACGTTTTGCAATGCCGAAGTCTGAATCCGAGTATAATGTAGTTGCCAAATACATCTACAGTGAATATCCGGGAAATCCAAACGGTTCCGACTATAACGTCACCGGTGTTGTTTCGAAAGACGGACGCCATCTGGCAATGATGCCTCACCTCGAACGTTCTCTATTCCCTTGGCAATGCGGGCACCATCCTTTCGAACATCGTAAAGATGATTTTACTCCTTGGATGGAGGCATTTGTAAATGCAAGGGAGTGGGTGAAGAAAGTGAAAAGTGAATGAGCCCCCTAAATCCCCCAAGGGGGACTTGCAATGAGAGTATAAGCTAAGATAATAAAAAGGCATGGGTTTACAGCCTGTGCCTTTTATCCTTATAATTGTAAATCATATCCTTGCACCAATGACTAAAAACAACGATACATCAACCTCTTTCTTTTCGTTACTGAAAGCGAAAGAGCAACGAATAGACTGGATTATACTAATCCTTAGTTGTATAATCGGATATATCGTACTGAAAATATGCTATCCTTACCCTGCTACGATTTCCGATTCGGGTACGTATGTGCATGCGGCCGCTGAAGATATGTTTACTTTCTACCGCCCGTTCGGATATTCATACTTCCTGCAGATAGTGCATGCCATATCCGGCAGTATCCATGCGGTATTTATTGTACAAACTATATTGTATTTCTTTTCGGTTGCAGCATTTTCCTTTGTATTGAAATATGTAATTCCGCCTATAAGCTCTATATTCTGGCGAATTCTGTTGTTTCTGTTTGTTTTCAGCCCGGTTGCGTTGTATATGTCGAATGCATTGATGAGCGACTTGCTGTTTGCCATAATGATCTATTTTATGCTGGCATCGTTCATCTACTTTATCAAGATACAGGGATGGGTAGCACTTTGCCTGTTCGTCCTGTCATTATTCTTCGCTTTGCATATTCGCTATTCGGCCATTATGTTCCCTGTGCTGTTTGTATGCTTTTTCTTTATGGTAAAAGGAAAGATGCGCTGGATAGGCATAGCTATGACACTGGCCGTAACACTCATTTTTTACAATCAGGTAAAAAATGACATGCGTAAAACTACGGGATTCAACCAGTTTTCGACAGGATTCGATGGATGGCAACTGGCAAACAACGCTATGCATGTAGTGCCTTACATAGACCTGAAGCCTGAAAAGATAAAAGACCCCGAAATGAGAATATTGCATCAGTATATGCTCACGCAAACCGATGTAATAAAAGAACGGACAAAAGACGGCTCGGAAGCCGTTGCCGCATTTATGTGGATAAACGACCTGCCGCTGAAGCAGTTTATGTTTTCATATATCCAGCAGACTAGACAAGGGTATTCACCTTCGTGGATATGGCTGGGAAGCCGCAATTACAAAGAATATGGCACTTATATTATCAGCCACTATCCTTTGCAGTTTGCACGATACTATTATCTGCCAAACAGTAAGGAAGTATTCTATCCCGACCACCACGAAATTATCGGGAAGTATTATCCTATAAATATGAAAAATGTATTGGAATGGTACAAAATTCCTGAGGATACTAATATGGATGCTAAATACACCCTTTATAGTGATTATTTAGATAAACCGATAACAATATCCTTCCTCATTACATGGCTTATTATCGCCGTAGCTGCTGTACTTTCCATAGTATGGAGAAAACAGTTGGTATGGGGAGAGAATGAGCGCAAGATATTCTGTATAATCGCCACAGTAGGAATAATATATTATGCTGCTACCACGTTTGCCAGTCCCGTTTCCACACGATTCTGGATACCGATGAACGCTGTTTTCTTCGGAGTTGTATATATATTGTACAATCGGATAATTACATATAAGAAAGGGAAGAATAAAGAATAAAAAATAAGGTGCAAGTATGATACTTGCACCTTATTTTTTTATTACGGATATACCAAAGTTACTTCTTTGCACCAATCCATGTCGCCTTTTTCCAAATATATTCCAATGGGCCATGCCTGTGCTTTTTCAGCCAGAAGTATGCAAATGTATACTGAATGGCAAAAATACCAAGCCCCACTAAGATGGAGAAAGTTACCGATAATTCTTTAGCCAGCCCCAATCCCCAATTGTAAAATATAAATCCTCCTATTACAGATTGGGAAATATACATCGTCAAACTCATTTTTCCATAAGGCTCTAATTTAGACAACCACTTTCTGAAAGTACTTTTGTAATAGAAAAGCACGAATAAAGAAATGAGTATACACAAAAAAGCAAAAGACGAATAGCAACCAAGAACAATACTTAATTGATGCTGTACATTCGGGTTTTCGACAAACGTATTCATTATAGGGATAAGCCCTGCCAAAGGAAAGTAGCAGACGATACTTATCATAAGCGTTTTACCCCAGAACCGGATATTTTTTTCAGTGTCAGCAAAGAGCCCCCTCCTACCTATCAGCATACCAAACAAGAACAATGCCGCTACCTGAAATACACGGCCTTGGCATGTCCACCACAGGAAGCTATACAATTGGCTGTTGACAACGCCTGTAACCATATCCATAAAATTACCGCTCCTCATTACAGTCAGGGTTTGCAGATAGAAAGGAACATGTGGCTGCGCCTCGAGAGGTAATTCGGCATTGAACAGGTAAAAAATGACTTTGCCCCATTGCAGTGGCATTAAGAAAAAGAAAACAGCCAGAATTAACACTGTTCTATCTGCTAGCTTTGTGGTTATAATTAGTAAAAAACCAAGCATGGAAAACAGAATGAGGACATCCCCCGTATAAAATATAGAATTAATTACTCCCCAACCAAAAAGAAGTACCAACCGCCATGCAAACCTTCCCCTGAAGTCTTTCCCTTTCTGCAATTGATTATCATTCTGGATGAAAAAACTCAACCCGAAAAGCAGGGCGAATATTGCATAAGCCTTTCCTGCAAAGAGAAAAGGTATGGAGTTATTGAAAACAGAATCGGAAAATAATAACAACCGGTTTTCGACTGCCGGATAATCAAAAAGATTAAATTGTTCGAGGCTATGCATCATCAGAATCCCCAGAATGGCAAACCCTCTCAATGCATCAACAACATTGATACGTGCTGTAGTATTTTTCATTATTATTGGGCTTTATATAGAAATAAAGTACAAAACTATTATAATTATTTAGAAACACAGCCTTTCCCCATTATTATATTAATAGAAGTCCATCTATCTAATGATAAAATGATAAAGCGGAAAATCGTATATTTGCACTTTAAATAAATTGAATAATGTATGGCAGAATCCATATTTGAATACAAATTGAAGGTGCGCGACTACGAATGCGATGCACAAGGCATAGTAAATAATGCCAATTACCAGCATTATTACGAAGTAGTGCGTCACGAATTCCTGGAACAACACGGATTGAATTTCTATGAATTACATGAGCAAGGTATAGATGCAGTAGTAGTGAGTGTTTATATACGGTACAAACATTCCCTGCGCGGAGCCAACGACTTTGTATGCACTATCGATTCCATTGAAAAAGATGGCATCCGCTATATTTTCAATCAGAAAATCATTCGTCTGAAAGACAATAAAGTCTGCTCGACAGCGAGGGTAGAAACAGCCTGTATGGTAAACGGGAAAGTGGGAAAACCTGAATTATTCGATAAAGTTCTCGGACATTTGCTAACAAGCTAAACATAAAATTATGGCTCTAACTTTTGAAAACAACATGAAAGTACGCGACTACGAATGCGATTCGCAAGGTGTAGTCAACAATGCCATCTACCTGCATTACTTCGAAGCGACCCGCCACGAACTGATGGAAAAATGCGGTTTGCGATTGCGTGATCTTACTGAGGCTAATATTATCCCGGTTGTACGTAATGCAAATATCAATTACAGGAATTCTTTGCGAGGTTCAGAACACTTCATTTGCTCTGTCAGCATAGAACGCAAAGGCGTCAGATATTACTTTCATCAACAAATAATCCGTGTGCCCGACAACACTTTATGCGCCAGCGCTGTTATAGAGGTAGTCTGTTTGATGGATGGTAAGGTTTCTGCGCCCGAAATGTTCGACAAAGCTTTTGCAGATTACATAGATTGGAATAAATAAAGCCTCCCCAACTCCTCCAAGGACGGGCTAAAGTTAGTTTCTATAAAAAAATAAATATTTAATGAGTAAAATTACGTTATACATTGCCCGTCACGGCAAGACGATGATGAATACCCTCGACAGGGTACAGGGTTGGTGCGATTCACCGTTAACAAAAGAAGGGATAGATGTAGCCCGTTATCTGGGTTACGGAATGAGCGATATAAATTTCCGTACTGCTTACTGCAGCGATCTGCGCAGGACTGTACAGACTACCAAGATAGTTCTGGGAGCCAAAGGACAGGACGATATTCCTGTGATTGAGCTCGCGGGATTGCGCGAAGCATGCTTTGGTAGTTTCGAGGCTGACTTTAATCATCATATGTGGAACAGTGCCGCTTTATACCTCCACCACACATCTTCCGAAAGCATGATTAAAGCGATTATGGAGAAAGAAATCAGCTACCGGGAGGTACTCGATGCCGTCAAAAAACTGGATAAAATGGGCATGGCCGAAAACTTCTCCCAAGTAGAAGCACGCACACAGGAAAGCCTTCTCGAAATAGCAAAGAATGAGTCTCAGCACGGTGATGCTAATATATTGATTATCTCCCACGGAATGAGCATACTGGCTATGTTATTAGGCTTGGGAGGAGACAAATTATTCAAGAAGCCATTGGAAAATGCTGCTGTATGTAAAGTCATTTATCAGGATGGTAAGTTTACAGTGGAATCGATGGCAGATATGAGTTATGTGGAAAAAGGTAAAAAAGAAGCGGCTACAATATAAAAAACAATGAAAAAAGTATATATAATAATATTTCTCGCCTTATCAAGTATTGCTCTGTTTGCGCAAAAAGAAACAATACCTACATTTGCATATGATAGTACAGCTAATTTCCTGGGCAAAAATGCAATGGGATACACCGGGCAGGAACTATATCTGAAAGGACTGGATAAATCGTCCCAATCTTTCGGATATAGCGGCTTTATACTGAAATATAAGAAAGACGACGACCTGCTGAACGACGAAAAGAATATATATAAGCCGAACGACAATTACAATTCCCGTTACGAAGACCTGGCAGGAAAGTATTTTCATGTAATAGAAGTGATTCGACACCCGAAATCAAAAACAGAAGTAAAAGATTATAGTGACGAATTCTATCTGAAATTACAAGAGTTATCGAGTGGAGATATAATGTACTATAAATACAGCGCAGAATCTGAATATACATTTCCTTTTATAGTAAAAGGCTTCTTCGAAAAGCAGAAAGAATTACTCACCGGAAAAGAATATGTAATATCGGACGATATATTAAGAATGTCGCGTAATCTGGTTACAAGCAAGTCTCTGACTTTCACCACCGGGCAGACATGGAAATGTACGGATGTGACAATGGATAATACAACTAATGAACTTTCATTGGTTCTGCAAAATGCAAAGGGTATAAAAACAGTTGTCCCCTATTCTGTTACACTAAATAATGAGAGTATAAAGAAAGTATATACCACAGCTGAAGCCTCAGCACTGACAAGAAAATATAATGCAAATAATTTTCGCCGTATCCTGCAAAACAAAATAAGGGTTGGGATGACAAAGGAAATGACCCGTCTGGCATGGGGTGAGCCTACTGAAATAAAAGAAAGCGGAAATACCGAACAATGGTTTTATCCTGCCGGAAACCTGACTTTCAGAGGAGATAAAATTACGAGTACAAAATAAGTAACTGTTACTAAGTTCCAATTACTTAAAACTGTATATTTAAATATAGATAGATGGATAAGACCCAGACAGCTCAAAAGGCATCTATTTTTAGTATAATAGGTAATACTCTTTTAGCGGTATGTAAATGGCTGGCCGGATATTTTGGAAATTCCTATGCCCTGATTGCCGACGCTATTGAATCCACCGCCGATATATTTTCTTCCATCCTCGTTCTCTTAGGCTTAAAGTATGCAAGTAAACCTGCCGATGAAGATCATCCTTACGGGCATGGCCGTATAGAGCCGCTTGTAACATTTGCTGTTGTTGGTTTTCTTATCGTTTCGGCTACAATTATTGCTATTGAAAGTATAGAGAATATACGCACACCTCACGAAGGCCCCAAACTATTTACATTATTCGTATTGGGAGCAATTATATTATGGAAAGAGGCTTCTTACAGATGGGTAATAAGAAAAGCAAAACAAACAGACAGCACATCTCTCAAAGCCGATGCCTGGCATCACCGCAGCGATGCTATTACTTCTGTCGCGGCTTTTATAGGAATATCCATCGCTATTTATAAAGGAGAAGGGTATGAATCAGCTGACGATTGGGCTGCATTATTCGCAGCATTTATTATTCTCTATAATAGCTATCGCATACTGAAACCCGCATGGGGAGAAATGATGGATAAAGATATGTATACAGATATGGCCAACGATATCAGCAACTTTTCCAAAATGGTAGACGGTGTGGTAAATACCGAAAAGTGCCACATCCGCAAAACGGGAATGTCTTACTATGTAGATTTACACATCATTGTGGATAAGAACATTACAGTAAAAGAGGGTCATGACATAGCCCACGAACTTAAGCGCAGGCTAATAACCCACAAGCCGGAAATAGCTGATATACTCATACATGTAGAGCCTTCAAGATAAGCCTCTAACCTATTACAAGAGAGGTCATACTCAGCGACCCCGCAATTACTTTATCATTGAATATCCGGACAGGTTCATCTTTCTCCCTCAAAGCCAACGTATAAAGCAGCGGAATATAATGTTCGGGAGTAGGAATAGCCAGACGGGCAGCGTCATGCAAACGGGTATAATCTATCAGGGAATGGAAATCACCGTTCAATATCTTATCTTTGAATAAGTCGTTCAGCTCGAAAGCCCAATCATAACCATATTCCGTATTGAAATCATCCCCTTCGACGCGTACCATCCTCAGGTTATGTATCATATTTCCACTGCCTATCACCAAAACGCCTTTGCGACGCAGAAAAGCCAGTTCCCGTCCCAGATCATAATGATATCGCATTCCTTTGAAATGGTCGATACTCATCTGCACTACCGGGATATCCGCCAAAGGATAAATATGTTTCAACACGCTCCAGCTACCGTGGTCGAGTCCCCATTCGTAATCTTCTCCGATGGCAACATCGTTTATACGTTCTCTTACTAACTCCGCCAGCTCTTTCGATCCCCGGGCAGGGTACTGTTGGGCAAACAATTCACGGGGAAAGCCATAGAAATCGTGTATAGTCTTAGGTTCACTCATGGCAGTAACGAAAGTTCCACGTGTTTCCCAATGAGCTGAAATACAAAGGATAGCCTGCGGTTGCGGAAGGTCTTGCCCCAAGCTCGTCCATGCCTGTACAAACTCATTATCCTCAACGGCATTCATGGGTGTGCCATGCCCTACAAATACAACCGGCATAAGCGGTGTATCGTGAAACTGCATGGCTTGTTTATGTAAGTCTTTTAGTGTCATAAATCTATGTTATTTAAGCTAATCAGTGGATGAATTTTAACGCTCTATTTTTTCTAACGCGCCTGCTGTCTTGTTTTTCATTTTGCCTTGATGCAAAACGAAACAAAAAATCAAGGCTGCATCCCCCGGCGACCCAAAGCCGCAGCTTCGGTGGGGCAAAATAATACGGAATCATCTTTAGCCAGATTATCAACAGGGTATAGCAGCTACCGTATTTTGCCCTACACCTCCGCTTTACGGATTGGGTGCCCCGCCTGCGGGACGAGGCCGGAATCGCGATGCGACGACAGGACAAAGGCTCTCCGGGCTTTAGCCGCACGTGCGTCAGCAGCGCCGTTAGCTTTAAGTACGGGGCACCCATAGGACGAAAAAGGCGTTAAAAACAAAAACGTGTTTGAACTTATCCGCTGATGCGTATTATATACATCCCGGAGCGAGTTTTTTTGTTTAGCCTTTGAGTCCGTTATGGGTCGGACATTGAAGCGGGGCGCTAAAGCATTTTTGGTTCCTTTTGGGGCTTAGGCCAAAAGGAATGCAAGCAATTTTAATTGCGCGCAGTAGAAAAATAGAACATTTTTATACGACAATAATCTCTTCAACTACTTACTGGCAGAATTTATAAAATAACGGCCTTGACACTATAGTCAAAGCCGTATATAATAAAAATACCGTTTAATGTATTATTGAGCCGCTTTTGCTACAACTGTTATCTGCAATTCGATATTATCGTTTACAATATTTTCTTTCAGATTGGCAAACAAAGTTTTTGAACCATATTTTACATTCCATTGAGTACGGTCGATAGTAAACGGAACGGTAACGGCCTTATACAATTCACCTTCTTTTGTAACTTTTGCACCGAAAGAGATATTCTTTTCCACATCTTTCAGCTTCAGATTTCCGCTAACCGTATAGTTTACACTGTCGTTTGGCGTTGCCAGAGCCTCTACTTTAGTAATAGTGAAAGTACTTTCAGGATATTTTGCAACATCGAAGAAATCTTCACTCTTCAGGTGATTTACCAACATTTCGTTCATCTTAGCTTCAGTAAGATCTTCATCTACAATTGCATTCATATCTATTACGAACGAACCCGAAGCCACTGCCTCTCCATTAACAGCAAGGCTACCACTCTTTATACCGATTGTTCCGTGATGAGAACCTCCTACTTTAGATCCTACCCAATGAATAGATGAAGCTGAAGGGTCTACCGTTAGTTCAACTCCGGTTCCCGATGCTGCTGCCTGAGCGTCTGTACCTTCCACTTTATTTTTAGCAGCGTTGTTGCACGATGCTACGAATATCAATGATGCGATTGCCAATAAATATGTTTTCATTTTTAATTTCCTTTTTTAATATTAATATAATTTTTGATTTAAATATGTCGCAAAGTTAAAATACTTTATTCTATTATCAAAATAGTTATATTGATATATAATTATAAAAAAATTAATAGATTTGCAGAATAAATCAATTAAATAAATATCTATAACTAAAGAGTAAACAGATTTGATATACGACATGTTCACTCTATAAAACTATAAATCAGAATTATTTTATGGTCAATCTGGAATGGTACAGAACATTCAAAGCAATCTATCAGTACGGAACACTAACACGGGCCGCGCAAGAGTTGATGATATCCCAACCTAATATGAGCATCCAACTGGCGTCGTTGGAAAGCTATATCGGACAACAGTTATTTGTAAGGCTGCCCCGGAAAATGATGCCCACCGAATATGGCAAACAGCTCTATACACAAATAGTGGAATCGATAGACAATCTGGAGCGGGTAGAAACCGAATTTAAGCGTACCGTTCTGAATAAGGCCCCTAGCATTCGTTTAGGTACACCTGCCGAAATCTTTAATGATTATCTGGCCGAACATGTAGGTAATCAGAAAGACCTCCATCTTACAGTAGAATATGGTCTTGCCGATACTCTGACCGAAAAAGTTATCAGCCATGATCTCGATATAGCCATAATCACACGACAGAATAAATCGGCGGATAATCTTACCTATGAAGCCTTATTCACCGAATCGTTTATGATTGTATGCAATCCGGCTATGGATACGACTGATTTTGATGCCTGTGCAGAAAAGAATAATGTAGAAGATATAGAGAAATGGCTTAAGACTCAGAAATGGATTGCGTACAGTACTGATCTGGCATTAGTCAGAAGATTCTGGCGGGAGAATTTCAAGAAACGTCCTATACTCAAACTACATGCCACTATACCCGACAATGACGCCATACTACGGGCCGTAGGAAATAGTGATGTACTGGCTGCATCGTCCGACTTAATTGCCGGCAAAGCCCTGGAGAAAGGATTAGTAAAAATACTCTGGAAAGGAAATATACCTGCAACAAATACTCTTTATCTGGCATACAATAAGGATAAAATACAACCCCAATATGTAGAAAAAGTAAGAACCTTTATAAAAACATATATCAACACTACTGATTAAATGCTACCTGCCATATGAAATATATATCAATATCCATACCATTCTTGTTCACATCCTGTAATGTAAGTTCTATCGCCGGATTCGGTATAGCAGGTATTATTGCCATGTTTGTACTGATGTTTATACTCTTTGCCGTCATGTTTTTCCTGATTGCAAAAAGGCGTAAACAAGGGGAAAAAAGTCTGGTAAAATTTAACAATGACGTCTATATTGCACTCAATAAGCTATCCGCTCCTCAGCAGAAAATAAATATGCTGACCAATCTTATAGAACGCATCAATAACGATCAGAAATATAAGAAAGATACTGAATGGCGGGACAAAGTACTGGTAAAAACATATATGCACCTTGCTACTATTTATTACCAGACCGGCAACGAAATGGAGACACTTAATACCTGTACTAAAATTATAGAACTCGATCCTAAAGACGGAATGGCGTATTACAACAGAGGTTCTATTTACAGTAATATCGGATTATATGAAAAAGCTCTGAATGACTTTAACCGGACTATAGAATTGCTACCCGACTACGCCAGCGCCTACAATAACAGGGGGCTTACCCATGAAAAAATGGAGCATTACGAAGAGGCTATAGCCGATTTTAATGAAGCTATAAAGTTAGAAGGTTCACCTGTAGCCTTGTACAACAGAGGAAACACACATTACGAACTGGACAATTACCAAGAGGCCTTGAAAGATTACCAGTCGGCACTGAAAAATCTCGATACAGACGGCGATAGCGATATGAAGAATGATATAGAAATCAGCATACGCGCAACAAAAGAAAAGATAGCTGATATATAAAATTAATGAAAGCATAGGTGCTATCTATACTCCAAAGTTGTCTGTTCGGTTTAAAAAGTATAATTTTGCACATCTTTTTCAGATCAGACCTCTTATTATCTGGAAACATCCTGTATCTTACATTGAAAATATTTAATCATCCATAATGAAAAATAATATATCCGATTTTGAAATAATGGCACCTGTAGGGTCATACGACTCTCTTTCTGCAGCCATACAAGGAGGAGCTGATTCTATATACTTCGGCATCGAAGGACTGAATATGCGTGCCAGGTCATCCAATAATTTCACTATCGACGATCTGAAACAAATAGCATCTATATGTAAGGAGAAGGGGCTCAAAAGTTATCTTACAGTCAATACCATTATCTATGATAATGATATTTCATTGATGCATCAGATAGTAAACGCCGCCAAAGAAGCCGGATTATCAGCTATCATCGCGTCCGATGTATCGGTAATGATGTACGCCCGTAGTATAGGTGTGGAAGTACACCTTTCCACCCAATTGAATATTACCAATACAGAAGCATTGAAGTTCTACGGACAGTTTGCCGATGTGGTGGTATTAGCCCGCGAACTGAATCTCGATCAGGTAGCAGCTATCTATAGAGACATTGTAGAACAGAATATAAAAGGTCCTAACGGGGATCTTATCCGCATTGAGATGTTCTCACACGGCGCGCTCTGTATGGCCGTATCGGGCAAATGCTACCTCAGCCTGCACGAACGTGACCTGTCGGCAAACCGTGGTGCATGCAACCAGATATGCCGCCGCAGCTATATTGTAAAAGATAAAGAAACGGATATAGAGCTTGAGATAGATAACGAATATATCATGTCGCCCAAAGACCTCAAAACAATCCACTTCATGAATAAGATGATGGATGCAGGTGTACGTGTATTCAAAATAGAAGGACGAGCCCGCGGTCCGGAATATGTGCGTACCGTAGTAGAATGTTACAAGGAGGCCATAAAAGCCTATTGTGAAGGTACATTCACTGAAGAAAAAGTTGAGAACTGGGATGAACGGCTGGCTACTGTTTTCAACCGTGGATTCTGGGATGGTTACTACCTGGGGCAAAGACTCGGCGAATGGTCCAGTAATTACGGCTCGGGGGCGACCAAACGGAAAGTGTATATTGCTAAAGGAATCAAATACTTCTCCAATCTGGGCGTAGCAGAATTTCTGATGGAAACCCAGTCGCTGAAAGTCGGAGACGAAATATTGATTACAGGGCCCACTACCGGAGCCGTCTTTCAAACAATAGAAGAGATTCGTGTTGACCTCAAATCTGTTGAAGAAACAGTTAAAGGCGAGAAATTTTCTATAAAAGTGAATGATAAAATCCGCCCGTCGGATAAGCTTTTCAAGCTCGTAAAAGTGGAACGGAAAAAGAAATTTGTAGAGAAAGTATAATAAAAAGGCTGCCCCATTAGCAATTGAGGCAGCCTTTTACTTTTATTCTTTACATCCTACCATGTAGAAACCCGGAGTCTTAGCCCCATCTGTAGTAATTCCATATAGCTCTGTTATCTTGCCATCTTGCGGTTTTATCTTACTCCTGTCAAAAAAGACTTTCCCATAACGGCATTTATCCATAAATTTATTCCATGAATATTTCTTACCGTCTATTACATACCAATAAATACGAAGATAACCCGACTTATTCCCGTCTGCTTTCTTATTGAATGACCTTGGGAAAACTGTAGTTTTGTTTTCCAAATCTCGTGCGTCACTCATCATCACTACTTCAAACTTACCTGTCGGAGGATTACCGATTCTTGCTTCTGATTTATAGCCGGTGTCATCTATATATTGGCTGAGAACCTTACTTACACTGTCTCTTTGTTGCTTCGTATTCACAACGCCTTTATGATAGTATCGAGAAGGCGGCGAAGGCGGAGCAAAACGGACAACATCAAATACAGGAGACGATTTAGTACCATCCTTGCTAACTATCTGACACTTAAAAGGCTTCTTTGGATCCATAGGTTTTGTAACCACCAGTTTTTCCCGGCCTTCTTCATATTCATATTTTGTACCATTCACCACTAGATACACATGCGACCTATCAGGAGATTTTCCATCTATAAACATTTCCCTGAGATATTCGGGAGACTTCATGCCGGTATTGAAGACGCCTTGCATCTTTATTACTTTACCTTTGGCAAAAGGCACATATTCCGGTTCCATTATCTCCACACTATTAGCCTTCAATTCTTTATATTCGGCATCGGAGACTTTCACTCCGTCTACTGTATAGTAAGCCGGATTGTAATTGTCAGGCTTCCCCTTCTTCTGATAATCTTCACCTGTATCTTCCGCAATTTTTGTTTTCTGCAAAATATTTGTACTTTCGTAATTGATGAGTGTATTTAATGGCTCATTTACTGAAGGCCGGGCAAAAGCGTATACAGTAAGTATAGCTAACGGGAGCAATAATAAGAGCTTCAACCGTGCCCATTTGTTTGATTTTTCTTTTAACATCATAGTAATTCGTTTTTTAATTTTACTGTGGTTAAAGCTGTTGGCTAGAGTGTAGGAGCTTGCGCCAACGGCTTTTTTCACTAATAGGAGTTGATATTTTGTTGCATCGATACCGGATTCTAAAACACTTATATCGGCCTGATATTCGTGTATATCTTTCAATTCCCTTTTCAACAGCCATACAGCCGGATTGAACCATTGTACAAGGACAACCAGTTCCATATAAATCAGGTCAATAGAATGCCGATGCCTGATATGAGCCATCTCATGCGTTATAATTTCAGAAGAATTACCGGCATAATCCGCTTCTGACAAAACAATGTATTTACCCCAGCTAAAGGGATTTATATCGGAAGAAACGACAACAAATATATACCGGTCCTGTACAATCTTACGTCCCCCCCGGATAAGGCGATACATCGAATAAATAGACCTGATCAGTATTATCAGATTAACTCCGCCACCTATCAGGTATATAAGCAGCAATACCATACCAATTGACACTGCCGGATTCTCAGGTTCAGACAAGGGAGGTAATACACTCACTTCATATTGATATAATTCCGGATGAGAAGATTCTTCAACAGGAACAAGGGCCTCTTCTATGAGGACAAAGGGTTTCTGAATAGTACTGTATTCTTGAATATCCATCTCTGCCAGAGGCAAAGTAAAGCATGCCAGCGTACCAATAAGGATAACCGCGCGATTGAAACGATGAAAAGTTTCATTCGTAAGAATAGCTCTCACCCAAATGTAAAATAGAGTAAGACACACAGTGACTTTGAATATATAGAGAAGAAATGCTTCCATTGTTTCCGGGATATTAAGGTATTGATACTGCCCTATTTATTTTTAATCTGGCGGATTAATTCCTGCAGTTCATCTATCGATAACTTTTCTTCTTCGATCAACGATGAAACAACACGTGTATACGAATTGTCGAAATACTTATCTACTACATTGCTGAGCGAACTTTTACGGTAATCGTCTTCTGAGACCAGAGCATAGTACTGATATGTATTCCCATAAGCCTTATAGCCTATATATCCCTTTTCTTCCAGTGTACGCACAATCGTGGAAAGGGTATTATAATGGGGTTTAGGTTCTTTTTGCAAATCAAGTAATTCACGTACAAACATCGGGCCGTTACTCCAGAAACAAGCTAGAATTTCTTCTTCTTTTTGCGTCAGTTTTTTCATGGAAATATTCTTTTATAATAACTATACCACAAACGTAACTATATTTTCCAGTAAAACAACTATAAAAAACAGTTAAACTACTATAGTTAACAATAATTAACCTTACTGTAAAGATAGAGATATTTGGCCACATACAAGAAACCAATCTATAAATCAATCAATTACAATATATCAAAACAAAAAAGACCGCTAAATCAGCGGTCTTCTCATTCTATATATAAGTATCTCTTTTATGGATTTATCAGGAATAGTACCGCCCTGTTTTTGTCATTGTCAAGTTCGAACGGTTGTAACCCGTCACCTTTCCAGTTAACGGAAATCCTATTCTTATTGATACCATACTTTTCTTCCAACGCCTTTGCCACTGCATTTGACCTCTCTTTAGAGAGACGCAGGTTAATTGCCGCATTACCGGTTTTCTTATCTGCGTAACCTGTAACCACTACAGTAGATCCCGCATTTGCGTTCAGATAATTAACAGCAAGCTCAATTTTAGCCCACTCTGCCTGATCTATCACCCATTTATTGATTCGGAAAAATACCGGATCAGGCAAAAAGAATGGCTTACCTTTTACAGGAGGTTCAGGAGCCGGGGTCTGAGGTAATGTCGGTTGAGTAACTTCTATTTTAGGGTCTTCGGGTTGTGGAGCCGGAGGAGCAAAAATATCGGGACAATCGAAATATTTTCTGCGCTTAGCCATATTCGACTGGCTCACACTTAATTGTTGTGCACTTCTTTTTACCACTATCACTTCCTCTCCGCTATTCAGTTGGAGAAGTATAGAATCTCTGGAAGTTTCACAATTGCAAGGGTCCGGATTAGCCTTATTGTCTTGCGCACTTAAAGAAAAAGTCAGTACCCAAAACAGGATTGGCAGTAATAAAAATCTCATTTTCATAATTTCATATGGTGTTAAGGTAATACCTATTTACAGTTTTAGTGAGTTCAAAAGTTTTTTCTAGAATACAAATTTATACATTATTCTCAAATTATTTTTTATTTTTTATGAAAAGATTCATTTTTAACGATAAATATGAGTAATTCAGCTATTTAATCGGAGGTAGAATCGTTTTCATCCAACTTTAAGGACAGATAATAATCTATATTGATAAAAAGCAACAAACAGTGAAATATAAATAAAACACTACTTTTGTTACTCTTTTATACATTTCACAAAAAAAAATAATGGAGCAAGAAACAATCATAGAAATATCGGCGGCCATACCCCGCTTGGAGCATCTACAATTTGAAGAAGCCATCAACTGGCAGATAAAAAGCAGGGAGCACTGGGCAGTCATAGGTCCTAATGGAAGCGGAAAAACGATATTAATAGACATTCTACTGGGAAAATACGCCCTTAAATCCGGTGAAATAATCTGCAAGAACAGCAAAGGGGAAAACCTGTCGATATCATCTGTAGCCAAAAGCGTCGCCTTCCGCGACATATACAGCATCATTGATTCCCAAAACAGTTATTACCAGCAACGATGGAACAAGGGCGACGAACAGGAAATACCACAGGTCAAAGAGCTTGTATCCAAAGCCGACCCTATATGGCTGAACACCTTACTGGAGTGGTTTGGCATATCTGAATTGATGGATAAGGAAGTGAATATGTTATCGAGCGGAGAGCTTCGCAAGTTCCTTATCGTGCGCTCATTACTATCGAGACCGCGCATTCTTATACTCGACAATCCGTTTATAGGCCTGGATGCGGCTTCACGAAATGTATTGAACGACTTGCTGGCACGTCTGGCTGAATTGGAAAATCTGCAAATCGTACTAATTCTCTCCAATCCGCACGATATACCCGAAGCTATCACGCACGTACTACCCGTATACAATAAAAAAGTGCTGCCAGCCATATCCTGTAAAAGTTTTCTTAGCGATACAGATTTGAGCGACTTACTATTTACTAAAACAGAAAAACCGGCCATCGCTTCCCTGAAGAATGATTTCGACAACCAATCATATTCCTTCGAATACGCTGCGGATATGAAAAATATACACATCCGTTATGGAGACCGCACAATACTAAAAGATCTGAATTGGCAGGTAAAGCGTGGCGAAAAATGGGCATTACTAGGTGTCAACGGTTCAGGAAAATCGACCCTGCTTAGCCTTATCTGCGGAGATAATCCGCAAGCCTACGCAAACGACATCACTCTCTTCGACCGGAAGAGAGGAACAGGAGAAAGCATCTGGGATATAAAGAAAAGGATCGGTTATGTTTCGCCTGAGATGCATTTATATTATCAGAAAAATGTAAGATGCCTCGATGTGGTAGGTTCAGGATTCTTCGACACCATCGGTCTTTACCGCAAATGCAATCCGGAACAGGAAAGCC
The DNA here is from genome assembly GCF_900079725.1 of uncultured Dysgonomonas sp. Classification (NCBI taxonomy): domain Bacteria; kingdom Pseudomonadati; phylum Bacteroidota; class Bacteroidia; order Bacteroidales; family Dysgonomonadaceae; genus Dysgonomonas; species uncultured Dysgonomonas sp. The sequence goes on from NZ_LT599032.1 coordinate 1,219,869, forward strand.
TTGCGCTGAAATGGATGGAAGCCTTCAATATCGGCCACCTCAAAGATATCTCGTTCCTCAATGTATCTTCAGGAGAGCAACGCTTAGTCCTATTGGTACGGGTATTTATAAAAAATCCCGATTTACTGATTCTGGATGAACCGCTTCACGGACTTGATATAGCGAATAAAAAACGTGTAAAAAAACTGATAGAAGATTTCTGTGATAAGGACAAATCCTTGATATATGTTACACATTACGAAGACGAAATACCTGATGTTGTAAATAAACGGCTGGTACTGACCAAAAATGTATAAACGCCAGACTGACCCGCATAATCTAAACATTGCAAGCTATAAATTGTTAATATAAATAAATATAAACAATATAATTTTATGAAGACAATACTATACTTTGCTGCTATGACCTTATTGATTTCTGCATGCGGACAAAACAAAAGTAATGACATCCCGAAATCCGCCCCGGTTGTAAATGCATCTCAATCGGAGAGTAATCTCCAAAATCTGAAAAACGTGGAACTAACAGATGTAGATGGTTATTTTTCAACAAAGAGAGTCACATCTCCCGAAGTTATGCTGCTGAACGAAATGGATTTCGACAAGCACTTTCACCCGGCCAAAACATTAGATAATGTATTGACTTTGATCGATTTTGACACGCAAAGGGCAGGTGCTATTATCTTACCAGAGACAAAGAATGATGTCACTATCTCGCTTGACAGTTCGTACCTGAAAGGGAGAACACTCAATATAGTATACTCCATCATGCAGGAATCTGCCGAACGCTCGTTTACAATAACTCCAGCGAAAATTTTCACCTTCGATGCAAGCCTAAGCATAGATTCAGTTGCTTTCTATAATGGCAATTCAATTGTAAAGTTCGCTGTTAAATAATACAGAACATAAAGAAGGGGATAAACAACAGTTGCTTATCCCCTTCTTTTATTTTATCCGGCAATCAGAATCTCACACCATATCCCAACATGATATTGGCATTATCTACATCCTGGAACGAATATTTAAATTCTACGTTCAAATAACCATTATTACCTATATCGAAACTACCTCCGGCTCCTATATTCACACCGAAATCAGTACTGCTATCGGAATATCCGCCAATAGATAAGCGATTATTTACCATGGCAACACCAGCCAATGGATATAATGAAAAACCGCTCTGTATAGGAAATACATAATGTATATTTGCATTAAAATCCAATCCGGTCAAATGATTATTTGGAAAATAAAAAGTAAAATCAGGAGCCAGACGGAGATTGTTGGTAATAGAATAGCGTCCTTCAACACCTAAACCAAATCTTTCATAATCCGTTTGATATCCGGCTTTAACTAATACTGACTTGGAACCGCTTTGAGAAAAAGCCCCAATAGAGAGCCCTGCCAGGACTAATACTAAGAGTAATTTTTTCATTTTGTGATAAAATTAGTTTATAAATAAGTGAATCTTTATCGATTTTCTTTAATCTATAACAACAGAATTATTAATTAGGTTCATTCACTGGTATTACTTATCAAGAAAAGAATCCCTTTGGTGAACTCATTTTTTATGCGTTTTTATGCTCTTTGTAAAAAAATTATTACTTTTGAATTAGGATTAAAAAAGTCTATTAAAAATGGTATTCAGATTTTTACTTTTATCGGATGAAGTAGAAGACTTCAAACGTGAAATTCAGATAGATGCAGATGCTACATTCTTTGATCTGCACAAAGCTATAGTCAAATCGGTCGACTACAAAGAAGGCGAAATGACTTCATTTTTCATTTGCAGCGACGATTGGGAAAAAGAGCAGGAAATTACCCTGGTGGAAATGGATACAAGCCCCGAAGAAGATTCCTATACGATGGAGGCATCTATATTAAACGACTTTCTGGAAGATGAACGCCAAAAACTGATGTATGTTTTCGATTATCTGACCGAACGCGCATTCTTCATGGAATTACGCGAAATTATCACAGGAAAGAATCTCGATGAAGCCATCTGTACTAAATCTATTGGTAATCCGCCTGCACAGGTCGTTGATTTCGACACTGTAGCGGCCACATCTACCACCCTCGATATAGGTGAGAATTTCTATGGTGACGAAGGCTATGACATGGACGAACTCGACGCTGAAGGTTTCGATGGTCTGGATAATGCCCCGCTACCGAGCGACGAGGAGTATTGATGAAACAGCTTATAGTCCTGCTTGGCCCTACAGGCGTAGGGAAAACGGCGCTTAGTCTCAACCTTGCAGAGTACTATCATTCACCTATCATTTCAGCGGATTCGCGGCAATTCTTCAAAGGATTGGAAATAGGTACTGCTGCACCAACGACAGAACAATTGTCGCAAGTGCGGCATTTTCTTGTTGGCATGCTCGGTATCACAGACTATTACAGTGCCAGCGAATTTGAACGGGATGCATTGGATATAATAGCTGAGCAGCATAAGACACATGACGTCCTGGTTGCCACAGGTGGCTCCATGATGTATATAGATGCATTGTGTAACGGCATAGACGATGTGCCCACAATAGACGAGGAACTAAGGAAAGAGTTATATGACCTTTACGAAAAAGACGGATTAGAACCTATCCGTGCACAATTAAAAGCCCTCGATCCTGATTTTTACAACATAGTAGACCTCAAAAATCACAAACGGGTGATCCATGCACTGGAAGTATGCCTGATGACAGGCAAACCATATTCCTCTTTCCGTACCAATACAAAGAAGCCACGACCATTCAATATCGTAAAGATAGGATTGATGCGTGAACGTGAACAGCTTTACGAACGTATCAACCGACGGGTGGATGAGATGATGGAACAAGGCCTGCTCGAAGAAGCGAAACAATACTACCCGCAACGCCAGCTCAACTCCCTGAATACAGTAGGATATAAAGAACTGTTTAAACACTTCGACGGTGAATGGACCCTTGATTTCGCTATTAACAAAATTAAACAAAACAGCCGCATCTATTCCCGTAAACAAATGACATGGTTTAAGCGGGATAAAGATATACACTGGATAAACCTGTCGGAAACAACTGAAGAAGAAGCTTTACTGCAAATAATTTCTATAGCTGGTAATCATCTGTAATTTTTTCCTACCTTAGACGTATGAAACGAGGACACGCCGACTTACCCCTCCACTATGGAACTGTGCCCCCTTGGCTGGCTCAGCGAATGAGCCTTCTGGGCGGAGCCATTGCCGAAGCCATCGTTATCGAATATGGGCGCCCGGCATTGTTGCAGCGTCTTAGCGACCCGTTCTGGTTTCAGTCATTAGGCTGTGTATTGGGTATGGACTGGCACTCGTCGGGAATAACCACCTCTGTGATGAATGCTTTGAAAAAGGCAATAAACAAACGTTCTGCCGAGTTGGGCATCTACGTTTGTGGCGGACGTGGAAAATCGTCACGGCAAACACCTGCCGAACTTATCGAGATAGCTAATAAAACCGGTTTAGACGGAGATGAGCTGGTTAGAAACAGTAAATTATCGGCTAAGGTGGATAACACAGCCGTTCAGGATGGCTACCAACTATATCTGCATTCTTTTGTTGTAACCATCGATGGAGAATGGACTGTTATCCAGCAGGGCATGAATGGGAACAACCGTATGGCACGGCGTTATCACTGGCTTTCGTCGTCACTTGAATCCTTTATGGAAGAGCCTCATACTTCTGTCTGCGGAAAGAATCAGGGTTTAATACTAAACCTGACAGATAAGCTCGCTGTACCAACAAAAGAGGGGATAATGGAACTGACAAAAGAAACTCCGGATAAACTGATAAATGAGGTTTCCATCATTTTGCCGAACCATCATGACGTACGATCCGAAGATGTAAATCTGAAACGTCTGGGAGCCGCGCTCATTCTTGCCCACGAAACCAATGTTTCTGATATAGAATCACTCTTGCTGCTCGAAGGTGTGGGACCACGCACATTACAATCGCTTACTCTGGTCAGCGAAGTGATACATGGCACACCTTCACGGTTTTCCGACCCGGCACGCTTCTCTTTCGCACACGGAGGGAAAGACGGGCATCCGTTCCCGGTTCCGACCCAGGTATATGATGAGACGATCGAAATATTCGACAAAGCTATCCATCAGGCAAAACTGGGAGATAAAGACAAATCGGAGGCGCTCAAAAACCTTTCCAAAATATCGCAGGATATGGAGAAAGGATATACCCCGAGCAATTACTTTGACGACTTGGTACAACACGAGCGGAATACTTCATACAAATATGGAGGTAAAACCGTATTCGGTGATGCAAGAAAACCGAAGGACGAAGGGACGCAGTTGAAACTGTGGGACTGACTACAAGATTAGATTCTGCTTAATACAGAGCGAAGTATGCTTGTTTCACGGAATAAATTCGTAATTTTGCAGTCTCTTTATAAAACTTTAAAATAAGCCGAATGATTGCCGCCATAGTATGCTGGGTCTTAACAACACTTGTTTTCTTCTCATTTGGAGATATTTTCATCAGCCTTTATTCGAAAGTCCTGAAAAGGAAAGAAAGCTATTCTTTCTTTGAGACATTTCTCATCGGCTTGTGTGTTACCGGGACAATAATCTGTATATCATCCATCTGGTTGCCTTCCGATATAAAGATCGCCCTTGCTCTGGGTGTAATCTCAGTCTTCTATCTGATTGCTGTCAGAAGAAAAGATATCGTAAGCAAAGGACGTGCAACAATCAAAAGCCTGTCGCCATTACAGATTATCTTAATCGGCTCTGCCGGATTACTATTTATGCTATTCTTCCTGGTTCCGCCTCAATTCCCTGATATATACTATTATCACATGCAAAATATATTGTGGAATGAGCAATACCATGTTGTGCCCGGACTGGCAAATCTGGAAGAACGTTTCGGTTTCAACAGCAACCTGTTCCTCTTATGCTCTGTATTTGGCCTGCGCCCGCTATTCAGTGAATTTGTATTTGGGATAAATGCACTATGCATGGCATTTATGATGATATATATTGTAAGGCAGGCAAGCCACCGTCAGTTATTCCTTACAGCGCTATTCATCGCAGTATTCATACCGTTCTTTATGGAATATAAAACACATATAGGTTGTTCTTCTGCCGATTTGCTTCCCAATTTACTTATTATATACCTGTTGTTTATGCTTTTGACAGACCAGCAAAACCTCAGGAAGAAAAGTATCCTGTTCTGGCTGATACCGATATTCTGCATTACGCTGAAAGTATCCACTGTATTTATATGCCTCGTATCACTGTATCTTCTTATTCTGCTTATCAAAGAGAAAGATTATAAAGCCACTACATTTATCTGCATTATTGCCCTGATAGTCGTTGCCCCATGGCTGGTACGCAATGTTATCATATCGGGCTACCTGATACACCCCTACCCTGCTGTCGACTTATTCACGTTCGATTGGAAACTACCTGTTGAATACTCCATAGAATCGAAACGGTATATCGAATCTTTCGCCATCAGTTACGATGCCATGTATAATTCCAGTGATTATATTCTGGATATGCCCTTGGCGGTAAAAGTCCAGAAATGGCTGGGTGAAAGGCATCCTCTGGATATTTGCATTGCAGGTGCAGGACTGGCATCTCCACTGCTGATGCTAGGTGCATTATTTAGAAAGAAAGGAATTATAAAAAATTATTCTACGCTACTGCTTGTCTGGATTATAGGGCTGATGGCCTTTATATTCTGGTTGGTAATGGCTCCGGCTGTAAGGTTCGGATATGGATTTATAGCTATTATATTTTCCATCCCTGTATATCTGCTATTCAAAGATTTGAAAAATCCGGCCAGGTTTCTATCAACCAATGTATTGCTGATAGCTACAATAGCCTATTTCGGCGTATTATCTGTTCGTTACTTCCTTGTTGTAAAAGAACCTTACGTTTCTTATACAGAAATACTCCGTAAGCCGCAAAGTATACAAACGCGTCTCGACAAATATCCCGTAACAATGGAAGTATTCAATTTGAACAATATAGACTTCTATAAACCCCTTGATGGTGGTTGCTACGATCATGCTTTACCATGCAGCAATAATTATATAAAGAATCTGGAGATGAGAGGTAAAACTTTGCAGGAAGGTTTCAGGGAAAAGAAGAATTAAAAGTATCGAAGACTGAACTATACAATTTATCAGGTGTTTAACCGTTGATAAGTAACAGTATAAAGTTTAAAGGTACGCTATCAAATCAGTAGTAGCTATTGCAGTTGTAAATACAAAAATAATAAATGAGTCTGAGACCTTTACAAATAAATTATCGTTACTTTGCATACCATAATCCACTAAGTTTGTGAATGAGGTTTAAATATATCATATTATCCGTTTTGTTTCTTGTCTTTGGTTTCAGTACTGTTTACGGACAGTGGGATGCCCAGATAAGCCAGTACTGGCGGATGAAAAACTTCTACAATCCTGCCTTTATCGGCGAAACGGGCAATATAGAAAGCTCAATGCTACACCGCCGCCAGTGGGTAGGTATGACCAATGCCCCCGTCACCTCTGTTGTTTCACTGAATATGCCCGTTAATTTCTTAGGGAAAGAGCATGGTATTGGAGCTATAGTTACAAACGAAAAAGCGGGACTGTTTTCTAACACATATTTTCTCGGACAATATGCTTATAAGTTTAAGTTTAAGAACAATAAGGTATTGCATATAGGATTACAAGGCGGTTTGCTCAATGTGAATTTTGATGCTGCCGGTATACGCATCCCTAACAGCGACTACCATACCCCGGGAGATCAGGATCCTGCATTCCCCTCGGCTGCGGGGAGTAAAATCATTGATGCGGGGCTGGGAATAGCATGGATTGCTCCCAACTATTATATAGGATTATCGGCTACCCACCTTTGGGAACCGAAGTTTGACCTGAACGACAACAGTTCGGCTTTCGTAGGCCGTGCTTATTATTTGATGGGGGGATACAATATAAAGCTGAATAATCCGTTGATAGAATTGCAGCCTTCTGCCTTCTTTAAATCTGATGCTGTGACCTATCAGTTTGATATTACGGCAAAAATTGAATATAATAAGCTGTTCAATGGAGGAATATCTTGGAGAAAAGACGAAGGTTTTGTATTTTTGTTGGGCGTAAAAATAAGGAACATAGACGCAGGCTATTCATACGACTTATTGACATCGGATGTGTCGACAGTCAGTCATGGAAGCCATGAGCTGTTTATACGCTACAGCATTCCGTTACAAAAGAAACGGGAAGTAAAAGCAAGCAAGAGTATAAGGATATTATAAAAGTTATAAATTATAAGTTATGAATTGCTATCATTACAATACAACTTGTTTATTTGTATCTTGCAGATTAAAAAATATATTTTACAAAATTACGACAAACAATTAACATCAAGCCTAAAAAATAAGTAGCCGAAGGCTAACAGACATATATATGAAACAACTGTTTTTTGTAACTATAGCTTCACTTGTATTACTGGCTTCCTGCGGAAGGTCGACAGGTGGTTCAGGCATTGGCGGTGAAGTAACGGGCGAAAAAGGCTCATCATGGGCCGAACCGTCACCTTACGGTATGGTACTGGTATCGAGAGGTTCGATAGAAATGGGCCCTGCCGAAAACGATTCCCTGTGGGATATAAAAGCCAATCCGAAAGGTGTATCCGTCGATAACTTCTGGATGGACGAAACCGAGGTGACTAACTCTAAGTATCGCCAGTTTGTATATTGGGTACGGGATTCTATTATTCGAGAACGTTTGGCAGACCCGGCTTTCGGAGGTGATGAAACCTTCAAAATAACTGAAGACCGTTACGGTGAACCTGTAAAACCTTATTTGGACTGGAAAAAGCCAATCCCCAAAAGACCTTTGGAAGAGGAAGAGCGTGCCATCAACAGTGTAACTACCATTCATCCGATCACAGGAAAGAGAGGCTTGGATCCTACCCAAATGAATTTCAAATACGAATGGTTCGACTATACGGAAGCGGCCAAACGCAGAAACAGGCTGAATCCACAAGACCGGATTTTAAATACGGACATAACTGTAGATCCCACCCAAGTGGTAATGATTTCGAAAGATACAGCATATATAAATGAAGAAGGACTTCCGGTGAACGAAACAATCGTCCGCCCTTTGAGTTCGCTCTTCGACTTTGTCCACACCAAGATTGTAAATATATATCCTGATACGACAGTTTGGGTAAATGACTTCAATAATGCGTACAACGAGCCTTATATGAGGATGTACTTCTCTCATCCGGGTTACAACGACTATCCTGTAGTCGGCGTTTCGTGGGAACAGGCTACAGCTTTTGCCGAATGGCGTACAATGTTTTACCGTATGGGACAACAGAAGAATGCCCGGCCGATAGAGAATTTCCGCTTACCTACCGAAGGTGAATGGGAATTTGCCGCACGAAACGGGCGTAGCGAGAATAAATATCCATGGGACAGAGAAGGCACAATGGACGAAAAAGCCTGCTTCATGGCTAACTTCAAACCGGGAGAAGGAAACTATACCAAAGACGGAAACCTGATACCTTCGCGTGTAGCATCTTATATTCCAAACCGCTTTGGGATATACGACATGGCAGGAAACGTATCGGAATGGACATCGACATCTTATACAGAATCAGGCACAGAACTGATGAATGATATGAATCCGCAATACAAATACGATGCAGCAAAGGAAGACCCTTATGCTATAAAGAAAAAAGTTGTAAAAGGCGGTTCGTGGAAAGACATAGGACGCAATATCAGAGGAGATATGAGAGAAGGTGAATTCCAGAACCAACCACGCTCTTACATCGGATTCAGATGTGTAAGAACACAAATAGGCTTTGCAAAATCAAAGAAATGAAGATATTAATTAAAAATGAATAATTAATAATTAATAATGGCGTAAGCGACTTGTAACTAAAATAATGAAAAGAATATTCCATATAACAACAATATTGCTCTGCTTCTTCGGCCTGACCAATATGATACAGGCGCAGAACCAGCAGGAATCGCTTCGCGACAGACTGGCTCGAAAACAGCAGCAAGAACAAGGAGCGCAAGGTCAGAACAATGGCCCTAAGGTTCCTCAATTATCCGTTCGTGCCGAAATGATGAACGAAAATCAGACACAGGATCTGGCAAATGCCACATGGATACGCGAAGTATACCGGTTTCTGGACCTGACTAAAGGCAAAAATGCAGCATTACTATATCCGGTACAGCCCGTAGGGCAGAAAATGAACCTGTACACAATGATTTTTAAACTGATGGCTAACGGAAGCCTTATCGGATACGATTGGAATCAGGGACAGGATTTATTTACGGATAACTTGATTATAGATTTCGGCGATGTGCTCAACCGGCTTGAAATACCATATCAGAAAAACGGAAGTATCTATACATTCGACGAGTTTAGTATTCCCAGCAATGAAGCGTTAGGTTATTACATAAAAGAAGCATGGTATTTCGACCAGTCGAATTCAGTACTAGGAGTGAAAACAGTGGCCATATGCCCGGTCTTGTTCCGCCAACGTTATTTTGGTGATGACGACCTCGACGCATCTGTTTCGGCTACAGGTTCCCGCGAACCGCAATTCTGGATACCATACGAATATGTAAGGCCATATGCAGCGCGTATGCCGATTATGACTTCCGACCTGAATAATGTAATGAATAAAACCATCGACGATTATTTCAGGCTCAGACTATACGAAGGAGAGATATATAAGACGACCAATATGGAGAATAAGTTCCTGCAAGAGAAATTTACTACTCCGGAGGCATTGAAACATGCGCAGGACAGTATCGAAACCCAACTGAAAGATTTCGACAAAGGCCTATGGGTTATCAATGACTCTATAAAAGCGGCAGGGGATATGAATCCGAAGAAAGCAAAGACCTCAAAAGCCAGCAAACCAAAATCATCATCTTCTTCATCTAATGCGACTTATTCAGCTCGCGACAGAAGATAAAAAGTTCTGGTTAAATAACAAATATAAGGAAGCAGCGGTCATTAGATTGCTGCTTTTTGTTATTCTTTCACTGAAACTTTATCTATAGAATATCGCTGATGTATTTTTTCATCAGAAAATAGTTCTTTGAAGTATTGATTAGCCCCTCCATTGGCTCCGCTTCGCTCTGCCGATTTTGACTCCTTCGATTTGCAATTCAATTCTCCCCTCGGGGCAGCTCTGTTAAGTTCTCTGCTTTATCCTGTTACTTTCTGCTGTCATCCTGAGTGAAACGAAGGATCTCTTATCTTACAAGAGATGTTTCACTCCGTTCAACATGACAAAGAGGGTATAAATTTTAGAGCTTAACAGACCTGCCCCGAGGGCTGGCTACAGAGAGAGTAAAAGTAATAGATAGAAAAAGTGTAACCTTTGTTACCTTTTAACAAGCTATGAGTTGAAAGTAATAAGTTGAAAGTTATATGAGATACGAGTAGATAAGATACGAGATACAAGTTGTTAACCGACGGCTGTTAACCAATGACTGAAAATAGTGTAACCTTTACATACGCTACGCTCCTGTGACCGTTGGTTGTTACCTTTTTAACAAGTAATGAGTTTTAAGCAATAAGTAATAAGTTGAGAACTGTATTTCTGTTGACTGCTAACTGTTTACTGTTAACTGTAAATAGTGTTACCTTTGTTACCTTTTAACTAAATATAGTTGAGAATATAAAATTAGAATAAAGCGTCATTAATGAGATGAAAAGCAAATCTGGATTTACAGGGATTATTAATTTTTCATTCTTCGTTATTAATTACTTTCTGTTGCTTTTTCCACTCAAAATTTACATTATGATTATTAGTGTAATCCCTAGCTGTGAACAAAATAGAATATAGTAAAAAATATGTTCACGGATTAACAAATCATTTTACTTTTTAATCAAAAACGCATTCCATTTCTTTTGAAAATCCCTTTATTTAATCTATTTTTGCATGACAATAGAAAAAAGCAATTGCATATGGTTATTTTCTATCACTATCAGCTAAAAATTTAACTATTCTAAATAACTAAAAACAATTTTAATTTATGAGTTGGTTACTTAAATCTTCTATTGGTAAGAAGTTGATAATGAGTATCACTGGTATCGCTCTTATCTTGTTTTTGCTGTTTCACGCTTCGATGAACGTGACGGCTGTATTTTCGGAGGATGCCTACAATACCATCTGTGCTTTGTTAGGAGCTAATTGGTATGCTGTAGCGGGAACTGCTGCTTTGGGTGCGCTTGTTGCCATCCACTTCATCTACGCTCTTATTCTGACTTTACAAAACCGTAAGGCCCGCGGAGGTGATGCTTATGCAGTAAACGTACGTCCTAAACATGTGGAGTGGGCATCACAAAACATGTTTGTCCTGGGTGTAATTGTCATTGGTTTCATGGTGCTTCACTTTAGCCAGTTCTGGTATAAGATGATGTTTACCGAACTGATGGGACATCACGAAGTGGCACTTGGTGGCGAAATGGTTTCTCCTCAGGATGGAGCCGCTTTTATCAAGTATTATTTCAGCCAGACTTGGGTTGTGGTCGCATATCTTGTTTGGTATGTTGCATTGTGGTTCCACTTATCTCACGGATTTTGGAGTGCAGTTCAAACTATCGGTTGGAACAATCTGGTTTGGATGAATCGCTGGAAAGTGATCAGTCAGGTACTTGCCACTATTATTTGTCTGGCATTTGCTTTTGTAACCATCTACTTTTATGCAAGACATTTACTTTGTCCGTTTTGTTAAGTAGGCACTGATTATTTTTGTTAAAGATTAAAAGAAAAACAGATATGAGTAATATACTAGATCCAAAAAAAGATTCAAAAATACCTGAAGGACCATTGGCAGAAAAATGGACCAACTATAAGGCGCACCAGAAATTGGTGAATCCTGCTAACAAACGTCGCCTCGACATTATTGTAGTAGGTACAGGTCTTGCAGGAGCATCGGCAGCCGCTTCTCTTGGAGAAATGGGCTTCAATGTTCTTAACTTCTGTATTCAGGATTCTCCTCGCCGTGCACACTCGATTGCAGCACAGGGAGGTATCAATGCTGCAAAGAATTACCAAAATGATGGTGACTCGGTTTACCGTCTTTTCTACGATACTATCAAAGGAGGTGACTACCGTGCCCGCGAAGCAAACGTTTACCGTCTTGCCGAGGTTGCAAACAGTATCATCGACCAGTGTGTGGCTCAGGGAGTTCCTTTTGCCCGCGAATACGGAGGCTTGCTTGACAACCGTTCGTTCGGTGGTGCACAGGTGTCGCGTACATTTTACGCTAAAGGACAGACAGGCCAACAATTGTTACTGGGTGCATATTCTGCATTGAGCCGTCAGGTACACAAAGGTAGCGTGAAACTATATACCCGCTATGAGATGCTCGATGTTGTTCTTGTCAAAGACAAAGACGGAGAAGAGCGTGCACGTGGTATTATTGCCCGTAACCTTGTTACAGGTAAACTTGAGCGTTTCGCAGCACATGCGGTCGTTATTGCTACCGGTGGATATGGTAATACATTCTTCCTTTCTACCAATGCAATGGGCTCGAACGGTTCGGCAGCAATACAGGCTTATAAAAAAGGTGCTTATTTCGCAAACCCTTGTTTCGCTCAGATTCACCCGACATGTATTCCTGTTCACGGTGAATTCCAATCTAAGCTGACTCTGATGTCAGAATCGCTTCGTAACGATGGACGTATCTGGGTTCCTAAAAAGAAAGAAGATGCTGAAGCTATCCGTGCAGGCAAACTGAAACCGACTCAGTTGAAAGAAGAAGACAGGGATTACTATCTGGAAAGACGCTATCCGGCCTTCGGTAATCTTGTACCTCGTGACGTTGCGTCACGTGCAGCTAAAGAGAGATGTGATGCCGGCTTTGGTGTAGGTTCTACAGGCTTGGCTGTTTATCTTGATTTCTCTGATGCTATCAACCGTCTTGGAAGAGACGTGGTTGAAGCCAAATATGGTAACCTGTTCCAGATGTATGACAAAATTGTAGACGAAAATCCATACGAAACACCGATGATGATTTATCCGGCTATCCACTATACAATGGGTGGTATCTGGGTAGACTATGAGTTGATGACTTCTATCAAAGGCTTGTTTGCTCTTGGTGAAGCTAACTTCTCTGATCATGGAGCTAACCGCTTGGGAGCATCTGCTCTGATGCAGGGATTGGCTGACGGATATTTCGTATTACCATATACAATCCAGAATTATCTGGCCGACCAGATTTCTGTTCCTCGCTTCAGCACCGATCTGCCTGAATTTGCTCAGACAGAAAATGATATTAAGGAGAAAGTTGCCAAATTAATGAATATTAAGGGGAAACGTTCTGTTGACTCTATCCATAAGGAATTGGGGCTTATCATGTGGGATTTTGTAGGTATGGGCCGTACAAAGGAATCTTTGGAAGCAGCAATCGAGAAATTGAAAGCTGTGAAAAAGGAATTCTGGTCAAATGTCCGCATCCCAGGTGAAGCTACCAGCCTGAATACTGAGCTTGAAAAAGCATTGCGTTTAGCAGACTTTATCGAGATAGGCTTATTGATGGCATATGATGGATTGAATCGTAATGAGTCTTGTGGAGGCCACTTCCGTGAAGAATATCAGACACCGGAAGGTGAGGCTATGCGTGATGATGAACATTATTCTTATGTTGCCTGCTGGAAATATGAAGGTGAAGAGCAAGCTCCTGAGCTTGTGAAGGAACCTCTCGACTATGAATTTGTAGTTAGACAACAAAGAAATTACAAGGCTTAAATCAGTTGACGAGTTAACAAGTAAACGAGTAGACAAGTTTTTGAAAATGGGAACTCATAAGGATTTGATTGTTTGGCAGAAGAGTATCAGTTTGGTGAAACAGATATATGTTGAAACTAAATCCTTTCCAAATGAAGAGTTATTTGGCTTAGTTTCTCAAATGAGGCGTTCATCTGTTTCTGTACCTTCCAATATAGCAGAAGGATTTGGTAGAGGTTCAAAAAAAGAATGTACACATTTTGTATACATTGCTTTAGGTTCTGCCTCGGAATTGGAAACACAAATGATAATTTCCAGAGAATTAGAATATTTATCAGAAATTGTGTACCAAACGCTGAATGCTTTACTTAACGAAATAATTAAAATGTTGTCAGCTTTAATAAATTCTTTAAAACAATAAACTTGTATCTCGTATCTCGTATCTCGTATCTCGTATCTAAAAACTCAAAAAAATGGAAAAATTAATCAATATAACATTAAAAGTTTGGCGTCAGAGAGGTCCTCAGGAAAAAGGAGCTTTTGAGACATATCCATTAAAAGGCATTTCTACAGAAAGTTCTTTTCTTGAGATGTTGGATATTTTGAATGAAAACTTAATCAACGAAGGCAAAGAGCCTGTCGTGTTCGATCACGACTGCCGCGAAGGTATCTGTGGTATGTGTAGCCTTTATATAAACGGACATCCTCACGGACCGGACGAAGATATTACAACATGCCAGCTGCATATGCGTAAATTTAAGGATGGTGAAACCATTACAGTTGAGCCTTGGCGTTCGGCAGGTTTCCCTGTTATCCGCGACTTGATGGTAGACCGTACTGCTTTCGATAAAATCATGCAGGCAGGAGGTTATGTTAGTGTAAACACGGGAGGTATACCGGATGCTAATGCAATACCTATTCCTAAGACAGATGCTGACGAAGCTATGGATGCAGCATCATGTATCGGTTGTGGAGCATGTGTTGCTGCATGTAAGAACGGATCGGCTATGTTGTTTGTATCCGCTAAAGTAAGCCAGTTGGCGCTTCTTCCACAGGGACGTGTAGAAGCAGCACGCCGTGCAAAAGCAATGGTTAGCAAAATGGACGAACTTGGCTTCGGTAACTGTACAAATACACAGGCTTGTGAAGTACAATGTCCGAAGAACGTATCTATTGCAAATATTGCCCGCATGAACCGCGAGTTCCTAAAAGCAAAATTCAAAGACTAGTAAGTTTTGATTATAGAATTGAAAGCGGCTATCTGTAGATAGTCGCTTTTTGTTTTGTATATTTGAAAGGAAAATTTATCTATAGGTAAAGAGATGACGAAGGTTGACCTTAGAGTAAGGTTTTCGTACATTTTATATTTATTAATTAAATTATTTTTTAAGAAAATCATTTTATGTCACTTAAATACGCAGTAGTAGGCACAGGAGCCACAGGAGGTTATTACGGAGGTAGATTAGCTAATTCGGGACAGGAAGTTCACTTCTTGCTTCATTCCGACTATGAGTATGTGAAAAAAAATGGCTTAAAAGTAGATTCTGTTCATGGGGATTTTTATTTGAAGTCGGTACACGCATATAATTCAACATCGGATATGCCGAAATGCGATGTCGTACTTGTTGCCTTAAAAACAACAAATAATAAGTTACTAAAAGAACTTTTGCCACCTCTGCTACATAAAGATACGGTAGTTATACTTATTCAGAATGGCCTGGGACTGGAAGCCGATTTACAAAAGGATTTTCCGGGACTGAATATTGCCGGAGGTCTTGCTTTTATTTGTTCCAGCAAAATAGGTGAGGGACATATCGGGCACTTCGATGAGGGACACCTCAATATCGGTTCTTATTCGTGTGCTAATCCTGATATTTTAGAGCAGGTATGCAATGATCTCATACAATCCGGAGTAAAGACACAGGTGCTCGAACTGGAGAAAGCCCGCTGGATGAAGTTGATCTGGAATATCCCTTATAATGGAATGACAGTTGTGATGAATAGTACCACCGCTAATTTAATGAGTGATCCGGTTATGACAGAGTTACTTTACAGCATTATGCTCGAAGTTGTACATGGAGCTAATTCTGTTGGCCGGGGCAGGTTTTCTATACCCGAAAGTTATGCAAGGGACATATTGGAGATGACGAGACATATGACACCATACTCTCCCAGTATGAAACTGGATTTTGATTATCGGAGACCTCTGGAGATTGAGTATATATATTCACGTCCTATCTCTGACGCAGAAAGTGTAGGGTATGAAATGTCTCGCGTGGCTATGCTAAAGAGTCAATTGCAGTTTATTGAAGCACAGTATTTATCTAGTAGCAGGTAGTGTGCAGAATGGCTGACGGTTGGGAATCAGCCTTTCTTTTTCATAATTTATAGTACTTTCGTAGAAATTACACCTTTAACTAAAAATAAGCGGCGGATAAAAGATTTATCCAGAAGCATCTCATCATAATGTTCGGTATTACGAGGAATGAGCCGCAATAAAGAATTGTTCTCATTTACAATTCTTATATATTTGATTGTTGTATATTTGTCAGTTACGATCAGATACATTTCTCCCGGGAGAATCAGATGTAGATTTATTTCTTTTAATGCAACTATTGACCCCGATGGTATCTCCGGTTTCATCGATTCTCCTACAAAGAGTGCCGCCAGGTCGCAGTTAGCTAATGATGGTACCTCAATATAGTATAGAGGCTCAGGAAGAGTAATTTCGGTTTGCTCATCCGAGTCCATTATTATAGAATCATAGAAAGGTATCTTCTTTTTGGATGAAGATCCTTTTTTATCTCCCGATTCATTGATATACATTGTACCTTCTCCTGTAAGTAGCCAAGCTTTACTTATACTACAATATTTAGTTGTAATCTGCTCTGCCAAATCTTTACTTATTGAATTCTTGCCTTTTTTTATCCGATACAAGTTTTCAGACCTTTTTAGCCCTATTGATGTTGCAAATTTATTGATAGAGAGATTCGTTGATTCTATAACTTTTACAAGTCTATCCCAGTTGTCGTTCATTTTCCTTTTACAAATTTTAAAATAATATCAAAAAAACTTTGTTATACAATATAAAATTGTATATTTGCAATCAAATATTGTATTGGTAGATATTGTTTATTTATCTACAGAATATATAAACAAGTAAAGTTAGATAATTATCGTAGAAACATGTCTTTTTGATATATTTTAATATTTAAAAACAACATATACAATCACATAAATAACTGAATTGATAAACAACTAATTTATTAACAACTAGCTTTTTTATTATGAAAAAACTTAAGCTTTATATTCCTGTATTGGCTATAGCGTGCGCAGGAATTGTATTTTCTACAACATCGTGCGTTGATGATTCCGAATCTCAAAGTGTAACTAATCTGCGGGGAGCCCGTGCCGAGCAGATGAAAGCTGAAGCCGCACTGGCTACAGCACAGGCTGAAGCTGCAAAAATAGCTGCAACAGCTGAAGCTGCATTGAAAAATGCGCAGGCTGAAGCTGCAAAAGCACAAGCTAAATTAACAGAAGCTGAAGCAGCTTATCAGACTGCAAAAACAGAAGCCGACAAAGAAAAATGGGCTGCCGAAATTGAAGCTGCAAAAGAAGCTGCCAGACAAGCTAAAGCTGATGCTGATATAGCTGTAAAGGCTGCAGAATACAAGCTGGATCAGATGAAAATCCAGGCAGAAATGGATCTCTTAAATTTACAAAATGAATTGGAGAAACTTAAGAATGATGATCCTGTATTGACCGATGCAATCAATAAATACAGTACTTTCATTGGAGAAGTAAATACGAAAAAAACTCTAATAGCTAAGAAGAATCTTGATTTAACTAAGATGAATGCCTTATTAGCAGATAAGACAGCTTCGAAAGAAGAACTTGCTGCAACTCAGATTAAATACAAGAACGAACAAATTGCCAATATTACAGAGGCTATTGAAGCTAATAAGATCGAAATCGCAAACTGGAATGTGTTATTGGCTAAAGGTGGTACCGATATTGAAAGTGAGATAGCTGAATTGAAGAAACAAAAAGATGACCTTATCTATAACAAGTCTGTAGATGTTCGCAAAGCTCTGGATGTTGCTATCGATGCGTCGGATGCAGCTAAAGGGAAAGTTGAGGACTTCAGAGAGCTTGGTACAGTAAAAAGATATTTGAGCTATGATTATGACAAGCAGATATCTATCGTAGAGTACTATACTGTAGGCGAATTGAAAAATAATCTGACAGATAGAAAGACTAGCCTTACCAGTATGGAGAAATCTCTGAAAGAATGGGAAACTAAGTATAATAAAGCAGAGCAGGAGATAGAAAGTCTTTATAATGCTTATCTGGCTGCACAGAAGGCTGCAGATGACGCGTATGTAGCATATAATAAGGCTGTAGATCAGAGAAATGCAGTTTATGATAATCCGGCTTCAACTCAAGCTCAGAAGGATGCAGCAGATGCTGCTGTCACAACAGCTTTGACTGCATGGAATACAGCTATTACAGCACAGAATGATGCTAATACTAAATATACAAATGCACAGAACGATCTGGATAATTATCAAGCTCAAATCCTGTATTATAAAGGATACGTTGCAGATTACAAATCTGATATTGCAGACCTGGAAAAAGCCATAGCAGCTTACAATAATGATTCGAATGCTCCACGCACTTTGGAAACAGCTTTTGATACAGCATTCGCCGCAATGGAAACAGCTCAGGATACCTATAGTGACCTGCGCGCCGAGATTGATGCCTTACAAAGCGAAATGGATAAGCTGAGCAACATATATTACAGCGAAGGTTCAGTTAGCCTTGACTACATAAAAGATCAGATTAAGATACTTGAAGATGTCAACATTGATAACACCAACTCTATAGCACAATTGAACAGGGATGTCAATGAAATCAAAGAAACTAAAACTGTTGATATTGCTCTCCTGAAACTTGATATCACAGAACTGGAAGCTGAAATCGCTAAACTTACAGTCGAACTGGGTGTAGCTCAGAAACAAGCCGATGCAGCAAAAGCTATAGTTGACGCAAGAACTAAGTAACTACGAAAAGTAAACCCATTCGGTAATGAGTTGAGGAAACAATATTCCTTCCTCAGCTCATTCTGATAAAAAACAGAAGCTAAAATGAAAAAAATATTATATTTAACAATGCTCCTGTCCTTTGCTTTTTCGGCTTTTGCTCAAAACTCAAGTGACGTGGCTCCGAAAAAAGGCGACTGGATGGTTTCGGTCAACTTTGGGGTCGGGTCATATATCGGGACAGACTCTCCGGCTCCCAACAATCCGGCCTATTCATTATCGGCATCTACATCGGCTTGGTTCGATAAGAATCCGATATTGGATATAGAAGGCAGATGGTTTGTGTCGGATAAGTGGGCGCTAAAATTGACAGGAGGATTTAATTTCAGCCACAATCCGGCTTATAATGAGGTTACCGGCACTGGCTCAGAATCGGGCGATATTCCTACCTATAATGCTGTACCTAGCAGAGACAATATTCAATTCTCGGTAACAGTAGGTGCGGATCATTATTTCAAAACGAAATGGGATCAATTGCACCTGCGGGTAGGAGGTGAATTCGGTTACGCTTATGGCCGTGTTTCTGCAAATGCCGAAGATAGTGAAGACTATCTGGGTGCAAGTGTAGGTGAAGCTTATGCCTTGAAGGTGGCTCCGGTTGTAGGGGCGGACTATTTTATGAATTCTGCTTTATTCTTAGGATTCGATATTCGTCCGGTGGCTTATCAGTATTCGACTTACAGCATCCGTCCTCAAGCGGGATTGGGTTTGCTATCATCAGATAGTCACTCTTTTTCAATCTTATCACAACCAATGATAAAATTAGGAATCAGATTTTAAACAATCTGTTACTAATTAGTTAAGATAATTAATGTGAGAGAGGAGGTTTTCCGTGAGGAAAGCCTCCCTTATTTTTGTATGGTAGTAGGGAAAAAGTAACAAAAGTAACAGAAATTGACCCACTAATCCCCAGAGGGGGAATGCTCACGCGTCATCCAAACCTCCAAGGGCAGGGCTGTTAGGTTGTCTGCTTTGTTCTGTTATTTTCTACTGTCATCCTGAGTGAAACGAAGGATCTCTTATCTTACAAGAGATGTTTCACTCCGTTCAACATGACAAAGAGGGCATAAATTTTAAAACTTAACAGCTCTGCCCCTAAGGGAGGTTGGAGGAGCTAGAAGGTAACAAAGGTAACACATGTATCAGTTAACAGTCAACAGTTAGCAGTCAACTGTATTTTATGCAGAGACGCTAAAACACAAAAGGTAACAACCAACGGTCACAAGAGCGTAGCGTATGTAAAGGTAACACTTCTTACAAATTTTTCTTTTGCTACTTTTTTACTGTATCCCTATTTTCTGATTCAAAAAAAATGTCAAAGAACGGCAAGCCATTAAACTCACTATATAGATAAACCAGAAATGTAAACATAACAAAGCCGGGAGTATATTATACCCCCGGCCTTATCTTTTCTATCGAAGCTTTTTATATATATTTCTGCACAAGTTGATAAACTTGCCCGGCAGACTTATCCCATGAATATTTCGTAATCTGTTCCAGTCCCTTAAGACGAAGTTGATCCCTTAAATACTGATCTCTCAGCAATCGGTTTATTTTTGATGTCATATCTTTCACATCATAAGGGTCTACATACAAAGCGGCATCCTCACTCACCTCACGCAAAGCGGGAATATCGGAGCAGATTGTAGGGCAGCCGTAGGTCATAGATTCCAAGGGAGGTAACCCAAAGCCTTCGTACAGAGAAGGATAAACCGACAATTGTGCGTTCTGATACATCTTCTGTAACTCATCGTCAGGAATATAACCCGGAAGATGCACATTCTCTCCTATCAGCTTTTTCAGGTCAGGAGTATTGAACGCCTTAAATGACATACCGATAATATATAGCTTTATAGATTTATCGTCTATCTTATCGAATGCCTCTACCAAACGGCTGAAATTTTTACGGGGATCCATAGATGACACTGCAATTATATATTTTTCGCTGTCCGGATCGGGCTTATAATTCAAGATTTCTTCCCGTGCAGGTTTATTATGAAACGGTACATTGCTATGTATCACATGTATTTTACCGGCCTCTATACCTAATGTATCTACAATCTCATTTTTCGAAAATTCGCTCACTGTAAGTACCGCGTGCGCTTTTTTGCCTATGCGGGGCATCATAAAATGATAAAATCGGTAATAATTCTTCGAAAACCACTCAGGGTAACGCTCATGTGATACATCATGAATAGTCATTATCTGATTATCATAGGACAAAGGGCCACACCCTGTAAAACTGACAAGTAACGGATTGCCTATACTTTTCAGATAACGGGGCAACGAGATCTGTTCCCACAAATGAGTCTTCAGCGAACCGTACTTTACCGTTTTGAAGCTGAATTTATAATCGGGATGTATTTCCTGAGGGGTAGCTACATGAAAATCCACACCCATTTCATGCAACTTATTGCATATCTCAAATGCGTAACGATGAACGCCTGTTGCCTTTTGCGTAAGGTATCTCCCGTTGACTACAAACATATAAACTTTAAGTAAGAGAAATTATTATTAAACATTTTGATTGTAACTACCTCTTGCTATTATGCATACCAAAGAGATAAATAGATCTGCAACCTTATTTTGGCAACCAGTCTTTATTTTTTTTAATAAATGCATCCACAAGGCTATCTACCCGCTGTGCCATTACATCTACATTCGAAGAATTTATTTCATACTTAGGATTAAACATATTCACCATTATAGTATCGGCCAGAACAGGGCTAAAATGGGTAACATCTCCATAATAATTCAGGTCTGTGATTTCATCCCTGTCGAGAAAAGATACGACCCTTACATTATCGTACTTCTCTACCATATGGGTAAACTTAGCTGCAAAACCGAGAAACTGCTTATAATAATTATGCTTGCGCGTATGATACCAATACAAGGCCGAATAGGACGGGAACATAAATGTGTAATTCACATCCTTGTGTTTATCTATTCCCAGATTGGCAATAAAGGAAGCCAGGCTCCTATCCATCCGCCCCTCCATATCTTCCACATGCTGGTATAACACACTATTACCTGCCAGATAATAATTTTTGACAAATTCGGCACTATAAGTTTTTGCATAACTTTCCGTACCGATCTGATCAATATCTGTTTTCATTTTATATACATCAGGCAAGTTACCATCCTTTACCTTAAAATACAACTCGATCCCCAGATCGGCAGGAATATATTGTATCAAAGCCTCATAGCTATACAAGTATTGTAACTTGTTCATAAATCCGTCTGCATAAAGATAATTTGGATAACGGGATACAACCCCGGCCTGATTGAAAAAAGGCATATCGACATTCATTATGATGGTCTTCACATCCCGTCCCTGTACTATTGAGTACAACAGTTCCATTTCAGCCAGATTCATCCCTCCGGAAGACAGCTTTACTGGTTTCATCCCTTCATTTGCATTACGCAAAGTAGATATATCGAAACTCTGTACCATCGACGAACCGATAAGTGCTGTATTATATTCATAATTCTTCGCTAACCCTCCATTTACAAAACGGGGATTCAATATATAACGAGATTTAGCGTCTACCCTGAATTGCAGAAATGGGTCTACAATATAGCAAGTCAGCCCGATTATCAACAGCACCAAGGCTGCTGATATCGCAAATGCTGTCAGAAAGCCCTTAGATGTATATTTCTTACCTGATGTATCCATAATCTGCTAAAAATTGAAATAGATAAAAGCTCCCACCTTCGAAAAATGAATCACAGCTATTGAAAACAGAACAGCTGACAATATAGCGATTTTCGGTTTCGGTTTGAACTCATTATACAAATCGATACTATTTTTCGGAAACAGGAATACAAAATAAGACACTATCAGAAGAATGCCAATTACAAATATCGATTGCATAATATCCGGATAAGCCAAGGTAGTATTGAATGCCAGATGTGAAATTCCGTCAAATGAAATTACATCGGGGATGTACATCGTTTTCAGCATTATCAGAGCATCACTCACTGTCCACGAACGGAAAAGTACCAATGCAGAACTTACAAACAGGAAAGTAAAGAAAATCCTTATCAAGTCAGGTATCTTATCCAGTTGCTTGCCAAATATCTTCTCAAATACACGGACAAGCCCGTGTAACGAGCCCCATAGTACAAACGTCCATGCAGCCCCGTGCCAGAGCCCGCTGACGAAAAACACCGCAAAAAGGTTGAAACAGGTACGGGCATACCCTTTCCTGTTACCTCCCAGTGGAATATAAATAAGAACAAACAAGGATCGCCCAAGTGTTATATGCCATCGTTTCCAAAATTCGGTAATACTTTTCGACTTATATGGTGAATAAAAGTTCACCGGCAGGTTTATATTGAACATTTTGCCCAAACCTATTGCCATATCGGAATAGCCGCTAAAGTCAAAGAACAACTGGAATGTATAGGCCAAAGAACCGAGCCATGCACTGGCAAAAGTCAGGTGATTGGGATCAAAAAAAGCATTCCCCGAAAAAATACTCAACGTATCGGCTACAACAGCCTTTTTGAAAAGACCTATGATAAATATAAATAAGCCCTGAGTAAAATTATCTATATTGAAGAAACGATTTTTATCATCCTGATATTGAGTCATCACATCTTGAGAAAAGACGATAGGCCCCGCTACCAACTGAGGAAAAAAGGTTATAAAAAGAACATAGTCCAATACTCCCGGTACTTTTTCCTGTCTCTTATTCACGCTTATAAGGTATGCTATCTGCTGGAAGGTAAAGAAGCTGATCCCTAGTGGCAATATGATCTGTTTGAGGACAAAACCAGTATCAAACAAGGTATTGATATTATCCAGAAAGAAATTATAGTATTTGTAATATCCCAGTAAACAAACATTAAACAGAACTCCGGTAACAAAACAGGCTTTTCTAAAAAGAGGTTTTACGGAATTCTGTACCCCTGTTGCCATTATGTAGTTGACAGATATGGAAATAAGAATCAGCCATACATAAGAAATATGGTTATACCCATAAAATACTAATGATGCGAATATAAGAAGTAAATGCTGTATCTTCCGGGATACATATCGCGACATGCCGAAATAAAGAATCAATACTACCGGCAAAAAGACAAGAGTGAATATATATGTGGAAAATATCATAAATAAGAAAAATCGCTTACTCTATAATTTTGTATGTTTTTTTACTGTACCAGCTACGTTTTACAAAACACTTGCTCAGTCCTATCCAGAAGTTCATCTTAAAGCGGTTCCAGGCCTTATTTCCGGATTTTACCTGCGAAAAGTAATCTACATCGGCCAGAATATTAAAATAACGTTTCTTCTGCTCCATTCCACCTTTAAGAAACTCGATATGATGAGTCACTGTCCTTGATTTTGGGAATACATAAAAACGTCCTTCTTTTATATTGGGTACATATGGATAGCTATATCGAATATAGCTGGGTACATGTACCGGCATATTCTCTCTTATCCATATAAATCCAGCATTCGTATCTCGTAAAAAGTTTGTGATATGACATTCCGGAAAAAGTTCAAAGTCAAATATTCCGGGGTTATCTTTTATATATTTCGTTTTTATAATTGCAAAGTCTGTAGCCAAAGCATAGTACTTATCATACCAGTCGGCACTGGCCCATACTGCATCGTTCTTCCCAGACAACAATTCCGTATATTTAGACTGGATGCTATCCCCATACACCCATGTATCGGCCTCCAGTATCAGTGTATATTTACATTCCTCAGGGATATGCTTCGCCCCTTCCATCAGCAGTTGGGAATTGCCTTTCCTATGCCCTGCATTTTCTTCAAGAATTACCAGCTTATCTATATGAGGAATAGATTGGGGTAAAATATCGTACCCGTTTTTCTTCCCGTTACTTACAACTATAATATAATAATCATTCTCTTTCCATGTATCGGAAATAATCTGAAGATTATATTTCAAATCCTCGATTCTATCGTAAACACGTATAAGAACAGCTATCTTCATTCTGTTTATTTTGTGTGCCAGGTTTCCAATCCTTTTTTAGTAAAGGAATACTGCTGTACTCTCCCCCCAAGGCTTTCCAAAGCTTTGGAGACTGCAAACCGGGTATTGCCAGGACAATAAAAAAAGACATAACCACCTCCGCCCGCACCGGATATCTTTCCACCCGATGAGCCTGCTTTTATAGCCGTGTTATATATCTCTTCAAACAATGGGGTCGATATACCGTCTGCCATTTCCTTCTTATATGTCCATCCACGATGCAGGATATGTCCTATTTCGTCAAGGTTATTTTTAAGAACGGCCTCTTTTATCTCATATGCCTGATTCTTTATCTGATGCATCGCCTCTATCGACTTTGCCTTTTGTTCTTTTACATTCTTTTGCTGTTTCTCTATTATATCGCCCGAATTACGGCCTGTGTTGGTATAATAAAGCAACATATTATTTGACAATTCATTTATTGTCTCGTTACGTATCCGCAACGGATTTACAATAACTTTATCATCAGAGTAAAACTCCATAAAGTTGAATCCTCCGAATGCGGCCGCATACTGGTCCTGCTTTCCTCCGGCTTGTTTCAGGTCGGCACGTTCGATAAGATAAGCCAGATACGCCAGATCGTATTCACCCAAAGGCAATGTAAGCCATTCTGCATATGCCCCTAATATGGCAACGGCTAATGTTGAAGATGTTCCCAACCCCGATCCAAAAGGAACCTCCAAAGCACAAGTAAGAGTAAAAGATAATGGTTTGTGTATAAAATCTTTCACTACCCTGTTGTAAATACCTTTCATGAGATCCGCTTTGTCATTCAATATGGGAAGTTCCAAAGATGCATCAAACACATATTCCTCATTATTCTGAGGTATACGAAATACAATCTTATTATCGGTACGAGGCTCTATATTAGCGTATGCATAGAGACTAATAGTAGCATTGAGTATGCAGCCCCCATACAGATCCGAATATGGAGAAACATCCGTTCCCCCGCCTGCTAATCCTAATCTGAAAGGCGCCTTACTTCTTACAATCATGGCCGGATTTTTTATTATTTTGTAAAATCAACTGCAAACTTATACAGATTTTCGTAATAAGCATTTACAGTCTCATATATTTTATGTTCTTTTTTATATTTATCACCTACCAATACAGTTAACATCCCCAGCTTATTACCAAACTCAATATCAGATTTGCTGTTACCCACCATTATCGATTGGGCAAAGTCAACTACAGGATAATCCCGCTGAATCTGGAAAGCCATACCTACATTCGGTTTTCGGTTTATAGCCGCAGAATCCAAATCGGTACAAAAGTATATACGGGTAATACTGCCTCCGCATTTTTCTATCTCATGTAACATATCACTGTGTACATGTTCCAGATCGGACAGGGACATTACATTTCGCCCTACTCCTCTTTGGTTTGTTACAACAAATATATAATCAAAAGCCTGAGATAACAGTGCTATTGCCTTTAATGAATCTTTTTCGAAGACAAACTCAGATGTATTTTTTACATAATCACCGGGACGTTCCACATTGATTACACCATCTCTGTCTAAGAAAAGGTATTTATATTCCTTCAAATTATCCATTTTTCTTTTTCACCTCTCCTATTTCTTCGAAAAATCCACATTCGCCTTTTCGAAATCGGAAGGTATTCCTATATCTATAAAGTAGTTATCTTGAGGACAACCATATATATTTAAATCGCCGAGGTGTGACTCCATTATATCTTTTTCAAAAGAAAATTTTTCAGGCAAAGATAATCTGGTAAACAGGTTCTTTGCTACTATATATACACCTCCGTTAATCAGTCCCTGTTTCTTATACTGCTTTTCACTAAAACAGATAATACGCTCACTATCATCCAGCTCTACCGAACCGTATCTATCAAAGTCCGCCATTGGCTTAAGAGCCACCGACAGATCGGCCCCATGGCTCTTATGAAAATCCAAAAACAGCCCGGAGTCGATATCAAAAAATGTATCACCGTTTATAACGAAGGCTTCTTCTCCTTTTACTTTTCCGAATGCCAACTTTATAGCCCCGCCTGTACCTAAAGGATATTCCTCTACTACATATGAAATTTCGAAAGGCCTGTTTTGTGTTTCAAGCCAATTGATAACAATATCAGATTTATAACCTAATGACAATATCAGATGATCGAATTTCTCATTAGCTGCATAATCAAATAAGTATTGTAAAAATGGTTTTCCGGCAACTTCGGCCATGCATTTAGGTACATCGCTCACAACGGACTGCAAACGTGTACCAAAGCCTCCTGCCAAAATAATACACTCTTTCATTATTTTTTATTTAAAGTCTCCGACTTATTTATTATTTTTTCATGTATGGCGGCCACTGTAAGATGTGACCAATACTTTAATTACAAACTACTCATAGCATATCCGTTCCCCTGCCTCTTCGTTTCTTTTCATTTCTGAAACTAGCCAGGGTCCTCGTTCCTATATTACGGCTTGGTATATAGATATAATATTTATAGAACATAAAATAGAAGAAGAACAGATATATAATAAGATTCAGATCGACCCATCCTTTCACATTTAAACCTAAGGAATAGACAATTATCGCCGCCGACATCAGGTTTACCGCCCAGTCTTTAGTCATATAAATCCTGGCCACCAACATAGCAAAACAATAGAAATAGATAGTACCGGGAACCCCTACCCAAAAAAGCATTCGCGAGTATCCGACATCTGTGCCAAAGAAAGACATCCTTCCCGAACCAAAAATAAGAGTATCCAAATCTTTGGGAATCTGAAACATTTCCTCCAAGCCGTTAGATGAGCGTGTTTCCAGTTTACCAGTTCTTATAAAGTTGGTAAACAATTCAAATGCCCAATCGGAAAAATGGGGGAAATAAAACATCGCGAAAATATATCCTCCGGCCATCATAAAAATGGAAGAAATCAGAAATATCTTCGCCTGCTTTCTCTCCGATTTATTATCCCACAGGTATAAAATTCCGATAACAGCCAAGCCGACAGCAGCCCCGATAACTGTTGTTCGAGCCATAAACAGACCTATATAGAAGGTAAAAACATATAGCAGGGCTAATGCAATAAATCCTTTATTGTTTAATTTCAGTCTCATTAGCAAATAGGAAATTACAATAAGTCCTATACCGCTTATGACCCCTGCTCCAAAGAAGGCGATACCATACCCCATAAGTCGCTGACTTCCTCCTTCTTCCATAACATCTTCTGTATATTCGGCCTGCATCTGTATAGAAAAGAAAAAATCATGTATAGCATCACTCTGATTCATACCGAATGTGATCAGTGCCTGCAATCCTATAGCTGCGGCAATATACAGTAGAACTGTATTGAACGAGGGTTTCTTATGTATCTTATATATAGAAAAAATAACCAGATATGCCGAAAAGAACCATGCTATCTGACTTCTGATATAGCCAAATGTATAAGGGTCACTCATATTATTCAGCCAGCCCGAAGTGTAAAATATAAAAAGCATGACAAGCAGGCCGGCTATAACATACACCACCTCCCTGAATGGGAAATTATGATAAGCATATAGCCCCAGCCCCAATACTCCTGATAAGAGAATAAAGGAAGAACCCCGTACGTCAAGTGCCTGCGGATATATGAAGTAAAACGTCAATATCAACGGCAAAAACATCGGAATAATCTGCTTTAGCTTGGACATATATTACCTGAATACAAATTTGTAAATAAGCGACTTTCTATATTTGAGTTTAAAAGTACACTTTGTGTAAAGAATAGCAAAATCTCTTGAGGTATAATTCTCTTCCTTATACAAAGGAGACTCTTTCAACCTGCGAAGCACCTTCAATCCCAGGCGCGAGTTTGCACATAACCGGAGCCAGTGAACTGATAGCATGCGCTCAAGATATGCCGCATCGCAAAATGGCTTCTCCCTGTTTATCCGAATCAAAGAAAGCATAAACTCTTCACATTGATCTAAATACCTGAAAGATGAATGCAGAGGTACACATTCGGCTACGGATGAATATATTTCCAGAAAATCACCGTCTGTAGGTAAGCCTAAACGGAAACAATGAATTTTAAAAACTTTTTTCTTGTTATCAGTCTGTAATTCTTCATTTAATGACGACACCTGATGTTGGTGAACACGATACAAAAGAAGAGGTTCACCGATATTAGCGAGTTTCGTTTTATACATAGCCTTAGACCATAGAGCATAATCTTCGACATGAAGATACTCAGTCTCGAAACTCAGGCCTAATTCTGTAAACAGACGTTTGCGGATCATTACTGCCGGATGGCAAATGCCGGATTTAAACAGCAAATATGCCCTTAATTCTTCATCCTTCAGAGGGCTGTGGTGCAAATCCCGTTTACCGGGATTTTCTGTTCTGAAAGCATAAAAAAGTGTACTTACAATATCATGTTCTTTGTTATTCTCCAAAAATGCGACTTCCTTCTCTATACGGGTAGGCAAAGCTATATCATCTGCATCCATACGCGCGATGTATTCACCTTTGCAGAGACTGACTCCTTTATTCAGGGTTTTTATAAGCTTCAGATTTTCTTCATTTTCTACAACCGTTATCCGGGAATCCTTTTCGGCTAAGCCATGTAATATCCGGCCGGTATTGTCTGTAGAACAATCATTAATTGCTACAATCTGCAAATCGGCATATGTCTGATTCAGAATCGAATTCATCGATTCTTCCACATACTTTTCCACATTGTAACAAGGCATCAATACCGAGACCAGAGGCTTGTTCATTTTTTATTTGCAACGATTGCGTTAAAGACGGATTTATATCCATCTACCATTTTTTCGATTGTAAAGTTAGCAAGATATGATTCTCTTGCATGTATTGACATGCTTTTTTTTATATTTTCGTCCGAAAAGATATATTCTATCTTCTCAGTAAAGAGGTTTACATCATTATCTACAGCGAATCCGTTTTTACCGTCAAGAACTTCGGTTATACCTCCCACAGCCGACGCGACCACCGGGACTCCGAAAGCCAATGCTTCTAACAGGGACATAGGTAACCCTTCGTAGTTGGACGGTAGTATAAACAAATCTGCATATTTCAGGTAGGAGCATGCCAGATGCGTCTCTCCTAAACAGAAAACATTGGAAGGTACGCCATGCATCTCTGTTTTATTTCCAATCCATACAAACGCGTATTGCGGCATCTGTTTTGCTATATCCAGAAAGAGTTCGAACTTTTTCTGTTTCGAAATACGGGATATACACATTACTATTTTGGAATAGGATGATTTCAATCTGTCCAGTTCAGTTGTAATCCGGTCCTTTATTTCAATTTGCTCCAGATACTGATCCGTAACGCCATTGTATATACATTCTACATTCTTATAAATACCTTCCTCACGCATGCTATCTACGTCGTATTGGCTGACTCCTATTATTCGATATACACTGTTTCTGAGAAAACGTTCGACAACCAGAAACCGATTAAATGCTTTCCGTATCGAGTCAAATCCATGAACCGTATATACTGTCTTTTTACGACTGAAGACAATACGTCCCAATACACCCATCTTCGAGGAATGAAGATGTATTACATCGGGATTATATTTGAATCTATAATAATAAAGTTTGAAGAGCAGACTTATATCTCTTATCGATACCTCCTTGCGATGATTATTTAATTTTATTTTTGTAAAATTATTTCCTAAAGCGTTCCACGCTTCACCACCACCTCCATATAAAACAAATAGTTCGTGTTCTGAACTCAAGGTTTTAACCAGATTTGCCACAATCGTCTGCGCTCCCCCATATTCTGAAACTGTTATGATCTGGAAAATCTTCATTTAATGCTTTGCCTACAATTTTGAATTGTAAAGATAATAGGAATAATCTATTATTGAGAAAAATATCACTTTTATATATTTTCTTTAATTTATTTTCAAATCCTTAATTATCAGAGAATCATCTTGCGCCAATTTATATATCCAAAAATAGAAACAATGAAGAAGATGAAAAACAATATACCTGACATAACATCTTGTTGAATGAACAACAATATACTTGATACTGCGTTAGCCGGTATTACGAGCAACCACTGCTCGGCCCACTTACGGGAGATCATCCACAATGCAACAATATTAAGCGATGTGGTAATGGCGTCACCGATAGTAATAAAAGACGGATTGTGACTAAATTGTATGAGAATAAAATAAATCAACAGCGAGATAATAACGACACCTAAAATAATAGGAACAATAAATCGTCTCCCTACATGGGTAATAATCTCCGCTCCCGAATCTTTATCCCTGTTATGCATAATCCATACTATCCAGCCGTAGACAGAAGCCAAAAAGAAATAGATATAAATCCCCATACTGGCATACAAGCCCGTCTTATAGAATATATAGATATAGAATGCCGCCATAACGATACTTGCAGCCCACATCCATACATTTGCCTTGTATTCCAAATACAGGAAAACCAGCCCTATAATTGCGCCGGTTATGCTTACCCAGTTATTTTCTATAAAAGAAAGAATTATATCCATCGTTATTTTCTAAAATTAGCGGAGCATCTCGGTATGGCTATGAGATACTCCGCCGTTATTATTACATTTCTATCAGAAACGATATCTTATTTTCCCCAGCAGGTTCGCTCCTGCCTGAGGATATAATCCACGGTCAACCGATTCGCTTCCATCTTTGAAACGGGCAGTATATACCCATGCATTCGCACTATATTTGATACTTGCCAGATTATTGATGAAAAACTGAAAGTCAAATTTACCAATTTTAGGGGCATCCAGTGTATATGAAGCCACCATATCGGTTACAAAATAATCTGACAAACGATTATCGACATTCGAAGTGTTATCATAATACATACGACCAACATACTTATTGATAAAAGACAGCGTAAAATCTTCTTTCTCGAATGGTTTGAATGTAACGCCGAGGCTACCTACCGTATTCGGAGAGAATGAAATATCGGTTGATTTATGGAATTCCGAAACTTGTCCTACCTGATTCCAGTCATTCTGATTATCATACAGATCGTAATAAACCGTATAGTTCTTTATCTTATTACGACTCAATGTCAGGTTCCCATCCAGACGCAACCATTCGGTAGGGGTATAAGCCAATGACAGTTCTATTCCTGTACGGTAGCTGTCAGGTACATTTTCCTGCAACTTATAACCGATATCATTCAATTTTCCGGTTTGTACCAACTGGTCTTTATAGTCCATGTAATAGAAATTGGCACTGAACGAAACTATTGAATTAGCATACTTATAACCTAACTCATAATCATATAACCTTTCGGGAGCAATACTTCGCGAACCTCCGCCTTTCAGTGATTCTTTCAGGTCAGCCCGTAATGGTTCCCTATTCGAAATGCCGAATGATCCGTAAACCTCATTATAGTTACTGAACCGGAATGAAAGACCTCCTTTCGGATTTATAAAGTTATAATAATTCTTATTGGTCAAATCCATCAGATCATCATCCAGCCCATTCATGCGGTAATCAATATATCTTTCCTGCACCTCAGCAAATAGCGACAGGTTATCTACCGGGCGATATTCCATTTTAAGAAAGGCGTTCATATCCTGTTTTACGGCTGTATTGCGATTCCATTTATATCCTTCAGGGATATTCTCATTATGCTTCACCCACAGAAGTTTACCGTAATGTGATCCATCATAATAGCTGTACATGGCTCCGGCTGTAATGCCGAACTTCCCCGTTTTATAGTCCAGATTGAAACCACCTACATAGAAATCGTTTTGCATCAGCTTACGTAATATAAGATCCGAACTCTCATATGTTGTCCCGCCTACAATTTGTTTTCCTAGCCCGTAATCTGCAAAAGCCTCATCCACTTTATAATTTTCGTAATAGCCGTAACCATTATTATAACTCAGGTTTACATTCAGAGTCAGCCTGTTTGTCAGATAACGGGTATAAATCAACTGCCCTATATTAGAGTAATAATTATCCGTTTCGTTATCATAATATTGGGTTCTTCCATTATCATCTTTATATTTTCCCGCAGGATTGTAGCGCCTGTTAACTTTTAGTGTATCAGGGCTTATACCTTCCCATGTAATACCCGTATGCTGAATACCATTCATGTAAATAAGACGAATCAGTTGTTTATCGGAATAGTGTGACAATGCCGCATATATATTCTTATGGTCTACCTTTCCGTTGCGGATATATCCGTCACTCTTGATATACGAATAGCGGGCATCGAGCGACAGTCCGCTTTTCATGATACCTGTTCCCGCTGCGCCTGTCAGCAATAAAGTATTGTATTGCCCATAGGCAGATGACAGGTCGGCATAGGCTTTATTGCCCTTTCCTCCGGCTGTCTGCATAGAGATACTGGCTCCAAAAGAGGCCGTACCGTTTGTCGATGTGCCCACTCCCCGCTGCACCTGCATGCTTTGCAATGAGTTAGACAAGTCCGGTAGATTAACCCAATACACCTCCTGACTTTCCGGATTATTTAGCGGCATACCGTTCAATGTCACATTTATACGGCTTGCATCCGTACCTCTGATACGAAGCGCCGTATTTCCTACGGCCGTTCCGCCTTCGGTATATGAAATTACCGATGGAAGGGATTGCAATATAAAAGGAATATTCTTTGCGGCATTGTCCTTTTTAATTTCCACTTCTCCCAAATCAGAATACGAGATAGGTGCTCCCCAGCTTACCCGGGTGGCAGATACGACAACCTCCTCCAGTTTTATGAGTTTAAGGCTATCCGCCTGTTGTTGTGAATAAACAGCTCCTGCTCCAGTTGTTATAAAAGCAGCAAAAGCTAAAAATACCTTTTTCATTTACATACAAAATTTCTATAAGCATAAGACAAATGATTATTGTTTTATACTTTGACGTTAAACAAAAAAGGGGTTTGATAAGATGATTTCCCGGAATTTAAGAATATGCACGTGCGCAATAGCATCTTCTTTCCCTACGCCGGCATTACCCGGATCAGGTTTAATGGGTGTGATCTCAGCCTGTAATTTTAAGGCACCCCTAAGATTTCGAAGCAAAGATAATTAAACCATTTTAATAAATAAGTGTTTACCTATTATAAAATTTTTCTATAACTAGGATTTCCAATGTTACAAAAGGGGATTTTCCTAGTCATATATAATATTAATAAATTTAATTTACCTTTGTAACATAAAACTTAAAAAACATGAAGAAGAATATTTTTATTGCGATTCTATTTTCTATTGTAACGTTAGTTTCTTTCTCGTCATGTGAAAGCGACGATGACTATATAGTTAGAAGCGGATTGTACTGCGATTTTTTAGCAACCTCAAATAATAAAGGTTTTTTTAGCAGTAATGGTGGAGGAAGTTATTCTTTCCGTGATCTACCTGATTTAGGCTATGGCGATATTATAGGTATGGAATACAGAGGTACCTCCCTTACAATTACAGGAGATATACGAGAAGGAGATGTTATCCGGGATTTATATATTAGTGTTCAGGGTGTTGGAGAATTTCTTTACGCCTCTGATATAAAAGTATATGAAGACTTCGAAAAGATTATATTCAATACTTCTAACGATCCCGAATTCTATAATTTCATGAATGACGCCATGTACAAGTTTTACAGAGACGGACGGATTAATATTGTTGTAGACGGATATGTCACAAACCGTCAGGGAACAAGTATCTCGAATGTAGAGATGGAAATATATCTGGATAGCTCACTTGATGTTACTATTCGAAGATAATCTAACATGTCCGGTTTCATTCAATCTGACTATCTCTCCGAAATACAACAAATAGATAGCTCCGACCTATCATTAAGAAATAAATATATCCGTCTGAAACGGATACTTGAGAGAGGCTGCAAAGATATCACCGCCGGTGAATCTTTGCAGTTTCCCTCTTTATTTTCACGCCTTGTCTTTATCGGGCAAAAATATGAACTGCCAAAATCATTGGAATGGCAGTTGCAGAATATACGCATAAAAGCATCCTACCTACTGCGAAACGATAAGAATCTGGTATCTCCCGACCAGTATCAGCAAGCAAAGGAAGGTCTGGAAAATTTCCTTTTATATATAGAAGGCGAAAAACAGGATTTCAACTATGTAGAAGATACTGTGTTCGATTATGAGCCTGTGTCTCACGATTTATCGAATAGAATACGTGTACAGGTATTGGAAATAGATGCCGAAAACGAACTTCTTATCTGTCAGTCCGAAAGCCTTATCGGAGAAAGCTTAAAAGTGAGATACAATGTCTCTCCCATCAATAATATATTCAATGAAACCATTGAACGCCTTTGGATTGGGGCACAACTCAACCTCATTGACGTAAAAGCAGACGATGCGGGAGTCTACATTCCTAAAATGTTTGTACTCGAACCCGATTACCTGATAGATGCTTCGGCAATGGCTGAGTGTTTTCAATCATACGGTAGCTCGTACCTTCATTACTTTCGCCGTAAGTTCGAGCCCAATGCAAACACACATTACATACTATTGGGTAATCTTGCCAACTTCTTTCTCGATGAACTCATTTATGCCGAAGATGCCGATAATCTAGCATTCGAAGAAGTATTTATGAAATCATTCCGTTCCATGCCTTTCGAATACGCAGCGTGTAAAGAAATAAGTGATAACGGTGCTTTCAAAGAATTTATGGCGAAAGCCCGAAGCCAGTTCGAAAACATAAAGCGTGTAGTGTTGAATGATATGCCTGCAAACGGATTCGATGCGTCATCCTGTACGCTTGAGCCATCTTTCTTTTGTGAAAAATACGGTTTTCAGGGTCGGCTCGATTTACTCCAGCTATCAAATGACGAAACGGGTATAGATCGTATAATTGAACTGAAATCGGGTAAACCACCCTATCCTCGTGAAGATGTGACCAAGATAGCACCTAATCATGAGACACAGACCGCTATCTATCGCCTGATGATACAAAGTGTATTCGGCAAGGATGCACGACATATATATCCGACCATCCTTTATTCCTCGGCCGAGAATTCAGGAGAAAATATACGCTTTTCCGCAATTTACCAACAACTGGAAAAAGATATTATAAACGTACGGAATCTCATTGTAGCTACCGAGCATGATTTATATATCGGCGGTGCAGAATATGTAGAGAAAATGTTCCGAAATCTCTTTAATCTGGATAATTACGGTCGCGTACCCCAGTTCTTTATAGACAAGTTGGCAGAGTTAGAAAAGGTAATAGATAAGGCAACTCCACTAGAGAGGGCATATTTTTATCGTTACATCAACTTTATTACCAGAGAGCTATATCTTCAAAAGACTGGAGACGAAGGTTATAATACATCCATGAGTGTATCCGCCTTATGGAATACTTCTTTTGAAGAACGGCAAGACTCTTTAGAGCTCATTGCCAATCTTGAAATAGAAGATATTGACGACTCGGGCCGGGATATGATTATCCGCTTCAGGAGAGATAAAGATGATTGTGTCAATTTCCGTGAAGGAGAAATATGTATTCTTTACCCCCGCCAAAAAAGTGGGGAGTCGGTATTGACAAACCAGATATTAAAAGGTACTGTAGTCGAGATTTCTTCATATCATGTAGTCTTGAGATTCAGATATAAACAACGAAACCGCAACTTCTTCTCCCGATACAGATACTGGGCTGTGGAACATGACAAGCTAGACCATAGTTATAATGCCATGTACAAGAGCCTGTATGCCTTTCTGTCCGCTCCTAATGACAAAAAAGAGTTATTACTTGGCTTACGGGAACCGCTCTCATCCACCCTGTATAAATTAACGACGGATGCCACAAAAGAGGCAAAACAGAAGAACATCATAGATAAAGCCTTAGCAGCCGAAGATTACTTCCTTATTGTAGGGCCTCCGGGAACAGGTAAAACATCCATCTTTGCCCGGCAACTTATAGAGCGTTTCTCTGCCGGAAAGGATACGAATATCCTCGTAATGGCATATACCAACCGTGCCGTGGATGAATTATGCGCCTCCATCTGTCAGGCATTCGGCAAAAGTGAAGACGAGTGTGACAGATATATCCGTATAGGTGCGGAACTCTCGTGCGGTGAAGGTTATCGTCATCGCCTGCTGCAAAATATCTCCCATCAGGCAGACAGTAGAAAAGAGCTGATCCAAACCATAGACCGTACCCGTATTTTTGTCGGCACTCTGGCTTCCATAACCGGAAAGCCCGAATTGTTCGACTTGAAGAAGTTTAATGTTGCTATCATAGATGAGGCATCTCAAATACTGGAGTCGCAGATTATAGGGCTTCTACCTCTGTTCGACAAGTTCATTATGATAGGAGATCATAAACAATTGTCTACAATCACTTTGCAGGATGAAAACAAGTCGAAAGTAGAAGAGTCCGTATTAAATGACATTGAATTATCCGATTGCCGCGAATCCTTATTCGAGCGGCTGTTTCATGTCTGTCAAAAACAAGGCTGGACACATGCATATGATACCTTGACCTATCACGGACGGATGCATGAAGATATTGCGTCCCTTGTCAACACCAGCTTTTATGACAATATGCTACATGTAGCTACTGACAGGCAATACCAGCCTTTAATATATCAAACATACGACAGATCGGATAAATTGCAATCATTAATTGCGACAAAACGGACTGCATTTATCCCTGTCAGGCAAACAGACAATACAAACAATTCGGATAAGCTGAACAAACAGGAAGCAGATGTTGTTATCTCTTTAATAAAAGCAATACTTGAGATTTACAGACTTAACAACATGGCTTTTGACACCCGGAAGACCATAGGCATAATAACTCCCTACCGTAATCAAATCGCGCTGATAAAGCAGAAACTGGAAGAAACTGAAATTCCTGAGTTGAATGATATTATGGTAGATACCGTAGAGCGTTATCAGGGTAGTCAGCGGGATATCATCATTCTTTCGTTTTGTTTCAACAAGCCATACCAACTGAGATTCTTTAGTAATCTGAACCGCGAGCGTACTGTAGACCGCAAACTGAATGTAGCTCTTACCCGGGCTCGCGAGCAACTATTTATGATTGGGAATGATTATATCCTGAATCAGAACCCAATCTACAGGGAGATAGTAAATAAGTCGGTTATCAATCCATGATAACTACATTTTGTCTAAAAAAGAATAAGCAATGACCAATAAAATAAAAGAATTACGGAGAATAGTCCCGGTACCGATGCATGAAGCCTTGCAGCTATTGAAAGCAAATGACGGGGATGTCGAAAAATGCGTCTATCTGTTCAAAGCCAAATCCATCAAAGAGATATGCGAACAAACAGGCTGTGACGAACAAACTGCAGCTGAATACTACGAAGCTGAAAGATTCGATATCAACAGGGCTATATCTAATATTAAAGAAGCCATCTATGATAAAAACTATCAGCCAATCGATGGAGTCACTAAAGAGAGTATCGGCAATATCTTGCAATGGCTACGGGTAGTCGAAGCCGAAGATTTCGGTATATCCCTCGATTATCAACTGCTGGATAAGGCATTGCTGACACTGAGTCTTATTCCCTCATTAAATGATATTGCAGCCAAAGTAAAAGCAGCTAAAGCAGCCAAGGATTTGATATTTGAAGGCTATACGGATGCTGACAGCCTCGAAGACTTTGTCCGTCGTCACAAAAAGTTGGATGATGATCAGGATTTTATAGAAGCGAACCGGATTATCGGCCTTGGGATTATTGTAATCAAAGAGGAACTATTAAGGCATGTACGAAACCTCAACTAAAAGTCCTTAAGTTAAAATACAAAGAGGTGCTGACTTTTACAATCAGCACCTCTTTTATTATAATAATCTTACTATTAAGCTTGCGCAAGTTCATGAGCCACAGCTTTCAACTTATCCTTCTCTTTATCCACTTCGAAGGATATAGTACTGCCTTCCTTGGCTGCACCCGAGAGTATCAGTTCGGCGATTTCGTCCTCCACATAGTTTTGGATAGCACGTTTCAACGGACGGGCACCGAATTGAACATCATAACCCTTATCGGCTAGGAAGTCTTTGGCCTCCTGAGTCAGCTCGATCGTGTAACCTAGTTCAGCCATACGTTTATAGAATCCTTTCAGTTCTATATCGATGATCTTTTCTATCGAAGACTTATCCAGCTGGTCGAATGTGATGATATCATCCACACGGTTCAGGAACTCAGGCGAGAATGTCTTGTTCAATGCTTTCTGAAGTACACTTCTCGAATACTCGCGGTTAGCGGCCGATTGCTTATTAAATCCAATACCTCCACCAAAGTCTTTCAACTGGCGTGTACCAACGTTGGAAGTCATTATCAATATCGTATTCTTAAAGTCTATCTTACGTCCCATACTAT
The DNA here is from genome assembly GCF_900079725.1 of uncultured Dysgonomonas sp. NCBI lineage: Bacteria > Pseudomonadati > Bacteroidota > Bacteroidia > Bacteroidales > Dysgonomonadaceae > Dysgonomonas > uncultured Dysgonomonas sp. The sequence continues at coordinate 1,258,984 of NZ_LT599032.1, forward strand.
CGGTCAAATGACCTTCGTCCATCACTTGCAGCAATATGTTATATACATCCGGGTGAGCTTTCTCTATTTCGTCCAGTAACACCACAGAGTATGGTTTGCGGCGTACTTTTTCACTCAACAAACCACCTTCTTCGTATCCTACATATCCCGGAGGTGCTCCGACCAAGCGTGATACATTAAATTTTTCCATATATTCGCTCATGTCAATACGGATAAGGGCATCGGCCGAGTCGAAGAGTTGTTCGGCAATCTTCTTTGCCAGATGAGTTTTCCCTACCCCTGTAGGCCCAAGGAACATAAACGAACCTATCGGACGATTAGGATCTTTCAGTCCTATGCGGTTACGCTGTATTGCTTTCACAATCTTGTTTACAGCTTCATCCTGTCCTACTACTGCAGTTTTCAGACTGTCTTGCATTCCTACAAGTTTAACTCCTTCCGACTCCCCAATACGTTGCACAGGTACTCCCGACATCATGGAAACCACTTCAGAGACCATCTCTGCATCTACAGTTTCCGGTTTTTCTTTCAATGAAGCTTTCCATTCAGCTTCTGCCGCATCCAGCTTAGCCATCAGCTGACGTTGTGTATCGCGAAAGCTGGCTGCCAGCTCATATTTCTGAGCCTTCACTGCTTCACCTTTTTGTTCCACAACATCTTTCAGTTCCTTTTCAATATTTTCTATCTCCTTAGGAACATGTATGTTTGCGATATGCATACGTGAACCAGCTTCGTCCAGGGCATCAATAGCCTTATCCGGGAAGTTACGGTCTGTAATATATCTGTCAGTCAATTTCACACAAGCTGCGAGCGCATCTTCCGTATATTTCACATTGTGATGCTCTTCGTACCGCTCTTTGATATTATGCAGTATCTGCAATGTTTCTTCAGCAGTAGTAGGATCTACCATTACTTTCTGGAAACGGCGCTCGAGCGCTCCGTCTTTCTCTATATTCTTGCGATACTCGTCAAGCGTAGTTGCACCGATACATTGTATCTCGCCACGGGCCAAAGCCGGTTTCAGCATATTGGCAGCATCCAGTGATCCGGTTGCCCCTCCTGCTCCAACGATAGTGTGTATCTCATCGATAAATAATATAATGTTCGGATTCTTCGACAATTCGTTAAGTATTGCTTTGATACGTTCTTCGAACTGTCCACGGTATTTAGTACCGGCAACCACCGAAGCCATATCAAGAGCAATTACCCGTTTGTCGAACAATACACGAGACACTTTCTTCTGAGTAATACGCAAAGCCAACCCTTCCACAATCGCAGATTTACCCACTCCGGGCTCACCTATCAGTATGGGATTGTTCTTCTTACGACGGCTCAGAATTTGCGCCAGACGTTCTATTTCTTTCTCACGGCCTACTATCGGATCCAGTCTGTTTTCCAATGCAGCCTTTGTCATGTCCATACCAAAATTATCCAGTACGGGCGTATCTGTTGCCTGACGAGGCTGTTGGGTGTTCACATTTGAGCTACCACCTACAGCTTCATCCTCATCGTCATCGTCATCTGTAAAATCGGCTCCCATACGGGGCGATTCCTTGCTGTTTTTATGTAATATATCACCCATGCTTTTGATATAGGTGAAAGCTCCGTTGTAATCCATATGATTTTCTTCCAGTAACATCGCCGTAACATTGTCGTGATCTTTCAGAATAGCAAGAAGTAAGTGTTCGGAGTCAGTTTCCTGACTTTTAGTCAAACGCGCTTCCAGTATGCTCATCTTCAAAATCTTTTCAGTGCTTTTACTTAATACGATCTCACTGTTTGGGTATGCATCCTCCTGTTGCTTTAATATGTTATTATCAATACTGTCTTTTAACTCAATTAGATCTATTCCGAAATCCTTCAATGCCTGTATGGCTAATCCTTCTCCGTTGCGGAGTATTCCAAGCATCAAATGTTCGGGCGCTAGATAATTCGTTTGCAGACGTCCGGCCTCCTCACGACTATAAGCCATGATTTTGCGAACTCTTGGTGAAAAATTATTTTCCATAACCGTCTTATTTGATGTTTTATGCAATTATGCGTATGTTACAAATATAAGATTTATTTCTAAAATGTATTTCAGATAAAATCTTAATAATCTAATTTATTATATTCAAACAAAAATGATGCCATAATGTTTACACCTGTTATACAAATCTAAACACAATATTTCAAATTGTAAAATGTTACAGTAAATATTTGACAATATGAACATTTAACTATTACAAAAATATTACAATAATGTTAAATAAATATTTTTAATTACTTTTTGTTTGATAATGTAAAAATAGTTCTATACTTTTGTAAAGTATTTTTCATGGTATTAGATTTATGGTTAGGAGTGAAGATTGGTTGTCGTGAGACAACCATTCCTATTTTATAGGGGTTTATACAGCCTGTACATCCATTTCTTTTTAGAAAAACTTTACAAAGTTGACACCTTTTACACCATTTTCCATCTTGTCATTTTTATTCTTCTTATAGAACAGGCCTCATTTCGGTCAGACCATTAAAGCTCATTCAATATCAACAAATTACCCCTGCAACAATATCCAAAAGGTAACAAAAGTTACAACTTTTATATACTTTTTCACTTGTTACCTTTTCCAAAAACTTGACAAACTTTACACTTTTCATAATATTCCTTTATCTGTCAATTTTTAAATATTGAATCTTTAAATCAAAAGCTTTCAAAGAGCTAAAAGCTATCAGCTGATAACCAATAGCCCAATATTATAGATAAAGTTTTCCATAAAAGATTCTGACATAAAAAGATTATCTTTGCTGACTATGGAAGATACTTTCAGAACAATCGTCAAAACATCCAAAGCAATATATACAGAGAAGCGAAGCAAGTTTATAGCCTACGCTATCCCTGTATTATCAGTCGATGATGCTAAAGCTGAAATAGAAAAACTACGAAAAGAATACTATGACGCGCGCCATGTATGCTGGGCATATATGTTGGGTGCCGACAGAAAAGACTTCCGGGCAAATGACGATGGAGAACCCTCAGGCACAGCAGGAAAGCCGATCCTCGGGCAAATAAACTCTAATGAGCTGACAAATATCCTTATTGCCGTAGTGCGCTATTTTGGTGGGATAAAACTAGGCACAAGCGGACTGATTGTAGCATACAGAGAAGCGGCAGCCGAAGCAATCATGGAAGCTGATATAATAGAAAAAACTGTAGATTGCCAAATCTCGTTCAGTTTTGAATACCCTTTTATGAACGATGTAATGAAAATAGTGAAAGATCTGGAACCAACCATTTTAAATCAGAGTTACGAAATGAATTGCCTGATGACCCTCGAAATACGTAAAGCTAAATTCGAAGAACTAAAAAACAGGCTTGAAAAAGTAGAGAGCCTGAAAATTACCGAATAAAATAACGGCCATCTCCTAAAAGACAGCCGCCAAACTTAAATATTTATTTAAAAATTCAAACAACTGAAAGGATTTTAAGATATATTTCAATCATACAGCTTTCAATCGTTATTATACTTACCTAGTTAATAAAAAGATCTGAGACCTTAGATTATTCCCTGAGCCATTACAGCTTTAGCAACTTTCATAAATCCGGCTACATTAGCACCTTTCACGTAGTTTACATAACCATCAGGCTCTGTACCGTATTTCACACAGTTCTCGTGAATATTAGCCATGATCCATTTCAGTTTGCTATCCACTTCTTCTTCCGACCAGCTAAGACGCTCAGAATTCTGAGTCATTTCCAGACCTGACACAGATACACCTCCGGCATTAGCAGCCTTACCCGGTGCATAAAGAATTTTCGCCTTTTGGAATACAGCAATAGCTTCCGGCGTCGATGGCATATTTGCACCCTCAGAAACAGCAACAATACCATTTGCTACAAGTTTTTGTGCATCTTCGCCACTAATCTCGTTCTGCGTTGCCGAAGGCAGTGCGATATCGCCTTCTTCGCCCCAAGGACGGGCACCTGCTACATATTTACACCCGTAAGTCTCGGCATATTCGCTGATACGTCCCCTGTAAAGCTCTTTCAACTCCTTCACATATTCCAGTTTCTCTGCCGTAATGCCATCCGGATCGTAAATATAACCACTCGAATCTGACAATGTTACAGGTATTGCACCCAGTTCTATCAGTTTTTCACAGGTATACTGCGCCACATTACCCGAACCGGACACAAGGCATCTCTTCCCACTTATATTTATATTTTTGGTTTTCAGCATTTCCAGAAGGAAATACACATTTCCATATCCTGTAGCTTCCGGACGAATCAAAGAACCTCCGAATGTAAGCCCTTTCCCCGTGAAAGTTCCTGTAAACTCACGAGCCAGCTTCTTATACATCCCGAACATATAACCTACTTCGCGACCGCCCACACCTATATCTCCGGCAGGAACATCCGTATCAGGACCTATATGACGCCACAATTCAGTCACAAAAGCCTGACAAAAGCGCATAACTTCGGCGCTCGACTTGCCTTTAGGGTTAAAATCGGAACCTCCTTTACCTCCACCCATAGGCAGTGTGGTAAGAGAATTTTTAAATGTTTGCTCAAATGCAAGGAATTTAAGTATCGAAGGATTCACTGATGCATGCAAACGGATACCACCCTTATACGGGCCAATAGCATTACTATGCTGCACGCGGTATCCCATGTTGGTATGCGTATTTCCTTTATCATCGACCCATGTTACACGAAACGAAAAAATACGGTCCGGAATACAGAGCCTCTCTATCAGGTTAGCTTTTTCAAATTCAGGATGCTTGTTGTACTCTTCTTCAATGGATTCTAATACCTCATGCACTGCCTGATGGTACTCAGGCTCGTTTGGGAATCGACGTTTTAAGTCCTCTAGTACTTGTTCTACTTTCATTTTAATTTACGGATTTTGATTTATGGATGCTACAAATATAGCAAAAAAATATCCATTTGTTAACTTTTGTTTCAAAAAAGCGATAATTTATTCATTCCAAATTAAGAATAAGTATATATTAACCATATATATTGTGACACAGATGCTTTTTAATATCGTTTTTTTCTTATTTTTGCGAATAATATAATTTAAAAAGAAATGACATATTTAATCACAGGCGGGGCCGGTTTTATCGGCTCAAATTTTGTGAAACACATGCTGGCCGTACATCCGGATGCAAAACTTATCATATTTGACGCCCTCACATACGCAGGCAACCTCGGAACATTATCAGAAGAACTGAAAGATCCCAGAGTTACTTTTGTAAAAGGGGACATTTGTGACAGAAATGCAACTGAGAAAGTTTTCTCGGAACACACTATCGACTATGTCATCAATTTTGCTGCCGAAAGTCATGTTGACAGAAGCATCGAAAATCCCCAACTATTTTTACAGGTAAATATTCTGGGTACCCAGAATTTGCTGGATACAGCTAAGAAATACTGGACTACAGGCAAGGATGAAAATAATTACCCTATTTGGCGCGAAGGCGTAAAGTACTTGCAGGTATCTACCGACGAAGTATATGGATCGTTGGGCGACGAAGGCTATTTTACTGAAACCACTCCCCTAGACCCGCGTTCACCCTACAGTGCAGGCAAAGCCGGAGGTGACCTCATTGTTCGTGCCTACGGTGAAACTTACAAAATGCCCGTGAATATAACCCGTTGTTCGAACAATTACGGACCATATCATTTCCCCGAAAAGTTGATTCCGCTTATTATACGCAATATCCTATCCGGCAAGCAACTGCCTGTCTATGGCGACGGCAGCAATGTGCGCGACTGGCTATACGTTGAAGACCATTGTAAGGCTATAGACGCAGTTCTTCACAAAGGGCGCATCGACGAAGTTTACAATGTAGGCGGACACAATGAGAAAAAGAATCTCGATATAGTAAAACTAGTAATCAAGACCATACACGACATCTTGGAAAAAGAACCCCGGTATCGTGAAGTCTTGAAGAAAAAGGATATAATTGCTGACGGAAGTATAGATATAAGCTGGATAAATGACAGCTTGATTTCATTCGTTAAAGACCGTCAGGGACATGACCACCGTTATGCGATAGACCCTACAAAAATATCGACAGAACTGGATTGGTTACCCGAAACAAACTTCGATACAGGCATTGTAAAAACAATCTACTGGTACCTAGACAACCAGACATGGGTAGAAGAGGTTACCTCAGGTGACTATATGAAGTATTACGAGCAAATGTATGGAAACCGATAATATGTAATCGTAATAAAAGATGGAACGCTTAAAAGCAATTCTGGCCGATAAAATACTGGATATATCATCCGCAAGTGGTGATGAAGTGAAGGCAAAAATAGACAAAATGCAACGTTTCCGTGACTTTGCTAATGCTTGCCAGACTCTTATGAAGAGATATCCTGCTATTGAGGACGAACTGATAAAAATGGTTGAAAACGGCGATTTTGATACCAAAGTTGCCTCATCACGTGTAGATACAATCATTCGTCTGACAGACACCGAAGCAGCACAGGCCGGCAGGATTATCATACCTCAAATACCAGAGCCTGAAAATACGGAAAACAATCCCGGTGAAATTCTGATTACAGAAGAAGATAAAACCGCAGATATACCGGAAGGAAATAAAACAGAATCTCAATATACTTCTGTAGATGACATACCTATGGAGATTGTACTGCCCGAAGAAGAACAAGTTCTTCCATCGGAAGGTATCGACGACGAAGAGTTACAATCATCTCCCGAAGAAGATACGGAAAATTATGTGCCTTTCGAGGATATAAACTCCGGAGAGGAATCTGGAGAAGCAGGCATATCATTAGAGTCCGAAGAAAATTATGTTTCGGAATTACACCCTGATTCCGAAACAGAACCGGATACCATTACCGAAGCTATCATAGAATCCGAACAGAAAGAAGTCAAAACTGAAACATATGAGGAGGAAATCGAAGACGGACTAAGTGAAGAAGAACTTGCAGCCAGACGTAAAATCATTATCAAAAGAGTTATTCAGGTGGCTGGGCTTGTTGCTATAGTGGTAGCTTTGATTTTTATTGTTAAATTTGTGATGCACCATTGGCAAACTATACTGATTATTATCGGTGTACTGGCTGTTTTAGCCATATTATTCTTCTGGTTTAAGCGAAAGCGGTAACCGGATTATGTCGAACCAATTATTCCCGAAATGGACTATTATAGGCAATTCTCGTTAAAAAATTACAACTCATTCAAGACAGAAGCATCGGCAAAGATATTTTGCCAGCCCAAAAGTGTAGAAGAACTCCGAAGATGCCTAACTGAGCATCCATACGAACAAAAACTGATTATAGGGGGCGGTTGCAACCTCTTTTTCACAAAAGACTTTGACGGGCTTGTCATCCATCCCGAGTTGAAAGGCCTTCGTGAAATATCGGACGAAGAGGAAGAAGACGAAGATATATTCATCGAAGTAAATGCCTCTGAAGACTGGGACGAATTCGTTGCCTATTGTGTAGAACGCGGTTTTGCCGGACTCGAAAACCTTTCACTGATCCCTGGTACTGTAGGTGCCGCGCCCATCCAGAATATCGGAGCATACGGAGCAGAGGTGAAGGACGTTATCCACGAAGTTGTAGCCATAAACATGGTCACAGGCGAGGCTGTATCATTCTCTAATACGGAATGCGAATTTGGATACAGAGACAGCATCTTTAAACGTACAAACAAATACCTTATTATTTCAGTTGTATTCCATCTGAAACGGACTTTTGTTTATACACCGAAATACTTTGACCTGAACAAAGAACTGGAAGATATAGAAGAACCAACTATACAAGATGTACGCAACGCTGTAATACGCGTCCGTCAACGGAAATTGCCGGACGAGAAAGTATTGCCTAATGCCGGCAGCTTTTTTAAGAATCCATATATAAGCCAGGAACAAGTAGAAAAGATAAAGACTGATTATCCCGAACTCCCGGCCTTTTTACAAAAAGATGGCTCGGTGAAGACATCTGCCGCTTTCCTTATCGATAAAGCCGGGTATAAAGGAATAAGAATCGGCAATATAGGAACTTATCCCAACCAGCCGCTTATTATCGTAAATTACGGTTCTTCGGACGGAAATGACATTTTACGTTTCATGCGTGAAATACAAAGTGCCGTAAAAGACACATTCAATATAGAACTGGAACCCGAAGTAAGAATATTTTGACGACTATCAGCTCATAGCCGTTAGCCTGTAGCCATTTGAGCAAAAGCTAATAACTGATAGCTAACAACTAAACATATAACTAATAACATGGCATCATTTATCATACAAGGCGGTTGTCGCCTCAGCGGTGAAATAACTCCACAGGGAGCAAAGAACGAAGCATTACAGGTAATCTGTGCAGTATTACTCACACCCGAAGAAGTAATAATAGAAAATATTCCGGATATACTGGATGTGAACAACCTTATTGCCCTGCTGGGAGAAATGGGTGTAGAAACAAAGCGATTGGGTGAAGACACATGGTCATTCAAAGCCGAAAATGTAAATATCGATTATTTACAAACACCTGAATTCTTAAAGAAAAGTGCTTCTCTCAGGGGGTCGGTCATGATTATCGGGCCACTCGTAGCCCGCTTCGGAAAGGCCATGCTGCCAAAACCGGGAGGAGATAAGATAGGACGCCGTCGTTTAGATACTCACTTTATAGGTATACAGAAGCTGGGCGCCGACTTCATATATGATGATGCTCAACAGATATATAACATCACTGCCGAGAAGCTGCATGGTACATACATGCTGCTTGATGAAGCATCGGTAACAGGTACAGCGAATATACTGATGGCTGCCGTATTGGCAGAAGGAGAAACAACTATCTACAATGCTGCCTGTGAACCATATCTGCAGCAGTTGAGCAAAATGCTGAATAAGATGGGAGCCAAAATTTCGGGTGTAGGTTCTAATCTGTTAAGAATAGAAGGTGTAGAATCTCTTGGAGGTGTAAAACACCGTATCCTACCCGATATGATCGAAATAGGCAGCTTTATAGGAATGGCTGCAATGACAGGCTCGGAAATTACTATAAAGAATGTAGCATATGACGATTTAGGAATTATCCCCGACACTTTCCGTAGATTGGGTATCCAACTGGAAAGGAAAGGTGATGATATACATATCCCTGTTCAGAAAGAATATGAAATAGATACATTTATCGACGGGTCTATACTCACTATTGCCGATGCACCGTGGCCGGGTCTGACACCCGACCTTATCAGTGTGCTGCTGGTAGTGGCTACACAGGCAAAAGGCAGTGTACTGATTCATCAGAAAATGTTTGAGAGCCGCTTGTTCTTTGTAGATAAACTGATAGATATGGGTGCGCAGATCATATTATGCGACCCTCACCGGGCAACGGTTATCGGTACAGGTAAACGTCCGATGCGCTCCACCACGATGACATCACCCGATATCCGTGCAGGTATCGCGCTACTTATCGCAGCAATGTGTGCCGACGGAAAAAGTACAATACACAATATAGAACAGATTGACCGTGGATATCAGAATATAGACGTCCGGCTTAATCAACTGGGCGCTAACATTATGCGATTAGACTAAGAAATATGATATAATACTATTTTCAATTTTTACACTATGACAGAAAATGAGAAATATCTCTACGATCATTTCCTTATTAGTATAAAATCAGGATTTGAAGCATTAGAAGATATTATTAACGATGCGCTGGAGGCTGTGGAAGATGAAGGCTGGGAAAGCGAAATTTCCGAAGAATGGATTCGTGAAACATTCGAGCGGGAATACAAAAAGAATGAGGACGAGAGCAAAACATGGCAGCATCCGACCGATACGGAAAAACTACGCGTAGTATTCGATACCCTCTGCAAGGAAAAGATAGTTGCTTTGCATAACGCCGGATACACCCAATCTGATGCCATCTATGACGTACAGGATGTATGGAAAGACCTGGAAGACGAAGGTATTAAACCTATCGGCTACTGTTACTATCATGGGCAGGATTTAGAACGTGTGATAGAAACTGGAACGCTCTGTATCGGATTCTATGGCGAAAAAGAAAAGAATGATAAAGAAGCCATCATTATTGGCAATAAAGTAGCCACTGCCCTTAAAGATGCAGGATTTACGATTGACTGGAATGGCTCTGCTTCGAAAAGAATAGAGATACAGGATTTCAAATGGCAAAACGTCTTTACATCCGATGACGATGTGGAAGAGAAATGGGGCTATGACCGCGTTTTGCAATTGATGGAAGAATAAAATCGATTCCAACAAGAAACAGGAGAGAGGCTGATGCAAAATCAGTCTCTCTTTTTATATATCTCACCTATTCAATAACCCAGATAGGTCAATAAAACAAGTAGTTATGTTCATTCCGTTTGAAACGATAGCGTTGACGAGGTATAGGCAAAGGATCCTGAGTAGAAATATCCCATCTGAGTAGAGCCTCAATCATTTCATCTTTTACATTACTGTATTCTTTGTTTCTAAAGAGGTTATTCAGTTCAGAAGGATCATTCTTTAGGTTATAAAGTTGTCCGTTACCATCCATATCATACACCAGCTTCCAGTCTCCTTTGCGAAGCATGCGCATGGTCCCGCTCTGTGTCCATGTATTCAGTTCATCAAAGAACAAGCCTTTTTTACCAACAGCTCCCTCTTCTTTATAATCGGTAGCATCAGCCTTAGTGTAATACATACCGCCAAATCCATCCTGAGCCATTACACTTGCGAATTCCTTCTCAGGGTAATCCTTTCCCTGCAACATCGGCCACAGGCTGCGTCCTTGCACTCCTATCGGAATATCTGCACCGATAACTTCACATACGGTAGGGAATATATCTATCAGGCTGATATGCGATTTCTGTGGCATTGCGGAGGCTTTTATCCCCGGCCCTGTCCATTGCATAGGGATTCGGGTGATAGCATCGTCCAGACCTACACCTTTCTTCATCAATCCATACTCTCCTACATAATCTCCATGATCTGCGACAAAGATAATAATCGTGTTATCATAAACTCCTTTCGCTTTCAGGTTATTCACAAAACGAGCCAGCTGATCATCTATCATACGCAACATTCCATGATAAATAGAACGTAAACGTTGCAGATCCTGCTGATATCCGATGTGCCCCTGCCCCATCATTTCGGCAAGAAGCTGATATTCGGTCCCTTTCGTTTCCTGACCTTTAGCTGAACTTCCCATTTGAGGAAGTGATTCCGGTGGAAACATTGAATAATAAGGTTCACAGACCTGATAAGGATTGTGCGGCTCTGCTATCGAGAACCACATCAGAAAAGGCTTCTCTCCCTGAGAATCTATCCACTGGGAAGCATCATCTACCATACGGTAAGGCAACTGCCCTTCGGGTCCATAGGGCGAAGGAGTCATACTGGCATACATATCCAGTGTTCCCAGAAATTTATCGAATGCTTCACCTATCTTACTTTTATTATTCGACGGCTGCCCTCCATGGTCGTACGGGCTCCAATAATCTACACGTTCAGGGGTCAGATGCGAATGGTTTTTACCAATCATAGCTGTCACATATCCTTTCTCTCTCGCCACATCGAAAAGGTCTTTCGTATAATAAGCATCTTTAATATTATGATTGGATCTGACACGGGTAGAACTAGGGAAACGTCCCGTCAGCATAGATACACGAGCCGGGCCGCTGGCCGGTGCCGATGTATAAGCTCGGTCGAACCAGGCTCCCTCTTTTGCCAGCTTATCGGCAAAAGGCATTGTATTCAGCGGGTATCCTTCCCTCTGCAACAAATCTGCACGCAACTGGTCTGCCATTATAATAATGACATTGGGGTTCTTAGATGTATTTTGTGAAAAAGCAGGAAGTATTATACAGGTAGAAAATGATACACCTGCCAATATTTTTTCACCAATATTATTTATCATATTTTAGATTTCAAGATTCAACACTTATTTACGAATTACGCAAGATTAAAGCCATATAGTACGATCAACACTAACGATATCGGATAAAAAGTAACACTTTTATCATTTACTCGAAATACCTATAATACTTACAATCAATACAATAACACTAAAAAGGTAACAAAAGTAACACCTTTTTTCGTTTTTTTACGCTGTCACTATTTTATCATATAACACACTTGTTTTCTGCATTGTATAGATAAAATAAATTTAGAAATGTAACACTTTATATCAATCCCATAGTACGAAGACTCAGATCAATTTCTCTCTCATCTCCTGTATGCTTCCCGGCAACATCCGATAATTTAACAGCTTTCAGATACTTAGAATCTTTCTTATGCACCTTCACATCGGTAAGCTTTATTACTATATTCAGAGGTTTTACTCCTACATCATTTGAGAAGAATGTACCGATACCGTATGTATCATGCATACGCCCTGCCACATGATTCTTTATAGCCTTCACCGATTCCAGATTCAGGGAATCACTGAATACGAGAGTTTTTGATGTTGGGTCGATACGGTTTTTCTCATAAAACCGGATTGCTTTATCTGCGAACACCAGCGGATCGCTACTATCGTGGCGTACACCGTCAAACAATTTTGCGTGTTTGAGACTGAACGAGTCAAAGAATGCATCAGTCGTATATGTGTCCGTAAGGGCGATACCCAGACTGCCGTCATATACATCCACCCATGCTTCCAGTCCTTTGATATTTGCCGAGCGGTATCCATAGATAGCCCCGTGATACATAAACCATTCATGCGGCATAGTACCAATAGGAGTAGTATTGTATTTCATAGCCAGATATACATTGCTTGTACCTTTGAAATATTCTCCCGAATTAGCTTTCAGTGCTCCTACCACCTTATCCTGTACCTCAAAAGAGAAACGGCGGCGCGTACCGAATTCCGAATAATCAGCTTCTATCCCGCTCAATGCTTTAGCTTTTACCACAGCTTTCTCTTCCACATCTGCGGGCATAGCTCCGGTCATCTGGAAATACAGTTCGGATATGATAGCTAACAATGGGACTTCCCACAGTACAGTACGATACCAATACCCTTCTATAACGACGCTGAGGTCTCCTCCCTCCTGTACGATAGTGACCTCTTCGGGTTTATACGTGAATCCCTCGAGAAAGTCGACAAATACAGGATCGAAAAAGTAACACTTTGTTTTCACAAATTTCTTTTCTTCCTGTGTCAGTTTCAGATCGGCCATTGCTGCCACTTCTTCGCGCATTCTTTCGGCAAAGCCTTCCGGAAATTGTGTCCCTCCCCGGTTGGTAAACGCATACTTAACATACGCCCACGGGTATAGTTTCTGTATGGCAAGCATTACGGAGAATTTATAAAGGTCGTTGTCGGTGAAATGTTTAATTATCATATATCCCGGATTTTTAATGAAATAACAAATATAAGTTTTTTATATAACAAAAAAACAAAAGCCGAAGTTGAATCGAAATCCAAAATCGGCTTTTATTTATATAATTGAACGTTTTCTAATCGAGCTTATGTATCACTAGTCCCGAACGGAGTTTTGGCTCAAACCAGGTTGTTTTCGGCGGCATAATATTTCCGGAATCGGCAATATCCATCAACTGCTTCATAGTCACTGGATATAAAGCAAGCGCCAGTTTCATTTCACCACTGTCGACACGTTTTTTCAATTCGCCTAATCCCCTGATACCTCCGACGAAATCGATACGCTTATCCGAACGCAGGTCTTTGATGCCCAGTATTTCGTCCAGGATATATTTTGACGAAATAGTCACATCCAGTACGCCGATAGGGTCGTTGTCGTCATAAGTACCTTCTTTAGCAGTCAGGCTGTAACATTTACCTTCGAGGTAAATAGAAAAATTATGCAATCCGGTAGGAGCTGTTATATCCGCTCCTTTTTCTTCCACAGTGAAATGATCTTCCAGTTTTTTTAAAAATTCAACTGCCGATAACCCGTTAAGGTCTTTCACCAGACGGTTATAATCTATTATATTTAATTGGGTATCAGGGAAACAAACTGCCATAAAGAAGTTATATTCTTCATCCCCTTTATGATTCGGGTTCTGTTTTGCTTTTTCCGCACCTACCAACGCTGCGGCTGCCGAGCGGTGATGCCCGTCTGCTATGTACAGGTCAGGTATTGCAGCAAATAATTCAGTAATCCGTTGTATATCGTTTTTATCTTTTATTACCCAGAAATGATGGCCCACACCATCGCTTGCTGTGAAATCATATTCTGCTGTACCGGAAATAACCCTCTTTACTATTTCATCCAAGCCGTCATTGTCAGGATATGCAAAGAAAACAGGCTCTATATTGGCATTATTTATCCGTACGTGCTTCATACGATCCTCTTCCTTATCCCTGCGTGTCAATTCATGTTTTTTTATCCTGTCGTTCATGTAATCTTCCACATGCGAACAAACAACAAGTCCATACTGCGTTTTTCCGTTCATTGTCTGGGCATACACATAGTAGTATTCTTCGGGATCTTGTACCAGCCAGCCTTTTTCCTGAAATTTATTAAAGTTCTCTACGGCACGGTTGTAAACGTCCTGATGATGCTCATCAATTATTGTTTCAAAGTCAATCTCTGGCTTAATTATACGATACAGTGATTTCTCATTGCCTTCGGCTTCGAGACGGGCTTCTAGTGAACTCAGTACATCATAAGGACGGGAAACTACTTCCTTTACAATACTCTTGGGAGGTCTTATCCCCCTGAACGGTTTAATTACAGCCATGACACTTTGGTTTTTATAATAAGGTTAAATAATATTTCGAATAAGGCATTGAGTTTTCAACAATGAATACTTTCTTTTTGTCAGTTACAAATATATAAAAACAATGAAAAACAAGAGCAGTTTTATCGAATAATTGATTCCAAATATGCTGTAAAAAACATTTTGACACCACCTTCAAAATAAAGGTAAGAATAATCCTTTTAAAATATGTTGTTTTAAGATATAATTACTAATTTTGAGAGCCTTAAGGCTTCAGGCCTTTTATTGCTCCCGGCTGACAAAATAGCAATAAATCACTTATAATCAGAAAAATATACAATTAAATATTCACTTTTATTTAAATAACGCAGAAGAATACTAATTCCTAATTTTTTATAACAATGAAGAAATATAATTTTAGTGCAGGTCCTTCAATTCTTCCTCAGCAAACTATAGAGGAAACAGCGAAAGCCATACTGGATTTCAACGGGTCATCATTCTCTTTAATGGAAGTGAGCCACCGTGGGAAAGATTTCCAGGGCGTAATGGACGAAACTGTTGAGTTGTTCAAAGAACTATTGGAAGTACCCGCAGGTTATTCAGTAATCTTCCTCGGCGGAGGTGCCAGCCTTCAGTTCTGTATGATACCATACAACCTGCTGGAGAAAAAAGCTGCCTATCTGAATACAGGTACATGGGCCAGCAAAGCATTGAAAGAAGCTAAGTTATTCGGAGAAGTAGTAGAAGTGGCAACATCAAAACCTGCCAACTTTACATATATTCCTAAAGATTATGTTATTCCTACCGACGCGGATTATTTCCATATCACTACCAACAATACAATCTTTGGTACCGAATTGCATAAAGATCTGGATTCTCCTGTACCATTGGTAGCAGATATGTCTTCCGATATATTTTCACGTCCTGTAGATGTTTCTAAATATGCTTTAATATACGGTGGCGCGCAGAAAAACCTGGCTCCTGCCGGACTAACATTTGTAATCGTAAAAGACGAATTGCTGGGGAAAGTAACCCGTCCGATACCAACAATGCTTGACTACCGCACTCATATCGAGAACGGTTCTATGTTCAATACTCCTCCGGTAGTACCTATATATGGAGCTATGCAAACATTGAGATGGCTGAAAGCTAATGGTGGTGTACCGGCTATGTACAAACGTAACCAGGAAAAAGCTGCATTGCTTTACAATGAAATTGACCGCAACCCGGTATTCAAAGGAACTTGCGCTATCGAAGACCGTTCACTGATGAACGTATGTTTCGTTCTTTCTTCGGAATATGAAGGAAATGAAGCTGCATTCCTTGAATTTGCCAAATCGAAAGGTTTGTACGAACTGAAAGGACACCGTTCTGTAGGCGGTTTCCGTGCTTCTATCTACAATGCAATGCCGATTGAAGGCGTACAGGCATTAGTGGATGCAATGAAAGAATTTGAAAAACAAATTGCAAAATAATTATTTAATGCGCCGATATGCCAATGTGCCGATGCTTAAACAGCTAACGGCTGATGGCGGAAGGCTAAAAGCTTTTTTTGAATGAAAGTATTAATAGCAACAGATAAACCTTTTGCAGCGGAAGCAGTAAACGGTATCCGCGATGTAATCGTAAAAGCAGGCTTCGAACTTGTTTTACTTGAAAAATATACAGAGAAGAAACAATTACTGGATGCTGTAGCTAATGCTGATGCGGCAATTATCCGCAGCGACATATTCGATAAAGAAGTACTGGATGCAGCAAAAAATCTGAAAATTGTTGTGCGTGCAGGTGCAGGTTTCGACAATATAGAACTGGATGCTGCAACAGCAAACAATATTTGTGTAATGAACACTCCGGGACAGAATGCGAATGCTGTAGCAGAGTTGGCTCTTGGACTGGCTGTATATGCAGTGCGTAACTTCTATAACGGAACATCAGGCACCGAACTTATGGGTAAAAAACTTGGTATTCACGCGTATGGAAATGTAGGGCGTAATGTGGCACGCGTAGCTAAAGGCTTCGGCATGGAGGTGTATGCATACGACCCCTTCCTGACTGCGGAAGCTATCGAAAAAGAGGGAGTGAAAGCGGTGGCGTCAGCCGAAGACCTATACACTACCTGCCAGTTTGTTTCATTGCATATTCCGGCAACTGCCGAGACTAAGAATTCTATCAATTATGCGCTGTTGAGTAAAATGCCGAAAAATGCATTACTTATCAATACTGCACGTAAGGAAGTTATCAATGAAGCCGAGATCATTAAGCTGATGGAAGACCGTAAAGATTTCAAATATGTCACCGACATTATGCCGGGCAACCATGCTGAAATGGCGGAAAAATTTGCAGGACGGTATTTCTCTACTCCTAAAAAAATGGGAGCGCAGACTGCCGAAGCGAATACCAATGCAGGTATAGCAGCAGCCAACCAGATCGTCGATTTCATTAAGAACGGAAATGAACGTTTCAGAGTGAATAAAAAGTAATTAGCCAATAGACTAATAATATAAAAGACTTCGATAAATCATTATCGGAGTCTTTTTGTTTTTATTTATTAAATTCATCTTTGTATTGGCATATTAACTCATTAGCACATTAATATCACCCTGACATATCGTTACCCATCTTCATCAATCTCACAGGTTTAAACTGAAGAAAATAAAGTACAATGCAAACTAAAAGGAAAATACCCAGAATCAACATCCAGCCTGCGATGGTTTTTATACTTACCGTTACTGCTTGTATCTGTATCTTCTGATACAATGCGTTAGTCGCTATCCGTTGCGCGTCCTCGAGGCTCCAGCCCTGCGACAATGCAGTATTTACTGATGTGGTAAACTGGCTACCGGCCAAAGCATTCTGCATATCCACACCTTCAGAAAGGACACTTACATTTTTTTGTTGCAGACGATACAGCCAGTTTGTGAGGACTGATGCACCTATTGCAGGAGCAAGAGCCGAACGGGCCGATATCATAAAAAATGCATTATATATAAGCTGTTTGGGTGAGAGTCCGTATATGCCATAAATGGCAAATGCCACAAACAGCACCAACATACCCACACCCCTGAGAAACATCAGTAGATAAAGATCTTCGTACAAGCCTGCAGGCGTTATCATAAAATACAGGAGCGCCAGTGAAATTGTAAAACAGGCAAAACCCATAAAGATAAGCCAAGCCATGCGTATTTCTTTTACAAACCAGTAATAACATATAACCCCTCCTACCAGAAAGCCCGGAATCATATACAAATACAGTTCATTCATATGCGTACTATCCAGCCTCAGCACATTGGTAGTATAAGAAGATATCAGTATACTGAATGATGCATAGAACATCAGTACAAAAGAAAGGAGATATACCGTTACCGAATTACGGTTTTTCAGCACACTCATATCCAGAAAAGGCGTATCGGAAAACTGACGGCGAAGAAAAAGCCAACCTGTAAGCGGAATCAGTATTGTTGCTATTATGATACTGGTTGAAGAAAACCAGTCTTCCGTTTTTCCATATGTTGCCACATATACAATAGCCATAAAGCAAACCGACACAAGGAAAAAGCTCAGCCAGTCTATATCCCTGAAAGGAATACGCACCAGCCTGCGGGCAAACGACATGCATACAACCACTGCAATAATGGCGACCAACAACATCAATATCATAAAATAATACATATACTGCCAGTTATACAGATAAGCCAGCTCTGCTGTGAGGACTAAAGACAATTGTCCGCATATCAATGTAATAGGATAAAACTTTGCGTAAAATTCGTTACGTGTTCCGCTCGGGCTTAATGCCGGCATCAATATGTTGATAGTCTCAATCATCGAAAAAGCCTTGAAATAACCGATAAAGAAGCTGCAAACGATGATTACTTCTATGTAGTCTGTTTCGGCACATATCAGGCTGAGTAATACCTGGAATAAGAGGACCACAAGAATGATCGTTTTGGCTGTAGCCAAAGGTTTTATTTTCGGTATAACCAGATATGCAACGGCCATACCGACCGATGATGCATAATAAGCCATGTTGATATCCTCGGATATAACGCCAAGATAACTGGATATGTCTATATTACTGCCTGTGTATGCACCGTTGACCAGTAATACAGGAATAAGTATAGTAAGAGCAACAACCACCTTGAGCCAGTTCGGGACCCAGCTTCTGAAAGGACTGATTGTCGTTGTGCGTATTACCGGAATTATCATTTTTATATTAGTTACGAGTTACTTTTCCCTTCGGGCAATTACTAGTTACAAGTCGCTTGCGCCATTATTAATTATTAATTTTTCATTCTTAATTAATTCCTCATTCTTTTATCGCCTCGGTAACCACCATCATTCCCGCACGCAATTTCTGCATATCTTCGGCCGATATACCTTCAAAATCGATACGGACAGGGATACGTTGCTGTATTTTCACAAAGTTTCCTGCGGAGTTATCGGTCGGCAGCATTGAGTATTTGGCTCCCGTAGCTTCTGATATCGCTGTTATCGTTCCTGTAAATGTCTTACCGCTTATAGCGTCGACCTTTATATTTACTTTCTGCCCGATGTAAATATTTTCAATCTGTTTTTCGCGGTAGTTGGCTATAATCCATTTATTGTCGTTTTTAATCAGGTTGGTTATTGTCTGTCCGGCTTGCACCAACTGTCCGGATTCAAGGGTGCGGCGACCTACATAACCGCTATACGGAGCAATAATAGAGGTATAAGATAAATTTAGTTTAGCCATTGCCAGATCAGCTTCGCGGCGGAGTATTGTAGCCTCCGCATTTCCCTGTTTTCTTGTAGTTTCGGTAGATGTCGATTTTAATGATTCTTTTTGTCGCAGTAAAGCATTATAGTGAGCACTTTGTGCATCATATTCACTTTTTATCTGGTCGTATTGTTGCCGGGAAACCGACTCTGCATCCAACAGATTTTTATAGCGCTTCAGATCTTGCTCGGCTTTCCACAGGCGCGCTTTGGCCTCCTCTATATTTGCTTCCGAAACAGTAACATTTGCAGATGTCGTCACTATACTTGAAGATAGCACGGAAGAAGAACTCTTGGCATCCATCAGTGCGGCTTCGGCATCCATCTCTTTTATTTTAAACTCCCTGTCGTCTACTATCAATAGGGTATCTCCTGCATTTACCCACTGGTGTTCGGTAAAACGCACCTCTTTTATATAACCGGATACACGTGAGTTGATAGGTGTTATATATTGCTCTATTGTTGCATCGTTTGTTATTTCGTAGCGGTAGTAACGGATGAAAAAAGTCACTCCCCATGCTATACCGCCCAATGCCAGCAATATACTGATGATGTTGAGTATAATATTACGTGTACGCTTTTTTTTCAGTTTACGATAAGCTTCTTTTTCCTCTTTTCTGTCAGCCAGGTTTGATTTATCTGTATCCATAATTATAAGTTTCCGCTAACTTTTTGTAATTGATAGTATGTATATATAGCGTTTGTTTTTGCAGCAGTAAGCTGTAACTCCGAATTCAACTGTACTGTATTTGCATCCAGCAAGTCGGTCAGTATAGCCAGCTGGTTGAAGTACCTGTTTTTTACTATCCGGTAGTTTTCATTCGATTGCTCTACAGATTTTTCCAACGCTTTTATTCTGTCCAGTGCTTCCTGATGTTTTACGAATGCCGATTTCACACCCGTACGGATATTTTGTCGTTGCTGTTCCTGTGCAAGTTCCTGCAGATGTATCTGACTTTTTGCCGCATTGGTAGCATGCTTCCTGTCAAATAATGAAGAAATATGATACGACAGATTCAGTGTCACTCCCCATGCATTCAGATACAAATCTTGTGCAGGTGAGACATTTGGAATGGGGCGGGCCAGAGTATTGCTTGCCTGCAACGACAATGTAGGCAGGTAATCGGCCTTTGTCAATTTCAGGTTGTTTTGGGCTAAAACAATATTCTTTTCCATAATTCTCATATCCGGATATTGTGCGTAGGCCTGATATATATAGTCGTTTTCCGGCTCTATATCGAATTGGGATAACAGCAGATCCTGATCGGGTTCAAGAATTGTATTTTCGTCCATTCCCAATACAATATCCAATTGTTGCGAAGTAAGAGAAATATTATTCTCTGTCTCTTTATATGACAATTCATAATTTGTAAGAACCAATTGGCTGCGTAAGACATCATTTGTGGTAATCATCCCCTCCTCTTTCATTTTACCTATATCCCGCAAGCGGGTTTTAGCCTCCTCGATATTCTTGGCATATACATCACGTTCTTTATACAGATTGAACAAATCGAGATATTTACCTATCAACCAGAGTTTCAGTTCCGACTTATCCTTTTGTAATGACAATTGAGCAATATCCTTTTCCAATTCCGCTTTCTCTATGCTGTTCTTTATCCGCCCGCCCTGATATATGGGCTGAGTTGCCGCCACCTGATAATTCTGCTTCCAGTCGGGAGAGTCGGAGTGTTTCAGGAATGATAAGTCTTTATCGAGGATGGTCGGCGTACCCACATAGCCGAACAGGCCGCTGACCGAAATATCGGGTAATCGTTTATTCTTTGCCAAGCCTACCTTATCTTCCGATATCTGTGTCTTTATCACAGATGATTGTATTGCT
This sequence comes from uncultured Dysgonomonas sp., assembly GCF_900079725.1. Classification (NCBI taxonomy): domain Bacteria; kingdom Pseudomonadati; phylum Bacteroidota; class Bacteroidia; order Bacteroidales; family Dysgonomonadaceae; genus Dysgonomonas; species uncultured Dysgonomonas sp. Next base: position 1,280,222 of record NZ_LT599032.1, read on the forward strand.
ATGCTGTTTTGCAATCCATGTTCAAACAGTTCGTTTACCGTAAGCTTGTATGTATTCTGTGCCGTAAGCGATGATGTGTATATTGATGTAGCCAATAATATGTATAGTGTTGTTTTCACTTATCTTTCCTTATTAATATCCGTAAATTCCTTCATATATTCTATGCATAGTTGTATATGTTCCGGATTAACATTTTCTTCCAGTTTTACATATACATCGTCTATTATCTTCCTTATTTCGGCATGTAGCTTTTCTCCTTTAGCCGTTAATAGGACAAGTTTGTTGCGCTTATCGGACGAATCTTCTTCTCGCGTAACCAGTCCCCTTTTTTCCATATTCTTTATCAGATAGGAAAGACTTGATTTGTCCTTATACGTCAGATTTGCCAGTTCCTGTTGATTGACTTTACTATCGACTTTGTCCAAACACCTCAATATATGCAACATTTCGAATGTTACATATATATTATGTTCGCGCATTTCTCTATGGATTATCTGACGGTAGAAAGACTGAGTCTGCAATATTGTTTGTACAAAAGTTTGCATCATATCTCTTCAGTTTTTTCGTATGCAAAGATATAACAAAATAATTAGTTGAATGTTTAACTAATATACATTTTTATGCTTATTATAAAATAATATTGCGGCAGATGTTGGTGATATTTACCGATACAATATTGAGTTTTAATGTTGGATTGTTTTCTACTACGCGCAATCAAAGATTGCTTGTGCTCCTTTTGGGCAATGCAAAAAGTGAGGACAAGCCCGGCAAGGCCCGACAGTAATGAACTAAAATTTTTGAAAATAGATTAAGTGAAGAGTTATGCATAGAAAAAAGAACATAAAAAACAACGGATAATAAATATAAAGTAATTCATCAGATTCTTCTTTACATGAAGATTAACCGTTACGTCATCGAAAAGACACAGAAATGTCTTATCTTTGGAATAATTAATAATAAAACTTTGTGACAGAATAATCACTTCGCAATCTAAAGAAATAATGAATATGAAGAAAAGACTTACAATAGCTTTGGTGGCACATGATCACCGCAAAGCGGATATGGTAGAATGGTGTTATTACAACTCTGATTTTCTGGCAAAACATCACTTGGTATGTACAGGAACCACCGGAACCCTGATAAAAGAGGCGTTCGAGGAAAAGGGGATACATGCGGAGATCACCCGTATGAATTCAGGGCCTATGGGGGGAGATGCGGAGATAGCCGCTATGGTCGTGCGACACGAAGTAGACATGGCTATTTTCCTTATCGACGACCTGAACCCGCAACCGCACGAGGCAGACATCATGATGTTGCTGCGCCAGTGCCGTGTACACAATGTGCCTATCGCATGTAACCGTTACAGTGCCGACCTGATGCTAACAAGTACTTTGTGGGACAATGACGATTACAAGCCTACAAGTCCGAGATACGAAAATTTCGACAGGGCTAATTTTGATGCCAGTTTCAGAAGATTAAAAGAGTAAAAATAATTAATAATGAAGAATTAATAATTAAGAATGCTTATCAATTCATAGTTCTTCATTTTTAATTCTTAATTATTTAGATTATGAGCGACTGGAAAGACCGTCTGAATGTGGTATATTCTACCAATCCGGACTTTAAATATGAAAAAGAAGGCGAAGAAGAGCAGGATACTTTGCCAAAAGAGAAACAGGCTTTGCGTATCTCTCTGGATAAACGAAACCGGAAGGGAAAAGCCGTTACCCTGATCACGGGATTTATCGGCACCACCGAAGATATGGAAGTGCTTGGTAAGCTATTGAAAGTAAAATGTGGCGTAGGAGGTTCTGCCAAAGACGGTGAAATCATCATACAAGGCGATTTCAGAAACAAAATACTGGAACTCCTGCAAAAGGAAGGATATGCCAAAGCACGCATTATTTGACGATGAAATAAATCTGCATGTATATAAAGCGTCGGCAGGCTCGGGTAAAACACACCGCCTGACCGCCGAGTATCTGTGCCTGTTATTTTCATCACCTTTTGCCTACCGGCACATATTGGCTGTGACCTTCACCAATAAGGCTACGGACGAAATGAAAAGGCGTATCATCGCCGAACTGGCAAATCTGGCACTAGGCCGCAACTCTGACTACATCGTACTATTGACCGATGAATACAGCTTCAGCGAAGAGCAACTGAGAAAAGAAGCATATGATGTACTTGTACGCATCCTGCACGATTATTCAGCCTTTTCGGTAAGCACCATCGACAAATTTTTCCAGCAAACCATGCGAGCCTTTACACGCGAAATAGGGTTAGGCGGAGGATACAACGTGGAGTTGGATACCGACAAAATATTGGGTGAAGCCATCGACTCCATGCTTTACGATCTGGAAAGCAAAGATAATAAACTGCTACTGGACTGGCTCATTCGTTTTTCGGAAGAAAAAGTAGAGAATGGCGAAACGTGGAATATCCGCAATGACATACAATCACTGTCGAAAGAGATATTTAAAGAAAGTTTTAAAACATACAGCAATCAGGTACAGGAAAATATTTCCGACAAGCAGCTAATGGCTGATTACAAGGAGATGCTTTTCGCCATCATCCAAACCTTTGAAAAGACTTCACAAGAGACAGGCGAAAAAGCACTGAATATAATGACCCGTTACGGACTGAAACCGGAAGATTTTAAAGGAGGGTCGCGTTCTCCCTTCTTCTCATTCCTGAAATGGGCAAACGGCGCGATAGACGAGCCTACCGCTACATTCCGCGCAATGGCCGATGAAGTATCCGGCTGGTACACGGCAAAAACCGGAGCGGAGATCAGAAACAAAATAGAAGACGCATACCCGGAACTGAACGTTTGCGTCTACGATATAATAAACCATTACGACAATTCACGTACCTATCAGACGGCATATGAAATAAACCGCTATTTTTTCACACTTGGGATACTGGGCGATGTGGATAAAAAAATACGGGAGTACGCTGCGGAAAACAATGTCATGCTGATTTCGGATACTACCGAATTACTTAACCGTATCATAGAGGGAAATGAATCACCGTTTATCTACGAAAAGGTGGGATTGCGCGTCAATAACTATATGATAGACGAGTTTCAGGATACATCAGGCATGCAATGGCAAAACTTCCTGCCACTTGTACGTGACAGCCTGAGCGGAGGTAATAAGAATTTCATTGTAGGGGATGTAAAACAGAGCATTTACCGCTGGCGGAACTCGGACTGGAAACTGCTGGATGAACAACTCGACAAGGATTTCATCAATGAAGGCATTAATCACGAAACACTCGGTACCAACTGGCGTAGTTCGTACAATGTAATCGCATTCAATAATGCCATTTTTACTATCGGTGCAAGTTTGTTGCAGGATACATACAACAAGCCTCTACAAGACACGGATGATGAGCGATTACAACCTTTTTTCTCCCGTATAACCAAGGCATATAACGAATTATACCAGGAAATCCCGGAGAGCCACAAAAGCAATAAAGGGCGTGTCAAAGTAGAGTTTATAGATACCGATGAACATGTGTGGCAAGATTATGCCCTACAACAGTTACCGGAACAAATAGAAGAGCTGCAGGACAGGGGCTATAAGCTGAAAGACATCGCGATCCTCGTTCGCACGAAAAAGGAGGGTGCAGATGTAGCCAACCGCCTGCTGGAATATAAAAGCGAACACAGAGATACAAAATACCGGTACGATATCATTTCCGATGAAGCATTGTTTGTTGGCAACTCGAAAAGCATAAAGCTGATTATCGCCTTGCTGAAATACCTACATAACCCTCTGGATTCTTCACTAAAGGCTCTGGCTGTCTATGAATATTTCAAGTACAGCAACCAGCTAAGTGCAGAAGAAGCCCTGTTGAAATATTTTTCGACAAAAGATGATTTGCCCGAAGAGGTTAAGAACAAACTGAACCGTATCAGGGAACTTCCTCTATATGAGATGACGGAAGAGATGTTTGAATTGTTCCGCAGCGCAATGGAAGACAACGAACAGATTTACATACAATCATTCCTCGATATGGTGCTCGATTTCACCATCCGCAACTCGTCAGACCTCGATGCATTCCTTAAATGGTGGGACGAAACAGGTGTAAGCAAGACTATATTTACTCCCGACGGGCAGGACGCTATCCGTATCATGACCATACACAAATCGAAAGGGCTGGAATTTAAAGTAGTACTCATCCCTTTTTGCAATTGGGAGATAGACCATAAGCTGACAACTATACTGTGGTGCCATCCGCAAGCCGAACCATTCGACAGATTGCACCTCGTACCCGTAAAGTATTCGCAGAAACTGAAAAATACAATCTTCGACTATGAATATTTCGATGAACGCCTGCATGCGTTTATAGATAATATAAATGTGTTGTATGTGGCTTTCACCCGTGCTGAAAATGAACTGATCGTTTTTGCACCACGCCCGAAAAAAGATGAGGTAAGTAACATTTCCTCCTTACTATGGGCTTGCGTAAACACCACTCCTACCCTGTTATCTGATAAGCCGACATACATTGACTTGTCTCAATATCTGGATGAAGAAAAAGGTATATTTGAAATAAATAAAATGTATTCTCCCGTAAAAAAGGAGAAAAAGTCGCCTGTCGAGGAAATAAATATAGATAGCTTGTCGGGTACACCATATGATGAACGGGTAAAGCTACTCTTAAAAAATAAATACTATTTCTCAGATTCAGGACAGCGCGACTATGGTACCCTGATGCATGAAATAGTAAGTAAGGTACAAACTGTAGAGGATATCGAAAATGCAGTGGAAGAATATCATATTTCGGGCGATATAACTCTGGAACAAAAAAAATCAGTAATTGAATTACTTCACAATTACTTGTCTGATCCAATAGTTTCTGTCTGGTATTCCGGTGAATATAAAGTGCTGAACGAAGTCCAGATATTACAACCAAAAGGTACATTCAGCCGCCCCGACCGTGTAATGATAAAAGAGGATGAAGTCATTGTCATAGATTATAAGTTTGGTGAAAAAGAGGATAGAAAATATATCCGTCAGGTAAAATATTATGTAGAACAGATAAAAAAAATGGGATATACGGATGTAAAAGGCTATATTTGTTATCTTACACTGAAGAAGACAGTAGAAATCTAACGCTAATAAAAATCGAATACAATATATATGAAGTTATTTAAATTTACTTTTATTATATCTATATCTCTGGCCATCGGCTTAATATCGTGTAACAATAAGAATAAACAAACTAGTGAGCCTACACCCTCAGATAAGGGCTTCAATGATGAAGAAATCGCCAACAATTTCGATCTGAATAAAGGCTTGCTAATAGACCTGATGATGGACATTCCCTCGGCAGTCTACACAGTAGAAGGTAAAGGCCAATACTCTATACTGTATGTTCCAAAAACAGATGAAGGTATACTAAAATATAAAGACTTCGAGAAAAAGAATAATATACAACTGATCAAAGATTCGCTCGGAAATCTCTTCTATGATGATGAAACAGCGAAAAATATAGATGAGATACTACGAAAAGATTTAGACATTAAAGACTTCTGTCTGTTTGGCCGTTATATACCTGCTCAATATCTGATCGCCGACACGTTATCAGCCAAAGGCGACTATAGTGTAACCATACCGTACGAAATGCTTATATACAAACGTGAAGGCCAAAAATGGAGCCAGTTGAAGCAGGTAGTTGTATCGGACATTATGAATTACGATTATTACGAGACACTAAGTACTTATCAGAAATTGATGGAGAACAAAGAGGACTAGTACTACACTCAATATATTTCTCCTTTTACTAAATCGACAAAAAGTTCTGACAATTTCTGACTGACAGCTCCGGCATACACCTTGCCTTTTTCTGCGGTAGACTTCTTCGGATTCCCTATACCCGTATCATATGACACCTGCGCCCAATTTCGCGGAGTCCATCCCGTACCATCACGTAATGTTTCGGGTTTGAACGGAGTATAAGCCCCGTCTCCCGCCAGAGATAAGTTCACAAGTTCGGGATAGTAATGCATCATTACCGAAGTTTCCATCTCTCCGGCATGGTCGTCTCTTTCTTCAAAATATCCGGCCTGAGGCAAGATTGCAAACCAATCACTTACTACAATCAGAAAATGAGGATAATCGACAGCAAGATCACGGATCATATTTTTAAAACTATTGCCACCGTGGCCATTCACTATAACCAACGTATATATCCCCTGACAATCGAGAGAAGCGACAATATCGGTCAGTATACCCTTTTGCGTTTCGTACCGGCCATGCAGGCAAAAAGGAAGCTCGCGCTGCCCCGGATTCTGTGAGCCCAGCGTAATCGGAGGCAACACCATACCTTTTATCTTTTGCGAATCATATGCCTTTATTACAGCGTCTACTGATATACCATGTGCCAGATAACAATCGGTGATATATGGTAAATGATAGTTGTGTGGTTCGGTTGCTCCCCATGGAAGAACAGCAAAATCATATGTCTGCCCTTTGGTATCATTATATATAGCAGTAAGGATATCGAACGAAGGATTCATGTATTTCAGTTTTTAGGATAAATAAGAATAGCAAAGCTAATAAATGATAATGAATTTCAAATGATTTTATCTATAGAAAGGAGTGTCGTAACCCAGAGTTCTTTGACATATTAATTTGGCATACCATTTTCGAGATGGTAAAGAGGAACAATCTATAAATTATGTAACATGTGTTACCTTTTTGTTGAAAGCTGATAATGGAAAGTGACAGGGAATAGGGATAAGGTGTTTTCTTGTTTACTGCAAAAGTTGTTACTTTTGTTACCTTTTAACAAGTAATGAGTTTTAAATAATAAGTAATAAGTTGAAGAACTGTATTTTTGTTGACTGCTAACTGTAAATAGTGTTACCTTTGTTACCTTTTTTCAAAAAATAAAACGAGGAAAGCATATCTGGATTTTTGATAAAAAGAAAAAGAGATACCTTTCGATATCTCCCCGTATTTCAATATTAACTAAATATTAATTCCTTCCGCCTTTACGCCAGGTCCTGCTGTAATAACCTTCGGCCAAAGAGCTTACTATAACACCATATTTTATAGATGCGTGGATAAATTTACCTTCTCCCAGATACACTCCTACATGATTGATATATTTCTTGTTGAAAGTGGAAAAGAATACCATATCACCGGGGATAAGATCTTCTTTATCAAGGATAGACTCCTTCACATTTTTAGCAATAGTGGTACTCACCCTGTCCAGCTGTTGCCCAAATACGTTCTTATACATAATATTGGTGAACCCCGAACAATCAACCGCCTTACGGCTCATTCCACCTCTTCGGTATCGTGTACCCAGCCAGTCGGCTGCTTCACGGTACAAAGGCAGAAAAGATGCATCCTTTACAGAAACCCCTAACTGAGATGACAATTCCTGCATCTCTTTAATTTCTATCATATGTTTCTGGAGTGCATCCATCGTCCTTGATAAACTGGCATCAGCCATCAAATTATCTGACGAAGGGAATAGGGATGAATGGTCTTCTAAAGTCTGCTTCACCTGAGGCAACGCAATTATATTACCATCGGTAGTTTCAACTTCTATATTATGGGCTGATTGTTCTACTTTTACCTTTTTTGTAGTAACTGCACTTGTTTTTGATTTTTTCTTACCTGTTTTTGAATGCTTTGGTGTTATCGCTGCTATTGGCATAAATCCCATTGAAAACACTAATAGCATAGTGGATATTCTCAAAAATTTCTTCTGTGCAAGCATAGGTGTTAAATTTTAAATCGGATAAAAGTAGAAAAATCAACTTAATATATAGCTAAGTATCTGTGTTTTTTATAATTATTTAAGGAGTATTTTAACTATTTTATCCGACCTCCCTTTTTCCATGTACGGCTATAATAACCTTCGTCAAGGTGGCTTACGATGACACCTTTTGAGGTTGATGCATGAATAAAACTTCCATTCTTCAGGTAAATCCCTACATGGTTGATCCGGTTTGAATTCTTAGATGTGGCAAAGAAAACAAGATCACCTGTTTTCAGATTATTTTTAGATACTTTGTGCATCTTCATATCCGACAGGTCTGATGTCGACCTTGGAATTCTCATTCTATATACTTTCTGATACATCAGAAACGCAAATCCTGAGCAATCGAGGCCTCTCCGTGACAATCCCGCATGGCGATAGGGCACTCCAAGCCACTGGGAAACTTCTGCATACAACGGCATATTCTTATCATCATCCTTATCTGTATTACTAAGAGGTATACTTAGTTTTTTGGAAAGCTCCGCTACTTCTTTAGGATCATATAATTGTCCTCCCGGAGTTTTTTGTGTCCCACAGGAAGTAATAAAGAATATCAATATGATAAATAAGAAGGAATATGAAATTGTATATCTACGCATAATGCTTAGTTTAAGTGTTAAAGATAAGGATTATATAAAAGAAAAGCGATTCTTGTTTCCAAAAACCGCTTTTCTATATATTAAATAAAGAGATTAATTTGCTTTTTTATTTTTTGATTCCTTCAAATGAAACTGCAAGATCACCAATAAATGGCACTTCAGCAACTTTAATATCTAAAACTAATTTACCATTTTCAAGGGTACCTTTTACAGTAACAGGTACTGGTATTGAATCGTCAGTACCAACGATCTTTACTTCGATATTTTCTGTTGTTTCAGTCAATGTATATTTATCTCCGGATTTAGTAACAGGCACAGATTTCACTGCAATTCCGGTAACACCTATTGACGCGTCAGGTCCCATCGGTATAGTCAGGGTTTCGATAGATAACTTTAGATTATTATTGTCTCCTCTCGACAAAACAATCTCATTCGGCAAATCGCTTACTCCCATCCCAGGTATATCTAAAGTTCCTTCGTAAGTAGCAGCGATCTGTTCAGCATAACCTACAACCGTAGCTTTAAGGGTAGCTGTTTTCTTATCCTTATCGGTAACTGTTATAGTAGTCTCGCCCGCAGCTACACCTGTTATAGTAATTACATCGCCACTTACCGAAGCGGTTGCAGTCGTTTCACTTGCAGAGCTTACTTTGTAGTCTCCATTACCCTGAGTTATTTTTACTGTCACAGTAGCTCCCTGATCAACGCTGGTTTCGCTTTTTTCCAATGTCAGGTTCACCGGATCATCATCGTCACTACTACATGCTGTAAAAGTCAGTCCTAATGAAAAGACAAACATTAATAAACATAAAAGTTTCTTGTTCATAATGAATTTATTTGGTTAATAAAATTAGTGTCCTAGATATATTGATGCATTTTACAAAGCCAAAGTTGCATAAAGATATGCAACTTCGCAAAAGTTATAACACCATAACTATATCTGGCAGCACAAAAGTTAACTAAAATTAACTTTTATTTACTCAAATAATCATCGATATGCTGTGCGGTCTTTCTTCCCGATGCAATACTCGTTACAACTAATGATTGCCCACTTACACAGTCGCCGGCACCGAATACTTTGGCTACGTTTGTTGCTCTTTTAGAGTCGGTTGCAACATTGTAACGAATATCATCAGTCTTTATATCAAGCTCTTTCAATAAGCCTTCCTGTATAGGATGGATGAAACCAAGAGCAAGGAAAACAAGGTCTACTTTATGGATTTCAGGCTTTCCTACCTCTTTCATTATATGCTTGCCTGTTTCGTCTTGTTCCCATGCTACTTCAACAAGCTCTACTGCGGTGAGCTTACCATCTTCACCTATGAATCGCTTGGTATTCAGCGACCAGCGACGTTCACAGCCTTCAAGGTGTGACGAAGATGTTTTCAGTACAACAGGAAACGGTATCGGCCACGGATTGTCTATATCTTCCAATTTTGGTGGCTTAGGCAAAATTTCAATCTGCATAACATTAGTCGCTCCCTGGCGATTTGCAGTGCCAATACAGTCTGAGCCCGTATCTCCTCCTCCAATAACAAGAACATTCTTACCTTTAGCATCAATAATCTGGTCGGCAGGAATTTCTTCTTTTGCAATCATCTTATTCTGGGCAGTGAGGTATTCCATAGCATAGTGGACACCTTTCAGTTCACGCCCTTCGACAGGAAGGTTGCGTGGTACCTGTGAACCGATAGCAACACAGACTGCATCATATTCCTTCAGAATATCTTTGCCCTTTACATCTTTCCCTATTTCAGTATTTACTACAAACTTCACACCTTCGGCTTCCATCAACTTCAAGCGACGGTCGATAATATTCTTATTCAGTTTGAAGTCGGGAATACCGAAACGGAGCAAGCCTCCTATATTGGAATTTTTCTCATAAACAGTCACATCATGCCCTTTCTGATTCAGCTGATTAGCTACTGCCAGTCCCGATGGTCCCGAACCTATCACGGCCACTTTCTTTCCGGTACGGTGTGCAGGTATTTTAGGCTGAATGAAACCTTCGTTGAAAGCGTGTTCCAGTGCAGATGCCTCATTCTCGCGAATTGTTACAGGAGCACGGTGTATCGACAATACACATGATTTTTCACAAGGTGCGGGACAAATACGTCCTGTAAACTCAGGAAAGTCGTTTGTCTGCATCAGTACTTCTGCCGCCAGTTTCCAGTTACCTCTGTATATATACTCCTGAAATTCGGGCATCTTATTGCCTAGCGGGCATCCCCAATGACAAAACGGGATACCACAATCCATACAACGTGATGCCTGTTCGCGGCGGTCTTCTGTATTTAGGGTTTGTTCTACTTCACCAAAATCGAGGATACGCTCCTGTGCCGGACGGTATCCTGCGTCTTTTCTCTTTACTGTTAAAAATGCTTTTGGATTTCCCATTTTTTATAGCTGTTAGCTTCTAGCTTTTAGCCACTAGCTTTCGACTAATGGCTGATGGCTAATAGCTGATTTAGTAATCGAATTCTACTTGTGCTATTTTTTTCTTTATAGCTTCCAGTTTTTCATCCTGTAACACTTTCTTGTATTCAATAGGGGTTACTTTCATGAATTTCTCTACCTCTGTATTCCAGTTATCAAGAATGTGTTTTGCCAGAGGACTGTTTGTATATTCATAATGATTGGTGATCAGCTGACGCAGTTCCTTACTATCGTAAGTATCTTCTATCAATGTAAGCTCCACCATCTGCATATTGCAATAGTAGTCAAAGTCACCATCTACATTATATACATAAGCAACTCCGCCGCTCATACCTGCCGCGAAATTTCGTCCTGTCTTTCCAAGCACTACCGTACGGCCACCGGTCATATATTCGCAACAATGGTCTCCGGCTCCTTCCACAACGGCAGTTGCACCGCTATTGCGCACACAAAAACGCTCTCCTACCCGTCCGTTGATATATATTTCGCCAGAAGTAGCACCATACAGTAAGGTATTACCGGCAATGATATTTTCTTCGGGTTTGAAAGTCGATACAGCCGGCGGAACAATGATAATCTTACCACCCGACAAGCCTTTACCTACATAGTCATTGGCATCTCCTTCGAGTTTGAAGGTAACACCATGAGCAAGGAATGCTCCAAAGCTCTGCCCGGCCGCCCCCTGGAATGTACATTGAATAGTATCTGCAGGAAGTCCCGCATTACCGTACTTCTTCGCTATTTCGCCTGAAAGCATAGCGCCTACCGTACGATTCGTATTTCGTATTGTATGGGTAATAACAACAGGCATAGCCTTATCGATAGCCAGACGTGATGTTGTAATCAATTTCAAATCCAATACATCATCCAGCTTATGCTCCTGATTCTTTATACGGTGTATTGCATTTTCCTTCGCCTCGGCAGGAAAATAGATAAGACGGGACAAATCCAATTTCTCTACTTTCGCATTTGCTTCGCTTTTCACATATTTCAGCAAATCAGCACGGCCTACTATCTCATCCAACGACTTCACACCTAATGATGCCAGATGCTCACGCACTTCTTCGGCCAGAAAGTTGAAGTAGTTAATCAGATATTCGCTACGCCCGATAAATTTCTTCCTCAACTCTTCATTCTGGGTAGCCACACCGACAGGACAAGTATTTAGGTGACACTTACGCATCATAATACATCCTAATACTATCAGTGCGCTGGTTGCGAAACCAAATTCCTCAGCACCTAACATAGCAGCTACTATAATATCGTGTCCGGTCTTCAACTGACCGTCTGTCTGCAAATATACCTGTCCGCGCAGATTGTTCAGTACCAAAGTCTGTTGCACCTCAGCCAAACCGATTTCCAGCGGAAGTCCGGCATGCTTGATCGAACTTGCGGGACTTGCACCTGTACCTCCTTCGCAACCACTGATGACAATGCGGTCAGCTTTGGCTTTGGCCACCCCGGCAGCCACAGTTCCCACTCCGCTTTCAGATACCAATTTCACACTTATCTGTGCTGCCGGATTTACGCTCTTCAGATCGAAAATAAGCTGCGCCAAATCTTCGATAGAATATATATCGTGGTGCGGTGGTGGTGATATCAGCGAGATACCCGGAATCGAGTGACGAGTCTTCGCTATAATCTGATCTACCTTAAAGCCCGGAAGTTGTCCTCCCTCACCCGGTTTTGCTCCCTGTGCTATCTTGATCTGAAGTTCATCGGCATTCACCAGATATTCGGTAGTTACTCCGAAGCGGCCGGATGCCACTTGTTTGATAGATGAACGGGCATTTGTTGCAAAACGCTCGGGCAGTTCACCTCCCTCTCCGGTATTGCTTTTACCTCCGATAGCATTCATTGCCACAGCCATAGCTTCATGTGCTTCGCGGCTGATGGAACCGAACGACATGGCACCTGTTACAAAACGCTTGGTAATAGCCGATACCGGTTCTACCTCCGAAATATCGATTGGTTTCTTTGCCAAATCAAAATCAAGGAAGTCGCGCAGGAAAATCTTCTCCGGCTTTTTGTCGATCGAATTTGTATATTCCCTGAATTTCTTATAACTGCCCAAACGTGTAGACATCTGGAGATTCATTATCGTTTCGGGATTCCAGGCATGATATTCGCCATTGCGACGCCATGCATAAATACCCTGACTTACTAATGAAGGATCTACAAAATCTTCCTCGAATGCTTCGTAATATGCTTCGATAGTATCGCTTGCAATATCGTTCAGGTCAACACCTTCTATTTTGGATGTTGTTCCTTTGAAGTATTTATCTATCACTGCCGAACTGATACCGACAGCTTCAAATATCTGTGCGCCAATATAGCTTTTCAATGTAGAAATACCCATCTTCGACATAGTTTTCAGCAAACCTTTGTTGATGGCCTTCACGTAATTCTTCATGGCGGTATGGAAATCGAGGTGTATATCTCCTTTCTTCACCAATTCTTCGATTACAGCCAATGCCAAATAAGGATTCACCGCATTTGCCCCGTAACCGAACAGCAATGCGAAATGCATTACCTCACGCGGTTCGGCAGATTCTACCACAATATCTATCTGCATGCGTTTGCGGCGCTCGACCAAATAATGATGAACAGCAGACACAGCCAGCAGACACGGGATAGCGGCACTATCAGGGTTGACCCCCCTGTCGCTGAGAATGATATAGTTGTTACCGTTATCAACGGCCTTTTCAGCTTTCTTACACAGTTCATCTATAGCTTTTTCCAGACCTGCACCACCCTGCTTAGGATCGAAAAGCATTGGAAGTACCTCACATTTAAAGCCTTTGTATTGCAGGTGGATCAACAAGTCGAGTTCCCTGTTGGAAAGGAATGGATTTGACAGGCCAACCATCTTTGTATGCTCCGGCATCGGCTCCAATATATTCTTGTGAAGCGAACCTATATATCCGGCCAATGACATCACTAACTCTTCACGAATAGGGTCGATAGGCGGATTCGTTACCTGAGCAAACAACTGACGGAAATATGTAAACAGGCGTTGCGGCTTATTCGACAAAACAGCCACCGGCGCATCGTTACCCATCGAGGCGGTAGGTTCTTTTCCTTCCGCTGCCATAGGTGTCAGTATCTTTTCAATATCTTCTTTATAATAGCCGAATACTTTCAGCATCTTGGTGTAGTCTTCCACATTATATTTAGGAGTCCTACCCGAAGAAATATCATCGAGTGAAATACGGTTCTTTGCCAACCAATCGCGATAAGGATATGCTTTTGCAAGTTTCTCTTTCAGCTCGGCATCATATTGTATAGTACCCTCTTCGGTATCTACCATCAACATCTTACCCGGACGAAGACGTCCTTTTTCCTTTATCTCGGACGGTTCGAACGGAAGCACTCCCATCTCTGAAGCCACTACCATAATACCACTGTGAGTCATCAGGTAACGTGCAGGACGCAGGCCGTTGCGGTCAAGCAATCCTCCTGCATATCGTCCGTCAGAAAACAGCAATGTAGCAGGACCATCCCACGGCTCCATAAATATACTATGATATTCATAGAAGGCTTTCAGGTCATTCGAAATCGGATTTTTATCGTTCCATGATTCCGGTACCATCATTGCCATAGCATGCGGAAGCGATTTTCCGGACATCACAAGAAATTCAAGTACATTATCGAATGAAGCGCTATCACTCATATGTGGTTGTACAATCGGCCACAAATCGCTGATATTACCCAACAATTCCGATTTCAGCACACTTTCGCGGGCTTCCATCCACAGACGGTTACCTTTTATTGTATTGATCTCCCCATTGTGCGCCACCATACGGAAAGGGTGCGCCAGATCCCATGTAGGAAATGTATTGGTACTAAAACGTGAGTGTACAAGCGCAATAGCACTTGTAAGGTGCGGGTTCAGCAAATCGGGGAAATAATGGCGGAGCTGCTCCGACGACAACATCCCTTTATATATGATGCGCTTTGTGGACAGACTAACTATATAGAAAGCTTTCTTTGTCTCTAAAGAGAATACCTTCGAATTGAAGATCTCCTTCTCTATCTTCTTACGAAGGATATAAAGCCGATGTTCCAGCTCATCCTGGGACATCCCCTCTTCTCCAACTACAAATATCTGTTTTATATTCGGTTCATTCGAAAGAGCCATTTCACCCAATATATCACTATTGACAGGTACATCACGTACTGCCAGAAGCCTTAATCCTTCCTTGTCGATATATTGTGTAAGGGTAATCATACAAGACTCCATTTCCTTTTCACCCTTAGGCAAAAAGACGAGCCCTGTTCCATAATGTCCTTTTTCAGGGACGGGAATCCCTTGTAGTAGTATAAACTCGTGTGGTATCTGCAACATAATACCGGCACCGTCTCCGGTTTTGTTGTCTGCATTTTCTGCCCCACGATGAGTCATGTTCTCCAATACACGGAGACCATTCTCAACGATGGCGTGGGATTTAGCACCCTTCATATGAAGCACCATCCCTACCCCGCATGCGTCATGCTCATAGGCCGGGTCATATAATCCGTGCTGTACTGCTGATTTTAAATCCTGCATAGTTATTAGTTGATATATAATTGATAGAAAATTCGATTCCTGCCCCAAACTAAGACAGATGACAAATATACAAATTTTCAACACATAAAATCTCCTTTTGTTCGAAAAAATGATTTTTTACATAAAAAGAGCAGATTAAACCTCTTTTATTTAACAAAAATCTATTTAAAATTATTTTTATATTGAATATCTGATAATATAATTGTTAATTACTACTTTTGATGTTTCACTCATTAAATTAAAAAATTAAAACATAAGAATTATGAAGAAATTCCTATCAGCGATCCTCATTACAACATTCTTGTTTTCGTGCGGAGGGGCGCAAAAAGACACCACACCAACTGAAACGTCAACTACAGATTCAACTGATGTTATAACCTACTCAAATGTAAAAGACAAATCTTTCGACGATTTATTCATAAAAATAGAACCTACCGAATTGACTGAAAATGTATTCAAACTAGTAGGAAAAGATTATTCGGTGATTACTGCCGGCACTGATTCTCTCTACAACTCAATGACTGCGAGCTGGGGCGGCTGGGGACAACTTTTTGAAGTACCCGTTACATGGTGCTTCCTGAATGCGAGCCGTTATACACTCGAGTTCATAAAGAAAGAGCAAAGTTATACTATGACCTACTTCCCCGATCAGTTCAAAGATCAGGTAATAGCATTCGGCAGCAAAAGCGGAAGAAAATCCGACAAGATGAAAGAAACAACATTGACCTATGTGAAAACGCCGTCAGGCAACATCACATACAAAGAAGCCAAGCTAATAATAGAATGTAAATTGGTGGAAATTACAGAAACCAATCCTAAAGATTTCTACTCTGAAGAAGGAAAAGCATTTGTAGAAAAAGGAAAGAAAGACGGGAACGGTAAAGAATACCACAAACTCGTATTCGGTAACATAACTGCAGTATGGAAAAGAAAATAAAAACCGAATAGACATAACACAAAAAAAATGCCGACTCCTTTGGTAGTCGGCATTTTTCATTATAAATAAAAGTGATTAGCGAATAAAAAGTAACTCTCTATATTTAGCCAATGGCCACATTTCGTTATCTACGATCAGCTCCAGCTTATCGACATGATAACGGATCTCGTCCAGATAAGGTGCCACATTATCGTGGTATGCGATAGCTTTTTCGCGTTCACTCTCGATATTGTTTGCAATCTTACGAGCATCTATCATTTCGTGTACCTTAGCATTTATTGCATTCACATGAGTAGAGACTTTTTCGATCAATCTCAATTGTTCTGCTCCCAGTGTTTTATAATCGTCAGAAACTTCTTTCAGCTTCGATACATTTGTCAGTAAAATAGACTGATAAGAAATAGCCACAGGAATAATGTGATTCAAAGCCAAATCTCCGAGCACACGTGACTCTATCTGAATTTTCTTAGTATAAGTTTCCCATTTCACTTCGTTACGGGCATGCAGTTCTACCTCCGAAAGGATACCTGTAAATGTTTTGATACTTTGTTTCGATGTATACGCATCATAGATCACGGGAACACTGGTTTCGCAATCCAACTTACGTTTCTTAGCTTCAGCCTTCCACTCATCACTATAACCATTTCCATTGAAACGGATAGGGCGTGATTCTTTGATGTATTTCTTCAACACTTCATACAAAGCTTCTTCTTTCGACTTACCTTTAGCTATAAGACCGTCCACTTCTTCTTTAAACAGTCGGAGTTGTTCAGCAACAGATGCATTCAAAGCTGTCATAGCAGAAGCACAGTTTGCAGATGAACCTACCGCACGGAATTCGAAACGGTTACCTGTAAAGGCAAACGGAGATGTACGGTTACGGTCGGTATTATCAAGAAGGATTTCAGGTATCTGACCTACACCAAGACTGATCTGCTTCTTACTATCAACTACAATCGCGTCTTTTACTGCGCTCTTCTCAAATTTATCAAGTATATCGCTTACCTGTGAGCCAAGGAAAACAGATATGATAGCCGGAGGTGCTTCGTTAGCTCCCAAACGGTGAGCATTTGTAGCAGAAGATATAGATGCTTTGAGCAATCCGTTATTCTTATGCACTGCCGCAAGAATATTCGCTACAAAAGTGATGAAGCGCAGGTTTTCCACCTGATCTTTACCTGGAGAAAGCAGATTGATACCTGTATCGGTACTTAGCGACCAGTTATTATGCTTACCCGAACCATTGATTCCCTTGAACGGTTTTTCGTGGAACAATATACGGAAGGCATGTTTGCGAGCCACTTTGTCCATTACGGACATCACCAGCAAGTTATGATCTACAGCCAAATTACATTCTTCATATATAGGAGCCAACTCAAACTGGTTAGGTGCAACCTCGTTGTGGCGAGTCTTTACAGGAATACCCAAAGCATAAGCCTCATACTCCAACTCCTCCATAAAGCGTTGTACACGCTCAGGTATAGAACCGAAATAGTGGTCTTCCAGCTGTTGGTTCTTAGCACTCTCGTGACTCATCAATGTTCTTCCTGTCAGAGCCAGGTCAGGGCGAGCCATGAAAAGGTCTTCATCTACAAGGAAGTATTCTTGTTCCCAACCCAGATTGGATTGTATTTTCTTTACGTCTTTATTAAAATAGTGAACTACTTCGGTCGCAGCCTTATCTACTGCCGCCAGCGCTTTCAACAACGGAGTTTTATAGTCGAGAGCCTCACCTGTATAAGAGATAAATATAGTAGGGATACACAATGTATTGCCAACAATAAATGCAGGAGAAGACGGATCCCATGCAGAGTATCCTCGAGCTTCGAATGTATTGCGAAGACCTCCCGACGGGAAGCTGGATGCATCCGGTTCCTGCTGCGCAAGAAGTTTACCTTCAAATTCTTCGATCAAACCACCCTGTCCGTCATGCTCTACGAAAGCATCATGCTTTTCGGCAGTTCCGTCTGTCAACGGATGAAACCAGTGAGTATAGTGAGTCACACCGTTTTCCAAAGCCCACATACGCATACCTGCAGCTACGTGCTCAGCAAGGTTACGATTTACAGATCCTCCTTTATCGATAGCATTATTCAGCGCTTTGAAAGTTTCTTTCGAAAGGTATTTGGTCATAGCTTTACGATTGAAAACTTTCTCTCCATAATATTCCGATGTCTTCTTTCCGGGCTTTTCCACTTCTACCGGTTTTCTTTCCGAGGCCATCGCTACTGCTCTAAAACGTAACTTTGTCATAAACTTATTTTTATTGAGTTATATATGATTTGATTTTAAATAGAAATCTTTTTGAGACGGCTCACCGCCTCTTTCGTATTCTCTAATGTACCGAATGCCGTCAATCGCAGATAACCCTCTCCACTTGGGCCGAAACCAACACCGGGAGTACCTACTACATTCAACTCATTGAGCAGATAGTCGAAAAATCCCCAGGACGTAATACCGTTCGGGGTTTTCACCCATATGTAAGGAGAATTTACTCCTCCATAAACTTTCAACCCTTGCTCGCTAAGCCCTTCGCGAATTATCTTAGCATTATTCAGGTAATAATCGATCGTCTCCTTCACCTGCTTTTTACCCTCTACGGAATAACAGGCTTCGGCAGCACGTTGTATAATATATGGCACACCATTAAACTTAGTAGTATGCCGTCTGTTCCACAATTTATTCAATGACACCTTTTCACCTGTTTTAGTATACCCCATCAGCGCTTTAGGCACGACAGTGTATGCACAGCGCGTACCTGTAAATCCGGCAGTTTTGGAAAAGCTGCGAAACTCGATAGCCACTTCCTTAGCACCTTCTATTTCGTAAATACTGTGAGGTACGTCACTTTCGGTTATGAAAGCTTCATAAGCACTATCGAATAGGATAAGCGCTTTATTGTTTAAAGCATAATCTACCCACACTTTCAGTTGATCCTTTGTCAGTGTAGTACCTGTCGGATTATTAGGATAGCATAGATATATAATGTCTACTTTTTCGGTTGGTAGAGAAGGTACAAAATCATTTTCTGCAGTGCAAGGAAGATATACAACCTTGCTCCATTTTCCATTCTCCTGCAAATCACCCGCACGACCAGCCATCACATTGGTATCCACATAAACCGGATATACAGGATCGGTAATGGCTACAATATTATCAAGTCCGAGAATATCTCCTATATTACCTGTATCACTTTTAGAACCATCACTGACAAATACTTCGTCTACAGAAATATCCAGTCCGCGCGCCTTATAATCATTTTCTACAATTGTATTTACAAGGAAGTCATAACCCTGCTCCGGCCCATATCCCCTGAATGTCGCGGCATCGGACATCTCGTCCACAGCTTTATGCATTGCTTCTATCGAAGCCTGCGGTAGAGGTTTTGTTACATCTCCGATACCTAGACGGATAATAGTTGCGTCGGGGTGTGCA
The DNA here is from genome assembly GCF_900079725.1 of uncultured Dysgonomonas sp. Taxonomy (NCBI): domain Bacteria; kingdom Pseudomonadati; phylum Bacteroidota; class Bacteroidia; order Bacteroidales; family Dysgonomonadaceae; genus Dysgonomonas; species uncultured Dysgonomonas sp. The sequence goes on from NZ_LT599032.1 coordinate 1,299,966, forward strand.
GTTTTAAATTCGTTTACTTTGCGTGCAATATCCGAGAACAGGTAGCTTCCCGGGAGCTTTGTATAATTTTCGTTTACTAAAATCATCTTTCTAATTTGATAATGAGATAATATGCCAATGCAGGGCATACAATCAATCCGTTCCTTTTTTAATTTATTAATCAATTTCCATATTGGCAAATTGGCACATCAGCCAATTAATTCACCTTCGAATACAGTAACAGCTTCACCTGTCATATACACATGGTTATTAAGGGCATCCCACTCTATTTTGA